>CAWEJL010000018.1:0-251364 GCA_963809385.1 uncultured Chloroflexia bacterium | reverse complement strand
GAGCCGCTCGCAGGACATCCTGGGGCGGGTGTACGAGTATTTCCTGGGCAAGTTCGCCAGCGCCGAGGGCAAGAGCGGTGGCGAGTTCTACACCCCGCAGGCCGTGGTGAAGCTGCTGGTCGAGATGCTCGAACCGTACAAGGGCCGGGTGTACGATCCCTGCTGCGGTTCGGGCGGCATGTTCGTGCAGAGCGAGAAGTTTGTCGAGGCGCACGGCGGGCGCATCGGCGACCTCTCGATCTACGGGCAGGAATCCAACCCGACGACGTGGCGACTGTGCAAGATGAACCTGGCGATTCGCGGCATCGAGGGCAACCTGGGCGAGCGCAACGCCGACACCTTCCGCAACTGATCTGCACCCCGACCTGCAGGCCGACTTCATCCTGGCCAATCCGCCGTTCAACATCAGCGACTGGGGCGGCGAGCGCCTGCGTGACGACGTGCGCTGGGAGTATGGCGCTGCCGCCGACCGGGCAACGCCAACTACGCCTGGGTGCAGCACATCATCCACCACCTCGCGCCGAACGGCTGCGCGGGCTTCGTGCTGGCGAATGGCTCGATGTCCTCGAATCAGTCCGGCGAGGGCGAGATCCGCCAGGCCATCGTCGAAGCCGACCTGGTGGACTGCATGATCGCGCTGCCTGGCCAGCTCTTCTACTCGACCCAGATTCCCGCCTGCCTCTGGTTTCTGACGCGCGACAAGACAGGAGGCACGGTACCGGACCGGCGCAGGCGAGACGCTCTTCATTGACGCGCGCAAGCTGGGACGGCTGGTTGACCGGACACACCGCGAGCTGACGGACGAGGAGATAGGCCGTATCGCCGGAACCTATCATGCGTGGCGCGGTGAGAAGGAGGCAGGGCGACTACGAGGATGTCCCGGGCTTCTGCAAGTGGCGCGACACGGAGGAGATCGCAAGCCACGGCTATGTGCTGACCCCTGGGCGCTATGTCGGGGCCGAAGAGGTCGAGGATGATGGGGAGCCGTTCGAGGAGAAGATGGCGCGGCTGGTGGCGACGCTGGAGGAGCAGTTCGCGGAGTCGGCGCGGCTTGGAGGAGATCATTCGAGCAAACCTGAGAGGGCTGGGATATGGTAAGTGACTGGCATGATCTACACGGCGCTGGGAACTCCAGACCATGGGAAAGCCTTAGTCGAGGAACGTAAGCAGCGCTGGTATCGTCCACGGCCCAGCAAGTTCGGCAGCCAAGGTGTACATCCAGCCGCGCGCGAGATGAAGGTGGCCAGATACTGGGCCAACCCGAGGTCACGATCAATGAGGCTGAAGGCTTCGACGCATACGAAAGGAACGGACGCCCTTGCGCCATGCTTCCGCTGTCCGACTTGGGAACGGTGGGCAAGTCGCGTTGGGCTCCCCCGCGCTTACCCAACGTTTGTGATGTTCGCCCAAACTGACGTAGCGCACGTCTAACGAAAATTGCCGGATCCCGAATCTCTACTACTATTTGTTCCGACCTGTCAGCAGCAGCTCTCCGCCCGCAACGGGTGAGCCAGCGTATCGGCCGCTCCGCTAGCCTCCCTTGCACCACCTGACAGTTCGTGTTCCGCCTCTTCCCGAGCAGCGCGCCATCGCCCACATCCTCGGCACCCTGGACGACAAGATCGAGCTCAACCGGCGCATGAACGAGACGCTGGAGGCCATGGCCCGGGCGATCTTCAAGTCCTGGTTCGTCGACTTCGACCCCGTGCGCGCCAAGACCGAGGGCCGGCAGCCGGTCGGGATGGATGCGGAGACGGCGGCGCTGTTTCCCGATGGGTTTGAGGAGTCGGAGCTGGGGGAGATTCCGTCTAGCTGGTCGGTCATGTCGCTAGACGACACCGCGGACTTCCTGAATGGTCTCGCGCTGCAAAAGTATCCGCCGCAAGGTGACGAGACTCTGCCGGTCATCAAGATCGCCGAGCTACGAGCAGGCAACGTTGAGGGTAGCGACAAAGCAGATATAGCCGTCCCGCCGCAATATGTAGTTGACGATGGCGATGTGATCTTCTCTTGGTCAGGCAGCCTTGAGGCGCGAATCTGGTGCGGAGGGCGAGGCGGCTCAATCAGCATCTGTTCAAGGTCACATCGAGCAGCTCTCCGCATTCGTCTCTCTACCGTTGGATACACCATCACTTGCCAGAATTCCGCTCAATTGCTGCGGACAAGGCCACTACGATGGGGCATATCCAGCGACGCCACCTTACAGAAGCGCTCGTCGTCGTTCCGCCTGCTGACGTGATTGTCTGGATGTCATCAGTGATGGCTCCTTTGCACGATAAGCAGATCGCAAATGAACTGGAAAGTCGCACGCTCTCCAATCTACGCGATACGCTCTTGCCAAAGCTGCTCTCAGGCGAAGTACGTGTGAAGGAAGCCGAACAATTGTTCGAGACTCAGGTGTCGCGAGGCTGATGGAAAGCGGGTGGCGCGATGGCGTGGCGCTTCACGGAGTCCGATGTCGAGCAGGCAGCGCTGGACTGGTTCGATGGGCTGGGCTACTCCGTGCTGGCCGGTCCTGAAATCGCCCCTGAGTCCCCAACCACCGAGCGGACGACTCTCGCAGATGTGGTGTTGGTCAAGCGTCTACGCGAGGCCATTGATCGCCTGAATCCCACAATCCCGTCAGAGGCGCGTGCGGAGGCGCTCAAGCAGGTCCGGCGGGTGGTCAGTCCCGATCTGATCGAGCAGAACCACCATGTCCACCGGCTGCTGACGGACGGGGTGGCGGTGGAGTATCGCCGGGCGGATGGCTCCATCAAGGGTGATCGTGTCCACCTGCTCGACTTTACTGATCCCGCCGCGAACGACTGGCTGGTGGTCAATCAGGTGGCGGTGAAGGAGGGGGGCGCGAGCCGTCGGCCTGACATCGTGGTCTTCGTCAATGGCCTGCCCCTGGCGGTGATCGAGCTCAAGAACCCAGCGGATGAGAACGCCACGATCCACGGCGCGTACAACCAGCTCCAGACCTATCAGCGCGACATTCCCAGCCTCTTCCACACCAACGCGGTCCTGATCGTCTCAGATGGCGTTGAGGCCCGTATGGGGGCGCTGACCTCCACGTGGGAACGCTTCATGCCCTGGCGCACGATTGACGGTGAGACGCTGGTGGCCAAGGGGTCGCTAGAGCTGCATACCCTGCTGCATGGGGTCTTCGACAAGGCGCGGTTCCTCGATCTGCTGCGGAGCTTCATCGTCTTCGAGGTCGGTGAGAGCACGCTGGTCAAGAAAGTCGCCGCCTACCATCAGTATCACGCCGTCAACAAAGCGATCGCTTCGACGGTCCGCGCAACGGGACCCGGGGGCGACCGGCGGGTGGGCGTCGTCTGGCATACCCAGGGCAGCGGCAAGAGTCTCTCGATGCTCTTCTACGCGGGCAAGCTGATCCTCACACCCGAGATGGCCAACCCGACGCTGGTGGTGCTCACCGATCGCAACGACCTCGACGACCAGCTTTCGGGCGCGTTCTCCCGGGGCCACGAGCTCTTGCGCCAGACACCGGTTCAGGCTGAGAGCCGCGAGAAGCTGCGCGAGTTGCTCCATGTCGCCTCGGGTGGGGTAGTCTTCACGACGGTCCAGAAGTTCTTCCCCGAGAGATGGCGTGACCACCTATCCCTTACTCTCCGACCGGCGCAACATCGTGGTCATCGCTGACGAGGCGCACCGCAGCCAGTACGACTTCATTGATGGGTTCGCCCGCCACCTGCGCGACGCGCTGCCCAACGCCTCCTTCATTGGCTTTACCGGTACCCCGATCGAGGCCACGGACCGGAGCACCAAGGCGGTCTTTGGCGGCTATCTCGATGTGCTACGACCTCCAGCGCTCAGTCGAGGATGGGGCGACGGTACGCATCTACTACGAGGGACGGCAGGCGAAACTGGCGCTGAGTGAGACCGAACGCCCCCATCTGGACGCTGAGTTCGAGGAGCTGACGGAAACGGAGGAGACGACGGGCGGGAACGGCTGCGGTCGAAGTGGGCGCGGCTGGAGGCGCTGGTTGGGGCGAAGCGACGCATCGAACTGATCGCCCAGGACCTCGTCACTCACTGGGAAGAGCGGCGGGGCGCGTTGGAGGGCAAGGCGCTGATCGTCTGCATGAGTCGGCGTATCTGTGTCGAGTTGTACGAGGCCATCATCACGTTACGGCCAGACTGGCACAGCGACGATGACAAGACGGGTGTCCTCAAGGTGGTGATGACCGGGAGCGCCACGGACCCGTTGAACTGGCAGCCGCACATCCGCCCCAAAGCGGGCCGCGAGGCGATGGCCAACCGGCTGCGCAATCCCGATGATCCCCTCCAAGTGGTGATTGTGCGCGACATGTGGCTGACCGGCTTTGATGCGCCCTGTCTGCACACGATGTATGTGGACAAGCCGATGCGCGGGCATGGACTGATGCAGGCCATCGCGCGGGTGAACCGGGTATTCCGCGACAAACCGGGCGGGCTGGTGGTGGACTATCTGGGGCTGGCGGACCAACTGCGGCAGGCGCTGATGGACTACACCGAGGGCGATCGCGACGAGGCGGGAATCCCTCAGGACCTGGCGGTGGGGCTGCTGCTGCGCAAGTACCGCGACCTGGTGGCCATGTTCGCTGGCTTTGACTACACCCCCTTCCTGACTGGCACACCCATAGAACGGCTGGCGGTGATCCCGGCGGCGATGGAGCATGTGCTGCGTCAGGAGGATGGCAAGCAGCGCTATCTCCAGTTGGTGGTGGAGCTCAGTAAGGCGTTTGCGCTGAGTGTCCCTGATGAACGGGCGTTGGCGATCCGCGATGAGGTGGGCTTCTTCCAGGTGGTGCGGGCGGCGCTGGTCAAGACGACGCTGGTCAATGGCCGGACCCGTGAGGAGCTGGATGGGGCGATCCGCGAGCTGGTAGACCGTGCGGTGGTGGCGAGTGATGTGGTGGATATCCTCGGGGCGGCGGGGATGCGGCGACCCAACCTGGCGCTGCTCTCTGACGCCTTCCTGGATGAGGTGCGCGACCTTCCCCAACGCAACCTCGCCGTCGAACTGCTCCAGAAGCTGCTGCGCGACGAGATCACGATCCGGCTGGGACGGAGGCTGGTCGAAGCGAGCTCATTCCGGCAGGCGCTGGAAAAGGCGATCACGGCCTATGAGAACCGGTCCCTGGAGACGGCGCAGATTCTCGAACAACTCATCGCGCTGGCCAAGGAAGTTCGGGAGGCGGAGGCGCGCGGGGAACGGCTGGGCCTGAGCGACGATGAACTGGCCTTCTACGATGCGCTGGGGCAGAACGAGACGGCCAAGCAAGTGCTGGATGATGCGGCGCTCAAGGACATCGCCCGGGAGTTGGTGCAGACCCTCAAACGCAACGCCGCCCTCGACTGGACCGAACGCGAGAGTGTCCTGGCAGGATGCGGGTGGCGGTGAAGCGGGTGCTGCGCGAACGGGGTTCCCGAGCGAGCAGCAAGAGGCGATGACGGTGGTGGTGATGGAGCAGGCCAAGGCCCTGGCGGACTCGTGGGTAGCATGAGCCCGTCAGGCGCTGAAGATAGGTTTAGGAGCGTTTCGACTTCTTCTTGGCGGGCGGGTCAACAAGACCATGGACACCAGCGTCATCCAGCGCTTGACTGACGGTGACGGCGACGGGCTGCGGCTCCGCGCTGTGAAACTGGGTGCGGTGCTGGGTATACTTGACGGCCAAAGGCACGGTCCACTCGGGGAGCATCAGACGCAGGTGTGAGTCGTCGTTGCGGGTCAGATTCAACAGTAGCCACGTCTGTTTCCCGTCCGTCTGGATGCGCGAGGTGATGCCCACCCTCTGGCGAGATACCGACTCAGCGGGTTGTTGATAGCAGATGGGCGTGTCCCTGCGTCGTGGCCAAGATACTGTTCCTTGAGCCAGTCGAGATAGCCGTCCTTCTCCAGTTCGAGATGCGCGGTCGAAATGGTCTCCATGGTGTCTATGGGATCTTTCTCCTTGTGTGCGGTTGATGATAGACATCGCCATTGTAGGCTGCCCAAAGCCTCGACTGGTGTGAGCGATGAACAACGGAATCGTTCATGTGGGTGGTCGGCATAGAGGTCATGGTCTGGAGGATGACGGACAATGGCTAATGGCGATGGGTATCGGTTGATGGCTTGGCTGTACTGATGACCGGTCGGCCCGTCCCACCACTGTGCGAGACTGTTCTTTGTTCTGATTTCCCCAATATATAAGATGTACTGGATGAATCAGAACAGATGGCGCACAGTGGTGGACCAGGCCGAACCACCCGTCAACCGATTGAACAGATTACGGACTATCATAGCCATCCTCAGTCATCATCCAGTCATCCGTCATCCATCACCTCGCAGCCTCCGCTCATCGTCAGCTGCGCGTGATGCAGGTCGTCGTGTTGGTCATCGCCCTCATCGTCGAGTAGCTGATCCACCTTCCATGCCCGTAGCCAGACCGTGACGACGTTGCGATCGAGGTGGGACCATCTCTACCAACGCCCGTACGCGTTACCTTCGGCGGCCTTGCGCGATCAATTCCGCCACCGCCCCACGCAACCGTTGGTCTACCTCGCGGCTTCGCTCGTCACGCCGTACTGTGCCCTCCGCTGTGAACCGCGGAAACGAGACCACTTCTGTCGTGATCGGCAAGAACTCGCACCTCAGCGTCACAAAACGTCAGCACGATCCGTCCGTCATGTCGCAGGGGACGGTTCCGATGGCGCCCCTGAGTCAACTCCGCCTCCGTCAGGTACCTATCTACCAACTCGCACGCGCTCGTCGTTGTAGGTCCATCGGCCATTGCCCGTCCGCTCACCGCCCTCGTCGATGACGTGCGGGTCAGCCTCGCCACAACGCCCGTGTCAGACGAACCACATCCTCAGCCTTAAGCCGTGGCGTACCGACGACCAACAGAATGTCGCAGTCTTCCAATCGTATTGACCACGCGCGCCCCAGAAGTGAAGACTCTTCCCTTCGGCGATGCCCAACTCCTGCCGCATGCGCTCTTCAATCTCCTGAAAACGTTACGTCCGACCCGTCCTGCCTTGCGGAGCGCGCCAGCAGGGTCGAACCGATCCAACATGAAGCGGACCTCGGCGATGACGCGACGAGAGTCAGTCCTCACTGTTCTTAAATCTGGTCAGGCCTGTCTTCCCGTAGCTCTTCCCGACCCGAACACCGATATGCTGCATGTGCGATGGCGGAAGCACTGCTGGTTGCCACACCTCAACCTCCTGCCCCTCCAGCGCCAGCAACCGACCCAGCAGTTCTCGATCCACGGTCCCATCGAGGACAACGCGCGGTGGCAATACCCCTTCCGTCGGCTCAAGGAACAGGCGAGGTTCGGTCACCCTAGAACTGGCTCTGGCGGGTCAAGCCGCAGGAGACTATTCCATTCATGCCCACGCTGCCAGAAAGGCAACTCGTCACGCAGCACACGGTAGAGATGTGGCAGCACGACAGGTGGAGTCGCGAGTTCCTCTTCGACCGAGGTGAAGCGCCGTGTTGGGCGAACTTGCGTGGCCTCTGGTTCCTGCGCTAATGCGACGATCAGTTCCTCCAAATGTCCGTCACACCGTTGGTTGAGATCGTCGAACGCTTGTTTGCCACCGACCGACGCCGTGAGCCTTGCTGATCGCCTGGACAACCGCGTCAAGCAGTTGTTTCGCCGCGCTTCCCTCAGGAAACCCGCGAGCCGCAGTACGATATCACTGAGCGCCGCCGTGTAATCCTGAAGCCACCTGGACAGATCGAGCTCATCAATCACGATGCCGCCCACGTGGTTCAGTACGTACGGGGTCGAGACATGCGCGACTTGATACACAGTGCTGCCCTGCTGATCTATGTGTTGTCGGCTGTACGCGCAGTTGTGGCTGGCGTGGAGTGTGGTGGCGTTGAGCCCTTTCTTCGCCCGCATGCGCGCACGTTCAGGCTCGCTGCAATTCTCGGCGGTGGCTGGTTTACGATGGTGATAACGCCTGAGTGCTGGCGTACTGGTTCCCATATCGGTTCGAGGCGCGATCCAGGCAATGTTGAGTTCTCCCTCGGGGTACTCCTTTGACGCCGCGCCTACCTCCGATACCGCCGTCGTTTTGCCTAGGCCAGGGGGCAAGCCGATGGCCAACAGTCTGTCTGTGTGCGGTCCAGAAATGAACTTGTACCCGTCCCTTCGCCTGCTGTGCGAGGTCACTGAGATAGATAGCCTGATCGCGGTCGCTGCGGTGCGCGTTCTGCCACTCGGGGTACGCCTTCTTGATCTCACGATACACAGCAGGGGCGGGAGCAGACTGCGCCTGACTCTCCAGCACGTTCGCGATGGTACGCCGCCCATAGGTGCCAAACAGGCCATCGGGTCGGCCCCATTTCCCACGGTAGCGCCCTGACAGCCGGACCAAACGATCCAAGTTGCTCATGGTTGTGGGTCCAACGCGAGAGATAGCGAACCAATGCCATATCCGCCTTGCTCTCGTCACCGTCATATGCGCTTGTCTCACCCTCCCACAAGGCCTTGAATTTCGCGGCGTTGCGCCCTCGACGACACTTGGCGAGAATCTCCTCATCAGCGAAGGTCTCGACTGGCTCATCCGCAGCCCAGCCGTCGCGTGTCGTCTGGCTCTTTCCGAAGCGTTCCGCGTACAACACCGCAAGTTCCGCTGAGCGTTCTTTGATAGTGGAAGGTGTCCCAGGAAGTTGGTTCCCGGTGAAGGTGAGAAAGCGACCGCTCGCGTACACCTCGATGCCCAGGGTACGGTTTCCACGGGTGGGCCACTCACCTCTCACGATGATGTGGAGGCCTTTGCCCGAAGGGGACACCTCGGTGTAACTCTCGAACTGCCACACGATGTCCTGAGCTTCTGGTGTGATGGAGCCAGTCTCGGGGTCACGACACTTATCAAGATCAATCACCACAGTAGGCGAGACCACGATGAATCCGATTCCCTCGACTTTGCCCGTCTTGGCGTATTCCGTCGCCTCATCAAGAGTCCCCCATGTACGTGGGTCCGATACATCAGCGTTACGCCCAGTAGATGGATTGATGGGCACTTTGGCGTATGATTCTGAATCACGCAACTCGCCATAGCGCCAGCCTACCCATATTGCTTGTCGTCCCCAATCCTGGGGCGCTGATCCGTCCGTTGCCTCCATCGAAAGTATCCTCTCGTTCGGTGCCGTTTGGCGGCTGTAAGGTTGTGTGACTGAGATGCGGGTTGGTTGTTAGCGTTGACGTGTCAGTTGGCGAACGTGGCGAACGGCCTCCGCATAGGCACGAGCGGGATGAACGCCTTATTTGCACGCCACTCTCCGAGCGCTCGGCTAGCCTGTCCATCGTGATCGTCGAACACGTAGGTTGCCCACCCGCCCGACAAGACCTTCGTGAGCCTGACACCTGTCGCGATCGCATAGGCCGCTGCCCATTGGTCGTAGAGTTCGACTGTCTTCTCCATCTTGTTCCTCCACTGTGGATGGTGTGAAATCTGGCCGTTAACAAGCGAGTGGACCAATCGAGCTGCACTCGTGGCCCCTCAGTCCGCTATGTCGTTGTGGCGTTGCGCTGTTAGCCCTCCTGCTGATTCACGTGTTGGAGCGACCCTACCGGCACTCGCATCCGCGCCAGGTCCTCTAATCGCACGAGAAGCGTTCGGCCAATCCGCTCAACTGGCACCTGATGTCGCCGCACGTAGAGGTAGACCGCGTAATAGCCCACCCCGAGCCGCTATCCCAGCGGCTTCCTGGATCGTGTGGTAGGCCTGCGCACGCGACACCACAACTGTTGATCTGTCCATTGCGCCTATTCCCTTTTCTTGACCTGTCTCGACCGTTGGTGACGATGAGCTGGTCCGTTAACGAGCAGAATGCCAGGGCCGTCGCTCTGACATTCATGTTTACTGGTAACGCGATCGCCTCTGAGATTGGCCTTCGCGTGTTTGTCACTCTATATATATTATACCACTTGACCGATGCACAAATGACCATAATCATGACCAATCTGTACAATGGAATAAAACTCGTTACACAAGTCACTATCGGTCGTAGCTCCACAGGAGATCACCATACGATGGCCATGTGATGCTCCGGCCATTTCTCGCCAATTTCAGCCGACTTTCGCCACCGATAACGATCTATTTCCCTTACTATTCTGGCTGCCTTATTAGCTCCACTGAAAAGCCGTGTGATGCTACCGCAACAGGCCATATCACGAATTCAATCACCAACAACCATGCCATCACACACAAAAAGACGTTCGTGATGACGCCACCACATTTCCATATCATATTGTTGCGACATGAATGACAAACAATACCTCTAAATAAGGCAATTTGGGACTGTCTCCATACCATATCTATGATGCTTGGATATCGCGAACCACGTGTAAGAGATGGAACTCCGCAGGGTGAGTGGTCAGGTCGAGGCGCTGGAATGGATGACAGTCCGCTCGCACTCATTGCTCCCCCTCGTTCTCCACCTGTTGAGTTCGAGGAGCGGAGCGACGACTGAGATAAAGAAAGACTCGTATCAGGGCTTCGCTCCTGATACTGGTGATACTGGTCTTAGTCTTTATCATAGACGGTATCCAGGAGAAACGGACACTGATCTAACAGAAAGTGTTCACTCACTAAAAGTGACAAAACAGAAAGTGTTCACTCACCCCGAACATGATGCAACAGAAAGTGTTCACTCACAAAAAGTGAGTAACAGAAAGTGTTGGATCACTCCGATAGTGATAGTCCCCAAACGGGTCACTCACAAATAGTGACTGAACCAAAAGGGGTCACTCACTTTGATGGAGATAGTACCGAAAGGGGTCAGTCACTTCTCGACGCGGTGCTGGTGGCGGACGCGATGTCGGGTTGCGCCGGTGCATGACCTCGGAGCCTCGCCACGACGGTACTCCGCGCTAAAAATCCCCCACGTCCACAGGTTTTCCCGCTGTCTCGCCCCTTCCCGCTATCACCCATCCTGCTGAGTTCTCTTCGGTTGAATATCAGGCATGTGACGGGGGCACGCTCCATGTGGCTGGGTCAGAAAAGTCTTCGTCGGTCAGTCGCCATCCATGGCAGACGAGGGACGTGGTAGACTAATTTATGCCCAGGAACCAGGGGTCTGAAGGCTGGCGACAAGCGGTTTGCTCAATTGGCAGAGCAGGGGTAGGTTGAAGGTTTCTCCCCTACATACGCAACAACCCCAGAAACCATCAGGCTTCCGGGGCTGGGGCAGGTGGGAAAGGACTCGAACCTTCAACCGGTGGTTTTGGAGACCACTGCTCTGCCAATTGAGCTACCCACCTAGGATTGGCATGCGGTTCGCGTCACACGAACCGTACCGCATGCTCACGATACACTACAAGCTCAGGACGTGTCAAGCCGCGCGCCACGCCCGGAGCGGGGAACCGTATGGATGCGACCGCGTTTCGCGGCGTCCCGGCGCTCATCGGCATGGGGGTTGCGACCACACGGCCCGCGCGGGCAGGCGTCTGCGCGCATGCGCCATAAGAGACGGGCCAGCGCTCTCCATCCGTTTCCTTCCAGCACGCCAAAGGATGTTGTATGTCAAGCGCACGGTTGCGATTGTCGCGGAGCCTCGCGCGCCTCCCACGATGGCCGCGCCTCCCATCGCGCGCGCCCGCCACGCTGGCGCCGCCTGGCGCGGTTCCCGGCGAGGCCGCGCCTCCCGCGCCCGCGGCTGCGCAGCCGCTGCCGCTGGATGACGAGCTACTCAGCGCGCGTGGCTGGGAGGCTGGCCCGCGCCGCCGCCGGCTGCTGATCGCCATTGGCGCGCTGGCGCTGGCGCTACGGGTCATCCTGCTACCGTTTGGTCACTATTGGGACCTTACGGTGGACTACAACATGTTCATAGACCTCGCGCACGGTCAGTCACCCTACGACACATTCAATGTACTGACAAATATCGCTCGCGCCGCCGGGTGGGATAGTGTCTACGAGTATTACGCCTACCCGCCCGTCCCGCTCTATATCTACTGGCTGCCGGCCCAGATCTTCCACATACTCCATCCCACTGCGGGCTACGTTATCCCGATTCCCTTCGCGGTTGCCAATGCGACCGCGACGCCGATCATCCCGCTCGATTTCTACCTGCTCTTCAAAGCGCCCATCTGGCTGGCGGATTTCGGTATCGCCGCGCTGCTGGCGCGCATGTCAGGCGCCGTGCGTGGCTGGCGCGACTATCTGCTCAATCCCTTTGTCCTGCTCATCAGCGGGGCGTGGACCTTCGACGCCATCATGGTCCTGGGGCTACTCGCGGCGGTGTACCTCATCGCGCGCGGTAGGCCGGGATGGGCGGGCGTGGCGCTGGCGTTCGGCGCGATGGTCAAATATATCCCCGCCCTCGCCGCGCCTACCATCATCCTCTACCTCATCAAGAAGCGCCGCCCGATGCGCGAGATTCTGCTCTTCACCGGCGCGTTCATCGCCACCTGTATCCTCTTCGTCGGGCCCTTTTGGCGCGGCCTGTTGACTGTCATCACCTTCCACAGCGGGCGCGTGGGCGGCGGCATGAACTGGGAAATCATCTTCAGCCAGCCGGGGATGTTCCCCCCCAGAACGAACCTCGGCACTCTCCAGCTCGCCGTAGCCAACTTCGGGATGCCCACCCTCATCATCACGCTGTTGCTGGCGTGGTGGTGGGTATTTACGCGCGATATGAGCCTCAATCACATGATCCTGATCACGCTCTTCGCGTTCTTTGTCGGCTCCAAGCTCGTCAACGAGCAGTACGCGCTGGTCGCGCTGCCCTTCCTCTGGCTGGAGGCGCGACGTTCTGGTGGAGTCTGGCGCTGGTTCTACCGGCTGTTCTGGATCATCCCGCTGGCATTCGCCATCATGCACGTACCCATTGACCACTTCCTCTATACCGCGTATCACACGTTCTTTGGCCACCGCGCTGATCTCGTCAACGGCACTGGAATCACAGGCCTCGACTATCCCATTCTGCCCTGGGCCAGCGCGCGCTTAGACCCGCCAATCATGACGCTGCTGGGCGTCGCGTTCACCATCCTCAGTGTGGTTGCGCTGTTTTGGCCCCCGCCTCCATGGAGCTACGCGCCCGCGCCAGCCCCGCCCGCGTCGGACGTGATGGAGCATGAGATCGCGCCCGGCGCGACCAGTGGAGAGAGTCACACATGAAGACGCCAATGCTCCGCCAACCTAGGCGCCTCTATGAGGCGCTCGATAGCCGTCTCACAACCCGGCTGCTGTTGTTCCTCAAATACTACCTCACACCTATCGTCCTACTCGCCGGACTACTGATACTGGTGATGCTCCATTTTAGTAGCGTGCTTACCGTCGCCCAATCACAGCAGAACGCCTTCCATGGCAATGTGAGCTACAGCCAGGGTAGCCTGGCGATGCGCTACAACGCCAATTCCGGCGCTGGGCGCCCCGCGCTCACCTGGAATAACTGGAGCCTCGTCAGCTATAGCGAATGGTCGTCACTCGTCTCGGTGGACGGCGTGACGCAAGAGCTTTGGAATAGCGCGCATGGCTACACGGTAGATAACGCCAAGCGCCAGATATACACCGCCGCCACCGGGCCTAACTGGCAAATCATCCAGGTTTCGACGCTGGTCAACGCCCAGACGGTGCGTATCGCCTGGAGCGCCGTCCTGCGCCCACAGTCAGGCCAGCCGCTTCCCAAGCGCATCGAGGTGGATATTCGCCATACCCAAGGGGCGTGGATCAATCCTACAATCCAGGGAAACACCTTCTCCGCCCAGGTCGCGGAGACCGCTGGCAGGCCTACGTCTGGCCAGCCCATGGTGGGGCGTCTCAGTGTCGCGCTGAGCGGCCCCGGCCTCGCCAGCCAGCCGTTTAGTATTGCGGACCTGAGCTCCTCCGCCGGGCCGAATGGTCTAACGAGCTGGGCGACCACGCTCGTCACGCGCTATACGCTCAACAACGCGGTGTCGAACATCCTGCTGCCGCTGGGAACCGAAACCATCACCTTCCACCCCGACCCCGCGAACAGTACGTTCTCACCCCTGCCAACCGTCACGCCGTAGCGGGCGCCTGCGGGGCTCACGGCGCATGTTTATCCCAGGCGCGAATGTGCGTTCCTGGGATAAACATGCGCCCATCGCTCGATAAGACAAACGGCGTCGACCGCCCAACCCACGAGCGAAAAATGAATGAACCTTCGCCAGGCGCATCATATGGTGTTTCTATCCTGGAAACCTCTCCCCACACCCGCAGCCAGGTCAGCAGCCGCTCACGCGGCCAGTCACGCATGGAAGCGGGCAGAAAAGGCATCTGGGAAGCGAGGTCTAGCAAGACGAACTCTCGCGGCGGTGGAGCTTTGCGTTCTCGTTTGCGTTCTCGTTTGCGTTCTCGCTCAGCCTCCATCCGCTGCCCAAAACGCTCATCCGCTTGCGCGCCATCAAAGCCCGCGATCGGAAAGCCCGCGATCGGATTGACGTGGGTGACACGCCAGACGCCATCTATCGTGGCGCAGGTCGTAGTGATTGGCTTGTGGCGCGGGCAATCATAGCTGTAGATCCCGAATGTGGGTGGCAGCGTGAAGCGCTCCAGCGTGCTGGCTGGCAGTCGCAACTCTTCGTCAACCGTTTCGCCTACTGGGTGTCGTTCGCCCTCTCTCCAGATGAAGAGCCCACATGGGCCATCTGTCCCCTGCCACTTTTTGAGCGGATTCCCGTCCATTGGACAGCGCAAAGGCCCAGCAGGTTCGTATGTATCAAACATTCCCACACACACGCGCCCTCGTCAGCAGCGCCAACAAAGCGCCGAATGGCCCGCCTCCCGGTTCGGGGAAGCGGGCCATCATGCCTGAAGCGAGAGGTCTTAGGCGTAGCGCTGTTGCTGGCTGGGCCCAAGGGAAAGGGACGGAGCGCCGCCCGGCGCGCGTCCACCAGCCGCCCACTCCGTGAGCCAGCGGTCGAGCGACTGCGCGCGGTACTGCGCCTTCTCAGAGCCCTTGATCTCGTTGCACTTGCGGTGCGCGGGCGCCAGGTTGTGCGCCGCGTGCTCGCCGCCATCCGCCAGCGCCACGATATGGTCAAAGGAGAGGTCATCGAGTGTGACGGGCTGCTTGCAGATCGCGCAGATCCAGTGTCCCCGCTCGTCGCGTGACTGCTCCATGATGTGCGCCAGCTCCACCGCGCGCACCGAGCCGCCCGAGCCGCGGCGGCGCGCGCCGCTATTCAGCCGCAGCGCGCGCCGCCGCATGATGTCAATCATCCAGTCGTCAAAGGTCGACGGCCAATCGAGATTCGCCGGGAAGGTTGAGACGCTCGAGTGGGCGCTGGCGACCCGCGCGTGCGTCTGCTGGCGCGTCGCCGGGCGCACGGGACGCGCGTCGGCGGAGGTCGCCGGGCTCATCGCGTGGCGCGTGGCGTGGCGTGGCTGCTCGCGTGAGGGTGTGTAGGTCGAGATAGGCGGTGTGTAGACCCCCGCTGACACGGGTGTCCGGTAAACGCCTCCTCCAGCATGCCCGGACGGTCGCGGCGCGCGTGTGTCGCGTGGCGCCCGCTCCATCTCGCGCCGCTCGCGTACGGGCTGGCGCTCCGGGGCGCGTCCGGCGCGTGGCGCTGGTCGTGTGGCGGCGGATTCCTCCAACTGGCTGGAGCGCGCCTCGCGTGGCAGCGGTGGGAGCAGCGCTGGGTGATTCGGCCAGACGCTCGACACGGTCCAGAGCGTCGCGGACATCCATCCGTCGCGCGCTGGGGCAGTAGCCGCGCGGACTGGCGCGGGCGTGGCATGGCTGGCGGGGGCGATCACCTGGCGCGAAGGGCGCGGAGCGATCGGAGCGCCAGGCGCGCCAAAGAAATCAGAGGAGGCCGGAGCGCTGGCTCTAGGCCGCTGATAGCGAACAGTAGAAAGACGGCTCGCGGGGCGTGTCTGGTTGGAAGCGCTTGAAGGACTCAAAGGGCTTGAAGGTGGTGAAGCGGACTCAAGTCCGCTTCTGGCGGGCGCGGGCGTCCGCGCGTTGTGTCTCATACTCACGATAGGTTGTACCCAATCCACATCATCCCCGCCACCAGCATCTCATCAGCGTCTCATACCGGACGTTTAACCCGTACGTCGCGCGCTCCGAATTGTACTGGAGCGGTGGATTCATTACCGAGGGAAGGCGCTCGCCCACTGCGGTCTCGCGACCCAATTGCGTCCCTGGGCCGCGCCGACCGGCGCGAGTGTCCTTCGCTGTACCGTCTGTATTATCGCGCATCTAGCGCATTACCGTCAAGTTCCCGCGTCTCGCGTACCATGCTGCGCAGGCGCCGCGCGCTTCATGCGCGTCTCATATGACAAGACGAAGGCCCACCCCGCGCGGTTACGCCGGGTGGACCCTCATAGAAAAAGCCGGGGAATAGGGCGCGCGCTCGTGATATGATGCGTGACTACGCGCGCGCCGTGTCCTCCTCAGGCGCCCCCACCATCGCTTGCGATGGGCGCAGCAGATCGCGCGCGACCTGCTTGATATGCCCGGACGAGAGGCCGTTCAGCTCGCGCAGGATCGCGACCGCGCCATGCTCGATGAAGTGGTCGGGCAGACCAATGATCTCCAGCTTCACCTCGCCCATCAGACCATGCGCGTTGAGCAGTTCCAGCACGGCGCTGCCGAAACCGCCAGCGGCCACGCCATCCTCGATGGTGACCAACCGCCTGGTCGCCTTCGCCAGCCGCAGGATCAGCTCCTCATCGAGTGGCTTCGCCCAGCGCGCGTTGACCGCCACCGCGCGAATGCCCTCCTCCGCCAGCAACTCGCGCGCCGCCTGCTCCACCATTGGGACCATATGCCCGTAGCCCAGGATCGCCACATCGCTGCGCGCGATATCCGCTTCATCGGTCAACAGCTCGGCCTTGCCAATAGGCAGCGCCTGGAACTCCGGGTCGAGCGGCACGCCGACGCCGCTGCCGCGCGGGTAGCGCAGCGCCACGGGGCCATCCATGTAGAGCGCGGTGTAGAGCATGTGCCGCAGCTCGTTTTCGTCTTTGGGCGCCATCAGTTGCATGTTCGGGATGGTGCGCAACATAGCGATATCGAAGACGCCCTGCTGCGTGTGGCCGTCCTCGCCGACCAGGCCGGCGCGGTCCATCGGAAAGACGACGTGCAGGTTCTGCACGCTGACATCGTGGATCACCTGGTCATACGCGCGCTGCAGGAAGGTCGAGTAGATCGCCGCCACCGGCCGCATGCCCTCGCACGCCATGCCCGCCGCGAAGGTCACCGCGTGCTGCTCGGCGATACCGACATCGAAGAAGCGCTCCGGGAAGACCTTCGCCAGCTTGTTGAGCGAGGTGCCTTCAGCCATCGCGGCAGTAATGCCCACAATCGTCGGGTCGCGTCGCGCCAGCTCCACCAGCGCGTCACCGAAGACGCCCTGATACTTCGGCGGCTCGCCCGGCTTCTTCTTCAGCTCGCCCGTTGCCAGCTCATATGCGCCCGGCCCGTGATAGGTGGTCGGGTCAGCCTCGGCGAAGTCGCAGCCGCGCCCCTTCTGAGTGACGACCTGAATGATGATCGGGCCTTCCAGTTGCTTGGCCTTCTGGAAAACATCCACCATCACCTCGGTGTTGTGGCCATCGAACGGGCCAAGGAAGGTGAAGCCCAGTTCTTCGAAGATCACGCCGCTCTTGCTGGGCAGCACGAACTCCTTGGCGCTGCGACTGGCGCGCTTGGCCACCTGCTTGGCCAGCGAACCACCGGGGGCATGCTCCAGCGTGTCGCTGGCGGCGTCCTTGAAGCGGCGAAACGCGCCGTGCTCGCGCAGGCGGCTGAGATGGCCATGCAGCGCGCCGACATTGTCCGAGATGCTTTTGTCGTTGTCGTTGAGGACGACGATCAGCCGCTTGTGGAGCGCGCCCGCGTGGTTGATCGCCTCCAGCGCCATGCCGCCGGTCAGCGCGCCATCGCCGATGATCGCGACGACATTGAAGTCCTCGCCCCTCAGATCGCGGGCGACGGCCATGCCCAGCGCCGCCGAGATCGAAGTGCTGGCATGACTGGCGCCGAACGCGTCATACCCGCTCTCCGCGCGGCGCAGGTAGCCCGAGATGCCGCCAAGCGTCTTGAGCGTGCGGAACGTCTCGCGGCGCCCAGTCACCAGCTTGTGCGGATACGCCTGGTGGCCAATGTCCCAGACCAGCAGGTCGCGCGGCGTATCGAACGCGATATGCAGCGCCAGGGTCAGCTCAACCGCGCCCAGATTGGGGGCAAGGTGGCCGCCCCGCAAAGAAACCGTCTCGATGATCTCCCGCCGGATCTCCTCAGCGAGCTGATCGAGCTGGGCTTGCGTCAGCCGCTTGAGTTGAGCGGGAGAGTCAATCGTATCAAGAATTCGTGCCACGGATCACCGTCTCCTTATAGCGGCCTCGCATCCAGCCGCGGCGTGTTTGGGGAATACGCGCGCCGCATTGGAGCAGTTGGAAAAGTCCCTGGGCGCGCTCCGCCCACTGCCACGAGCCACACTGCTCTAGAAAATCCTCGGGGAATGCGCTCACATTATACGGCCATATTTCGTCGAGTACCACCCAGCAAACCCGGAATTTAAGCCACTTGCGCACGTCTTGTGTGGCACACGAGGCAGGTGTCCGACGCACTCGTGTGCAAACGGGCGGAGATAAACGCGGGCCCTGAGAGGAACGGCGCGCCCCCCGGCGCGCGAACCGCCTGCCGGGGGGCGCGCCGTCCAAATCGCGCAGCATGGATCGCCAGGCCCACACGTTCTGGGTGTTCCCGTCGTGGGCTCGCGCGGTGCGGTTCTACTGGGGCATGGTCGCTAGCGGCGCGTCGGGCTGTACATGACGCCTGGATAGCCCAGCGCCTCGCGCGCGATGCCCCACGCGACGAACACCGCGATCACCTCGATAAAGATGATCATCGGGATCCAGATCCACAGGAAACCCATCTCAATCGCCTTGGAGTACGCCAGAATCATAAAGAAGATCACGCCGGGCGCCAGAGGCAGCGACACGCTCAACAATACCGCGGCTATGCGGTAAACGCCGTTGATAAACGGTGACGGGAAATTCTTTGGCGCTTTGTATTCCTGGCCCGGCAGCGCGTGCGGAATCTTGACGAAACGCTCACTGCCCGCGGCGGCGGCTGGTGTTGAAGTCTGTGGATCAGCGCTCATGGTTGCGGTCCTCATCACAGAATGGCGCGACGCCAGCGACGAACTGGCGGCCCGACGCCCGTTCCCGGTAAAAGTGTAGGCCACGCCTAGCTGTCCGTCAAGCGCGCCCTGCCTGGCGCGGGCCAAGCGCGGGCCACAAGTTGATGAGCAGACAGGCCGCCAGCGCCAGCCCGACTGGCCCCGAGAGTCCGAACAGCACGTTCTCCACCGTCGCGCCCGCGCCTCCCAGGCTCGCCAGCGCGGGCGCCGCCAGCAGCGCGCCCACCCGCAGCAGCGCCGCGCTATCCCCCAGCCAGAGCGTCGCCCAGACCAGCTTCGCCGACAGGATGCGCCCGCCGGAGAACCCAGGGATCATGCGCGGCGCGATGCCGCAAATCAGCAGCGCGATGAAGCCCAGCGCCAGGCTGTGGCGGATGGCGTCCGGCGATACCAGCGCCGCGCCGCCAAACAGCCCCGCGATCCCGTTGAGCGCCAGAAGGACGCCCGCGAGCAGCGCCCAGAAGTAGGAACTGGCGACGATGGCGACGAACGGGCCGTAATCGCCGCGCTCCTGATGGATTTGCGCGCGATAGTCGCGCTCACGCGCGCCTGGCTCCGGCGCCAGCGCCGCCACCTTCTTCGGCAGCCGCCCCCGCGCTATCAGCGCGCGGATGAAGCCGCCAATGAAGACGATCAGCGCGGCGCCCATCAGCAGGTCACCGGGCGCGCCTATCCAACCCGGCGCGCCGTTCGCGAGGCTGGCGAGGCTGAGCGCCAGCCCGGCGTACCACAGCCCCGCCAGCGGCCAGAGCATCCGGCGCGGGAATGGGTCCAGCCCGGCGTACATCGGCAGGGTGCGCGCCGACATCCCCAGCGCCAGCGGGACCAGGTAGCCAAACAGGCCGAGCGTCACATTCGCCTGATCGCCCGTATAGGGGATGATTCCAGCGGCGCCGGGATAAGCCAGCGCGACGGTATTCGCGGCGTTGACGAGCGCGCTCAGCCCCAGCGAGGCGAACGCGCCCGCCATCAGCGGCGCCACGCCCCACAGCGCCGACCGCTGGCGCATGCCGGGCTTGCCGAAGAGCGTCAGCCCCAGCGCCGTCACCGCGCCCAGCAACGCGACCAGCTCCAGCGCGCCACTGAGGACCAGCGCGACGCTCCAGAACGCGCCGGGCGAGGCGGCGTCCAGCGGCTGCGCGATTCCCCGCAAAACCAGCCCCGTGACCAGCGCGCCGAAGATCCAGGGGACGAAGCGCTGGAGCGCCAGCGGCTCGCCGCGCAGACGCGGCACGAAGTGCAAGGCGACGCCCAGCGCGAACAGTCCCGCCCAGCCATACAGCTGGAGGTGGCCATGCGCCTGCGCCAGCCCCAGCCACCACGGGCCGTTCACCAACCCCAGCGCGTAGGTGGTGGTGAGCGTCGCCGCCATCGCGAAGCCGCCCACCACGCCGAGCGTCAGCGCCGCGCGCAGGCCGGGCGCGACCAGCCCGAACGCCGCCTGATCGTGGCGCGAGGGAATCAGTGGAAGCGCGATCGGATTCTTCATGTAATCAAACCTGTATAACACGCGATGATGTCATGGGATGCGCCAGCGCGAAGCGGCGCGCGGCCATCCCTTCAGCATGCTCACAGTTCTCTCACAGGCGCGTCACGGTGCGCTGTATCTTTTGTCGCATTTGTCCCTGGACGCGATACAATGGCGCGGGCAGCGGCGCCGCGAGAAGGGCGCCAAACGGCCCAGATCAGAGGGAGGCGCGACGATGCAACCCGGACGGCGGCCTGTTCTGCTGCTACTCAACGGCGTCATCCACACGATGGACGCCAGCCAGCCGCTGGTCTCGGCGCTGGCGATAGACCGCGCGTCGGGGCGCATCCTGGCGGCGGGCGACAACGCGGACATCCACGCGCTGGTCGGCCCGCTCACTGAGACACTCGACCTGGGTGGGCGCGTGGCGCTGCCTGGCTTCATAGACGCCCACACCCACCTGCTGATGACGGCGCAGGCTCGGCTGGAGGTGGACCTGCGCGAGACGCGCTCGGAGGATGAGGCCGTCGCGCTGGTCAAGGCGCGCGCGGCCACAACTTCGCCGGGCGCCTGGATCACTGGCCACAGTTGGGACAAGAACCACTGGGCGCCGGAGCGCTTCCCGAGCAAAGCCTCGCTCGACGCAGTCGCGCCTGAGACGCCGGTGGCGTTGACCAGCCACGATTACCATTCCTACTGGGTCAACTCCGAAGCGCTGCGCCACGCGGGCATTGACGCCACCACTCCGGACCCACCCAGCGGGCGCATCGAGCGCGACGGCGACGGCCAGCCCACTGGCATGCTCTACGAGTCCGGCGCGATGGCCCTGCTCGATACGGCGATCATCCCGCCAGATGATGACACGCTGCTGGCGGAGTTGCGGCGCACGCTCGCGGAGTTGCGCGCGCGCGGCGTCACCGGCGTCCACAACATCGAGGGCGACCGCGCGCTGCATCTCTCGCAGCGGCTGCGAGCGGCGGGCGAGCCTGGCCCGCGCATGCTGCTCTATATCCCCCGTCAGTCGCTGCCCGACGCGCTGCGGCTTGGCCTGGAGGCGGGCTTCGGCGATGACTACCTGCGCTTCGCGGGGGTCAAGATCTTCATGGATGGCGCGCTCGGCTCGCAGACCGCCGCAATGCTCGATCCCTACGAAGGCAAGGCTGGGGAGGCGGCGCGCGGCTTGCTGACCACCAGCGAGCCAGAGATCGAGCGCGTCGTGCGCGAGGCGGCGGAGGGCGGCGTCGGCATGGCGATCCACGCCATCGGCGACCGCGCGGTGAAAACCGCGCTGGACGGCATCGAGGCTGGGCTGCGCGCGGGCACGCTCCACGCGCGGCGTATCCGGCTGGAGCATGTCCAGCTTGCCCGCCCGGAGGACATCCAACGCATGGCGCGGCTGGGCGTGGTCGCCTCGGTGCAGCCATTCCACGCCGTCGTGGACCGCTACACGGCGGAGCGCTACTGGGGAGCCCGCTACCGCCGCGCCTACGCCTACGAGACGATGCGCCGGGCGGGTGTGCGGCTCGCGCTCGGCTCCGATACGCCGGTGGACACCGCTGACCCGCTGCGCATCCTGCACGCCGCCATCAACCGTCAGGACGACCGCGCGCCCGGCTCCGGCCCCTGGCTGCCTGATCAGGCGCTGACCATGCGCGACGCGCTCTACGCCTACACAGCGGGCGCGGCCTTCGCTGGCATGCAGGAGGACCGCCAGGGGACGCTCGCCCCCGGCAAGCTGGCGGACCTCGTCGTGCTGGCCGAAGACCCGTTCACACTGCCCCCAGAACGCATCGCCGGGGCGGAAGTCGCGGCCACCCTAATCGGCGGCGAGCAGGTCCACGGCGCGCTGGAGTAGGCGGCGCTATCCCGCCCGCGCCAGAATCACAATTGGAATCTGGCGCTCCGTCTTCGCCTGCTGGCCATCGAAGAACGTTACGCGCTCCCGTACCAGGGGTAACAGCCGCTCGCGCTCCGCGGCGTCCAGGATGGTGGCGCGGGCCGCGAACCGCTCGCTGCCAAGCTCAACCGTGACATCTGGGCTAGCAAGGATGTTGTAGTACCAGGCTGGATGGCTGGCGGCGGCGTTGTTGGAGGCGATCACAATCAGCCGCTCGCCGTCCACGCCGAAGCCCAGCGGCGTCGTATGCGGCTGTCCGCTGCGGGCGCCGGTCGTTGTCAGCAGAAGCAGCCGCGATCCAGCCATCCGCCCGCTGAGCTGGCCGCCATTCGCACGATACTCCTCGGCCAGCGCCTGATTGAACCGCTTCATGTCGCTGGGCATGCTCATAGGGCCTCCTGGCCTTTGATCGGGCGATTTGCCCGCCAGGAGTAGTATAGAACATTTGACCGACTTGTACCAGGCGACTTTACGCCAGCGGCGACGTGTACCAACTCTTCAGCATGCGCGCCGCCGGGAGCCAGTTCGGCGAGAACGGCGGCAGCGACCAAGCCCAGAAGTAGATGCCCTCGATGCGCGGATCACTCATCGCATAGAGCAGCGCCGCGTTGTACGCCGCCGCTTGCAGTTGCGGGTCGGGCGGCGCGGTGGACGTTTGCTGGAACGGACGGAATAGCGCGTCGCTGGAGTTGCGATAGCCAATCTCGGAGATGAACATTGGCTTGCCAGCGCGCTGGGCAAAGGCGTCGAGTCGCATTCCGGCGGCCGCAGCCCAGCGCTCTGGGAGGGTATTGAGCGGGATCGCTTCTGTGGGACCCGCGATGGTGGTGTAGAGCGAGACTCCCAACGCCGCCAGGGTAGGATCGCGCATCCACGGGCGAACCGGCTGATTGATGGAGGTGAAATTCATATCGTAGGTGAGGCGGCCCGAATAGACCGAGCGCGCTTGCGCGATGAGCCAGTACCAGTATATGTCTGGCGCGCCCTCCAGGTCCGCAAGCTCGACGCCAATAGACATCTGCTCGGCGCCCGCCCGTTGGGCGGCTTCCATGTAGGGCTTGAGCGTCCGCCAATAGCCCTCGAACCAGGCGGAAATATCTTTCGGATGGTGGAAGGTGATCGCGCCCGCCCAGTACGCGCCATTCGGCGCGGGCGTATCGAGCGAAAGCAGTGGCTCGATAAAGACATGGAATCCGTGCGCGTGCGCCAGTTCCACACCCTTCGCCAGGCTGGTGGGAGTAGGAGTATGCGACGCGGCGTAAACCGACGTAGAGTTGTAGGCCGTCTGATACAGATTCAGCGTCATCTCGATCCAGCGGGCGCCTGTCTGATCTTGTATCTCGCCCAGGCCAATCCCGTAATTGGTGTCAGAGGAAGTGTAGGCGTTCATCCCCCAGCGCGGGAAGACCACGCCAGTCTGGAAGTCCGGGCGTATGTACTGGACAGGGGCCGCTGGCGCGGCGGGTAGGAACGCATCGGCCAGCGCCTGCCGTGAGGGCGGCGAACCGGTCAGCAACAGCCACTCGATCAGTACGCTGCTGATGACGAGAACCACCGTCACCACGCGCGTCAGTTTACGCATTGGCGCTCGCTCCTTGCGCGGACGTGGCTTCCTCAGACGCCAGCGAAACCGTTTTCCCAGCGTGGGGCGTGAATCGCGGCTTCTGGATCACGAAAAAACCATGCTCACGACGGACGCTGTAGACCACCGCGAACATCTCCAGCAGGGAATACCAGAAAATGCCGAGCGCCATCGGCCATGCGCGCACGCGCGCCCACATCAGCCAGAATGGCCGCAGCCAGGGGGGACCTGGCCAGGCGCGCTCTCGCGCCGCGCGCGCGGCCTGCGTATCGAGCCCTTGCAGATAGGCCAGCATGAAGGTCGCCCAGGTGATGTCGGCGGGTAGACGCATCCAGGCGACGGGCGGCGTATGTGTAGCCAGCGCCGCGACCGTGACAAGCAGCGGCACGAACGAGAGTTGCCAGAGCATGGTAAAGATGATCAGGGTCAGCCGGTAGCCAAGTGGAACCGCTCGGTCGAGCGCCACCAGCCGCACGCCGGTGAGCCAGCGCGCCCGCTGCCGCACAAAATCCATCACACGCTGCGGCGGCTGCTCGCGCACATATCCCTCTACCCAGCCGAAGCGCCAGCCACGCGACCAGGCGCGGAGCGCCCAGGCGGCATCCTCCGTGATCGAATTGCGCGACCCAACATCGAAAGTCAATTCGCGCTCGTCTATCCCGCGCACGAGCAGAAAAGAGCCATGCGCTCCGAAGATCGGCGCGCCCAGGCCATACTGGAGCCGGAATCGGCCCAGATCATCGCCGGTGCGTAACGCGTCCGCCGCACGGTAGAACGCCGATCCCCCCTGATACAGAATCGCGCCCTGCCCGATACGCCGTGGCGCTTCGGGGCCGGGTGTCCGCGTCTCGCGCTCCGCCCGCTCAATGAAGTCATAGACACCCGCGACAACGGAGGCGTCCACCCGGCTTTCTTCATCCAGGTACAGCCGCCATTCGTCACCCTTCGCCGGGCTGGCTTCCTGGAGATAGGTCAGCGCACGCGCCTTGAAGCGTGAATGCTCGGTGGTTTTGTACTCCGGCGGAGTAACGTAGACGGCGCAATCTGGCTCCACGAACGCGGGCAGCGGCTCATCGGTCACAATCTCGATGCGGTACGGGGCGACCGTTCCCGCTTGTCGGAACGGCGCGGGCATGGCGCGCATGGCCGCGCGCGCCGCCTCAACGCTTGCGCGCAACGTATCCACCTGCTCGCCGCGCGTCACGAAGCGAAACACGATCCGGGCCGGAAGACGCGCGATCGCTGGGCCATCCACCAGCACGGCCACATCGGGCGCGGGGCGTGGCGCAGGGTCGCGGCGAGCCGCCACGCCCCAGATCAGCCAGCCAGCCCACAATGCGACCGCGAGCGGCGCCGGAGCCAGCCAGAGGAGCTCCAGCCACCGCAGGACGACATGCCACCACACGCCCGAATAGCTCGCCGTCCCGCCAGAGCCCGTTACTTCCTGCACACGCCAGACCACCCAGACCAGCGCCGACGCGATCAAGACCATGCTCAGGCGGTACACCCATATCTGCGCGCCCGCGCGCAGCCACGCACCCCAGCGGACGAGCGCGGCGCGCAACCTCGCCCACCAAGAGCGGGAGGCGCGGCTGCGCGCGACACCCGCACGCGTCCTGGCCGGCGCGACTGCGGATGATCCCGCGGAGGTGGCCGGCGAGGTGGACGCCAAGGCGAGCGCGGATCGCGCGGGAGCGCTACGCTCGGGATTGGGCGATTGAGCGGTAGGCGTGTCGCCAGTCGGGGTATCACGACGTGAGCGCGGCGCGGACGCGGTGGGTTGGGCGTTACGCGCGGATCCTTCTCGTCCCCCTGTCGGGGCGGCGCTTTTGCGCGCCTTCCTGGGCCGGGATGTCATGTTTGTTGCCGTCACAAATTCATGAAGCGTCTCGTCCGTCTGTCATGCGTGCGGTGAGGCGCGGGCGATCAAGCGGTGGTTGTGGTCAGCCGCGACGCGGCAGCGGCGATGTGAAGAGATGGTGATAGGACGGGGTTGCGGTGGATGAGGTTCCAGTGATTCCTCGCGCCATGCGCCCGCCTCACTGCGCATCATTGCGCATATCGTGTCGCGGGCGGCGGGAACTTCAATCGGGAGGGGAGTCACTCAATCTTAACACATTATATCAAGCCTTCACTCCATCCGCTACCCCCCCACGCGTCGCTTCGTCACCGCTCGAGCGAATGCGCGCGGCGGCGTCCGATCACGTCACATCCCACTTGATAGGCCACGCTTCCGCGATCTCGTATACAACAAGAACAGTACCAACAAGAACGGCACCGATATGTGAGGATTTGTCTCCCTGGCCGCGCGTTCTTGACAGACCACAATGGCTCGCCTATGCTCACCAGTGCCATGCCGGGCCACGCTGGCCCCTCGTAACCCCTCGTAACGAAGCGATGGAGGCATCCCATGTCGGCACTCGATATCACCCTGCGATTTCTGGGCGCGATTGTCGCCGGTTACCTGCTGGGGTCCATTCCCACCGGGGTGATTGTCAGCCGCATCTTCGGCGGATCCGACCCACGGTTGCAGGGGAGCGGCAAAACCGGCGCCACAAATGTCCTGCGCACACTTGGCCGTGGCCCGGCGGCGATAGTCGTGCTGGTGGATTTTTTCAAGGGCGTGGCCGCCGTGCTGCTCGTTCGCTTCCTCTTCTTCGGCGCGATCGCGCATCCTGGCTACAGCGACCAAACGTGGAATACGCTACGCGACAGCGCCGAAGCGCTGGCAGCCATCGCGGCGCTGCTGGGTCATAATTATTCGATCTTTATTGGCTTTAAAGGCGGACGCGGCGTGCTGACGGGCACAGGATCAATGACCACGATGTCGCCACTCGCGACCCTCTTCGCGGCCATCGCCGGTATCCCGGCTGTCTTTCTCACACGCTACGTCTCGCTTGGATCGGTCATGGGCGCGCTAATGGCAGGCTCGATCGAAATCTTTCTGACCATCACCGGATTTGATAGCTGGCCTCACTGCGCCTTCATCGTCGCCGCATCAGTCATCGTCATCGTTTCACACAAAGACAATATTGACCGGCTACGCGCGGGCGTCGAGCGCAAACTGGGTGAAAAGGCCAGCGCGCCCAACGCCGAACCACGGCCCTAGCTGCGCGGCCTGACTTTCTCGAAGCAGGAGCTGCAATACACCGGCTTCTCAGTCTTGGGGACGAATGGCACTTCCGCCTCGCCACCGCACTCCGCGCACACCGTCTTGAACATCTCGCGGGGGCCGCGCTCTCCCGACGCGCGATTCGCCGCCATCGCGGCGCGGTGGCTCGCCCGGCATGTGGGGCAGCGTCCTGGCTCGTTTACCAGGCCCCGCTGCTGATAGAACTCCTGCTCCCCCGCGCTAAAGATGAACTCTTGCCCGCACTCGCGGCAGCGCAGCGTCTTGTCCTCAAACATGAATCGCGTAGCCTCCTCACGCGCGGGCGCGCTTGGATAAGCGCGCCCGCGACCTCCGAGCCAATCACGCGCCTTGTGTGGCCCGTGAAGCCTGACGCAAGGATACACGAAAGCAGGCCGTGTTTCAAGCGCCAGAGTTGAAGCCGCGCGACCCGCGTTCATTGTCTGCTCACCAGCGGCCATGCTAGCGGGCTGGAATTGCGTTTACTCCTCGCACGTCGCCTAGTTGGAGGAGCCTCAGCGCGACCATGATGAGCCACACCACCGTCGGGATGAGCGAGAGCAGCGAGAGCATCAGGCCCAGCGTCCCCACCGTCGCCGGTATCACCATCAACGCGCCCATCGCCAGCCCAACTAACGCCGTCGCCCTGCTGAAGACGCCGCTGCGCAGCATAACCGCCGCGATCAGCAGCGTGGCGACCGCGCCGAAGACATACCCGACGTTGAACCCCGTGCCAATCGAGGTAGCCATTAGCGCCTGACCCGCCGCCAGCAGCGATGACCGCTGCGCCTCCGCTGTCGCGGCGGCGTACTGGCCACTGAGCGAGAGCATCGCGAAGGCCGGATTCGACCCCAGGATCAGCGCGGTTCCCAGCAGCTCAAAGGTCAGCGCGATCAGCATCAGCGACTGGCTGGCCCGCCTGAGCGCGACATACAGGGCGAGATAGATCGGGCTCATGAGGGCATAGCTCGTCACGAGCAACAGATCGAGGTCAAGCAGCCCGAGGAACGGGTTCCGCTGAAGCAGCGCGAAGAAACCGCTGACGTCACTCGGCGGCGGCCAGAGCAGGAAGACCACCACCGCCAGCGCGATCACCGCGACCGAGGCCAGCGCGGCCACCGCGCCAATCCGGTAGAGCGGCGCCCAGGCGGCGCTCGTTTCATCCGGCGACACATCTGGGCGTCGCTGGCGTGCGGCTGGGGATCCCATAATCGAGGTGTTCATAGCGACGCTCCTCTCGCGATCACGTGCAGGTATGGCTCTGTATCAAGCCAATACCTCTCACCTAGCGCGCACAGCCCTCACCCGCGCGTCTCAGCGCGAGCGATTGCACACACGCGGGTGTCACAGCCGCGAACGCGCGCCGCTGGCGCCCGCGGTTAATATGGCGACCGCCTTCCCCCGGCAGGCCCCGTGGGAAGGCGGTCGCGCATGAATGACTATTGGTGAGGGCAAGCGCCCCCTGGATGGCTAGGCGTCGTAGTAGAGCGAGAACTCCAGCGGCGTCGGGCGCAGGCGCACCTCGGCGGACTGCTCACGCTTGAACTCGATGTACTTCTCCAGCAAATCGCTGGTGAAGACGCCGCCAGCCAGCAGGAACTCGCGGTCGGCCTCCAACGCGGAGAGCGACTCATCGAGCGAGCCTGGCACCGAGCGAATCTCGCGCTTCTCAGCCTCCGACATCTCATAGATGTTGCGGTCTACCGGGCCGTAGCCGTTCTGCTCAGGCAGCAGGCCGCGCTTGATGCCATCCAGGCCAGCCAGCAGGATCGCCGAGAATGTCAGGTATGGGTTGGCGGTCGGGTCCGGCGGGCGGAACTCGATGCGCTTGGCTTTCGGGTTCTCGGAGTACATCGGGATGCGCACGGCGGCGGAGCGGTTGCGCTGCGAGTACACCAGGTTGACGGGCGCCTCGTAGCCCGGCACCAGCCGGCGGTAGCTGTTGGTAGTCGGCGCGGCGAAGGCCAGCACGGCGGGCGCGTGACTCAGCAAGCCGCCGATGAACATGCGCGCCATCTCGGAGACGCCAGCATAGCCATTGGGATCAGCGAACAGCGGTCGCTCATCCTTCCACAGGCTGACGTGGACGTGCATGCCGGAGCCATTGTCGCCGAAGATCGGCTTGGGCATGAAGGTCACTGTCTTGCCTGCCCGGCGCGCGACATTCTTGACGATGTACTTGTAGAGCAGCAGGCGGTCGGCCATCGTCACCAGCGAGTCGAAGCGCATGTCAATCTCGCACTGGCCGCCGGTCGCAACCTCGTGGTGCTGCGCCTCCACGGCAATGCCGCAGGCCTCCATCGTCAGCGCCATCTCGGCGCGCAGGTCCTGGAGCGTGTCGCTGGGCGAGACGGGGAAATACCCTTCCTTCGCGCGCAGGCGGTGGCCCAGGTTCGGGCGGTCGGGCGTGCCAACGCGGCCCGTGTTCCAGTGGGCCTCGTCGCTATCCACAAACGCCGACTGCTCGTTGGTCGTCGAGCGAAAGCGGACCTCGTCGAAGACGAAGAACTCAGCTTCGGGGCCAAAATAGGCGGTGTCGGCAATGCCAGTGGACTTGAGATACGCCTCGGCCTTGCGCGCGATGTAGCGCGGGTCGCGGCTGTAGGAGGCTAGCTCGCCTGGCTGGGCGACATCGCAGATCAGGCTAAGAGTGGGGACCGCCGTGAACGGGTCGAGGATTGCGGTTGTGGGGTCCGGGAGCAGGAGCATGTCGCTCTCATTGATCTCCTGGAAACCGCGGATACTGGAGCCGTCGAAGCCAATGCCTTCGCTGAAGGCCGAGACATTAAACGCGCTCATTGGGATGCTGAAATGCTGCCATGTACCCGGCATGTCAGTAAACTTGACATCCACCATGCGGACGCCGCTCTCTTGCGCGAACCGCATGACCTCTTCGGGCGTTTTCGCCATGCCTGTTGTACCCCTGCTTTCGGTTGTCGTCAATTGCCATGCGCGTGTCTCTGCGTAGTCGCCCCGCGCATCGCGTGACGCGTTGTACGTGCGGAATGCACAATCAACAGCTTGAGACATCACCCGACTAGCAGTATACCGCGCGCGCATATGGGCACGGCCACGGCGATTTGACCAGAAGCCTGGCTGTGGCGTTGTGCGCTATGCCTAGTCACAGCGCTCTCCCGCTTTCACTGCGCGCTGTGGTACAACGCAGACGTTAGCCCTGCGATCTTTGTGCGGAGCAGGCGTCTGGAGCATGCGGAAATATGGAGGACAGCCTTGCCGCAACCAGTGAATGCCTACAACACCTACGCCGCCGAATATGCCGCGCTGGTGGCCGCGCGCGAAGAATTGGGGATCGAAGCCGATCCCATCATGCCGAGGCTGCTGGCGGAGGTTGGCGATGTGGCCGGTCTGCGCGCGCTCGACGCTGGGTGCGGTGAGGGGTATCTGTCGCGCATCCTGGCGGCGCGCGGCGCGCGGGTCACTGGCGCGGATGTGGCAGAGAATCTGCTGACGCTCGCCCACGCGAGGGACCCAGAGGGCGCCATCACCTGGCGTCTAGGCGATCTCAGTCAGCCCGCGCCGGACCTTGCGGGCCAGTTCGATCTCGCCGCCAGCCACATGGTCCTCAACGATGTCCCTGACTATCGCGGCTTTCTGCGTACGGTGGCCGCCGCGCTCAAACCGGGCGGTCGCTGCATCCTCTCGCTGAACAATCCCTATTCTTTTGTCGTGCGTAGCCACGTCAAGGACTATTTCAGCGGTGAGGAGATGGTTTCCTATCGCGGCATGGCGGAAGCAGGCGTCAAAGTGTTCTTCTTCCAGCGCACGCTCGAAGAGTATATAGACGCGTGCCGTGGGGCAGGCCTTATACTCCTCCGACTGATAGACGTTCCCACACCAGAAGAGGCATTCAAGCGGCGAAGTGATACGCTCATTCCAGTGGGCTATCAGTTCCCGTTCTTCATGATATTGAGCCTGCGACGCGCCTAGACGCCTAGATGGAGAAACAACCGCATGTCCTATGACGACGCGACGGTCCCGATGCAGTCGCCACCAAATTACCCCTCCTGGCGCGCGCAGCCGCCGTCACCCCAGTCGCCCCAGTCCCCTCCGTCGCGCCTACCGGCTTCCTTCTGGCCCGGCTGCGGTATTGCGCTGGCGGTGGTGGGGGCCTTTATCGCGGGCGCGATCATCTCGGCGCTGATCGTTGGCGTGCTCTTCGCGAAGGCGCCCGCGCCCGCTACATCATCGAACTCAACTGGCGGCGCGCTCACAGTCACCATCACCGACACATTACTCAACAAGGCGCTCAACGGCTCGAGCGCCAGTGGCTCGCTGACGAACATTCAGACCCACATCGAGGCGAACGGACAGCTGACGATCTCAGGAGTGCTGCAGGGAACGCTGTTCGGCTCCGGCCAAACCGCTGTGATCGTGCTGGCTCCCTCGGTGAGCCAGGGCGAGCTTACCGTCAAAGCGGTCAGCGGCTCGGTTGGCGGCTTCCCGCTGCCAGGGCTGGCGCTCAACCCCATCGTCTCGTCCATGGATCAGCAACTTGCGAAGGCGAGCAGTCTCTCCATTGGAGGCGGGCAGAGCCTGACCATCAAGGGTATTTCCTTCGCCAATGGCGCGATGACGCTCACCTACGCCTGAGGCGAGCGTCGCGAGGTCTTGGCGGTCTTCGTGTCCGCCAGCCGCCTACCTGCCGTACAGCTCCGCCAGTTTGCGCAGGCGCTGGGCATGGGTAAATGTGAGGTCATCCTCCGCGTAGCGCCACTCCCAGTTCCCATCGGGCCTTGAGGGGTAGTTCATGCGCGCCTCGCTGCCCAGGTCCAGCACGTCCTGAAGCGGCGTGATCGCCATGCGCGCGACCGAGGCATAGGCCGCGCGGATCATCGCCCAGGTCACGCCTTCCGGCTCGCAGCCAAGATACTCAAGCGCATAGGCGCGCTCGTGGCCCGTGAGCGCCGCGAACCAGCCGCGCGTGGTGTCGTTGTCATGTGTGCCGGTGTAGACCACCGAGTTCGGGGTGTAGTTGTGCGGCAGGTCATGATTGCGCGCCGTGCCGCTGAAGGCGAACTGCAGCACGCGCATGCCGGGGAAACCCAGCCCGCGCTGCAGCGCTCGGACCTCCGGCGTAATTACGCCCAGGTCCTCGGCGATGAATGGAACCTCACCCAGATCCTCGCGGATCGCGGTGAACAGGTCCGCCCCGGGCCCTGGCTTCCACGCCCCGTGGACCGCGTCCGGTAAATCGCCGGGAATCTCCCAGTACGACTCGAAGCCGCGGAAGTGGTCCAGGCGAATGATGTCGTAGACGCGCAGCGCCTGGCGCACGCGGTCTATCCACCAGCGATAGCCACTCTCGCGCAGCGCGTCCCAGCGGTAGAGCGGGTTGCCCCAGCGCTGGCCGGTCTTGCTGAAATAGTCCGGCGGGACGCCCGCGACCTCGGTAGGCTGACCGTCCTTATCAAGGGAGAAATAATCGGGATGCGACCAGACATCGGCGCTATCATGCGCGACGAAGATCGCCAGATCGCCGATGATGCGCACACCGCGCCGCGCCGCCTCCTCGCGAGTCCGCGCCCACTGGCGGAAGAAGATGAACTGCGCGAAGCGGTGCAGGGCGATCGGGCCAGCCAGCGCGCGCCGCGCCTCCGCCATCGCCTGCGGCTGCCGCTGCGCGTAGCGCTGGGGCCACTCGACCCATGACCGCTGTTCATGCGCCCCTTTCAGCGCCATGAACAGCGCGAAATCGTCCAGCCAGTCCGCGCTCTGTCCGCAGAACTCGTCATACGCCGCGCGCAGAGGATGGTGGGGTTGCTCCATGAAGCGGGCGTGGGCGTTGGTCAGTAATCGCATCTTCCAGGCGGTCGCGGCGCCGTAGTCCACCCGGCGCGCGGGGAAAGCGGGCGGCTCCGCGACATCCGCCTCGGTGAGCAGCTCATCCTCGACCAGCCGCTCCGGTGAGATCAGCGCCGGATTGCCCGCGAAGGCCGAGAGCGCCGCGTAGGGTGAGGCGCCATAACCGGCCGGCCCCAGCGGCAACGTCTGCCAGAGGGTCTGCCCGGCGGTCGCGAGGAAATCAAAGAACCCCTCTGCCCCTGGGCCAAGGTCACCGATGCCATGCGGGCTGGGGAATGAGGTCGGGTGAGCGAGGATACCGCCAGCGCGCGGCCATGTGATGGTCATTGAGACGCAGACTCCCCGGCGCGCCACACAGGCGCCAGCCGCAACCACGAGACATGTGGGGGACAGTGAGGCGCCGGGAGCGTATTGCGAGAGGCCTGGATGGGTGACCCGCCAGCGACCCAGTCGCCTCGTAGTCTACAAGCCAATCTCCGCGCGGGTCAAGCTATCGTGTTCCTATCGCTCCGGAGCGAGGATCGCCACGCCCCGTCCGCTCAGGAGTTGACAAGCGGACAATTGGCCAGGTATTATGCTGGCACGGAGACTGTTGAGGATTCAACTGTTGAAAGGCCAACAGAGTGCACCCGGACGATCGGCGCGCGGCGGCTCTGAAAAGCCCCCACCGCACTGACGCGGTCTATCATCTGCTCTCGCAGGCGTTCATCGAGATGGACGCGGGCGACAAACGCTTTCTTGCGGCGCTCTCCCCAGTGACGAGGATTGGGCGTGACGGCGCCAGCTCTGGCGAAGCTGGCGACAACGAAGACTACGTTCTCACCATCCCTCATTTCTGGGCGCTCGCGCATCTCGAGCCGGACGATGGCCGCACGATGGCGGAGCTCGCCCGCCTACTGATCTGTGACAAGAGCAACGTCACCAAGATCGTGGACAAACTCGAGGCCCTGGGCTGGGCGCGTCGCATGCCGGGCAAAGGCGGTGATCGCCGCTTCATGCGCGTCGTGCTGTCCCCAGCAGGCCGAACTGTGCGCGAGTGCGTGATCGCGGCGCATGCCGAATGGGTCCACCGGCGGTTCGCGGCGCTCACACCCGATCAACTCGACCAGCTCGAATCGCTCCTGCGCGCCGTCATCGCAAATGCTCAGGCAGACCCCAAGCAGGCAGCATACGAATGTATTGCGCTCTTCGGCCCCTCGTCAACCGGCGTTCGCGCGTGACTCTAATGAACGAGCGATTCTCATAACGGACTGAGTAGCACAGCGGGAGCGCGCACATATGGCGGAAGTCCGATTCGAGCATGTCTACAAGCGGTACGGCGAGAACCCGCCGGTCATTACCGACCTCAACCTGCACATCCGCGACCACGAGTTCCTGGTGCTGGTGGGGCCTTCCGGCTGCGGCAAGACCACCGCGCTGCGTATGATCGCCGGGCTGGAAGAAATCAGCGATGGCGCGCTCTACATCGGCGAGCGGATAGTCAACGATGTAGAGCCCAAGGACCGCGACATCGCGATGGTCTTTCAGAACTACGCGCTCTATCCACACATGAGCGTCTACGACAACATGGCCTTCGGCCTCAAGCAGCACGGCGCTCCAAAGGACGAGATTGACCGCCGGGTGATGCGCGCCGCCGGCATGCTGGGCATTAAGGAGTACCTGCCGCGCCACCCCCGCGCGCTCTCCGGCGGCCAGCGCCAGCGCGTCGCGCTGGGCCGGGCGCTGGTGCGCGAGCCACAGGTCTTCCTGCTCGACGAGCCGCTCTCCAACCTCGACGCCAAGCTGCGCGTGCAGACGCGCGCCGAGATCTCCCGGCTGCATCAGTCGACACAGACGACCTTCGTCTACGTCACGCACGACCAGGTCGAGGCGATGACGATGGGCGACCGCATCGCGACGCTCAACAACGGCCTGATCCAGCAACTTGGGACGCCACAAGAGCTCTACGACCGCCCGGCGAACCTGTTCGTCGCCGGTTTCATTGGCAGCCCCTCGATGGACTTCTTCAACGGCGCGCTCCGCCGCGACGGCGCGAACGCGACGCTCACCATCGGCGAGCGGACGCTGACACTGCCCAGCGTCATCGCCGAGGCGGCGCTAACGGACGTGGGCGACAGCGGGCGAACGGTGGTCGCGGGCGTGCGGCCTGAAAACCTGTGGCTGGCCAGCGAGAGCGACCCGAACACGCTGGTGGGGACGGTGGATGTGGTGGAACATCTGGGCAACGAGCAGTTGATCTACCTCCACGCGGAGGGCGCGGTGGTCTCTGAGACCGCCGAGACCAAGGGCGTGACGGCCCGCGTGGCGCCCGACGTGGTCATCCGGCATGGTGAGCGGGTGGCGCTGGCGGTGGACCCCTTCAAGGTCCATCTCTTTGACCCCGAAACCACACGCCGCCTCTAGCGCGAGACACTCCAGCGTTCGCGCGGGCGAGGGCGGACCGCATGGTACACTGAGTCGTCGCGTGGCCTGTGAGCGACACGCGCGATGAGCCTTGTAGAGAAGGACCGGCGTCATGATTACGCATCTCGCCCGCGTCACGATTCTCGTACGCGACCAGGACGAGGCGTTGCGCTTCTACACCGAGAAACTGGGCTTTGAGAAGCGTGCCGACATGCCCATGGGCGCGACGCGCTGGCTGACGGTCGCCCCCGCCGGACAGCGCGAGCTGGAAATCGTCCTGCAGCAGCCCGACCCCGCGTTCCACGGCGAGGAGGGCGCGCGCGCGATGCTGGAGCGCGTGGGACAGAACACCACCTGGGTGCTCGCCACCAACGACTGCCTGGGCGACTACGAACGGTTGAGCGCGCTGGGCGTGCGCTTCACGTCGCCGCCCCAGCGCCACATGTACGGGACGGAAACCGTGCTACTCGACCTCTATGGCAACAGCTTCAGCCTTCTGCAAGCCGCGAACATGACTGAGACCTTGGCGGAATAAGCGTCCGCCACCCGCCGCCCCGGGCTGGGTGGCGCGGCCCGTTCCTGTCCGGCGCTGTCCGCTTGACATGCTGGTGAGGGAGTGTCTATCATTCCCACAGCACCCGCGCCGCACATGGCCTACTGGACACCATCGAACAGCGCGGCCTGTCGTTCTGGAAGCGGCGACTCGTCGCCGCGCGCTGCCCCGCTCAGGTGAGCGGTCTGGCCGCGCCTCCCATGCGCCTTGCGCGCGCGAACGGCCCAGTGCTATACTTCGCCAGCGGCGTTCCCCCGGAGAAACGAGCAATACCATGGCTATGGAAGAACCGACCGGATTCGGGCCTGAGCGGGGCGTGCGCGGGGATCACGATATGGCGGCAGATCGCGACGCGGGCGATGTGAGCGCGCTCTCGCAGAGCGACAGCTTGCGCCTCTACCTGCGCGAAATCGCCCGCATTCCGCTCCTCTCCGCGCAGCGCGAGCTGGAACTGGCGAAGCGGGTCGAGCGTGGCGAGCGTAACGCGCGCAACCACCTGATCGAGGCCAATCTGCGCCTTGTCGTCAGTATCGCCAAGCGCTACGTCGGCCAGGGCCTACCCCTCGAAGACCTCATCGGCGAGGGGAATATCGGCCTCATCCGCGCGGTCGTCAAGTTTGACCCGAACAAGGGCTTCCGCTTCTCGACCTACGCCACCTGGTGGATCAAGCAGGCCATCACCCGCTCGATCCTCGAAGGCACCCGCACCGTGCGCCTGCCGGTCTACATCATGGAAGAAGTGATGCGCGTCAAGCGCATGACCCGCCAGCTCTACCAGGAACTAGGCCACGAACCAACCGTCGCGGAGATCGGCGAGCGCCTGGGCGTCACCGCCGACCGCGTGACCGAGTTGCTCGTCTGGGCCGAGAAGGTCTTCTCCCTCGATGCCCCGCTCACTGACGAGGAAGAAAACTCACTCTCTGATCTCATCGAGGACCAGAGCGCCGAAGGCCCCTCCGAGAGCGCCGACCGTGAGATGCTGCGCGAGGAAGTCCGGCGCGCGCTAAGCAGCCTCACCCTGCGCGAGCGTCAGGTCATCGAGCTGCGCTTCGGCCTGGTGGATGACCATGACTACACGCTCGAAGAAGTAGGCCGGCAGCTGAACGTCACCCGCGAGCGCGTGCGCCAGATCGAGGAGCGCGCAATCCGCAAGCTGCGCCATCCCGCCGCCAGCCGCCTACTCAAGGAATATCTGGACTAACCCCAATTCCAGTGCGCTTAGAGTCACATGCCGCCCGACTCAATCGGCATCACGGGGCGCGTCCCCGCGCCGGGGAAATCGGTGAGGAGGACGCCAAAGCAGCCAGGGCCAGCAAGTGCGCCTTATACGCGGTTCCATTCGGCGCGTGCGGTGTTCCCGCGTAGTCACTGATGAGTGAGAGGCTGCCACACGTCTGTTTTCCCACGTTCCAGCTGAAGGCCAAGTAACTGGCCTGGCTCTTGTCAAGCCAATTGAGTAACTCCGCGACCCCATCCATCCCCCTCGGGGCGCAGGAAATACCAGCCTCGTCGACGCCAAACTCACCCACTATGAGCGGGACCTGAGCCGCGACCGGAGCCAGCGTTTGGGTGTAGCACGCCACTGTGCGGCAAGGTGAGTTGAGCACATACACATGCCAGGACGCGGCAAGGTTATGGAGTGGGTCTTGAGGAGCGTATTTGAGCCACTGGCTCAGATCGTTCGTCCAATGCAAACCTCCGACGATCAGCACATTCGCGGCGCCCGTCGCTCGAATGGTCCGCACAAGTGTCTGCATTCCCACCGTACGATAGGATACGCCCGCACACAGACCGCCGTCACGCAAGCACTGCCAACTGACACTGTGAGGCTCGTTGAACAGATCGAACAGCACCATTCCGTTGTCTTTAAACCGGCTAGCGACCTGCTGCCAGAACGTCACCGAATGATCGGCGTCGGGCATGGGAACGATGGTATGTGTGTCAACGGCGGTTCCCGGACCGTTCTTGTGCAGGTCAAGAATTACATATATTCCCTGCCCCGTCAGGGCCTGCGTATATGCTGCGATCGCGTTCTGGTACGTGATCCCACTATATTGCGGCGCAAGACCGGGCGCGCCCAACCAGCACGCTTCGTTCAGGGGAATGCGGACAGTGTTGATATCCCAACTGAGAAGCGCCTCGATGGAATGCTGCCCGGTCGGCCCATCAATGATCCCATGCCCCTCGGCGCACAAAAAATCCGAGCCATCACGGTCGACGCCACGCAATAGTACGCTGCGCCCATCATGCGTAACCAGGAGATTCCCGCGCACATGCAGCGCCAGCGCCTCGCGGTTAGATTCCTGGCTTTGTACTATTGGTGTCTTCCCGATATCGGGAATTTCCCGATGATTGCTATTCGACATCACGAGGGGAAGGAATATTCGCGCCACAAGCGCGACGGCGAGCGCCACTCCCAGGAGTAGGCGAGCCCGGCTAGAGCCTGCGAGGCTAAGCGTCTTTTTCAGGAGTGATTTCAACGAGAACCGTATCATTGCGTCGCCTTTGATTGTGAAATCTAACGAGTGGTCGGTTGTGTGTCTATTGCTCCCCATCCGTGCTTAATACGGTCATCGTCTGCACATCCACAGTCAACGCTACAAGCGGACGCGTTGGGTCTCCAGTAGCGAGGTGATATCTTCGCGTGGCGCTTTCGCGCTGCCGGTAGAATGTCACACGCCCTGTGGCATAGGCGGCGAAGATCCCAGCAAGAAGCAGCGGAAGGAACACGACCTCGTGCCACACAAACACGCGGACAGCGCCCAAGATAGCCCAGGCTAGGCTAGGCGCAAAGCCAATCACGACCTGCACGAACCGAAACACGCGGTAACGGGAGCCACTGCCCCCAGTGCCGTTCGTAACTCCTGTAGGCACCCATTCCATATGACTACCCCGCAACACATCCACAATAGCGAAGAGGTGCGCCCAGCTGTAGACATGCTTCACGGCCCACACCTCAGCGCCGTAGTCTGAGCGGTGCCAGAGAGGGAAGATGACAAAGGTATACAACACCGCAGGTATCAGCAACAGATAGCGACTCGCCACCATATCCTGAGACTCAACCGTAAGGAGCGTCAACGGAATGATCGGCGCGAAGAACAGCGACACAGCGGTGTGGATGTAATAACAGAAACCAGTGAAGTAGCACATACGCGCGCGGAAGCTCATCCGCGTGCGCCAAAACTTGCCTGAGCCAAGCAGGCTCATCGAGCCCAAGCACCAGCGGTATTGCTGCTTGAAAAACGCATCCATGCTGTCAGGGCAAACGCCCTTGGCAAGGATGAGCGGCACATATGTCAGGGTCCAACCATGCATACGCATATTGAACCCAGTGTGCACGTCTTCGGAATGCTCGATGAGCGCGGTGCCCCCCGTGTCGTTCAAAGCGGCGCGGCGATAAATAGCATTCGTGCCCACGCAAATGGCCGCGTCGTGGCTCTGCCGCGCCACCTGGCTATACCGGTAAAAGAATTCTTGCACCGCTCCCGCTCCCCGCTGAAGCCAGGATTGCTCGCGACGCACGTCGAAATACTGGGGCGACTGAACGAGCCCCACGCGAGGATCCGCATAAAAATATGGCAGCAACTCGCGCAGGAAATCGTTTCGCGGCCGGAAATCAGCATCAAAGATGACTACAAACTCGTGGCCCAGCGGACGCGAGATATTGAAACCATGCCGTAAGTTGCCTGCCTTCTTGAACCAACCGCGAGAGGGGCGCACAGAGTATTTGAAGTCGAAGATACTGGCAAGTTGAGCTACTTCTGACCGGTCGGAGTCATCGAGCACGTATACATCGATACTCCCCTGATGGATCGCGCGGAGCGCCCGTACACCGTTCCAGGTGTTCGTCAGAACATTCAGGTCTTCGCCGCATGTGGGCAGAAAAATGTCTATTCCCGCGCGCGCCGCCACATTCGCGTACCGTTCGACCAGCGCTCGGTGTTCCGCCAGGTTGAACCCGCCGAAATGAATGTTGACCACCAGCGAGATCACGAAGTATATAGCTGTGAAGACAAGGTACGGCAGCATCCATCTCAATCTGGAATCGGCGACCAAGAAGCGCGAGACGCTCAGCGTTGCGCAGATGAAAGAGACCAACGAGGCGGGAATCAGCAGCCACGCGTAGCGGTGTAAATAGAGCGTTGTCTCATCGCCATTTGGAGGCATGGGGGCAGGAACCGGAGGTAACGTCACAGTGGCCTCAGACCGGTCTGGTGTTTTACGCATGCGCTCTATACCCCACAGTCAAGCGCGGTAAACCTTATACATGGTGATTCGTGCGAACACGATGATGACGCTCCAGATCCAAGCGGCGTCATCGCCTCAAGAACAGTGGTTCTCGTGGATAAAGGAGCGTCTGGCTAGAACAGCGAACAGCTACCGTTGCCTAGTCCACGTATCTACTTTGACCGTTTCAGGGCAAATAGCGCCAAATCAGATTCCAGCGACGCTGATGGCAAGTCATACGGAATCCCGTTGAGAAGTTGTAGTTTGCGGTCGCGGCGCTAGAGGGTCGACGCACAGCGCGAGCGGGGCTGAGGCCGTTCAATCTCCGCCCCCCCGGCCGGATTCTGTATCAAACAATGTGCGCCCACCCACGAATCTACCACCTGTCAGAATGCGATGATGCGCGCATGCTTCGTCACGAGCTAAACATGAGTGTCACGAAGCCACCTATGAATCTCAGCCTCATAGTTTATCACGGCGATGCTCGCCGGACGGTAACATATATGATATCTAGACTAAATAAATACGGTATAAATGCGCACGCTGATGCAATCTCAACGTCCACACTCGTGAGGAAAGCGCACTATCAGAATGGGCTTATAGCGGCGCGCTGGTCGTGCGCGCTTCAGTCACACACGCTCTGCGCGCCATCTACCGTCCCACCACCGTGGTCCCCTCGGCCCGGCATAGGAACCGGGCGAGGCAGACCACTTTGGGGCGTGTCGTCGCGTGGGGATCTACCTCGCACACATGCCCACCAGATTCTACCGAGTTCAACTCTTGCCCCAAATCAGGTAGTAGCCAGTGCCATACGAGTCAGAGTATGTCAACTTGGCAACTAGGTGATACTGCGACTGCGCCTCTACAACTGGACTTAATGCGTTGCTGAGGGCTCCGTGCGGGAAATTCAACTCGATCACGTCGAAATAGCCGTCATTGATAGCGGCCTTGTATGCCGCCTCCCCTGTAAGATGATTGCCATGCGCGTCGGTATAACGGAAGGTGTATGGTCCTGTGTACTGCTGATCTGTAGTCACGCCGTCAAGGTAGTACTCCAATATCTCATAGTCCCCGCACAGATATCGGCCGTTTCCGCCCCAAAGTTGCGTGCGGGCCGTACTTATTAGGTGGGTGGTATCTGGCCAACCATGGTACCACCACAGGGCATTTTGTGCGCCCATCACGAACGCTATTGCGAAGAGCAGGAGGAGTAACACCACTCGGGCCTGGATCCGTGGCACAAAACTAGTAATTAGCTCCGACACCATATATCCTGCTAAGGGCACGGCGAAGAACAGTCCAAAATCGATATGCTTATGCAGCGAAACACTTTCGCCAGTGTACAGGTGGTACGCAGGCGCCGCAAGAGACGCGACAAACAACACGAGCCCCACTAGCCGCAGTCGTTTCGGGCTAAAGGCCAGGCCAATCAAGCTCAATACCCACACTAACCCACCTAGCGACCAGATGATTGTGAGCAGATACGAGTCAGGAGTCCGGATGAGGGCTATGCGGCTTGTCGTTGTGACACTCAATCCAGCCAGCACATCGTGAGGGGTGACAAAATACAACCCGACAGCGATCACAGCGAGTGTCGCAAGCGCGAGAACGACAAGCGATAGCGCGCGTCTCCAGCCACGCTGCTCCAGCGTCCGTACGGCCATAAGAGCTATGACGAAGGGGACAAACAGGAGGGCAGCGTACTTGGCGGCAACCGCGAGCACGAGTAAAAGCGCCACTACCGCCGCACCTGCGGGATTGCGCGCCGCGCTCACCTGGAAAGCCACCAGTGTGGCGAGGGCGAGCAACATCAACGAAAGCGTGTCGAAGGTGGCCAATTGACTCAGGAACAGCGTTGGCCCTGCACACGCGAACAGGAGGGCGGCGGCGTACGCACTTGCTTGAGTGTAGAGCTGCCGAGTGACAACATAAACGCACGCCGTCGTCACAAGCATACACGCCAAACTGAAGATGCGTACCGTCTCCAGGCCACCGAACTGGTTCAGGACCCCTGCCAGTAATGGATAGAAATAGGGATACCCGGAGAAGAAGGTCGCGTAGTCCGCCGGCGGAGGCGGGCCGCCGGTGAGCGAACGCAACAGCTGTGTGCCGGCATGGATGTAGAGCGCCTCATCTTCAAAGGCGGTGTTGTGAAGCAGGAGCGTCGACGCAGCGGCCTGAAGTAACAGGATGAGCCATAGCGGCTTCAAGAGGGTAACGAGCCCTCTCTTAGCCCAGGTAGGCGCGTCGGACTCCGATGCTTCAATTGCGAGCGACATACTCATATTCCACCCTTCGTCTCACTTACCCCTCACCCGAACCTCATTTCAGACAGCGACCGGGTGGGTTCCAGACCCCATTCGTTTTCCTCGCCGGCGCCTCTCATGCAGCTCAGATCTCGGAAAAGGCACGTTATTGACCAGCACGAGATGCCGCCTCGTTCTCTCATTTAACAGGCTTCTGGCTCAAGCCAACGCAGGCCCTTTCATCCGCATGGCCTAAAGGCACAGCGGCTTTACGGGCTATTCTATAATTTGACGCTGGTAGGTTTCCACCCTGCGCAGTCGAGGACCAGCACGATCTGTTTGCGTGGACGCGCGCCGACCTGGTTGGCGAAGGCGACCAGCTCCACTTCAAGGAGCGGGATCGAGACGGTGGTCGCCAGGTGAAAAAGGGCGCGACCAGAGGCGGGATGGATGAAGCCGGCTACGTAGCGCCACTCGTAGCGATGCTACACTGGAGCCACAGGCCGTTGCCCGCGCGGCGCCCAGACCCGGCGCAGCATGGGCTTGAGCCCGATGCGGTGTTAGTTGGTGGCCCAGACCTCGACCTGGGCGGAAGGAAAGCCGTTCGCTTCGCTTCTCAGGAGTGGTCGGAATTTTTAAGGCCGCCTGCGCCGCCGGAGCCGCCTCGGTGTGAGCCGGGAGGCGGGAGATGCGGGCTATACCGCACCCGTTGCAGATAGTCCCAGCCGCATTGAACCGCTACGACGCAACCCAGCCGCGCGCTCATCCACTCCGCGACCGTCCGCGCCGTCCAGAGTTCTCCGGCCTGACCACCGCGAGGCGGACCTGCGAGCGCCTGACACAGCTCCTCTGCGGCGCAGCCGCTCGCGCCCCACTCCAGGTACACAAGGAAACCTAATGTAGACGCTCCGCGACCCGAAAACTGACGCCAGACACCTTCCGACCACCATAGACATTCCAACGGGCAGAGGCGCGCCTTACCGCGCCATCAGCTCGCGCGCCTTGGCGACGAATGCCTCCGCGTCATCTGGCGCGAAGCAGGACAGCGCCTGTTTTCGTGTGCCATTCACCATAATATTCACATCCTCGAACGTCATCATCCGCTGCTTGTGGTAGGTGAAGACAATCGCCCCATTCTGGTAGTCAATCGAGGCGATGTCAGTGAGTGGATATTCGATGCTGGTGCGCAGCATTTTCTCCACGGAGCCCGTCACGAAGCGTGCGAGATTACCCACCCAACCAGGCGCGGCCACGTCTTTATCCGCCTCGATCTCGCGGTGGACCTCATCCAGGATGTTATCGGAAAGCTTCATCGTTACAATGTGATCAGTCAACGTCAGGCTCACCGCATTCTCATCTGATGTGATAGTCATGATTGGCGTTGACATCGTTCCCTCCCGCCTGCCTCTTCCGCATGGCGATTCCATCGCCAGCGTCATACAAACCCCTACGGCCCGCGTCACGACTCGCGTGGCTGGCGTGGCGCTGTTAATGTCACGACGGTTCCCTTGCCGGGCTTAGAGGCGACCGAGACCTCCGCTTCGATCAGCCCCGCGCGCTCCGACATACTCAACATTCCCCAGCTTCCCCGGCTGGAATATTCCTCGCGGATTTTGTCGGGATCAAATCCCTGCCCGTCATCGCGGACAGTCGTGATCAACTTATCCTCCGTCTCGCGCACCTCAATCCAGCACTGTTTGGCGCCCGCGTGCTTGAGCACGTTATTGACCGCCTCCTGGATGATAGCGAACGCCGTCAGCTCGACGTTGTGCGAGAGCCGCTCGGGATAGTCCGCGCTGAGGATGAACTCCGGCCCTGGCCCCTTCTGGAAGCGCTGGATGAAACTCTTGAGCGCCGCCACCAGGCCACCGTTATCGGCGTCCAGCGCCAGCGGGCGCAGGTCGAAGAGCTGATTGCGGATCTCGCGCATCGCCTCATTCGCCGTCTCGCGCGCATGCGTCACCTCCGCGCGCGCGGCCTGTGGCTCGCCAGCGTCGGTCAGCTGCGTGGCGTATTCTAGCGTCATCACGACCTGCGCCAGCTTCTGCGCCGGGCCATCGTGCAACTCGCGCTGTAACCGCTTGCGCTCGTCTTCCTGGGCCTGGATGATGCGGTCGCGTTCACGCCGGACGCGCCGGTAGAGCTGCGCATTCGTCACCGCGACCGCCCCCTGCGCCGCCAGGGTGCGCATCAGATCGAGGCTCCAGACATCGAACGCCCCGGCCCCTGGCGCCCGGGCGACCTGCAGCACACCGGTCAGCGCGCTCTTGAACATCATCGGCGCCGTCATCAGCGCGCCGGGCTGCGCGCGCAGGATCGCCGCGTCGTCCGCGACCAGTTCCAAGGGGAAGCGGGGATCGTCCTGCGCGTTGGGGATCAGCGTCAGCTCGCCTGTCCGCGCCACATAGCCCGCCACACCGTCATCGAGCGCCAGCCGTGGGCGTAGCGCGCCTGTATCGTCGTCAGGGAGCAGTTGCGCGGATTGTGAGGGATCGAGGGCGATGAGCGGCGTGAAGATGTTGCTCCCCGCCGCCTGATCCGCTGTCTCCACCGCATGAGCCACCAGCGTGTTCGTGGCGGCGTCCAGCACATAGGCCGCGCCGACTTGCGCGCCAGTCAACCGCACAGCCACGAGCGTGATGCGGCGCAGCAGCGGCGGCAGGTCGAGCTCCGCGCTCAGCGTATTCGCGACACCCTGCAAGACCATCGTCAGCGCCTGAATCTGCTCCTCGAGCTGGCGATTGCGTTGCTGGAGGCGCTCCAGATCGGAGCGCGCGCCCGATGGATCGGTGGCGCTGGTCACAAAAGAAAGATTGTCGGGAGACACTGACATGGGCGCCCGCTCTCTGTGATAGCCGGCCAGAGAGACCGCGCGGGCAGGCGCGGAACCCGGCGTATCGCTTCCCTTATTTCGATGGGCCGCTACGCATTATACGCTATCGCCAGCCTGGTGGCGCCCGTTTGGTTGTGACCTTCACCACTTCTTGCGTCTATAGTGCGGCAATATCACCCAGCAAACCGCGTGCGATGATGACACGCTGAATCTGGTTGGCGCCCTCGAAGATTTGCCCAACTTTGGCATCACGCATGTAGCGCTCGACCGGCCAGTCGCGCACGTAGCCCGCCCCGCCCAGGGTCTGCACAGCGTCAGTCGTGACGGCCATCGCGGTATCAGTGGCGAAGCACTTGGCCATCGCCGCCGACATCGTCGCCGGCTCGTGATTGTCCAGCTTCCATGCCGCCTCATAGACCAGCAGCCGCGACGCCTGGGTCTTCATTGCCATATCCGCCAGCATGAACTGTACACCCTCGAAGGCTCCAATTGGCTTACCGAACGCCATGCGCTCGCCCGCGTAGCGCGCCGCGACGTCCAGCGCCGCCTGCGAGACGCCGACCGCGATCGCGCCGATATTGACGCGCCCACCGTCGAGCGAGGAGAGCGCCACCTCCAGCCCCTGTCCAACCTCGCCGAGCAGGTGGTCCGCCGGGATGCGGCAATCCTCGAAGATCAACTCACCCGTCGGGCTGGAGCGCAGCCCCATCTTGCGCTCCAGTTTACCGATGCTGAAGCCTGGCGTGTCGCGCTCGACGATGAAGGTGGAGGCGCCGCGCCCGCGTGATTCGGGGTCGGTGCGCAGCGTCACGGCGTAGAGGTCGGCCTGCCCGGCCCCCGTCACCCAGAACTTCGTCCCGTTGAGGACCCAGGCGTCGCCATCGCGGCGCGCAGTGGCGCGCAGGTTGGCGGCGTCGGAGCCGGCATGCGCCTCGCTGAGTGAGAAAGCGCCGAGCGAGTCGCCCGCCGCCATGCCCGGCAGCCAGCGCCGCCGCTGCTCCTCCGTGCCGAAGCGCGCGATCAGCCCCGCCACCATATTGTGGACCGAGACACTGACCGCCGTCGCCATATCGGCCTGCGCCAGCGCCTCGTAGATCAGCGCTCCGGTCAGCCGGGTCAGTTCCGCGCCGCCATACTCCTCCGGGGTGACCAGCCCAGTCAGCCCCATCTCCGCCATTGGGCGCAGCAGCTCGCGCGGGTAGTAATGCTCCTCATCCCACGCATCGGCATGCGGGGCGATCTCACGTTGCGCGAACTTGCGCACCAGGTCCTGGATTTCGCGCTGCTCGTCATCGAGGCCAAAGAACATCAGTGTTCTCCATCCGGCGATTATTGAATGACTGGTTGAGTTGGTGAGGACTACTCCGCGGGCTCGCCCGCTGTATCAGCGGCGATCACGGTGAGCGGCTTGCCGTGCGTCTTGGGTGAGGCGCTGGCGGCGGCCATGGCGTCCGCGGTCTGCGTCGGGATGCCCGCCTTGCGCGTGCGGCCGGCGCTGACCGGGCCGAGCTCACCCTCTCCGGGGTAGACGAGCCGCGCCTCGGCCTCCGGTAGGATCGCCGCCACTTCTTTCAAGACCTCTTCGAGAAACTGATCTTCCGGAACGTTCTTCAGGAACTTTCCCTTCTTGTAGATAGCGCCCTTGCCACGCCCGCCAGAGAGACCAATGTCGGCATCCTTTGACTCACCCGGCCCGTTGACCACGCAGCCCATCACGGCCACCTGGATCGGCGTCTGCACCTTCGTCAGGCGGCGCTCGACCTCGTTGGCGATGGTCATCACATCAATCTCCACACGCCCGCAGGATGGGCAGGAGACAAACGTCACGCCACGCTGGCGCAGGTCAAGCGAGCGCAAAATCTCGTAGGCGACTGGGATCTCTTCCTCTGGATCGGCGGTCAGCGAGACACGAATCGTGTCGCCGATGCCGTCCGCCAGCAGCAGCGCGAAGCCAATAGACGACTTTACCGCGCCGGTGACCAGCGTGCCGGCCTCAGTAATGCCCAGGTGCAGCGGCACATCCGAGGCCGCCGCGAACTTGCGGTACGCCTCCACCGCCGTCAGCACGTTGGAGCTCTTGAGTGAGACCTTGTAGTTGTAGTAGCCCAGATCATCGGCCCAGCCGCAATACTCCAGCGCCTTGGCGACCATGCGCTCGGTCAGCTCCTCGCGCTCACGGCGGCGCTCCTCGACGGGATCGCTGCGCTCCAGCGTGCCGTCGTCGCGCATGCGCATGCTCACCTTGCGCATCTCTGGCCCGCGGTCCAGCGCGTCAATCGAGCCGGAGTTGACGCCAATACGCATGGCGACATCAGCGGCCTTGGCGGCCTCGACGATGCGCTTGAAGGTGGCGTGCTGGCCGCCGGTCGTCTTGTCCTTCAGCAGGTTGCCAGGATTGATGCGCACGGCGTCCACACCCTGCTCGATGGCGATCAGCGCCATCTCGGGGTCGTAGTGGATGTCGGCGATCAGCGGGATGTGGATACGCTTCTTGATCGCGCCCAGCGCCAGCGCGTCCTCTTTCTCCGGCACGGCCACCCGCACGAGCTCGCAGCCGACCTCTTCGAGGCGGATGATTTGCGCCACCGAGGCGTCCACGTCACGCGTGTACATCGTGGTCATGGACTGCACCGCGATCGGAGCGTCGCCCCCGATGAGGACATTTCCTACATGTATCTGCCGTGTCTTCTTTCGCATCTGTCTCTCCGACGCCTCCGCGCCATGCCCGCCGCGCGTCATCTCCGCGCGCGGCCCTCTGTATTGTATCCCGCGCCGCCGCATCGCCGCATGCCTGAGCGTTCGCCCGCTCCTTCGCTGGCCTCCCATTGAAAGATTTTAGCGCGTGGCGTGCGCCACCGCACGCACTCGCGTGCCCACGACATACAAACCCGCTCGCGGTCTTTGGCGCCAAAGACCGCGAGCGGGCTATGAAAACGGGAGATCCGACAAACCAGTTATCGTAGCGCGTACTGCGCTGGGCTAGTTTGCCGGCCAGGTCGGATCGTCCTGCCCTGCCTGCCGCCCGTAACCCGGTTGCTGGCCGGGGCCGGACTGCCGCGACGGCTGGCCGTAACCTGGCGCTTGTGGCTGTTGACTATAGCCGCCCTGCTGCGGCGATTGCCCATAACCTGGCTGCTGACCATAGCCGCCCTGCTGCGGCTGCTGACCATAGCCGCCCTGCTGCGGCTGCTGACCATAGCCGCCCTGCTGACCATAGCCGGGCGCTGATGGCTGCTGCCCGTAGCCCGGCTGCTGCCCGTAGCCCGGCTGGCGCGGTGGCTGCTGGCCGTAGCTGGGCGGATTATCCCAACTGGGCGCGGGCGGGGTGTAGCGCGGCGTGGGCGCGCGGGCAGGCACAGGCTCTGGCGCCGCTCGCGACGCGCCGCTGAACAGCGCGCCGCCGAAGCGGAAGAGAAGCCAGCCAGCAATGCCAACCGCCGCCGCGATCCCGTAGACCGGGACGAATGCCCCTGCCAGCAGTCCAAAGGCGTCCGAGAAAGGCGCGAACCGGGCCGGGTAGAAGTGGCCAATCGCCCAGATCGCGGCGAAGAACGCCAACACCGGCCATGCGCTATGCGCGACCGCCAGGAAGATCCCAGCGATCGCTTTCTTGCCCGCGAAAATGCTCAGGAACACCGACAACGCGCCGAAGAGCAGCGTTGCGCCCCAGAAGTAGGGCAACAGCGCGACCACACGCGCGTGCCCCTCAGCGGTCAGCAGGTCAATCGAGAGGCCGGTGAACTGAAACGCTGGCTGCAGCCAGGTGGGCAGCCCGATCTTCTGCACCACCGAATTGTACTGCGCCGGGAAGAGCGCGAACGTCTGCAGGACGCTGTTTACGCTCGATGGCAGCGCGAAGGTCGCCGCTGGGCCGCCCTTATAGAACGTGTTTGCCGCCGCTTGATAGATAGCCTGTACGCCATGCGTGTAGTCCAGTCCCTTGATGGACGAACCAGGGATGGTGGGCTTGATGAAGCTGATGTTGAGCGGCTGGCTGGGGTGCGCGGTCGCCGCCGCTTCCAGCGTGGCGTAACCTGACTGGCTCAGGCCCAGATGCTGCGAGACCAGCCAGGGATTGAGCGCCTGCGCGCCCAAGTCGGCAACCAGGCTAGTCGCGGTGGTCTGGCTGGAGACGAATGACAGCGAGGTGATCCAAAGCGCCGTCAAGAGCGCGATGCCAAGCAAGGTATGCGCGAGGTTGCGAAGCAGCCCCATGGGAGACGTCATCCTTCCTGGCGCGCTGGGCGGCTCAGCGGCGCCGCCCGCATGCGCGCCAATAGGACAGCGGCGGCGACCGCCGCTACTCTAAGCGCCATCGCACCTGCTTGTCAATGCGTTGTGGTACTCAAAATGGCGTAGGAACTTTCAAATGTGGCCAATTACCAGACAGGGCGCAGGAATTCGAGGATGATGCGGTTGAATTCCTCCGGCTCGTCCATGTTCGGCACGTGGGCCAGGCCCTCCATCACGACCTTGCGCGCGCCAGGAATGCCGCTCGCGATGTCGTCCGCAATGGCCTGAACGGCCGCCTCATCGCCACTGCCGACGATCACTAGCGTGGGTAGCGTGAGCGAGCCGAGCCGCCCGAACGCAGGTGGCTCAAGCGGCGTGAACTCCACGCCCTCCCCCTCGCCAGCGAAGTAACGCCGGTTGTTGTTGGAATTCATCTCCAGGAAACGCTTCATCACGGATGGCTTGACCTGATCGGCGGCGCGCGCGAAGCCCTGACACCAGTAGCGCGCCTCGAGCTCGTTCAGTCGCGCGATGTCACCCGCGTTCTGCGCCGCTTCCGCTTCTACCATGACCGCCATTTGTTCTGGCGGATTGTCGTGGTTTGGCGCGCCGCTGAGGCCCGCCCCAACCGTGATGAGCGCGCCCACTCGCTCAGGATGCGTCACCGCGAAGTCAATCGCCGCCGCGCCGCCCATTGAGCAACCGATCAGCGCCGTGCGCTCCACGCCCAGCGCGTCCAGCACGCCGCCGATGTCGTCCGCCAGCGACGCGGCGCCCTTCGGCATATCCGACTCGCCGAAGCCGCGCATGTCGTAGCGGATCACGCGATAGTGGGCCGCCAGCGCAGGGATCTGCTCGTCCCACTGGCGGTGATCGGCGATGCCCGCATGGACCAGCGTTACCGCCTTGCCTGAGCCAGTGTCCTCGTACCACAGCCGCGCGCCATTGACCGTAAGAAATCCCTGCGTCATGCGATATCGCTCCTCATATCCGGTACTGCGCGCCGCCAGTCGCGCTACGCGCTAGGATAACCTGGCGGCGAGCTCGTGATGTCCCGCTTCGTACGCGAGATCGTAGGCTGTCTGGTCCTTGTCCGTGGTGAGTGATCGGCGCGCGCCGCGTGAGAGTAACAGCGTCACCAGTTCCGCGTCGCCGTTCTGCGCCGCCACATGCAGCGGAGTGAACCCGCCATGCTGCCGGGCGTTCACTTGCGCGCCAGCCTCCAGCAGCGCCGCCACCATCGCGACATTGCCTCTGTGCGCCGCCGCCGCATGGATAGGCTCGTTGTCCAGACCATTCCAAGAGTGCGCCGAGACGTTGGCGCCCGCCGCCAATAGTGTTCGCGCCACCTCGATCTGCCCGAAGTGCGCCGCCAGGTGCAGCGCCGTCCAGCCGTCGAAGCTGTACGCCCGCACCGCCTCCGGGTTCCGCGCCAGCGCCGCATTGAGCGACGCGAGATCGCCCAGCGCCGCCGCCTCGTAGATCGTCGGCGCCGCACCGCGCTCGCGCAGCAGCGTCACCATCTGTGGCTGGTTTCCGTAGATCGCGGCCATCATTGGCGTCTGGCCGTCGGGGTCCGTTGCGCCCGCGAGCGCCGGTTCCGCGTCGAGCAGCGCTCGCGCCGTCTCCTGGTCGCCGTGTTGGGCCGCGCCAATCAGCGCCGCAACGCTCGCTCTCGCCTGTCCGCCCGCCGCCTCACTTGACATGCCTTCGCTCCATTCATTCGACATGGACATCGCATGGCCTGTTTGGAATCCGGGATGGTTCAGCCTCAGCCGCCGCTTACTCAGACGCTGCTCACATTCTACCAAAGAATCCAACTACGTGTCCCCCAAACGGATGACTAGCCCACCGCTCCCTATTATCAGTATCTATTCTTCACACGAGACAACTAGATCAATTATTTCTATGGCACGCGCTCAGAATATGAATCGTACGCGCAAACTCCATCATAGCCAGTCATTCCACCTAATATCGCCACACAACACCGTCAGGTGTTATACTGTCGATGCTATCCTCTCGCGAGACACCAATCAGGAGAGTGGACGATGTCGCAGCCTACGCCACCTGCCGAGCGCCACGCCTTCATCAGCCACGCACACAATGACAATAAACTCTGCGCGCCTTATGCCAAAGGCCTCAAGGCGCAGCTAGGCGAGGACGCCGTCTGGTACGACCTGAACAACAATCCAGAGGGCCACCTGCTGGCCGCCGTGCTCCAACGTGAGCTCCAGGCGCGTCAGACACTAGTGGTCTTCGTCACTCCCGCTGCGCTCGACTCCTTCTGGGTCGGCCTGGAGATTGATGCCTTCCTTGGCCTGATGGCACAAGACCGCGCACGCATGCTGCTGCCCGTGCGACTGGCTCCCTGCGAAATGCCTCCATTCATGAATGCCATGGCATGGATTGACGCTGTGAACAGCCCTGTCGAGGAAACTGTCAGGCGCATTGTTCAGGCCCTCAGTTCCACACCACCCCGCCCACTTTCCGTCACGTCCGCCACATCCGCCTCCACCGCGCCCACGCCACAAGAGGTGGAGCGGGCGCTCCACCTGGTGGAAGAAGCGCGCCAGGAGTTGCTCGAAAGCCGCTGGAACGACGCCATCATTAGGCTACGCTTCGTACTCTCGTTTCCAGGTGTCGCCCCAACCGCTGACATCCTCAGCCTGCTGGCGCAGGCCTGCGCAGGCGCAGGCCGCTGGGTCGACGCGCTCGACGCCGCTCAGCGCGGCTCCCAAGCCGACCTACTGCGCGCCGACCTCTGGCAGATCCAGGGCCGTGCGCGTACGGCCCTGGCCCGCGCCCTGCGCACCCAGGGTGGAAGCAAAGCAATCACGCAGGCAGAGGAACATGAACGAGAGGCGCTGCTGGCTTTCGAGAAAGCCCGCGCGATCATCCTGCGGGAAGACGACGCCGCAAGGCTGGCGCTGTTAGCTGAGCAGCGCGCCACCCTGACCGGCGCTGAGCGCTGGGCTGAGGCGCTGGAGACAGTGGATGAAGAACTAGCGCTGGCGCCCAATAATCCGACACGTCTCGCCGCACGCCTTGATTTGCAGCGCAAATTGCGCCGTGCGCGGCTAGTCCGCCTGGGCTTCATAGCCCACTCCCGCAATGGTGTCGAATACATCGTTCCGCCACTCTGCTCCATTCCCGCCATTCGTTTTCGCCTCGGGAGTGACAAATCCCGAGACCAGGTTGCCCTGGACGACGAAGTTCAGCGGCGTATCATCTCGCTGACAGCCTACGAAATCGGTCGATTCCCTGTCACGGTCGCTGAATATCAGCTTTTCTGTCTCGCTACTGGACGCGCCGAGCCAAAGGGCACGCACAATCCGCTCATATGGGCCGAGCAACTGGCGGCTCTCGACCATCCAGTGGTCAATGTCACCTGGCGCGATGCCTTCGACTACGCCAAATGGATGGCCCAGCGCACTGGCCAGCCATGGCGCTTACCTACCGAGGCCGAATGGGAGAATGCCGCGCGATGCGATCCGCGCGAGCCGTTGGGCGCGAGCAGCGAACGTATCTACCCTTGGGGTGACGAATTCGACGTCACACGCTGCAATGGTAAGCACCTTGGCCTCAACGCGACCTCGCCTGTTGGATGGTATGGCCATGGCGAGGAGAATCAGCGCAAGGAGAATCAACGCGAAGGCCGCCAGAGCGGCGTTAGCCCCTGCGGCGTGGAAGATATGGCAGGCAACGTCTGGGAGTGGACGGCAAGCGCCTGGTGGGGCAAAGACTACGAAAGGGCGAATCAAGCCGTTGACGCAAGCAGTAGTGAAAATAGAGTCGTGCGTGGCGGAGGCTGTGATGACTCTCCGAATGACCTTCGCGCGGCGTACCGTAACTACGGCATCCCTGACCGCGCATACAACGTCATTGGATTCCGCCTGGTCCGCACGTTTCATAGCTCATAGGGCGCAGGGAAGTTACCCAAGCCTCTCTGCCTACGAAGCAAGGGGATCATAGCTCAACGTGACTGGTGGATAGCAAACGCAGCCTCCCACCAACGCTCAGCCTGGGCCGCGTCTTCCCCTAATCTGGGAGGAAGGCGGCCAGAGGTCGGATGGGGTCAGGTCACACACCGCTGCCCGCTTCCAGGTCCACCGTATGCTCCTCGTAGTGCTCCCACATGTCATAACGTACCCAGAGCGCTAGCGTGTCGGTCTCCGTCCAGGGGAAGTGACCGGGGGAGAAGAGCAGGTCTTCGGTGAGGGAGACCACCAGCGCGCGTGTCTCCGCGAATGCCACGCGCGACTCCGCCATCACCTCCACCAGCGACTGGGCGCGCATCGCTTCCATATCGCGTATGTTCAGCGCGTCCATCTGCTCCCAGGTGTAGCCCGGTTCGGGGCGTTCCGGGGTTTCGCCGCGCAGGGTCGCCTCGATGTCGCGCGCCAGCCGGCGCTCCCAAACGGCGACATGCCCGGCGATATCCCTCGCGCTCCAGCCATCGCCCCGCAGCGGCGTCTCCAGATCGCCCGCCGCCGCCAGCGCCTGCTCGAACCGCGCGCGGCTCTCATCTATCCGGCGCAGCAGCGATGCCTTGTCCTGTGGCTCCACTGGGGCCACGCCGTTCTCCCGCTCGCTCATCTCGGATCACCTCCACCAGCGCGTCAGCGGACGAAAGAGCCTCGCGCGTATCCCCCACGCCCCAGAGCGTCGCGCTATCCCAAACTGGTCCTATGCCTGGCGGCGCTACCTGTGGCGCGACCCGCCGCAGGCCCACCTCGCGCAATCGCTCGCGCAGGTAGGCGCGGGCCAGGTCGGGTGAGTTGTTCGTGCGGCTCAGGTGCGCCAGCCAGACCCAACGCGGCGAATCATCCAGCACGCGCAGCAGCGCCTCGCCGGTCTGGTCGTTTGCCAGGTGGCCCGTTGGGCTAAGGATGCGCTGCTTCAAATGCCACGGGTACGGGCCGGAGATAAGCCGCTGGCGGTCGTGATTCGACTCGATCACCAACAGGCTCGATTCGACCATCGCCTCGATGATCGGCTGATTGATGATCCCCGTGTCGGTCACCAGGCAGACACGCCACGCGCCCGACGAGATGACATAGCCACATGGCGCGACGGCATCATGTGAGATGGGGAAGCTGCGCGCCACCAGCGATCCAACCGTCGAGGAGCGCCCGACCGCCATCTCCACCCGCTCCGCCGCGCGCGCCGTGTCGTATTGGGCGCCCCCCGGCTGCCGCTCCATCACCGCCGCCAGCGTGCGTGGGTCAGCGATCAGCGCCGCGCCATACTGGCGGGCGAAGGCCACCGCCCCGCAAGAATGGTCGTGATGCTCGTGGGTGAGGAAGATAGCGTTCACGCTCTGCGGCGCCACACCCGCCTGACGCAGCCGGCTGGCCAGCGTGCGCGCGGGCAGGCCAGCGTCCACCAGCGCCGCCGTCTGGCCGGCCTGGACCAAGAGCGCGTTACCGCTGCTGCCGCTGCCTAGTGATACCACCCGCACTGGCGCGTCTCCTCCCGCTGTGGCTGGCGCCGCCACATGCGCCGCGTTTCCCCATCCTACCGCCACGGCGCAGGTGGAGGCAAGCGCATGGGTGAGACAGACTGGCGAATACACTCCACATGGTGGGATGGCGTCGCCACGAGACCCGCCAGCGCGGCTTCCTACAGCGCCAGCAGGCCCATGAAATGGTGAACGGGCGTCGCGGCCAGCGCGGCAGGGTCGTCCCAGAGAGCCAGCAGCCGCTCGCAGGCGCGGGGTGGCAGGCGTGTGGCGATGTTGGCGGCGAACTTGGCCCGCAGAACGGGCCGCGCCTCGTCGCGGCGGCGGCGGTGTCCAATCGGATAGCGGACCTCGACGCGCGGCGTCGCCTCGCCACTGGTGAAAACCACCCGCACGGCGTTGGCGATCGAGCGGCGGTCGGGGTCCAGGTATTCGCGGCTGTAGTCGGGATCTTCGGTTACCACCATGCGCTCGCGCAGCGCGTCCAGGCGCGGGTCCGCCGCCGCCGCGTCGCTGTAGTCATCTGCCGTCAGGTCGCCCTTCAGCAGCCCTACGGCTACCATGTATTGCAGGCAGTGGTCGCGGTCGGCGGGATTCTTCAGCGGCCCCGTTTTCGAGATGATGCGGACGCCCGATTCTTGCGTGGTGATCTCGATGCGCTCGATATCATCTAGCCGCCCGGCCACCAGCGGGTGAAGTTCCACCGCGCACTCCACCGCTGTCTGCGCGTGGAACTCCGCCGGGTAGCGGACCTTGAACAGCACGTTTTCCATCACGTAGGAGCCCAGGGCACGCGGCAGCCGCACTTCACGCCCGCGGAAGAGCGCGTCCTGGAAGCCCCATTCAGGAGTGGACAGCGGCGTCTCGTAGCCCATCTCGCCAGTCAGCGCCAGCAGCGCCAGACGCACGCCCCGGCTGGTGGCGTCGCCCGCCGCCCACGACTTGCGCGAGCCGGTGTTGGGCGCGTGACGGTAGAGCCGCAGCGGGCCGCCGTCTATCCATGCGTGCGTCACCGCCGTTGCGATGTCCCTCTCGGCGCCGCCCAGCAGCTTGGTGGTCGTGGCCGCCGTCGCCACGCGCACCAGCAGCGTATGGTCCATCCCCGCGCGGTTGAAGCTGTTCTCCAGCGCCAGCACGCCCTGAATCTCGTGCGCCTGGACCATCGCCGCCAGCGCGTCGCGCATTAACAGTGGCGGTTGGCCGTCCCCCACGCGCGTCCGGCTGGCGTAGTCCGCCGCCGCCAGGATGCCGCCCAGGTTGTCCGAGGGGTGACCCCACTCCGCCGCCAGCCAGGTATCGTTGTAGTCCAGCCAGCGGATCATCGCCCCGATGTCGAACGCCGCCTTCACCGGGTCGAGAACGTGTGGCGTGCCGGGAACGCGCGCGCCGTTGGGCGTAATGACGCCAGGAACAATCGGGCCAAGCAGCTTGGCGCATTCGGGGTAGCGCAGCGCCAGCAGCCCAACGCCCAGCGCGTCGAGTAGCGACGTGTGCGCGGTCGCACGAACCTCGTCGCTCGCCGTCTCACCCGCCGCCACATAGCGCGCGATCTCCGCAACCACGCTATCCATTCGCGTTCCCTTCAGACGAACGCCGCCAAGCTACTACCGCGTCACCGACTCCGCGCCCAGCCGCTCGGAGACGAACATCCCCGGCAGCGGGAAGCGCGCCGCCAGGGCGATCACCCGCTCGCGCACGCTATCTAGCGTCGCGGGATCGCCGCGCCCGGTGATAGCCTCGGCGATCAGCCCGGCGACCTCGCGCATCTCCGCCTCACCGAAGCCGCGTGTCGTGATGGCCGGCGTCCCCAGCCGCACGCCGCTGGTGCGCACGGGTGGCTCCGGGTCGAAGGGAATCGCGTTCTTGTTGGCGTGGATGTGGACGCTCTCCAGCGCCGCCTCGGCGTCGCGTCCGGTGGCGTTGAACGGGCGCACGTCCACCAGCATCAGGTGGTTGTCAGTGCCGCCGGAGACCAGCCGCAGACCACGCTCCGTCAGCGAGGAGGCCAGCGCCTGCGCGTTGTCGAGCACGCGCTGCTGGTAGGTCGCGAACTCCGGGCTGAGCGCCTCCCTGAAGGCCACCGCCTTGGCGGCGATGATGTGCTCCAGCGGGCCGCCCTGCGTGCCGGGGAAGACGCCTTTATCAATCTTGGCGCCAAGCTCCTCGGTGCAGAGAATCATCGCGCCGCGCGGGCCACGCAGCGTCTTATGCGTGGTGGTCGTCACCACATGGCAGTGGGGAATCGGGTTGGGATAGAGCCCCGCTACGACCAGGCCCGCCACATGCGCGATGTCGGCCATCAGCAGCGCGCCAACACTGTCGGCGATCTGGCGGAAGCGGGCGAAATCCAGCTTGCGCGGATAGGCTGAGAAGCCCGTGACGATCAACTTCGGCTTGTGCTCCTGCGCCAGTCGCTCGACCTCGTCATAGTCCACCATCTCAGTATCGCGATGAACGCCGTAGGAGACGAAGTTGTAGAGCTTGCCGGAGAAATTGACCTTCGAGCCATGCGTCAGGTGGCCGCCTTGGTCCAGCGCCATGCCCAGCACGGTGTCGCCCGGCTGGAGCAGCGCCAGGTAGGCGGCGGCGTTGGCCTGCGCCCCAGCGTGCGGCTGCACGTTGGCGTGCTCGGCGCCGAAGAGCTGTTTCGCGCGCGCGATGGCCAGCCGCTCGACCTCATCCACCACCTCGCAGCCGCCGTAGTAGCGCTTGCCTGGCAGCCCCTCGGCGTACTTGTTCGTCAGCACGCTGGCCGCCGCCTGCTGCACCGCCGCGCTGACGTAGTTCTCCGAGGCGATCAGCTCGATGCCCTGGAACTGACGCCGCTCCTCCTGCCGGATGAGGTCCGCGATCTCTGGATCGGTCGCGATGAGGTCGGAAAAGAAGTCCATGCCGTGCGCTCCCATGCAGATGCGCCGCCAGTCATTCTGAGCAGCGCCGTTTCGCGTCACACATGGGCGCCGGCCACATACGCGGGCGCGCCCTGCCAGGGGGTAGTATATCATCCGCCGGGCGGCGCGAACCGCATCCAGCGGCGCGCGCGCCGCATAGGGGAAGTGAGCGACGTGACACGAATTGGGAGGCCCACCCGCGTTGACGGCCAGCGCGCGCGCCCACTACACTGAAGGCGGTCGTGATGGATGGAAGAGCGGAGCCAGGGATGTCTCTGGCGGAGCCGCGCGGCGGGTCAAGATGAGGGACAGCGGATGACACATGAGATCACGGGTATGGAAGAGCCCTACTACCGAATCGAGGGCGGAGCGCCGCTGCGGGGCGAGGTCAAGCTCAGCGGCGCCAAGAACGCCGCAACTAAACTGCTTGTCGCCTCGATGCTCACGGATGAGCCGTGCGTCATCCGCAATGCGCCGTTCGGCCTGGGCGATCTGCTCATTACGGAAGAAGTGGCCCAGGCGCTGGGCGCCGAGATCGAGCATCGCGATGAGCACGTCGCGCTCATCCGCACGCCACGCATGACCACCAGCGAAGTCCCCTACGCGCTGGGCAGCAAGAACCGCCTCGCCATCCTGACCGCCGGGCCGCTGCTGCACCGCACGCATGAGGCGGTGATCCCCGCGCCAGGCGGCGACCGCATCGGCCCGCGCCCGATCAATTTCCACATCGACGGCCTCCAGCGCATGGGCGCGACACTCAAGACGCGCGAAAACGCCTACCACTTCACCACCACTGGCCTGCGCGGCGCGACGATAGACCTGCCTTTCCCCAGCGTCATGGCCACCGAGACGCTGCTGATCGCGGCGACGATGGCGCACGGGGTGACGATCATCCAGAACGCCGCCATCGAGCCGGAGATCATCGAGCTGATCAAGTTCCTGCAGAAGATGGGCGCGATCATTGAGCAGCGCGTGGACCGTAAGATCGTCATCGAGGGCGTGGACCGTCTGCACGGCGCCGAGCATCACGCGCTGTCCGACCGCAACGAGGCCGTCTCGCTGGCCATCGCCGCCTACCTTACGCATGGCGACGTGCGCGTGATCGGCGCCGACCAGGGCGTGCTGCTGACCTTCCTCAACACGCTCTACCGCGTCGGCCTGGATTTCGCGGTGGACGACCAGGGTATCCGCTTCTTCGGCGGCGGTGGGCGCATCAAGCCCATCGCGCTGGAGACGGATGTGCATCCCGGCTTCATGACCGACTGGCAGCAGCCCTTCACCGTCCTGTTGACTCAGGCGCGCGGCATGTCGGTGATCCACGAGACAATCTATGAGGACCGCTTCGGCTACACCGTTGACCTCAACAAAATGGGCGCCGACACCGGCCTCTACTCCAAATGCCTGGGCGAGCTACAATGCCGCTTCCGCGAGCGCAACTACAAGCATAGCTGCGTGGTGCGCGGCCCAACCCCGCTACGCGCCGCCGACCTGACAATGCCCGACGTGCGCGCGGGCGCCTCCTACCTGCTGGCCGCGCTCTGCGCCGAAGGAACCTCCACCGTGCGCGGCATCGAGCACATCGAGCGCGGCTACGAAGGCCTGGAAGGCAAGCTGCGCTCGCTCGGCGCCCGCATCACCCGCGTGCCAGCCGAGGGCTAGCGGCATCTCTTCGTCGGGGCGCAATCACCACAGGCTGAGGTCGGCGCCATACTGCACCAGCCCGAGCTTGCGCGCCACCGTGCGCGAGGCGTGGTTGTCCCAGGATGTGCTGTAGAGCGGAATCCGGCCCGTAGCGCGAATGGCGTGCGCCCACGCGGTGACGACTGTGGGAGCGTAGCCGCAGCCTCGATAGGCCTCCAGCGTGTTCACCCCCGCCTCGGCCACGCGCTCGCTGAGACGGGCGCTGAATCCCAGTGACACAGCCGCGCCGTCCTCGACGAGCGCCACCATCGGCGCCCACCCCTCGAACTCACCCGCCGCGAGGGCCTCCAGGTCCCAGTCCAACAGCCGCAAGAGGCTCAGATTCGCGCGGGTAATACACGTCACGCCAGCCGGCGGCGCAGACAGCGCGCCGGGGAAGCGATAGGCGGGGCCAGAGAAAATACGCTGGACCTCCTCATCTCCCCGCAGCGCCTCCAGAAATGCCGCCATATTGCGCGGCTCTGCCTGAAGGTCGTCCTGCGCGGGCTCGCTGGCCGCGAGCGCCTCCAATCGCCGCGCGGTCGCTTCGGGCAAGTCGTGGCGCACGCGCCAGAGATTGCCCGCGCGGGTACGGCCAAGGAAGAAGCGCGGCGCGGCGCCGCGGCCCGGCTCGTTGCTCGCCACGATGCGCCCCGAGGCATCATGCGTGAACAGCGCATTGACCTGGAGCTCCAGTAATTGCGAATCTGATATGTCCATAGGTGGAGCATCCCTCCAGGGTCACATGGCCCACTTGTCCGAACCCAGTTCTATTCCACTCAGCTACGCCGCCAGCAGCGTCTCGCGGATTACCCCAGAAAGCCCGCCCGCAAGTAGCGCCACCGGCAAGCCAACAACAATGATATTGACAACTATCGTAATGACGCTGTCGAAGACCAAAAACAGCAGCGCGCCACACCCGAGACCATGGCAACTATTGGGAGGTGGAGTGTAGCTAATCAGGGAATAGAGCGCGAACCCAAGCAGAATCACGAGCGGGAGTGAGACGCCGATCCAGCCAGTGGCCGCCGCACGGACGCCCGCTCGCCATGATGTCCGCGCGTGTGGCGCTGGAGGCTGTGGAGCCCACAGAAGGCCAAACGCGGAGCCAAACGCGAATGCCGCCAGCGCGATGACGGGCGACGCCTCGAGGAAGGAGACGCCTCGAACGAGGATAGCGAGATCTGGCGCGGCAATCGCGAGCGCAGCCGCGAACAGCGCAAGCGTCCACTTGAGCGCGCGCATCCCACCATGGCCAGACGGGCTGGCGAGACGGGCGCGCCCGCTGGCGAGCGTAAGCCAGAGCGCGGGTATCAGTAAGGAGAGGAGATCGAACGTGATAAGCCCGATCACGGGCTGAACGCCATTCGAGGGAGCGGCCTGGGCGCCACTGATGAACGATGACGCAAGATACGCAAGCGCCAAAACGAGCGCAATATAGAGTACGCCAACCGCTCCGCCAGCGATATAGCGCGCCGCCGGGCCAGATCGCCAGCTCCGTCTGCGTTGCGCTTGCGCGCTGGAGCTTTCTCCTTGCGTCGCTGGCGCGGGTGAAGAGACGGCGGCGTGAGGGCGCTCCGTCGCGAGATCAGGCGCAAGCGCGCCGCCGATCGCCGCGCCAGCGACCGCGCCAATGATCAACGGAAAAACGCTGTAGTACGCGATGTCGAGCAGCTGGCCGCCATAACAGCCCGCGCCTGAACCGCCCATACAGCCGGTCACACCGAGACTGGCGAGGCGGACAGCCACCACAGTCAACGAAAGAAACCGATCTAGCTCGGTATAGAACGCCGCCGATATTCCCGCGATACCGCCAGCAAGCATCCAATAGCTTTGCCGTGGCGCGTTTCCGCGCGAAGCTGGGCGGATAGCCAAGCGTAAGGCAAGGACGATTGTGACGCCAAGCAGCAAGCCATGAGCGACAGAGACGATCAAATCCAGCACATGTGTCGCCGTGACATAGGACGCGGCCGCTGAAGCCGCTGTCTGCCCAGAGGTCAACGCGTTATAGGCGGCTGCCGTCACGACCTGCTGAAGCCAGGCGATGCCAACCAGCAGAGCCAGCGTCCCCAGGAGTCTCGCCACGTCGCTACGCCGGCGCCTGGCGTCTGTTACGCTGAACGCGATGGTGAAGGCGACACACACGACGAACACTGGGATAGCCAGAGCTTCCACAGCGATCTGGACGGCGTTGAACTGCGGCTGATGTGTATACACAAATGGGTTGTTCAGGACAAGCGGGAGCTGAATCGTCTGCGCAAGCTGCTTGATAATCAATGCGGCTATCGCGGCGGCGGCCCCAAGGGAAGCGGGTGCCCAGACCCATTGGAAGCGCGAAGGCGCATGACTGGAGTGCGGCTGGCCATTATTCTCTGATCCAGGGTAGTCAGGTGATGTGGCATCCATGACAACTGCTCCGATCCCTTGTATGAGCGCGCAGAGAACACTGTCAGGTGATACGCGAATCACCGCCTCTTTCTCTCGTTGCCACGGAACGCCATCGCCCACCTCAATGCTTCAACAAGAGTTATCCTCCTACCCCGCCCAGCGCCAGATACGCCTCCGCCGTGCGCCAAATCAGCGCGCCGTCGCGCACCTCCAGCGTGTCGGCGCCAAAGTGGCGGATGAATGCGCGGTCGTGCGAAACGGCCAGGACGGGGCCGGGGAAGGCGATGATCGCCTCCTCGAACGCCTCCAGCAAGCCGAGGCTGATGTAGTTCGTCGGCTCGTCCAGCGCCAGCACGGTCGGGCGCAGCGCCAGCAGCCGCGCGATCTCCAGCTTGCGCCGCTGGCCGGGGCTGAGCGATTCCACCGGCGTCGCCACATCCTCGAGCTGGAACAAGCCGTAGCCGATCAGCCCGGCGATGAAGCCCGCGTCCGGCCCCTCATAGCCCGCGCGATAGGCCTGGAGCAGCGACAGGCCTGGCGGCGCGGGCGCCGGGTCCTGCGCCAGATAACCCACCCGCGCGCTGGCCGCCACGCGCACGACGCCCGTGTCTGGCGGCAGTAGCCCCAGCAGCACGCGCAGCAGCGTCGTCTTGCCCGCGCCATTCGGCCCCACCAGCGTGAAGCGCGTCTCCGGCGTCACGATCAGGTCCGTCTCACGCAGCAATTCCCGCCCGCCCAGCCGCTTCGAGACGCCCTCTGCGCGGATCAGCAGCTCGGAGCGTGGCGCATCGGAGCGGAAGACCTGCGTGAAGCGCAGAATCTTCGGCGGCTTGAGGACTGGGTTCTCTTCGATGCGGCGCAGCCGCTCGGCGGCGTTGCGAATCTCGCGTGAGGCGCGCGCTGGGCCGCCGCGCCGTGCGCGTCGTAAGCCATCTTGCCATAGCGCGTTTGCTCCACCGGCTTGGGATGCGCGGACGCCTGAGCCGTCTCGCGCATGCGCGCTCGCAGCGCCGCCATCTCCTCCCGCTGCCGCTCGTAGTCCTCCTCCCAGCGGGCGCGCGCGGCGGACTTGGCGCGGGCGTAGGCGTCGTAGTCGCCCGCGTACTCCGTCAGAGTCCGCTCGCGCTCGTCCAGATCCAGGATGCGCGTCACCGATTCATTGAGGAATGTGCGGTCGTGCGAGACGATCAGCGCCGCGCCCAGGGTAGCGCCGCAGGTAGGCGCCTAGCCATGCGCTGGCCGCGTCGTCCAGGTGGCTGGTCGGCTCATCCAGCAGCAGCGCGTCGGGCGCGCGCAGCAGCAGCGCCGCCAGCCCCACGCGCGCCCGCTCGCCGCCGGAAAGCCGCTCCACCGGGCGGTCACGCGGCAGGCTGGCCAGCCCCAGGCCCGCCAGCGTCTCGCCGATGCGGTGGTCTAGCTCGTAACCGCCGTGGTCCTGGAAGCGCATGGTGAGCTGACCATACTCCACGAGCGCCGCGTCCAGCGCGCCATCGTGCGCCACCGCCATCTCGGATTCCAGCTCGCGCATGCGCGCCTCGATGCGGCGTAGCTGGCCCGCCGCCTCATAGAGTAAATCATCCACCGTCTGGCCCGGCGCGGCGAGCGGTGTCTGCGGCAAATAGCCCAACTCGACCGACGGGCCGGGCGATACTATGCCACTGTCGGACTCCTCGACCCCGGCGATGATGCGCAGCAGTGTGGATTTACCCGCCCCATTGGCGCCGACCAGCCCGGCGCGGTCGCCCTGATTCAGCGCGAACGTCACCGCGCGCAGCACCAGCCGTTGAGCGTAGGACTTGCTGACCTCGCGGACCTGAAGAGTGACGGATGATGTGACCATACGGACGCTCTCCTCTCGTGCGCGCCATGCGCGCCACGGGCTAACGGTGAGGGGAGCGTCCGGGATGGAAGGCAGATAGGGGGAGTGGGGGAACGTCGCGGGTGACTCGTCGCGGGGCGCGGGCGGAAGGTGGATGGCATGCGGGGCGCGGGATGCGCCAGAGCGCGAGTCACGAGGCCTGGGAGGCCGGGCGCGGCGTAGCGACTCCCCCACCGTCTCCGCACTGTGTAAGCGGGACGCTCCGGGGAAGGCAGGCTCTCAGCCGCGACTCGCGGGGATCGCCTGCGCTCGCTACGCGATAGATGCCATACGCTCGTGTACCTCCGGCGGTGATAATACGCTATCAGCGGCGCGCGGCGCAAGACCGTCGCGCGCCAGAGAAAAGAGTTCGCCATGCGCGAGACAGACCATGAGCCGCCAAGCGGCCCCAACGAGCCGCCAAGCGGCCTCAACGAGCCGCTAACCAATCCCGCGGATACGCGCGGCGTCCCGGAGCCGGACGCCGCCACACAGGACGACGCGGTCACCGAGGCGTCAGAGGAATCGTTCCCGGCCAGCGATGCGCCGCCCTGGACTTCCAGCGCGACGTGAGTGACGCGGCGAGCCCTCCCTACTGGGCGGAGGAGCCGTTGCCGTTGTTGGTAGGGGCGGAGCCGCCGTTTGTGTCCGCCTCATCCGCCGCCGCGGCGCGATTGGCGCGCACGTAGGCCAGGTACTGATTATGCTGCTGCTCGGTGATGAGGCCGCTCTCGTAATAGAGGTTCATCATCACATCCAGCGTCAGGATGCTGAGAAGATTGACGCCCGCATGTTTGAGCCGCTCACGCGCGCCCATCTGACGGTCCACCAACGCCACCGCGTCGTGAACGGTGATGTCATGCTCGGCCAGGAAGCGCGCCGCCTGGGTGATGCTGTTGCCACCGGTGACCAGATCGTCAATCAGCAACACCCGCGCGCCCGACATGTAGCGGCCTTCGATGCCGCGCTGGCGGGTGCCTTCGGCCTTCATACGGGCGTAGATCAGCGGCGTGTTGGTCTCCAGCGCGAAGGTCGTCGCCAGCAGCAAACCGCCCACTGGTACCCCGGCGACGACGTCGTACTGCTGCGCCGGGCTGCGCCGCAACGATTGAGCCAACGCCACCTCCTGCGCGATCAGCCGGGCGGCGACGCGCAGCGCCTCCGGATTGCTGATGAGCGCCTTGGGGTTGATGTAGACGGGCGAATTGACGGTGCTGCCACCGAGCGTATAGTCTCCGAATGTGACGCCGCCAAGGTCGAAGATCGCCCGCGCGAGCCACAGATTATCCAGCGGCTGGTCTTTCATCTGATTGTCCGTCTCCTCCTGAAGGCGCCTTTGGGGAATGGGTAGGGGTCCGCGCGCCCGTGTTGATGATCAGTGGCGCGGCGTCGCGCAATCGTGCGTCAGTATATCACTATCACTGCCTTCGGCTAGGTCTTATCCCTGTGTACACGCCCCCGCTGGGCCACACGGGCTACCCTGCGTTGAATTCGCGGGTCATCATGGTACACTTGCTCGCGTAGAGGCGTGGCGGCGGCGTAAGCGAATGCGCGCGGCTGCGAGCGGATGTTGACAGGCTGGAGGCGGTCATGGAAGGACAGCGCGAGAGCGGTCAGATGGAGGCGCGGCGACGCGCCACAGCGAGTGGCCCACGCGAGCGGCAGACGACGCTCGTCCCACGGACAACGCGACAGATTCCCGCGATGGATCTCCCCACCGAACCACCTACCACACCGCGACGCCCGTCCACTTCCACCGCGCTCACGCCCTACGCGAGCGAGCGCCCGGCGGAAAACGCGCCAGTGATCGTCTCGCCCAACGCCACGCGCTCGATATCCGCGACGATCACCCCAAGACGCGAGCCGACGATCAAGCCGTGGATGCGGCTGACCGCCGGGATCATCGCGATTGTCGCTTGCATCGTCGGCGTGCTGGGATTCCAACTCGTCCACCCATCGGCGCTCGGCGATAAAGCCAGTGGGGCCAGCGGCGTTAATTCGGACGTTCCGCAACCATCAGGGCGCGGGCCTATCACCGCCTCGATTGGTGTCATCGTGGCTGTGCCGCCGCCCCAGGCCAAACACAGTTCGCAAAACACATCGTCCGCGCCCACGCCCAGCGGTTCCGGAGCCTACGTCGCCTACGGCCTCTCGTCAATCCAGCCCTGCCATGATAGCGTCAAGTTCGTGGCCAATATCTCGCAGTGGACCGTGCCGCCGGGCTGCTACGCCAACATCTTCAAGCCTAACCCCGCCAACTATCCTTCGCGCGCCAGTTGGGGTTGGTGCAACTGGTGGGTAGAAGAGACCCATCCTCAGGACCCCAACGTCACAGGCGCGACCAACTACCGGCGCGGAACCGTCCCGGTGGCGAACGCGGCGATCTTCATCGACGGCGGCGAACAGGGCGCGAGTTCCGCGGGACACTGGGCCGAGTCGGTCGCCGTCTCGTCTGATGGCTACTGGATCCTCATCAGCGAGATGAACTTCGCCTGGCGCGGCGCCGGATGGGGCCTGATTGACTACCGCTACATCCACGTCTCGCCGCACGTCCACTTCCTCTACGGCGTATAGCGGCCTATCGCATTCGTCAGCGCGATCCCTCGCCAAGCGCAGGGGTCGCGCTGATTTTTCTAACGCATGCCTGGCAGTTTTACGATGCCGGCCACGAGTTCCATCGGAACTTCCACCGCGGTCATCTCGAATCCGCGGCGCGCTTCGAGCGGGTCAACGACTGACAGGAGTGCGCGGAATAGAGGAATGAAGGAGATCACCATGGTTCGGCGTCCGCGCTGGCCCTTGCTGGTGGTGGCGATAGTCTTTCTGGCGCTGGCGGGTCTGGTCCTCGCGGTGGTCCTCCTCCAGCCAGTGACAGCCAACATCTTCGGCTCTGCGCTGGCGCACCCTACGCCAGCGGGGTGAGGCCAGTTGACGCGCTACATGGCTGACTCGTGTATCCGGTGGAGCCTATGTGGTGTATATGCGTCCTGGCAGTCCTTGGCGTGGCGCTCACTCCACGCGCTACCCCTCACATTCCAGATCACGCCCCAACCGCGCCTTGCGGCAGCGGCTTACGGGCGGTCCGCCGGTTGGCGAACAGCGCACCGACCAGGATGATCAGCAGGAGGACGGCCAGCACGATCGCGCTGGTGGATACCAGCGGAGTAGCAGCCTGCTTGATGGCGATGCCCGCGAACGCCCAGAGGATGACGAGGGTGTACACGATGTCCCGCCCCCTCACGATGACGGCGGCTGTGAGCCCCCCCGCGACGACCAGCATGATAGCCGCCCACATGGCGCCGCTTATGCCGAAGCCATCCCAGCCGAGGTCATAGAGCACGTAAGAGGCGTTGGCGATGGTCGCCACACTGATCCATCCGAGATAGAGGCTAAATGGCAGCGTAATGAGCAAGCGCGTGCTGTTGGATATCGGATCCGTCCCAATCCCCAGTCTCAGGTAGATGGCGATCAGCACGGCCAGCAGAACGATCATCGCCACCATGCTGGCTCCAAACTGGAGGTTCTGAAACAGCAGAAGCCAGGAGACGTTCGCGACACAACTGATCACAAACAGGTACCCAATGCGGCGATGGAGGGGATTATCGCGCTGCGAGGGCCGCGCCTGGTCAACGACGTAGATTCCCAGCGCCAGATAGATCACGCCCCAGATCCCAAAGGTAAAGTTGGCGGGCAGGAAGTAGATTGGGTAGCGGTTCGCGATCTCGGCGGTGGTCTGCCCCCCAAGCGGTAGTGAGACAGCCAGGTAATTTACGATGAGCGTGAGCGCGTAGGCGACGACGTTCGTCACCTGCCGGAGAATATCACTGGCCATCTGATTGATCCTCTCCTCATGCGTCCCGATCTGATGTCAAAGCCGCTCCACAGCGCCACCGACAATTGGCGCGAGTAGCTGTGGATGGCGCCGGGCCGCCGCGCTCACTCGCTCGCCATGCGTTCAGCGCTACGTTCCGCAAGTCGCTGACCATTCCGCGCACATTTCCTGCCGTGAATTGATTCAGCGCGCTTGACCAATGTCCATTTCAGCCCGGAAATATCAATCTCATGGATAGGATACAGCGAGCGCCAGTACGCAAAACCAGACAATCTCCAGCGAGCAGCATAAGCATTTGAGATGAGCGCGGCGATTCCCCGCCCGCTCGATGTGGCTTCCTCCTGGAACCGCGCACTGCGGGGGATTTTATGTGGGCGCAGGCGCCTCCGGCGCAAATGCTCATATACATGCTGCCGTGGGCGGGCTGTCGTGCGGGCGGCAGGGGTGCTAGCGCCGCCGCGCAGTGGCCCGGAGTAGGGGAGCGAGGAACTGGCCGGTGTAGGAGGCGGGTGTCGCCGCCACCTGCTCCGGCGTGCCCTCGACGATGATCGAGCCGCCGCGGTCGCCGCCCTCCGGCCCCAGGTCAATCAGCCAGTCGGCGGACTTGATGATGTCGAGGTTGTGCTCGATCACTACCACGGTATTGCCCGTATCCACCAGCCGCTGCAAGACGCTCAGCAGCCGGTCCACATCAGCGAAGTGCAGGCCGGTCGTCGGCTCGTCGAGGATATACATCGTGCGGCCCGTCGCCCGGCGCGAAAGCTCCGTCGCCAGCTTGACCCGCTGCGCCTCGCCGCCGGAGAGCGTCGTCGCCGGCTGGCCGAGGTGGACATAGCCCAGACCAACATCCTCCAGCGTGCCGAGCTTGTTCTTCAGGCTGGGGATCGCCTCAAACAGCTCCAGCGCCTCGGAGACGGTCATCTCCAGCACGTCGGCGATGGTCTTGCCTTTGAAGTGGATCTCCTGCGCCTCGCGATTGTAGCGTTTGCCCTTGCAGACCTCGCAGGTCACGTAGACATCGGGCAGGAAGTTCATCTCGATCTTCAGGACGCCATCGCCCTTGCACGTCTCGCAGCGCCCGCCCTTGACGTTGAACGAGAACCGCCCCGGCAGGTAGCCGCGCAGCCGCGCTTCGGACGTCTGCGCGAATAGCTCGCGCACCGTCGTGAACGCGCCAGTATAGGTGGCGGGATTCGAGCGTGGCGTGCGGCCAATCGGCGACTGGTCAATATCAATCACCTTGTCCAGCGCCTCGATGCCCTCGATGGTGTCATGCAAGCCGGGCCGTTCGTGTGCGCGGCCCAGGATCTGCGCCAGTCGCTTGTAGAGGATCTCGTTGACCAGCGTGGACTTACCCGACCCGGACACGCCCGTCACCACCACCAGCTTGCCCAGCGGAATCGTGACGTCAATGCACTTCAGGTTGTTCTCGCGCGCATTGTGGATCACCAGCGACCTGCCGCTGCCCTCGCGCCGCTGCGCTGGGCTTTCCATACGCAGCCGGCCAGAGAGATACTGCCCGGTCAGAGAATCGGCATGCGCCTCGATCTCCTCAAGGGTACCAGCCGCCACTACGTAGCCGCCATGCTCGCCCGCGCCCGGCCCCATGTCAATGATGTAGTCCGCCGCGCGCATCGTCTCCTCGTCGTGCTCGACCACCAGCACCGTATTGCCCAAGTCGCGCAGGCGCGTCAGCGTGCGGATCAGCCGGTCGTTGTCGCGCTGATGCAGGCCGATGCTTGGCTCGTCAAGGATGTAGAGCACGCCCATCAGGCTAGAGCCAATCTGCGTCGCCAGACGGATGCGCTGCGCCTCGCCGCCGGAGAGTGTCGTCGCGCCGCGACTCAGCGTCAGGTAGTCCAGGCCGACATCCACCAGGAAGCCCAGCCGCGCCTTGATCTCCTTCACCACCTGCCGCGCGATGGTCCGCTCGCGCACAGTCAGCGGCGCCACGTCCGCGAAGTCCGGCGCGGCGTCACCCCCGGCGATCAGCCGCAGCGCGCCGCGCCGCCCTGGCTTCTTGCCATTCGCGCCGTTCGTCCCGTTCGCCGCGTAGGCGCCGTTGCCATTCGCGAACGCGCCCACAACAACGTCATCGTCCGCGCCAGCGGTGAGCGCCTCGAAGAAACGTAGCGCGTTGACGATCGAGAAGCTGGTTGTCTCGGAGATGTTGCGCCCGCCGACGGTGACCGCCAGCACGTCTGGCTTGAGCCGCGCGCCGTGGCAGGTCGGGCAGATGCGCGCCGACATGTACTGCTCGATGTCCTCGCGCCCGCTCTCTGAGGCGTCCTTGTAGCGCCGCTCCAAATTCGGCACGACACCCTCGAAATTCGCGGAGTGCGCGCGGCGTGTGCCCTGGCGGTTGCGATAGTAGAACGTGACCTCGCCCTCGTCGCCATGCAGCACGATGCGCTTCGCGCGCTCTGGCAGGTCTTTCCAGGGCATGTCGAGGCTAAACTGGCGCTTCTCGGCCACCGCCGCCAGCAGCTTAGAGTACCATGCGCTGACGCTAGCGAATTTGCTCCAGGGCAGGATCGCCCCCTCGGAGATGCTCAGGTCGGGGTTGGTGACGATCAGGTCCACGTCCACTTCCAGCCGCGTGCCAAGGCCCGTGCAATCCGGGCAGGCGCCGTAGGGACTGTTGAACGAGAAGCTGCGCGGTGCGATCTCTTCCAAGCTGATGCCGCAGTAGACGCACGAGAAGCGCTCGGAATACATCTGCTCATCGCCGCCGATCACCGAGACGAGGATGACGCCGCCGCCCAGCTTGAGCGTCGTCTCCACTGAGTCGGTGACGCGCTGGCGCTGGCTGGTCTCCGGGTCCGCCGCCTCCGCCGCGTCGCTGTGCGGCGTGTAGGCGGCGCTGGCCTCAGCCACGCGGCGCTGGCTCGCGCCGCCGTCCGCCGCGTCTCGCCTGCGCGCCCTCGTGGCGGATGACGAGGCGGTCCACCACCACCTCGATCGTGTGCTGCTTGTACTTGTCCAGCTCGATATCTTCGCTGAGGTCGCGCGTCTCGCCGTCCACTCGCACGCGCACGTAGCCCGCGCGGCGCATATCCTCGAAGACCTGCTTGTACTCACCCTTGCGCCCGCGCACCAGCGGGGCCAGCAACATCAGCCGCGTGCCGTCGGGCTTGTCAGTGATCGCGTCCACGATCTGCTGGACGGTCTGCTGGCTGACCTCGCGCCCGCAATTGGGGCAGTGCGGATGGCCCACACGGGCGTAGAGCAGGCGCATGTAGTCGTAGATTTCGGTGACGGTGCCGACGGTCGAGCGCGGGTTGCGCGAGGCGCCCTTCTGGTCAATCGAGATGGCGGGCGAGAGGCCGTCAATGTGGTCGAGGTCGGGCTTTTCGAGCTGGCCGAGGAACTGCCGCGCGTAGGATGACAGCGACTCCACATAGCGCCGCTGCCCTTCGGCGAAGATCGTATCGAAGGCCAGGCTACTCTTGCCGGAGCCAGAGAGGCCGGTGATGACGACCAGCTTGTCGCGCGGGATGGTAACGTCAATATTCTTCAGGTTGTGTTCGCGCGCGCCACGCACGACGATCCGGTCAAGCGGCATCGGTCCAGCTTCCCCCACGACTCAAAGGCTCAGCGACAGACAGGCTCCAGGCCAGGAAATATCGGGTTGAAATGGGTATTTCTCGCGCCCGCTGGGAGCGCCTCCAAGGAGGGCTAACCTTGCCAGTATAGAACGTCTGTACGAGGCGCGTCAAGCAGCCATGAGGCCCTCGCCACCACCCCAACACACCCCCACGCTGGCCCCATCGCCTGTCATACAGATTGTAGCGCGCCCGACTCGCCGCGCCAAAAGTCATGCCCGCCGGGTACCCGTCTCCTCCGCGCCGCGCCACCGCCGCCACGCCAGCGTCACACAGAGAGCCGCTTTGTCAGGCGGAGACGGCGCCGGAGCGCCATTGCTTGCTCGGTTTCATTGGGCGCATGATATTAGGGACGCGAGAGGCAGGGAAATCGAGAAAAAATTGTGATGCGGAGCGGCTTAATCGTCCGGCTCATCCTGCAGGGCTTGCGCGCGGCGATATTCCCGACGCAGCCGCATGATGCGGATTCGCGCCGCCAGCGCGCCCAACGGGCCGCGCCGTATGCGACTGGGCTCTACCGTATTCCCGCGCCATTTCGGTTGCGATGAGAGGCGAAATCGGTCCCTCCAGCCGGCGACGAGCGCCACCACAAAGAGGACCAGCCCCACCAGGCCGATAACGCCACTCACGACGGTCGCATCGCCGTCATAGAAGGCGAGTCCACTAGCGATGAGGATGAAGGTGATGGCCAGCAGGAAGAGGATCTCCATCAGCGCGAGCTGGGGCGTAGGCATACCGCGCGGGCGCGCGGGGCGCGGGCGACGGAAAGGGCGGATGCGGTCGCCGAAGCCTTTCCGCGGCTCCGACTCCTCCATCCGGTTGAGGATTTCTTCGATCTCGCGCTCATACCTGTTTGGCATCGTTTTGCGCTCCCTGGAGCAGCCACCACTGGCCCGCGCCCGGGCGAAGCCCCGTCCGTGGGCATAGTATAGTCCACATGCCGCTCGCGGGGCAAGTGAGAGCGGCGTGGATCATCACACCGCTCTCACAGTACCTAATGCAGCGGGGCGACCGGCGGCAGTTGCGCCGCCAGCGCATGCAGCGCCACCATCTTGACCTGGAACAGCGCCAGCAGCTCAATGACCGCCAGTGTCACACAGATCGTGAATACCGGAAACACCTGCCGCCAGCGCGTAAAGCGGCTCATCAGCGGCGTGAAGCTCACCAGGAACACCAGGTTCACCAGCGTCAGCGCCATCACCAGCCCCAGCGTGCTGAGGATCGCCACCGGATAGAGCAACCACCCCGTCTGCGACCCCACCGCCAGAAACGCCAGCAGCAGCAGCGGCAGGACCATCGCGAGCTGACCAAACGAGCGGAAAGAAGGCCGCGCGTCGTCCGCGCGCCAGAGCAGCCCGTTCGTCACCGGGACGATAAACGCTACCATCGCGACTCCGGCGCCAAGACCTGTCAACAGCCGCAGCAAGTTCTGTGGCTGGTAGAGGTGCGGCAGGCCCAGATCCAGGAATAGTGAGTTGAAGCCATCCACCGCCATCAGCCCGACCAGCCCCAGCAACCCCAGCGCGACCCACAGGCCCGGCAGCCGCGAGGCGCGGATACGGCCCGTCCCCAGCAGCGTCAGGAACCCCAGCGCGAAGCCGGTGTAGATGCCGGTGTTGCGCGAGCAGAGTGGTAGCTGCTGGCCGCCGGGAAAGAACGAGTGTGTGGGGAGTTGCGCGCAGATGCCGCCGTCCAGCGCGCGCAGCCGCTCGATGAACGTCGCCCCCGGCAGGAAGACCAGCCCAGCCACCGCCAGGACGTACGCCACGCCCAGCGCCGCGAGCGCCCAGGTGGGCGGCTCCCACGCGCCGCCACGGCGCCCGCCGCTCGCCGCCTGTGGCGCCACTGGGGCCTGTCGCGCCTGCTCCACCGCCATGCGTCTATCCTTTCGCGTGTACCGCGCCCAGCCGCTCCAGCTAGCGCGCGGTCAGCGTCGCCGCCCAGGTATTGAGGACGAAGAGCCAGTTGAAGAAGATCACCGCGCCCATCACCATCAGCATGCCGCCGCTCACCAGCTCGATCAGCCGCATGTGCGGCGTCAGGCGCTTCAGCAGCGGCGTCAGGCGGTCGAACGCGACACCCAGCGCCAGGAACGGTATCCCCAGCCCCAGCGAGTAGACCGCCAGCAGCAAGACACCGTTGCCCAGCGCGCCCGCCTGCGCCGCCAGCAGGAGGATGCCCGCCAGAATCGGCCCGACGCACGGCGACCACCCCAGCGCGAAGATCAGCCCGATCAGGAAGGACGCTGGATAGCTCGTCTCGCGCGCCTTGAGCGCCGCCCGCCGCTCGTAGCTCAGGCCGGGGATGCGGATCAGCCCCGCCACATGCGCGCCCATCAGCACGAGCAGCACGCCACCCACCTCGCGCAGCGCCAGTTGGTGGCCGGAAAGGAACGAGCCGAGCTCGCTGGCGGTCGCCCCCAGCGCCACGAATGTCACCGTGAAGCCCGCGACGAACGCGACCGCATGCAGCGTCGTCACCCGGCGCAGCGCCGCCCGCTCGCGCGCATCCACCTGTTGCGCCGTCCACACACTTGGCCCGACTAGTCGCGCGATATACACCGGCGTCAGCGGCAAGACGCATGGTGAGACGAACGAGAGCAGGCCCGCGAAAAACGCGGCGAGCAGAGGAATGCTGGTCATATGGGCAGCGCCTTCGCTGTGGTGAATGGAGAACATGGCGCGCCGGAACACGCGCGCCACCCGTCACAGGATATACCAGTGAAGCGCGCTCGCGCTAGCCGCCATGCCCATTTCTGGCCGCTACGGCCTGGCCCGCTTGAAGAACAGCCGCCCGTAGTCGTAATTATTGGAGGTGATGGCGCTCGTCATCTCCCAGCCATCATCTCCCAGCCGGTTGAGATACTCCACCAGCGTGGCCGTTTGCTTCTTCCAATTGGGTATGTCGCGACCGTTGAGACGTATCGCCTTGTCCTCGCCGAAGTCGAGCATCAGGTATTCCCACCGTGACGCCATATGATCCTCGCTTTCATCAACAACACCATCTTGCGCCGCCGCTTGCCAGCCATCCGCGCCCATGCTACCATAACCGCGCTTCAAGAAGCCCAACTGTATTCCCAATGGCGAGCGCTGGCGAGCGCTGGCGAGCGCTGGCGAGAGAGGGAGCGCATGGAGGAGATTATCCGCGGCGAGCGCGACACGCCCGACGGCGCCGCTAGCCGCACACGCTACAGCGTAATGACTGTGCGCGAGATGCCCAGCGATGAGCGCCCGCGAGAGCGATTGGAGCGCTATGGCGCTGGCGCGTTGCAGACCGCTGAGTTGCTGGCGATCATCCTGCGCACGGGTGTCCAGGGCGAGAACGTCATCGATGTCTCGATGCGGCTGCTGCGCGACTTTGGCGGGCTGGCCGGCCTGATGTCCGCCGATCTGCCCGACCTCTGCCGCGCGCACGGCCTCGGACTCGCAAAAGCCTCCCAGCTCAAAGCCGCGCTGGAGATCGCCAGCCGCCTCGCCGCCCTCGGCCCCGAGCAGCGCCCGCGCATCAGCAGCCCCGCCGACGTGGCGAAGCTGCTGATGATCGAGATGGCCTATCTCGCGCAGGAGCAGCTTCGGGTGCTCTGCCTCGACACCAAGAACCACGTCGTCGCGCAGAGACTGTCTATCAGGGAACCGTCAACAGCAGCGCGGTGCGCGTGGCGGAGGTCTTCCGCCCCGCCATCAGCCGCACCTGCCCCAGCGTGATCGTCGCGCACAACCACCCCTCCGGCGACCCGACCCCCTCGCCAGAAGATGTGCGCACGACCGAACAGCTCCGCAAAGCGGGCGAGCTGCTCGACATCGAGCTGCTCGATCATATCGTGATCGGGCGCAACCAGTTCGTCAGCCTGAAGGAGCGCGGCCTCGGCTTCTAAGTCCACTTGCGGCCCGCAATCCACCACGCGGAAGGAGCGATTTGTATGGTTATGATCGTCTTTAATCGTCTGTTCTTCGTTGTCATCTTCTTCGCCATCTGGCTGCTGCCCATCATCCTGGGCTTTACCGTCGTGCGCGCCGACGCCAACCGGCACGGCCAGCCCGGATGGCTCTGGGCGGTCCTCACCATCCCCTTTAGCTGGCTCACCATCCTGATCTACGTCGCCATTCGCGCGGCGACCAGTGGCGCGTGAGGCGCCTAGCCGCATAACCCAAGAGGGCCATGCCTGTACGACCATATGGCTATACCGCTTCTCACCGTGCGCATTTGCGAGTATGGTAGTCGCGCGTGCCAAGCGGTAGGCGGACCCGCCAGTCCCGAAGCGGCCATCCCGCCAGACACGCCTGCAGACAGATCCAATCCTGCGCGCTGAAATGATCGTATCGCACGCTCCTGTTGATTGAACTGTACCCGCGTCGCGCCGTCGCGCGACAGAGTGTCCGCGTTGGGTTGGGATGTTGGGATGTGAGGCGCCACACGACACAGAACACACGCTCCGCGCCGGGGCCTGCCGCCCTGGTCGTTGACGATGACATGGGGATCCGCGAGTTGATTGGCGAGCTGCTGGAGAGCGAAGGCTACACCGTCGAGCTGGCGAGCGACGGGCAGCGAGCGCTGGAGCGGATGCGCGCCTCGACACGCCGCATGGTCGTGCTGCTGGATGTGATGATGCCGGTGCTCAACGGTATCCAAATGCTCGAGATTGTCGCTGCGGACGAGACGCTCGCGAGCCGTCACGGCTTCGTCGTCATGACGGCTTCCGCGCTGGGCGCCAGCGACTCGCTACTGCGCCTGGCCCGCCAGTTCAACGCGCCTGTGCTGACCAAGCCATTCGCGATCGAGACGCTGCTGAGCAGCATCGGCGATGTCGCTGGCCGCCTGCGCGACTAACTCTTCACTCTTCAAACCGTGCGCTGACTCGCGAGCCATCTGGTACTCCCGGACCCCGATTTTGACCGCGCCCCATCGCTGGCGCCATACTCAACGCTGGCTATCGGCGTACGCGCGGGTATCTCCGCACGCTGGCTGCCAGCGAAGCGTGAGCGCGTGACCCTGCCCGCGTAACCATCCAGGTGGACGGGTGGCGAGAAAGGGTGACAGGATGCCTCAAGGGCGAAATCCTGAGCGACTATTCGACAGCGACCCCGGCGAGGACGGAGCCAGCGAGATGGAGGATGTGGCGGACGCCGCGACGCGCGCTCAGCCCGCGCCGCGCCAGCGCCGCACGCTCGGATCGGTGACGCGCGTCTCGCTCGACACCGTCTCCCCAACAGACAAGCGGGCATCCAGCGGCCCCACGCAGACCGCTCACGAGACGGGCGCCGCGCCAACCCGCACGCTCCAGAAATCGCCCGCGCCCCCCGACGCCGCGCGCGCCTTAGCGGCGGCCTCCACCGCGCACGGCATGGCGAAGCCCGTGGTCATCAGCGGAGCGCGCAAGCCAAAGCCGGCCGCGCGGTACATCGTTCCACGCCGGTCGGGGCCGCGCTCATTCGTCGCGCAGTTCATGGTGGCGATGATCGGGACGGCGATGGTCGCCAGTGTGCTGACGCTCAGCACGCCGCTGGGCGAGGCCGCCTCATTCAGCGCCGGAGGCTCCCTCCAGGCGCTCTCCAACGCCGCGCCCTGGATACCAACGCCCACACCCAAGCCCACACCCAAACCGCAGAACTACCGCCCTCCGGTTGGCGCCAACCCAGGCCAGCAGGCGATCATCAATGAGATCGTCGCCGTCTTCGGCTCCAATGCGCCGGGCGCGCTGAACATTGCGAAATGTGAATCAGGCTACGACCCCAACGCCTGGAACTCGTACCCGATCATGGGCAGCCACGCCAGCGGCGTCTTCCAAATCCTCTATCCCAGCACCTGGAACACGACCTCGTACTCCGGCTCTTCGCCCTTCGACGCCAACGCCAACATCCACGCCGCCTACCAAATCTTCCATCGCGACGGCAATAGCTGGCGCGAATGGCAGTGCAAGACCAGCGGACACGTCTAGCGCCGCCCCCGCCTTACCCACTCACCTTCTGGCAGGCGCTGGGCGCCGTCGCGCCTGCGGGCGCAAGCGAAACGCTCCAGCCGCTTGTGGGGGCGGACTGGAAGATGACGCCGTCGCCGGTGGTCGCGCCCTGGGGAATCTGCCCGCTCGCCAGCGCCGTCCCGTTGCAGCCGCCTGCGTAGACCGCCCAGGTCAGCGGAGTAGTCGCGGGGGAGGCGAGGTGGGTCTGGGCGCGCGTGGCGGCGAGCGGCTCGATCAACGCCAGGCCAAGCTGCGCGCCGTTGCTGCCCTGCCCGGGCGTATAGAGGTCGAAATACTGGCGGCGGCTGGAGAGCGGCCCGCCACAGGCCAGTTGCAGTGCGTTCGGGTCGTTGGCATGCTCGCGTACGACCACGAACACGTGCTCATCCACCACCATCGCTACATCCACACCATTCGCCGCGTCAGGCGTGACAGCGGCGGCGCCGGATGGCGCCGGGGCCGCTGTGGCCTCCGTCAGCGTCGCGAGGACTGGCCCCGTGCACGAGCCTTTGCGCAGCTCCACCGGCGTTTTCGCCCCCACATAAGGAACCAGCTTGCCCAGGTAATAGGGCACGATGTGCGTGGCGTAGATCGGTGTCAGCGTCAGTGAGCCGGGCTGAGCGCCGCTGAGTGTAGTGGTCGTCGCCTTGCTCAGCGACGGCGCGTATCCCTGGGTGCCGCATGCCGCCAGCGTCAGCGCCAGCGTTACGAGGAGCGGCGCCCCGCGCCAGAGCGAGTGTCGTGTCATAAGTACTCTCGCCGTATCCTTCATGATTTCTTCGCGTGATTATGCCGCCTCAGGACAGCGCGGGCTCGCGCTCTGGGGACGCTGGCGCCAGCGAAGCCACCGCCGCGCGTAGCTCCGCCGCCGTTTTGGCGAAGACCACGCGCGGGCGAATCGCCGACGTGAACTCCTCTAGCGTCACATCATCCAGGAAGCGGACGCCGGCGTTGTCCAGCATGACGCGCGGAGCGAGCAGCAGGTCGCCCTCCGCCAGGTCGGGCAGTTCACGCGCGATGGTGTCGAGCGCGTCGCGCCCGCCAATCAGCCCCGCCACCGTCACAAGTGGCCCGAAGAGCTGGTTGAGAACGGGAACGACGCGCGTCTCCACACCTGTCCGCCGCGCGATGTCGCGCGCGATGCGCCGTATCACAGGCTCCGCCATCGCACTGGTGAGGATCGCCACGCGTCCCGGCGACGCGTCCACGCGGGGCAGCGCCTCGCGCTCGCGTCGCCAGTCGTCCAGCAGCTTGCGCGTCATGCCAACGCCGTTCTCGATCTGCGCGTAGCCGCCATAGTGGCGCGCGGGCGGGAACGGTTTGCCAGTCGTGTAATACCACTCGTCGGAGAGGTAGACGAAGGGCAGGCCATGCGCGCCGGGCTCCGCCGCGAACTGCCGCTGCCAGCGCTCCGCGCGCGCCATCACGTCCAGCGACTCCTCGCGGGTGTAGGGGCGCAGCGGCGGCAGGTTCTCCACCGAGATCATGTTATTGTACTTGGTCAGTCCCACTGGCACGATCGAGATGGACTCGACGGTAGGCCGCAGCGCCGCAAGCTCGCGGATGCTGCGCTCCAGCTCCTCGCCATCATTGGCGCCCGGGCAGAGCACAAGCTGCGTGTGGCAGGTAATACCCATCGCGCCCAACCGCTCGATCTGCGCGATGATCTCGCCGGAGCGCGGGCCGTCTACCATGCGGCGGCGCAGGTCGGGGTTCGTCGTGTGGACGGAGACGTAGACCGGGCTGAGGCGCTGCTCTTCCAGCCGCTGCCAGTCAGCCTCCTTGAGGTTCGTTAGCGTGATGAAGTTGCCAAACAGGAAGCTATAGCGGTAGTCGTCGTCCTTGATATAGAGCGAGTCGCGCATGCCCAGCGGCTGTCCGCGCACGGGCTGCTTGCGCTCCGGCAGGCCCTTGATGAAGCAGAAGACGCACTTGTTGGCGCAGATGCGAATAAACGGCGCGGGCTCCTCACCGAAGAGGATGCCCAGCGACTCATCCGCCGCCTTGGCGATCAGCGTCACGATCTCGCGCCCGTTCCGCTCGATGCCCAGCGTCAGGCGCTCCTCGGAGACGTAGAACTGATAGTCCAGCAGGTCGCGCACGGGGCGCCCATTGATGGTCTTGAGCAGATCGCCCGGCTGCACGCCGGCCAGATCGGCGGCCCCATCGGGCGTAACCTCACGCACCCATCCATATAGCTTCGGCATGCTCTCCCGCTTGACCTTCCCGCCCGTTCGCTATCGCTGAATGACGTCCGATAATCGTGGCTCGCTCGTTCCGCGCTCCGTCGCGTCCTATCACCGCATCGCTCCTCGACGCCAACCACTGGATTATAGCGTATCCGCCGCCACTGCCGCTCACCAGACGTGAACGGTACCGCCGCGCCGCATCCGCATCGCCCGCCCGACCATGCGGCTCCCACAGCGAATTCCCTCGCGCGCTCGCCGCGCATTCGTCATGCGGAGCGAACAGCCCCAACACGATGAGCGGTATTTACACAATGTCTATGCGGGCCCCCTTCTTGTTTACGTAGCGTTTATTCCCTCTGGTGTACCGTTGCTCCCAACGACGCGGGCAGGATGGCCACCGCCTGGCGTCACACTCCGCCGATGGTGGCGGATGACACTCCATAGGGGCGGGGATACGACCCCTCCCGACGCTCAGGCGATGACGCCGGCGCAAGCGCGTGATGTATCGCGCGCATGAGTGGGGATCGTCAGAGTGTTCAGGAGGTCTCGCATCGCCCGCACGTAGACGCGTGAGAAAGCGGCGGGGAGCGGACCATGCTCATCTACTTCCAGGCGCTAGGGTTCGGGCTGGTGACAGCTTCGATTCTGGCGCTGGCCTCCGTCGGGCTGACGCTCCAGTTTGGCGTCACCAACTACATCAACTTCGCCTACGGCGAGTTGCTGACCTTCGGAGCGTATTTCGCCTGGATCGCGAACACCAAGTACGGTTGGAACATCTGGCTCGCGCTGATCGTCGCCGCCGTGCTCACGGGGGTGCTGGGCGTCGTACTGAACTTCATCATCCTGCACCCGTTCGTCAAGCGCCAGTATCCCGTGCTCTTCATGCTGGTGGTGACATTCGGCTTATCGCTGATCCTCTCAAACCTGTTACTGGCGATCTTTGGCTCTGACTTCCAGCGCTACAGCGTGCCGCCAGATACAGAGTTCTCAATTGGGCCATTCCTGCTAACCGGGCGCCAGTTGATTATCATTGGCATCGCCATCGCCGCCATGCTCGGTGTGCATGTGCTGCTCACCTACACCAAGATCGGCAAGGCGATGCGCGCCATGTCCGACAATCCGGCGCTGGCGCGTAACTGCGGCATTGACACTGACCAGATCACCAACATCGCCTGGTTCCTCAGCGGCCTGCTGGCGGGGCTGGCGGGCGTGGTGCTGGCCCTCAACATCACGACCATCCAGCCGGCCTTCGGCGGCGACTTCCTGTTCGTGATCTTCGCCGCCGTGATTCTCGGCGGCATCGGCAAACCCTACGGCGCAATGGCGGGCGCGCTGGTGATTGGCGTGGTCACCGAGATAGCCGCTGTGCCGCTCTCTTCCGACTACAAGAACGACGCCGCGTTCGCGATCCTGGTGCTGGTGCTGCTGTTCCGGCCGCAGGGTATCTTCGCTTCGGAAGGAAAGGCGTGAGCCGATGACGAGCATCATGTACTACATCGTCACGATCCTGGTGTTCTTCTGCATCAACAGCATCCTGACGTGGGGATTGAACATTCAGTTCGGCTACACCGGCATCCTGAACTTCGCGCTGATCGTGTTCCTGGCGCTTGGGGCCTACGTCACCGGTGTCTTCAGCCTGCCAGTAGCGAACGGCATCAGCGGACAGACATACGTCCTGGGCCTCTCGTGGCCATTTCCGCTGACACTGATAATGGGCGGGCTCGCCGCCGCGGCCTTCGGGGCGGTCGTCGGGCTGATCGCGCTGCGGCGGCTGCGCAGCGACTACATGGCGGTCGTGACGGTTGCGATTGGCGTCATCACCTACGACTTCGTCGGCAACACGACCAACCTCTTCAACGGTTGGGACGGCCTAGGCCAGGTGCCACAGCCACTCTATGGCATCTTCGACACAAGCTTCGGTGATTACCAGTTCATCTTTCTCGGGCTGGCGGTCGTGGTGACAGTCATCATGTGGTGGATCACCCACCGCATCCAGCATTCGCCGTTCGGGCGGACGCTGCGCTCGATCCGCGAGGATATGGATGTCTCCGAGGCGTTCGGAAAAAACACATTCCTCTACCGGATGGTCGCGATGGTCATTGGCTGCTTCTATGCCGGCATCGCGGGCGGGCTGCTGATCGAGTTCATCACCGCCATCAACCCCAGCGGCTGGACGACCGGCGAGACGTTCGTCATCTGGACGGCGCTGCTGATCGGCGGGACAGGCAACAACTGGGGCGCGGCGCTCGGCGCGCTGCTGGTGCCCGTGCTCTTCCAGGAAGTGACGCGCTTCATTCCGTCGAGCGTCACCTTGAGCCATCCCGACCTGGTTCCCGCGCTGCGCAACATCGTCGTCGGCACGATGCTGATTCTGGTCCTGTGGTTCCGGCCTCAGGGCGTCATCCCGGAGCGCAAAGCGCGGTTCGAGGAAATGTCAATCGAGCCTACACCACCGGCCCCGGCGCCGCAGGAGGACGTCAATGTCGCAGCCGGCTGATATTCTCCAGGTCGAGCACCTGGTACACGCCTTCGGCGGCGTCAACGCGCTGGATGATTGTAGCTTCGCGGCGCCCGCCGGCAAGATCACCGCGCTGATTGGCCCGAACGGGGCCGGCAAGAGCACGCTCGTCAATGTTGTCTCAGGCTTCTACACCAGCCAGCAGGGGCGCGTGCTCTTCAACGGCGAGGACATCAGCAAGTGGCCGCCGCACAAAATCGGCCGCCGTGGGCTCATCCGCACCTTCCAGCTCTCGCGCGGCTACGGCGGCATGACGGTGCTGGAGAACATGATGGTCCCTCCGCAGGGGCAGGCGGGTGAGCAGTTCCTCAACGCGATCTTCCGCCCCGGCCTGGTGCGCGCGGAGGAACGGCAGCATCTGGAGAAGGCCTACAGCCTGCTCAACACCTTCAATCTCTACGCCAAGCGCGACGAATACGCTCGCAACCTGAGCGGCGGCCAGAAGCGCCTGCTGGAGATGTCCCGCGCGCTGATGGCCGAGCCGAAGCTGCTGCTGCTCGATGAGCCGATGGCGGGCGTCAATCCCGCGCTGGCGGAGCAGCTCGCGCAGCACATCGTGGAGCTCAGCAAGACCGGCGTCACCTTCCTGCTGATCGAGCACAACCTGGGGATCGTGGACCAGATCTGCGATCACGTGATCGTGATGGCCAGCGGTCGCGCGCTGGCGACCGGCACGATGGCGCAGGTGCGCGCCAATCAGGAAGTGGTGGAAGCGTACCTGGGAGGGTAACACCGTGGATGTCTTACGTGTCGAGTCGGTGACCGGCGGCTACGGCAAGTCGGCCATCGTGCAGGAAGCCAGCCTGCGCGCCGAGCCTGGCAAGATCGTTTCGCTGGTCGGGCCGAATGGGGCTGGCAAATCCACCTTCATGAAGATCATCGCCGGGGTGCTGCCTCCTATGTCAGGACGCATCACGGTGAGCGATCACGACCTGACGGGGATGCCCGCCAACAAGGTCGCGCGCTTGGGGCTGGCGTATGTGCCACAAGAGGCCAACGTTTTCCCAACGATGAATATCCGCGAGAACCTGGAGATGGGCGGCTTCATCCTGTCAGGCGACCTCAGCGCGCGCATCAACCATATCTACGAGATTTTCCCTGATCTGCGGACAGCCGCTCACAAGAAAGCCGGCTCGCTCAGCGGCGGCCAGCGCAACATGCTGGCGATGGCGCGGGCGCTGATGCTGGAGCCCGCCGTGCTGCTGCTGGATGAGCCGACCGCCGGCCTCTCGCCGATCTATACCGATGTCGTGTGGCAGAAAGTCCACGCCATCGCCGACAGCGGCACAGCCGTCGTCGTGGTCGAGCAGAATGTCGAGCGCGCTATCTCGAACTCGGACTGGGTGTATGTGCTCGTGGCCGGTCGCAACCGGGTCGAGGGTACTGCCGAGCAGATGCGCGCGCTGGACCTGCCTGCCATATTCCTGGGCAAGTCAGAACATGGTGAGAAAGGAGCGACCCAGGCGGATTCGCAAAGCGCCGCTCAACGGTAGCGCAAGCGCGCGGGGGCTTGCCGCCAGCGCTCGTGGATCTGTCCCATCGCTGGCTCCCCTTCGCGCGCCACTGGCGCCTCAGGCGCCCGCCACCAGGGGCTCGACTCGCCATCATGCTCCTGGAACGGCGATACACCACAACACCGACAACGACGACGAGAATACCTCTCCTCTGCGCTTCCCTCGCTTGCGCGGCGTGAGACACGTTTGGGCCAATGACGGTCCGTCCACGCCGTCCGCGTACAGTATTCCGGGAGGACGATACATGCGCAAGAAGTCTGCGGCGCTACTCACAGCGGTCGCGACGGTCTCGCTGCTGCTGAGCGCCTGCGGTACCACCAGCGGAGCGGACACCGGCCCGATCACGGTTGGCGAGCTGTTCCCGATGACAGGTCGCGAGCCGTTTGTGGGCCAGTGGTTCCTGCACGGCGCGAAGGTCGGCATCGCCGATATCAACGCCAATGGCGGCTGCGGCGGCCACCAGATCAACGCGCAGCTCGCCGACACCGGCGGCGACGCGGTGGACGCGGTGACCGCGCTCAAGCAGCTCCAGCTCTCCAACCCGACCTTCATCCTCGGTCCATCATCACTTGAGATCGAAGGCGTCATCAACCAGTTTGACCCGGCGCACCTGCCTGACTTCGTCGAGGGCGGCACGACGCAGCTCGACCACATGACGAACCAGTACGTTTATCGCACGACGCCGTCCGACTCGACACTGGCCATCGGCATGGCGTACTACGCGATCCAAAAGGGCTACACCAACGTCGGCGTGTTCTTCGAGTCCACCTCGAACGCCGCGGGCGTGGTAACTCCGCTGGTCAAAGCGTTCACCAATCATGGTGGCACGGTCTCCGACCAGGAGCTTGTGACGCCGCATCAGAGCTCCTACCGCTCTGAGGTCCAGAAACTGTTCGCTGGCAACCCGCAGGCGATCTTCATGCAGACCGACCCGCAGACCGCCAGCACCTTCTTCGCGGATGTGCAGCAGCTCGGCCATATGAACGTTCCGTTCATCCTGACCGACGCTGGCGCGGACATCAATATGGCGAAGGCGATGGGCCTGGCGAACGCGTCCAAGTACATGACGGGCATGAACGGCGCGCCGCCAGCGGGTCCGGCGTGGAGCTACTTCACGCAGCAGTACCAGAAGGTCTGGGGCACGAATCAGCCGGTGGCGCTCTCGCAGAACACCTATGATTCGGCGGTCATCGCCTGCCTGGCCATCACGGCGGCTGGCTCAACCGACCCGACCAAGTGGATCAGCTACGTGAACAAGGTCGCCAACGGCCCCGGCACAGTAGTGACGAACTACGCTGATGGCGTCGCGGCGCTGAAGAAGGGCCAGACTATCAACTACGAAGGCGCTTCTGGCAACGACAACTATAACCAGTACCATAACGTAGCGGGCGCGTGGGACGTGGTGCAGTGGGATCCCACTGGCACGACGATGAACACCGTCTTCCACGTCTCGCAGGAACAGATCGCGGCCTGGAACGTCTAGCTAGGCTACGCTCTCCCGCCGCCGCTCGTCACACGACATCGTGAAGCGCGCGGCGGCGGGAGGGCGGGCGCGGCGTTTCCGCTGGCGGCTCCCGCGCGCGACGCAGAGGGCGTAGCGGGAGTCGCCAGCTTTGTCTATGGATGAAGCATTTCGCGCGGGGAGCGCGGGGAGGAGCGGAACGATGGAGCCTCGACAGGCTGGCGAGCCGGATGAGGCGGAGGCGCTGGCGGCGTATCGGGAGCGCGGGCCGCTGGCGGATGTGCGCGTGGTCGAGCTAGGGTCGTTCGTCGCCGCGCCCGCCACGACACGCATACTGGCCGACTTCGGGGCCGACGTCATCAAGGTGGAACTCCCAGGAGCGGGCGACGAGCTGCGGCAGTGGGGCGAAATGACGCCGACCACCGAGGGCGCGATCAGCGCGTGGTGGCTCTCGCTGGCGCGCAACAAACGATTGGTCTCGCTCAACCTGCGCAGCGCGGAAGGCCAGGCGCTGGCGCTCCAGCTGGTCGCGCACAGCCAGATCGTCGTCGAGAACTTCCGTCCGGGGCGGCTGGAGAGCTGGGGGCTGAGCTACGAGCGCATGCGCGAGGTGAATCCAGCGGTGGTGCTGGTGCGCATCTCAGGCTACGGCCAGACGGGGCCAACGCACGATCGCGCGGGCTATGGCAACGTCAGCGAGTCCATGGGTGGGCTGCGCTACGTGACGGGCTTCCCCGACCGGCCGCCGGTGCGTATCGGCGTGAGCCTGGGCGACATGCTGGCGGCTGGTCAGGCGGCGCTGGGCGCGCTGATGGCGCTACGCGTGGCGGAGCGCACGGGCGTCGGGCAGGTCGTGGATGTGGCGATCACCGAGTCAGTCTTCGCGTTGACCGAAGGCATGCTGACCGAGTACGCGCACAAAGGCGTCGTGCGCGAGCGGGCAGGTAACAAGCTGCTGCGCGCCGCGCCTTCGAATGTGTATCACACGGGCGACGGAAAGTGGATCGCGATCGGCGGCAACGGCGAGAACGTCTTCCGCCGCTTCGTGCGGACGATGGGCCAGCCGGAGCTGGCGACCGACGCCCGGTTCGTGGATAACCGCGCGCGTGTCGCCAACCATGACGAGCTGGACGCCATCATCCAGACATGGACAGCCAGCCGCACGCTGGCGGAGGCGCAGGCCGCGCTCGATGAAGCGGGCGTGCCGGCTGGGCCGGTGATGAGCATCGCCGATATCGCGGCGGACCCGCAATTCCAGGCGCGGGGCATGATCGCGCATGTGCCCGACGCGCGCTTCGACGGCGGCGAGGTCGTGATGCCGGGCATCTCGCCGCGCTTGACAGAGACACCGGGCGTCATCCGTCACGCGGGAGGCGAGCCCGCCGCCGACAACGCCGCCGTGCTTGGTGACCTGCTGGGGCTGGATGAGGGCGAGCGGACGCGGCTGGCGGAACAAGGCGTGATCGCCGGGCCACCGCCCTCCCAAACAGACACGGACGCTTAAAACCGCGGATGCGCTCCGCAGCGCGCCAGGCATACCATCAGCGCGATCACCTCCTCGTGCGCCAGCCCCTGTTCACGCGCCAGCGAGCGCCGTCAATTGGGGAGATGGCGTCCAGTGGGCGGACGGTCATCGGCGGCTGGCGCGCTGGTGAGGCGGCCGGCGCGCTCCTCTGCCGCCGCGTCTCGCGCGCGAGCGATCTCGTGCCGCAGGAGGTCGAGTTCACGCGCCAGCCGGGCATCCGCAGCTGGAGCCTCCAGCAGTTCCTGCTTGGCGCTGTCTTCGCAGGGCAGCAGCACAGCCAGGAAGTACGACAACTCGATGGGGTCGCTCGGGATAGCCATGCCTTTATCGCCATCCTCGGTGTCCGAGAGCACGATCGCGAGATACTCCTCGAGCAGGCGGCGCGCCTCGGCGGCCAGCGCGGCCACCGGCCCGGTTCCCATCTCTTCGGGCAGTAGCCGCACCAGCCCGCGCAGGTAGGGCTGATCGCGCATCGTCTCGACGATCTCGAAGCGCCGCGCCCCCACAGTCAGCAGGTTAAAGCGGCCATCGGGCAGGCGGTGATAATCGAGGATGCGCGCCATCGATCCGGCGCGCGCCGGAACCTCATGCAGGAACACGCTCTCTGGCAGCGCCAGCGTGATGCCGAACATCCCCGCGCCATCCAGGCAGCGATTCATCATCTCCCGGTAGCGCGGCTCGAAGATATGTAGCGGCTGCACCATGCCCGGAAAGAGCACCAGGCCCAGGGGAAAGAGCGGAATCTCGATGAGCTCGTCCGCCATGGGCCTATCCTCACTGTCTTGTGTGTCAAAAATAAAAAAGAACTGGCGCGCCAGCCCTCACATCCAGGCGGTCGCGCGGCCTCCCTGAAGTCGCCGCTGACTGGCGCTTCCGCGCCAGTCATTCGCATGGTCCTTCAACAGAATGTATCATGGTGGTATCACCCCACGCCAACGGGCGGACGCGCGGAGGCAGCGCGAGACGGGACCATTGCGAGAGGGACAGGACATGCGAGGAGTGACCGGCAACGAGCGGGCGCAGGCGCTGCTGGAGCGCGCGCTGGCCAGCGATCAGGCGCGCCACGCCTACCTCTTCACCGGCCCGGAAGGCGTGGGCAAAACCACGCTGGCGCTGGCCTTCGCGCGGGCGCTGCTCTGCCAGCGGCGCGCGCCCGGCCAGGGCGACGCCTGCGGCGAGTGCCTCTCCTGCCACAAGGTGGCCAGCGGCAATCACCCCGACCTCAGGATCATCACACCGCTCATCGAAAACGGCAAACAAAAGCACTGGATTACCGTGATGCAACTGCGCGAGGCGGAGCGATTGGCCTCGCTCGCGCCATCCGAAAGCGACCACCGTGTCATCATCATTCCCGATATGGGGCGCATCCAGGAAGCAGCGGCGAACACCCTGCTCAAGACCCTGGAAGAGCCGCCGCCCGGCGTGACGCTCATCCTGATCGCGATCAGAAACCAGCGGCGTATTGCCCACCATCCTGTCGCGCTGCCAGCTCGTAACGCTCAACCCGGTTGCGCCGGATGTCATCGCGCGGGCGCTGCGCGAGCGCTGGGGCGTGGAGGCCGCTGAGGCGGAGCGGCTGGCTGGCCTGGCGAACGGGCGCCTTGGCTGGGCGGTCCGCGCGCACGAGCAACCCGACGAGGCGCGGCTACGCGAGGAGGCGCTGGGGCGCATCGCGGAGATGGCCACAAAGCCTGTGGACGAGCGTATGCGTGTCGCGGCGGCGCTTGGCCCTGACAACGCCCGCGCCCGCGCCACGCTCGATCTTTGGGCGCTCTGGTGGCGTGACGTGACGCTAGCGGCGAACGGCGCGCAACGACTACTGACCACCGGCGAGCCCCGCCGCGCCGCCGAGCGTGTCGGGCAGGCCATCGGCCCGGAGCGCGCGCGGGTCTTCCTCGAAGCGCTGCTGGCGGCGGAGGCGACGCTGGATGTCAACGCCAACCCCCGCCTGCTGATGGAAAACCTCGCGCTCGATCTCCCCGCCGCGCGCGCCGCGCGTTCGTAAAAACGCCCAGCGCGCGCCTCACCGCGCCCCGGCGCGCGCGCTGCTCGCTCCCCGGCGAGAGAGAAGCGCCAGGACGAGCAACACGGTCGCGACAAGGAAGGAGACGTTGAGCGTAATCATCAGCGTGCCTTGCGCCACGAACTCGCCGAGGATATCCACCAGGGCCAGCGCGACGATCAGCCCACTCGCCCACGCTTTCCTCCGGACCAGCGCCCAGCCGCTCAGCGCGAAGAGGAGCGCGCTCACGGCCCCCACCACCATGAACAGACGGTAGTCTAGCGCCACACTGGCGCGGATCCGCCCGATGTCAAACACGAACGCAGTGGTGACAGCGACATGCTGAATCACCTTCTCGACGATCAGCAGCAGCATGATCGCACGCAGCCACAGACTGCCCCGCGACGCCGTGGCGGGCGGTGATACTGTGTCACGCACGGTTTCCCCCTCCTCATGGATGCTGCGCGGCCCGCGTCGTCATGTTGACAGCGCCGCCTTCCCTATCCTATCGCACACACGATGCGGACAGGATAGGGAAGGAGTATCGCTTCAACCGGGTGGAACAGCCGCCGTTATTCCTCTTTGCGGATGTAGAAGGTCAGCACGCCCTGCTCTTCCGTCGAGTCCAGCAACGTCGAGCCGGTCTTCTCGCACCACGCCGGAATATCGCGCCGCGCGCCTGCGTCCGTCGCCATAACGGCGACTACCTGCCCGGGCTGCGTCTCTTTCATGATCCTGGCAAGGGTGATAATCGGCATGGGACACATCTGGCCCTTGGCGTCAATGTATCGATCAACGTGAATCGCTGATGTCATTGTTGGTATTCCCCTTTATCGCATCCTGACCCGCGCCGCGCGCCTTCACGCGCTGTAGCGTGGCGTCAGAGCCGGTCAGCGTCTAGCGTTTAGTCTAGCGTTTAGATGAAGAGCGTCGTGTGCGCCTGGCTGGCGAAGTTCAGGAACGTCGCCGCGCCGCCGACCTCGACCCCCTCGATCAAGTCCTCAGCCTTCAGGCCAAAGACATCCATTGTCATCTGGCAGCCGATGAACTTCACGCCCAGATCCTGGCACTGCTGGATCAGTTCCTGAATTGTCGCCACATTGTGCTTGGCGAAGTACTGGCTTCGCATCATCCACGTCGCCGCCGGGGTCATGCCGGGCAGCATGCCGAGGATATTGGGCATCGGCACGGGCATCGCCGGGTTGGCGATTGGCGCGACCTGGAGATGTTCCGCGCCACCCTTCTTGATGATATTCAGGCCGTAGAACGTGAAGAAGATCTCGACCTCTTCGCCCATCGCCGCCGCCGCCGAAGCCAAAATCAGCGGTGGATACGCCATATCGAGAGTGCCTTTCGAGGCGATGATCGCGACCGTATTCTTCGCTGGATCTTTCTTCATCGCCGCCGCGACGCGCTCATTGACCAACTCGTTAAGCCGCTCGCTCACGAGCGTATCAACGCGCTCGCTCACCAGCCGCTCGATCTCCGCGTCCCGCGTAACCAACTCTGGCGCATTCGCAGGAATAGTCATGCTAGCCCCCTTCGCCGCGATGACCATCTCGCGGCGTACGCTGTGAGGCGTCTTGTTCCTCTACTGACTGGCAGGGCGCCCGCCACATGGCGGCGTTCCCTCCCAAGAGATAGTCAACCAGCACGCCGCCGCACCCGCGTCACAAAGTGTAACCCGCGCGCCACGACCACATCACAAATCCGCATGCCGGCTCTCAGCGGACGCTCAGCGAGCGCTCAATGTGACTCTGCGGCGCTGCTTCAGCGCGTTGACACCATCGCGCCCGCGCCATATACTGCGGGCGACTCTGGGCGAAATCGCGGAGCGCTATGCCAGGCCCAGAACAGACCAAGACCAGCGCACGTACGAGGCGCTGGAAGCTGAAGGATAGATGACACCCATGAGCGGTCCAGGGGGATCATTCACCAAGCGCGACCAGCGGCGCGCTACCCGGCAGGAGCAATACCAGGAGCGCCAGCATGAGCGCCAGCGTCAGCGCCAGCGCGAGATTCAGCGCCAGCGCCTGACACGCGGCGCCATCATCGGCGGAGTCATCCTGGTAGTCATCATCCTCGCCATTGTCATCGGCCAGTTCGTCGTCCATGCTGGCTCCAAGACCACCGGCAGCGTGGTCATCCCTGAACGCGAATCCCGCCACCGGCCAGGCAGTGGACGGTCTCACCTGCCTGCCGGAGCAGGGCCCCGCGATGCACATCCACCAGTATCTGGACCTCTACATCAACGGGCAGCGCGTCAACGCCAATCCGGGCATCGGCCTCGTGGACTCCGCCAACTGCCTCTATCCGCTGCACGTCCATGACAACGAAGCCAACGTCATCCACAACGAGAGCTCTACGGTCGCCACCTACACGCTCGGCCAGTTCTTCGACATCTGGGGCGTCAAGCTCTCCAGCGCGCAAGTTGGACAGTACAAGGTGGACAGCTCCCATAAACTGGTGGTCGAGATCTTTGACGCCAGCGGCCATATGACCACCTACACCGGCAACCCCTACGATCTGACCCTCCAGGAGCGCCAAACAGTTTACATTCTCTACAACAGCCCCAATGTCAAGCCGGTCGCCTGGGACGGCTGGGCCAGCTTCAACGGCTAGCGATTCCAGACAGCGCGAGACCGCCGGAGAAGATATTTCTTCCCCGGCGGTCTCGTCATTCTCCCCCAGAAGGGAGAGCGCGCTTCATGTTCGTCGCTGTGATTATGGGCGCCGCAGACCACGGCGCCAGGATGCTCAGACGGAGCCAGGCCCGCGCCGGGCATGCGCGGAGCAGACCGGGCAGCGCGTGGTGGCGGGGTTCAGCTCCAGCTGGCGCGCCGCGACTGAGCGCCCGCAGTGGTCGCACATGCCATACTGGCCAGCCGCGGCGCGTCGCAGCGCATACTGCGCCCGCACGAGATCAGTCCGCAGCAACGGCAGCAGCGCCGCGCGCAACTCGGGGCTCTCGGCCCCACGCGCGCCCGCTTCCAACTCCGAGATCGCCAGCAGCAGCGCGACATGCTCGCGCTCCAGCCGCCGCAGCGCCTGCGCCCGCGCTCCCGGCAGGCTCGCTTTCGCGGGCGGTCTGCGCCGCCCAGTGTGGGTCGTGAGGAGGGTCATGATGTCACTCTCTTCCGTGCGCGCAACTCCGCGCGCTCCTGTTCGTCCGCGTCTACTCGCGCTGGGCGCCCATCTCCCATGACACCGCTCACACAGACAACCCTAAATAGCTTTGGATAGCTTTGGATAACCTCGCGCATTCGCGCGACGGGGGAGATAAGTCCCGGAATAACCGTGTGTGAGCGCCTGGGGCGTATGAGAAAGGAAACCGGCGGCCCCACCGTATGGCTTTCGGGGAGAAAGCTGGTGAGGTTCCTCAGCGCCACAAATATCAGCGCGGCGCATGGCCCTTTCTTCACAAGACGAACGCCGCTCCGTAGAGCAACATCAGGCCCGCAAGTCCTGAGCGAACACGACCCGGCGCTAGTCGAGCGCGCCACGCCAAACCGGGCGCGCGTTTGACAGCCCGAAAACAGCGGGACTATACTTCCCGCGATACACTCAGCAACGGCCACTCGGGCCATCGAGCGTCCATCGCATGGAGCATATATAAATGGCAGATCCCAACGACAAGGTACAACAGGCGCCCGGCGGAGAGGAACCCACGGCGGGAAGCGAACAAGCCAACCCAGCGGCGCGCATCGCCGAGCTGGAAACCCAACTCGAAGCGGCCAAAGCCGAAGCCTCCCAGAACTGGGACCGTTTCCTGCGTGAGCGCGCCGAGATGGAAAATTTCCGCAAGCGTCAGGAGCGCGTGGCTGGCGACAAGGTGCGCCGCGAGAAGCGCGAGCTCCTGGGCAAGGTGCTCGACGTCGTGGACAATCTGGAACGCGCCCTCGCCTTTCAGGATACGATGGACCGCGAGAGCCTCCAGCAGGGCATGCGCATGCTCCAGTGGCAGCTCAACGAGCTGCTCAAGGCTGAGGGATTGACCGCTGTGTCCACCGTCGGCGAGCCATTCGATCCCTACGTCCACGAGGCCATCGAGACAATCCCATCGGATGAGCATCCTGAGGGTACTGTGGTCGAGGAGATCCGCCGGGGCTACAAGCTGGGCGATGACACCCTGCGACCCGCCCGCGTCAAGGTCAGCTCAGGCCCAGAGGCTTGATACCGGGCCACCGCTCCGCTCGTGTGGCGCCGCTGGTGGTCCTTTTCAGGAGGTTTCCCGGTAGACGGTTGGCGGTCACGCCCAACCAAAACCCGGTCACAAGCGTACTCAGAAACGAGGCGCGCGAGACCGCCCACGCGCCAAAGCAAGCGGCGGCCAGCCAGAGCGTCGGAGCGAGCGATTGAGCGTCATGGAGCAAAAAGACTACTATAGCGTGCTCGGGGTGAGTAAATCCGCCAGCGCCGACGAGATCAAGAAGGCGTACCGTCAGCTCGCGCGGAAATACCACCCCGATGTCAATCCCGGCAACAAGCAGGCCGAGACACGCTTCAAGGCGATCAACGAAGCCTACGAGATCCTCTCAGACCCAGAGAAGCGCCGCACGTATGACGCGAACGGCTTCAACTTGCGCGACGCATTCGGTGGCGGGAATCCGTCAGCCTCAGGGCGCGCGCGCGCGCCGTTTGGGACACGCGGACGAGGGGACGCCGGGAGCGCTGGCTCCTCATCCCGCACCTATGACGCCACCGACCCGACTGGCTTCTCTGATTTCTTCGACGCGCTCTTTGGCTCCCGCCGCGCGGGCGGCTCGCCTGGCGCATCCAGCGGCTCCAACACCGCTGGCGCCTCCACCGCGCGCGGCCGCAGCACGACCACCGCGACCGGGACAGCCAGCGGCAGCGGAGCGCTCAAGGGCGAAGACGTGGAGCAGCCGGTCGAGATCACCCTGCGCGAAGCCTACTCTGGCGCCAAGCGGCTCTACACCATCAATCAGCCAGAGATATGCCTGACCTGCTCAGGCACGGGCAAGTTCAGCGGGCGCGCCTGCGCCGTCTGTGGCGGAACGGGTTCCATCGAGCGCGAGCGCCGCATCACCGTCAGCATCCCCGCCGGAGTGGACACCGGGACGCGGGTGCGCGTGGGGGGCGAGGGGCAGCCCGGCCCCAATAATAGCGCGCGCGGCGATCTCTTCCTCAAAGTGACCGTGCGCCCGGACCCGCAGTACGAGCGGCGCGGCGATGACCTCGTGCTGGAAGCGCACGCGCCACTGACGACGGTCGTGCTGGGTGGCGAGTTGCCGGTCTCGCTGATTGATGGCAAGCGCATCACCCTCACCATCCCGCCAGAGACCCAGAATGGCCGCGTCTTCCGCGTCACAGGCAAGGGCATGCCCAAGCTCAACGGCGGCGGACATGGCAACCTGCTGGTGCGCGTGATGGCCATGCTCCCCGACCGCCTGACCGACCACGAGCGCCAGCTCTTCGAGGAGCTACGCCGCGCCCGCCCCGCCAGCTAGCATGGGTCAGGCGCCACTCGGACTCACCTGGAGGAAGCGCTCTTGACGCCCAATACCCTGCCATCCACGCTGCTGCTCGACCTCGATGACACGATCCTCGACGACTCCGCCGGGGCCGACGCCTGCTGGGAACGTATCACGGCGCGCTACGCCTCCGACATGGCGCCGCTCAGCGCCCACGACCTCAACGCCGCCATCCAGCGGACACGCGACCTGTACTGGAACGACCCCAAGCGTATCCGCGCCAGCCGCCTAAGCTTGCAAGCGGTGCGGCGCGTGATCGTGGCCGAAGCGCTGGTTAGCTTGAAAATCGGTGGCGCAAGCGCGCTCGCCGGGCGCATCGCCACAGACTATGCCGCGCTGCGTAATGCGCAAATGCTCGAGCCGCTACCCGGCGCGCTCGATACACTGGCGCGGCTGAAGGAGCGCGGTGTCCGCATGGGACTCATCACGAATGGCGCGGCGGCGGGGCAGCGGCGCAAGGTCGAGAGCTTCGCCCTGGCGCAGTGGTTCGAGGTGATTGTGATCGAGGGTGAGTTCGGCTGCGGCAAGCCCGATGAGCGGGTCTATCGCCATGCGCTGGACGCGCTCCAGGCTGCCCCAGAATCCACCTGGATGGTGGGCGATAACCTGGAGAACGACGTGCTGGCGCCGCAACGGCTCGGCATCACCGGCGTATGGGTCAACCCCGGCGGGCGAGCGCTGCCGCCCGACGCGCCAGCGCGGCCTAGCCGCATCATCCGCGCGCTGAGGGAACTGGTCTAGCGCGCCGCCTACACCGAGAAAGCGGGCGAGTACGCCGTTTTGGGAGAACAGCGTACCGGCCCGGATGCGCGGTCATACGCGAGCGAGCAATCAGTCTCCGTGCTCGTACTTGAAGGAGACTTCGAGCTTGATGCGATACGTTAGACTCCCATTCTCGATGTGGATGTCCTGCTCAACCACCCTGCCGACGCGCAAGTCCCGGAGGCTGTGTGACGCCTGGGAAATCGCCGCGGACGCCGCCTTCTCCCAGGACTCAGAGCTCACACCAATCAGCGTGATGACCTTATACACGCTCTCTGCCATGCTGGACTCCTCTCGTCTCCGAGGTCACTCACTCAAAGCGCGATCTCGGGCTGGCTCATGATATGTGACACGCTCCGCAGCGGAGCGTATGGCCAGCTACGCGTCTCGTAGCGCATGACCCCGCCCCGCGCTCATAGCTGAGATCCGCAAGCGGCGCGCCAATGATCGCCTGATAGGCGTGGGTGTGATATTCCTCCATGCCACATCGCCCGCCCGCAACCGAATGGATGCGAGCGGGCGATGCTATCAGCGCGATGTGAGCGGCGGGCGAGCGATCAGCCCCCGGCGCTGGCATGGCCGAGGATAGGGGTTTCCGTACGGCCCTGGCCCGCGATGCCCGGCTCGGTCATCGCTTTCGGCTCCAGGATAATCGCCAGATCTCCCTCCGGCACGAGGTTCTTCTCACGCACGATCTCGCGGATGTCGCGCCCGCTGGCGACCTGCTCCTTGGCGATGGCGGCGGAGGCCTCATAGCCGATGTAGGGCGCCAGCGCCGTCACCAGGCTGGCGCTCTTGAAGGCGTACGCCTCGCAGCGTTCCCCGTTGGCTACGATCCCCGTCACACAGCGCGTCGTGAAGGTCTCCATGCCATTGGTCAGGATCGTCAGCGACTGGAGCACGTTGTGGATGATGACCGGCATCATCACGTTCAACTCCAGTTGACCGGCCTGCGCGGCGAAGGTGACACAGGTGTCGTTGCCGAGGACCTGGAAGCAGATCATGTTGAGCATCTCGGCCATCGAGGGATTGACCTTGCCCGGCATGATCGAGGAGCCTGGCTGCACGGCGGGCAACACGATCTCGTAGAATCCGGTGGCCGGGCCGGAGGACAGCAGCCGCAAGTCGTTGGCGATCTTGATCAGGTCGGTGGCCAGCACGCGCAGCGCGCCGGAGACCTCGACAAACGAGGACATGCTGGGCGCGATCTGCACCAGCGACTCGGCGCTGCGGAACGGCTGGCCGGTCAGCTCGCCCAGCACGCGCGCCATGCCAGCGATATAGGCCGGCTCGGCGTTCAGTCCGGTGCCGACGGCGGTGCCGCCGACGTTCAGCTCGTAGAGCGTCTCGCGGCTGTAGCGCAAGCGGTCCACGTCGCGGCGCAGGGTGAGGCCGTAGGCGGCGAACTCCTGGCCGAGGCGGATCGGCGTCGCATCCTGCAGGTGCGTGCGGCCCGACTTGACGATGCCGTCGAACTCGCGCCCTTTCTCCTCGAACGCGGCGGCCAGATTCTCCAACGCGGGCAGCAGCTCGTTGACCGCAAGGACAGTGGCGACGCGCATCGAAGTCGGGAAGGTGTCGTTGGTGGACTGCGCCATGTTGACGTGATCGTTGGGGTGGACGAGGCGGTACTCGCCGCGCTTGCCGCCCAGAATCTCGATCGCGCGGTTGGCCAGCGTCTCGTTGGCGTTCATGTTGTGCGAGGTGCCCGCGCCTGCCTGGTAGACATCCACCACAAACTGGTCATGCCACTTACCAGCCAGAATCTCGTCGGCGGCCTGGATGATCGCGTTGGCAATGTGCGCGTCCAGGCGGCCCGTGTCGCGGTTAGTGATCGCGGCGGCCTTCTTCACCAGCACGGTGGCGCGGATCATCGTCGGGTGGGCGTGCATGCCGCTGATGGGATAGTTCTCGACGGCGCGCTGGGTCTGGACGCCCCATAGGGCGCTGGCCGGCACCGCTTTATCGCCCAGGGAGTCGTGCTCGATACGCATCTCCGCCTGGGTGTCATAGTCCGACATGGGATGGCCTCCTTGGTGGGAGCGACATCGCTCCCGGCGGGGCCGGAGCCGTCTCCGGCCGCTCCATAGGTGAGTGTATCACGGGGTGGGGCCTGATGTTTCACGCGAGGAGCGCCAGAGCAATGTGGATTGGCTGGACGAAGCGGAGCGCCGAGGCAAGACGGGGCGCGGTAACCAGCGTTACGCTTGCCCGCTGGGAGCGGATCCGGTACAATCGCACTGCCATCTTTTGACCGCAATTCGGCCCGCTGCCAGGTCCATTGATAGCAGCCACAGAGACGGACAAGGAGATTTCCTGGTGCGACAGCTAATAGACATGGCCACTGGCAGCCGGAGCGGGCGCATCATCACGCTCGTGGCGCTGGCGTTTCTCGCGGCGGCGCTCACGTTCCTGCCCACCTCGTCCGCGCAGGAAGCCGAGAAGAACCATCTGATCGGCTATATCGCCGCAGGACTTTTCGCACTCCTCGCCATTTTCTCGCTCGCCCTGGAAGCGCGTGCGCCATTCATACGCGCGAACAGATGGGCTGACCGTCAGGTGAAAACAGCGCTGAAGAGCGGTCGGGCGATGCCTATCCCACCGCTGCCGCGCAATCTGTCGAAAATCCAGCGCGAACGGCAGCCACAGGTCGAGAGCTATGTGCGGCAACTGATCGCGGTACCATGGGGAAATCAGGTCACTGTCTCAGATTCAGAGGCGCAACGGCTGTTCTACCAGACGTTGACGTTCGTACGTCGCGTGACCGGGGACTGGAGCAAGTTCCGCGAACCGATCCAGGTATTCGCCAGCATGCCCGCGCCGTGGTGCTACATCGGCGCGGCGGAGCTCATGTATCCCCTGTCCTATCTCGTTGGGAACATATTCTCGCCGGTGGGATTGCAGCAGGGCCTGCGCTTCATCGCACAGGCGCAGGCGGTGGACCCTGACAACGCCGACGCGCTCCTCACGCGCGCGCGGCTGCTTGCCTGCGTCTCCGATCCACGCTGGCTGCAGCTTGCCCAGGAGACGCTCGCGCGGGCGCAGGCGATCGCCCCCAACCATCAGCGCCTGCCGGGCATCGAGGCGACGCTCTTCCAGCGGTACGGCCAGTATGAGAAGGCGTTGGCCTGTTATGAGCAGGCGATCGCGCGAGCGCAGTCACCCGAGAGCCGAACCATCGCACGCGTTTCCTACGCCAACCTGCTGATGGACATGAAGCGCTACGAAGAAGCCGTCTCTGCGTACCGGACGTTGCTCGAAACCGAAGCGAACGATCCCTGGCTGTGGCACAACCTCTCGATCGCGCTCTACAGCCTCCAGCGCTATCAGGAGGCGCTCGCCTGCAACGAGCGCGCCCTGAGCGTCATGCCGTTCAACGCCGCCTTGGTCCGTGGCGAGATGATCCGCAAGAAGCTGGCTGAGCGCGCGAGCGGCGGCTTCGCATGACGCGCTTCGTCATGGGGCTGCTGCGGACGCGCTGGGGCATGTTCGTCTGCGCGATCGCCGCGCTGGTGGTTGGTGTTCTCGCCCTCGTCTACACGATCCCCGCCCATTACGTCCGCATAGACGGCGCGGTCGCGTCCTACACGGTTGTGAACAACGCCGCCGGCTCGTACGACCACAACGAGCTACGCCTGACGGACGATCCGGCGGTCTACAAGCTGGACGACGGTGAATATTCACCCGCGCCGCCCGATGCCCTTCCGGCTGGCGCGCAGGTCGGCATCTGGGTGGACCAGGGCCACCCCTGGATTATGGCGATCAGCGTCCCCAGCGCGAGCGGGGCGGGCTCGCGCATGTACACCACCTTCCCGTATGACCACCCCGAGCAGAACCTGCTCGCGGGCCGCATCATCGGGAGTCTCTTCCTGCTCCTGGGCGTCACGCTGGCTGGGCTAGGTCTGGCGTGGAAACGCCTGCCCTGGCGCCAGCGGCCCAAGCCGTCGTACACGCCGACCTACCTGGCGCCTGGCATGTACGACGAGGAGCAGTGGCGGCCCTGAGTGACTGCGGTGTTAGCGCGCGTTCGCGGTCATAGCCTTCGCGTTCGCCGCGATGCGCGCCTCGTGCGCCAGCAACCGCTCCTTGATGTGCAGGCCGCCGCCGTAGCCAGTGAGCGAGCCATCCGCGCCGATGACGCGATGGCACGGGATGACGAGCGGGATAGGGTTGGTCGCGTTGGCCCGGCCCGCGGCGCGCGCGGCGGCTGGGCGTCCCGCCATCGCGGCAAGCTCAGCGTAGTTGCGCGTCTCGCCGCAGGGGATCTCCGTCAGCGACTGCCACACTGTTCGCTGCCACGCTGTCCCGCGCGGCGCCAGCGGCAGGTCGAAGTCCAGCCGCGCCCCGGCGGCGTACTCTTCCAGCCGCTGGCGTACGCTCGCGGTGCGCGCGATGTCCCGCGCCAGTTCGTAGCCGTCGCGCGTCAGCTCCTCCTGCAGCGTGCGCGTGTACTGCCCTTCGATGAAGCGCAGCCCGACCAGCGCGCCTTCATCATTGACGGCGAAGATCACTGGCCCGGCGGGCGATGCGGCCGTATCGAGATATGCCTGCATAGGGATAACTCCTCCATTCATGCGCGGACTGACCGCGCCAGTCATGCCGTGAGGCTGGCCCAGAGATGTTGCGCGGCGTAGGAGCGCCAGGGCCGCCAGGTTTCGGCGCGCGCGGCCAGCTCCTTCGGGCTGGCGATACCCAGCCGTTCGGCGGCCTGCTTGATCCCCAGATCGGTTCCTGGCCAGGCGTCGGGGTCACCCAGCGCCCGCATGGCGATGTACTCCGCCGTCCAGGGGCCGACGCCGGGCAGCGCAATCAGCCGCGCGCGTGTCTCGTCGCGGTCCGCGCTGGGGTCCAGCGCCAGCTCGCCGCTCGCTACCACGTGGGCCAGACCGCGCAGGGTAGCGGCCCGCGCCTGGGGCATGAGGCCATCCAGGTCCCCCTCCGCCACCGCTTCGGCTGTCGGAAACTCGTGGGTTAGCGCGCCATCGCTCGCGGCGAGCGGGGCGCCCAGACGGGCGGCGAGCTTGCCAAGCGTGGCGCGCGCCCCGGCGACGGAGACCTGCTGCCCCACGATGGCGCGCACGGCCATCTCAAAACCGTCCATCGCACCGGGCATGCGCAGCCCTGGCCGCGCGGCTACCAGCGGCGCCAGCGCCGGGTCGCCGCTCAGCGCCGCCCCGATGGCCGCCGGATCGGCTTCCAGATCGAAAAGCTGGCGGGCGCGGGCCGTCAGCGCGCCCACATCGCGCACGTCATCCAGGCGGGCGCGCAGCGTCACCCGCGCGACGTCCAGGGCGGGCGTCAGCTCGATCACGCCGCGCGAACGCGGGAGGACGACCGTCCGGCGGTAGCGCCCCTCCAAAATCTCCTCGACGCCCGCGACGGCGCGCCGGGCGAAGAAGCCCAGCAGCGCGCCAGAGTCCAGCGGCGGACGGTAGGCGAGATGCAGGACCAGCGCGCCGCCGGCAAGCTCTCCTGGCCGTCCTCTGCGGCGCAGCGCGCTTGGATTGGCGCCAAACGAGATCTGCATAGTCTCGTTGAACTGCCGGACGCTGGCAAAGCCCGCCGCGAAGGCGATCTCCGCCATCGAAAGCTGGGTCTGGTCAATCAGCATACGCGCCGTCTGGGCGCGGCGCGTGCGCGCCAGCGCCAGCGGCCCGACGCCCAGCGCCGCCGCCATCTCGCGATGCAGGTGGCGCGGGCTGACATTCAGGCGCTGGGCGAGGCCCGCGACCCCCTCAAGGTCGGCCACGCCGCCAGCGATCAGCCTGAGCGCGCGCCCGGCGAGATCGGCGCGCGTGTTCCAGTCCGGCGAGCCGGGGCTCGCTTCAGGCCGGCAGCGGCGGCAGGCGCGAAAGCCCGCCGCTTCCGCCGCCGCGGGGTAGCGGTAGAAGCGCACGTTCTTGGCGTGCGGCGTCTGCGCGGGGCAGATGGGCCGGCAGTAGATGCCCGTCGTCGTGACGGCTGTCACAAAGAGGCCATCGAACCGGCTGTCGCGGCTCTGGATAGCGCGGTAGCAGCGCTCGAACTCAATTTCCATACCCGGCAGTATACGCGGTGGCGGCGCGCGCTTCTGGCGGTTTTCGGACATTATCGCCCGCAACACAGCCCTCAGAACAACTCGTCGAGCGCTTCATACCAGGCAAGGCGCGCATGGTCGGGATCGGTCAGGCCATAGGCGGCGAAGTACAACGGCTCCCAACCCTGGCCGAGGTTGTGGCGCAGCGAGCGCGCGCCGATGGCGAGGTCCTGGTAGCGGTCGCTGACCCCCGCGCGCCCCCAATCGAGGAAGGCGCAGACGTGCGGGGCGCCTGCGTCAGGGGCGATGAGGATGTTGGGCAGGCAGTAGTCGCCGTGGACGAAGACGAGATCAGCGGGCGGCTCCGACGGGCGGGTCGCCTCCAGGCGCTGGAGAAACTCCAGCGGCGTGGCGCCGTGGTTCGCGCGGACGGCTGGCTCATCAGTGAGGCCTACCGCGATCTCCCACGCGGCGCGCTCCAGACGGACATCGAGCCGCGCGTCGAACGGGCAATCCGCGATGGGGACGGCGTGGACGCGGCGCAGCCCCTCCGCCAGCGCGCGGACAAGAGCGGGGATGTCACCGTACGCAGTGGCATCCTGCGCCATCACGCCAGGCGCCGCGCTGAGCAGCAGCCAGGCGCCGCCGTCATCTTCCACCCACCCCTCCACAGCGGGAACGGGCAGGTGGGCGCGCAGCCAGTCGAGCCGCTCGCGCTCCTCGCGCAATTCGCGGGCGCGCGGCCCTGTGGCATGCTTCAGGTAGCGCGGCGGCTGGCCTGGCGCCTCGATTCGCCAGACGCCCGCGCCGGACATACCGACCGTCACCGCGCGCCAGCTTGCCCCGGCCAGCGTGGCTCGCAACGCGAGCGGGATATGGTCTGGCGAGAGTTCATTGTCGCTCATCATCAATCGTGAGTGTAGCGGGGACTCCACATGGCGTCCTCAGACATTCTCAGCGCGCTCGCGAGTGTTTGGAAATACCGCCCATCCGCTAACCGGTCGCCCAGACTGCCCAGCGAGACGAGGAAGCAACCATCTATCGTTATCGTTAGGGCGGGGATTCCGTGGCGCGTGAACGCCAGATGGTAGGTGATATCCGCGCCCAGCGGACAATTGATGGTCCCGGATGGATATGCTGGCAACGCGAACGCGGCATTATACAGCGCCTGCGTGGTCGCCGCGTTTGTCACCGCCTTGTCGAATGCGGGTAAGAGGTCATTCTGGTCCTGGGTCCTCGTCACATGGACGCTATCAACCGTCGCGCGCGCATAGACACCGGTGAGCGGGGATTGTGGCAACGTCGGGCCAAAGGCCGTGCCAGAGACGACGTCGCCCAGTTGCGGGCCAAATATAATCGCGCATGTAATAGCCAGCGCGAGCGTAAGCGTCGCCGCTATCATGATCCGACCAATCAGCCGCCACCAGCCACCGCGCCGTAATCTATTCGCCATACTCGTCTCCTCACCGTGCGCGTCATCACATGGCAGTATACATGCTATGAAAGCGAGCGGCATGACGCCATTCCATCCCACCAGCGCCGCCGCTCGCTCGCGCGGCGTGCCCAGTGAAGCGCGGGAGGTTGGTCGCTATGCGACTTCCGGGTAGCCAGGCGCGTATAATCCAGTGATGGGAGTCATCATCGGCGCTCCAGTTGACGCGCGCCTGCCGCATCCTTCTCCGCGACGGCTCCCGGGCGACGCCTCACACGACCTCCACAAGACAAGGAACGCGGCCACATGAGCATGCCATCCGTCAACGACAGCGCGGCGCAGTTTCCCGGCCCGCCGCCCGCCGGCTTTCCTCCCGCTGACGCGGCGGTTGCGATGTGGGGCCTGACGCGCGTCTTCGACAAGAAGCGCGCGGTAGATGGCCTGTCGCTGGCGGTGCGGCGCGGCGAGTTCTTCGGCTTTCTCGGACGCAATGGCGCGGGCAAATCCACAACCATCAAGATGCTGGTCGGCATGCTGCGCCCAACGGCGGGTGTAGCCTACGTCGGCGGGGTGGACGTGTGGCGCGAGCCACTGCGCGCCAAGACGGTGATGGGTGTGCTGCCGGAGCGGCTGAACCTCTACGAGCGGCTGACCGGGCGCGAGCTGATCGAGTTCGCCGGGGCGATGTACGACATCCCGCGCGTCGAGGCCCGGCGGCGCGCGGGCGCCTTGCTGGACGCGCTGCTACTCACCGAGGACGCTGACAAGATGGTCGTGGACTACTCGGTCGGCATGCGCAAGAAAACGGCGCTAGCCGTCGCCCTCATCCACCGCCCGCAGGCGCTCTTCCTGGATGAGCCATTCGAGGGTGTAGACCCCGTTAGCTCGCGAGTGATCCGCGACATCCTGCGCGACCTGACAGCCAGCGGCGTAACGATATTCTTCAGCTCACACATCATGGAGGTGGTGGAGAAGCTCTGCACCCGCGTCGGCATCATCCACGACGGGCGGCTGATCGCCGAGGGATCGCCGGACGACCTGCGACGGCGCGTGGGCGCGGAAGACGCCTCGCTGGAGGACGTCTTCCTGCGGATGGTGGGAGCGGAGCGGCGTGAGGGGAGCCTGGAATGGCTGGAATAGCCCGCGTGGGGGATAGCGCCGCGCCAGCTAGCGCGCGCGTGGGCGGACTCTCCGAGCTGACGGTGCGCCCGCGCCAGGTGGGGGCATTGCTCTGGCTGCGCTGGAAGCTGGGCATACGCGCCTACCGGCGCAGCGTCTCGTCGGTCATTGGCGCGATCGCGATGGTAGTCTTCACCCTCGGCTTCGGAGTGTCGACCAGCCTCCTGACCGGCCTTGGCTACCTCTACCTGCCACGCGCGGCGGCGGAGCAGGTGCTCTTCGCGACGCTCAGCTTCCTGTATGTCGCCTGGGTGGCGCTGCCCATCGTGCAATACTCCGTCAACGAAGGCCTGGACGTGTCGCGGCTGGCGACCTATCCACTAACGCGCGCCGAGCGCATGATTGGACTGACGCTGGCGACGCTGTTCGACCCGCCCACTTTCATCATCGCGGCGCTCTATGCGGCGGCGCTGGTAGGCTGGGGCGCCGGACCGCTGAGCGTGGTGATCGGCGTGGCGGCCCTACTGCTGCTCTACATCCACACTGTCGGACTGAGCCAGATGACCGTGGCCGGGCTGGTGGGGATGCTGCGTAGCCGGCGCTACCGCGACATGTCGGTCGTGATCTTCGCCCTGATGAGCGTCATCTGCTCGCTCTCTGGACAGTTCGCCACGACGCTGGTACGGCACGCTGACAGCGCGGACCTGCTGGGCCGGCTGGATATCGGACGCTACGCGCAGTGGCTGCCGCCAGGGATGGCGGCGCGGGCGATCATCCTCGCCAATGCGGGCGACTCACTCGGCGCGCTGCCGTGGCTGCTGGCGCTGCTGGCGCTCACCCCCGTGTTGCTGGTCGCCTGGGCCTGGACATTGGATCGTGGCGTCACCTCGCCCGAATCGGCGGGCGGCGGCGGGCGAGCGCGGCGGGCGCCCGCCATTCCCACCCAGCGGGCGACCGCCGCGGCGCCAGCCAGCGCGACGCGGACACGGCGGGCGTGGATCTCACCCGTGGTCGCGGCGGTGACGGTCAAAGACCTGCGCTACCTCTGGCGCGACCCGCAAATCAAGGCCTCGCTGCTCAGCTCGCTCGTGCTGCTGCTCGTCGTCTTCGCCCCCAACCTGGTGCGCGGCGATCACCCCAACGCGCAACCCAACTACTTCACACAGCACATGGCGGGCTTGCAGCCGCTGCTGGCGCCGCTGCCCGCGCTGCTGATTGTGCTCACGCTCTCGGTGAACGCGCTCGGCCTGGAGCGCCAGGGATTACGGACGCTAATGCTCTTTCCCGCACAGCCGCTGGACATCCTGTGGGGCAAAAATCTCGCCGTGGCGCTCGTAGCGCTGGTCGCACAGGTGACGCTGATCACGGCGTCGTGCGCGGTGACGGGGTCCTGGGCGGCGGCGCCGCTGGCGCTGGCCGAGGGCTTCGCGGCGACGCTGACGCTGTTGGGCGTAGGCAACATCACCTCGACGCTGCTGCCGCTGCGGGTGCGCTCGCTCGCGGTTGGATCGAGCAGCCTGTCATCCGACAACGGCTGTCTGCGCAGCGTCATCTCGCTGGGAGCGCTGTGGGGGACACTGTTCGCGCTGGCGCCCGTGTTCATCATGCTGCTGACGCCGCCGCTCCTGGGCCGGCGCGAGTGGCTGGCTGTCTCCGCGCCACTCGCGGTGCTCTACGGGCTGTCGCTCTACCAGGTCGCGACCCGGCTGATCGCCCCCTGGCTGGGCAAGCGCGCGCCGGAGATCGTGGCGCTCGCGACCCACGAAGAATAGCGCAATCGTCGCCAGACAGCGCGCCCGCCTGAGGAGGCGCTGAGAGGCTGGACTGGGTTGGACGGTACTTATTTGTAGGACAGGGTCCTAGGGGCTTGTAGGGACAGAAAGCCATGCTATACTGACGAAGCGTATATACACTCACCTGCGCGAGCGTATATGCCACGATCAGCCCTTTCAACTCAGGCGTCATCACCAGAGCCATCGGCCCCGCGTAGCCAGCGTCCGGTAGGAAACGGACCGGGTCGCGCGGCGTGGCCACCACTGAAGTGAAAGCGCCAGGAGGCATGGGCCTACTTCCCATGTGAACTCTATGCGCCCGCGCCGACCGCGCGCTTGGCGTGGCCCCGTGGTGGGACGCGCGGACAACATGAGAGTTCCTGAACCGTCCAGTCTGAGGAGCCACTATGACTGCGCCACTACGAGATATTGATACACCGCTTACCTGTCCACATTGCGGGCGCCAGCTTAGCGCGCTGGTCGTCAACCCGGCGGGTGAGTTGATTGGCTGTGAGGAATGCGCGGAGGGGCTGGGGCTGGCGGGGGAATCGCTCTCACTCGACGAATGGAACGCGACATCGCTGGTCGCCGATGCGCTGGGCCGTTACGCCATTGGCGAATGGCACGCCGCTAAGCCGGCGGCGACGGAGACGCAGCGTCCGCGCGCCCACTACTGGGAAATCCACACCGAAGACCGCCGATTCTTCCTAAAACAATTCCACGACTGGTTCCCGCCAGAATCGATCACCTACGTCCACAGCATTCACTCGCGGCTGATCGAGAATGGGCTGCAAGCCCCGCGCGCCGTGCTCGACCGCGACGGCGCCAGCTTCACGCGGGCGGGCGGCTCCTACTGGGCGCTCTACCACGCGCTGGAGGGACGCCACGCCAACGAGCGCGACTGGATGTGGGGCCGGCCCAAGGCCGCGGAGACGCTGGGCGCGCTGCATCACGCGATGGAGGGCTTCACGCCGCAAGGCGAGCCGTTCGAGCCCTGGACGTCCTGGACGATTGAGACGGTAGATCGCGTGCTGGAGAGCTGGCAGCCACACCCCGACCTGCTCTCGCCTGAGTTGCTGGGGTTCGTGCGCGACCGCCTGGCCCACCGCTACTTCGGGCAACTCTACCCGGAGCTGCCAAAGCTCGTCGTGCATGGCGATTACGTGTCAGCGAACGTGCTCTGGCGCGGCGACGCGATCAGCTCCAGCATCTCAGGCATCCTCGATTTCGAGCGGGCGCACCCCGATACCGCGCTGTTCGATTTCGCCTGGGGGCTGGGCGACCGGCGGCCGCCGCTGCTGCGGGCGGCGGTGGCGAGCTACACGCGGGCGCGGCCACTCTCGCCGGTGGAGCGCGAGGCGCTGCCGGAGGCGATGCTGCTCAGCTCGCTGATGGCGATTGACATGCAGATGACCTACTTCAACGACCAGCGCGAAGTGGCGCGCCTGGCGGCTGACCTACACTACATGGTGCGCGACCTCGATTCGCTGCGCCGCGCGGTGGCGCTCAAGCAGAGCATGTATTAAGCTCCAGCGCGACACAGAACAGGCCGGACGGTATCAAACCGTCCGGCCTGTTTCGTTGCGCTTACGGGCGCAGCACCGCTCGTCCCACGATCTTCCCCGCGTCCAGGTCGTGGAGCACGTCGTTCGCCGAATCCAGCGGGAACTCCACGCTCTCGATCTTCACCCGCCCCTGATGCGCCAGCTCCATCAATTCCGCCAGATCGTTGTACGTGCCAACAAGATTGCCGACGACGCGAAGCTCGCGGAAGATCATCTCCAGCGCCGTCCGCTCCACCTTCCCGCCATAGCCGATGATCGAGTAGGTCCCGCCTTTCCGCAACATCTTCCCCGCTGTTTCCGGCGTCCCCTTCTCGCCGACGTAGTCCATCACGATGTCCGCGCCGCCGTTGGTGTAATCGAGCACGCCTTTAATGCCGCCATCCGCGCTAGCCAGCACGCCGTGGTCCGCTCCGAGACGCCGCGCGAACGCCAGCCGCTCCTCGGACATATCCACCGCCACCACTTTCGCCGGTGTCATCGCCTTGAGCAGCTGCACCCCAAAATGCCCCAGACCACCCACGCCGATGACCACGACCACGGAGCCGGGATACGTATCCGGCGCGATCTTCTTGACCGCGTGGTAGGCCGTAATCCCCGCGTCAGCATAGGGCGCCAGAGGAACAGGATCCGTACCAGCCGCCAGCGGCACGACGGCGCGAATGGATGTCTTCATGTACTGCGCGTAGCCGCCGGGGTGGCCATCCAGCCCTGGGAAATAGGCGTTAGTACAGTGCATGTCATTGCCCAGGCGGCACGCGCGGCACAGGCCGCACGAGGGCTGGGGGTGCAGGATGACTGGGTCGCCGCGCTTCACCGTAGTGACGGCGGACCCGACCTCCTCGACCCACCCCGCGTTCTCATGGCCGATCGTGTACGGCAGCGTGGGATTGCCGAGCATCTCGCGCCAGACACCCTCGAGAATGTGCAGGTCCGTCCGGCAGACGCCCGCCCCGCCGATGCGGACGATCACGTCCGTCGGGGACTCGATCTTCGGCGCTGGCGCGTCCACCAACTTGACCGGCTCGTTGTATCCGACGATCTGAACGGCTTTCATAGCTTCGCGATCCTCCTGAAGACGCTATTCCAGTTCAGTTACGCATGATTACGCCAGTTCGTCATCCAGCTCCCGCGCGGGCGCGCCAGCGCCATAGCGTTGCGCATGCAAGCCGGTGCAGAGCAGCGTGTTAAAGGCCCCATTGAGTCGCACCATGCGCGCGGCCCGCAAAAGCTCAGGAAGTTGGGCGGCTGAGATCGCCACACCCTCGGCGGTGGTGAAGCAGGGCGCGTCGCTGGGGAGCGCGTCGAGGCCCAGCGCCGCCCGCTTCATCCGCCACAGCCGGAAGGCGCGGGCGAGCCCCGGCGCGAGCGTCCAGGCCGCCGCGCCCGCCTCCGGCGCGGGCTCCACGCGGATGCTCACGCCATCGCCCTCGACCACGAAGTCCGCCAGGGTGAGACTCGTGAGCCGCTCCGCGGAGAGGCCCGCGCGCATCAGGGCGCGCAGCATCTGCTCCTGCCGCACCAGGAACGCCTTCACGGCGAACGTGTGGCGTAGCTCATCCAGCTCGCCATCCGCGTCACCCGGAAACACGGCGCTGAACAACTGGCCGCGATTCACACCAGCGCTGATCTCCTCGCCAGCGAAGTGGTCCTCCAGCCGCACCGTCACCCGCTCGACGCCAGGCGCCCGGCTAATCTGGTCGCGCAGATCGGCCACCATCATATAGGCGAAGTTCGGCGCGCACCAGTAGGTTGGGAGGCGCAGGCGCACACTGACCTCACCACCAGAAATCTCGACCGCGTCCACAAAGCCCAGCGTATCCAGAGACCGGTCAAGCTCCGGGTCTACAACCTCGCCGATGCGCGCCCATACATCGCGCTCGTCAATCGCCATCGGGTTTCCTTTCGTGCGGGCGAGTTGTGAAGCGCCAGCGGGAGCGCGCGGAGCGGCGCTGGCGCTCCCCACCCATAAGAGCCGTCCTGGAGACCCCGGCGATCTACGCGGTTGTGTGCGAGGCCATGCGCCGCTGGGCGAATGTGTCGCCCTGGATCTTTTGCTGGCGCTCTGGAATGTCGAGCCCGTAGAGTCGCGCCGCGTTGAGGCCCATGATTTTGGCTTTCACCTCGGGCGTGAGGTCAACGTGGTACTCGTCTTTCAGATCTTGCGGCATCTCGAACGCCATGAAATCGTCAATGATCCACTTCGGCTCCCAGATCGCATAATCGCTGCCGAAGAGCAGCCGGTCGGGGCCGATCCAGTACAGCAGGTTCGCCATCATCTCGGCGAACGTGCGCGGGCGGGAGTGGACCCACGGCATCACCACCGCGAGGCCGGCGTAGACATTCTTCTCCTGTGCGCCGATGAAGCAGAAGTCTTCGAGCCGTGGCACACCCGCGTGCTCGACGATGAAGCGCAGGTCGGTGAAGAGTGAGGCCGGCTCGTCAATGTCGCTGACGTCAAAGGCGTCTTTGTTGAGCGGATAGATCGTCGGGCCTTTGTGGATGTGGAGATTCACGACGCCCAGCCGCTGGCACTCTTCCAGGAAGCGCATCGCTTCCGGGCTGGTCAGCTTCCAGCCCTTCGAGGCTCCGCGCCACTCCGCTGTATAAAGCTTGACGCCGGTAATGTCGTACTCGCCCTTGAGGCGACGCAGGTCCTCGATTCCCCGGTCGCCGTCGCGCGGGTCAAACGCGCCGTTGAGGATGAAGCGGTCCGGATATTTCTTCTTGAGGACCGCATTCTGGTCGGTGGTGTTGAATCCAGCCCGATAGAAGTCGGTCAGGTAGGTCGGCTGGAGGATCGCCATATCTACATAGCCCTTGACGAATTCATCCTCCACCATCCGATCCTCGCCGTACTTCTCGAAGCGATCGAGTGGCCAGAGAAGCTCAGCGGGCGTGAAGGTGCGATGGTAATCGTAGAAGCACTCGATAAACCCTTTGCCGTACTTGTTCGCCTGATTCTCCGGGCTGCCATCCCAGAAGTGCGTGTGGCCATCCACCACGAAAAGCTCAGCGCCGTCTTTGGTCTTGTACATCGCGAACACCTCCCGGGGCGCCCGCCGTCACTGGCATGGCGCCAACGCCGTGTGAGCTGGCGGCCTCCCAGAGCCGCGCTGAAATACCAGACATGGCCGGGGTTGAGCAGTCGCGACGCGCCCGTGATGAGCGTGGTCGTGATTGACCTCAGTGGGGGGCGGGCCAGCGCGCCTAGAGACAACCTACAAGCCCCTAACTCTTCCAGGGCGCGTGGTCAACTCATCCACACGAACGGCGAATACGAGCAACTTTGGCGCCCAATATCACAATCTCGTCACATGTGCGCTCGCTTGCTAGCGCCATCGCCCTAGGGGAAGAAAAAGAGAAGCCGGAAGGCCGCGCTTCTGCGCGCGACGCTTCCGGCCACGGCGTGGAGGAGAGGACGACCGCGCCGTACCGCGCGCGAGGCTGCGCGCGGCGCCTGAGACCATACGCGGGCGGATCCGTACGCCGGACAGTTTCCCCATCCGCCGGACGCCGGGAGAGGATGCTCCGCTCGCCTGTGTCTCTATACTAGAACATTTGTTCTGGCTTGTCAAGAGGGCGTGGCCAATTAGCTCCTACACGGGCTGGCCGTTACATGGCGCCCGCGTGGTACGGTGTACATACGTTGAACGCGGGCGGGCGCGCTCCTGGCTGGCGTAAGATGCATTCAACAGTGGAGGCGATACTGATGGGCGAGACAGGCGTGACGAGCGGGCTGGAGAGCCTGCGCGGCAAGGTGGCGCTGGTGACGGGCGCCAGTAGCGGCATCGGCGAGGCCATCGCCGAAGCGCTGGCGCGTGAGGGCGCGCGCGTAACGCTGGCGGCGCGGCGCGTGGACCGGCTGCACGCGCTGGCGGAGCGGCTGGCGCCCGCCGAGACGCTGGCGGTCGAGTGCGATGTGCGCGACGAGGAACAGGTGAAGAACGCCGTCGCGCAAACCATCGCGCGCTGGGGTCAACTCGACATCTTGATCGCCAACGCTGGCTTTGGCTATCGCAAGCCGACGCTGGAGAGTGATCCGGCGATCTGGAAGGCGATGATTGACACCAACGTCTACGGCCTGCTGCTGACGTTGAAGCACGGAGCGCCACCGATGGTGGAGCGCAAGCGCGGGCATATCGTCGTCATGTCGTCCATCGCGGGTGTGGTGACGACACCGGGCGGCGGCGCGTATTGTGGCTCCAAGGCGGCAGCCTCGGCCATCACCGACGCGCTGCGCATGGAGATTGGCCCCCTGGGCGTCTCGGTGACAGCCATCGAACCGGGCGTGGTGATCTCAGAGTTCCAGGAGGTCGCGGGTTACGCGCCGGAGATCGTGCCGAATATGCTCAAGGGCGCCACGCCGCTCTACCCGCCCGATGTGGCGCAGGCGGTGGTCTTCGCCTGCCAGCAGCCCGCGCATGTTGGCATCAGCGAGCTTATCATCCGCCCGCGCGGCCAGGCGTACCCGTAGATGGAGGCGCCAGAACGGCTGGAAATTCCGGCGGGCGCGACCGTGCTGTTCCAGGGGGACAGCGTGACCGACGCGGGGCGCGTGCGCATCCTACCGGATGACCTGGGGGTGGGCTACCCGCTGCTGGTGGGGAGCTGGTACTCGGCGGCGTTCCCAGGGCGCGGCGTGCGATTTCTCAATCGCGGTGTCAGCGGCGACCGGGTGGTGGACCTGCAGGAACGCTGGGAGCGCGACTGTCTGGCGCTGCGGCCTGATGTTCTCTCGATCCTGATCGGTGTCAACGAGACGTGGCGCGCGTTCGACGCGGGCGACCCAACCCCAGCGCAGGTCTTTGAGCGGCAGTACCGCGAATTGCTGGAGCGGACGCGGGCGGCGCTGCCCGCGACGCGCATCGCGCTGATGGAGCCGTTCGTTTTGCCCTTCCCACCGGACCGCGAGGCGTGGCGGGTAGACCTGGACCCCAAGATTCAGGCCGTCCGGCGGCTGGCGCGCGATTTCAGTTGCGCGCTCGTCCCGCTGGACGGCCTTTTCGCGGAGGCGGCGGCGCGGCGCGAGCCCGCCTTCTGGGCGCCCGACGGCGTCCACCCGACGCCAGCGGGCCACGGGCTGATCGCGCGGGCGTGGCTGCGGGCGTTCGGCGTGACGCTGGCGTAGCGGCTTCTACCCCGCCTTGACCTCACCCTGCGGGTGAGTGAAGAGGCGCATCACGAGCAAGAACGCGACGGCGCCGCTCGCCCCGACGTAGAGACCGAGCATCCACGGCTCCTGCGTATCGCTGCCAGCGAAATAGCCATGCGCGGTCACCAGCGCGAAGGCGACGAAGCTGAAGTAGTGGAGACCGCGCCAGAACCCGTACGGCACGCGGCGGCGCAGCCACGACGAGAACAGCAGCGCAGCCATGCAGTACAGCGCGAAGACGCCCATCGTCACGCCAAGCGGCTTGTACGGCTCGTTGATTGGCAGGAGCAGGTTCAGCAGTGAGAAGGGAAGAAACGGATCGAAGAAGAGCGCGATGAGATGCCCGGCGATCAGAACTCCCGTCAGGGTCGAGCTGACCTGATGCAGCTCATCCACGAACCAGGGCAGCCGCTCGCGTGAGACGCGGGCGATGCTCTGGATGACGCCCAGCGCGACGGAGAGACTGAGGGTCACGTAGGACGCGACGGCGGTCGCGCGGGTGATATACCACAGCGTCGGACTTGTGGCGCGCGCCGCGATTGACGCCAGGGCGCTGAAGTGGCCAGCGGCGAACGCCAGGCTCAGGATATCCATATGTCTCCTCCGCCTCCCATGCGGATCAGATACGCCGGCAGATTTGATGAGAACACGACCGCTCCCGTGCTCAACGTGAGCAGGAGCGCGACCTCTGGGAGACTGGCGTCGCTGTCAGCGCTGTCAGCGGACGCTTCGACCTCTTCGAGCGCGGCGGGATAGCCGAGCAGCAGCGCGACCTTCGCCTCGACCTCAGCCTGCGCCGCCGTTGGCGCGAAGGCGCTGGCGCTGGCGATCAGCGGCGGCTCGCCAGGCCGCTCGTCAGCGACATCTATCCAGACGCGGGCGGGCCGCGCGGTGCGTGGGTCTATCAGGTGATGAGCGCGCTCACCGGCGCGCAGCCACCAGCGTACGCCCGCGCCAGAGGTGGCGATGCCACCCTTGCCGAGCGTGACGATCGCTGTCTGCTCCTTCTTCGCACCTGGCCGCGGATCGCGGACGGAGCGCCCCTCGCCCACCTCCAGCGGCCACAACTGGCCCTCCTCGATCCCGCCGCGCACGCGCACGTCACCCCCGACATCCACCAGCGCGTTGGGGAAATCGCCGAAGAAACGCTCCAGCCCGACATCCGCTGCCCAGCCCTTGGCGATGCCGCCAAGGTCCAGCCGGACGCCAGCGGGCAGGCGGATACGCCGCCCCTCGCGGTCAAGCGTGATCTCGGGCCAGTGGCCAGGAAGCGCCATGTCATTGGGTACGCTCCACTCGAGCGCGGCCTCACGATAGGCGATGGCGCTGAAGTCGCGGTCGTAGCCCCAGGCCTCCAGCGTGGGCAGGATCGTCGGATCGAAGAGACCGCCAGTCGCTTCGGCGGCAAGCAGGCTGCGCTCGACGACCTCGAACAGCATAGCAGAGACAGGCGACCATTCGCCAGCGGCGGCGTTGAGACGCGTGAGGTCGCTCTCCGCCGTGAAGCGGGTCAGGCGGCGGTCCACCTCACGCATCCACTCCAGGCAGGCGTCTATCGCGGCGTGCGCCGCAGCCTCATGTGCGGGCGCCGCAGCCACCTGCGCGCCAACGCGCGTCCCCATGATGCGCTCATAGCGCTGTACCAGCACGGTATCCCCCCAATATCCCGCGCTTACGGGCAAGGCGCGGTTGAGGTGCTGACACAGGTGGTTGGTGTGGGCGCCGGGGGCTTGGGTTTGGGCGTTGCTGTGGGCGCGGGGCCGCCGCTGGGCTTGGGCGTCGCCGTCGCTGCGGGGCCGCCGCTGGGTCGGGGCGTCGCCGTCGCCTTGGGCGCGCTGCCGCCGCCGCCACCACTGGGCTTGGGCGTCGCCGTCGGGCGCCCGGCGCTGGACGCGGTAGATGGCGTCAGGGAGCCAGTAGGAGTGATGGTCGAAGTCGAAGTGTTCGCGCTGGCCTGCTGGGCCCAAACGTCGGGCCGGTGATTGGTCAGGTTCCATGTGCCAGCGAGCAGGCCACTGACACCCATGATCGCCGTGACGCGCAGCAGCGTTACCGCGTACGGCGGACGGCTGGCGACCGGGGCGACCGCGCCCGCGACGCGCGCGACACCCTTGGGCGGACGGCCACCGGAGGCGAGGGTAATGTCACCCATCGGGCGGGCGATGCAGCTCAGCACGTAGCCGGAGGACTTCTCGGCGGCGGAGAGCGCCTCGCCCACCGGGCTGGCCTGCCCCTGCTGGACGCGCAGCTTGCAGGCGCCGCACGCGCCCGCGCGGCAACTGAACTCCGGCTTGTAGCCGTGGCGCTCCAGCGCGGCCAGGATCGTCTCCTGCGGCTGCGCGTCGAGTGTCGCGCCCGTATCGGCGATGATGATGCTCGCGCCCTCGCTTGGTCCGCTCTCCGCATCGATTTTGTAGGCCGGGCCAGGCGCGGTAGCAAAGACCTCGGCGTGGACGTGCGACTCCTTGACGCCCATTTTGGCGAGGCGGGCCGCCATCTCGCTGGTCATGGACGTCGGGCCGCACATATACCAGTGACCGCGCAGGCTTTCGTTATCGGCCCGCGACAAGACCACGTCCGGACTGAGGCGGTCGCCACGCGAGGAAAGATAATGGCGCTGGACGAGCCAGTGCTCGCTGGGGTCCATCTGCCGGAGCTCTTCACTGAAGATGATGTCTTCAGGCGTGCGGGAGGCGTAGTAGAACCGGACGCTGGGGCGCTCGTCGGGACGCATGCGGGCGATGGCGCGCAGCATGCCCATGATCGGTGTGACGCCGCTGCCTACAGCCACCATCGTCAGGACCATGCCGGCGTGCAGGTTGCCGGGCAGGGTGAACACGCCGCGCGGCAGGCTGGCGTAGAGCAGTGTGCCAGCGACGACCTTATCATAGAAGTAATTGGAGACAGCGCCCTGGTCAACGCGCTTGATCGTCAGCTCCCAGGGCTCGGAAGGATCACCGCCGCCGCAGAGCGAGTAGGAGCGGTAGAGCGTCTCGCGCGGTGTGGGCAACGCCAGCGTCACGAACTGCCCTGGCAAGTAGGGCGCCGGGGCCTGCTGTGTGCCGGGCAGAACGATCAAGACGCTGACGACATCGGGAGCGATCTCATCGCGCTGGATGATGCGCACCGGCAGCATGTTGGTAGGCGCGGCGACTGGCAGTGCGCCCTGTGTTAGCACTGGCTGGCGCGGCGCGGCATTCATCTTGCCGCTCAGCAGCCCATCCCGCCGGCCAGCGGTTCGACCGCCTCGCGCTGGTGGCTCGGGATACCGTGGGTTGTTCCCCATGCTCATCGTGTTGTGCCCCCCATGAATTCCGTCATTGCTCTGACCTAGGATACCCTAGTCTCTGTGCGGAAGGTCGCGCTCTGGTACCGTCATGTTACGTTGGTGGTACTTTTCCGTCGTGGCAGGCGAACGGTAGAGCGCAGGCTCGAAAGCGCGCGTCTGGGGGGAGGCGCGCTTGATTGGGAGAAACGTATGCAAACGTGGGGCTTTCTGAAAAACAAGGCGATGGTGGCGTCGCTGGGCGCCGTGCTGATTTTTGGCATTGGCTCGGCGGTCGCGGTCTCGCAACTGACGCATCACACCGCGCCTGCCAGCCAGGCGAACACGGCGAACGCGGCGACACCGCACACGGCCACGACCACCAGCGCGGCGGCGACCGCCACCGCGACTACTGGCGCGGGCGCGGGCGCGAACCCCACCGCCACAACGGCGCCAACCGCTACCGCTATTCCCCCCACACCCCAACCCCACAGCCACAGCCCACGCCGACCGTCCCGGTGGGACAGTCGGCTCACATCCACGATACGGTGACCTCTGTATCCAAAAGCACAAATAGCTTCACAGTGCAGGTAGGATCAACAACGTACACCGTCATAGTCGAAGTAGGAACAACGTACTTGGAGAGCAGGGAGCATGAGTCAGATACGAACCAGGCTGGGATGGCCGAGGTAACAGGTACATGGCAAGCTGATGGCTCTATACTCGCGGCGACCGTGAATGCTCCGGTAGGGGGATAACTGAAGTAGACCCGACATAACGCAGCCGTCACCTCGCCGCGCTAGCGGCTTCTGGGCGCGACGGCTGGCTCACGGTGGACAACTTTGTAGCCCTCGCATATGAGCGACGCAATATCCCGGGCGTCGTGACAATTCGTCACGACACCCGGGATATCTTTATGCCTGGAGGGGAACCTATCACAATACGGGAAATACGCAAAAATGCCTATTGTCTTCACATTGATTCAATCGCGCCAACTGGCTACAATGGCTCTGGTATGTAGCGTAGTCAAAATTCAATTAAGTGCTGCCAAGTCTCCACCATATAGGCGTCTAAAGGTGTGTGGCGGTGAGAGCGGAGGGAGTGACGCGTGAAGCGCATCTATGTCTCGTACCGGCGTGCTGATACCAGTGAATCGTATGGCCGCATCGTCGAGCGGCTGAGGAATTACTTCGGCTCCGAGGCCACGCTGCGCAGCGACTCCGCCTACACGGCGGATGGCTCCACTGTCACGGCGGACGAGTATCGCGCGTATGTCGCGGGCGCCATGCGTCAGTGCGCCGTGCTGCTCCTCAACATCGGGCCGCGCTGGCTCGCCTCGGGAGATCCTGACGGATGGAGCCTCAGTGAGCTCGATGACCCCGTGCGCATCGAGATCGAGGCCGCGCTGCGCGCGGGCGTGCCGATCGTGCCCGCGCTCGTCCAGCAGGGGCGCATGCCACGCGCGGACGAGCTGCCCGCCAGCCTGCGGTTGCTCCTGGAGCAAGACCAGGAGCATATGGGCGAGCGCGGGCGCGAGAGTCTGCTCTCGCTGGTCAGCCGCTCCGGCTTACAGGTGCGGCGCGACCCCGACTTTGGCGGTGACACGCAGCGGCTCTGCGAGGTGATCGAGAACCTGGCGGGGCTGGAGGCGACGAGCCTGGAGCGCGCGTCGGGGGCGATCAACCGCACGCTACGCAACGTCACGCTCGCCGCCAGCGGAGCGCTGATCGCGCACGCCGCCATCCTGGCCTACTTCGCATTCCAGGCTGTAATCCCGCTCGCGCCAGCGTTCGCCATCCCCACCACATGGCTGCCCGCGATCCTCATCACCAGCCTGATTGACTGGGGTATCTACTTCCTCGCGGCCTACGTGGTTGCGCGGAGGACGGGCGATGTGGGCCTGGGAGTCAGCGCCGCCGTCACGTCGTACGTCATCGGGTTGGTAGCGGGATTAGCGGCCTTCGCCGACATCGCCTGGACGAACTGGGAGCCGCTCTCCGCCCCAATCCCCACGCCCGCGGTCCTGGTTGGCGGGCCGGACTGGTTGCTCGGCCCGTTGCTGCTGCTGATGCATCCCTTCATCCTACTGTTCGCCTTGCTGGCAGTGGGAACGCCGCTCGGCCTGCTCGCTAGTTTCGTGCTGGGATCACTCGGCGGCATCCTGGGCGTGCGTGTCACTGGGTTCCTCTCCGCCCGTCAGCGCGAGCGTGAGCGCGAAGCGTTCATCCAGCGCGAGGAGAATGCGCGCCGCCGGGACTGGAAGCGGCCTTCCGGCGTGGCGCCACTTGAGAGCCAGTTCATGCGACGTGGCGCCGCGCCTGCCGGCAAGATATTCATCTCCTACCGGCGCGACGACTCGGCGGTGATGTGCGGCTCGATCTACGACCGGCTAACGGAGATCTTTGGCGTAGACACGATCTTCAAAGACGTGGACATGATCCCGGTTGGAGTCAACTTCGGAAATTCATCTCCTCGACGCTGGAGCAATGCGTCGCGCAGGTGGTCGTGATCGGGCCGCGCTGGGTCTCCATCGCCACGCGCGCGGGCGCGCGACGGCTGGACGACCCAACCGACTTCGTGCGGCTGGAGGTTGAATCCGCGCTCCGGAGCGGGATCAAAGTCATCCCCGCGCTCGTACAGGGCGCGACGCTTCCCCACCGCCGACGAACTGCCAGAGAGCTTCCGCCCACTCGCAGACCTCCAGCCAGTGACAAGTCCGCTACGCGCCAGACTTCGACGACGACATGCGCGATCTTGGGCGCGAACTCGCGCCTGCGGTCTGGTCCGCGCTCGTCTGGAGAGCGACCATTCCTGCCAAAGATAATGGGTGGAGTAGGCTAGGTGCGGCGTTGACCGCAATTTTCGCCTGGCTGACACTCTTAACCATTTATGGAATTGCGCTCGATGTGGGCATCGTACATCAAGTCGCGGGCGCGGCGGTAATCGCGCTTGGCCCTGTGTGTGTCGCAGTGGTAATAGGTGCCCCAATCCTTCGGCGGTTGCGGAGAATCACTCAAACGCCCAGGGCGCTCCAGATCATCTGCCGAGAAGAGGATGCCGCTGCGGGTGTCCGCGTCACGCACGGGCTCATCTCGTTCTTCGGCAAGCGGACATTACCCCGAAAACGGCTGCGCCTGCAGGATCTCGAATTGGGTGGACGCGTCGTCCAGGAAAATGCCTCATTCTACCGCTTGCGAGTTCTACCACTTATCTCGCGAGTTTTACCACTCGTATGGATGCGCTCGCGGAATAATGAGACAAGTAATATTAGTAAGAGCCCACTAACCGCAAACGATCTAATGCGTGCGCTGCGGCGAACGGCGGTCTTGCTCGTGCTCGTTGGCCCAGGATGGATCGATGGAGGAGATGCGCTATCGAGCATGAGCGACCCAAAGAACCCACTGCGTGTGAGCATTGAGGCAGCATTGGCGCTGAGGCGGCCTATTATCCCCGTGCTGCTCACTGGCGCAACCATGCCAGCACCCAACCAGTTCCCGCCGACCATGCGCGAATTCGCGAGGCGCAACGCTGCCTGGATCCGCGATGATCCCGACTATCCTGGCGACATGCGCCGGCTGACGCGCGTAGTCGAGGAGTTGACTGGCCTGCGCGAGGAGCAACCTGCGTCCGCCACATGGATTCCCCTGTTGCTTGGTGCCCTCCTTTCGGCGCTGATGTTCATCGGGATTGATGCGCTCGCCATACGACAGGTATTGAGCGTCTATAACCTGCTCAGTCAGACGACACTAATCGTGATGGGTGGGGCGCTTCTGATCGTGGACTTGGTGATCTATGGCATCACCGACGGCTTGATGACGCGCTGGAGCGGAAAGCGCCAAAATGCCGCGCCAGCGGCGATGCTTGGCGCGTCGCTAGCGATGCTAGCGGGTGTTGAGGAGCTACGCCTCGCGCACACGCATTGGAGCGCGAGTCTGCGATTCTCTCGCGGGTTCCCATGATCTCGCTATACAGGCGCTTGGCTCCATCGCCGTTTATCTAATCATCAGACTTCCAATTCAAACGCTGGGCGCTATAGCTGTCAGTGCGCTCAGTTCATTCTATGGCCGGATCGCCTATCGCGGGCGCGAGCGCCGTATGCAGAGGCAGCGGCTCTACGAGATGGCGCGCGCCGCCATCCAGAGCGATCCTCTGCCTGAGATGTCCGCACGCAGCGCGCGCTCTACCGACAGACTCGTGACCCCGCCCGTCGCATCTGAAGTAGCAGCGATGGCTGCAAGCGCTGTAGACGGCCTGTTGGAAGAAGCGGCTGTCCCAGAATCGACTGTGGTAGCCGCGAACGAAACCGACAGAGACATAGGTTTGCCCTCCGGTGGAGGCGACCTCATTAGAAAGTGAGGAAAATCGCCGGGAAGCGCTGCTCGCGGAGATGCGCGCTGCGCGGCTGCGCACGCAAATGCAGACCCGAACGCGGCTGGGCGTGACGCTGGGGATAGCATTGACTATCCTCTTGACAATGTCAATTATCGTTGGACAGATCTACCGATCGCAGGTCGGCGGCGTCAAGGCAGAGGAAACGGCTATCGCTATACAGTCGACAGCGGTGGCAAATCTCACAGCCACAGTTGCAGACTCTCCTCTCAACGTGTATCTCGCGCCAGATCCAGGGCAAGAGTGCGATACCACGCACCCAGGAGACAGTTGGACGACAAGTGGGAATCCCACGATTTATACATTTTGCGACAGTACAGATACGAGGTTCTCGGCTAGGCAACAGATTCGGAAATCATCCCGCAGCGCTAGAATTGACACTGAATGGTCCGTACGCGGATGCCTACTCGATTGAGGCAAGTGTTACGCTCCAATATCCCGGAACGTGCGCTGGCCTCATAACCAATGGCGGGTCCAGATCGTTGGATGGCGCGATTGAATATGAGATCTGCGACAATGGCACATGGCATGTCAATCGTCTATACGCGCTTCCCTCTACCCCGAACGACACCTTTAGCAGTGTTGCGGAGGCGCCACTGGCGAGCGGTCGCGCGAAGCAAGGCTTCAATTCAAGCTCGACATACCAACTCGCAGCGCATGTCGATAGGACAAAGGGGGAGTTCTTGATAAATGGTAAGGTTGTCAAGACAGTCACGGGCATGCGCTTTGGTTCCCCAACACAATTTGTCGCAATATGTCTAAGTTGGGATAGCACAGTTGTCAGCGAGGTGGCAGCTGATTTCAGCAATTTCAAATACGCGCCGCTGCCAGCCACATCGGCGTGACGAGAGCACGACTGGAGAGCGCAGGATATCGGCATATGTCCCCGCTCTAGCGGGCGTCGGCGGCGCTGGCGGGCTCGGGTGCGCGCTGGGGGGCGGGGGGCTCCAGCAATTCGACGGCAGCCTCCAGCACGCGATTGGCGCCGATCGCCTTGAGGCAGGCGAACGAGTAGCATGGGTTGACCTGCCAGAGGGGCGCGTTCCCGATGAAGCGGAAACAGGGCGCGCACGGCAGGTCCGAGTGCAGCAGCCGCCCGCGATAACCAGGCCGCGTGACCGGATGGAACTCCTTCCAGTCGGAGGGGCCATAGATGCCGATGGCGGGCGCGCCGACGGCGGCGGCGATATGGAGCGGGCTGGAGTCGTTGCCGATGAAGAGCGACGAAGCCTCGATTAGCGCCCCTGTGACCTTCAGCGAGGTCTTGCCCGCCAGCATGGCCACAGGCCCACGAATCAGCGCCGCCGTCTCTTGTGACTTGATCATGTCGGGGGGGCCGCCGATGAGAACGATGCGGGCGTCGAAGCGCTCGATGAGCGCATTCGCCACACGCGCGAAGCGCTCAGTCGCCCAGAGCTTGCGGCCATTGAAGCCGTCACCGCCAACGTGCATCGTCACGATCACGCTGCCAGGGCCTGCCCCAGCGGCGCGCAGCAGGTCGCGGGCCTCGCGGCGGCTCTCCGGCGTCAGATAGAAGCGCGGGAGACGCTCCTCCACCGTGAGCGGCGATGCGACGAGCGGCTCAATGGCTTTGAAATAGTGGTCAACCGAGTGGCGTTCCCGATATTCCTGGTCGCGCGCGCCGGTAAGCGCCCACAACGGCGGCATCTGAAGGGCAATCCGGGGGGCTTGCAGGCTAGCCAGCGCGGTGACGATTGAGCCAGCGGCGGAGAAATTGACGATCAGGTCGGGGCGCTCCTGGCTGACGCGGCGCACGCCCCTGACGAAACGGACCGCTTCGAGGCTGGGGCCGCGCTCCGGCGCGAGGATTAGCCGGTCCACGTCGGGATTATCGGTCAGGATGCCCTCGTTGCTCGCGGAGACGACAACGGTGACGCGGGCGCGCGGGAAACGGCGGCGCAGCAGAGCCAGCGCCGGCGTCAGGAAGAGCGTGTCTCCGATGGGGCAGAGCGCCGTCACCAATATCTCGCGGGGATCACTGGGCAACGTGGCGCGCGGCGCGAGAGTCGAACCGCTCATGCGTTGCCCTCCGGAGCGCCGGGCCGCGCGCCTCCCTGACGCCCTGAGCGCCCGCCCGCGCGCATGTCCACCCGAACACGCAGATAGATTGTCGTGGCGCCAGCGACCGCGACGGTGAGAGAGACAATGACGAGCGAGGCGGAGAGTCCGATATGGTCGGCAAGCCAGCCAATGATCGGCACATAGACCACCGTCGCGCCATAGAGCAGCAGGTATTGCACAGCAAATACCCTGCCCTTTATCCAGTCCGGCGAGCGCTCTTGAACGATGGTTTGGGCGGGAACATTGATGAAATCCAGGCCGACGCCGATCAGGAACGTCAAGATGAGCATCCAGATGATGTACGGCCAGGCGGCCCACCAATGGGCGCCGAAGATGAACGGGGCGATGGCGCGTCCGACGACGAGCAGCGCCGTGCTGGCGGCCAGCATTCCAACACCGAGGGCGATGGTCCTCGTATAGCGCAAACGGCGCACTACGTTGGGCGTGGCGATGGAGCCGAGCACCAGGCCGACGCCCGCTGGCAGCAAAACCAGCACCATCAACTCGGCTCCCAGGTGAAAGTAGTCCTGAACGAAGCGCGGGGCGATGGTGGCGACCACCGAGATGATCACGCCAGCGAGCGTGAGCTGCCAGACGGAGATATTCAGGATCGTGTCCTGGCGGATAAAGCGCCAGGAGGCGGCGATATCGGAGAGGATGCCACTGAGCTTGGCCCCGACCGAGTCGGGGTCGCGAGTGAGGCTCGCGCCTGCGCACGCCGCTGATCTCGGCCATTGCGGCCTGCTCAGCGTGGGTCAGCTTGGCGGCGCGCAGACTGGCGGCGGGAATGGAGATGATCAACGCGGCGCAGACCACATAGAGCACGGTCACGATGGCGAAGAGGCTCACTATTGGCTCGATGGTGACGCCGTAGATAGGGCCACCGATACGGAACGTGGGAATCAGCACCAGCGCCAGCGGACCAAGGACAATTAGCCCGGCGGCCTGGGCGATTGTGAAGGTGATGTTGAAGAGCGCGAGCGCGTTCATGAGGTCGCCACGACCCACCAGGCGCGGGATAGCCGCGCCCTCAGCGGGGGTGAAGAACTGGCCGACCATGGCGATAAAGAATGTCAGCGCGTAGACGGGCCAGAGGGTATCGGCGGAGACCAACAGCGTTAGCACAAAAACAGCTGAGGCCATCGCCCGCAGGATGTTGCTGACCCACAGCACCATCCTGCGGTCAAATCGGTCTACCAGGACGCCAGCGGGGATGCTGAGGAAGAGCGCGGGCAAACTAAACGCCACGATCGCCCCGCTCGTGGCGAGTGAGGAGTTGCTGACTTTGGTGACCAGGTAGATCATGCCGTAGTTGGCGGCGTTCATGATGGTCTGCGAGATCATTTGGGCCAGCCAGAGCCGGAGGAACTGGTGGTTACCAAAGAGCTTGGTGAAGCCGCGCGCGCCGATCGGGCCACTATGATTGTGATTGATGGAAGTGGCGCCGATAGGCCGCGACTCACGAGGCGCACGGGCGGCGTCCGGGGCGGCGTCCAGGGGGTGGGGGCGTCCATTGGTGGAGGATGGCTCCCGCATGTCTGGGGCGCGTCGCACGTCAGCCATGGTGGTCATCGCTCACAGTCATCGTGGGCGTCTGGGACGCTGGCCCGGCGGACCCGGAACCACGCTCTATTATCATCTTGATTCGCTTTTCCACTTCGCTGCGGGACAACAGCACACGACGCCCACAGCCGAGGCATTTCAGCCCGATGTCGGCGCCCAGCCGCACCACCCGCCACTCATAGCTGCCACAGGGATGCGGCTTGCGCAGCCGCACGCGATCGCCCAGGCCGAGGTCGGCGAATTTCATGACTCGCCTCCCTCTTCTGGCGCCAGCGGCTCCGGCGCGCCGCGCTCCTGGTCGGGGCGGTACAGCCCCCGACGAGAGATATACGAGCGGACTGGATCGGGCGTGAGATAGCGCACGGGAAGGCCCGCCGCGACGCGCTCGCGCAGCCAGGTGGAGGAAATCTCCAGCTGGGGAGCGTCGAGCGGCGTCAATCGCTCGCGTAAACCGGGCAGCGCCGCTTCGAGCCGGGCGATAGCCGCCGCCTCATCCGGTATACCAGGGCGGCGCGCCACGATCAGCGCATCGAGCCGGGCCAGCACGCCCGCGGGGTCATGCCACTCAGGCAGATAGAGCAGCATGTCCCACCCGATGATGAACCCAATCCAGGCCTCCGGCCCCCAGCGGGCGCGCAGGATGTCCAGCGTGTCCACCGTGTACGATGGCCCTGGCCGGTCGAGGTCAGCACGATCGAGGCCGAAGCGCTCATCACCAGCGATGGCCAGCTCGACCATCGCCGCGCGGTCGCGAGCGGCGGTAAGCGCGCGCCCACGCTTGTGCGGCGGGTCAGCGGCTGGCAGAAACCAGACACGGTCGAGACGCAGCCGCGCGGCGGCCTCCTGAGCGAGCGCCAAGTGGCCAATATGCGGCGGATCGAACGTCCCGCCTAGGATACCATACCTGGCGCCTGCTCGCATGGGTGAATTGGCCTGCCTTTCCGTCGCCGCTTATGGGGCGGTGACGCTACAACAGCGCCTCGAGCTGGTCGAGATACTGGCCGAACGTGTCGAGCGCCTGCTGGACGGGGCGCGGCGTGGAGAGATCCACACCAGCGTCGCGCAGCAGGTTGATGCTGTAGTCCGATGAGCCAGAGGACAGGAAGCGCTTGTACCGCTGAACGGCGGGAGCGCCCTCGGCGATGATCTGGGTGGCGAGCGCGGCGGAGGCCGAGATGCCGGTGGCGTACTGGTAGACGTAGAAGCTGGAGTAGAAGTGCGGGATGCGCGCCCACTCCACTTCGATCAGCTCATCCACCGTCACCTCCGGGCCGTAATACTTGTCGTTCATGCCCTTGTAGACGGCGCTCAACAGCTCCGGCGTCAGCGCCTCACCCGCCTCGGCGCGCGCGTGGATGTCGCGCTCGAACTCGGCGAAGAGCGTCTGGCGGTAGAGTGTCGTGCGGTACGTCTCCAGCGCGTGGTTGATGACGTAGAGCTTCAGCGCGCGGTCGTCGGTGTGCTGGAGCAGGTCGTGCGTCAGCAGCGCCTCGTTGAGCGTCGAGGCGACCTCAGCGACGAAGAGCGTGTAGCTGCTGTAGGGGTAGGGCTGCGCGCCCCAGGTGAAATAGGAGTGCATGGAGTGGCCCATCTCGTGGGCCAGCGTAAACATGCTGTCCATGCTCTCCTGATAGTTCAGCAGCACGAAGGGCTGAGTGCCGTAGCTGCCCCAACTATAGGCGCCGGGCTTTCTTGCCCTCGCTCTCCAGCGCGTCAATCCAGCGTGAGCCGAAGCCCTTGCGCAGCGGCTCGACGTAGTCCGGGCCGAGCGGCGCCAGCGCGGCGGCCACACGCTCCTGCGCCTGCGCGAAGGAGACTTTGTACTCGACCTCGCGCGCCAGCGGCACGTAGAGATCGTACATCCGCAGCTCGTCCAGCCCCATCGCACGCTTGCGGATGCGCAGATAGCGGTGCAGCAGTGGCAGGTTGGCGTCCACCGTCGAGATGAGGTTGTTGTAGACGCTGACAGGGATGTTGTGCGGCTCCAGCGCGGATTCGAGCGCGGAGCTGTACTTGTGAGCGCGAGCGAAGAAGATGTCGCGCTTGACCTGCGCGGAAAGCGTGGCGGCGAAGGTGTTGCGGAACTTGCTGTACGAGCCGAGCATCGCCTCGAAGGCCTCGCGGCGGACGGCGCGGCTCTGGCTCTCCAGGAACTTCGCGCCGTAGTTGCCTTGCGTCAACTGGGCGAGCGCGCCGCTCTCGTCATGCACCAGCGGCAGCTTCAGGTCGGCGTTGTTGAGCATCTCAAAGACGCGCTCTGGCGTCGCGCCCAGCTCCGCCGCCTGGGCCAGCAGGCTCTCCATCTCTCCAGAGAGGACGTGCGGCCGCTCGCGAATGATCTCGTCAAGCTGGTGGCGGTAGACAGCAAGCCCCTGCTCCTCAGCGAGGAAGGCGTCCAGCCGCTCTTGCGGGATAGCGAGGATCTCCGGCGTCATGTAGGCCGTGGCGGCGTTGAAGTCGTTGGCGAGCGTTGTCACACGGTCGGCGAGAGCCTGGTAGGCGCTGTTGGCGCTGTCCTCGTGCAGCCGCATATGGGCGTAGACAAACAGCTTGCCCAGCGCCTCGCCGGCGGTGTCGCGCGTGGTAAACGCTTCGAGCATCGCGGCGGTTGACTCGCCGAGCCGCCCGGCGAAGGCCGCGACGCCCGGCAGCAGCGCCACGACGCGCGTGAACTCCGCCTCCCAGGCGGCGTCGGTCGGGTAGATGGTGGCCAGGTCCCAGGTCAGTTCGACGGGTACCTCGGCGCGCTTCGGCAGCGATTGCGCGGTGGTCATGGCGTCGCCTTGTCCTTTCCAGTATCCGGCATAGAGCGCGGTGATCACACATCTATTGCGTGGCGGCGCCACGCATTCTCACAAACCAGCCGCGACGGAAACCGCTGCGCATACTCCTCACGCAGCGTGTGGCATACTGGCCGCGTGAGGGGTGGCGCAAAGCAGGCGCGCGGCGCGGCTGGCCCCTATCCAGCGATTGTCCTGATAGCAGTGTATCCCATCACACCGGCTGGCTGCGCGGCGTGGACAGAGCCGGATAGTTTATAAAGGAGTGGAGCGTGACAGGCGCCCCAGAGGAAACGAGCGCCCTGGCGCCGCTGCCGCGCGCGTTCTACGACCGCCCAACGCTGGAGGTGGCGCGCGACCTGATCGGCAAGACGCTGCTGCGCCGCACGGCTGACGGGCTGGCAGGCGGCGTGATCGTTGAGACGGAGGCGTATGTGGCGGCGGTGGACCCAGCGGCGCACGCCTATCGCGGCAAGACGCCGCGCAACGCCTCGATGTTCGCCGCGCCGGGAACCGCCTACGTCTACCGTTCGTATGGCATCCACTACTGCCTGAATGTGGTCACGGAATCGGAGGGCGTGGCGGCGGCGGTCCTGTTACGCGCCATCCGCCCGACGGTGGGCCTAGAGTTGATGCGGCGGCGGCGCGGGACGGGAATCAGCGACCGTGACCTGGCGCGCGGGCCGGGGCGGCTCTGCCAGGCGCTGGCGCTGACCATCGCCGACGACGGCGCCGACCTGCTGGGCTCCGACCTGTGGCTTACCGAGATGCCAGGCGCGGAGCCACTGACCATCGCCGCCACGCCACGCGTCGGTATCACCCAGGCGGTGGACTGGCTGTGGCGCTTCGCTGTCGTAGGCGAGCGGCATGTCTCGGCGCGCGGCGTCCGGTCTGCGGCGGCGGGGTAGTCATATGGGAGGAAACCGCCCATGACGTTCTTGAGCGCCAGGATGGCTCCTATCAAACGCCTTATCCGTCCTCGCGTCCTCGCGCCGCTGCTCATTCTTCTGCTCGCGCTCGCCAGCGGTCTTGCGCTCGCGCGTTACTATGCCCTCATTCCTGGCGTGGCGACGCCCAGCGCCCAGGCCGTATTGAGTGGTCAATACCTCTACGCGGCCCAGGATGATGGCACGATCCATGTCTATGACATCAATCACGCCCACCGGCCAGTGAAGATCATCAACGTGTTCCCGTGTTGCGTTGATGTGCGCGGCGCCGCCGCCGCCGCGCCAACTCACCGCTTCTATGTGATGTACAACGCGGCTTCCCAGGGCCATCTTGTCGCGGTGGACCTGCTGACCGATAAAGTCTTGTGGAATATCGTGGAGCATACGCCCGGCGTTGATCGCGGAGATGTCACGCCGAATGGGAAGACCATTTTTCTCCCAACCTGGGAAAGTGACGCGCGGACACCCTATGAGTTGGTGATTGACGCCATCACTGGCGCCGTGGTGGGCCGGATCCCCTTGCCATTCAGGAGCCATGACACCGTCGTCAGCCTGGATGGGAAGCGCGTCTTTATGGAGACGAAGTCACCCACCGCCACGCTCTACATCGCGGACACATCAACCTACAAGATAACTGGCGTCATCACGGGCTACTGCTGCGGTGGAGTCCTTCAGCCATACGCCATCAATGGCGCGGCGACGCTGGTCGTCAATGATGTCGTTGGGTACACCGGGTTCCAGATTGGTGATATCACGACCGGCCGAGTGATCGCATCAGCGCCATTTCCGGATGCGGGGTCGTCGTATGGCCATGGCATCGCCTGGACCCCCAACGAGCGCGAGGTGTGGGTCAATGACGGGCGGAAACCCTACGTCCATGTCTTCGACATGTCGGTAACGCCTCCAGTACAGACCCATCTGATTCGCGTGGGCGGCGCCCCGCATTGGGTCACATTCAGTATTGATGGCCGCTTCGCCTATGTCGCGGGCCCGAAAGGCGGCAGTGTCTCGACCGCGATCATAGATACCGCAACGTACCAGCAAATCGGCGCGCTCCATGGCTCAAACTCGGAAGACTTGCTAGAGGTAGACTTCGACACTGGCGTCGTGATACGGACCGGCGACCAGTTCGGCATCGGACGTGTGACACAGCCAGCGGGGTCTGGCGCGCTATCCCGCGCGCCGCGCCGCCCATCGCCGCTACGCCGCGCAGGAGCGCCAGACGAGCGATATGTTCCGGCGCGCGGCGTCCGCTCTGCGGCGGCGGGGGTAGAATAGAAGAACGGGGGCGCGACGCCACTGCCCTCTCTCATCTCACCCACGGGAGTCAGCGGCATGCCAGAGCAGCGGTCAATTCATCGATTACCAGCGGATGTGGCGGCGAAGATCGCCGCCGGCGAGGTCGTGGAGCGCCCGGCGTCGGTAGTCAAAGAGCTGGTGGAGAACGCGCTGGACGCTGGGGCGAGCGCCGTGCGCGTCGAGCTTGAAGGCGGCGGGCTGGACCTGATCCGCGTGGTGGATGACGGCGGCGGCATCGCGGCGGAGGAGCTGCCGCTAGCGTTCGAGCGCCACGCGACCAGCAAGATCGCCACGATAGACGACCTGGAGCGCATCCACACGCTGGGATTTCGCGGCGAGGCGCTGGCGAGCGTCGCGGCGGTGGCGCGGGTGACGCTCGCCAGCCGGGCGCGCGGCGCGGCGGCAGGCGCGCAGGTCACGGTGGATGAGGGGCGTATGGGACCGCTCGTTCCCTCCGGCGCGCCCGCGGGGACGAGCGTCACCGTGCGCGGCCTCTTCGTCTCCGTCCCCGCGCGGCTCAAGTTCCTCAAGACCAAGGCGACCGAGACCGGCCACGCCCTGAAGATCGTCGAGCAGTACGCGCTGGCGTATCCCGGCGTGCGCTTCACCGCGACCAGCGAGGGCCGCGAGATCTTCCACACCACCGGCGATGGCTCGCTGCTGAACGTCATCATCGCCGTTCACGGCCTGCGTGTCGCCGAGGAAATGGTCCCCATCGGCGAGACGGCGCTAGGCGAGATGGGAGCGGACGTAGCGCCCGACCCCGACCGTCCGCGTGTCAGCGGCTACGTCAGCCGCCCCACCTGCTACAAGGCGACGCGGCAGTACCTCTCATTCTTCGTCAACGGGCGCTGGGCGCAGAGCCGCGCGCTGAGCTATGCCGTCGAGGAGGCCTACCACTCGCTGCTGCTGGTCGGGCGGCATCCGGTCGCGGTCGTCAACATCGCGCTCGACCCGTGGCTGCTGGATGTCAACGCCCACCCGGCCAAGACCGAGGTCAAGTTCCTGCGCGAGCGGCAGGTCTACGCGGCGGTCCTCCGAGCCACCCGCGCGGCGGTAATTGACACGGCGGCGACGCCGGAGGTCTCTACGCGCGTCTTCGCGGCGCCCGCCTGGGAGCCAGTGGGCATTAGCGGCGCCGAGACGCGCTGGGCCATTCCCGCCGCTATCTCCGCGAGCGTGGCGGAGCCGCCGGACGGAGCGGCGCCCAGCGCGGCGGAAGATAATCCAGCGGCGAATGAGAGCTCATCGGAAGCTGCGCAAGCCCAGGATGCGCCAGCGCCCGCATCGCTTTGGGCTGGGAGCGTGACGGCGCGTGGCAGCGATCCAGTGGGCGAGCGGCTGAGCGGATTCAGCGCGCCGGGGGCGCCCGCGGCGGACGCGCTGGTAGGCGGCAAACGGCTGCCCGCACTGCGGGTGCTGGGCCAGGTCTCGCAGGCCTACATCATCGCCGAGGGGCCGGACGGAGTCTACATGGTAGACCAGCACGCGGCGCACGAGCGGATCGTGCTGGAGCGCATGATCGAGGAGTGGCGGGCGCGGGCCGTGACGACACAGTTGCTGCTGGAGCCGGAGGCGCTGGAGCTTGCGCCGGGCGAGCGTGAGCGCGTCGAGGAGCATCTGGAGGCGCTGCGCGGCATCGGCTTCGAGATCGAGCCGTTTGGCGAGGATACGATGCTGGCGCGGGCCGTGCCGGCGACGCTGATGGGCAAGCTGCGTGGGCAGCCGCTACGCGACCTGGTGGTATCGCTGGCGGGCGCGGATGCCGAGGCGGCCAGCCACGGCGAGACGTGGGAGGAGCACGCGCTGGCGAATGTGGCGTGCAAAGCGGCGATCAAGGCAGGGCAGTCGCTCACGCCGGAGGAACAGCGCGAGCTGGTGCGCCAGCTGGAGGGCGCGAGCGCGTTCCAAAGCTGCTGCCACGGTCGCCCGACGCTGGTGAAGATGAGCCTGAGCGCGCTGGAGCGCGAGTTCGACCGGCGCTGACCCATCGCTGAGCGGGCGGCGAGCGGAGCGTCTCCTAGCGCTTGACAAGGCTGATGGGGATAGGGTAGTATGGTGTTGTCCCTCCCCTGAGAGGGCGTTTGGCATCCCTATCACACCCTGCCAAAGTGGTGAAATCGGTAGACACGCAACGTTCAGGGCGTTGTGAGCGTACGCTCGTGGGGGTTCGAGTCCCCCCTTTGGCACCCCAATCCTCCGGCGCTTCACGTGATATGCGCCACATCCGGAAGGGTCGCATAGTCGGTCTAGTGCGGCGGTTTGCTAAACCGCTACAGGGGAAACCCTGTCGAGGGTTCGAATCCCTCCCCTTCCGCCAAGAAAATCAGAATTCTTGACCACCACGCGAGAGCCCAATTAGGACCCCCAAATAGTTTGTTTGGCGCCAACCCAAATGACTCCCGCCAGGTATGCGGAAACGCCACGGCAAGATATCGTGGCGTTTCCGCGTGTAAGGCGGAACACGCGAATAGCGGTCGAGGGTAATCGCGATCATCAACTGCTTGCGGCGGCTATCCGCTCCTGCGTGGAACCCTTGTGGTACACTTATGAGTAGTGAGGCGAGTCACATCGCACAGTGACTCGCCCGTAAGACAGTATCGCCCGTCGGATCATGGCGTTATGGTCTGACGGGTTTTTGCGTGGTCATCGAGGCCCATGCGCGCCAAGGACTGGCGCAATAAAACGAAAGGGAGGCGCTATGGGCCTTCAGAAACGCATCGCACTGGTCGCGCACGACCACAAGAAGCAGGACCTTCTGGAGTGGGCGCGCTACAATCGCGCATTCCTGGTTCAGCATGAACTGCACGCAACGGGAACAACTGGGACGCTTCTTGAGCAAGAGTTGGGAGTCGGCATTCATAAGCTGCACAGTGGCCCGTTGGGTGGCGACCAGCAACTCGGCGCGATGATTGCCCAGCGAGAGCTCGATCTGCTGATCTTCTTCTGGGATCCCCTCGAGACACAGCCGCACGATTCCGACGTGCGCGCTCTCCTACGGATTGCGGTGGTATGGAATACGCCGATCGCGTGCAACCGCGCGTCAGCTGACTTCATGCTCACCTCGCCGCTGATGACCGAGCCCTATGAGGTTCTCATCCCAGAATACAAACGGTCAGTGAGCGGAACCACGCGCGAGAATGGCCGCTCCCCAGACCGGCGCGCCACGCGGCACGGCCAGGTAACCGGAGAGCGGTAGACGATTAATCGGGGCGTTGGCTGCTAGCTAGCGACCAACGCCCCGCTAAACCGCTGGAATCGTCATTTTCCATGCGTCCCTGGACACACACGTCGGTTTGACAAACCGCTACACAAGCCCTGCCTACGCAATGCAAGCGCCTCCTTGTGTCCCCATCCCTGTCACACTTTCCTTGCTCACACGTTCACATCTTCGTCACCGCGATGACCAGATGACGTTTAGAAGCGAAGGTGAGCATTGCTACCCACCTCAAAGGATGTGCGCATACGACACCCCGCCGACCTCCTCGCCCGCGGGGCGATCAGGGTGGATGAAGATATGACCAGCGGCGTCAGTGGCGTCAGCGGCGTCGGCGACACTGACCTCATCCTCGCCGCGCAGGCCGACATCGCCGCCTTCGACGCGCTCTATGACCGCTACCTGCCCCGCATGTACCGCTATCTGCGCGCCCATGTGGCGGACGGCGAGGAAGCGACCGACCTGACGCAGCTCGTGTTCCTCCGCGCCCTGGAGGCATTGCCGCGCTACCGGGTCCGCGACGTCCCGTTCGCTGTTTGGCTCTTCCGTATCGCGCGCCACGCGGTTATTGACGCCCACCGACGCCGGAGGTCAACCGTGCCGTGGGAGGCGCTCACCGAGGCGCTGCATCCCGCCATTGACGAGCCGCTCGATCTGACACTGATCCGCCAGGAGGAGTTGGCGCGCCTCCGTCGCGAGATTGACCGCCTCTCCGGTGAGCAGCAGGAGCTGTTAGCTCTCAGCTTCGCCGCGGGCCTGCCCGCCCCCGAAATCGCCTCCGTGCTGCGCATAAAGCCAGATGCTGTGCGGAAGAGGCTCTCGCGCGCCATCCACGCCCTCAAGGAGCGCTATCATGTCTCATGACCACTCCCCACAGGCCAATGGCCTCAACGCCCCCACCCAACCATTCACGGACGCCGAAGACGAGCGCTTCATGACCGAACTCCAGGCCCTCTACCTCGCCCCCCAGATACCACATCGCCTACAGCAGACAGGCGCGGAGCAGGCGCGTCTCCAGCTCGCCGCAAGCAAACGCCAGCACGCCCGGCACGAAGTGTTCGGGCTGCTGCGCCGCTTGCACGCTGGCGCACAACGAAGCGATCGCCCAGGCGGGAGCGCCCGCCGCGAAGGAGCGTCTCGCCCCGCGATCGTGGCCGCCGTGGCCGCCATGGCGCTCGTCAGCGTGCTCGCGGCCGCCCTCTTCACCAGGCCGGGACTCCTCACGACAGGGTCTACATCCACCACTGGCCACGCCCAGCACATACCGACGCCGACAGTATCATTGGACGGCCCTCCAATGACGCTCATGAGCGTCGCCATGGTGTCCGTCAACGATGGCTGGGCCTTCGGCTCGACCGGCGGCGCTGGCGGCGAGTGCCTTGTCCTGCATTACAATGGGGCCCACTGGGCGCGGAGCCCAAATTCAGCCTGCGCCCCCGTAACCAGCATCGCCATGCTGTCGGCGGACGACGGGTGGGCGGTAGGCTACGACACGATCCTGCACTACACGCACGGAAACTGGCGTGTGGACACCATCTACGCGCCGCCTGGCCAGCACGTGGTGTTGGAGCGTGTGGCGATGGTGTCCCCCGATGAAGGCTGGGTGGTCGGGTGGGCCTCTACGCCAAACAGCAGCCCCGCCCTCATCCTCCACTATGCCAACGGTCACTGGACCCCGGCCAATGTGGCGGGTTTAGCCAGCGACAGCGCGAGCGGGCTCCGCGGGATCGCGATGGTCTCGGCGCGGGAGGGGTGGGCCGTCGGGTCGCAAATCACGAGCAGCGGCGGGGAGAAAACGCTCGTGCTCCACTACACCAATGGACGGTGGACACGGCTCGATTGGTCCATCCCGGGGTCATTCAACAGCGTAGCAGCCTTCTCCTCAGGCGACGTATGGGCAGTTGGCGAGGACAACCCGGCGGCTGGTCCGGGGTTGGTCGTACACCTGCGGAATGGTGTTCCCATCCAGGAGGATCGCCCCATACCCGGGCTGCTCCAAGACATCGCGATGGTCTCTCCGAGCGAGGGCTGGGCAATCGGCGACGGCGCGGCGACCGTGCGCTACCACGATGGCGTGTGGACACGGGAAGGTCTGACGATCCACCAATACTACATGATGAACATCTCTCTCGTCTCCGCCACGGAAGGCTGGGCGGTCGGGAGCTCCGCCGTCTCCCCATCACGTGATCCGAACGCCAGCGCGACACTCTTCCACCTCAGCGGCGGCGTCTGGCGTATCTATCCGCTGTCGGGCGTGTGATCACTCTCGACTGGCCATTGGGTCGGAGCGAGTGCGCCGATGCCTTGCGCGTAACAATGATGTTGCGCGCAAGGCATCGTGAGGTGACCTGTATCCACGCCGCTTTTGTCAGGCCGTGTAACCGGGTATCCGGTTGCGATTGCCATAGGCGCTGCCGGTATACGAGCCAATGTCAATCAGGGCCCCGAGAATGACCCAGAACCATGCCCAGCCGGTTACACCGCCAGCCGGATTCCAGACAATCACATACATCAGCGTTGTGAATGGCAGGAAGATGACCCCGAGCAATGGCACGATGAACGAGTCAAACGCCCGGGTCACCAGGTTGGTAAACAGCCACAGAAACACGAGCGCCAGTCGTGGCGCCGCAGCCGCGAACAATGCAAATAGACACGGCATCGTTATCTCTCCTTCCCCTAATTCACACGTGTATCTTCACGTGTAAGTCGAGCGTTTCCAGGCGAAGCAAGCGCTGCCAGAGGCGTGCTCGCACCACCTTGCGAGCGCCGGAGGACAAGCCAGACGTGCGCCTGCCTTCCGCGAAAGGATGTTTCGCACTCTCGGCGCCAGTTGACGCGCCGAAACAGCCTGGGGTGCGCTCGCCTTAGCCCCGCTCCTCTTCCGCCAGCAGCGCCATCACCTCGTCGGCGTAGCGTCCCCGGGTGAGCAAGCCAGCCATCAGGCGCATGGGGTGGTCTATGTGGGTGAAGAAGGCCTTGTAAGCGGCGCAGAGATAGTTGAGGCCCGGCTCGCCGTCGGGCGTGGCGATGAACCGGTTGCGCGGGCATTCGCCGTGGCAGGCGAAGCGCACCGCGCACTCGCGGCAGTAGCGTGGGAGGGTGTCGCGCTTGGCGAGGCCGAACGCGCGCTGCCGGTCGGAGGCGACCATCTCGAGCATGTGCGTCTGGCGGATATTGCCGAGGCGGTAGGCCGGCTCGACGAAGTGGTCGCAGCAGTAGAGGTCGCCGTTGTGCTCCAGCGCGAGCGCCTGCCCGCAGGTCTCCGAGAAGATGCAAACGGCGCCGGGAACGCGCATCCAGTTGGCGAGCGCGGTATCGAAGTGCTGCACGAAGACGCTCCCGACATCGCGCCGCACCCACTCATCGAAGATCGCGATGAGGAAGCGCCCGTAGGCTTCGGGCTGGACGCTACGTTTGGTGACGAGATCGCCAGCGACGGTGTAGAGCGGGCGCTTGCCGCTGGGCGCGGGGCTCCAGCCCTCATTCGCCAGCGGCAGCGACTCCGCAGTGGCGCGCTCGACGATAGGGATGAACTGCATGAACTGGGCGCCAAGGTCGTCGCGGAAGAAGTGGTAGACCTCCCGCGGATGCTCCTGGTTGGCGGCGTGAACGGTGCAGAGGATGTTGAAATCCACCTCGCGCCGCTTCAGGACCTCCCAGCCGCGCATGACCTGATCGAACGAGCCCCTGCCGCCCTTGTCCACGCGGTAGGCGTCATGATACTCGCGCGGGCCGTCCACGCTAAGGCCAACGAGGAAGCCGTGCGCTTTGAAGAACGCTCCCCAGGCGTCATCCAGTCGCGTGCCATTGGTCTGGATCGTGTAACTGACGCGCTGGCCGGGCCGCCGGTAACGTTCGGCGTACTCGACCGACCGCTCGAAGAAATCCAACCCCATCAGGGTTGGCTCGCCGCCCTGCCAGGCGACGGTCACCTCTGGAGAGCGGTGCGACTCGAATAGCTGGCGGATATAGATCTCCAGCAGGTCGTCTGCCATGCGAAAACGGCTGCCGGGATAGAGCATCTCCTTCGAGAGGAAGAAACAGTATTCGCAGGCGAGGTTGCAGATCGCGCCGGTAGGCTTGGCCAGCAAGTGAAACGCAGGCGGCGCGGCGCGCGGAAATGTCGGCGGCAGTGGCGGCGATTTTGGCATGGCGATTTCTGATTTCTCCAGCAAGGCAGGCTGTTTGTGGCCAGATGGCGCCCGGAAGAGAAACCACAATCCGTGCCAGAGCGCAGGGGATGGAGCGCAAGATGCGCTCAAATACCACGAGCGCCAGGGATGACGGGCCTTGCTCAGAGCCTGGAACTCATTGGCATGGCGTATGCATCGGTGCGCCACATGCGCTTTGACAAGGGCAGAGTTGTTTTCCGAACGCTGGATTTCAGGCTGTATCCAGCATTCCACTGGCCGCCGGGATATGGTGAAAGCTGACGCTTACCGATCGCCAGCTACAGGATGCTTAGCAAGATCAGGGCGAAACGAGCTGCGCAAACCGGCCTCGCAGGCGGGGGCAGCGTAGAGAACGCGCGCAAAGGCGTCTCATGTGCGCTGACCAGCGCGGCATTCACCTATCACCCAACTATGAGGAGCGACGACACGATGGCCAAACCGTTCAAGGGCAGGATCAACCTCGACATCCGCGATTCCCAGCCCGACTGGGAACCGTTTGAACCCCCCAAGGCGCCTGAAGGCGCGCCCAATGTCCTCTACATCGTGCTGGATGACGTCGGCTTTTCCGCGCTCGGCTGCTATGGCGGGCCGGTCGAGACCCCCAACATTGACCGCATCGCCGCCGACGGCGTCCGCTATACCCAGTGGCACACCACGGCGCTGTGCTCCCCGACGCGCTCCTGCCTGCTCACCGGCCGCAACCACACCCGCAACAGCATGGCCTGTGTCACCGAGGCGGCCATCGGGTTCCCCAACGCGAGCGGCACGGTCCCACCGGAAAACGGCATGCTCTCGGAGATCCTGGGCGAGCGCGGCTGGAACACCTACCTCGTGGGCAAATGGCACCTGTGCCCGACCGACGAGATGAACCTCGCCTCGCCTCGCCGCAACTGGCCCAGTGGCCGGGGCTTCGAGCGCTACTACGGGTTCCTGGGCGGTGAGACAAACCAATGGTACCCGGACTTGATCTACGACAATCACCCGGTTGACCAGCCAGCGTCGCCCGAGGAAGGTTACCACTTCACCACCGACATCACCGACCAGGCCCTCGCGTTCATCAAGGACGCCAAGGCCGTCGCCCCCGACAAGCCGTTCTTCCTCTACTACGCGCCCGGCGCCGCCCATGCGCCGCACCAGGCGCCCCGCGAGTGGATCGACAAGTATCGTGGCCGCTTCGACATGGGCTACGAAGCGATGCGCGCGCACACTCTGGCGCGCCAGAAGTCCATGGGGATCGTCCCAGCGGACACTGAGCTGCCGCCCATCAACCCGATTGGCACGCCCCAGACCCGCACCGGGCCGGATGGGCGACCCTTCCCGGCGGTGGACTTCACGCGGCCATGGGACACGCTCTCCGACAAGGAGCAGCGGCTGTTCGCGCGCATGGCTGAGGTCTACGCCGGGTTCCTGGCCCATGCGGACTACCATATCGGGCGGCTGCTGGACTATCTGGAGGAGAGCGGGCAGCGCGAGAACACGCTCGTGATTCTGGTCTCGGACAACGGCGCCAGCGGTGAGGGCGGCCCCAACGGCTCGGTCAACGAAAACAAGCTCTTCAATGGGGTTCCCGACGACATCGACGCGAACCTCGCGCTGCTCGACGACCTGGGCAGCCCGAAGACCTACAACCACTACCCCAACGGCTGGGCGATGGCGTTCAACACGCCCTTCAAGCTGTGGAAGCGCTACGAGTTCGCCGGCGGCACGACCGACCCCTGCATCATCGCGTGGCCGCACGGCATACGGGCGCGGGGCGAGCTGCGCGCGCAGTACCATCACGCGATCGACATCGTCCCGACCATCCTGGATGTCCTCAACGTGCAGGCCCCGGCGACAATCAAGGGCTATACGCAGAGCCCATTCGATGGCGTCAGCATGCGCTACAGCTTCGACGACGCCGCCGCGCCGAGCAGGCGGACGACACAATTCTATGCGATGCTCGGCTCGCGCGGCATCTGGCACGAGGGCTGGAAGGCGGTGACGACGCATCCCACGATCAGCGGCTGGAGCCACTTCAACGACGATGTCTGGGAGCTCTACCACACCGAGGTGGACCGGGCGGAGCGGCATGATCTGGCGGCGGCGCAGCCGGACAAGCTGCGCGAGCTGGTGAACCTGTGGTTCGCCGAGGCGGGGGCGAATGGCGCGTTCCCCCTCGATGACCGCTCGGCGGTCGAGATATTCACCACCCCGCGGCCACAGCTGACTACGCCGCGCAACCGTTACCGCTACTACGCGGACGTGGCGTCGGTGCCTGAGGCGCAGGCGGTCAACATTCGCAACCGCTCGTTCACGATCGGCGCGCTTGTGGATCTTCCCGCCCCCGGCGCGCGCGGGGCGCTCTTCGCCCAGGGTTCGCGCTTTGGCGGGCATACCTTGTATGTCAAGGACAACCGGCTGCGCTACGTCTATAACTTCGTCGGCATGGTCGAGCAACAGATCGTCGCGGACGCCGAGCTACCGGTGGGCGCGAACCTGATTCTGTCGGCGGCGTTCGTCAAGGATGGCCAGGAGGGGCCAGGCGTCGCGACGGGCATCCTCTCGCTCTACATCGGCGACAAGAAGGTCGGCGAGGGGCGCATCAAGACCCAGCCTGGCCCGTTCGGCAGTGGCACTGGGCTGACGGTGGGGCGCAGCGCGCGGGCCGTGACCAGTGACTTCCCCGGCGAGCGACCCTGGCGCTTCACGGGCGGCACGATCAGGATGCTTGCCGTGGACGTGAGCGGTGAGCCCTACGTCGACATCGAGCGGCAGGCGGAGGCGATGCTGATGCAGGAGTGAGCGCGTCCGGAGCGTGAATGCGCGGGTAGCGGTGGCCAGGCCACCGCTACCCGCATGTCGCTTATGGGCGCTCGCGGGCTGGTCGCCGGGCTTTTTCTCTCGGGCGCGCCGGCGCCTCATCACCGGGCCGTGCGATGGTCGCCTGGGGCTTGCGCCCCTGGATTGTCGTCTGATTGAGCGCCGCGATGATCATCGCCGCCGACTCCTCCGGCGCTTCTACAAATGAGAAGGCGTCGTAGATATCAATGTCGCCGATGATATTCCCAGGTACGCCCGCTTCATTCGCAATCGCGCCGACCAGATCAGCGGGGCGCACGCCATCACGCCGGCCAACGCGGAGAAAGAGCCGCGCCATCCGGCCAGCGCCGCGCGCGCGGGGCCGTGGTCGCGGCTGCGCTGGAAGCCCCATCTCTGGCGCGGCGGGTGTCTCGGCAGGTTGCCGCCCCCACGCCGCCTCGCGGCCGGGTCGTTTCGCTTCGCGCGCCTGCGCCGCCATCTTGAACGCGGCGGCGGCCAGCTCAGCCGGATCATGCGTGCCTGAGAGATCCTGCACGAGCGCGAGGAAAGGATCGAGCTGACCGGCATCCAGCAGCTTGAGCACGTCCTCACGGAACGCCGCGCGCCGCCGCGCCGCGACATCCGCCGCCGTCGGCAGGCTCAGCGCCTGCAAGCGGCGATGCGTGGCAAGCTCGATCAACCGTAGCTGGCGACGCTCCCGTGGCGTCACGAGCGTCAGCGCCTCACCGCTGCGTCCGGCGCGCCCCGTGCGCCCAATGCGGTGCACATAGGCGTCTGGCTCGAGGGGCAAGTCGTAGTTGATCACATGACTCACGTCGGGAATATCCAGCCCGCGCGCGGCGATGTCCGTCGCCACGAGCAGCTGCGTATGCCCGCTGCGGAAGCGCTGCAGGACGAGCTCACGCTGGGCCTGCGGAATCTCGCCGTGGATCGCCTGCGCGAGATAGCCCAGCCCGGTCAGCTGTTCGGTGAGCGTATCGGCGTCGCGCCGGGTGCGCACGAACACAATCGCCGATTCCGGCTCCTCGATATCCAGGATGCGCGAGAGCGCTTCGAGCTTGCCTGACGGGAGCGTCTCGTAATACACCTGCCGCACGCGCAGCCCGATGGCCTCAGGGGTCACCGCGACCACATGCTCGGGGTGGCGCAAGTACTGCTCCGCCAGCCGCGTGATACGTGGGGAAATCGTCGCGGAGAAGAGCGCGGTCTGGCGCGCGGCGGGCGCTTCAGCCAGAATCGCCTCGATGTCCTCGATGAAGCCCATGTTGAGCATCTCATCAGCTTCGTCGAGCACCACCATTTGCACGCTGGTGAGATCGAGCTTCTTGCGGCGGATATGGTCCAGCAGACGCCCAGGTGTGCCAACGACCACCTGTACGCCACGCGCCAACGCCCGCAACTGCCGCTCATAGGGCTGGCCGCCATAGATCGGCAGCGTCACAATCTCACGATACTTGCCGAAGGCATGCAACGCTTCCGCGACCTGGATCGCCAGCTCGCGTGTCGGCGTCACGATCAGCGCCTGCGGGGCGAACAGCTGCCCGTCCAGGCGCTCGATCATCGGCAAGCCATACGCCGCCGTCTTGCCCGTGCCGGTCGGGGCCTGCGCGATGATATCGCGCCCGGCGAGCAGCAGCGGAATCGCCTGCCGCTGGATAGGCGTGGGGGCGCCATACCCCAAATCGGCCATAGCGCGCAACGCATCGGGGCCCAGCCCAAGCGCGGCGAATTCCCGCGCCATCTCACCGCCATCCATGGGGACGGCGGCGCTCTGGCGTTCTTCCTGTTCTTTTATCCGGCCTTCGTCTACGCTCGTCATGATTGCCGCCTCTTTTCTGATCGTCGTGCTTCATTTGTAACGCCATGAGCGATAGCCACGTACCGACCTAAAGTGTGACTGGCTGTACATGCGCTGGCGCAACGTTGGCCCCAATCTTTAAAGCATACACCGTAAAGGACGTATACCGTTGGGCGAATAGCCCAGTGGGCGCTGATCTACCTGGCGCGCCCCTCCGGCTGGTCGGCCTCTCCCGGCGCGTGCAACTGTCCCGGCGCTGGTGGCGCAAGGTACCGCGTGAACCAGTCACGCGCCAGACGGGCGACCTGCTCGAGCGTCCCCGGCTCCTCGAACAGGTGGGTCGCGCCGGGAACGATGACGAGCCGCTTCTCCACCGAGAGCTGTCGCCGCGCGTCTTCGTTCATCTCTATTACGGGCTCATCGTACCCGCCCACGATCAGCAGCGTCGGCGCCCGCACGCGAGCCAGCGACGGCCCGGCGAGGTCGGGGCGTCCTCCGCGCGAGACAATCGCGGCGATGGCGTCGGGGCGCTGGGCGGCCGCCACGAGCGCCGCCGCCGCTCCCGTGCTCGCGCCAAAGTAACCGATGCGCAGATGGCGCGTCTCCGGCTCCTGGAGCAGCCAGTCGGTCGCGCCGGCGAGGCGCTCGGCGAGCAGCGTGAATATCGAAGCGGAGATGCGCCGTCACCTGGTCTACCTCCTCTTCCTCCGCCGTCAGCAGGTCCAGCAGCAGCGTCGCCAGGCCGCCTTCCTGGAGCGCCCGCGCGACGTAGCGGTTGCGCGGGCTGTGGCGGCTGCTGCCGCTGCCATGCGCGAAGAGCACGATGCCCCGCGCGCCAGCGGGAATCTCTAGCATGCCTTCGAGCGTGACCTGTCCAGCCGTGACCGCGACCAGATGGGACTGCGCGCCCTGCTGGGATTGATTGTCGCGAGTGTTCATGGGAGTACTCACTTTTCCCTCAAGCGGAAACGGTCCGAATTACGGGCCGGCCTCAGGCGCGGGCTGCCCGGCTGCCGGATGATCGCTCCAGGCGTAGCCGAGCAGCGACTGAATCTCCTCGTCGGTCGTTTGCGGGAACGACTCATACCAGAAGCCGATCGCCAGGAAGTCATCCGGCTCCATCACACAGATCAGCGCATCTACGTGCGCGCGCAGCTCGGCGCAGGTGGAGGCGGGGGCGACGGGGGTCGCGACCACCACCGCCGCTGGCCGCTGCTTGCGCACGAGCGCGATGGCGGCGCGCACGGTGGCCCCGGTCGCGATGCCGTCATCAACCAGAATGACCGTTTTGCCCTCAATGACTGGCGCGGGGTGATCGCCCCGATAGAGGCGCTCGCGCCGGTCCAGCTCGCGCCGCTCTCTGGCGGTGACGCTCTCGATGACGCTGTCTGGCACGCGGAGCATGCGGACGACATCCTCATTGAGCACGCGCACGCCGCCCGACGCGATGGCTCCCATCGCCAGCTCTTGCTCGCCCGGCACGCCTAGTTTGCGAACCAGGATGATGTCCAGCGGCGCGCCCAGCGCTTTGGCCACCTCATACGCGACCGGCACGCCGCCGCGCGGCAGGCCCAGCACCAGCACATCCCGCCGGTTGGCGTACACGGTCAACTCATTCGCTAGCAACCTGCCAGCGTCAGTCCGGTCGCGAAATAACCGTATGTTCGATTGCCTGTCCATCCTCTTCCTCGCGATCTGTCAACTCGCGGGGCGCGGATTCCTTCCCGCGCACGCCCGCGTTTCCCCTTCGTAAGATTGTCGCAATCGCGTCTCGACCCGCTCACAGCGCAGGCATGTCCTGTCACGCACGTTGCACACCAACTGGCAATTTCGCTATGACCGAGGCGCCGCTGTGGCGCCCGTTTCCTGGGCGGGCGCGCGCCTGCGCCGCATCCGTCGTGTCTCCGTTCCCTTGAGCGAGGAGAGCGGCCACAGGGTATATTCGATCCGCGCCAGGCCAGCCTCGACGACGGCGGAAACGACCTCGTGAGCGAGCTTGTAGCACGGCGCCGCCTCGTCAATCGGCACGGGCGCCTGATAGTTCACGGGAATGCCCGCCGCGCGGTATTGCGCGTTGATCGCTTCCTGCGAGAGCCCGCGAATTGCGGCGCCGCGCGACATGCGACGCCCAGCGCCGTGATTGACCGAGAAGGCGCTCTTCACCGCGCCGGGCAGCGGGCGCAAGATGTAACTGTAGTCCATATTGCTGCCAGGAATCAGCACCGGATGGCCGGTAGACTCCCACATAGTCCCCGCAAGCCCGGGATGGCCCGCCGGAAAGGCGCGCGTCGCGCCCTTGCGGTGGACCCAGGACTCGCCAACCTCCGGGTTCCACTCGCGCTGCGCCAGGTTGTGGCTGATTTCGTAGATCAGCTCCAGTTCCGCTTGAAAGACCTCGCGGAAAGCCTCCGCGACCTGCTCGTAAATGATCAGCCGGTTGAGAATGGCGTAATTGCCGCCAGCGGCCACCGCGTTGAGGTAGTCGCGGTAGTGGGGCGAGTCGGGCAGGAAGTATCCCAGGTCCAGCTCCTTGATCTCGGGATGCTCGGCTCGCGCCAGCTCCAGGTAGTTCGTCACCATCCCGTGGCCGAAGCCCCGGCTGCCGGTGTGCACCTGCACGAAAATTGTCCCGGTCTCCTCGCAGCGCTGCAACTCGATGAAGTGGTTGCCGCCGCCGAGCGAGCCAAGCTCCTCGATACCGCGCTCCGGCTTGCCCTTGCCGCCCCAGGGGATGCGCCAGGCGTCATCTACGGGGATGCGATGGCGCTCAGCATGGCTGCGGTCGAACGTGGCGCCGTACGCCTCCACGTAGTATTCGGCGCCACCCCGCACGAGCCGCTGAAACTCCTTCTCGCTGATTTCTCCCAGGCGGTGGCGCTTGCGCTTGCCCCCCACTCCCATCTCCACACGGCGCATGACGGCGCGGTTGAACGCCAGCCGCCGCTCGTAGGTGGCGGCCTCCGCTGGCACATTCGAGCGCGCGCTCATCATGCCGCAGCCGATGTCGAAGCCGACCGGCCCCATAGCGATGGCGCCGCGCTCGGCGTCGGTCAGGATGACGCTGCCGACTGGCACGCCATAGCCCGTATGCGCGTCCGGCGTGATAACCACCAGTGTCACACCCGGGAAGCGCGTGGCGTTTACGATCTGCGGGTAGACGCCGTCCTCCAGGCTGGCCAGCAGCGCGGGCGTCAGGAACAGGCGGACCGGCGTGGCGCCGGTGTCCGCCGTCTGGAGGGTGTAGTAGCCTTCGCCGCGCCAGACCGCCAGGTCTTTCCAGCCGCTCCAGTCACGTAGCCCAGACGCGCTGGCTTGCGACGCGCTCATCTCTCGCCAACCTTCCTGTACGCCATCCCGCCATGATCGGATGGCGCGGCGCATCGCGGGCCATCGGTCGCCACGCCGCGACACGCCAGCGCGTCTTCCGCATGGATCGCGCCAGCCCCACGCACGCCTCCCCGGCTCTAGCGCAGACCGCTGAGTGAGCCGTCCTCGCGCACCCGCGCAATCGCCTCCGCCAGCAGCGGCGCGACTGAGACGACATGCAGGCGCTCCCACCCCTCTGTGTTCACTGGGATGGTGTCCGTGACGTACACGCCGCGCACGCTGGGGTGGCTCAACGCCTCGCGCGCGCCCGCCGTGAACACGCCATGCGTCGCGGCGATAGTCATCTCGGGACGCGCGCCCGCCCCCAGCAACGCCTCGATGGCGCGCGCGATGGTACCGCCGGTCGAGATCATGTCATCGATGATGAGGCACGAGCGGCCCGCGACATCCCCTACGACGTGGGTGACCGTCGTCTGGGTGGCGCTTTCGCGGTGTTTGTGCAGCACGACAACCGAGGTCCCCAACCGCCGGGCGTAGTCCGTCGCCACGGCCACCCGGCCAACGTCGGGGGACACCACGACCACGCCAGGCGATAGGGTAGGCTGGATCGCGGCGCAGAGGAGCGGCGTCGCGGTCAGGGCGTCCATGGGGATCTGGAAGAATCCCTCCAGCTGATCGGCGTGAATATCTACCGACATTACCTGGTCAATGCCAACGGCCTGCATCAGCTGCGCGAGCATACTGGCGGTGACCGGCGCCCGCTGGCCGCGCCGGCGGTCCTGGCGCGCGTAGCCGAAGTACGGAATGATGGCCGTGATACGCGCGGCTGCCGCGCGGCGGCAGGCGTCAGCGAAGATCAGCAGTTCCATCACATGCTCATCAACCGGTGGCGATGTCGGCTGGATGATGAAGACCTCGCAGCCCCGCACGGATTCCTCGAGCCGGACTGACACCTCCCCATCCGGGAAGCGCTCAATCACACAGGGGCTGAGTGGCGCCCGCAGCTGGCGCGCGATCAGCTCAGCCAGCGCCGGATTGGCCGTGCCCGCGAACAGGCGAAACTCGTTGTTCAATTCCGTCTCCTTCCCTTGTGCCGCATCTGTGTCGCACCTGTGCCGCTTCCATGCCACATCTGTGTCGCATCTGTGTCGTAGCGCCGCTGCCAAACCGCCAGAATGGCACATCGTATGCGCTCAAGCGCCAGAGGGGGCCACCATAGTCCCTCAGCGGGTCCCGCCACTGCGAAAAGACCGTGTGACGCTGAGCGCGTATGCGTTTCACTCATTACTAAACATAATGCGCGTCCAGGTCACAATGCTGTCCATGGCGGAGGAGCCACACGCACAGACCCATCACGCGCGGACGCTCTCCAGCGGGGCATGTGTTGTGTGTGTCCAGGGACACCGCGGGTTCGCCACAGGCGAACCAATAGCGTGGAAAGGAGCAATGCCTTATGTCAGATCAAATGGCCGCGGCGGTCAGATGGGGTACGATCGGCGTCTCCGTCATCGCGGGAGCATGGACGCTCTTTCACATCTTCTGGGAATTGAACAATCAGACCGCGGACGATTACTGGGGGACCGCGCTGCTCATTTTGTTCCTCGTCGCGCTCATTCTGGCGTTTATGCGGTTTTTCTACGAGCGGCCCGCGCTGACTGCGAATCCTCCGACTGAGCGGTTCCCGGAGCCGGCGATCTCGAAATTCTTCCTCGCCTCCACAGGAGCCGCGGGGGTGTGGTTTGTGGCCCGCATGGACGTCGGCGCCGAGTGGTTTATTGCAGGATGGGAGAAAGTCCAATCTCCCGTCTGGGGCTCGAGCGGAATAGCCCTGACCGGCTTTGTCAAAGGCGCCCTGGCCAAGACCACGGGGCCGAATCCAGCGGTACAGGGATGGTATGCCTCGTTCCTGAGGGATTTCGTTCTTCCCAATGCGGGATTTTTCTCGTTCATGGTGACTTGGGGCGAAGTCGCGGTGGGGCTGGGGATTCTGGTGGGCGCGCTGACCGGGATAGCGGCGGGCTTCGGGGTCTTGATGAACCTGAATTACCTGCTGGCTGGCACGGTCAGCGTCAATCCAATCCTGGGAGTGTTCGGCCTATTCCTGGTCATCTCCTGGCGCGTCTGCGGCTGGCTTGGCGCTGATCGCTGGCTACTCCCCGCCCTAGGTCTGCCCTGGAAGCCAGGCCCCGTGCTCCAGATTGGAGGCGGTAGAAGCGACACGGCTACCCCTCTGCCCAGCTAAAGGGGCGCGCGCGCAATCCGCATCGTATTCCACTGTCCCCGCTCCTGGCTCTCAAGGCCGGGAGCGGGGACGCTGGCGCTCCTGGCCAAATCACTTCCCTTCGCCGTGAGGCCCGGCGGACGCGGGCAGGCGTGGGCGAGCGGGCGGACGCGGGCAGGCGTGGGCGAGTGAGCGGACCCGGACGAGGACCCGCGCAGGCGGGTCTTGTGGCGGCTGCGCCGCCTTGAGGCGCGAATTCATTCGCCCGCTCGCTCGCCCGCCCGCTCGCTGCCCCGCTTCCCCAATCACGCCCCTTCGCTATTGCCGCCGGCTCATAGCTGGACTATACTGGGCATGCCAGCTTCTATGGAATCCCGCGCGTCCCGACGCTGGCCCCGCCGCGAAGGAAGGAGCGCTTGGGATGCCCAGACCCGAAGACAGCGCCCGCGAGGTGATTGACGATCAGCTGCGCGCCGCTGGCTGGCTCGTGCAGGACCGCGCGCGGCTCAACCTGGGGGCAGGACGCGGCGTCGCGGTGCGTGAGTTCGCCACGGCCAGCGGCCCCGCCGACTACCTGCTCTTCGTGGACCGCCAGGCGGTGGGTGTCGTCGAGGCCAAGAAGGCGGGCGTCACCCTGACCGGTGTGGAGGAGCAGAGCGGGCGCTACCGTCTCGGCCTGCCGCCGGGCGTGCGCGCGGCGCGCGAGCCGCTGCCCTTCGCCTATGAGACCACCGGCGTCGAGACCCACTTCACCAGCCATCTTGATCCCGACGCCGCGCAGCCGGGGCGTCTTCAGCTTCCACCGGCCTGAGACGCTGGCGGAGTGGCTGACCCAGGCGCCCGCTGACACGCCGCCCGAACAGTACGGCGTGCTGCGGGCGCGGCTGCGGCGCATGCCGCCGCTGGACCCCGCTGGCCTGCGCGACTGCCAGGTGGAGGCGATAGCCAACCTGGAGCGATCGTTCGCCCAGGACCGCCCGCGCGCGCTGGTGCAGATGGCCACCGGCAGCGGCAAGACCTACACCGCCGTCAGCGCGATCTACCGTCTGCTGCGCTACGGCGGGGCGAAGCGCGTGCTATTTCTGGTGGACCGCGCCAACCTGGGCAAACAGGCGCTCAACGAGTTCGCGCAGTACACCGTGCCGGGCGACGGACGCAAGTTCACCGAGCTGTACAACGTCCAGCGGCTGGAATCGAACCGGCTGGACCCGGTGGCGAACGTCGTCATCACCACCATCCAGCGGCTGTATCTCGATGCTCTCCGGCGCGCCGGAGTTCGAGCCGGTCGAGGAGGAAGCGTCGCTCTTCGAGATCGGCGGCGGGTTGAGCGAGCAGGCGCCACCGAAAGAGGTGCGCTACAACCCGGCTATCCCGATCGAGACGTTCGACGTGGTGATTACCGACGAATGCCACCGCAGCATCTACAACCTCTGGCGCGGCGTGCTGGAATATTTCGACGCCTACACCGTCGGGCTGACGGCGACGCCGGGCAAGGCGACCTTCGGCTTCTTCCATAGCAATCTGGTGATGGAGTACGGCCACGACCGCGCGGTGGCCGGCGGCGTGAATGTGGACTATCAGGTGTTCCGCATCCGCACCGAAGTCACCGAGCGCGGCGCGACGATCCCCGTCGAGGAGTGGGTGGACCGCCGCGACCGCCGCACGCGCGCCGTGCGCTGGGAGCAGCTCGACGAGGAGCTGACCTACGCGCCCAACCAGCTCGACCGCGCCGTGGTCTCGCCCGACCAGATGCGCACGGTGGTCCGCGCCTTCCGCGACGCGCTGCCGTCGCAGCTCTTCCCTGGCCGCACGCAGGTCCCCAAGACGCTGATCTTCGCCAAGGACGACCAGCACGCCGAGGACATCGTCAAGATCGTGCGCGAGGAGTTCGGCCAGGGCAACGAGTTCTGCCAGAAGATCACCTATCGCGTGACGGGGGTGAAGCCCGAAGACCTGATTACCAGCTTCCGCATCAGCTACTATCCGCGCATCGCCGTGACGGTGGACATGATCGCGACGGGGACGGACATCAAGCCGCTGGAGGTCCTGCTGTTCATGCGGATGGTGAAGAGCCGGACGTTCTTCGAGCAGATGAAGGGCCGCGGCACGCGCGTGATCGCCGATACCGACCTGCGCGCGGTGACGCCGGACGCGGGAAGCAAGACGCGCTTCGTGCTGGTGGACGCGGTGGGCGTCTGCGAGCAGATCAAGACCGACGAGCCACCGCTGGAGCGCAAGCGCTCGGTCGCCTTCGCCAAGCTGATGGACGCGGTGTCGGTCGGCGCGCACGATGAGGATACGCTCTCCTCGCTGGCCGGGCGCCTGGGCCGCCTCGCCACGCGCCTGACCCCCGACGAGGCGCGCGACATCGCCGCGCTGGCGGGCGGGCGCACCGCGCGCGAGCTGGCGAACGGCCTGCTCAACGCGATTGACCCCGACGCCCAGCTCGCCGAGGCCCGCGCGGCCACCGGCCAGGCCGAGCCGGACGCGGCGGCGCTGCGGGCGGCGGCTGACCGGCTGGCGGACGCGGCGGCGCGCCCCTTCGATAGCCCCGACCTGCGCGAGGCGCTGGCGGGGGCGCAGCGTCGCGACGAGCAGATCATTGACCTCTCGACGCGCGACACGCTGCTGGCCGCCGAATGGGATGGGCAGGCGGAGGACGCCGCGCGGCAAGCGGTCCAGAGCTTCCGCGCCTACATCGAGCAGCACCGCGACGAGATCGCCGCGCTGGGCCTGCTCTACAGCCGCCCGCGCGCCGCCGGGCCGAGCTTCCGCGACCTGAAGCGGCTGGCGGGGGCCATCGCCGGCGCCGCCGCTCAGCCTGACCAGCGACACGCTCTGGCGGGCCTACGCCCAGCTCGACCGCGACCGCGTGCGCGGCGCCAGCGCGGCGCGGGTGGCCACCGACCTCGTGGCGCTGGTGCGCTACGCCCTGGAGCGCGACGCGCAGGCGGCGGCGACGCTGGAGCCCTTCGCCGAGAGTGTGCGAGCGGCGCTTCGCGGCCTGGCTGGCGGAGCAGGAGCGCCAGCGCGGCCAGCCCTTCACGCGCGGAGCAGCGGGAATGGCTGGCGATGATCCGCGACCACGTCGCCACCTCGCTGGCGATAGACCCAGACAGCTTCGACCTGGCGCCCTTCAACCAGCATGGCGGCCTGGGCAAAGCCGCGCAGCTCTTCGGCCCCGACCTGCCCGCGATCCTGGCGGACCTGAATGAGAGGCTTGTGGCGTGAGTGAGGCGCGTGAGGGCGTGGCGGGCGAAACGCTTGCATTGGGGGCGGTTCGCGTGGGTGGAGCGACCTCACCCCAACCCCTCTCCTTCCAGGAGAAGGGCTTTCGGCGCTTCGCGCCTCTGGAGAGCGGCTGTCTCGTTAGAGTGGGTAGTGGGATGTTTCGCAGCGCGGGGCAGATGTCATGATAGGAGATGGGCCGCGGTTAGGGCGACGGGCGCGTATCGCCAAAACAGAGCGGGCGCGCGAGCTTCGGCGTGAAATGACGAACGCTGAGCGCATTTTGTGGGACGCGGTACGCGGTAGGCGTTTGTCTGGGTTGCGTATTCGGCGACAGGAGCCGATAGCTGGATTCATCGTGGATTTTATCTGCTTCGAGCGCAAGCTGGTAATTGAATTGGATGGCGCCGCTCACAACGACACCCAAGCCTATGACCAAGAACGCGATGCGATCCTGCGCGCTAAAGGTCTCACCATCTTGCGCCTGACCAATGACGACATTGAACAGCGCCTGCCCGCAACTCTCGCGCGTATCGTCGCCTGCTGCTCCCAACCCTAAGGCGCGAAGCGCCGAAAAAGCCCCTCTCCTCGTAGGAGAGGGGTTGGGGTGAGGTCGCTCCACCCGCAACACAACGCTCCATCGTTGTACGACATTGCGCCCACGCGGGCCAGGAGGACAGACACTTGCCTGGACAGACAAGCGCCGGCTGCTACAATGGTGGCGTCAATCATCGCGCGGACCTGAATGAGAGGCTTGTGGCGTGAGCGAAGGGACAGACGCTACCAGCGAGGTTGGGCATGGACGACACTTGGAGCACTGCGCTGCAATGAGCAACCAGTCCGTACCGGACCGTTCGGCGCTAGCTGAGGCCGAGATGATTTCGTACCGTCGGGATGTTCCAGTTCTGACATTGGCTGTCTGACATGAGACAGGGATAACGTTTACCAAGTCCTGCACAGATCTCGCCGAAAAAGCACTGAGCTTGAGAGGTACAGGTCATGTGGCGATTCGCTGGTTCCGCGGATGGCCTCTGTTGGTCGCGCTGATATGCTGACGCATGCCTTTTCTGGTGCGCTTATCAACTACAGCTTATGCGACTTCATCTGACCAGAGCTGATCGTTCCTTCGTGCTTTTCTGACTTTGACGTCCAAGATACCTCGCGTGACTGAGTTCATCGTTCGTGATGCTAGCATCCATGAAGCAATCGAGACGGAATAACTACAAGTAATCTCAGCAACTGACAATGCGCTGTATTCCGCTCCCGCCCCTCGCCGAGCAGCGGCGCATCGTGGCGGCGATCGAGGAGCAGTTCACCCGGCTGGACGCGGGGGTGGCGGCGCTGCGGCGGGCGCGGGCGGCGCTGAAACGCTACCGCGCGGCGGTCCTCAAGGCGGCGGTGGAGGGCCGGCTGACGGCGGCGTGGCGCGCGGCGCATCCCGACGCCGAGCCAGCCGCCGCGCTGCTGCGGCGCATCCTCGCCGAGCGGCGCGCGCGCTGGGAGGCCGACCAGCGCGCGAAGGGCAAAGACCCCGCCAAGGCGCGCTACGACGAGCCCGCCGCGCCCGATACCGCCGGGCTGCCCGCGCTGCCGGAGGGCTGGGTGTGGGCGACGGTGGAGCAGGTTAGCCAGATCGCGTGGCACGGCGCACTCCAGCGAAGACGAGCGACTACCGAAGATGGGCTGCCTGTTCTGCGGATGGGTAACATCCAGTACTGCGCATCACTCGATATTCGGTGAGCGAATACTGAAGTACATGCCGTATCGACGATGCAACGAGTATCCCAGATTTGTAGTTGCAGCCGGGCGATTTGCTGATTGATCGAACGAACAGCGCGGAACTGGTTGGCAAGTCGGCTGTCTGTCACGGCATTCGCACGCCTTGTGCACTACGCTTCGTATCTGCATTGCGTGTTCGCTCAAGCCACGGCTGTGCCCAGACTATCTCTGCAATTCGTGCTCAACACGTCACTATGGCGCGCATGGATTGCGTCCGTAGTCGTGCAGCAAGTCGGCCAACACAATGTGAACGTGACAAGCTACAGCGTTGCCGCTTCCGCTACCACCACTCGCCGAGCAGGAGCAAATCGTGGCGGAGGTAGAGCGGCGGCTGTCGGTGGTGAGCGCGCTAGAGGCGGCGGTGGCGGCGAACCTGAAGCGGGCGGAGCGGCTGCGGCAGGCGATCCTGGAGCGCGCGTTCAGCGGGCGGCTGGCGCCGCAGGAGGCGGGCGACGAGCCGGCGGCGGCGCTGCTGGCGCGGGTGCGGCGGGCGCGCGGCGGCGAGGGCGGCGGCAAGCGGCGCGAGGAGGTGGCGGCGCGGGTGGGGCTGTGGGAGTGAAGTAACGAAGAACACGATGACGTACAATGAGGCGCCGCCACCCGCTACAGCAAAAGAAAAGAGGCCATCAATGTTCGCTGAGTATCTGGACGCCGCGATGAGCCATGCCGTCTATGAGCGGATCGAGGATGGCACGTATTTCGGCGAGATCAAGGAGCTTCCCGGGTCCTGGGCGAATGCGCCATCCTTGGAGGAGTGCATTCAGGAGATGCGCTCGGTCGCCGAAGGGTGGATACTCCTTGCCATCGCGCGCCATGAGGAGTTGCCGGAAATAGACGGCCACAGGATCGTCGTGGCGAAAGTGGGCGAGTAATGCCGAAAGCCGGCCCTATCAAGCGCCGCGACTTTATCAGGTATCTCAGGAAGCTAGGATTCGAAGGCCCGTTTGCTGGTGGAAGTCACGAACACATGGTGCGTGGCGCCATGCAAATTCCTCTCCCCACCCCCCACGAAGGAGACATCAGCCAGGCGCTCCTCTTGCGTATTCTCAAAAGCGCTGGCATTTCCCGCGACGAGTGGGAAGCGCTCTGAGAGTACGCGTCGGAACGGCCCAGCGCGCGCGTTTATGAGCGTCTGAGCTTGGTTGGCTATAATCCATGTCGGGCTTGTTATCGCCATCTGTAATACGCCAGGGTCTGTGATTGTCCACCAGATCCGGGCGAACGCCCGCGTACCAGGCCGCGGAGGCGGCCTTCGTGGCCGGTAGGCCCTTAGCCGCGGCTTTAGCCGCCAGGCGCCTCGTGGGCCGTCGTGCGGATGCGCCGGCGGTCAGAACCGGGCCTGACGGCCACGCGGTCCTCCTTCCCAGACCCATCACCACCGGACGGGAACCCGCGCAGGCGGGTTTTGTGGCGGCTACGCCTTCAGGCGCGGTTTCAACCGCCCGCGTTCCCCACGTCCGTCAACGTCGCGTCGCTCGCCACGACTCCACCCACCGGCGGACTTACAACATCACCCCCATTCCCGACACGTCCTGACGCGGGTTGTGACGCCGCCAGCGCCCACCCTTGCGGGCGCCCCCACTCTCCTGCGCACACTAAAAAGAGGCGCGTCAGCGCCGCCCCCCGTACCCTCCCCTGCGAGGGGAGGGTGGCCCGAAGGGCCGGGTGAGGTCGGGGCGGGGTGGGGCCGTCCCTCGCCGGGTGAGGTCGGGGTGAGGTCAGGGTGTGGAGGGAGCGCGCATGTGGCCTCGTGATCAACAGCGCGCGGCGCAAGCCCTCGACCGCTACCTTCAGGGCGACCGCGTCACCGCCATCGCCGCTGACCTCCATATCAGCCCCTCCACCGTCCGCCGCTGGATCAACGACCAGCTCAGCCAGATCGCCCAGGAGGAAAACACAGCCCGTGTCGAACAGCTCCAGGCCGCCATCGAGACCCAGCGCGCCACCGCCCGCGAAGCCTGGGCTGCCTACCACCGCGAGCAGGCCCGCCTCGAAAGCCTCACCCCTGAAAACGCGCTCCACCGACCCTACATCCACGCCCACACCTACCTCCGCCTCGCCATCATCGCCCAGCGCGAAGTCGCCCGTCTCCAGGGTCTCTACACGCGCACAGACCCGCCCACCGACGCCATCAGCATCACCATCCAGGAACGCCCCGCCGGTCCCGAGAACCACCCTCCCTTCCAGACCCCGCCCGCTGAGACTCCGCCCCCCACCAGCGGCCCTTTCCCACAAACCGCGCAAACCGCGCAAATCGCGCAAATCCCAAACGAAGACGCGCCATCAGAGCATAAGGCGCGTCAGCGCCGCCCCCCGTACCCTCCCCTGCGAGGGGAGGGTGGCCCGAAGGGCCGGGTGAGGTCGGGGCGGAGTGGGGCCATCCCTCGCCGGGTGAGGTCGGGGCGGAGTGGGGCCATCCCTCGCCGGGTGAGGTCGGGGCGGCGTCAGGCCGCTTCCCCGGCGCGAGACCCGCCATGTTCCAACAACCTACCCACATTTGGTATAAATCGGTAGCGCCACTGATGGCGCGGGCCTGACCTTGTTGACAGCGCAGAAGGAGCGCCCCATGACCACCAACGCCTCGCAGGCCGTCGTGCAGCGGCTGTGGAACTACTGCAACCTGCTGCGCGACGTCGGCCTCTCCTATGGCGACTACCTGGAGCAGCTGACCTATCTGCTGTTCCTCAAGATGGCCGACGAGCGCACGAAGCCGCCCTACAGCCAGCCCGCGCGCATCCCGGCGGGCTACGACTGGGTGAGCCTGACCAACAAGCAGGGCGCCGACCTGGAGGAGCATTACCGCCTGACGCTGGCGGCGCTGGGCCAGCAGCCGGGGCTGCTGGGGCTGATCTTCCGCAAGGCGCAGAACAAGGTCCAGGACCCGGCCATGCTGCGGCGGCTGATCGTAGACCTGATCGGGACTACGGAATGGACCATCCTGGGAACCGACGTCAAGGGCGACGCCTACGAGGGGCTGCTGGAGAAGAACGCCGAGGACACCAAGAGCGGCGCCGGGCAATACTTCACCCCGCGCGCGCTGATCCAGGCGATGGTCCAGGTCATGCGCCCGACGCCACGCGACACCATCTGCGATCCCGCCTGCGGCACCGGCGGCTTCCTGCTCGCCGCGCATGACTACATCGCCGGCCACTATTCGCTGGACCGCGACCAGTTGGAGCGCCTGCGCTACGACGCGCTGCGCGGCTGGGAGATCGTGGACGGCACGGCGCGGCTCTGCGCCATGAACCTCTACCTGCACGGCATCGGCGGCGACGAGCATATCCCCATCACCGTCGCCGACAGCCTGCGGACCGACTCCGGCGACCGCTTCACGATGGTGCTCACCAATCCGCCGTTTGGCCGCAAGAGCAGCGTTACCTACGTCACCGAGACTGGCCAGAAGCAGCGCGAGGACGCCACCGTCACCCGCGACGACTTCTGGGCCAGCACCAGCAACAAGCAGCTCAACTTCGTCCAGCACATTCACACCCTGCTCGAAGTCAATGGCCGCGCGGCGGTCGTCGTCCCCGACAACGTCCTCTTCGAGGGTGGCGCGGGCGAGACCGTCCGCCGCAAGCTGCTGCACGAATGCGACGTCCACACCCTGCTGCGGCTGCCCACCGGCATCTTCTACGCCCAGGGCGTCAAGGCCAACGTCATCTTCTTCGATAAGCGCCCCGGCAGTCCCACCGCGCAGACCTCGCGCCTCTGGGTCTACGACCTGCGCACCAACCAGAACTTCACCCTGCGGACCAATCCCCTGAGCGAGGAAGACCTGGAGGACTTCATCGCCTGCTACAACCCCACCAAGCGCCACGAGCGCCAGGAAACCGAGCGCTTCCACAGCTTCAGCTATGACGAGCTCCTCAAGCGCGACAAGCTCAGCCTCGACCTCTTCTGGCTGCGCGACTCCAGCCTGGAGGACGCGGACGGCCTGCCTGAGCCGGACATCCTGGCGCGGAGCATCGTCGAAGACCTCCAGGCCGCGCTGGTCCAGTTCGCCGCCATCGCCGGCGACCTGGGTGGCGCGGTGGAGGAGGATACGGACGACGGCCTGTAAACACACGCCATAGCGGCGCCTCACGGTGTAACCGCCGCGTGCGGTACTATCTATAATAGGGCGCCGCATCCGCGCGTGATACTGTTTGAATGGCGCCGAGCAGCGGGAACTGGCGGCATTCCCAGCGCGCGTACGCTCATGAGGAGCGCGGCGGTGTTGGTACGGTGGATGCTCATGCGGTGATTGCGCGTTTTGGCATAGCCAGGAAACACTCGGGCGCCACTGACCGTCATAATTCATGAGCGGACTCGACAGCGATCACCCCCCAATGCGCCCAGGCGCACGGAACGCTCACGCGACAGTCTGAAACAGCGTAGGCGAGGATTTTAGCGGATGAACAACCTCGAAGCAGGGAACGCCGGCGCGCCAGAACAACCGCGCCCCCTCTGGCGCCGATGGATCGCGCCAGGTTTTGGCTCGCCAGAACAGCGCCCCGCTGGCTGGCGGCGGTGGATCACGCCCGTCTCCGGCGTAATCATTGGTATTATCGTGCTCGGCCTTCTGGGTGGCGCCGTCTCCATCTTCGCCACCAATAGCGCGCATGCCACCCAGCAGCGCGACAAGGCGGCGCTCGATCACGCGCTGACGGTGGCGCGCTCGCAGTACAACGTCCCGCCCTCGCGCCTCCAGCCAATCATGGACGCCGAGCAGCGGGCGCTTGCCGGGATGGGCGCCTCGTACGGCGGCTATCAGCAGGCTGACGCCCAGCTCGTCAAGCTGACCCAGCAGGTCAACGCGCTCATCCAGACCGCCCCGGCCCAGGCGCGCGTCATGACCCAAACCGACCTCACTTCGCTTAGCGCCGGCGTTACGACGCTCGTCAAGGCCAACTTCGTCGAAGCGTCGGGCTTCCAGCAGCGGCTACAGCAAGCGCAGACGCAGCTCGCCGCCGCGGGGACCACCCCCCAATACTTCGCGGTAGACACCTTCACGCTGGACCAGCTCGCGGCGGTCAACTCCTTCCAGCCAACCTATCAACGCCTCCAGGACTTTACCAAGCTCATCCAGAACGAGTCGCTGCTGCTCAACGGCGCGACCGGGCCGCAGACCAGCGACCTCCAGTGCGCGCAGGGACTCACCGACACCTTCTGGCTCGATGATCCAAGTGTCCAGGTAACAACACCTGTCACAAACCAGGTCGTCACCGCCGAGTCAAAGTGGCCCGCGTCGGATCTGACACTCTTCCGCGCCGCCACCACCTCCGCCGACTTCGCCTCGCTCAACCGCCTGCTGACCGAGCAGACACAGCAGACGCTGGCGAACGAGACGACGCTGCTGCCCAGCGTCGCATCCAACCTGCTCCAGCAGTACCAGGCCAACATCACCCTGATGCAGCAGGAAAAACAGGACACGACATCCTTCGAGCAGCTCTACACGCAAGACCAGCAGCAGGCGCAGACCGTCGCGGCGACTCCCACGCTGGCGAACTACACCGCCTTCGTCACCACCCTGCGCAAGCAGAGCGCCGATATCGCGCTGCCGCTCATCAAGGCCAAGACCATCTCCGACATGGCCACGCTCAACAAGCTCATCGCCCAGGGGCAAGCCTCGAAGACGGTTGACCCGGCGAACGGCATCGGCTACCCCAACGCCTACGAATACATTGACCCCAACACCGGCGTAGGCGACGCCACTCAGCGCCTCGCCAGCGCCCAAACGGCGAACGATTACCAGCTCGTAGACAACGAGATTCTGATGTTCACCGCCAACATCCAGGCGATGCTGACGAACCTCAAGGACAACACCCCGTGGAATAAGCCGCACGCCACCGACATGCAGCTGATCAACCACTACGGCATCGCCTCCACGCGCGTGATCGTCGTCTCGCTACGCGAGCAGGCGGCGCGGCTCTATGACAACGGCAAATTCGTCAAGGCGCTCCAGGTCACGACCGGCGCGCCCGACCTGCCCTCGGTGCCGGGCCTGCACTGCGCGCTCGACAAACTGACGAACACCGTCTTCAAGTCACCCGATCCGCCCGGCTCGCCGAACTACTACCTCCCGACGCCGATCCACTTCGCGATGGACTACTCGTATTACGGCTACGCGCTGCACGACGCCTGGTGGCGCAACTGGTTCGGCAAGTATTCCAACCTGCCGCACTACGACCCCGCCGCGTTCAACGGCGGCTCGCACGGGTGCATCAACTTCAATTACTACAATGGCGACGCCGCCTACATGTTCAACTTCGCCCAGGTTGGCACGCCGATCATCGTCTATTAGCCACACACGCGAACAGTGCGGAAGGGCCGCTCCCCAGGTGGGGAGCGGCCCTTCCGCGTCACCTTTTGGTCACATTCCGGCGCGCTCCAGCGGACGGCCAAAGTCACCTGCGCGAAACAGGCGGTACGGCGTATAATTGCGGTATGTATGCCCCCACGCGCCAGCCCAGGGCCGCTTGGGCCGCGACACGCGACAATAGACGCGGCGCGCGGGGTAGCAATCGCGCCTGTGACAGCGACGTCTGGTGGCCGCGATCAGCAACGAGGCGTTGGCGCCTGGCGCCACTCCCCCGCGCTCATGCGGAGCGATCCGCACGCACGAGCCATCCCAGGCCGTCGCATCCAGCACACCGGCCGCTCATCAGCTACCGGCTGGCATGCGCGATACCCGCGTGTCGTTCCCGTTCTCCCCGTCCAGTTCTCCCACAGGAGGAACGCGCATGTACAGAGGTCAATCGGGCCAGTGGTCATGGCTGCTGCACCGCATCACCGGCCTTGGGGTCTTACTGTTTCTGCTCGTCCATATCGTAGACATCACCCTGCTCGGCTTCGGGCCGACCGTCTATAACGACGCGGTCGCGGTCTTCAGCACGCCGGTGATCCGTGTCGTCTCGGTCGCGCTGATCGGCTCCCTCGTCTTTCACTCCTTCAACGGCATCCGCATCATCCTGATTGACTTCTGGCCGGCGGGCTACAAGTTCCAGCAGCAGATGTTCACCATCGTGCTGGCGCTCACCATCATTAGTACGGTGGCGATGGGCTACTACGTCCTGGCCCCGATGTTCGGCATCTGCCCGCAGGGCAATTGCGCGGCGCCGGCGATGATGTAACCCGCGCTTCCAACCAGATCACGACAGGTATGCCATACGCCACGCGCGCGCAAGCCCGGTGGCGCTGAGAGAGAAAGCGGAACTGTTGCTATGGCGACGAGAACACCTGAGCGCCCGCTCACCAAATACGGGGCATATAAAAAGCCAGCGAGCGGCGCTGGCGGCTGGGAAACCTTCTCCTGGTATTTCTTCCGCGTCAGCGGGGTAGGCCTGGTCTTCCTGGCTCTCATCCACCTCTTCATCATGCACGTCTCCAACGACGTCTCGCAGACGGTCTACGACTTCGTCGCGACAGCGCTACCAGAACCCGTTCTGGCGGGCCTACGACCTGCTGCTGCTCACCCTGGCGCTGTTCCACGGGCTGAACGGACTGCGCATCGTGTGCGAAGATTACATTAGCTCGCGCGGCTGGCGGCTGGCAGTACAGTCGGCGCTGTTCTTCATCGCCATCGCCTTCTGGCTGACGGGCTCAATGACGATCATCACGTTCCAGCCCAACCATACACTGGCGCAAACGATCCTCGGCATGTTCGGTCGCTAGAGGCGCGCAGGCGCCAGGTGGGGCGCATCGCGCGCGATGATGCGACAAGCGAGCGCGCCGCTGGGAAGAAAGCAACACAGCTATGAATTACCACAAGTTCGATGTCGTCATCGTCGGCGCGGGCGGCGCCGGCCTGATGTCAGCGATGCAGCTAGCGCATAACTCCAGCATCGCCGTCGTCAGCAAGCTCTACCCCACGCGCTCACACACTGGCGCGGCGCAGGGTGGCGTCGCCGCGGCGCTGGGCAACCAGGAAGAAGACCACTGGCAGTGGCACATGTTCGACACGGTCAAGGGCGGCGATTACCTGGTGGACCAGGACGCCGCCGCAGTGCTGACGCAAGAGGCCATCGAGGCGGTCTACGACCTGGAGCACTGGGGCTTGCCCTTCAACCGCACCGACGACGGCAAGATTGACCAGCGCCGCTTCGGCGGCCACACCCGCAACTTCGGCGAGGGGCCGGTGCGCCGCTCCTGCTATGCCGCCGACCGCACCGGTCACATGATCCTCCAGACGATGTTCCAGCAGTCGGTGAAGAATCAGGTGCGGTTCTTCAACGAGTACATGATGCTCGACCTGCTGATGAGCGACGGGCAGGCGGCGGGCATCGTCGCGATCAACCTGCGCGATGGCGAGCTGCACGTCTTCCACGCCAAGACTATCGTCCTGGCGACTGGCGGCTACGGTCGCGCGTGGCGCGTCACCAGCAACGCGCTCTCCTGCACCGGCGACGGCATGGCGGTCGCCTACCGGCGGGGCATCCCGCTGGAAGACATGGAGATGTACCAGTTCCATCCCACCGGCCTCTACAAGGTCGGCATCCTGCTCTCCGAAGCGGCGCGCGGCGAGGGCGCCTATCTGCTGAACAAAGACGGTGAGCGCTTCTGCATGCGCTACGCGCCGACGCTGCAAGAGCTGGCCCCGCGCGACATGGTTTCGCGCTTCATCTACCAGGAAATCGCCGAGGGGCGCGGCATTGACGGCAAAGACTTCGTCTATCTCTCGGTCACCCACCTGGGCAAAGAGAAGATTGACGAGAAGCTGCCCGACATCACCGACTTCGCCCGCAACTACCTCAGCGTCGAGCCGTACTACGAGCCGGTGCCGATCCAGCCGACGGCGCACTATGCGATGGGTGGCATCCCCACCGACATCGAAGGCCGCGTGGTGATAGACGAGAAGAACACCGTGATACCAGGCCTCTACGCCGCTGGCGAGGTCGCCTGCGTCTCAGTGCATGGCGCCAACCGCCTCGGCACCAACTCACTGGTGGACCTGATCGTCTTCGGGCGCCGCGCCGGCAAGCACATCGCCTCCAAGTGGCTGCCTGAGTCCGACTTCGCCCCGCTGCCGCCCGACGCGGAGGAGCGCGCCCGCGAGCAGGTCGAGACGCTGCTGGGCCGGACCGATGGCGAGGGACAGGACGCCATCCGCCAGGAGATGCGCGATGTGATGATGGACAAGGTCGGTGTCGTGCGCGACGAGCAGCATCTGACCGAGGCGCGGCAGGCGATCGCGTCGCTCAAGGACCGCTACAGCCGCGTGCGGCTGACGGACCGCTCACGTACGTTCAACACGGAGCTGATGGAGGTCATCGAGCTGGGCAACCTGCTCGACTGCTCCGAAGCGACGATCGCCGGGGCGCTGGCGCGCAAAGAGAGCCGTGGCGCGCACTACCGTCCCGATTATGAGAAGCGCGACGACGTGAACTTCCTGAGTCACACGCTGGCGTACCAGACTGACCAGCCGGGCGAGCCAGAGCTGCGCTACAAGCCCGTCGTCATCACGGAGTTCCAGCCAAAAGAGCGCAAGTATTAGGAGTACATCGCTATGGCGGGTGATAGCAGTAAGCGGCGCGTGCGGATTCGCGTCAAACGCTTCCAGCCGGACCAGCGGGCGGACGCCTTCTGGCAGGATTATGAGCTGGAAGTGGAAGGCACGGACCGACTACTGGACGCGCTCAACCAAATCAAGTGGACACAGGACGGGACGCTGACCTACCGCCGCTCATGCGCGCATGGGGTCTGCGGCTCCGACGCGATGCGCGTGAACGGGCGTAACCGGCTCGCGTGCAAGCTGCTGATGGCGGACCTGGGCGCGCGGATCACCGTCGAGCCGATGCTCGGCTTTCCGATCGTGCGCGACCTGGTGGTGGATATGGACCCCTTCTTCGCCAAATACGAGAAGGTCAAGCCCTATCTCATCAACGATGAGCCGGCGCCGCGCACCGAGCGGCTGCAATCGCCGGAAGAGCGGGCGCGCTACGACGAGACGACCAAATGCATCCTCTGCGGCGCCTGCACGGGCTCCTGCCCGTCGGTCTGGGCCAATGCCGAGTGGGTGGGGCCGGCCTCGATCGTCAACGCGCACCGCTTCATCTTCGACAGCCGCGACCGTGGTGGGGCCGACCGCCTGGGCATTCTGAGCGACCGCAACGGCGTGTGGCGCTGCCGCACGATCTTCAACTGCTCAGAGGCCTGCCCGCGTGGCATCCATGTCACGGACGCTATCGAGGAGGTGAAGCGCGCCATCGTCTATGGCGGCGACTAGCGCGAACCTTCCCCGAACGACAGACACCCCTCCCCCGCCACGGCGGGGGAGGGGTGTCTGTCATGCGCGCTCATGCGTCTTAGTCGGGCTTGTTGAGGAAGCTCCAGCCTCCGCGCTTTACCCCATCCCCACCGCTCGGCGCCGCCAGTACCTCATGAATGCGCTTGGCCAGCTCGGTGATCGAGCGTGAGATCGGCGCGCCGCGCTGTGAGACGATAAACGGCACGCCGCGATTTGTCGAGGCGATGACGAGCTTCTCATCCTCTGGAATCTGCGCCAAGAAACGGCGGCGCAGCTGCGACTCGACCTGGTTCGGACGGATGCCGTAATACTGCTCGACGCGGTTGCAGATCAGCCGGATCTTGGAATGCTCAATACCAACCCGCTCGGCGATCTGGAAGAACTGGCTGACCCGGTGAATAGCCGTGACTTCCAGCGTCGTAATGCCGATGATGATGTCGGCGTCCTCCAGCACGGTCAGCGTCGCCTCGGAAAAGGAGCTCCCAGTATCCACCACCACATAGTCGAAGTGGTCGCGCAGCTCGACGAGGATCGCGCGCATCGCGTCAGAGGTAAACAGCTCCGCCGATTCAGGCGCGAGCGGCGCGCGCAACAGGCCAATCTCGGACTCCGCATGCCGGACAACTGTTGAATTGATGATCTCCTGATCGAGCGCGCCCGCCTCGCGCAGGTCATCTATGCTGGAGTTGGTATTGATGTTGAGCAGCACATGCGCGTCACCGTTCTGCAGGTTAGCGTCCACCAAAACCACTGACTTCTGGGTGGCCTGCTGGATGGCGATAGCCAGGTTGGCGGCCAGCACGCTCGTACCAGCGCCACCCTTCGGGCTGTAGACGGCGACAATCTTGCGCAGCCCATTGCCGCCTCTGGTCGCTCCGCCAGGAACAACGGGCGTGGGATGAAAATTGTCAATCGCCAGGTCGAGCGTGCGGACGAGCCGCTCGCTCGTGAACGGCTTCACGAGATAGCCGCGCGCGCCAATCGCCATCGCTTGCGAGAAATATTCCGGCTCGCTCTGGACGGACATCATCACAATGCAGGTTGGCCACTGGCGCATAATCGCCTCAGCCACCTGGAGGCCGTCCATGTCACGGAGGTTGATGTCCATCAGGATGATGTCCGGGCGCAGCTGATCCGCCTTTTGCAGCGCCTCGCGCCCGCTGGCGGCGGTTCCCACAACCCGGTATTTGCGCTCGAAGTGGAGCAACTTCTGCACGTTCGCAGCGGTATCTGGTATGTCGTCGACAACCATCAGGCGAAACAACTCGCCCCTGGTTCCCTCCGGCTGTAGGCCCATGCTTCACCACCATCCCGTAACGACATATCTGGTAAAACTGGAGATCTGGCTCGCCCTGCGCGTAGCAGACGGGTGAGCGGCCCGCCGGCCCATCGAGGGCAGCGGACCGCTCACCCCACACGCTGGGAACGTTACCGCGACAGTATACCGCATTCCACGTCGCATGCCTGGGTCGCTAGGAACAAATCCGGCGCCTCGCGTACATCGAGACGCCGGGTGGGTAACGACCCGCTCAATCGGACTAGTAGTTGAAGCCCGACGAAATCGAGCCATTGTCAGCCGGCGTGGTCGTCGGGTTCGTCGGGTCACCTGGCTTGCGGATCACCAACTCGTAGTTGGAGGCGGTCGTCGTCAGATAGAGCGTGTTCACCGCATCCTGGTTTGAGAGTACCAGGAACACCGTATTCCCGGAAACCGCATAGACGTAGATACCCTTGAGGGTCGTCTGCGTCTCGCACTTGCCCGGCTTGTTGGGGATGTTGCAGAAGGTGGCGAGGATATTCACAGTGTCACCGGGGACGACTGCGGGCTTGCCGCTGAGGTTAAGCTGCGCCAGAACATAACCGTTCTTCAGCTGGCCGGGATTGCTGGTCGTCAAGCTGCCCGGAGCGCCAGAGCCAGCGGCGGTCAGGCGGGGGTCGTTAGTCCGCAGAATCTCACCTGCGTAGAACGAACTGGAGACGACCTCATTATTCAGCAGTGTGTTGAGATCGCTCTGACTCTTGAAAATATACGCATTTTGAGGAGCGAAATCAGAATTGACGGACTTCGCCACGAAGGCCGCGCTGATGGAGATGTAGTTAACGCCAGCGATTGTGCCACTCTGTGTATTGGAAAGCACGCTGCCCGGCGGCAGATCCTGATTGGCGACCACCACCATCTCTGTGGAGGCGAGGGGGCTGCCACCGTACTGGCTCACAACGAAAATGACGATTGCTCCGGCAGCTAGCGCGAGCAGCACACCGAGCAGAATGAGGGTACGCCCACCTGATGCGCGGGCGCGGTTCGGGCGAACAGGGGCTTGCATGGAAGCGACCTCCTACCGCAGCGTGATGGCGCTGTGCTGGCCAGCCGAAGCTCTACACGGGCAAACACGATCAAGCGAAGGGAACATAGTTCCAGCGTAGTCGCCACAAGCGCGGGTTTACGCGCCCTGACAGATCCGCTTGGAAGTCTCGTGCGGTCCAGCGCCACGCTCCTTGAAGCGGGGCCAACGCGTTAGGCTCGTTACTCAGCCCGCTGGGACAGCGCACGTAAAGAATCTACGCTGTCCCAGCGGGCTGACACGGCGACGGCGCTAAAAAAGCGCCGCGCCGCGTCAGCGCTTAGAGGGCGCTGTTGATCTTGTCGAAGATTGCGGCGATCTGCGGGCCAAGCAGGATCAGGGCGCCGATGACAACGACGGCCACCAGGGCAATGATGAGGGCGTATTCGACGAGGCCCTGACCACGTGCGCGGCGGAGCGAGCGGTTCTGCATTTGGGATTCCTCCAAGCTCTGCGAGAGACAGGGCTGACGCCTTGATCACTCAGCGCCAGCAACATGTGTGTAAGCGCTCGATGCGCTCACCTCAGAACCCGGGCCACCCTTTTGTCTAGCGCACAGGCCAGTCATTGAGTATGACCAGGGGTGTGGGGCGAACCGTGAACGTGGACCAACGCCTGCGTCACTTCTACCGCCACTTGACCACTCCTGAACGACGCGCATTGCGCAGGCGCTTCGGCACGTCGTTCACCATTCAGTAACGCTGACTCTTCGGTACGAGTAACTTATCCCTCACAGCGGTACTCTTGGGGCAGGGAGCCTTAGCTACCCATCTCACCTCTGATCGCTACCTGGTGATCCGGGCTCACCATCTTCCGGACCAGGGTCGGCCTCGCTGGCTGTCTCGCCTGGCGCTTCGCCAGCGGGCTGATCTGTAGCGCCGCGGGTGGCGCCGCCCGCTTCAGGTGTACCGCTCTCATCTGTGACGGCGGGCTCATCATCGAGAATCTCGATGATCTCGAACTCACTCGACGCTAGCAACGCAACCTCGTCCTCATCGAGGATGAACTCCTCGATCTCGTGGCCGTCCGCAGCCGCGCGCTTCCCAACGGATCCGGCGGGTGGTATCGTAGCGGAGATGTCTCGCGGACGACGGTTTCTCAATCCATCGTAGAGCAGCGTTTCCTGCGGGCTGGCGTCCACTGGCAAGCGGGGCGACGCCTGGGCGCCAGCCGCGCCGTTCGCGCCGTTCGCGCCGGTCGCGCCAGCCACTGGCGGCGCGTCTCCGCCAATCACGACATTGTGTGGAATCGCGCGGACGGTGGCGATGATGCGCGAGAGAAACGCCATGAACCCTTCGAGCAGTTCGGCGCGGCTGCGCAGCAGATCGCGCTCTTCCTCCGCGCGGAACAACCGCGCCTCGACCTCGGCAGCGCCCAGGTAGACCGCGCGCAGCTCGGTGCGGCTGTGGAATTCGAGGCGCGCCTCGACCTCACGCAGCCGCAGGGCGGCGGTGGCCTGCTCACCGCGCAGCGCTTCGATGTCGCTACCGCTTTGCTCCAGCAGACGCCGGGCTTCGTTGTAGCTGGCGGCCAGACGGTAATATTCATCGAGGCAAGCGCGCAACATCTCGGAGCGGCTGCTCCAGGTGGCGCCGAATGACAGATCTGCGTGCAACGCGCCCGTCACCCGCTCATCGAGCCGGAGCAGGCCAGTGACGCGGCCCCAGCTAGCGCCTTGCCGGCCCGTGAGGCCTGAAGAGGCGGTGTCTCTGCTGGATGGCGCGGGAGTCGCCGGTTCGCCGGCAAGCTGCGTGGCGCCGCCAGGTGTGTAGGATGGCGCCGGGGCGCCATACGCGAGCGGCGGCGGCGCGGGCGCCGGCGGCGTATATTCCCGCTGTGAGAGCCGCGCGCCAAGCGGCCCCTGGCGCAGGCTGCGCGAGTTCGGAGCCGGAACATTCTCATCCGGCGGTGTGTAGAGCGGCGTCAGCGGATCTCGCGGCGCATAGTCGTCATCTTCATCCGAAGCCATCGCTATCCCCCCTCAGCACACCACATTCGCCCCATAGCGCGCCCACGACGCTCCTTTGATACCCTCCGTGATCGAGTAGCCTGGGCCGGTTATTCGCCGTCCATTTTGATCCAGCCCTTACGCAGAGCATGCACCACGGCGGCGGTCCGGTCATTCACGGAAAGTTTCTTCAGAATGGATGTGATATGGTTTTTGACCGTTTGGTCACTGATCTTCAACGATTTGGCAATCTCTTTGTTACTGTTACCCCGTGCAATGTAGTCAAGAATCTCAATCTCGCGCGTTGAGAGTGGCGAGTAGAGCGGCTGCACTTCCGGCGGCTCTTCGGCGGTCATCTCACGGAAGACGCGCAGCACGCGCTTCGCGACCGTCGGGCGCGAGAGGACGTTGTCATTGATGATGTAGACACCCTTGCTGACCTTGGCAACGGCATCCACCAACTCCTCAGGCGAGATGCCCTTGAGCAGATAGGCGGCGGCGCCCAGCTTCATGGACTGGAACAGCTGCTCCTCGTCCTCGAAGGCGGTCAGCATGATGATCGCCACCTGCGGAGCGCTATGACGGAGCTGCCGCGCCAGCTCGAGCGCGTCATTGGTGGAGAGCAGCGCGTCAATCAAGATGACGTCTGGGGTATGTTGCTTGGCCAGCTCGAGACCTTCGCGGCTGCCCGACGTCTCCGCGACGACAACACACGTGCCCGTCGCCTCCAGGGTCGTGCGACAGCCCTGGCGGAATAGTGGATGCTCATCTATCAACATCACCCGGATCGAATCCATGCGGTCTTGTCTCCCACTTCTCTCCCATGCGCGTCACGTCCCGTCCACTGGCGCGTGACCGCGATCGCCGCTGGCTTGACAAAAGTCCCAGTCAGGATATGTTTCAGTATAGGCGATAGCGTCGCTTAACCGCATTAGGCTAGTACCTGCCGGAGGCAGCGAGCGTGAGCGCGGCACGCCCCCGCCGCGCTGTATGCGGGGCGGGGGCGTGCCGCTGCGCTTGGGCGAGTGGGAACTCGCCTGGCTAGGCGGAATATTCGCTAAGCAGCGCGCGGAAACGCATGGCCAGATCAAGCGCCTCATCGAAGGGCCGCTGCCAGACATTGCGCCCGAAGATCAGCCCCGTGGCGCCAGAGTCCATCGCGATGCGGGCCTTGTCGATGATGTCGCCCTCGCCCTGCATCTCGCCTCCGCTGAAGAGCACCAGCGCCTTGCCCGCCGACTCCACCACCATGCGCGTCGCCTCTTCGCGGGTCGGCGCCATCGTGTTGTACGGCTTCGGCGCGGCCTTGTCCTTCTCCGGGTCGAGCTTGGGGACGTTGATCTTGACGATGTCGGCTCCCAGTTCGCTGGCCACGCGCGCCGCGTAGTCCACCGCGTAGAGGCTGTCGCGTCCGCCCTTCTTCTCGATCTCCGAGCCGCGCGGGTAGGCCCAAACGATGATCGGCATGCCGTAGCGGTCAGCCTCTTCGCGCATCGCGCGGAACTGGGTGAAATCTTCATTCTGCGACGGCGAGCCGACGTAGAGCGTGTAGCCCACGGCGTCTGCGCCCATGCGCACGGCGTCTTCTACGCCGCAGATCATAGGCGAGAGCGCGCTGGCGTCAGACGGAATCTCTGTCTTGCCATTGAGCTTGAGCACCAGTGGCACCGCGCCCGCGTACTTATACATATGCTTCTGGGCGATGCCGTACTGGAAGACGATACCCGAGAAGCCGCCCTCTTTCGCCAGCCGCAGCTGGAAATCGGGGTCCTTGGCGGGTGGGTTGACGAAGAAATCGCGCGGGCCATGCTCAAGTCCCTGATCAATCGGCAGGAACATCAGCGTGCCGTTGGCAGGGCCAAAGGTGTACAGCAGACGGTGGAGGCGGGCCTTCTTGCCAATGCTCAAATCGAGGTCAGCCAGGGTCGGGCGCTCTACTTTCGTCATCGCCATGATGATCTCTCCTGTGCGCGTCGCCCGGCCACGCCTGCCGCCAAACACCGGCGGGGCGCTCACGGTCGGGCGCGGAACAACGGCGCGACGAGCCAGCGTCTCCTGGCCAGCGCCTATTCCGTGACACACCGCGCGCCTCACCGTGGGGCGCCGCGCGTCACAACCGCCGGCCACGCGCTCATCCACAGCGCCGCGGCTCTCGACATTGAGAGCGTATCGCAGTCTATCATGCCATTCATAGCGGCGCCAACATACGCCAATGCGCACCAGCGCGCCAAACAGCGCTTGACACCACGCGGCGGCGATTTTATGCTGCCGTTACACGGTCGAGCGCGCCGCTGTGCGCTATAATCCTCTTGTCCAGTAACGGTCAATCGGCGTTGATTTCGACCACAAAGCAGTAGGCTGGAGGCGAGGGCATGGGTAAGCTCACCGGACGGGTCGCGCTCATCACGGGCGCGGGGCGCGGCATTGGCGCCGCCACCGCGAAGCGGCTCGCTGAGGAGGGCGCGCGCGTAACGCTCGCGGACCTCGATATGGACGGATGCCAGCGGGTCGCGGAGGAAATCGCGGCGCTGGGCAGCGCGGCGGCGCCGGTGCGCTGCGATGTCTCGAATCCCGACGACGCGCAGCGCGCGGTGGAGACCGCTGTATCGACGTTCGGTCAGCTCGACATCCTCGTCAACAATGCTGGCATCCTGCGCGACAATCTGCTCTTCAAGATGTCGGAGGACGACTGGGACCAGGTGCTGGATGTACACCTGAAGGGCGCGTTCCTCTGCTCGCGCGCGGCGCAGAAGGCGATGGTGGACCGCCGCTACGGGCGCATCATCAACCTCTCCTCCACCTCGGCGCTGGGCAATCGCGGCCAGGCGAACTACAGCGCGGCGAAGGCTGGCATGCAAGGCCTCACGCGCACACTGGCTATCGAGCTTGGCCCGTTTGGCGTGACGGTGAACGCTGTCGCGCCGGGCTTCATTGATACCGACATGACACGCGCTACGGCGCAGCGGCTGGGCCTGACGCCGGAGCAGTTCCAGCAGGGCGTGTCGGGGATGATCCCGCTGCGGCGCGTTGGCCAGCCCAGCGAGGTCGCGAGCGTGATCGCGTTCCTCGCCTCCGAAGACGCCAGCTACGTCAGCGGTCAGACGATCTATGTCGCTGGCGGCCCGGCTGGCACGATCATGTAAGCCTGAGCCAGCGTTTCCCCCAACCGTTGCCCCCCAAATCAGGAGAATCCCTCAGGAGGCCAGCCATGAATGTCGGCCAGCTCCTCGCGAACACCGCGGCGCGCACGCCCGAACAGACCGCAATCATCTTCCGCGACCAGCGGACCAGCTACGCCGATCTCGACAAGCGCGCTAACCAGGTGGCGAACGCGCTGATGGCCCTGGGTATTCAGAAGGGTGACCGCGTCGGCCTCTACATCCACAACCTGCCGCTCTACGTCGAGGCCTACTACGGCATCCTGAAGGCGGGGGCGATCGTCGTCCCGATGAACGTGCTCTACAAGGCCGGCGAAGTCGCCTACATCATGCGCGACAGCGGGGCGAAGGCGCTGCTGACCTTCGGCCTGTTCACCGAGGTCGCTGCGACGGCCAAAGCGGAGGCGCCCGAGCTCCAGTACCTGATTACGGCGGCGCCAGGGGCGATCCCCGGCACGCTCTCCTGGGCTGACACGATTGGCGCCGCGCCAGAGACCCCGCCGGATGTCACCGTGAGCGAGGATGACGTGGCCGTCTTCTCCTACACCTCCGGCACGACCGGCCGCCCCAAAGGCGCCATGCTCACCCACGGCAATCTGCTGGCGAACATGGAGCAGGGAAGTTCGCTGGAGCGCATCAAGGTGCGGGCCGACGATGTGGTCTGGCTCGCCCTGCCGCTGTTCCATATCTATGGCATGAATATCGGCATGAACCTGACGATCATGCACGGCGGCTCGATGTTGCTGGTGGAGCGCTTCGAGCCAGTGGCGACGCTGGACGGCATCCAGAAGCATGGCGTGTCGGTGATCTATGGCGCGCCGCCGATGTTCCTGGCCTGGTCGCAGGTGCCGACGATCCAGGAGTACAACTTCAGCCGCGTACGGTACATCGCCTCAGGCGCGGCGGCCTTGCCCGTCGCGGTGATGAACCTCTTCGAGCAGTTGACGGGCGTGCCGATCAGCGAGGGCTATGGCCTCTCGGAGTCGGCGCCCGTGCTGACGACCAACGCGGCTGGCCCGTACACCAAGCCTGGCACGGTTGGCCCGGCGTTCCCTGGCGTCGAGATCAAGATCGTAGACGAGAACGGCCGCGAGGTCCCGCACGGCCAGATGGGCGAGCTCATCGCGCGCGGGGCGAACATCATGAAGGGCTACTGGAACCAGCCGGAGGCGACAGCGGAGACGCTGCGCGACGGCTGGCTGCACACTGGCGACCTCGCCACCGAGGACGATGACGGCTACTTCGCGATTGTGGACCGCAAGAAGGACATGATCGTGGTGTCGGGCTACAACGTCTACCCGCGCGAAGTGGAGGAGACGCTGTTCAACCATCCAGCGGTAGCCGACGCGGCGGTGGTGCAGTATCCCGATCCGTATCAGGGCGAATCGGTAATGGCGTTTGTGGTCCTAAAGGACGGGCAATCGGCGACCGCGCAGGAGCTGATTGATTACTGTCGCAGCCAGATCGCCGTCTTCAAATGCCCGCGCCGCGTCGAGTTCATTGACGCGCTGCCGAAGAACAACACCGGCAAGGTGCTGCGCCGCGAGCTGCGCGACAAGGCGAACGCGCTGGTGTAGGCGGGCGTATCTAGCGTATCCAGCAGACGGGGATGTGCGGGCGCGTAGGTACGGCGGGCGGTTGAAACCGCGCCTCAAGGCGGCTCGCGCCGCCACGAGACCCGCCTGCGCGGGTCCACGTCCAACCGGACGCATGCGCGGGCATGCCCGGGCATGCGTCCGCGTCTGTTCGCGTCTGCGTCCGTCGCCATGCGACAAACGAGATGGAGGCCATCATGATTACCGCACTGGTGCTGATGAGCGTCGAGCGCGACGCCGTCAACGAGACCGCGCAAGAACTGCTGGCCATCCCCGGCGTGGCGGAAGTCTATTCCGTGACGGGCGACTGGGACCTGGTCACCGTCCTGCGCTTGCCGCAATACGAGGATTTAGCTACCGTCGTCACCGAGCGCATGATCTCGCTCAAGGCCATCCGCCGCACGCAGACGATGATGGCCTTCAAGGCCTACTCCCGTGAAGACCTGGAGCAGGCGTGGGACCTCGGCGTGCAGTGAGGCGGCGATGAATATCGCGGTATTCTCGGATACGCACGGGCGTATCCTGCTCAGCTTCCTGCTCTGCGCCCGATGGGAGCGTGAGACGGGTGAGCGCATAGACGCCATTCTCCAGGCAGGCGATCTTGGCGCCTACCCGAATGCGGCGGGCATGGACCGTGCGACCATCCAGCATGCGCGGAGCGACCCGGCCGAACTTGGCTTCTCCACGGACTTCACCAGCTATCGCGAAGACGTGGCCCGTGCGCTTGAACGCACACAATGCCCGTTGATCTTCGTGCGTGGCAACCACGAAGACCACGCCTGGCTGGACCAACTGGAACAGCAATCAGATGGCCCACTTTTCCCGGTTGACCATTATCAACGCATCCACTGTCTGAAAACCGGGATACCCTTCACCCTGCGCTCCAGCGACGGCTCTGGCGAGTCGCTGACCATCATCGGCATCGGGCGCATCGGCCCGCCAATTGGGGTCTCAGACCCGCGCAAACCCAAATACATCCAGGAATATGAAGAAAAGCGGCTGTACGACCTCGACTCACTCGCGCTGGATGTCCTGCTGACACACGACGTTCCTCGTCACAGCTTCGAGCCACATGCGGGCATGGATGAGATCCGGCTGATCCTCGATACCTACGAGCCGCGCTACCACTTCTACGGGCATACCGAGGAACCATACCGCGAGCGGCTGGCCCCCAACGGCATCACGACATCCTGCCGCCTTGCCGACCTCAATTGGTTTGACGCGACTACGCGCGGCCGTCTCTCGCCCGATGCGATGGGCATCCTTCGCTGGCACGACCGGGATAGCGCCAGCTTCCAGCCAGTCCGCGCGCCCTGGCTAGACGAATACAATAGATGGAACTGGCGCTCGAACCTTCACAGCGACGCGAGCGAAGTAAGTAAGTACAGCGCCGTTTTTCGCGCCAGACCTCGTGGGAAGACCGTGTCGCCGCCGTTCAGCAGTGGCCTTTGTGGCCCACTGCATGACGAACCACCGTTTCCTCCCGGCTCCAGCCTGTGATATGCGCCACAGTGCGGTGTACAAGAACACGGTATAGTTGCTACAGTGAGGCGTCCGCGTGGGCGGCGCGAGCGACGCATGCTCGTCGCAGCGCCACCATCTCCGCGCGGGCGCCTGCGGAGGAGCGGAAAGAAGGTGGAGCAATGTGGGGGCGACGCAAGAATGCGGCGGCCAGTGTGACACAGCCAGGAACACGAGCGACAGAGCGGTCGCGGGCGCTTAGCGGTGTTGACGATTTGCGGCGGCGCGCCAGCTGGGAAGGCTTGAGTGATGGCGAGCGCGGCGCGCTTCGGAGCGCCTTCGCGTCATTCCCCGCGTCAGTCCACGCGGGAGCGGAGCTAGCCGCGAACGCGGAGGATGACTGGGCGGTACAGCAATGGGTAGCGGCGCTGGTGGCTCCAGGCTTCCAGTCCGAGCCTGCCCAGGTCATTCGCGCCTGGCTTGACGACACGACGCCGCACGCCCATCTCTACATTGGCGGCGCCGCTGGCCAGGGGCGGACCAGCCTCGTCGCTTCGCTGGCCCGGCAGGTGATGGCGCAGCGGCCCGCGCCACATGACTTTTGCTATGTGCCTGAACCGTCCGCGCTCGATCAGGCCTATTTGCTGGCGCTGCCCAGCGGAACCGGCAAGGCGTTCGCGGGCGCCATTGACCAGACGCTCCGCCAACTCACCTCCGCCTGGAGCGGCGACAGCGATGGCGCGCCCGCGACGGCTGCGCCCGATGCGGCGCCGCGAACGCTTGCGCAACTCGTCGCGCAAGCGTTCGCCCCACTGGAGGCGCCCGCGTTTGAGTCCGCACGCGCCTACGTCGGACGCCTGCGCGCAGCCTTCGACGCGCTCGCCGCCGCGCAGGCGGACCTGCCCGTCGGGTACGATGATCTGGCCACCTGGCTGGTGCGCTCGTCATCCGGAGCCAGCGCGGACGGCCAAACCGGGGCGCCAGTTGTGATCGGCACGCTGATTCGCGACAAACTCGACGACCTGTTGATACGCGCGAACGGCGGCCTCCTCATCCTGCCGGCCTCCGATCTGCTGGCGGTTGATGGCGCCTGGCTCAACCTGAGCGCCGCGCTCAGCAGCCGCGGGCTTCAGGTGAAGGCGGCGTGGCCATCAGTACCGCTGACCGCGCGCGTGGCGCTGGTTGGCGACAGCGGCCCCTACAACGCCCTCGCCAGCGCCGCGGGCGACTTCACACGCCTGTTCCGCTACGAGACGTGGCTCAATTCCACCATCTCCTGGAGCGCCAGCGGCGAGGCCGCCTACGCCACGCTCGCGGACGGCGCTGCGCTGTATCACGGATTGCCAGCGTTCGATCCGTCCGGTGTGGCCAGACTGGTGGAGGAGGGAGCGCGGCGCGGCGACGGTCTCAATCGCAGCTACCTCAGCGCCGATCTCATCCTGCTCCGCGATCTCGCCGTGGAGGCGGGTAGCCAGGCGCGCGCACGCGGCGCCAGCGCGACGGGAGGGGCTGATGTCACCGCCGCGCTCCAGCGCCGCCGCACGCTCCAGGGCGCCAACGCGCGCCGTGTGCGAGAGGCCATCCTCTCCGGCCAGGCGAATACGCCGACCGCTGGCGCCGCTGTCGGGCAGATCAACGGGCTGGGCATCTACGAGTTCCACCCGTCAGAGGGCAATTTCGCGGTGCCGACCCGGATCAGCGCGACGGTCAGCCCCGGCCGGGACGAGCGCCTGCTCGACATCGAGCGCGAAGCGGAGCAAGCCGACGCAGACCATGTGCGCGGCGCGATGACTATCGAAGGCTATCTCGCCTATCGGTATGGTCAGGCGCGACCGCTCAACCTCGTCGCACGGCTCCGCTTTGAGCAAGAGCACGGCACGACGGGCGGCGATAGCGCCTCGGGCGCGATTCTCTTCGCCTTGCTCTCCGCCCTCGCGCAAGTCCCCATCCGGTACTCGTATGCCGTCACGGGCGCGGTGGGGCAGTATGGTGAGATGCAGCCCATCGGCGGCGTAAACACCAAGATCGAGGGCTTCTGGGAGCTTTGCCGGGCGCGCAGGGCGCAGGGCGAAAAGGTTGACGGCGGGTACGGCGTGCTCATTCCCGCGATCAACGCCCGGGACCTGATGCTGCGTGATGAAGTCGCCGAAGCGATCACCAGCGAGGGCTGGTTTCACATCTGGCTGATCAACACAGTGGACGACGCGCTTCCGCTCCTCACAGGTCTGCCCGCGTCCGATATCCATGCCCGCGTGGAGCAGCGGCTCCAGCGATTCCACGAGCTAAGGAGCCAGTGCGGCGGCTGACCAGGTTGGACGGGCGCGGTCTTTGGGCGGCGCCCGTCGCCCACGCCGCCCGCCGCGCCTCAGCCGCCCATACAGGGCGGCATCGGATACAGCGCGGCCTTCTGCGCCACATCCAGCGGGAAGACCGTGTAATCGCCGCCGTCCGGCTGGAGCTGCGTCACCGCCATCGGCTTGTAGATATTGACGCCGCGATTGTCGAATTTGATGCGCCCGTAGAAGGTCATCATGTCGAGATGGGACAGCGCGGCGGCCACCGCCGTTGGGTCCAGCGACCCAGCGTTGCGAAGCGCCTGCTGGAACACCACCAGCGCCGCCGTGGACTCCGCCGCCTGATAGGGTATCTCGGTGTAAGACGGGAAGGCGTTGATGAATGCGCGCGTATACGCTTGCGGCGTTCCCCACATATCATCGCCGCGATAATTGAGCGCGCTCGTCCACTGCGTCGCGCCGAAGATATAGTTGCCCTCCGCGCCCAGATTCGCGCGGAACGCGCCAGTCGCCGGGCCAACTGTCATTCCCACCGCCTTGGGTGAGAGACACATCCCATGCGCCTGGCGGGCAAACAGAATCGAGTCCTGCAAATGCCCTGACACCAGCACCAGATCGGGATGCAGCGCTTTGATCTGTGCGAGGTACGGGCTGATGTCGTTGGGATTCAGCGGATAGTATTCCTGATAAACGACCTTCATACCCTGCTGCTGCGCGTAGTCCCGCGCGCCGCTAAGCACTTCCTGCGAGAACGGCTCGTTCGACCCCAGCAGCGCGACCGTCGAGGCGCTGGGGTCCTTCTGCAAGACGAGCGCGATCACGCCACGCAGGTAGTCCTTCGCCGGACTGACGATGCTGAACACGTATTTATCACTCGGCCCGTAGATGCTATCCGCCGCGCCATGCGCCGCCACCATCGGCACACCATAGCGCTCCGCGATGGGCGCCGCCGCCGCCGTCAGCAGCGAGCTATACGGCCCGAGCAGGAAGTTCACGTTATCCTGGGTGATGAGTTTCTGGTAGAGTTTCGCCGCCAGCGCCGGCTGCGACTGGTCATCGTAGTAGTCCAGCGCCACCTTGTAGCGCTTGCCGCCCACCAGCATGCCGCCCTGGCTATTGATCTCATTGACGAACAGCTGGTAGCCGTCGAGCGTATAGCCACCCTCCTCGACATCCGGTCCAGTTAGCGGCGCCGTCAGCCCAAAGGTGATCGTGCCCGCGAAGCCGGTATCCACCGCCTGCGGCTGGCAGCCCGCCAGCGGGATGAGCAGCGTCAGCGCCAGCGCCCACGCCCACCACCGCCCCCACCACCCCGGCCACATCGCCGGTCGTGTCATAGTTACACCACCCCATGCCAATTCGCATGCACTCTGCGCGCCCCCCCGCGCTCATACGCGCTCCACCTACGGCGCGGCGAAGCGATAGCCAACCCCCGGCTCGGTCAGCAAATAGCGCGGCGTGGCGGGATCCGCTTCGAGCTTGCGCCGCAGCCGCTGCATATACACCCGCAGATACTCTGGCTCGTCGCCGTACTCCGGCCCCCACACGCGCTGCAGGAGTTGTCGATGGGTCAGCACCTTGCCCGCATGCGCCACGAGCTGCGCCAGCAGCGCGAACTCCGTCGGCGTCAGCCGGATCTCCACCCCCTCGCGGCGCACCACCCGCCCCTCCACATCCACCATCAGCGGACCAAACCACTTTGCGCCCCGGCGCCGCCTGATCGCCGAGCCACTGCGAGCGCCGCAGCGCCGCCCGCACCCGCGCCAGCAACTCCTCGATGCCGAACGGCTTCGTCAGATAATCATCCACGCCGATGTCCAGCGCCGCCACCTTGTCCGCCTCAGCGTCCAGCGCGGTCAGCGCGATGATCGGCGCCGTCGAGCGCTCGCGGATGCGCTTGCAGACCTCCAGCCCGTCCATGCGCGGCATCATGATGTCGAGGATGATCAGGTGCGGGCTCTCGCGCTCCCAGAGCGCCAGCGCCTCCAGGCCATTCTCCGCCTCGGTCACGGTGTATCCCCGCGCGCGCAAATTGCGGCTGATGAAATCGCGCAGGGCGGACTCATCCTCAGCGACGAGGATGCGCAGCGTTTGTGTCATCATCGTTGTCCTCCGCGCCACACCGCTGTGGCTCGCGCCCGTTGCGCCTTGTCCTCTATCGAGCTGGCGCCGAAGCCGCGTCCGGCCCTACGACACGCGCGCCGTTCGGCGGCAAGGGCGCGCTGGTGGCCAGCGGCAGCGTGAACGCGATCACCGCGCCGCCTGTCCCATTGCGCGCCCAGATGCGGCCGCCGTGCGCCTCGACGAACGCCTTGCAGATCGCCAGCCCCAGCCCCGCGCCACTCCCGCTGCGGCGGCGGCCATGACTGGCGCGATAGAACCGCTCAAACACATGCGGCAAATCTTCTTCGGCGATGCCCGGCCCGCTGTCCGCGACCTCGAGCAGGACCATCTCGCCGTCCTCGCGCCGCGCCCGCAGCCGCACCGGCCCGTCACCATAAGCCAGCGCGTTGGCCAGCAGATTCCGCAACACCACCTCGACGCGCGGCGCGTCCACCTGGACCGGTGGCAGGTCGCGCTCCACGTCCAGCAGAATCGCGCCAGCGTCCGCGCGCAGGCGCCGCGCCGCCTCCTCCGCCAGCTCCGCCAGGCTGTGCGGCGAGCGGCGCAGCAGCAGCAGCCCGGCCTCCAGCCGCGAAAGATCGAGCAGGTTGCTGATCATCTGCGCCATCCGGTCAGACTCCGCGCTGATTGTCCGCAGGAAGTGCCGCTGGTCCTCGACCGGCCAGGTCACGTCATCCTGCAGCAGCGTCGAGGCGTGTCCCTTGATGGCCGCCAGCGGCGTGCGGAGCTCATGCCCCACCGCCGCCAGCAGCGTGCTCTTGAACTGGTCTACCTCCTGCTCGCGGGTGATGTCGCGCAACAGCAGGCCCTGCCCGATCGCCTCACCCTCCTCGTCACGCACGTCAAACATGCGCACAGTATAGACACGCCCACCGCGCGCTTGCGCCGTCTCCAGCAGCCACTGCCGTGTCCCGCTGGCCACCGCGCGGGCCATGTCGCGGCGGTAGCGCTCTGGCTGCTCGGCGGCGCTGGCCAGTTCCTCGTGAATATCGGCGATGCTCGTCGCGCCCAGATCGCCCTCTGGCAGCTCGATCAGCGCGCGCGCGCCGGGGTTGGCGTAGAGCGCCGCGCCGCTCGCGCTGGCCAGCAGCAGTCCGTCCGACATGCTGCTCATGATCGCCGCCAGCGTCTGACGTTCGGCGTTGGCCTGTTGGTAGAGTCGCGCGTTCTCTTGCGCCGTCTCGCGTAACCGCTCGTCGCTGCGCTCGTAGAGCGCCGCATGCTCCCAGGCCAGCGCCGCGTAGTTGGCGAACGTCAGCAGCAGGTTGACCTCGTTCTCGCTGAATGGGACCGGCTGCGTCCGCTGCACCTCCAGCACGACGCCGCCCACGCGCTCGGTCATGATCGGCAGCGCCAGCACGGAGCGGAACCCCTGCGTGTACGACCGCTCCGGGTAGTTGGGATTGCCGTCCGCCACCATCTGCATCGGCTGGCCATCATGCAGCGCGCGCGCCGCCGGCTGCGTCAGCCCCTCGCGACGCGCCTGCGCCGGGGTCAGCGTGACTGGCTCGCACCCCTCGCAGACCAGCGTCCGCAGGCCGCCGCGCTCGTCGGGCGCCAGCACCGCCGCCGCCTGCACATCGAGCAGCCGCCGCACCTCGCGGATGATATCCATGCCGACCGCTTGCGGATCGAGCGAGCGCACCACCGCGTTCGAGGTGATGAGCAGTGTCCGTAGCTCCGCCAGCTGCATCGAGACATCCCGCCGGAGCTGGCCCAGCGTCCGCGCCAGGCTGCCAATCTCATCGGCGCGACCCGCCAGCGAGGAGGGGCCGCCCGCGCGGGTCAGGCTGTACGCCCCGCTGCGCCAGAGGTCGCCGCCACCCTCGCGCGCGCTGCGCTCCACCAGCGCCGCATGCTCGCCGGTCAGCGCGTGCAGCGGGCGTATCACGCGCCACGCCAGGATCAGCCAGAAGAGAAGGCCACCCAGCGCGAAGAGACCCGTCGCGATCGCCAGCCAGTCGCGGAAATTGTTGACCTCCGCCGCCAGGTCCGCCGCCGGACGCTGCACGATCACCGCCCAGCCCACGCCGTTGATCGGCGCCGCGCTGTAGAGCCACTCCGCCCCGCTGGCGTCCGTCCCGGTCGCTGTCGCCACACGCCCATGCAGCGCGTCGCTGGCGCCGGGCAGCAGCGGCGTGGCGAATTGCATGAGCCGCTCACGCTCCGGGCTGGCGATGATGGCGCCCTCATTATCGAGAATCGTGATCCGCAGCGACTGGCTCTGCGCCGATTGCCCGTTCATCACCGACTGAATAGGCCCGTTCAACTCATCCAACAAGACCGAGGCGCCCAGCACGCCTAGCAGCGCGCCATGCGCGTCACGCAGGGCGACCGAAAAGCTGATGTCGGCGTTGAATGTCGTCAGATCAACGACATCCGCCTCGACAACCACACTGTTCGTATGCAGCGTGCGCTGGAACATCGGCGACCCGGCGAAGCTCGCTCCCAGTGTGCGCAGGTTGACGGGAACCGAAGCCCGCAGCGCGCCGGTGGCGTCGAGCCAGTAGACCTGGTCCACATCGTGGCGCGCGATGCGGAACGCCTGGAACGCCTCCAGCATGTCGTCGCTCACCCCTTCGCGCACGACGGCGAGCTGGCTCAGCGCCAGCAGCGAGCTTTCCACACCGGTGAGGCGCGAGCTGGTATCGAAGGCGACCTGCTGCGCCAGCGCCACGTCGGTGGTCTGAATCGCCGACTGGAGCTGTCGCTGCCCGATCTGGTCCGCCTCGATACCCGTCGCCAGCACGATCAGGACGAAAATGATGTAGACGCTGACGAACTGGACCAGCAGCGAGCGCCGCATGAGCTGCACCGCCGCCGGCGCGCCCTCGCGGAAGCGCCGGCTGACCCGCGCCCATGCGCTCGTGCGGCTGACTGGGCGGTCGTCATCTATCCACATGCGTCGAGCATCCTGTCGCCACCGGGCATGGGGAACAGACGCGCCCCTACCCGCTTACTCCGCCGCGCCACGCCCCGCGATATGCGCCGCCACATCCAGCGTGCGCTGGGCGCGCGCCGCAACCGGATAATCAATGAACTGGCCGCCCAGCCGGATGGACGCTACCCCCGCCGCCTCCGCGCGCTCGAACGCTTCGACGATGCCTCGCGCCGTCTCCACGTCACTGGCGCTGGGCGAGAACACCGCGTTGACGATCTCCACCTGGCTCGGATGGATGCACGCCTTGCCCTGGAAGCCCAGCCGCAGCGCCTGCTCCGCCTCGGCCCGGAAGCCCTCGGTATCATCGAGGCGCGCGTAGACCGTATCCACCGGCGCCTCCAGCCGCGCGGCGCGCGAGGCCACTACCACCTGCGTCCGCGCCCAGAGGATGCCCTCATGCCCCGCCGTCCACGTCATGTTCGTGTCGAGGCTGAAGTCGCCCGCGCCAAAGTTCAGCCGCTTCACGCGCGGCGACGCGCCCGCGATCTCATGAATGCGCGCCAGCCCCAGCGCCGTCTCGATGATTGGCATCACCTCGATCGCGCCTTCAGCCAGCCCGGCGTCGCGCTCCAGCTGGGTCAGCAGCCAGTCCACCGTCGCGAGCTGGGCGGCGGATTCGGCCTTCGGCAGCACGATCCCATCCAGCCCCGGCCCGACAATCGCGCAAAGGTCCCCATAGGTGAATGGCGTCGTCAGCCCGTTGACCCGGACATAAGCGCGCGGGCCGCCCGCGCCTCGCGCGCCAAGCGCGCGCCGGGCGGCATGGCGCGCGTCGGGCTTCTCCGCGACGGCGATCGCGTCTTCCAGATCAAGGATCACGCCATCGGCCTCGCCGGTGAGCGCCTTCTCCACATGCCGCGCATGCGTCGCGGGCGCGAAAAGCAGGGAGCGGAGTATCATGGCGGTCTTCCCTCGCGCGGCGGAGATGAGCGTCATACAGCCGCCGCACGGTAAACACGGAAGGCAGCCCAAGCCGCTTGCCTTCCGATAGGATAGCATCATACACAATCGCGGGCGAAAAAGGAATCACGCCGCTGACCTCGCGCCCACGAGGCAGACGGGCGGGCGGTGTTAGATGGCGCCCTCACGCCGCAGCGCGTCCATCTCCTCAGCGGAGACACCGAGCGCGCCATAGACATCCTCGTTGCTCGCGCCCAGCGCCGGGCCAGCGAAGTTCACCCGCCCAGGCGTCTCACTGAAGCGCGCCGCGACATCCACCATCCGCACCGGCCCAATGTCAGGGTCGTCTATCGTCACCATGCTGTGACGCGCCTGGAAGTGCGGATCGGCGAATATCTCGGGAACCTCATAGACGGGCGCCGCCGCTACCTCGGCGCACTCCAGCTCCGCCAGCGCCTCCTCGCGCGTGCGCCGTCGCATCCACGCGCTGATAATCTCGTCCAGCTCGTCCACATGCGCCACCCGCGCGCTGTTGACCGCGAAACGCGGGTCCTCGCGCAGCTCTGGGCGGCCAATCGCCACCATCAGCCGCTCGAAGATGGACTGCGCGCTGGCCGAGATCGAGAGCCAGCGCCCGTCGCCGCACTGGTAGGAATTGCGCGGCGCCACATGGTCGCTGCGGTTGCCGATGCGCCCGCGCGCGACGCCGAACTGGTCGTAGTCCAGCAGCGAGGGCTCGATCAGGCGCAGTAGCGGCTCGCAGAGCGAGAGATCAATCATCTGGCCCACGCCACCGCGCACGTCGCGCCAGTAGAGCGCGACCATCACCGCGAAGGCGCCGGTGATCCCCGCCACGCCGTCGGCCAGCGGCATATTTGGCAGCGTCGGCGGCCCGCCGGGCTGGCCGGTGAGCGCTGCGAAGCCGGTCAGCGACTCGGCCAGCGTGCCGAAGCCGGGGCGCTTGCTATAGGGGCCATCCTGGCCGAAGCCGGTGACGCGCAGCATGATCAGCCGCGGATTGATCGCCCGCAGCGTCTCGTAGCCAATGCCCCAGCGCTCCAGCGTCCCTGGCCGGAAGTTCTCGATGATCACATCGGCCTCCGCCGCCAGACGCTTGAAGAGCGCCGCGCCGCCGGGCTTGCCCAGGTTCAGCGTCACTGAGCGCTTGTTACGGCCAATGGACTTCCAGAACAGCCCGACGCCATTCTTCGGCGTACCCCAGCGGCGCTGATGATCGCCCACCACCGGAGCCTCGACCTTGATGACATCCGCTCCCAGTTCCGCCAGGTAGGTCGCTGCCCAGGGCGCCGCCGCCATCGTGGCGATGTCGAGCACGCGCAGGCCCGCCAGCGCCGCAGGCGTCGCGCTATCCGCTTGCCCCGGCTGCGGATTCGTCGCGCCGGCTTCTGATGATTCCCCTGAAGATTCGCTCATGCTCAGCTGGCTCCCTTCGCCGATCCCGATTCGCCGCCCGTTCGCCGCGATCGGTTTGTGATATTATATATAATGTGGTATATGCAAGGTGATACATGACAGCCCGCTGTTCTGTCAAGCCATCACTCAAGCCATCACTGCTCGACACCCCGCTGGAAAGGAAGCGGCCCCATGACTCCAGGAGGCGTCATCCCGGCTCCCGAGGAGCTCGCCCTCTCCGCACCCGAACACCTCACCAAGACCGCTCTCGCCATCCAAGCGCTGCGCGGCGCTATCCTGCGCGGCGACATCGCCGCTGACGCGCCGCTGACCGTTGGGCGCATCGCGCGCATGCTCGGGATGAGTCCCACACCCGTCCGCGAGGCGATCCGCACCCTCCAGGCGGAGGGCCTGCTGCGCCACGAGCCACACCACACCGTCTCCGTCATGCGCTACACCGCGCGCGACATTCACGACCTCTTCCAGATGCGCGCCGACCTCGAATCGCAGGCGACCCAGCTCGCCGTGGCCCACCTCACCGCCGCCGATCTCGATCAGCTCGACGCGCTCAACCGCCAGATGCGCGCGGCGCTGCCCCGTGAAGACTTCGACCTGCTCAACCAGCTCAATGGCCGTTGGCATCAATTGATCTACAGCGCCGCTGACAACCTGATTTTGCTGGATGTCATCCAGCACCTCTGGAAGCGGTTCGTCTGGGATGTCAACTGGATTCTGCCCAACCGCGCGCTGCGCTCCATCGAGGAGCACGAGGCGATTTTGGCGTCCCTGCGCGCCGGCGACGCCGCTGAGGCCGCGCGGCTCGTGCGCACGCATATCCAGTCTGGCGAAGAGTTCGTCGCCACCTACGTCACCCGGCGCGCCTCGACAAGCGAAAAGGGAGTAACAGATGAGTGAAAATCAGGAGCGTGGCTCCGCTGGCGCCCGCCTGCGCGCGCTGCTGGCCCGCGACGAGCCCACGCTGGCGCCTGGAGCGTTTGACGCCCTAAGCGCGCGCGTGGTCGCGGAGGCAGGCTTCGACGCCGTCTACATGACCGGCTTTGGGACCTCGGCGGCGCTGCTTGGCCAGCCCGATGTTGGTCTGCTCACCCAGACTGAGATGGTAGAGAACGCCCATCGCATGGCGGAGGCCGTCAGCATCCCGTTGATCGCTGACGCCGATACCGGCTACGGCAACCCGCTCAACGTCCGCCGCACGGTGCGCGAGTACGAAGCGGCAGGCGTGGCCGCCATCCACATCGAGGACCAGGTCAGTCCCAAGAAATGCGGCCACATGGACCGCAAGCGCGTCATCCCCGTGGACGAGATGGCGGCCAAGATTCGCGCCGCCGCCGAGGCCCGCCGCGACCCCGACTTCCTGATCATCGCCCGCACCGACGCCCGCGCGATGGAGGGGCTGGAGTCCGCACTCGCCCGCGCCGAGCGATACCGCGAGGCGGGCGCCGACCTACTCTTCGTCGAGGCGCCGCAGAGCGTCGAGGAGGTCGAGGCGGTCGCCGCCCGGCTGCGAGGCGCGCCGCTGCTCTACAACTGGGCCGAGCAGGGCAAGACGCCGCCGCTCTCCTACGAGCGCCTGCGCGGCATGGGCTTTCAGCTCATCATCTTCCCTATCAGCCTGCTGCTGACCGCCACGCAGGCGATGCGCGCCGCCGCCGCGCAAATTCGCGCCGCTGGCTCGCCGCTGCCGCTGCTCGAGTCGATGCCCACGTTCCAGGAGTTCACCGACTTCGTTGGCCTGCCGGAGGTCAAGGAGATCGAGCGGCGCTACGGTGTCGAAGACTGGGGCCAGCGCCCGGAAGAGGCGCGTGGATGAGGCTGTTGGGTCTTCCAGCCATGAGGCGCCGCGCATGGATATAACCGAGGAGCGCCCCGCCGGAGCCAGCCTGACGCGGCGGCGGACCGTGCTGCTCACCAGCGCCACATTCTCACAGTTCGGCGCGTCGGTGATGCAACAGGGAACGATCGTGCTGGGCGTGTTCATCGCCGCCGCGTATCACCTCAGCCTCAGCCAGATGGCGACGACGCTGGCCGCGATGACGCTGGGCTGGATGTTCTCGGGCCTCATCATTGGCGGGTTTGTAGACCGCTGGGGACCCAAGCGGGTGCTCTTCTTCGGCTCACTGGCGCTCACCGCCATCGCGCTGGCGATCGCCGTCAGCCCGAACCTGGCCTCCACCACGGCGCTGCTCTTCGCGCTGGGGATTACGATTGGCGCCGTCCCGCTCTCCGGCGTGAAGGTCATCATGACTCTCTGGCCGCGCGAGCGCCGGGGGCTGCCGATGGGCGTGCGCCAGATCGGTGTGCCGCTCGGCGCGCTGGCCGCCGCGCTGGTCTTGCCAGCGCTCGCCACGCGCGTGGGATTCCAGCCGCTCTACGTCGCCTTCGCCGCGCTGGCAGGCGCCAGCGGCCTCATCTTCTACGCGCTGCTGCCACCGCAGGCCGACCGCCAGGCCGCCGCCGTGGCGCGTCAGGGCGCCCCGCGCCAGACCAGCCGCCTGATCGTCCCGGCGCTCTGCGGTTTTCTGCTCTCCTGGGGCCAGTACACGCTGCTCACCTACACGATCCCGATGCTGCATGCGATGGGGCTGACCGTCGTGCTGGCGGGCGCGCTGCTGGCCATCGCCCAGGTCGGGGGCGCCGCTGGCCGCATGGCGCTGGGCGCTGTCTCCGACCGATTCGGCGGGCGGCGCGACCAGACGCTGCTGGGCGTCACGCTGCTGGGCGTCGTACTGGCGGTCACGCTGGCGAATCTGCCGCGCGGGCTGCCAGTCTGGGCGCTGGCGGCGCTATGGCTGGCGCTCGGCTTCGCCTACGTTGGCTGGAACGCGCTCGCCCTGACCTGGGCCGGAGAGCGCGTCGCAGAGCCGCGTGCGGGCGCCGCGATGGGCCTGGAGACCAGCGCCATTCTGGCCGGCGCGACCATCTCCGGCCCGATCTTTGGCATGGTCGTCGAGGCCACCCACGGCTATCACGACGCCTGGCTGACCCTCGCCGCCGTGCTCGCCGCCGCCGCGCTGCTGCTCTTGACGCAGACCCGGCGCGGCGAGCATCCCGTGACCCCCGCGCCTGAGGCCGCCACCACACTGGAAGGCTGACCCCGCTCCGGGCGGGCCGTTGGCCGCCGCTTTCGAGAGAACAGGAGTGATCGCCGATGTCCACTGACTCTGACCAGCGCGACGTGACCATTGTGGATGTTTTCCCGCGCGACGGCTTGCAGACCGTGCTGCACGAGAAGCATCTTCGCGTCCCCACGACCGAGGAGAAACTGGATATCATCGCGCGTCTCGACGCGGCGGGCGTCCCCGCGATCGAGATTACCGGCTTCGTCCATCCGCGCGTCATCCCCAGCCTGGCCGACGCCGACGAGGTCGCGCGCGAGGCGCTGGCCCGCCCGCATCGCGCCTCGTACCACGCGCTGGTACCCAACTGGCGCGGCGCCGAACGGGCGATGGCCGCTGGCCTGCGCAAGCTCTCCTGCCTGATCATCGCCAGTGAGACCTACCAGAGGCTCAACTCCAACATGAGCGTCGAGCGCAATCTGGAGGAGATTGACCACATCGCGAAGGAGGCCATCGCGGCGGGCGTGGAAGTCTCCGTCGGCATGGGCACGTCCTTCGTCTGCCCCTACGAGGGCGTGCAGAGCGAGGACCACATCCTGCGCCTGGTCGGGCGCTTCGTGGACGCGGGTATCCGTGAGGTGTCGCTGGCGGATAGCATCGGCATGGCCTGGCCGACGCTGGTGCGGGACCGCGTGCGCGCCGTCAAGGCCCGCTGGCCAGAGCTGCGGGTCGGCCTACACCTGCACACGCTGGACGGCTGCGCGCAGGCCAACGCCTTCGCCGCGTGGGAGGCAGGGGTGACGCTGTTCGACGGCTCGGTCGGCGGCATCGGCGGCGGCATCGCGATGCCGATTCACACCACCTCGATGGGCAACGTCGCAACCGAAGACCTCGTCTACCTCTTCGAGTCCTGCGGCGCACGCACCGGCATTGACCAGAAGGCGCTGGCGGCGATTGGCCGCACGACCCAGGAGATGATCGGCGCCGGTGGCAGCTTCACCACTTCCTACGGCACGCTCGATGGCTTTCTAGAGATCAGCCGCCGCGAGCTTAGCCGCGTCGAGGCCGCCCCTCCGGGCGATTCGCGCGTGCATTGATGGCGTGGGAGGGCCTCACCCCCTGCCCCCTCTCCCTGCGGGGCGAGGGGGGTCGCCGCTCGGACGTGACACGCGAAGGGCGAGCCATGCTCGCCCCTCGGCGCTCATGTTGGGCAGGGCCTTCTCCTCGCAAGGAGAAGGTGGCCGAAGGCCGGATGAGGCGCTCCCTCCAGGCCGAAGAGCCACGCACACTTTTTGACGTATAGTGAACCCCAATAGGCCGCATTACACAGGAGGCGCTGGACGATAGGGAGGGCGATCCCATGCCATGCAGCGGATGTCAAGGCGGCGCAAATGTGTTTGGCAAGGGAGCGGCGCGCTCGCAGATCAAGCGGTACCGCAACAAGGGACCTGCGAAGACGACGCGCATGCTGCTCGACGCGCTGGGGAGCGAGGGAGTCAGCGGACTGACGCTGCTCGATATCGGCGGTGGAGTCGGCGCGATCTCGCTTGAACTGCTCAAATCTGGCGTTACCGCCGCCACACAGATAGACGCCTCACCAGCATATGTCACAACGGCGAGGTCTGAAGCGGCGCGCGAGGGAATGGGCGACCGCTTCGCCTGCCGGCAAGGTGATTTCGTGGCGCTCGCGGCCGACACCCCAGCCGCAGGCATCGTCACGCTCGACCGTGTGATCTGCTGCTATCCCAACATGCGCGCGCTGGTCGGCCAGTCGGCGGGCAAAGCTACCAACCTGTATGGAGTGGTCTATCCGCGTGACGTCTGGTGGGCGCGCTATGGCGGCGCGGTGTTGAACTTTGGGATGCGCCTCTTCCGTGTCCCGCTGCGTAACTTCATCCATCCCACGGCCGAGGTGGACGCCGTCATCCGTGAGCGTGGGCTAATGCCACGCTTCCAACGCAACGCCGGTTACTGGCAGGTCGTCGTGTATGCGCGGCCAGCCACAAGTGCGGTGTAAAGCCGCCACGCGCTACCCGCCCGCCCTCAGCCCGAACAGCCGCGCGGCGTTGCCACCGAGGGCCAACTCCAGCGCCTCCCCGTCGAGGCCGGCGCGGCGGGCGTAGTCCAGCATGCGGGGCTGGGCGATGAGGGGGTAGTCGCTGGCCCAGAGCAGTTTTTCCGGGCCGCAGATGGCGGCGACGGTAGCAAAGATCTCTGGCTGGTAGAGAAAGAGCGAGGCGGCGGAGTCGTACCAGATGTTGGCCGCCGCCGCTTTGACTTCGGGCATCAACTCGTAGAAAGGCAGGCCGCCGCCCCAGTGCGCGGCGACGATGCGCAGCGCGGGGAACGCCTGGGCCAGCGCCAGCAGGTCGGCGGGCGTAACGTCGCCTTTGCCCGGGTAGGTGTGGCCCACCGGCTCGCTGGCGTGCGTCAGCAGGACGAGATCGCGCGCCGCGCACACCTCGGCGATGGGGCCGACCACGCGCAGGTCGCTCAGACGGTAGCCCTGGCCGTGCGGCATCAGCTCGCCCACGCCACGCAGCCCGGCGGCAAAGCAGCGCTCCACCTCCGCCACCGCCCGCGCGCCCGCCAGCGGCTGGACGACCGCCAACCCGGTCAGCCTGCCGCCCGCGCGGGCCACCGACTCGATGACGTAGCTGTTGCATTCCTCGATCAGGCCGGGGTCGCTCCAGCCGAAGGAGAAGGTCACGGCGTGGTCTACGCCGCTGGCGCCCATCGCGGCTAGCAGCGCGTCGGCGTCGGCCATCCTGGCCTTCGAGTCGCCGTAGAGCGCGGCGAACCAGGGGTCACGCGCGGCGTAGTCGGCGCGCCGCGCGATGACCTCCGGCGGGAAGATGTGGGTGTGCGCGTCAACGATCATGAGTCCGCCTGCGCGGCCTTGAACCAGTCAATCGTGATCTCGATATGCCCCAGGTGCAGGCCAAGGTGCTCGATAACGTGTGTGAAGCAGCGGCGGTTCATGCGGTCGCCCGCCGGGTGGCGGCTGATCGCCTGGAAGTCCGCTGGCCCCATGCCCGCGATCAGCGTCATCCACCGCCGCGAGCCAGGCGGTGAAACGCGGGCGCAGCGCGCTCCAGGTGAGGTCGGTGGCGGCGAACTCATCGTCGCGGTTGCGCTCGATCGGCCCATCGCCCACGCAACTCAGCGTCCACCACTCCGCCGAGCCGATGGCATGGAAGCACAACGCGGAGAGATTGTTCGCGCCTGGCGCGGGCGGCGTCCAGGTAAAGGCCTCTGGTGGCAAGGGGTCGAGCGCCTCCAGATACCAGGTGATAAGGCGCTTGAAGTGGTAACGGTAGAGCTCGCCCTCGTTGGTCGGCTCTTCGCCGGGGCCGGGTGGCGTGGGCATCGGCATGGTGGGTGTCCTCCTTGGGATGGGTGTGCGGAGTGTGGTCAATGGTTGGCGGCAGGCGCCCGGCGAATGAATTCGCGCCTGAAGGCCTGGCGGCCACGAGGTCCGCCTGCGCGGACCCAGGTACGGCGGGAGAGGACCCGCGACGGCGGGTCGTGTGGCGGCTTGCCACCTTGAGGCGCGGTTTCAACCGCCCTCCGTATCCCGCCCGCCGCGTGCCCCGGCCATTTATGGCCGGGAGTCCGCCGCAACAATACGGTTATGCTGCGTCCCCAGCCGCTCGACGCCCATCTCGACCATATCACCAGGCTGGAGCCAGCGGTGGCGCTCGGTTCCCAGCTCCAGGATGCAGCCCGTGCCGCAGGTGCCGGAACCGATGATGTCGCCGGGACGCAGACGCACATGCTGGGCGGCGCGCTCGATCATCTGCGGGAAGCTGAAGTAGAGGTCGCGCATGTTGGCGCTGGTGAGCTGGTCGCCGTTGATGCTGCCGAACATCGCCAGATCGTAGCGCTCGTCCTTGCCGGAGCCGGTGCGCTTGTCGTCCAGCTCATCGGGAGTCACCAGCCACGGGCCGAACGAGGTGGCGAAGTCCTTGCCCTTGGCGGGGCCAAGGTTCATCACCATCTCTTTGCGCTGGAGGTCGCGCGCGCTCCAGTCGTTCATCACCATGTAGCCGGCGATGTAGCCCGGCGCGTCGTCCGCGCTGATGTCCATCCCTGTCTGGCCGATGACGGCGGCGACCTCAAGCTCGAAGTCTAGCTCCTGGCTCATGCGCGGATAGGGAATATCCTCATCGCCACCGAAGAGCGCCGAGGTGTTGGAGAAGTAGAAGACCGCGAATCTCGTACCATTCGGGGATCATCCCCACGCCGCGCCGCGCCCGCGCCGCCTTGACGTGCTGCTCGAAGGCGTAGAAGTCGCGCACGGTCGGCGGATTCGGCACGGGCGTCCGCAGGTGGACCTCCGCCAGCGGGTGCGTCAGCCCTGGATCGGCGGTCAGGTCCTCCGCGCGGGCCGTCGCCGCCAGCGCCAGCGCCGCGCGCGCCGCCGCCATGCCCTCCGGCCCGCGCCGCAGCAGTCCCAGCGTCGTATCTGGCAGCGCCAGCCCCAGGCCCGCGCCATTGCGCGCCGCCCAGCTACCCAGCGCCTCCAGGTCCAGCACGAGGTCGCCATGCAGCAGCCCTGCGCGGCCCGCCTCATCTATCTCGCCGCCTGCCCCCGCGTCGGGGCCAGCCCAGGTGACAATCTTCACGTTCGCTTCACCTCATTGTGTCGCACGCTGTCCGGGCGCGCGTCGGATCGCCCGCGCCCGGATGGCAGTATACAACCGGCGGGGTGCTGACCTCTCATCCCCTGCCCCTCTCCTGAGAGGAGAGGGGAGTCCGGTTGGTGGCCTTCGGGCGAGTGTATCGCAGCCCTGCGCCGTGCAGGTACGAGAGGGCCTTCCTCCTCAGAGGGGAAGGTGGCCGAAGGCCGGATGGGGTCGCGCCCACCGTGCTATACTACCGCTCAGTGAGCAGGCGCAGCCCGGCTGGAACCGCTGCCCGGGGTATCTCGCTGCCAGATGGATCTCATGGCTCTCCCGACGCGGAACATCTATAAACGTCAAAGCTGTAATTCGGCGTGGTGTATGGCGGAGGACGCGAGGCGTGAGCAGACTGTTCATCTCCTACCGGCGCTACGACACGCAGGACATCACCGACCGTGTCTATGAACGGCTGGCGGTGCGCTTCGGCGAGCAAAGCATCTTCATGGATGTGGACGCGATTCCGCTGGGCGCCGACTTCCGCAAGATCCTGCGCGAAGCGGTGGCGGCCTCCAGTGATCATGCAGTCGGTGATATCGGGCGGCAGATGGCGTGGAACGCTCGACCGCAGTGGCGGACGCCGCGTGGACGGCGCGAGGAGACTCGATAATGCCTCTCGATGATCAGTCGATGGTCGGATAGACGAGCGGACTGGTCGCGCGTCAGCCCGGGTGATGACTCTGCGTGATAGCGCAGCCGGACGCGCCAATGCCAGGCGAGCGGATGACGCTGCGACGCGCAGCACGCCGAGATGACGCCTACTGGAACCTCGTGGTGCGCTCTGCGCGGCACTTCGACGCGCGATATCGTCACTGAATCTCTGAGTAGGCGGCTGGCCCCAATTCTTGGTGCAGTTTCGCGGCTACACTCGCCCGGCGCGTGTTCGGCTGCCTTCGACGCCGTCCCGCCGCCGCCGCGATGTTCGTCAGCTGTTCCTATGCTGATCGTCAGTACTCATCGTGGGGCCCGCTTGAAATCGCTCAACTCGTCACTAGGAGCGCGAGTTTGGTGCGCAGTTATTCCTTGGTCTCGGTGCCTCATTGCTTGCAGCGATTCTTGGCAATGTCGGCTATGATCGCATTGCTGCGGACAGGATATGGCCCATTCCTGCGAGCGCTCCTGACCCCGATGGCTGCGCCGTAAGATCCTGATCCGGCACCGCAGCCTACCGTCGCTATCACCTGCCGCCAACGCTCACAGACTGGCTTCAATCCTATGCAGAATCCCCGAGATCCGCGCGGCAGACGCCGCCCGCGTCGCCGATGAGTGTCGGACGGGTTATCCCCTTCTGGGTGCGCGGCGAGCAGTGGGACAAGTGCTGCGCCATTTGGCTCGATCGCGGTGCAATTCATCGACGCGCGCGGCGCGAAATGGTCAATGACTGTCTGTCCGCAACAGATTCACTTCTTCTCCTCACAGGAAGAACGCTATGCCAGAGGCCGGATGAGGCCACCCCGCCGCGTGCTATCCTTACGCTGTGGCGGACACACAGCGCGAGCGGAGAGGACATGGCATGACAGCGGCGGAACGCGAGGCGGTGGAGACGGGGCAGGCGATCCGGCTGGTGGCGACGGACCTGGACGGCACGCTGCTGCGCGAGGACCGGACGGTCTCGGAGCGGACGCGGCGCGCGCTGGCGGCGGCCCAGGCGGCGGGCATCACCGTGGCGCTGGTGACGGGGCGGCCGCCGCGCTTCGTCCAGCCGCTGGCGGAGGAGCTGGGGCTGACGGGCGCCGCGGTCTGCTGCAACGGCGCCATCGTCTACGACCTGGCGAGCGGCGGGTTGCTGGAGCATTCGCCGCTCGCTAGCGCCACGGCTATCGCAGTCGCGGAGCGGCTGCGCGCGGCCGAGCCCGGCGTGGCCTTCGCCATCGAGCGCGGGCTGCGCTACGGCTGCGAGCCAGGCTATCTGGCGATGGGCGGTGGATTCGAGCGTCCCGCTGATGACGAGGTAGCGGACGTTCTCACCCTCTGCGCCCAGCCGGTGACGAAGTTGATCGCCCGCCACCCAGAGCTGAGCGGCCCGTCGTACTACCCACATGCGCGCGAGATCGCTGGCGACCTGGCGATGGTCACCATCTCCGGCCCGCGCTTCATCGAGATCGCGGCGCTGGGCGTGGACAAGGCCGCCACGCTGGGCCGCTTCTGCGCGCGGCTGGGCATCACGCCCGCGCAGGTGATCGCCTTCGGTGACATGCCCAACGATGCGCCGATGCTGCGCTGGGCGGGCCGTGGCGTCGCCGTCGCCAACGCCCACCCCGAGGCGCTCGCCGCCGCCGACGAGACGACCGCCTCCAACATGGAGGATGGCGTGGCAATCGCGCTGGAGCAGATGCTGGACCGGATGTAGGCGAGGCAATCTGCTACACAGCTACACGCCGCCGCGTTGCAGGAAGGTCAGAACGCCTGACCAGACGACCGCGACGCCTGTGACAGCCAGACCCCACATGCGCTGCCACGACTCCACCGGGGATTCCGCGAGCAAGCCATCTCCGGTAACGGGCAGCGTCGCCTGCCCATGCAGCATGAGCGCCCACAACGCTGCGGCGCCTACAACGCCAGCAACTACCAGGAAGACCGCTGGAAGGATTATCAGGCGCGGCTGTTTCGTGACGCGGCAATGAGCCAGAAACAGCGCGAACGCGACCAACTCAAGCGCGACGCACGGTATCTCAAACAACACTGAACCGAGCGCCATATGCGAGAAGTAGAAATCCGGAGTTTCGCAGGTATCGAAGCAGACAAAAGCCGCGCCAATCACGGAAATGTACAGTCCGGCGCAGAGTCCTATCAGGACAGCGCAGACAGAGAAGAACCGCGCGCCAAAGAGTGACCACCATGCTCCCCTCGTCACAAACCCCTCCTTACGCGAGTCGGCATATATGCCCTTCGCCCCGTGCGCCGGCCATTCATGGCCGCGCCTTCCTCCGTGTCCCCGTGCGTCGGTGCTGAAGGGCCGCGTCTCTCACCCCGCCCGCGCCGCCGCCAGCAGCGCCGCCAGATCGCTGTAAACCAGCTCGGGGCGGCGGTCGCCAGCGGCGGCGGCGGCTTCGGCGGCGGAGGTGAGGCCGCTGAGGACGAGCGCGGTGGTGGCGCCCGCCGCGTGGCCAGCGACGATGTCCAGGTCGAGGCCGTCACCGACGACCAGCGTCTCCTCCGGCGTCGCGCCAACCATCCGCATCGCCTGGAGCAGGATGCCGGGCGCGGGCTTGCCGATCAGCTCGGCGCGCTGGCCGCTGGAGTATTCGACCGCCGCCACGATCGCGCCCGTCCCCGGCTCGAAGCCATCTTCGATCGGCAGGCGCGGGTCGCGGTTGACGGCGTAGAACGCGGCGCCCGCCAGCACGGCCCGCAGCGCGCGCCGCAGCCGGGGATAGGTGACCGTGCGGTCGAGGCCAACCACCACCGCGTCGGGCGTCGGACCATCCTCGTCCTCTTCCCAGACCGTGCGCAGCCCAGCGTCGCGCAGCACCGAAGCCATCGCCTCCACCGTCAGCGCGAAGACCCGCCCGCCGGGGAAGCGCGCGGCCACCGCGTCCGCCGTCGCCGAGCCCGCTGTCACCACGCGGCCCTCCGGTCGCGGCGCGCCCAGGCGGGCCAGCTTCTCCGTCACATCGGCGACGGTGGCGAAGGAATTGTTGGAGACGTACATCACCTTGCGGCCCGTCGCGTCGGCCCAGGCGACGAAGTCACGCGCGCCGGGGAGCAATATGGCGCCGCGATAGACCACCCCATCGAGGTCGAGCAGGTAGGTGGTGAAGCGGGCGGGGGAAATGGGCTGGCTCATGGAGGTGGCGCGTCTCTTCCTGTTGTGGTTCCGTTACCCGGCGAGCTGCTGGCGGATGGCCAGCACCTCTTTGCGCAGGGCGGTATTCTCGTTGATCTCGCGGCTGATCTTCTCGCAGCCGTGCAGCACGGTGCTGTGATCGCGCCCGCCGAGCGCCTGGCCAATCTCCAGCAGCGAGGCCTCGGTCTCCTGCCTCATCAGGTACATCGCCACATGGCGCGGGCCGACGATCTGCTTGTCGCGCTGCTTGCCGCGCAAGTCGTCCACTGGGATCTGGTAGTACTCGGCGACGGCGCTGAGGATCTCCTCGATGCTGACGCGGCGATGGCGGTTGTCGCTGGCGAGGCTGGCCATCGCCGTCTTGGCGGTATCCAGCGAGAGCGGCAGGCCCTGAGGCTGGGCGTAGGCCTGCACCCGGTTGAGCCTGCCCTCCAGCTCGCGGATGTTGCTCTGCACGCGGCTGGCCAGGTAGACGAATGATCTCGTCAGGAATCTTGCTGCAGGCAGGAGGTCGGCCTTGGCGCGCAGGATGGCGATGCGCATCTCCAGGTCCGGCGGCTGGATGTCGGCGATCAGGCCCCACTCGAAGCGCGAGCGCAGCCGCTCCTCCAGGGTGACGATAGCCGCTGGCGGACGGTCGCTGCAGATCACGATCTGGCGGTTGCCGGTCTCGTAGAGGCTGTTGAAGGTGTGGAAGAACTCCTCCTGCGGTCGAGTCCTTGCCGGCGATGAACTGGATGTCGTCGATAGCAGCAAGTCCACCGAGCGGTATTTGGCGCGGAACTCCTCAGTCGTGCGCTCGCGGATGGCGTCCATCGATGTCGTTGGTGAAGGTCTCGGAGGAGACGTAGAGCACCGTCATATCCCGCTCGACGGCGGTGTGGCCGATGGCGTGCAGCAGGTGCGTCTTGCCCAGCCCGACGCCGCCATAGAGGAAGAGCGGGTTGTAGGCGTGGCCTGGCGCGTCGGCCACGGCCAGCGAGGCGGCGTGCGCCAGCTGGTTGCCGCTGCCCACGATAAAGGTCGAGAAGGTGTAGCGCTGGTTCAGCCGCGGCGGCGCCAGCGGAGGGGGACTGCCCGGCGGAACGGGAGGCCCGGCGGGGCGCTGGCTGGTATTAGGCGGAGGGGCGCTGGACTCCGCGGCGGGCTCATCGGCCTCATCAAAGTCCATACCATCGTCGCCGGGCTCGTTCATAGTCGCCATCTCCCCGACACGAGGCGGTGGGGTGTCCCGCCAGATACCGGACGCGCGTGTGTCCCGCTCGCCGCTGGGGCCATTCGGGATGGTCGGGATCGCTCTGACGCCGTCGCGTGACGCGCCTTGCCCGGCGAAGCGGGCGCCCAGCGCGCGCGGATCGAAGCCCACCGCGCGGTTGAGCGGCGCGTCCGCCCGCACGCTTCCGTCCCGCTGAGACGCCGCGAGCGGCGCGACAGGGGCGGGCGGAGCGGGCGCGCGCGTGATGCGCGGCGCCTCGCCGCGCGCATCCGCCTCATCATCGAGGGTGAAGAGCGGCGCGGTATAGACCGCCTGGCGCTTCTCCGCCCCATGCGCGAGCGGGCGGGAGGCTCCCGCGCCTACCGTGATGGTCAGCGCGACCGGCGCACCGAGCGTCTCGGCAAGCGCGCGCTCGATCATCTCCCGGTAGCGCGTCTCCAGCAGTTGCTTCTCATAACTTGAGCGCACGTGCAGCGTCGCCGCGCCGCTGGAGACCTCCGCCAGGTGGGCGCCGCTGAGCCAGGCGTTGACCTGGGCGCCGGTGAGATCGCGCCGGAGCCGGTTGAGCGCGGCCCGCCACACATGCGCCTTATTCATTGCCTGGTGTCCTGAACTCTCTACGGGCGCCGGGCGCCCGCGCGGGGTAGCGCGCAGCGGCCATGCGTGACAGCGAAACCACGGAGGAAGCCCGCCGGGCGTAAAGATCATGGTACACGCCAGCCTGGCGCCGTCGCAAGCGCGTTTGCCGTATTGGCCACCGAACGCCTGCCCGGCGGCGCCGTTCCGCCATTCAATAGCGCTCGCCGCGCGCCCGCAGGTTGGCCTGCGCCACACGCTTGATGCGGATGATGTCCGCCCAGGGGATAACGGGCCGGGGCAGGTGGCGTTTCGCTGATACCCCCCACGGCTGAATCCGCCTCAATCTAACACACCGGATGGCGCGATACATGCGCGATGGCCGGTTCCAGCGAGCGGAGCGCGCAACGCGCCCCCGCTCGCTTCGTAGACCATAAGAGAGGCGAGCGTCGCCAGTGTCCCGCTGGTTGACCTCGCCTGCCCACCATCCATATACTGCACGTTATACACAGGCCGCGACGCGTTGTCTTCTGGCTGGACTGCGCAAAAACGCTGATCAGCGCCTGTGATTCGCGTTGAGAAGCGCATTGAGGAGCATCCCATGTCCGAGCCTACAATGACGACTGACATGCAACCGCAGCAACCTACTAGCGGCAAGAAAGGGAGCGGCAAGCTGGGACGTCGCGCGCTGATCGGCGCGGCGGCGGTGAGCGTCTGCGCCGCCGGTGTCGCGCTCGCGCCCACCGCCGAGAAGGCGCTGCAGCAGGCGAGTAAACAGGCCATTGACGACGCCTACGCCGCCGGCATCGCCGCCGGACGCCAGGCGCTGATGAGCGAGCTGGCGCAGATCGAAGGGGTACCGATTGACGCCGCCATCCAGGTGGCGGAAGTGACCCGCATGGCGGTGCTCTACATCGTGCGCCCCGTCGCGCAGCTCTTCGCCACCATCGCCGGGGACGCGCTCGGCCTTCTCCTCGATGGTCTCTCCTCCGCCCAGAGCCACCTGGCCGGGATCAACGTCCACATCAGCCAGCTCGACCAGCTCACGTCGCTGCTGACCCAGTGGAAGACCGGCGTCACCCAGCTCCCCATCCAGCTGACGGACTACGCCACCCACGACATTGATAGCGCCGAAAACTACCTCAAGGCGCTGAAGAAGCAGATCCAGCAGCAATCTACCAGCAAGTAGTCCGACCGCCGCTTGCCCTCCTACCCGGACGCCGCGCTGGGAGAGCGGCAGGGGCGCGCCTCACTTGCCGATGCAGAACTCGGCGAAGATCTGGTCGAGCAGGTCAGCGGTGGCCGTCTCGCCGGTAATCTCGCCGAGCGCGTCGAGCGCCGCGCGGGTGTCCAGCGCCACAAAGTCCAGCGGCGCGCGCGTCTCCAGCGTGGCCAGCGCGGCGGCCAGGCTCTCCGCCACGCGGCGCAGCGCATCGGCGTGGCGCGCGCTGGCCACCAGCGGGTCGGCGGATGACGCCGCGCCCGCGAGCGCCGTCCGCGCCAGCGCCTCCTCCAATGGCGCGACGCCCTCACGCGCGCGCGCCGAGACGCGAACCACCGGCGCGCCCGGCCACAGCCCCTCCACATCTCCCGGCTCCAGCGCCGCTGGCAAATCATCCTTGTTCAATGCCAGGATAACCGGAACCGGAGCCACCCCCAGCAGGTCGCGGAGCTCGCGGGCGGCGGCATAATCGAGCGGCGCCAGCGGCTCGGAGCCATCGAGGACGAAGACCAGCGCGCCCGCCTCGCGCGCGGCGGCCCGCGACCGCTCCACGCCCAGCCGCTCGATGGGATCATCACTCGGCGTCAGCCCGGCGGTATCCACCAGGTGCAAGGCGATGTCGCGCAACCGCGCCGTCTCCTCGATGGTGTCGCGCGTCGTCCCCGCGACAGGCGTGACGATGGCGCGCTCCATGCCGAGCAGCATATTGAGCAGCGACGATTTGCCGACGTTGGGCCGGCCCACCAGCGCCACCCGCAGCCCCTCGCGCTCCACGCGCCCGCGCTCCACGCCCGCCAGCAGCCGCGCCGTCCCGTCCGCCGCCTCGGTCAGAAGCGCGCGCAACTCCTCCGGGTCGGGCGGCGGGACTTCCTCCTCCGGGAAGTCTATGCTGGCCTCGATGCGGACCAGCGCCCCCAGCGTCGCCGCGCGGATCGCCGCCGTCCGCGCCGATAGCTCGCCCTGGAGCTGGCGCAGCGCCAGCCGCCGCGCCGCCTCGGAGCCCGCGTTCACCAGGTCCATCACCGCCTCGGCCTGCGCCAGGTCAACGCGGCCATTGAGGAACGCGCGCAGCGTCATCTCGCCGGGGCGGGCCATCCGCGCGCCCGCCGCTAGCGCCAGCGCCAGGATGCGCCGCAGCGTCAGCGGCGAGCCATGCGCCTGAATCTCCACCACATCCTCGCGGGTATAGGTACGTGGCGCGCGCATGAAGACCGTCAGCGTCTCATCCACCAGCTCACCGCTAGCGGGGTCCACGATGTGGCCGTAGACCAGCAGATGCGAGAGCGGCTCGCCGCCGTCCGGGGCGGAGGGACGAGCGGGGCGGAAGAGCGCGGCGCCGATGGCGAAGGCGCGCGGCCCGCTGACGCGGATCACGCCCACGCCGCCAGGCCCTGGCGGCGTCGCGATAGCGGCGATAGTCTCATCATCTGGGGAGGCGTCGGGGAAGGTGTCTGTGTCAGCGTCCATACGCCTATGGTATCATAGAAGTCCTCAACAGCCGGCGCGGGCAATGACGCCAATCGCGCCCCACACACGATGGCGCGCTGGCGAGCATGCGGGCGGCGGGCGAAACGCGCCCCCGGAGACCATACAGCAGCCGCGCGGCGCCGCTCCAGCGGGCCAGGCGCGGCGTTCGGGGAGATTCGAGCATGAGCGGGCCTGCCAGAATTCCGGCGGCGGTCGTCAATGGCGCAGGTTATGGCGGCGTGGAGCTGCTGCGTCTGCTGCGTCGTCATCCCGCCTTCGATCTGGTGGAAGTCACCGCGCGTAGCGACGCGGGCAAGCGTGTCGAGTCGGTCTTTCCCCAGCTCGCTGGACTGGACCTGACCTTCAGCGAGCGCGTCGAAAAGGCCGAAGCGGTCTTCGTCGCGCTGCCCGATGAGGCCAGCGTCGAGGTCGTCCCCGGCCTGCTGGCGGAAGGCCGCCGCGTCCTCGACCTCTCCGCCGGGTTTCGCCTGCGTGACCCCGCGCTCTACCCCGAATGGTACGGCTACGACCACCCCGCGCCCGCGCTGCTGGAAGAGGCGGTCTACGGCCTTGCCGAGTGGGACGCGCGAGCGCCTGCCCACCGCGCGGCTGGTCGCCTGCCCCGGCTGCTACCCCACCGCCGCGCTGCTGGCCCTCGGCCCCGCGCTGGACGCCAACCTGATCGAGCCGGATGTGATCGTGGACGCCAAGTCGGGCGTCAGCGGCGCTGGGCGCACGCTCAGGCTGAGCAACCATTTCAGCGAGGCCAACGAGGATGTCACCGCCTATGGCGTCAAGGGCCACCGCCACCTGCCAGAGATCGAGCAGGCGCTGGCGGAGACGCCCGCCGCTGGCCGCCCCACCCCGCGTGTGACGTTCATGCCGCACCTGATCCCGATGACGCGCGGCATCCTGTCCACCTGCTACGCGACCCCACGCCCAGGCGTCACACCTGACGATGTCCGCGCGGCGTACGAGGCGGCCTATGCGAACGAGCCGTTCGTGCGGCTGGTCGAGACGCCGCCGCACACCAAGTGGACGTATGGCTCGAATCTCGCCTACGTCTACCCGTTCATCGAGCCGCGCAGCGGGCGTCTGATCGCCATAAGCGCGATAGACAACCTGGTGAAGGGCGCCGCCGGGCAGGCGATCCAGTGCGCCAACCTGATGTACGGCTTGCCTGAGACAATGGGCCTTCCGCTGGAAGGAGTGTACCCCTGATGGCTGGCTCCCCTAACACTCCAGAGGATGGCCCGATGGTCAGTATTGGTGATCTCGCGAATCTCAGTCAGATGGCCCCGCATGAGGTAATCGCGCAGGCGCTGCGCGAGGCTTTGCCCTATGTCGAGGCGCTGCGTGGCCATTTCGTGGTCATCAAGCTGGGCGGCAGCACGCTGGAGACACAGCGCGACGCGCTGGAGGACATCGTCTGGCTGCGCAGCCTGGGCGCGCAGCCAGTGCTGGTGCATGGCGGCGGCCCGGAAATCAACGCCTGGCTCGACCGCCTCGGCATCCCGCACCGCTTCGAGCGCGGCCTGCGCGTCACCGACACTGAGACGCTAGAAGTCGTGCGGATGGCGCTGGCTGGCAAGGTCAACGGCGAGCTGGTGCAGGCGCTGACGCGGCTTGGCGGGCGCGCGGTCGGCCTGACGGGGCTGGATGGCGCGCTGCTGCGGGCGCGGCCCGTCTCTGAGCGGCTGGGATTCGTCGGTGAGGTCGTCGAGGTGGACCCCAACCCAATCGAGACGCTCAGCGACGCGGGCTATATTCCCGTGGTGGCGCCGCTGGCCATCGGCCCCGACGGCGAGGCGCTGAACGTCAACGCCGATGACGCCGCCGCCGACCTCGCGCGCGGCCTGCACGCCACCAAGCTGCTCTACATCAGCGACGTGCCCGGCGTGATGGACGCCAACGGCCAGCTCATCTCCGTGCTGACCGACGAGGACGCGCGGCGGCTGATCGCGGAGGGCGCCATCAAGGGCGGCATGATTCCCAAGGTCGAGGCCTGCCTGCGCGCGCTGGACGCCATCGAGCGGGCGCACATCGTGGACGGCGGTGAGCCACATGTGCTGGTACGCGAGCTTTTCACCCATCGCGGCGCCGGCACGATGATCGAGCGCGCGGGCTGAGAAAGGCGCACAAGCGGTCGAGCCAGGGGAGACTTGACAGGATGCTATCGCCTGACCTGATCCAGCGCCAGCCAGCCATCATCTTGGTAACGGGCATCCAGGCCGCCGGGAAATCAACCGTCGCGCGGCTGCTGGCGAGCCGCTTCGCGCGCGGCGCGCATGTCGAGGGCGACGCGCTGCATCACATGATCGTCGCTGGCGATGAGAGCGTCCAGGAGCCGGGCGAGCCACAGGGCGAGGCCGCGCGGCAATACTTCCTGCGCCTCAAGCAGATGTGCCTGGTGGGCCGCTCTTTCTACGAAGCGGGCTTCACCGTCGTGCTCGATGACATCGTGCTTGGCGAGAACTGGCGCTATGTTCAAGAGCAACTGGAGGGCGCGCCCGTCTCGCTGGTCGTGCTGGCGCCGCGTGTGGAGGCGGTTGCGCAGCAGCGCGACCTGACCCGCGCGAAGCGACCGCTGGGCGAAGCCTGGGCGGTCTATCTCGATCAAGCTCTGCGCGCCTCCATGACGGGGACGGGCCTGTGGCTCGATACCTCCGAGCAGACGCCCGAAGAAACGGTGGGGGAGATTCTCCAGCGCCTCTGGCTTGATCAGCCGGCCTGATGTCGAGGCCGCTCCATCAGCGACTGGCCGCCATCTCTGGCGCGGTTGGCTCGGCGCCGGTGGAAGCGTCAGCCTCAGGCTTCCCGCCGTCATCCTCGCTGGCGGGCGCGGGCGCCGGAAAGACCGCGCGCACCGCCGCATAAAACCACACGCCTAGCGCAATCGCCACCACATAGATGCTCCAGGCCATCGGGATGTGCAGCCACAGATCACCGATATTCGGCGGCGTGGGGCCGTTGCGGACGGGCACAATGCCGCTCATCAGCGTCGGAATGTAGAGATCAGTGACGGGATACGCGCCGTAGTTGTGGTAGATGCGCACGCCGGTCACGACATAAAGGAAAGTGATGACCAGCGAGAAGCCAACGCCCACCATCAGCGCCTGCCGCAGCCAGCGGCGCGGATCATCCACAATCCAGGCGAAGCCAAGGCTGGCGAACGGCAGCATTGGGAGGAGCAGGCGCGGGCCTGGCAGGTTCTCGCCTGCCATCGGCAGGAAGTACGACGAGACCATCAGCGGGTAAATGATGGAGACAGCGATGGCGACCAGCGCCTCCAGCCGGGCGCCGCGCGTGCGGTACCACAGGTAGAGACCCAGCGGCACGAGTAGCAGGAAGGGCGACTCGATCAGCAGGCCCCGCGGATAGACAAGGATCTGCCACAGTCCATCGAGACTCGGAAAGGTGATGCCGAAGAAGCCCGTGTGCTGGCCGGAGAACTCATTGCCCGAGACGAAGCCGTAGCTCAGGCTGAGCGGGTTGCCGAAGGCGAACCAGTTGTACCAGGCCAGCGTCAGCGCGCTGGGAAGGATACCCAGGCCATAGAAGAACAGCGTCTGGATGCGTTTCGTGGGGAAGGCGAGCAGGATATAGCCGCACAACACCAGGAAGATCACACCAGCGGGATACTCGGTGATGACGCCCAGGCCAGTCAGCAGGCCCGCCAGCAGAATTCGCCGCGTGGGCGTCTGTGCTTCGCGCGCGATGTAGAGCAGGTAGAACGAGATAAACAGCAGCGCGCCGCCGAAGGTATGGCTGAAGAACGTGGTTGTGAACGGATAGAACAGCGTCGCCAGCCCGAAGATCCCCGCGACGACAAACGGCAGGGGCGATGACGCGAGCTCAGGCCGCAGGCGAGCGATAAAGCGGCGCATCACCAGGCACGCCGCGACTGTCGCGGGTAGCACAGTGAAGGCGTTCACTAGCGCGATCTGATCGGTCAGCGTGAACTGGTGAAAGTTGTTCAGGTCAACGAAATGGCCAAGGACGATGAGCACGGGCGTCGCCAGCAGCGAGAGGCCCAGCGAGCGCGGGGAATACCAGTGGCCATTGTAGTAGCTGACGTCAATCGTGTTGCTGGCGTGGATGTCTATGTTCGCGCCGCCATGCGCCAGCGCGTAGACCATGTCCCAGCGGCTGATGGTGTTCGTGCCGGCGGGGGTAAGGAAGTAGCCATAACACAGGGTAAGCAGCGCCGCGAACGCCCATTCAGAGCGTGTCAGCGACAGCGCGGCGCGCTCCAGCCAATCCAGCCAATCCAGCCATGCTGGCCGCTCTGACCGTGCGGGCCACACGCGGCGCCACAGAGATCGCCCCGGTCGAGAATCCGCCGCCGGTGGAGGTGAAGATGGCGCCTGTGCGCTCATGAGCCGCCTATTCCCCATACAGAGTCTGCCCTACAAGCCTTCAACAGCCAGTATAGCGACGCGCTTCGCCCTGGGTCAAACGCGGCGTACTTCAGTGGACGCCTCGCTACTGGGCGCAATCCAGTCATCCTCGACCGGGTAGAAACGCGGCGGACGCCTGTCGCCAGGCGGCGTCGCGGGCTGGTTAACATCGCGCAAGCGTTACGCGAATGTCATGCCAGCGATCGCGGTGTGCGCCAGCAGGCGCTGCCCGTTGCCCCAGAGCAGGGCGCGCTTCGCTTCTTCGCTCCACCCGTTAAGGCGGCCAAAATCAGCGATCCAGCGATCGGGCGTGATGAACGGATAGTCGGAGCCGAACAGGAACTTGTGGTTCAGCCGCCCGGCGGCCTCACGCAGGAGCGCCTCTGGGATGTATTTCGGCGACCAGCCCGACAAATCATTGTACACGTTCGGCTTGTGCTGCAGGATGGCAATCATCTCCTGCTCCCACGGCCACGACGGATGAGCGCCGATGATCGTCAGCGAGGGAATATCCGTCGCGAGACTGTCGAGATGGATCGGGCGCGTATAGTCCAGCTTGATGCCGCCGCCGCCGGGCATATTGGCCCCCAGCCCGGATGTGCCGGTGTGGAACAGGGCGGGGACACCCAACGCGGCGATACGCTCGAACAGCGGGCGGAAGCGCGGGTCGGCTGGTGAGAACGCCTGGACACCGGGATGAAACTTCATCCCGGAGAGCCCCAGATCGCGGACGGCGCGCTCGGCCTCGGCGATGGCGCGATCACCCTTGAGTGGGTCCACGCTGGCGAAGCCGATGAACTGCTGCGGGAAGCGGCGCACGATCTCGGCGACCGTCTCATTCCGCAGCGGCTTCTGGCCGGTCGCCGTCTCGGCGTCCCACGCCAGCAGCACGCCGACCATGTCCTGCTCGGCGTAGTAGTCAGCGATCTCCTCGATGTCGCGCAGCTTTACCTCGCTACGGAAGTACTTCTCTACCTCTGCGCGATACATCCCAATCGCCACATCCATGAACTCCGCGATCGGCAGATGCACATGGAAATCTATCGCCTTGGGCATGGCGCGTCCTCCTCCACTCGCCGCGAACCGCATACCGGCGGGCCGCCGTCTCATTCGCCCCGCATCGTACCACACCCGCCCACCCGCGATAGTCAGCCCTGCGCACGGAGCCACGCGAACGTGGCGCGCAGGGCGCTCTCGAAGAACCCGCGATAGAACGCGGGCGTCTCAGCCGCCACCGCGCCCGCGTTCGCCAGGGCCTCCGCGTAGGAGTAGCCGGCAAGCCGCTCCAGTTCGTCAATGGGGACGCTGTCGAGCGAGCTGAGAACGGCCCCGGCAGCGAGCGCGGCCCGCGCATGCCGCTCGACCGTCGCGAAGAAGGCCAGGTTGCGCGCCAGTAGGCCGGGGTCGAAGACGCCGCCATGGCAGGGCAGGACCCAGGCGGGATCGAGCGCCTGGAGCCGCGCCAGCGAGCGGCGGATGTCCGGTAGATCGGCGCCCTCATGGACTTGCGGGAAGGGGTGTTCCGCCGCGTCGCCCGCCAGCAACAGCCGTAGCTGGGGAATCCAGACCGCCGTGTGGTCCGGCGTGTGGCCCGGTGTATGCAGCAGTTCTAGCGTGAGGTCGCCGCCGTCTATCACCAGCGAATCCGTATACGCGATGCTGGGCGCGATGAGGCGCACGGAGGCGAAGCGCGGGCTCTCGGCCTGCTTCTGGCGTAGTTCCGCCGCCGCGCCCTCACCCTGCATCCACTCGCGCGCGACGGCATGCCCGATGATTGGCGTGGTCACGACGCCATCACGCCCCGCGAACGCCGCGTTTCCCCAGGCGTGATCGTAGTCGGCGTGGGTGATGATAACCAGCGGCTGACGCGACGCCAGCTCGGGCGCCAGCGCCACGCGGACTTGTTCCGCCTGCTCAGGCGTCGCGCTGGTATCCACAAAGACCACAAAGCGCCGCGTCACGACGGCGTAGATATCCACCTCGTCATCGCAGTGGAAGGCGCGGACACGCGCGTCCCAGCCTGGAACGGTGAACGGCGTGACCGTGGCCCTGTCGCTCGCGCCTGGAATATCGCTCGCCATACGCCGCCTCCCAGCATCGCGCCCCGCCATTCCCGCTAACGGGATCGTCGCGAAGAAAGTATACGGTATGGCGCGCGGCGCTAGCCCATCGGCGGGGGCCTGCTGGAGTGGCGGGCGCATGGTGGGTTATACTCCATTGAGCGGGGTGGTAGAACAGGTGGTCAAGCGGTGGCCATCTTCTGCGCGAAGGAGACAGCGGGATGCGGCAGGTGAGCGGGACGCGGCCAGAGGACGGGCAGACCGCCCAGCCACTCGCGCCGCTGATCGAGCGCGCGCGCCGCATCCTGCTGCACGAGCAGAAGACCGGCCACGCCGACGCCGCCGTCAAACCCGACGGCCTGGAGAGCTTCCTCGCCCGCTGGGCGGACGACCTGCGCGCGACGGGCCGCCCGGAGGCGCAGGAGCTTGCCGCCATCATGAGCCAGCGCCTCGCTGGCTACCACGCGCTCGACCCGATGCGCCGCACCGCCCAGGTGCGCGCCGCCCTCGCCCTGCTGGACGGCCCGCCCAACGCCGACCGCCGCCGCCGGGCGTCCTGCCGCGCCACCCGCGCCCCGGCCCGCCGCGCCACAGCCGCCGCGACCCGCGCGACCCGCGCCCACCATGCGCCCCGCGACGCCTGCGCCCGCAGTGCGTGAGGGCGAGTGGCCGCTGGCCAAGCCCGCGCACGCCACCACCCGATCTGCGCCCGCGCGCCGCCGCGCCCAGCCATCCGCCGCGCCCGGAGGACGCCTACCTGCTGGAAGCGCCCGTCACCGCCGTCGCCGGCGTCGGCCCCACGCAAGCCGAGCGGCTGAAGCGGCTGGGCATCGAGACCGTCCGCGACCTGCTGTTCACCTTCCCGCGCGAGCACCGCGACTACAGCCAGCTCACCAAGATTGGCAAAGCCCCGTTCGATGAGGTCATCACCGTGCTGGGGATGATCTGGGAGGTGAAGACCAGCCGCAACGGCCCGCGCGCCCGCACCACCGCCCGCGTCACCGACGATAGCGGTGGCGTCATCGCTGTCTGGTTCAACCAGGGCTATCTGCAGAAGCAGCTGACCCCCGGCTCGTATATCGTCATGACCGGCGTGAAGCAGCGCTTCGGCAACAAGATCGAGTTCAACGTCCGCAGCCACGAGCTCCCGGAGCAGGGCGACCTCATCAACACGGGCCGCCTGACGCCGGTCTACCCGCTCACCGAGGGGCTGAACCCCAAGGCGATGCGCAAGATCACCAAGTGGGCGGTGGACCGCTGCGCGCCGTTCATCCCCGACCACCTGCCGCCGGAGGTGCGCGCCCACGCCGGGCTGATGCCGTTGCCCGAAGCGGTGGCGCAGGCGCACTACCCCGACAACCACGACGCGCTGGCGACGGCGCGACGGCGGCTGGCCTTCGATGAGCTGTTCCTGATCCAGCTTGGCATGCTCACACGCCGCGCCAACTGGCAGGATGGCCCGCCCGCGCCCGCCCTGCCCGCGCCGGAGTCGCTGATCTTCGACGCGCCCGGCGATGATGGCGCGCAACCAGAGGCCACGCTGGCGCCACCGCAGACCGGGCTGTGGCCGCTGACGGCGTCCTGCTTCGAGACCACGCTGCCCTTCCAGTTCACGGGGGCGCAGCGCCGCGCCATCCGCGAGATACTGGCCAGCCTGGCGGAGACGAAGCCGATGAGCCGCCTCTTGCAAGGCGATGTCGGCTCGGGCAAGACGGTGGTGGCCGCCGCCGCGCTGCTGGCCGCCGCCGCCAACGGCTACCAGGGCGCCCTGCTGGCCCCGACCGAGATCCTGGCCGAGCAGCATTACCGCGGCCTCTCGCGGCTGCTAGCCCCCTTCGGCCTGCTCGCCGTGCTGCTCACCGGCAGCCAGCGGGCCAAGGAGCGGCAGGCGGGGCGCGACGCGCTGGCCAGCGGCCAGGCCGCCGTCGCCATCGGCACGCACGCGCTGATCCAGGACGATGTGGCGTACAAGCGGCTGGGGCTGGCCATCGTGGACGAGCAGCACCGCTTCGGCGTCGAGCAGCGCGACGCCTTGCGCCGCAAGGGCAGCAGCCCGCACATGCTGGTGATGACCGCGACGCCGATCCCGCGCACGCTGGCGCTGACGCTCTACGGCGATCTGGACGTCTCCACACTGGACGAAATGCCAGCGGGCCGCCTGCCCATCATCACCCACTGGCGCTCAGGCGCGCAGCGACAGGAGGCCTACAAGCTGGTGGAGTCCGAGGTGGCGGCTGGCCATCAGGCGTATGTGATCTGCCCGCTGGTGGAGGAGTCCGAGGCGCTAGAGGCCAAGTCCGCCGTCGCCGAATATGAGCGGCTAAAGACCAGCGTCTTCCCCCACCTGCGGCTAGGCCTGGCGCACGGCCAGCTCCGCCCGGCGGAGAAGGACCGCGTGATGCGCCAGTTCCGCGACGGTGAGATTGATGTGCTGGTGGCGACGGCGGTGGTCGAGGTCGGCGTGGACGTACCCAACGCGACGGTGATGCTGATCGAGGACGCCGACCGCTTCGGCCTCTCGCAACTCCATCAGTTCCGCGGGCGCGTCGGGCGCGGCGACAGCCAGTCGTACTGCTACCTGTTGAGCAAGGAGGCCAGCGCGACCGCCTCCGAGCGCCTACGCACGCTGGAGCAGACGGTGGACGGCTTCGCGCTGGCCGAGGCTGATTTACGCTTGCGCGGGCCAGGTGACTTCTTCGGCGTGCGCCAGAGCGGCCTGCCAGAGCTGAAGGTGGCCAGCATGGCCGACACGCGGCTAATCGCGGAGGCGCGCACGCAGGCCGATTGGCTCTGGGCGCGCGACCCCTACCTGCGCGCGCTGGAGCACGCCCCGCTGCGCGAGCGCGTCTTCCTCTTCTGGCGCAACTTCGCCGCGCATTGACTGGCGGGCGGGGCCGTTCGCCTCATGCAGTCAGCGCGGAGCCGCGAGTCAAGGAAATTAAATGCGCGCCGCCTGTTTGTGGGCGATTTCTCGCCCGTCTGCTCTACGATGGGGGAGCTCACCTGCGCGTGCAGCGCCTGAAGATCCTGCCGGAGCGCATCAATTTCTATGCGCTATGCGCTCCCAGGCGCACATATACTCAGTAGCGGTCAGCGGCATTGCGCATTGTAGATTATCCCCCTTCACCCGCCCAGGCGGGCGCGGGCCGCGCGCAGGACCGTGGCGATATGCTCCGGCTCCTCACCCTCCAACGCCATGCGCTTGAGTTGGGCGAGGGTCGCCGCCCAGGCCGGAGCCTGCGCGGCATAGCGCGCGTCGCGGGCCACCAGGTCCTCGAAGACGCGCATCTCCAGCGCCTGCCGGTCGGCGTGGATCGTCTGATCCGCGTCGTCGTCCACATCCCAGGCATTGGCGCGCGCGCTGTCGTGGATCCGCGCCACCAGCGGCTGGAACCGCTCGCGCACGATCTCCTCCAGCCGCGCGCGCTCGATGGCCGCCCCGTCGAAGGCGTACACCCCCGTCATCGAGACATCCACCACCGGCTTGCGGCCCAGCGCGTCTGGGTGATCGCGCACGCCCTGCGCCACCATCCGCTCGAAGTGATCGTAGAACGACGCCGGATCGCTCAGCCCGTCTACCTTGAAGCCCAGCCGCACGAACGCGCGCTTCGGGTTAGCGATGTGCTGGGCTTCGTGGCGCGACTCCCCCGGCGCGACATCCGTATCCACCGTGACAGCGTAGTAGCCGCGATCTTCCCACGCGCTTTCCTCCGCGCCCCAGGTCTCCGTCGAGCCGGGATTGAAGATCCAGCTATCAATCTCGTAGGGCTTATGGACGTGGCCCAGCGCGATATAGTCCACCAGCCCGCGCAGCGGCTCGAAGTCCGCGCGCGCGGGCAGTCCCTGGAGCTGTGGCAGACTCCCCCTCGACTCCCGTGTGCATCAGCAGCACGCGGTACTCGACGCCTTCCGCCTCTTCCTCCGCGCGCGCCGCCGCCAGCGTCTCCGCGAAGCCGGCCATCACGCGCGCCGTGCTGGAGCCGTACCACGGCAGACCGTAGACTCGCGCGCGGCCATCCTTGAGCGTCGTGTAGAGGCCCGTCAGCGTCTCCGGCGACCACTCCGCCATCACCGGCGCGCCATCGCGCAGGGTGGGGTTCAGCAGCCGCAGCAGGCCTTGATAGCTGAGGTATTGCAGCCACGACATGCCGTCACGATAGTAGCTGCGGTCGTGGTTGCCCTCGATGCCGATGGCGACGATACCCGCGTCCGCCAGGCGCCGCAGCCCCTCGTTGGCCTGCGTCAGCGTGCGGGCGTCAATCGCGCGCTTGTTGAAGAGATCGCCAGCGATGACGAAAAAATCAGCCTCGCGGGCGATGGCGGCGTCCACCACGCTCAAAAAGGCGCGCGCGAAGTCGTCATAGCGCTCGCGCATGCCGTACTGCTCGTAGCCCAGGTGATTATCCGCCGTATGGACGAACGCCGCCCGCATTCCTCGCCACCTTTCACGCCAGAGATTCGCCATCTATTCCCGGTATTCCAGCGCCACGCGCGCCGGGCGGAAGCGAGCGATTGAAATCGCGCCTGAAGGGCCCCATGCGGGAGCCTCGAACCCGCATGGGGGCTTCGTTCCACTCGCCTCGCAGCCCACAACGTCCGCCTGCGCGGACGCGACCCTGGACCCGCGACGGCGGGTCTTGTGGCGGCCTTGCCGCCTTGAGGCGCGATTTCAATCGCCCGGAGCCCCCGCCCTCCTCAATAATAGATCGTGCGCGTGCGGTGGTACGGGCGCTCGTCGGGCAAGCGCGTCTGGCTCTCGACCCATAGCCGCTCATCCAACTCGCTCGCCGTGCGGTTGATATCACGCCGCGATAGCGCCCGCCGCAGCGCCTCGACCGCCCAGACGGTCGCAGCGCGTATCTCGACCTCCGGCTCAGAGCCTGCCGGGATCAGCGTATAGCTATCCACCGTCCGCGCCAGCTCGTCAGCGTAGACCAGCACGCCCAGCGCCCGCAGCCGCTGCGGCAGCTTGTAGTCCGCGAAGGCTGTCAGCCGCTCCATGCCGCGGATCGCCCCCGCGCCCGCGCCGCCAGTGATCGCGCGCAGGTCGGAGACGAGAATCTGCGCCCGCTTGAGGAACGGGACCGGGTGGCCGCGCCACTCCGCGACATCGGCGAAAGACGAGAATTCGCGCTCCACCGCCAGAGCCAGCGTCACCGCGTCATAGCTCGCGTCCTCTACCACATTCACGAAGCGTCCGTCGTAGCGGTCGCGCAGCGTGCGCCCCGCCTCGCGCGCGTTGTTCAGCCGCTCGGCGAACAGCGGAATCGTCGGAAAGCCGTCATCGGGCCGCAACACGCCTGCCAGCGTGACGCCGTCGAGGCTCGCCAGCCAGTCCGCGTCGCTGACCGGCAGGCCCTCCTCCACCGCGCGCGAGAGCGCCGCCGCCAGCGCGTTGTAGCCGTCGTGCGTCACGCCGCGCCAGGTCACGCGCCAGCGCGGGCCATCCGGCGCGCCCCAGAAGCAAAAGTTGAGCGCATCGAGCAGCAGGACCCAGTTGGGCGCCTGGTCGGGCGCGCCGAACTGGTGTAGCTCGCCCAGCGTCGCCGTCGCGGCTGGCCACTCCGCGCCAGCCCAGCGCGCGGCCAGCGTCTCGACCGCCGCCCGGTCAATCCGCACGAGCCGCGCCTCGCGCATCACGCGCGCCGTCGCGCTCAACACGCCCAGCCGGTCACCAGTGGGCGGGGCGAAGTCATCGCCGGTCAGGAATCCGTCCGTCGCGTCCGTGTCGGACATATATCAATCCTCTCGCTCGCTGGGAAGATGGAACATGGCGGCGCGAATCCCCATCCACGCACACCGCAGCATATCACCTCTCGCTCACTCGCTTCCGGCCTTCCGTCTCGGGGGCCGGGGTGAGTCGCCTCGCTCATGTGCAGCAGGCGCCGGGCTCGCGTGCGTGCGCAAGCGGACGCCACGCAGCTACACTTTGTGGTATCCAGCGCCGCTGACTGATGGCGGATGTGGAGGGATGGCGCGTAACGTGCGGGGACGGCGCCACCGGCGAAACAGAGGGGCAGTCAACGGCGACCGCCCCAGCCCCCGACGAAGGAGTGACGAGCCCATGCGCGCGCGCGACATCATGACCCACAGCGTCATCACCATTGGCCCGGAGGCCAGCATTCACGACGTGGCCCGGCTGCTCTCGGACTACCACATCAGCGGCGCGCCGGTGGTAGACGCGGACGGCCACATGATCGGCCTGGTCACCGAGGCCGACCTGCTCGGCAAGGACGGCGCGACCGTCGCCGACATCATGACCACGCGCGTCCTGACCGCCCAGGAGGATACCCCCGTGGAGCTCATCGCCCAACTGCTGACCAGCAACCAGTACAAGCGGCTGCCCGTCACGCGCGGCGACCGGCTGGTGGGCGTGGTCAGCCGCGCGGACATCGTGCGCATGATGGCCAGCCGCTGGGTCTGCCAGACCTGCGGCGCCGAACAGGCGGGCCGCCAGCCCACCGCCTGCGAGACCTGCGGCGCGGACGCCAGCGCCTTCGAGCGCGACCTCGCCCCGCGCATGGAGATGTCGGGCGGCATTAGCATGGCTGGACGGCTGAAGCCGCGCCCAAGGGCGGCTCGTTCCGCGCACGGCTGCCGCGCGAGCGAGGACCCGCGCAGGCGGGTCTTGTGGCGGCGCGAGCCGCCTTGAGGCGCGAATTTATTCGCCCGCTCGCTGTTTACGAGCCAGGGGACGCGCGAAGGACGCGGAACCCAAGGCCGTCGTACGCGCCGTTGGGTTCGACGTTGCTGCGGTACGCCGCGCGGACGACGCGCCGGTCATCGCTCCAACTCCCGCCACGGATAATTCTATTTTCAGTGTTATCTATATCGGCAACTTGATTCGATTTTCCATAGTCTTGCGCCCGGACGCTCGCGGTCCACTCCCAGACGTTGCCGGCCAGGTCTTCGGCTCCGCACGGGCTGGCGCCGCTCTGGCGGCCCGCGCGCTGGTTCTCCTCGCTAGCGCTATACCATCCAACGGGCGAGGTCGCACCCAGGCCACTCTCAGAACTATTGCAGCGCGCGGCGTCGAAGGTGTCGCCCCAGGGGTAGACGCGGTCGCTGCTCGCGCCCAGCGGGTCGCGCGGGTCAGAGCGCGCAGCCTTCTCCCACTCGGCCTCGGTGGGCAGCCGCCAGCCGCGCTGGCCGGTCACGCTTGCCAGCCAGGCGGCGTAATCGAAGGCGTCGCGCCAGGTGACGTTGACCACCGGATGGTCGAGCGCCGCCAGCTGCTCGCTCCAGGCGAGCGCGTTGTACTGGCTCGCTGGCTCACCACGCTTCGTCGCCAGGCGGAAGAGCTGGTACTCGGCGACGGTGATGGGGAAGCGCGCGATCTCGAAAGCGGGCAGCGTCACCGTGCGGCGGCCCGTCTCGTCATCGCGCGCGTCGCTGTCGCGGCTCTTGTCGCTGCCCAGCCGGAAGGGGCCAGCGGGAACCGGGAGAAGCGGCGGGAGAATGACCTCGACGCCGTCGCGGCTGGAGGCAGTGAAGCCCAGACGCGCCAGCCGGGCGGGAAAGCGCGCTTCGGGGATCGCGGGCGGCGGTGGCGCGAGTAGCTCGCGGCGGGCGGCGGCCAGCGCCGGATCGCTGGGGGCGTTGGGAATCAGGCGGGCGGCGGCGTCAAGCGCGGCGCGTATCTGGGTCTCAGGCGCGGCGGCGGCGTGCAGCGCGCGGGCGTACGTCAGCCAGGCGCTGGGAGGCGCGTCAGGGCGCTGCGCCAGCGCGCGGGCGACCTCCAGCGCCTCCTCCCCGCGCCCCAACTGGCGCAGGAGATCCAGCCTGACCGTGAGGCGGGTAGGCGTGTTGGGCGCCAAGCGCCAGCTCGTCATCCACCGTCTCCAGCGCCTCCGCCCAGCGCCCGGCCCCGGTCAGTGTGGCGCGTATCTCGGCCAGCAGCGCCAGCCGCGCGGCGGAGTCCGTGCGCGGGATCAGACCGCGCGCCTGATCGTAAGCGTCCAGCGCCTCCTTCTCGTTCGCCTGCGCCGCCTGGAGCGACTCAGCGTCGCCCTTGGCGCGCAGGTCGCGGGCCAGCGCGGTGCGAGCGCGTCCCTGGATCTGCCACAGGTCGGCGCGCAGGCGGCTAGCCTGAGTCCCACGGTGAGCGGCGTCGAGCGCCAGCTCCCAGCGATGCGCGCCCGCATAGGCCAGCGCCAGCTCCCCCAGGATATCGGCGCTGGACGCGACGCCAGGGAGCGAGAGCGCGACGCGCAGCTTGGCGATCGCGTCGTTCCAGTGGCTCTCCAGCAACTCCGCGCGCGCCTCCTCCAGCAAAACCTGGGCTTGCGCCGTCTCCGCCGTCGGTTGCGCGGGAGGGGCGCCAGAAGCCGCTGGAGCGATAGTGATCGTGGGCGCCGGACCTCTGCCGCCAGTGAGCGCCTGCGCGATGCGCTCGACGATCCGCTCCACCGGCTGGCCCACCGCGTCAATCCAGGTCATCGCGTTCATGAAGGGCGGCAGCGCGCAGTCCGCCAGCCGCACGGGTAGCAGCATGCGCGAGCGGTCCTGCGCCATCAGGCCGAGAAAGGCGTCAATCTCCAGGCCGACCCAGAATGATTCCAGCGCGGCCGGGGTGACGAAGACGATCAGCGCTGGGCGCGCCTGGAGCTCGCGCTGGAGCGCGGCGGCCAGTAGGTGGCCCTCAGGGTTGTTGTTCAGGTCATACCAGACCGCGTCATCGCCCAGCCGGCGCTTTAGCCCGCTGGCGTAGAGCGCGCAAAGCGCGTTATCGGCGTGGGCGTGGCTGATGAATGCGCGTGGTGTCCCTTCTGGCTGCGGCATCGGCGGCCCTCCTGGCTGCATAGACAACCGGCGTGAGTAGCAGCCACAGTATAACACCAGACGGCGAGGGTAACGCATCCATCCCGGCCTTGAAAGGCCGGGGCACGCGACGGGGCCTTGAAAGGCCGGGGCTTTAGCCCTTCGCCCGTGCGCCGGCCATTCATGGCCGCGCCCCCTACGCCGTTCCCGCGATTGACGGCGCGCGCGGGCGCCACATATAATCCAGGCGACTCGCCCCGACGGCGCCTTGCTCCACGCGCGGCGCGACGGCGCAGGACGCGCCCCACGCTTCTCTCGTGGGCAACCCGCGAAGGACGACGCCACACTGAAGCCTCACATCACACGCGGCAAGTCCGCGTCAACGCTGGCGCTGGTCGTGACCAGCGCCCACGCGCATACGCAAAGGAGCGTAGCTCATGGCAGTTCAGATGGCCGCCGAAGAGAAAATGCTGATCGATATGGTGCGCGACCTCGCGCGCGAAAAGGTCACGCCACGCGCCGCCGAGATTGACGCCACCGGCCAGTTCCCCTGGGATATGAAAGACCTGCTGGCCCAGCAGGATATCCTCGCCATGCCCTTCCCGGAGGAGTACGGCGGCATTGGCTCCAGCGAGCTGAGCATCCTGATGGTGATCGAGGAGCTGAGCAAGGCCTGCGCCACCACCTCGCTGATCCTCTGCGTGCAGCAACTGGGCTCGCTGCCGATCCTGCTGGCGGGAACCGACGAGCAGAAGCGCGCCTGGATTCCCAAACTGGCCACCGGCGAATGGCTGGCGTCCTTCGGGCTGACCGAGCCTGGCTCCGGCTCCGACGCTGGCGCGATGGCCACCCGCGCCGTCCGCAAGGGTGACAAGTACGTCCTCAACGGCGTCAAGCACTTCATCACCAACGCCGGCCTCGCCCACGTCAACGTCATCTTCGCCAGCACCGACCCCAGCGCCGGGACGCGCGGCATCAGCGCCTTCGTCGTCGAGGACGGCACGCCGGGCTTCCATCTCGGCAAGGTCGAGCACAAGATGGGCATTCGCGGCTCCCAGACTGGCGAGCTGGTCATGGAGGACTGCGAGATTCCCGCTGGGAACCTGCTCGGCCGCGAGGGCGAGGGCTTCAAGATCGCGCTCTCGACGCTCGACCGCACGCGCCCTGGCGTCGCCGCGCAGGCGCTGGGTATCGCGCAGGGCGCGCTCGACTTCGCCGTCCAGTACGCCAAGCAGCGCGTGCAGTTCGGCCAGCCGATCATCGCCAATCAGGCCATCCAGTTCATGCTGGCTGATATGGATATCAAAGTTGAAGCCGCCCGCCAGCTCATCTATCATGTGGGTGAGCTGATGGACAGCGGCGCGACCGGCTTCGGGCGCGAATCGGCGATCGCCAAGACCTTCGCTTCCGACATCGCCATCGAAGTCACCAACGACGCCATCCAGGTGCTCGGCGGCTATGGCTACATGATGGAGTTCCCCGTCGAGCGCATGATGCGTGACGCCAAGATCACGCAAATCTACGAGGGCACCAACCAGATTCAGCGGATGGTGATCGCCCGCGCGCTGTCACGCTAGCTAACCGCTGATAGGAAAATCGGACAGGTGAGGAGTAAGTCGTGGATTCTACCGCCGCGAACGCGCTGACTATCGCCCTGCGCAATGGGGCGACCTGTGTCCTGCGCGATGGCGCGCTGACCTTCGGCGACGTAACCTTCCCGCTCAACGAGATCGCGTCCGCCGGACTGGTGGCGGATGCCAGCGTGCCGGTCGCGCCGGGCATGCCGCCAGCTCCAGCGGTGGCGCTGCGGGTAGCGAGCGGCGCGTCGTACTTCCTCACCCCAGTCGAGCAGGCCGACGCGATGCGGCTGCTCCAGGCGATCCACGCCGCGCGGCCCGACCTGGCCCCGCCGGGACCCGCCGCCTCGCCGCTGCCCTATGGCCCCGGCTACGGCCCGCCATCTGGCTATGGCCCGCCGCCATACGGCTACGGGCCGCCGCCTGGCTATGGGCCGCCGCCTGGCTACGCGCCCGGCCCCGGCTATGGCCCGCCACCTGGCTACGCGCCCATGTACCCTGGCTATCCGCCCTACACGATGGGAGTGAGCGACAGCGATCGCACGCTGGCGGGCATCGCGCACATCAGCGTTTTCTTCGCGCCGCTGATCCTGCCGCTCATCTTCTGGCTGACGATGCGCCAGAGTCATCCCTACGCCTCGAAGCAGTCGAAGCAGGCGTTCTGGTTCCACCTGATTATGGGCGCGATCACCTTCGTCGCGTTCATTGCGTTTGAAGCGCTCATCTTCTCAACGGTCTTCACCTCAACGTCATTCACCAGCAGCACGCCGCCAACGGATCCATTCAGCGCATTCGGGGGATTTGGCATTATCCTGGCGTTCTATGGTGTGCTTGGCGCCGTGGGGCTATTCAACGCGATCTTCAGTATCATTGGCGCGGTAAAGGCGTTCCAGGGGAAGCCGTTCCATTATCCCCTGCTGGGCTGGCTGTAGCGTCCAGCGTCGCAGGCGGAGAGGAGGCTCATCTATGGGCCTGTATGTAGATTGCGCCCTGATCGAGGAGGTCTCGCGCCTGAGCGCGACCTTCCCAATCGCGGGCGTCACAACCAATCCCTCTATCCTGCTGGAGGCGGTCGAGCGCGGCCAGCGCCTGCGCGATGAGGACGCCCTGCGCGGCCTCATCCAGGCCTGCGGCGGCCCAGTCTTCGCGCAGCCCGTCGCGGACTCCGCCGATGGGTTGCGCGCGGAGGGTGAGCGCTATCTGGCGCTGGACCCCGCCCGTATCGTCCTCAAGCTGCCGATGACGGCGGATGGCCTGGCGGCGGGCCGCGCGCTGATTGGCGGCGGAGCGCGCGTCGCGTTCACCGCCGTCGCCTCGCTGGCGCAGGCCTATCTGGCCGCCGCCACTGGCGCGGATTGGGTAATCCCTTACTTCAGCCGCCTGCGCCATGCGGGCGTGGACGCCTGCGAGCGCGTCGGCTCCATGGCGCGTCTGCTCACCCGCCAGGATAGCGGCGCGCGGCTGCTCGTCGCCAGCGTCAAAACCAGCGCGGACGTGGTGGAGGCGGCGACCATCGGCGCGCACGACATCACCGCCCGTCCGGAGGTCATTCGCGGCCTGCTGAATGACGCGCTGACCACGGAGGCCGTCGCCCGCTTCGACGCCGACTGGCGGCGGATGGCGGAGACGCTGGGCGGTTGAGCGTCACTGGTTGCTTGCCGTCACGACTAGCCACATCGAGCCATTGTACTGGGTCAGATCAATCGTGTAAGACATTGGCGTCTGGCTGTTTCCCCGAATCACGGAAGCAGTCACGGTCGCCTGCGAAGGCGTGGTCATGGTGACTTGCGTCGATACTCGCGCTGCGCACCACACCATAGCTTGCGTCATCCGATTGCAGACCCCTGGATAAACGCCGTCTGCGCGGCGGGATTGTTGCGACTATCCGCGTCATAGCGCCACGCGGTGGCGTAATCCTGCGCGCTGAGGGCGTGGAAATAGCCAGTCACCGTCGCCCGCGGGGTCGAGCGGTCCAATGTGGTGAGGCTGCGATAGGCGTAAAACGCGCCGCCAGCGACCAACAGCAGCACCATCACGATCAGCCCGATAAACGCCGACGGACGTGAACGCGACCGGCTCGTGCCTGCGACGCGTGGAGTGGCGTCACGCTGGGGCGATCGCGCGGCGGGCTGCGGGCCGGACGGGAAGGGGGCGCTCACTGGCGCGATGGCGCCGATGGCGCGCTGGCGAGCGCGGACGGAGCGCGACGCCACCGCGAGCGAGCCCTACCACCCGCCTGACCGCCCTGGCTACCCTCCCTCCTGACTCTGCCACCCTGTTCCGCCAGGTTGCGCGGCAGTGGATCACCGAGCGAAGGCAGCGGACCGCGCGACTGCTGAGCGAGCGAAGGTCCTGATGGCAGCGGCGGGAACGAGCCTGCTTCCTGTCGGGCGCGACGATCCCGGCCCCGAGATTCCCCCCAGATTCCGACAACCGGCGTGACGGCGGTAGCGGTCCCAGCCTCCCATGCTTCCCATCCCGCCCAGAACGCGCAGCGAATCGGTGAGCGCGCTGGCGAGCTCGATGACCGACTGATACCGACCAGCGGGCTTCAAATCCAGCGCGCGCATGATCGTCTGATCGGTCAGCGATGAAAGCGAGGGGACCAGGTCGCGCGGGCGAGGCATCGGTTCCATCTCCGTGATACGCTCCACCGCCGTCTGCGGCAGGCGGCCCGTCACCAGTTGATAGAGCGTCGCGCCAAGCGCGTAGACATCCGACCAGGGGCCGGTCATGCCAGCGGCGGCGTACTGCTCGGGAGGCGCGTAGCCCTCGGTCCCGGCCTTGCGCACGAACGTCACAGTCTGGTTCATGCCCGGCAGGTGCGCCTTGGCGATGCCGAAATCCACCAGCACGGGATGGCCGCCGGGCGTGACGATGATATTGGCGGGCTTGACATCGCGATGCAGCAGCGGTGGGTGTGCGGGTGTGCAGGTAATGCAGCGCGTCGCAGATCGGCAGCATCCAGCGCAACGCCTGAGCTTCTGGCAGCGGCCTGCCCGTTCGATGGAGATACTGCTCCAGGTTCTCGCCGTCCACGAAGTCCATGACCAGATATTCCCGGCCATCCCACTCGAAGCTCTCCCGCACTTTCGGGATGCTGTCGTGGTTCAGCTGGCGCAGCCAGCGGCTCTCCAGCTCGAACTGCTTGCGCGCGCCTGGGTTGGCGTCCGCCAGTTCCTTGAGCGCGAAGATCGCATTCGCGCCATAGATCACGTCGGCGACCTGATAGACGGTTCCTAACCCACCCCTGCCAACAATCCGCAAGATACGGTAGCGGCCATGGATGAGCGCGCCAACCGCGCGTGGCTCCACGCCCTCAGAGGTCATCCTCGCGCCACCCTTACACTATCACGATGCGACTTGCGTGGCGCCTGGCCAGCGCCAAGCTCTCGCCTGCCTTCCGACGCCAGCCGTGTGGCGCCAGTATAGCGAAGCGGAGCACTCGGCGTCAATTCACTATGCCAGGTGTCATAGGTGAAGCCATTGGCGCATCAAGCCGCATCAGCCGCATCAAGCCTCCGGCTAGCCCTGTTGTCGCCACACAAGACACGAATTGACGCCCGCCTGTATCGCGCGCTACACTGCCTGCGCGCCTATGGCCGTCCGCTTCGATGGTTCCCGAGCCCCCGCGGCGTGACGTCGCGGCGGCGTTGTGCGTAGGTGGATCAGGTGGCGGAAGCCTGGGAGGGCTTGCAATGAATCAGTCGCTGTCGGGCAATGGACGCCACGCCAGACTACCTGCCGGTGTCGTCGTCACCGGCGACAACCACCTCTCACCCGCGCTGCCGCGTCTCTCCCCACAGCGCCGCGCCGCCCGTCGCGAGTGGCTGCGCCAGGGCTTCCAGGCCGCCGTAGACTATGCCATCGCCCATGACGCGGCGCTCTTTATCAACACGGGCGACCTCTTCGACAGCCCAGCCCCCAGCAACCAGGACCGCGCCTTCGTCGCCGCCCAGCTCGCGCGCCTGCGCCAGGCGGATATCGTCAGCGCCGCCATCGGCGGCAATCACGACACCCCGCGCCTGCTCACCGAGCATGGCGGCGAGGCTCCGCAAGCGTGTCTACACCGCGCTCGACGGCTTTCACTTCTTCGCCGCCAGCGACACCCTGCGCCCGCGCCTGCTCACGGTGCGCGGCCTGCGCGTGGCAGTGGCCGGGCTGAGCAACAATCCCGTCGCGCCGCCCGGCTCTGACCCGCTCGCTGACGCCGCGCTCGAAGACCCCGAGGGTGCGCTGGCCGCCGCCGATACCGGCCTCGTCATCCTGCACGCGGCGGTCGAGGGCCTGGCGCGCCCGTCCGAGGGCGAACGGATGGTGGCGCTCGCCAGCCTCGACGCGCTGCCCGCTCAATACCAGACCGTCGTCGCGGGCCACATCCATCGCTTCGCCCGCCAGCGCATGGGCGCGCGCGAGGTGGTCGTCATCGGCGCCACCGAGCGGATGGAGTTCGGCTCCGCGTCTGGAGCGCCGGGCTTTGTCTGGATGGAGCTTGGCCCCGGCGGCGCAACGCATGTCGAACATATCCGCATCGAGCCGCAGCCACGCGCCGAGGTGACGCTGAGCGTCCGCGACCTCTGGCCCGCCGGGGCGCCGGACGCGCCCGGCGAGCCGCTGGCGGTCATCCGCGCCGCGCTGGAGCCGCACGCCAGCCCCGAGACAATGGCGCGACTGCGCTTGACCGGCGAGCTGACGCGCGAACGCTATCACCAGCTTGCCCTGCGCGACATTATCCTCATGGGGCAGCAGCGCTTCTTCTCGCTCGATATTGACACCACCGGCCTGACCATCGTCGATCCTACGCTCACGCTGCCCACCTTCGCGCGTGACGGCGAGCCACGCTCCCTGGCGGACGTCCTGCGGCAGACGCTGGCGGACATGATGGAGCGCAGCGCGGCGGGCGAGGAGGGCGCGCCCAGCGAGGAGGACGCGCGCGCGGCGAGCGATCTGCTGCTGGCGCGCTTACGCGAGCTGGATGGCATGGATGGGGAGGCCTCGTAACGCGATGATTGTTCTGAAGCGTCTGCGCGTAGATGCGCTGAAGCATCTGCGCGGGATAGATCTCTGCTTCCCCCGGCGCGGCGGCGTGCTGATCGAAGGTCCAAACGAAGCCGGAAAATCCACGCTGTTCGAGGCGATCTACTTCGCGCTCTACGGGCGCGCGCTGGTCGGCGAAGAGACCCGCCCAACTCTCACGGCGCTCATTCCGCATGACCGCTCGCAGGCCCGCGTCTCGCTCTCCCTGGTGTCCGGCGAGACGGAGCTGGAAGTGACGCGCGCCCTCTCGCGCGGACGCACTGGCGCGATCACCTCCGAGGCCACACTGGTCGTGCGGCGACCCGGCGCGCCAGACGAGCGTATGAGCGCCGTCACCGCCGTCACCGACCGTATCGAGCAGGAGCTCCACGGCATAGACTACGACACGTTCCGCAACTCGCTCTTCATGGAGCAGAAAGCCCTGGAGCGCATCGAAATCCTGCCGCGCGAGAGCCGCGATAAAGCCATCTCGCGCTTGCTGGGGCTGGAGCGGCTGACGCTCGCCGAGCGGCTCGTCGCCCCATCGCCGGAGCTACGGGAGCGGGCGGCCGGTGCTTCACGCGCGGCTGGGCGTCGCCGAGCGGCGGCGTGAGGCGCGCGACGCGGGCGACCGCGCCAGCGAAGCTGATCTACGCCTCCGCGCGGCGGAACTACGCGCGGACTATCGCCCAACGCGACAGTCTGGTCGCACGGCGTGAGGAGCTCGCCCAGCGCGAGTCCGCACTGGCGGAGGAGCGCGACGGCATCCAGGCGCGTCTCCAGTGGCACGACAGCGTCAACGCGATGGAGCGCAGTCTGCTGGCGATGGATACGATGCGCTGGGCCGCGATCAACGCGCAACGCGAAGCGGACAGCCTGGCCGCGCGCCTCGCCGAGTCTGGCGGACTCCGAGCAACTCCCCGAAGCCCGGCGCCGCCTGACGGAGATCAGCGCGCTGGAAGAACGGCTCGCTCTCGCCCTCGACCATCAGCGCCAGCTAGCAGTCGCTATCGAGGCCACCAAGCGCATTACGCATGGCGAAGAGGCGCTGGCGAATGCTCACCATGCGTCCATCCAGGCCGAGCGTGAGCTGGCGCAAGCGCGCGAGGCGCTGGCCCGCGAGCGGCTGGGCGAAACGCTGGAGGGCTGGCTGCGCGCGCGCGAGGCGCTCGACCTTCAGACCAATGGCGACCAGCGGCTGGCGTTGCTGCGCGCCGATCACGACACCCTGGTCGTCGGCGTAACTGGCGCGTTACAAGCGTCGCGCCGCTGGCTCATCGTCGCCGTCGTTTGTAGCGCCGTGGCGGCGCTCGTCGGCATCCTGGCGCTCATCACGGGCGTGGGCGTGTTCTGGGCGCTCGTCATCCTGGCGCTCATCACGGGCGGGCTGACTGGCCTGCGCTGGCGGCGTGAGATGACTGACCTCCGCACGCGCGAGTGGCGCGTCTCGGAGCTTGACCACCAGATGACGACACTCTCGGCGGAGGTCAATCTTGCCCGGCGGCTGGGCGGCTCCAGCCTCGAACAATATGAGGCCGGGCTTCGCGCCGCACGCGCGCCCATCCCCACCAGCGCGGCGGAGGCGCGCGCGCGCCTTGGGGCGCAGCCCCCCGCCGGCGCGCTCGCGAGACCTGGAGACGCGCGCCCGCACGGCGGAGTCAGCAGCGGCGCGCGGGCGCTTCATCGAGGAGCGGGCCGCGGCGGAGCTGGAGCTGGCGCGCGCCGAGAAAGCGCGCGCGGAAGCCCAGGCGGGCGTTACGTACTCAGTGGTAACATCCGGCCAGCGCGAGGCCATCGAGCGCGAGCTGGCGGCGATCGCAGAGCAGGCGGAGCAGCTCGACACGCCGCCCGATCTCTCCGGGCTGGCGGCGGCGCGCGGCGCGGCGGAGGCGGCGGTCGCGTCACTGACCTCCTCCGCGGGAGACTACATCAAAGTCACCGCGCGGCTCGGCGACTGGCGCCAGCAGGTCACGAGCGTCCGCGACGAATGGGCGGCGGCCCTCGCCAATATCGCCGCGAGCGCCCGCGCCGCCGGTCTCGACGCGCCTCCTGACCCAGCGCCCGGCGCTACCATCCCGGAACTGGACGCCCAGCGCGAGGCGCTCGCCACCCTATTCGCGGAGCGCGCCAGCCCGGAAGAAGAGCCCGCGCTCCGCACCCGCGAAGGCGCTACCGGCGCGGAACTGGACCAGATCGCCGCCGCGCGTGACGAAACGGACCGCGAGCATGCGCGGCTGACCGCTTCGATCAGCGCCACGCTCGCCGGAGTGGACGTCGCCGCGAACGGTGATGAGCCGCTGGAGAAGCTTGCCGCGCGCTGGCCGCCGCTCGGCGCGGCGTCCGAACTGGACGACGGCGGAGGTCGAGCGCCTGCGGGCTGAGCGCGAGCGAGCGGACCGCGAGGCGTATCACGCGGACCAATCCAGCGAGGAGCGCGCGCGCGAGGCGGGTATAGCGGATACAGACCTGGACAGCGATGCCCTGCGCGCTGAGCTAGCCAGTCGCCGAGCGCGAGTTGCGTCAACGCGACCTCGCCGCGCGTCTGGCCGCCGAAACCCGTGCGCGCGTCATCCGCCGGGCGCTGCCGGAGACCGAAGCCTACATGCGGGCGATCCTGCCAGCCCTGACGATGGGCCGCTACCGCGATGTCTCGCTGACGCGCGACGACGCCCAGGCCGCGCAGGGCGACGTGGATCTGGCGATCCGCATGTGGGACGACGTGGCGGGGCGCTACGTGCGCAAAAACCTCTTCTCCGGCGGCGCGCGCGATCAGGCCTCGCTGGCGCTGCGGCTGGCGTTCGCGCTGGCGACCCTGCCGCGCGGGCGGGGCGCGACCCCCGGCTTCATCTTCCTCGATGAGCCGCTCAGCGCGTTCGACGCCGAGCGCTCGCGGGCGCTGGCGCGGGCGCTGACGCGCGGGGCCATCGCCGAAGCCTTCCCGCAGGTCTTCCTCATCTCCCACAGCCAGGTGATTGACCCGCGTGACTTCGACTACACCTTGCGCATGGAAGAAGGGCGCGTCGTCGAGTCCACACTGCCAGACGGGCGACCTCGCCGCGTCACTCTGGGCGGCGGAGGAAGGCGTGCGCGTCGCCGCCGTCGAAGGCTAACAGGCCCGTGAGGGCACGCTTCCCCACGAGCGCCACGGACCAGCCAGCGCCGCTACGGGCGCTGGCCATAGGCGATAAAGAACGGCGTCACACACTGATACTGGAGCGTGTTGAGATCGGCCTGCGCCTGCTCCAGCGTCGCATTCCACGCCTCCGGCGTGGTGATACCCTGCGAGGCGGCCACTCCGCCGTACCCTTTACAGACCGAGAAGAAATCAGTCGCCACCAGGCTTGCCCAGGCGTCCACCATACGCCCCGGTCGGCAGGTCAACGCGACGGGCGGACTGGTTGATGAGCGGCGCCCCGCGCAAGTAGTCGCCGATACGGCTCCCGTCCATCAGGTCAACGCCACGCCGGGAAGAAAGCTGCCGGATCCAATCCATCAGCTGCTCGACGTTCGGCCCGCCATTCGCCAGGCCAATCGAATCCACCATCTCTACCCAGCCGTCGGCCCGCGTCACCCGCGTCAGCTCCCGCGCGACCCATGGCCAGCGATCATGCGGGATCGCCGTGAAGAGCAGGCGCTGATGCACATAATCGAACGACCCATCGGCGAAAGGCAAGCCTTCGAGCAGGTTGCCGGGTGTGAAGGCGTAGTTCGGCGGGCGAGGATCGGAACCAGACCCAGTCATGGCGCGCTCATCTACAGAGGGCGGCTTGACATCCAGGCCAATCACATTGGCGTTAGGAAACGCCTGCGCCATCTCGGTCGCCCAGCGGCCAGTCCCCGCGCCCACATCCAGGATACCCTTCGGATTGGTGATCGGCGCGGCGTAGTTCCCCTGAAACGCAAACCGCAGCATGTAATGCTGGAAGTCGAGGCGGTCGATCTCCTCCATATCCGCCGGTAGCGCGTAGGGCAGGCCCACCACGCGCTGCCGCCCAGCCACCAAGCTGGTCGGCGCGCTCTCCTGAGGCATGATGCTCGAGTCCGACGACGGTTTCTTACGGAACCAGCCAAACCAGCGCATTGAGCGCTCCTCCTCTTGTATCCAATCCTTGGCTCCAGGATGGCCGCATCCGCTGCGGATGATCTGGGGGCCGAAAAATAGCTTGCGCTCTGTGAAGAATCACGAAAGTAGTGTAACGCATGCTGTCAAGGAGGCGGCGTTGTCTTCATCGCTGAAGCGCCGTACCGCATGGACGCGCCTCACCTGTCTGACGTATGCTCATCTCAGAGCGGGCTTGGATGGCCGCATGGCGCGACCTGCCCGCAAGAGGCAATGTAATGCGTGTTCCCCATATTCCCTGGCTGTCACGGCGCATAGCGGCGCTCACCGCTCTGTCGCGCCGCCGCTCGACGCGCGCCTGGGTGGCGCAGGGCGCGCTGGCGGTCGCGGGCGTCGTCGCCGCGACGCTCGTTATCGGCGCAACACAGGCCTTCGCGCATATCAGCAATATTTCGCTGCTCTACCTGCCGGTTGTGCTGTGGCTGGCGGCGCGCTATGGCCGCTGGCCGGCGATCCTCGCCTCGATTTTGTCCTTCCTGAGTTATGATTTCTTCTTCATCCCACCCTACCATCTCTTCACGGTGGACGATCCGACCGAATGGCTCTCGCTCCTCGCGCTGCTGGCGACCGCGCTGACGATGGGACACATGACAGCGGAGGTGCGCGCCCGCGCCGCTGACGCCGAGGAAAGCCAGCGCCAGACCAACACGCTCTACCGCCTGGCGCAGATGATCGCCGCCTCGGAGAATGAGCGGGAGCTGTACGAGGCCTTGACTAGCCAGGCCGTCACCGTCTTCGCTCCCAGCGGCGCGCGCTCCTGCGCGCTGCTGCTGCCTGACGAGACTGGCGCGCTTGAGGTCGCCGCCATTTCTGGGGAGCGAGATGGGGAATTGCGGGCCACGGTGGAAGGGCCAGGCTCGGGACGGCGGGCGATCCTGCGGCGGCCACTCAAGACCCCGCGCGGGCTGGCGGGTAAGCTTTTGGTCGCCGGAACGCCCGCAGTCCACGGCCTGTGGCCGGAGGGAGCTGTGGGCCTTGAGCGCATCGAGGCTGATCCACGGCAGGCGGCGCTCTTCTCCGCCTTCTGCGACCAGATGGCGCTGGCGATCGAGCGCGCGGCGCTGGCGCGCGAGGCGGCGCACGCGGCGGCGCTGCGCGATAGCGACCGGCTGAAGGACGCCCTGCTTGGCAGCGTCACGCATGATTTACGCACACCGCTCGCCTCCATCAAGGCCGCCGCGAGCAGCCTCCTGCGCGGCGACATCGCCTGGACCGCGCCGGAGCGCCAGGAGTTGCTGGAGTCCATTGACACCAGCGCCGACCGCCTCAACCGTCTGGTTGGCGCCTTGCTCGATCTCTCGCGGCTGGAGGCGGGCGTGGCGCAGCCGCAGCTTGACTGGATGCTGATTGGCGATGTGATCGCCGCCGTGCTGGATCGGCTCGACCTGACCGGCCAGACGCGCGGCTACGATATCCGCGTCGAGGAACCGGATAACCCGCCGCTGGTCTTGATGGACCACGAGCAGATCGAACAGACGCTGACCAACCTGATCGAGAACGCGATCAAATACTCGCCACAGGGCAGTGTCATCCGCGTGCGCGTTTCCACCAGCGAGACAGAGCTAATCGTCTCGGTCAGCGACCAAGGCATTGGCATCCCACAGCGCGAGTTGGAGGCGGTCTTCAATAAGTTCTACCGCGTCAAGCAGGCGCGGCTGCCGTGGTCGTCCGCCCGCCCGCCGGCTGGCACGGGGCTGGGTCTGGCGATCTGCGCCAGCATCATCCGCGCGCATGGTGGCCGCATCTGGGCGGAGAGCGCGCCGGGCGAAGGCGCGACGCTCACCTTCACCTTGCCACTCGCACGCGAGCGACCACAGGGCGCCCTGCCCGACCTGCCCGATCCGCTCCATGCTCCCGAGACACCCGAGACGTCCGAGTCGCCCGAGACGCCAAGCATGGAGCCCGCTTCACAGGAGGCCACGCGATGAGCCAGGAAGACGCGCCTGCCGCCGCGCGCCATGCCAACGGCGCGCGCGTGCTGGTGATTGACGATGAGCCGGAGATTGGGCGCGCCGTGCGCACGGGCCTGCAAGGCGCCGATTTCAGCGTCGAGTGGGTGGCGACCGCCGCGGAGGGTCTGGAGCGCGTGGCGCAGTGGCGCCCCGATGTGATCCTGCTCGACCTCTCGCTGCCCGACATGGACGGCGTCGAGGTCTGCCACCAGTTGCGCGTGTGGACGCAGACGCCGATCATCGTGCTCTCCGTGCGCTCGCGCGAAGCGGATAAGGTCGCCGCACTGGAGCAGGGCGCCGATGACTATCTGACCAAGCCGTTCGGCATGAGCGAGCTGATCGCGCGCATCCGCGTGGCGTTGCGCCACGTCGCGAGAGCCGCCAGCGGGACGGGCGATGCGCTGATGCGCATGGGGGCGCTGGAAATGGACCTGGAGCGCCGCCTGGTGACGGTTGACGGGCGCGAGGCGCATCTGACGCCCACAGAATATGAGGTACTGAAGTACCTCATGACCAACGCCGGCAAGGTGGTTACCCATCGCGTGCTGCTGCACGCCGTCTGGGGGCCATCCTACGAGGCCGAGGCGCACTACCTGCGTGTCTTCATCAACCAGCTGCGGCGCAAGATCGAGCCAGAGCCCAGCCGCCCGCGCTACCTCATCACCGAAGCCGGCGTTGGCTACCGCATCCGTATCCCTGAGTAGCCAGGGACAGACCTCACCTCCGGCCCTCTCCTTGGAGGAGAGGGAGCGCCGCGCCGCGCGCCAGGTGGATGGCAAAAGCGCTTGCCCTTCGCCGCTCGTGCTGAGTCAGGCCTTCCACTCGCAGGGGAAGGTGACCGGAGGCCGGATGGGGTCGCACCCTCGAAAATCTTGACACAATCCAGACGCCAATCTGCCATTCCTTTACACCACCTTGACGTCCACTGGCGTACCATCGTCGCGGCGTCCAAATGAGGCGCGCCCCTTCCCTCGCTCGCTTGCTGAGCGTGCAGACGGAGGCCTTCCAGGCGGCGAAAGGCGAACAGGCGATGCCGCATGTGCTTCTCGTCGAGGACGAACTTCAACTCCGACGCATCATGACGCTCAATCTGACGCATGGAGGCTATTCCGTCGCTGAGGCGGATAGCGTCGAGACAGCCTTCGATATGATCTTGGCCGCGCGCGAGGTTGGGGTTCCCTTTGACCTGATCGTGATTGAGACACACCTGCCCGATCGCTGCGGCTGGGAGCTGCTGCGCATGCTGCGCCCCACCCTGACATCCGCGGACAAACGCCCAGTGGATCCAACACCGATCGTGGTCATCAGTCCGATTTCGGTTTCGGCCAGCCGTCTGGCTGAATTTGCGCCGGCCGCCGCGCTGCTCAAGCCCTTCCCGATCGAAGCGCTGCTGCGGCTCATCGCGCGCGCCCAACGCCCGGACTTCGGTCGTGGCCTGAGCGGCTATTCCTCGCTGCGTCGCGTCAGCGCTTACGTCGCGCATGCCACATCAAACGGAGGCGCGCAGCTGGAGCGACGCGGCGTCGAGACGCCGTGAGTACAGCGCACATCATAGTGGACATGCTGTTTGTCATCTCACAATTAAGGCAGAATCGAGCCTATCTCTCCTATGACCAGTGAACTGAATGGCTCTGGCTCGCGCCAGGGTCAGCCATCTTCTCATTCAGGCGACCCAGCGGGTAATGGCGCCAAGCAGGCGCGGACGCCCTTCGAGAGCGTGACCCCCACAGCGTCCGCCACACCAGGGCCAGGCGCCGCATCCTTAGGTTCCCTGGCAGTGGACGAAACAGAAGAAGATGACGCCCTATTCCGGCTGCTGCGCGAGAACGACGAAAGCGATGAGACGCCTGACCTGGCGCCATCGAAACGGGGCGCTTCGACTCGCGTCACCCCTCTCTCAGCGCCCGCGCCCGCCGCGCTCCCGCATGGGCAGGTGGTGCATGCGGAGGTCTCACCGACCCTAGAGCGCCGCGAAACGGTGAAGGGCGGCCGGTTGGGCGACACCTACGTGCGAGTGAAGCATCCCGAGCGCGGCTACTTCACCAGGAAAGCCCCCGATGAGCTAGAGGCGGCCGTTCCCGCGCCCGCGCCACGCAGCGAAACAGCGCGCCTGGTGCGCCGTGTCCGGACCGCGCTCTTCGGCGCGCCGCTGACCACCGCCCAGCAGATCCACGAGCGCCTCACCAAAGTCAAAGCCCTGGCGGTGCTGTCCAGCGATGCGATCAGCTCCGTGGCGTATGCGACAGAGGCGTCTCTTGCCATCCTGATTACCGCGGGTCTCGGCATCTTGAGCATCAACCCCTGGATCGCCGTCGCCATCGCCACGCTGATGTTGATCGTCGGCGCCTCGTATTTCCAGACCATCCACGCCTATCCGCAGGGCGGCGGCTCCTACATCGTCGCCCGGAGCAACCTGGGCGACTGGCCCGGCCTGGTGGCGGCGGCCGCGCTGCTGATCGACTACGTGCTGACGGTTTCGGTGAGCGTCTCCGCTGGGGTAGATGCGATTGTCTCGCTCAACACCACGAGACTGAGTGAGTTCGCGGTACCGCTCGGCGTCATCTTCATTCTCGCCATCATGGTGGTCAATTTGCGCGGTGTGCGCGAGGCGGGGACGATCTTCACTGCGCCTACCTACCTCTTCATCGGCGCATTCCTGGTGATGATCGTGACGGGCATCATCCACGCGGCATTGGCGCCTGGGGGCCTCTTCACGCCGATTCCGCCGCACATCCACCCATTTGGGCCGCCGCTGGGCTGGGCGCCGGAAAAACTCTCGCTGTTGCTCGTGCTGACGGCGTTTGCCTCGGGCTGCTCGGCCATGACGGGTGTGGAGGCCATCTCGAATGGCGTCCCAGCCTTTCAGGCGCCCGAATCGCGCAATGCCGCCCGCACGCTCGTCTGGATGATCACCATACTGGTCACGCTGTTCCTCGGCACGACCTATCTGGCCTGGCGCTTCGGCATCGAGCCCTATAATGGTGGCGAGCCGACACTTACCTCACAGATCGCCAACATGCTCTTTGGTGGCAGCGTCGTGACGAACTGGTTCTTCTACGTCATCCAGTTCACCACGATGCTGATTCTGATCCTCGCGGCGAATACGAGCTATGCGGATTTTCCGCGCCTGGCGTCCATTCTGGCGCACGACGGCTGGCTGCCCAAAGGATTCTCGTTCCGTGGCAACCGACTGGCGTTCTCTGTCGGCATCGTCGTGTTGACAGTACTGGCAATCACGCTAATAATCGCGTTCGAAGGCAACACCGAGGCGTTGATCAATCTCTACGCGCTCGGCGTCTTCACCGCCTTCACCCTCTCGCAGAGCGGCATGGTCATCCACTGGTGGCGTCTCCGCGCCGCGGCGGGGAGTGGCTGGCTGCGCTCGATGATCATCAACGCCATCGGCGCGCTGACCACGGGCCTGGTCGCGATGGTCATCATGGTGACCAAATTTGACCGTGGCGCCTGGATTGTGATGTTGCTTGTGCCCCTCCTCGTCCTGCTGTTTCGCGGCATCTCGCGGCATTATCGGGGAGTCGCGCAGCAGATCACACGCTTGGCGCCGCCGCCGCCAGCCACCACGGTGCGCCATCAGGCGCTGGCGCCAATCTCGCGGATGGATCGCGTGGCCGAGCGCACGCTGGCCTATGCGCGGTCACTAGGCCTGCAAGTGACGGCGGTACATGTCACGACCGAACAGGAAGACGACAGCGATTTCCGCGAGGCCTTCTACCACTGGGCGCATGACGTGGAAATAGCGGAGAACAATCAATCGTGGGGTGGCAAGCAACCCGCGCCGCTCCCGCAGCTCGTCGTGATTCGTTCACCCTATCGTGGGCTGGTGGGGCCATTCCTGGAGTATGTGCGCCAGCGCCGTCGCGCTTCTCCCGGCAGCCTGGTGACAGTCTTTCTGCCTGAGTATGTGCCGGCGCACGTCTGGGAGCGCGCGCTGCACAACGAGACGGCGCTACGCCTCAAGCTCGCCCTCTACAGCATGCGCGATGTTGTCGTCACCAACGTCCCCTATCATCTGGATCCAGCCGAAGAGCCTCAACGCGAAGTCGAGCTGTGGATGCGACAGCAGTGACAACAGCCCAACCCCGCTGACGATGCGGATACCGCGCGCTGGAGGAATCCGAAGACCAGGAAACGACGAAGGATCGAGACGAAACTGGCAAAAAACGCCATGTCCGCCGCCTGCGCTGGTGGCGGACATGGCGTTTGAAAAACGAGACGGATTACTCGGGGGGGAGATCAAAAAATCAGTAAAAATCAGATGTAGTACATCTCGACGCTCTCGGCGTGCGCGGGCTGGTGACGGGCCGCGAGCCGCTCCAGCGTCGTCGCGGCCAGTAGCTCATGCGCGAAGGCGTCAATCTGGACCCAGATGTCGCGCATGCCACAGCCCGGCGCGAGCGCACAAGCCCCCGGCTGCGGCACGCAGTCCAGCGTGGCGGGGACGCCCTCCAGCGCGCTCAGCACATCCAGCATGGTGATCTGCGCGGGTGGCCTCGCCAGCGCATGCCCACCCTGCGGCCCGCGCTGGCTCTTGACCAGCCCGGCGCGGCGCAGCGTAATCAGCGTTTGGTCGAGAAAATGCTCAGGGATGAGCTGGCGCCGTGCGATCGCGGCGCTGGGGATCGGGCCTTTCCCATAGCGCGCCGCAAGGTCAATCATCGCGCGCAGGCCGTAATCGCTCTTCATGGTCAGTCGCATAGCGTCTACCCCGCGCGCGGCCCGCGCTAGCGCCGCCAGAGCCTCCGGCGGCGCGGGCGGCGTGTTCACCCATCCAGAGCCGCGCTATTCCACAGCATAGAACGCGCGCGTGTGGGGCGTCAATGTGAACATGACTGGTAAAGTCAACAATAGTCGCCCTACACCGCCTGCTATGCCCGCACTGACGCGAGAAGTCCCGCCAGCCGCGCTAGCTCCGCTCCTGCCCCGTGGATCAGCGGCGCGCCGTGGCCCGGCAGAACCGCCTCTACATCCAGCGCCGCCAGCCGCGCCACGCTCTTCAGCGCCAGCGGCGTATCCGCGTTGAAGATCGGTGGCGGCGGCGCCAGGCGCTGGCCCTCCGCGCGCACGGCGTCACCCGCGAGCAGCAGGCGCCGTGTGGGGAGATAGAAGGCGATGTGGCCCATCGTGTGGCCCGGTGTCTCGATCACGCGCAGTCCTCCCTCGCCCGCCAGCGCCGGAACGGTTTCGCCTTCGCTGAGGCGGCGCGCCACCGTCACCCGGCGCACACGCGGCAGCAGAAAACCGCGAAACACCAGCCCCAACGCTCCATGCGGGGCCTCGCGCCGCGCCTTCCCCTCGATAGCGTCCGCGTCGCCCGCGCTCGCCCAAGTCTCGGCCCCAGTCTCGGCCCCAGTCGCGGCCACCAGCCCTGAAAGCCCGCCCACATGATCAAAATGCTGGTGCGTCAGCAGGATACGGCGCACATCGCGCGGCGCGTAGCCCAGCTGGGCGATCGCCGCCAGAATACGCTTCTCCGCGCCCGGCACGCCCGCATCCACGACCGTCAGCCCGTCTGGCTCGGTGATGATATAGACATTGCAGACCACGCCGTCAACCAGATGAATATCGGAGAAAATCCGCATCGCTGACCTCCCAGGAACCGCGCGCCGCACGGCGCGCCCACCCAGGGATGATACCAGCGCCGCGCGGCTCATGGCCGCCCCGCCGCTCCCGCCGGGATGTTAGATAGGCATGCGCTGGGATAGCGTCGCGAAGAGGACCAGCGTCAGCATAAGGCCAATCAGTACCAGCGCCCAGAAGGCCCGCGTAAGCCAGCGGCCCGGCTCTGGCGCCGAGTGGATGGGTGGCGGTGGCGCGGGCGTAGGCGCCGGACACACCACAGCCGGCACAGGCGCCAGCGTCTCAGCCATGTGTGGCGCCACAGTGGGCAGGGAGATGAAGCGCACGCCACGGTGGGTGGGCGCCAACCGCGCCACATCCTGCGCCTGGGCGAGCGCGCGCGCCATCGCTTCCGCGCTGGGATAACGCCGCCGTGGCTCCTTCGCCAGCGCGCGCATCACCGCACGCTCGACCGGTGCGGGCAGGTCGTGGCGCCACTCGCGCAGCGGTTGCGGGGTTTCCGTCACATGCCGCCACATGATCGCGCTGGCGGTGGAAGAGTGAAACGGCGCTGAGCCGGCGAGCAACTCGTAGAGCATGACACCCAGCGCGTAGATGTCGGTCGCCGCCGTGATGCGCTCGCCCATCGCCTGCTCAGGCGCCATATATTCCGGGGTGCCATAGACCAAGTTTGGTTCCCAATCGTCGCGTAGCGCGGGCGTCCAGGCGAGGTCAAAATCAATCAGCGTCGCATGGCCGCCATGCGAGAGCATTACATTCTGCGGCTTGACATCGCGATGAACCACGCCAGCGGCATGGACAGCCGCCAGCGCCGCGCACATCTGGCGGCCCACATCCAGCGCGGCAAGCGTGGAGATCGGGCCATGCTCGCACACGGCGCGCCGCAGGTCCACCCCATCCACCAGCTCCAGCGCCAGCCAGGGCCACCCCTCAACTTCAACATACGCGTAGACCCGCGCGATATGTGGGTGCGTGAGAGCGGACATGATCCGTCCCTCTCGCTCGATGCGCCGGCGGAGCGCGTCAAGCGAGACGGCGTCCGCTGGCCGCGCGACCAGGGAGCCCATCTCACGGCCAGCCACGGCAGCGTCCTTGCGGCCATCCACAGGGGGGGACTTCAGCGCGACGGCCCGCCCCTCACACGTGTCCCATCCGCGCCGGACAACCGCCGCGCCGCCAGAGCCAAGCGGCTCCCCCAGCAAATAGCGCCCCGCGATCAGCGGGCCATTGAGCGGGCCAACGTCCGCGATTCGCGCAAGCAAGCGTCACCTCCTTGTTTTCATATGGGATGAATGAGCGCATGAGGCATGATGCAATGAGGCCTGCCGCGAGCCGGATGTCCGAGGCGATTTCATGACTGGCGGAAGAAGGAAGGCGCAATCCTTGCGGTGGGGCGCCGTCCATTCGTGGCGCTGGAGAAATAATGCAATCCGCATGCCAGAGCCAGCGCCATAGGCTCAGAGAAACGGGCCATTATTCAAAATCCGAAAGCGCCAGAATGATTGCGCGGTAGCGCGATGTAGGTGTATACTGGCTGTTGGCATAGCGCCAGGAGGAAAGAAACATGTCACTAGCGCCACTAGTCCGGGCCGTCGAAGAACCGCATCTGCGTGAGGATATTCCAACGCTGGAGCCAGGCGACACCGTGCGCGTGCACGCCAAGGTCGTCGAAGGCAATCGCGAGCGTATCCAGGTCTTCGAGGGCATCGTCATTCACCTGCGCGGCTCGGGGCTCAACAGCGCCTTCACCGTCCGCCGCATCGCGCACAATGTCGGCGTCGAGCGCACCTACCTGCTCCACTCGCCGCGCATTGACAAGATCGAGGTCGTGCGCCACAACCAGGTCCGCCGCAAGAATCTCTACTACATGCGCGGACTGCGCGGGAAGGCCGCCCGCCTCAAGGAGCGCCGCGACTAGTTCCTCACGCGCCGCACTGGCGCGTGAGCGCACTGGCGCCATGCTCCCTTCCGCTGCCTATCGCGCACATGGAGACGCCCGGTACACGCCTAAACGGCGTCGGGCGCCTCCATATTGTCGTGCGCTCCACTCCCTGCCGCCGGTTGTAGGACACGCTGTATCTATCGCTCCCAAGAGCTCGAACAGGGAGTTACCACCAAGCGACCGTAAGGCAAGCGTTGTATTATTCAGGCCCAAACAATATCCGCTGATAGCCGAGCCCCGCACACTGATTGCAGGTCGTTTGCCCTGATATGTGGCCGCTTCCCCGGCATAAAGAGCATGGCCGCCCCGAATTCACCCGGCTTCGCCCGCTCCCACCACATGGGGGGCACGGGCCATCAATAAAAACATGTCCAGCCCCCTTACACGTTGGACAAGGTCGCGTTTCCATGAGCGTCTCCTCCGTCACAAGCGTGGAACGCGCCACCACCACAAGAGTTTCACCACGCCGGCCTAGTTCGATAGCGGACGATCTCCAGGTCTGGCGGCATCCAGGTATCCAGCGGGGCGAGACGTATCCACTATCGGGTTGAGATCAGCCACCGATGGCAGATCCGGAGCGCCTGCTTTGCCAGCGGCCTGATGCGCGCGGCTCCGTTCGATCAGCCGGTAAACGGTCACGACCGGGCGCGCGGGAACAACAGGAATCGCGGAGGCGCCCAGATAGATGAGCCGCTCAAACATCGAGAGCTTGAGCCCATCGATCGTGCGACCTAGCAAACATTCGATGAACGTCGTCACATCACCAATACCCCAGGGTCCCAGCCCCAAGGGAATCATCTCAAGAACGGTCGTCGCGGCGAACTTCACCACCTGCCCCGCGGAGCTGTCAACGATGCTGCCATTTTTTGCGAGACGCTCCCGCTCTGCCAGCGTTCGCTGGTGATCCTCCTTGAGATGGTGGATGCCCTCTTGCGCCAGGTGCGCTCCTCCTTGCGCCATCCGCGTGAACGCTTCCGCTTGAGGGCCAGTCCCTGATGGGATAACAGGCGCATGAACCAGCAGCAGATACGCGGCGCCACAGATAAGCTCTCTGCGCTCCCCCTGCCCTTCATCGAATGCGATCAATCCAGCCTGCCCTGTAGCGGCCTCTGCAAACGCGTTCGCGAACGCCGTTCCTACAACCACATTGAACGCATCATAGACGGCATGCCCGCCATGCGCATCACCCTGAGAATCTACTGAGCCTACAACAACTCCGCTCACGTCTTGAACCGCGTAGCGAGCGTTGCGCTCGATACCCACACCACCGATTCTCTGGCGCTGCGCATTATAGACCCCACCGAGATCGTCCACATAGCCCATGATGCGCCGCTCATCAACAGAACCCATGACTACCGTGCGGAGATTTGGCATAGCGCCCCCTGTGTCGCAACGATGATTCATCGCTCGGACAAACGATGATACCAGTACGGGCCACAGCCACAAAGCGAAAATTTGTCGCCAGCATATCACAGACTCAATCCTACATGCGCTTGCTATAATCCATTTTACGCAATATTCAGTAGCGCTCACAGTCGCGCTTGCGTCTCAACAGCCTTGGGAGCCTCCAGATTGTCGTATCCGCCACGCCCACCTTCACGCCCCGACATTCCCCGACTCGCCAGCCTGGCCCGTCCGCGAAAGATCATCCAATGGGTGATAGGCCTTACCGATCACCAGGCGGTATACTCTCGCCAGGAGTAGGGCGCGGCGCGCGCACCTCAGGAGCGCCCATCTTAGGCGCGTGACGAGATGAAGGGAGTGGATGCGACGTGCTCAACGTCTACCGCCCCGTACCCACCGATCTGCTTGCCGCGAACCGGCCGGTGCGTCACCGCCGCGCGCTGCGCTTCCTCCGCGCCTGGTATGACGCCATCGCGGGCACAGTCACCGCGATCATCGCCGTTCTGCTCGTCGCGCCTATCCTCTCAATCTCCCCCTGGATGGTCTTCTGGCCGCTGCTTTTCGTCATCTACCAGATAACCCTCATCACCCTCTCGCGCAGACCCGACGCGCGCGCCGCCATCCTGGGCGCCGTGCGCGCGCTGACTGAGGGATTCTCATGGTTCATCTTCGGCGCACCCAGAGCCGCAGCCTATCCCAGGTTCAGCCGCCGCGCCATCCCAGCGCCGCGATGACAGCCGCGAGCTATCCCTGCTCCACGGCGCGCTGGCCTGCGCGCTGACACTCGCCGCGCTGGCATTCGTCGTGACGCTGGACCGCGTGAGCGCGAGCGCCGGAGTGACCGAGCCACTGCTCGGGGCGAGCTGGCTGCTGTTCGTGCTCCCGGTGCTGCGCGCCGCACGCTACGCCTCGGTGTACTGGATCATGGGGCTGGCCGGACTGGTCACTGTCTGCGACGGTATCGCGTGGGTGGTTGGCGTCGGGCGCCTGGATGCAATAGGGATCTGGACCATCGCCCTGCACGTCTGCTGGCTAACGCTCATCAGCCTGCTGCCCGCGATCACCCTACGCTACCTCTCCGAGCGCCGAGAGGGCCTCACCAGCGCGCTGGACATCGCGCGCGCAATCACCACCCTCACAATCACCGCTGGCCCCTCCGAGACCGCGTTCGCCAATCAGGCGGCGGCGATCATCGCCCAGCGCATGGGCTACGATGAGGTCAACATCCTGCTCGCCACCTCAGATGATGAGCGTATCGCGCGCGGCCTGCGCTTCTTCGGCGCCACCAGCCCCGCCGGGCGGGAGCTGGTCGAGCGCGAATTCGTCGTCGTAGAGGCGCAGGGGATCACGGGCTGGTGCGCCAACCATGGCCAGATGCGACTCGTCAACGACGTCGCGCGCGACCCTGACCATCTCTACCTGCCGCACTCCAGTTTCCCCCGCACTCGCGCCGAAATGGCGTTTCCCCTGATCTTGGGTGAGACGACGCTCGGTGTGCTCGATGTGCAGAGCGAGCGCGCCTACGCCTTCAGCGACGATGATGTAGAGCTGCTCAATGCGATCGTCCTGCATCTTGCGGTCGCGCTGGATAGCGTGCGCCGGCTGACCCGCGCGCAAGGCCTCACCAACGTCACGCAGGGCATCGCCCGCCGTCTGCTGGTCCAGCAGGAGCTACTGCCCGCGCTGGATGAGATCGTCCACATCGCGCGCGAGACGCTCGGAGCTGACTCCGTGGCGCTCTACCCCCGCGATTCGGAGAGCGGACTGATTGGCGAGCCGATCATCGCTGGCGTGTTTCAGGCGCCGCCCGCCTCCGCGGCCCGCGTGGCGCGGCGTGGAGAACGCTCCGCTGTGGCGCGCGCGCTGCTCACGGGTGAAGCCCAATTCGAGCGCTACGAGCCCGATCCCCAGCCGCATCCCAGTGGATTCGTGACGCGCGAGGGCGTCCAGGCGGCGGCGATCCTGCCGCTGCGGGCCGGCGGCGATCACATCCGACGGGCAAGGGAGCGAGACGGAAGCGCTCGGCGTCATCTTCGTCAACTACCGCGCCCCGCGCCTCTTCCCGCAGGAGTACCGCGAATGGTGCGCGGCGCTGGCCGATCTGGCGGCGCTGGCGCTGCAGAGCGCGATGCTCTATCAGCGCGTGGCGGAAGAAGAGCGCGCCAACACCTGGCGCGACATCCACGACGGCATGGCGCAGCACGCCAGCATGGGCCGCATGCTGCTGGAGCAGGTCGCCAGCGAGTGGGAGCGGTCGGACGCGCTCAGCGCGCGTGGCGGCGAAAAGCTGCTCGCCGCGCGCGAAGCCATCCGCGCGCTTCAGCGCCAGGTCAACTACCTCATCGAAGTCTGGCGCGAGCGCGACACCGCCGATATCTGGCAGCGAGAAGACGAATGGCTCCGGGTGGAGCGTCCACGCTTCTCCGTCGAGTTGGATGACTACGCCTCGCTAGTGCGCCGCACGCTCGAAGTTCAGTGCGTATCGAGCCACGCTGGCGACGACAGCGCCCTGACGCTCAGCCTGCGCCACGACGCGATGATGATCGTCCGCGAAGCGGTCAACAACGCCGAGCGTCACGGGCGCGCCACCCATATCGAGATCACGGCCCTGGTCGAGGATGGCGCATTGCTGCTCACTATGCGCGACAACGGCTGCGGCTTCGATACCAGCCGCATCCGCAAATCGCACGGCATCAACGGTATCCGCGCGCGCGCCGAGCGGCGCGGTGGCGCGCTCATACTGGAGAGCTCACGCGAGCCTGGCGCGTCGGGCACAACCCTCTCCGTCACGCTGCCGCTCTCCGGCGACGCGCGGCCCAGCGCAAGCGGCTCGCGCGGTGAAAGGCCCAATCTGGCGGCGGTCGCCGCCCTGAACCAGAGTTGACCGGCAATGGAGCCACTCGCCAACGGGCCGGTGGCTCCATGTTCGTAGATGTGGAAAAGAAAAATGCGCGCTGGGCGAGATGCGTCCGTCCCAGCGCCTTAGAGAACACGCGGCGCGACCAGCGACGCCGGAAAGAGAGCAACAATGTGAGTGGCGAGCAAGTGACGCCCATCACAGCGCTTATCGTGGATGACGACCCTACCGCGCGCGAGGCGCTGCGGTTGCTCTTAGACAGCCCGGAAATCACCATCACGGCGCGCTGCGGCTCTGCGGAGGAATGCCTGGATGAGATCATGCGCCAGCCCCCACAGGTGGCCTTGGTGGATATGCGCATGCGCGGTGACCCGTATGCGGGCGTCGCGCTGATCCGCCAGATCCGCGCGCTCAGTCCCGCCACCGCCTGCTTGGCGCTCACTGCCAGCGACCGGCGCGGCGACCTGCTGCCCCTGGCGTTCTACGCCGGAGCGCACGGCTATTATCGCAAAGGCTACGTTCTCGGCGACGAGCTGCCACGAATCGTCAAACGGCTGGCCGCTGGCGACTGGGAGCTTGACCCCGAAATGGCCGCGCTGCTGCTACGGGAAGCGAACCAGGCAGGACAAGCCACCCAACCTCCTTTATTCACGCCTCGAGAGCGCGACATCCTGAGCCGGATCGCGCACGGGGAGCGCGCCGAGAGCATCGCCTCATCGCTCAAAGAGGGCGAAGCGGTCGTACAGACGAGCATACGCAACATCATGGGCCGGGCGCTGGAGAGGCGCGATACCCGCGTCGAGGGAACGTTCTGTTCTAGTGGAAACGTTTCGGGGGAGTAATCTGGGCAATGGGTAACGACGAGCGCGAGAGCGCGCAGGGCGACAAAATCACCGTGATGGTGGTTGATGATGACTACCTCGCCCGCCGCGCCGTGCCAATGCTCATGGCGGAAGATGATATCGAGCTTCTGGGCGTCTGCGAGACCCCCGAAGACGCCGTGGAGCTAGCCGCGCGTGCGCGCCCGATGGTGGCGCTGATCGACATGCGCCTGCAAGGTGACAATCGCGCCGGGGTCGAGCTGATTCGCGAGCTGCGCGCCATCAGCCCCCAAACCGCTTGCTGCGTCATCACCGCGACCGACACCCAGGGCGACCTCTTCGCCGACGCCTTTTACGCCGGCGCGCAAGGCTACTCGCGCAAGGGTGACTCGCGCAACGGCGATCTCTGCGACCTGACGCGACGCCTGGCCAGGGGCGAGTGGGTAGTAGATGGCGAGATCGCCGCGCGCTATGTTCGCCAGGGCTCGCAGGTGGAGCAATGGCCACCGCGCCAGAAGGGCAGTGAAGATCCCCCACCTGACCGAGCGCGAGCGCGAGACGCTGGCGCTGGTCGCCCAGCAGCTCTCGACGGACACCATCGCCGAGCGTATGGTCATCTCACCCAATACCGTCAAGACCCACATCGGCCACATCATCAGCAAGCTGCGCGTGCAGAATCGCGACCAGGCCGTACTCTACGCCGTCCTCAAGGGCTACCTCACCCCCTCCGACTCCAGCGACTAGCCGGGCCGCGCGCAAGGACTCACCCAGCGGATGACACCCAGCGGATGACACCGCGCGGGTGATGCGCCGCATGCCTGTCTCCACGCGAAAATCTCATCCTCTCCGTGATACCGCCCGCCTGGCGCTATCGCCTATACTGCCACTGCGTCCAGCGAGGACGCCTTGAGAAGTTGGTTCGACGAATGGAGAGGAGAGCAAACGATGCCAATCCTGACGCTGCTGGGCGCGATGGCCTTCGCGCTGGCGAGCGCCGCGACGCTCGCCTTCCGTGTCGTGCGTGTACCACGGAGCAACGCCGCGACACGTGGCCCGGCTGGAAGCCAGACCACCCGCATGGACGCCAGCTCGTCCACAGCGGCGCTCCTGAAGCATATGGCTGATGAGTACCAGCGCCATACGAGCGGGCTGCGCGTGGCGATGAACCTGCGCCGGGCCCGCAACGAGACGGAGGCGCAGACCCGGCTGCTCAACGAGCGCGTGCGGCATGCGGTGGCCGCGCGCCATCTGGCTCGCTTCATCCGCCCGACCACCGGCGGGCGTCTGCGCGTCTGGATGGATCAGGCGTGGCTGGATCGGTATGTGGACCGCGTGCGCCACGAGGTGAACGCGGTGCGCGTGCCGGGCCAGACTCGCCCGCTGACTAGCGAGCGCGCGCTGCGCCGGATCATCACCTGGATTCAGGGTGGCCCGCGCACTGGGTACGCCAGCGATCTCGTCGCGTACCATCGCCTCCAGCGCGAGCACTACCGCCTGGCGATGGCTCAGGCGCGCCGGCTCGCGCGGGAGAACCGGCGGGATGAGGCGCAGACCCAGCTGGGGCACGAGAAGGACTACCACCAGCGCGTCGAGCGCGATCTGGGGGAGCAGTTTGGCCTGGCCACGCCACCCAGTGCGGCCAGCCCGAACACCGCTCCACTCGCCCCGGTCACGCCCTAGCGCGACCGACCGACGATCTACAACTGAATCAGTCGCTCCTCAAGCGACGCGCGGCCCCCTCGTCTTCACCGGCGAGGGGGCCATGCGTGTTTGCTGGGCGACGTGGTACTAGCCCGCGTGATGAGGCACTGCAGAGCGGGAGGATCTCGCATGCGACAACGCGACTAACGCGACCAGATGACGACCTGCGCGCCATGCAGGATCTCGTTCAGCGCATCTGGTCTGTGAACGCGAACTGGCATATCGGGGATCTCGCATGGCAGCGCAACGCCGATCCCCGGCCAGGCGAGCGCCTGGCGCACCGCGCTCTGGGAGGAGGGCGCCGAGGTCATGGCGTGGGGATGGGTCGGAGCTACCCGACTACCTCAACCTCGCCGTTGATCCAGCGCGACCAGATCTCGCGGATGCGTCATCGCGTGGTTCGAGCGGGTGGGTGAGGCGAGCGCCTGAACTGTACAGTCCTGGAAACCGAGCCGCATCTGGTCGTCCGCTCTGAGCGAGGCTGGCTACGCGCCAGACGAGGCGCCGCCCTACTTCACGCATCATCACATGCCGCTTGACGCGCTCGCCTCGCCTATAGCCCCCGATGGGTTTATCCTGCGCCATGTCCGCTCGGATGAAGCGGAGCGCCGCGCGGCTGGCCATCGGGCGGCTTTTTCAGACAACAACCCCTCGCGCGTGACCACTGAGGGCTATACGGCGCTCATGGCCGCGTGGCCATACCGTCCCGATCTGGATTGGGTGATCGAGGGCCCGGACGGCGACTTCGTGGCGACCGCGCTGGGGTGGCTCGACGAACGGAACAAGGTGGGCCTGCTGGAGCCGGTGGGGTGCGCGCCCGCCTACCGCCGCCGTGGCTTCGCGCGCGCGGTGAATCTCGCGGCCCTACGAGCAATGCGCGAGGCAGGCGCGGAGTCCGCGCTCGTCTGTCCCCGTGGTGACGATGGGTATCCCATACCGGGAAAGCTCTACCAGAGCCTTGGGTTTCAGCCAGGCGCGCGCACCATTACCTATACACGGTCGCGCCCCTCATGGCGCTGAAACTGCGACACCCTTCGCGCACAGAAAGCCCGTCGCCTGTAAGCGACGGGCGTCCGGCCTTCCTGTATCTTTCCCAGCGCCTCATCGAACGCGCGCCAGCGATCGCGCCGGGTAATGCGCGCTCAAGACTGCTGAGATTTCTCAGGCTCCTCGCGTAGCCATGCATTATCGGGCGTCCAGGCGGTGCCGCCCTCCTCGCCTAGCGGCAGCGCATCCGGCAAATCCGTCCAGCGCCGCGCCCCACGGCGCACGTGATCGCCGAGACACTCGCCGACGATGCGCGTCGGCAGGTGCAGATGGCGCTCATGCTCAGCCTTGGCGGCCAGATGCTCATCAAAGAAGTGTAACGCCACCTCCACGACGTCATACAACTCCGTCATATCAAGCGGGGATCCCAGATTGGGCGCGTGGGCCGTGGAGACCTCGGCATGCTGCTCATCAGAGTTCGTCGTCGTTGCGCGATTCATGCGAAACCACCTCTCTTCGATAGAGTCTGACCTAGTAAGAGAGAGCATGCCATGTGGGTATCACGCACAGCGCACAAACGCGCGGCCAATCTCTGGATACGGTCACTGTCACACGAACGGCGCTTGGCGCTGTGATGCGCGCGCGAAGGAGCGCGCCTGGCCCCCACGACCAACGTCCTGGCCGGCACGCCGCTCGATCTGGGATTGAAGCCTCCTGAACGCCAACGTCCTAGCCAGGCAGACCAGAAATTCGCCCACCCGCCGCTTGCATCGAGATCCTTCTCATCTCACAAGGCGAGTAAGCCGCGTAACAGGTCGGGGCGGTTGATCGCGTGCGCGGCCCAAGCGCGAGCGCAGGGGCGCGCAATCTCTCGATCGATCGCGAGAAACAACAAAAAGTCTGTCGCTTGATAAGCGACAGACTTTACTGAGTTCTTCGCGTGTGTCTCGCTCCGGTGCGACTGGCGCGGGCGGGAGGGCCGGCGACGTCCTATTGTCCCACAGGGCTGCCCCTGCAGTATCGTTGGGGCTGGAGGGCTTAACGACCGTGTTCGGGAAGGGAACGGGTGGAACCCCTCCGCTATAGTCACCAACCCTCCCGCACGCCCAGGCGCGGGAGCGAGACACGCGATATTGAATTAGGGAAAGTGCGACGTGATCGAGAACGAATGGTCTCCGCACCGACTGGCGCGGGCGGGAGGGCCGGCGACGTCCTATTGTCCCACAGGGCTGCCCCTGCAGTATCGTTGGGGCTGGAGGGCTTAACGACCGTGTTCGGGAAGGGAACGGGTGGAACCCCTCCGCTATAGTCACCAACCCTCCCGCACGCCCAGGCGCGGGAGACCAACATACGAGATCACGCGAGAATCGCGAGGAAATGAGGCCGGAGCCCGATCACTCAGGTGGCCTGGTGGAGACGAGGGGACTCGAACCCCTGACCCTCTGGTTGCAAACCAGATGCTCTTCCAGCTGAGCTACGCCCCCAGGGGCGCGCCCGACCACCATAGTGACCGCTGCGCGGCTTCGGTGGGCCTGCCCTGGCTCGAACAGGGGACCTCGGTCTTATCAGGACCGCGCTCTAACCAACTGAGCTACAGGCCCGTAGCGCACCAATCGCTCATGAAGCGACTGAAAAGTGAGAACCAGCAGTGCGGGACGCCTACGTCAGGAGCGCCATAGTGGCGGTCTTTGAGCGAATCTATGCGATCGCAAACGACGAAGGATGGCAAGCCATCTCTCGCCGATCGACCTGGGAATGGAGGCACGAGGGGTAAGCCCCGTGCGCTCGCGTGTCCCTAGAAAGGAGGTGATCCAGCCGCACCTTCCGGTACGGCTACCTTGTTACGACTTCACCCCAATCACCGACCCCACCCTCGACGCCTGCCTCTCTGGCAAGCCAGAGTTAGCCCAGCGGCTTCAGGTGTCGCCGACTTTCGTGGTGTGACGGGCGGTGTGTACAAGGCCCGGGAACGTATTCACCGCGGTATGCTGACCCGCGGTTACTAGCAACTCCAGCTTCATGCAGGCGAGTTGCAGCCTGCAATCCGAACTGAGACCGGCTTTCTCTGGATTAGCTCCGCCTCGCGACTTCGCATCCCGTTGTACCGGCCATTGTAGTGTGTGTGTCGCCCTGGACGTAAGGGCCGTGCTGACTTGACGTCATCCCCACCTTCCTCCGCGTTGCGCGCGGCAGTCAGGCCCGACACCCAAGTAACGGACCTCAGGGGTTGCGCTCGTTAGGGGACTTAACCCAACACCTCACGGCACGAGCTGACGACAGCCATGCAGCACCTGTGCGCCCGCCCCGAAGGGACGCCTGTCTCCAGGCGGTGCAGGCGCATGTCAAACCCAGGTAAGGTTCTTCGCGTTGCTTCGAATTAAACCACACACTCCGCTGCTTGTGCGGGCCCCCGTCAATTCCTTTGAGTTTTAACCTTGCGGCCGTACTCCCCAGGCGGTCCACTCATCACGTTAGCTTCGGCGCTGGCGGGGTCGATACCTCCAACACCTGGTGGACATCGTTTACCGCTCGGACTACCAGGGTATCTAATCCTGTTCGCTCCCCGAGCTTTCGTGCCTGAGCGTCAGGTCTTGTCCAGGGCGCTGCCTTCGCCGTCGGTGTTCCTCCGGATCTCTACGCATTTCACCGCTCCACCCGGAATTCCACGCCCCTCTCCAAGCCTCAAGCCGCACCGTCTCGCGACCACCCTCCCAGTTGAGCCGGGAGATTTCACTCGCGACGCGTGCGGCCGCCTGCGCACCCTTTACGCCCAGTAACTCCGGACAACGCTCGTCTCCTACGTATTACCGCGGCTGCTGGCACGTAGTTAGCCGAGACTTCTTCCTGTGGTACCGTCCATTCTCGTCCCACAGAAAAGCGGTTTACAACCCGAAGGCCGTCGTCCCGCACGCGGCGTTGCTCGGTCAGGGTTTCCCCCATTGCCGAAGATCCCTCACTGCTGCCCCCCGTAGGAGTCTGGGCCGTTCTCAATCCCAGTGTGGCTGATCATCCTCTCAGACCAGCTACCGATCGATGCCTTGGTGCGCTCTTACCACACCAACTAGCTAATCGGCCGCGGACCGCTCCCAATGCGCCTTCTCGCGAAGGCTTTCCTCGCTAGGGCCTATCCCAGCGATCGTATGCGGTATTAACCCTCATTTCTGAAGGGTATCCCCCACACCAGGGCACGTCATCCACGTGTTACTCACCCGTCCGCCACTCGGCCCCCATCCGAAGACGAGAACCCCGTTCGACTTGCATGTGTTAGGCACGCCGCCAGCGTTTGTCCTGAGCCAGGATCAAACTCGCCATATAAGATATCGCTATCTCTTGGTTGTTTGCTTAGCTCTCTGCACAGGTTTCTACTCAAAGGTCCGGTTGAACGCTCTCCCGAAGGAGAAATCATTCTCCGGCCCGCCGCCATGTTGACTCCACACGTTGCCGCGCGAGTCATTCGTCATGACGTATGCATCTTACGCTGCTGCTGATTCTCACTCTTCAGTTGTTCATGTGCGTCTGGTGGCGTCGCCACCGTGCGTCACACCGTTTCGTGGGGCGCAAAAACAAGATTATCACAACGCCAGGATGTCGTCAAGCATCTTTTCCTACGAATCTGCTCAAATTCCCCGTTTTGCCCACATTGCGCCCCAGACCGGCCCAAAACTCCCGTCCAACGCCGCCAGAGGTCCCATTAGCGCTCCATGCTTATGGAGCCTGTGCCGCGCGGATAGTGTATGCGTGTCGCGAAAACATCGCGAGCCCTGAGAAACTGGTAGAGGGAGGGACAGACTCTCTTGAGCCCGCCACGCGCCAGATAGGCGGCGTGTGTAGTATGCTTCCCTCATCGAGAGGAGGCGGGCGACATGGCGCGACAAGGGAAGAGCGAGCCGGGCAGCGGCTCCGGAGCGGATGAGCGGATCATCCACCTCAGCGACGGTCCAATCACCTATCAGGTGCGGCCCAGCGCGCGCGCGCGGCGGGTACGGCTGGTCGTGCGCCCCGGCGGCGCGCTGGAGGTGGTGAAGCCGCGCGGCGTCAGCCAGGCGCGCATCGAGGAGACGCTGCGCCAGTACGAGGGATGGATCCTGCGCACGCAAGCCCGGCTGGCCCCGCTCGCTCCCCCTCCCACCCCCGATCCACTGGCGGACGGCCACGCGCTGCCCTTCATGGGCGCCGCACTGCGCCTGGCGCTCACCACCAACGCCAGCGGCGCCAGCACAGCCCGCATCGCGCTCTCCGGCGACCAGCTCACCCTCGCGCTGCCCGCCGCAGCCGCCGCGCTGGCCCCGGCGGAGCGCGACCCGCTCGTCCGCGACGTGCTGGAGCGCTGGTACCGGCGGCAGGCGCGGACGGTCTTCGAGGAGCGGCTGACTCACTGCAACGCTTCCTACAGCTTCACCTGGGCCAGCGTCGCCATCAAATCGCAGAAGACCCGCTGGGGAAGCTGCTCGCGCCAGGGCAATCTCAACTTCAACTGGCGGCTACTGCTCGCCCCGCCTGCGGTCCTCGACTACGTCGTCATCCACGAGCTCTGCCACCTCCAGGAGCACAACCACGCCGCCCCTTTCTGGGCGCTGGTCGAGCGCGCCTGCCCCGACTACCGCGACCACCGCCGCTGGCTGCGCCTGCACGGGCATGAGTTGAATTTGTAGCTCAGCTAGTACACAATTGTAATTAACGCTAGCTAAAAGTGCGCTCCGTCAATGTTAACACAGCAGCCGTTTAGTATTATGCTTTGATCAAAAGTGCGGAGATCTATCGGCTGAAGCTGAGCACCGGCCCGAAGGCCGAGACGCTCGAGGCGCAGGGCAAGACCTTCCAGCAGACGCAACGACATGCTGCGATCGAGTTGAGTGCCAGGTCCGAGGTGGAGGAGCAGATGGAGAAAACCACTATCCGCAACGTCATCAGTCACAGCTTTGGCATCGTGACCCTAAACAAGGCGGGCCATGAAGTGATAAAAAACCTCATTTTTCGCCAGCAGCAGGCGCCTGCGACAGCAACTCTACGCTTCCCTACGGTTCGAGATAACCAGTCGCACACGCTGTTTCGCATTATGGAGAACGACGAGGACAGCGAGGAAGTGGCCGACTTGAGCCGGGGCAAAGACATGGGCTCCGTGCATCTTGAATTGCCGCCAAGCCTGCCCGCTGGAACGCCAGTCGAGGTGATATTCGAGATCAATGAGCAGGGGCGCCTGGGAATAACAGCGCAGGTGCTCTCAACAGGGCGCACGGTCAATGCAATCATCGCGACATCGGTAGTCATGTCTGAGGAGGGTTTAGAGAGAGCGACTCCTCTCGACGGCCTAAGTCCCATAGGAGCGCAGGATTGGGTCCTTGAGCAACAAGCAAACGCAATTAATGCCGGTCACCGCAAGCCAGAAATTGCGGAAGCGGCGCATGGAGCAAGAATGGGTATGTCGCCTAAGCAAATCTTCATCAGCTACAAGAGCACTGAGCGATATGCCATCTCTGCTCTTGCGAAGAGACTTGAACAGCAAGGTTGGAATGTCTGGTATGACCAGCGTCTTGTCGGTGGCCAACGTTGGTGGGAAGAAATACTCCAAAATGTCCGCACGACTGACCTATTTATCTTTGCGCTCACACCCGCCTCCTTCCGGTCCGTTCCATGTCAAGCTGAATACCGCTACGCGCATGCGTTGAGGAAACAAATCCTTCCCATACTATTGGAAGGTGGGGTTGATGTTCATCTGTTACCTGAAGAACTCCAAAAGATACAGTTTGTTGACTATCGAACTAACGACGCGGCGGCTTGGCAGAGCCTACTACTAGCCATAAGTAAGCTGCCACAACCCGCTTTAGCGCCTAACCCTTTGCCGGTACCACCGCCAGCGCCAGTCTCTCCGCTCGGAGAACTTCAGGAAAAGCTTGATGCGCAAGAACTCAATCCAAGAGATCAAGCGTACATACTGCATCAGTTAAAGAACTTTTTGAAGAGCGGGGAGACTGCTGATGGAGCAAGAGTTTTGCTCATGCAACTACGGCGTCACCCCGATCTGCGCGCATCCATTGCCGAAGAGATTGACGCATTCCTCAAATGAGCGCCTGCCCCAGCCGCTCGCCGAAGTAGCCCATGATGCGCGCCCAGGCGTCGGCGCTGGCAACGGGATCGTAGGCGGGGCCCTGATCGTTGAAGAACGAGTGCTGGGTGTTGGGGTAGATTTTGATGTCGTGCGGCACGCTCGCGGCGGTCAGCGCGACGTCCAGCTTGCGGCCCGGCTCGGTGGTGAAGTCCTTGTCAGGGTAGGAGCCGACAACGGGACACATGCGCTTCGTCGCCTCCAGCGGGCGCGGATTGCGCGCGTAGAACGGCGCGATCACCTGGAGGCGCGGGTCTGCGCACGCCCAGGCGATGGCGAACGTGCCGCCCATGCAAAAGCCGATGGCTCCCACGCGCGCCGCGTCCACCTCGGGCCGCTGTCCGAGCCAATCCAGCCCCGCCTTGAGCTCATCAATGCTGGAGTTGCTGGTTGAACCTGATAACATGTGGCTCATGATGCGGGCCATGCACACCGCCCGGTTGCGTCCGGCGAAGAGGTCTATCGCCAGCGCCGCGTAGCCCGCCGCCGCGAAGCGCCGCGACACATCGCGGATATTGTCGTTCAGGCCGTAGATCTCGTGGATCACCACCACGCCAGGGAATGGCCCCGCGCCCTCCGGCAGGGCCAGATACGCATCGCGCGGCTGCCCGCGAAACGGAAACCGCACGGCCTCTGTGACCACAGATGTTCCCGGCGTCTCAGATGATGTGGCGTCACTCATGCTGATTCATCCTCCAGCTAGCGAAACCAGCGGCGCGGGCGAGCGAGCGGTCGCCGCATAGCGAGATAATACCACGCCACGCGCCACGAAGTACCAGCCGGTCAATCCCGGCGCCGGAAATGCGTCTAGTATCTGTATGCGAGACCCAGTCGCATCTGGCGGGGGAGCGTGCTTGCGCGGCGCGCTCCCCTGTGTTTGTCATTGAAGCCCCGCGTCCCCCCACCACCTAAACGTTCTTCCAGTGCGCTTAACGTGCTCCGGCCGCATACTATACAACCTGAGTAGCGGCTTCGGACTGACGAAATCGCCACAGCGGGAGGACGCGCGGCATGGCGATTGATGAGGTCACGGACAGTGCGATAGACGCGGCGACGGAGCGCCCGTGGGCGCAGCGGCGGAAACGAGGCAGCGCGCTGAACACCGACATCGGTGAGCGCGCCCCCTACCGCCGCGCGTTCGGCCTGTTGCGGCCCTACTGGCGCCGCCTGCTGGCCGGCGGCGCTCTGCTGACACTCACCAACCTGGTGACGCTGGCGATGCCGCTCGGCCTGCAACAGATGATTGATCACGTCTTCAGCCAGCATGACGCCGCGCTGCTCAACCTGGTCGCGCTGGGCCTGCTCGCGCTCTTCCTCGCGCGCGCCGCGCTGGACGCCGCCCAAAACTATCTCATCTCCTCCACCGGCCAGCGCCTGACGGCCGACCTCCGCACGCGGCTCTTCGACCGCCTCAGCCGCCTGCCGCTCGCCTGGTATGATGAGCGCCGCGTTGGTGAAGTCCTCTCGCGCGTCACCAACGACGTCACGCAGATCGCCACCCTCAACGACAACATCATCCCGCTGGCCGGGCAGATCGTCACGCTGGTGGGCAGCATCGCCATCGTCTTCGCCCTCAACTGGCGCCTCACCCTGATTACCCTGGCCGCCGTCCCGCCCGCCGCAATCCTTGTGAGCGTCCTGGGCCGCCGCATCTGGAGCGACTCCGGCGAGGCGCAGGAAGCGCTGGCGCAGTCCACCGGCGTGATCGACGAGTCGCTCAGCTCGATTCGCGTCGTCAAAGCCTTCGCCCGCGAGCGCTACGAGGTGGAGCGTTTCGGCGAGAGCATGGCCCGCCTGCTGCGGGTAAGTCTGCGCCGGGCGCGCTGGCAGGCGCTGGTGGGACCGGTGATCGGCTTCGTCGGCTTCGGCGCCGTGCTGCTGGTGATCTGGTTCGGCGGGCGCGAGGTGCTGGCCGGACGCCTCACCAGCGGCGAGCTGGTCGCCTTCATCATCTACCTGACCTTCGTCATCGGCCCGCTCGCCGCGCTCAGCGGCGTCTTCTCGCAGACGCAGGCGGCGATGGCGGCGGCGGCGCGCGCCTTCGCCATCCTCGACACCCCGGTGGATACGACCGAGTGGAGCGACGACCTGCCCGACCTGCCCGCGACGCGCGGGCGCGTCGCGTTCGACCACGTCTCCTTCAGCTACAGTCCTGACCGTCCCATCCTGCATGATGTGACCTTCGAGGCCGCGCCGGGCCAGGTCGTGGCGCTGGTGGGGCCGAGCGGCGCGGGCAAGACCACCCTGCTCAACCTGCTGCTGCGGCTCTATGAGCGCGACGGCGGCCACATCCTGATTGACGGAGCCGACATCGCCAGCGTCAACATCGCCTCGCTGCGTGCGCAGACCGCCCTCGTTCCCCAGGAACCTACACTCTTCAGCGGCAGCGTCGCCGACAACATCCGCTTCGGGCGGCTCGACGCCAGCGACGAGGAGATCGAGGTGGCAGCGCGCGCGGCCAACGCTCACGAATTCATCGCCCGTCTACCCCAGACCTATCAGACGCTCGTCGGTGATCGCGGCGTCAAGCTCTCTGCCGGGCAGCGCCAGCGCATCGCCATTGCCCGCGCCATCCTGCGCGACCCGCGCATCCTGCTGCTGGACGAGGCCACCGCCGCGCTCGACAACGTCTCCGAGGCGCTCGTCCAGGATGCGCTCAACCGCCTGATGCGCGACCGCACCACGCTGGTCGTCGCCCACCGCCTCACCACTATCCAGGACGCGGACCGCATCCTCGTCCTCGACCGCGGCCAGATCGTCGAGCAGGGCCGCCATGACGACCTCCTGGCGCTCGGTGGCCTCTACGCCCAGCTCTACAACCGCGACCTATCCGAGCTGGCTGGCGATGAGCGGACGGAGGAGAAACTATTCACGGGAGCCCCTATTCTTAAACAGCCAGCCATAGATTGAGTTTTCGCAGTAGTTGCGCGCATGCTGGTTCAGATTACAGGCATGCCGTGATTTTCTGCAAGGTCTCTTGCATATCTACCGCTCTTACCTGTTGGGAAGTCTGTTGAGATCGAAAATCTACAGCTTGCCAGCGGGGATAGATGTGCAGATGAAAATGAAAGACGTCTTGACCGGCTGCAGGCTCATTTGCTTGTGTCAGATAGATCCCTTCACATGCGAGTCCCACTTTGACGGCGCGAGCCACCACAATAGCTGCTCCCATAATGCGGGACCCAGTGGCTTCATCTAAGGAATATATGTCGGGAATATGCTGCTTGGGCACGATAAGTGGATGATTTTCCTTTGAGAGAAAGACGATGATGTGCTCATCTTCTGTAATAACATAAGCTGGTACTTGATGTTGGATAATATGGCAAAAAACGCAGTAGTAGTGTCCAATACCTGCTGTAAATTCGGTGCGGGATAGGCGGTTGGTAGCTGGCCCCACGTGGGGCCAGCTACCAACCGCGCGGCAAAAACAAAGCACCCGGCGCTCTGGGTAGACTGAACGCAACGAAACAAGCCGTTCAGCGACCAGCGGAGGACCGGATGACTGCGTATCAGGTTACCATTGACAGCGACACCCTGCACAGCCTCATGAGCGGAACCGCACGTGAAAGCGGACTCGCGAAGCTGTTGGAGCAGGTGCTCAACCAGGTGCTGGAGGCGCAGGTGAGCGAGCAGATCGGCGCCACACGCTACGAGCGCAGTGAGGAGCGTCAGGGCTACCGCAACGGCGTGCGTCCGCGCAAGCTCACCACACGGGTGGGTCCGCTGACGCTGCGCGTGCCGCAGGTGCGCGAGGGTGAGTTCTCGACCGAACTCTTTGCCCGCTACCAGCGCAGTGAACAGGCGTTGGTGTTGGCGCTCATGGAGATGGTGGTCAGTGGCGTCTCGACGCGCAAAGTGACGCAGATCACCGAGGAGTTGTGTGGCGCCAGCTTCTCCAAGTCGACCGTCTCGGCGCTGTGCGCCCAGCTCGACCCGCTGGTCACCGCTTGGAATGAGCGCCCGCTCTCCGAGCAGGCGTTTCCCTTCGTGCTGGTGGACGCGCTGGTCTTGAAGGTGCGCGAGGACGAGCGGGTTCGGGCGCTGTCGGGCTTGCTGGCGATTGGCGTCAATGCGGCGGGCTCGCGGGAGATTCTCGGCCTGCACCTGGGCGACAGCGAGTCGGAAGCCAGTTGGTCGGGGTTTCTCGGCTGGCTCAAGCGGCGGGGCCTCTCCGGGGTGGATCTGGTCGTTCCGATGCGCATGGCGGTTTGGTTAACGCGATCCAGCGCCACTTCCAGGGCCCGCCACCTGGCAGCGCTGCCAGACGCATCTGACCCGCGATGTCATGGAGGCGACGCCCAAGGCCGTCCGCGACGACCTGCATGCGCAACTTCGCGTGCTCTTTGAGGCGCCCGACCTCGCCACCGCCCGCGCACCCCTCAGCCAGATCACCGACACCTTCACCGAGCGCGCCCCCAAAGCCGTGGCCGTGCTGGAAGCGGGCTTCGACGACGCGACCGCCGTGCTGGCGCTGCCCGACCCCTACCGACGACGACTGCGCACGACCAACAGCGTTGAGCGGCTCAACGAGGAGATCCGCCGCCGCGAGCGTGTGATCCGTATCTTTCCCAACCGGGAGTCCTGCTCTTCGCCCTGCTCGGCGCGCTGCTGCTCGAACAGCATGAACAGTGGACGACGGGCCATCACTATCTCGACATGACCGCCTACTGGCAGTCGCGCCAGGAGCATGCTGCGTGTGACTCCCGATGACCGCACAGGAGACGCCTATGTACACCGGTTAACCACCCACAGCTACCAGTCTACCGGAGAAACCAATTTCCAGCAGACTCTGGACATGATCAACGCAGTTCTCACTCATCACTGTCCGGTTCCTTTTTTTCCTTAATTTCTCTGCTCTTTATGTCAGAGACTGGACACCTTTCCAGCAGAGGGCCGCCTGAGGGTCGCGCATGCTCGCCTCCTCGGTTCATCGCCACTATGGCTCCGCTCTATTACGCACGCCATGACTCGCGTAGCCCCACGATACGCCTCATACCCTTCCCTTGCAACAAGGCGTCCATTGAGATCGGCGCGTAGGCGGCCTTCTTTGCCGCCCACGCGCCGATCTGTCACT
>CAWEJL010000017.1:0-587597 GCA_963809385.1 uncultured Chloroflexia bacterium | reverse complement strand
CCATCGCCATTGCTGGATGTGGTGGTGGCGGGTCAGGAAACCGATGATCGTGGTGGATCTGCTGCGCATCTCGAGGTCGAACAGGCCCGTGCTTGGCGACCGCTTCCAGCATGTGGTTGAAGAACGGCACCGGGGTCGCGATCCGGCGCTCCCCCTTCCCATCGATATCGAGGGTCAGCTCGATCGGGTCTCGTTGGTCTTGCGCTGGATCTTTCGCGGTTCGAGCCATGGCTTTGGGGCGCGAAAGTGTAACCCGCTGCCGAACGGGGCGCCAAAACGGCGCCTACCCGCACGCGTCGAGCGCAGGCGGGCTTTGCCCGACCGGAGCTCATCGCGGGAGGTTCGGAACCCTTCAGGGTTCCGAATGACAACGTGATCCCTCAAGGAATTTCCGGGCTTCGGCGATATAATTCCCGGTGCCCGCTCCCGATGACCCAGCGCGCTCGCGTCAGCCCGGTTCTCGGCTACAACCACAATCTCCGCCACGGCGGGCGTGTATTCCACGTGCAGACGGAGGATTCGGGGCAGGGCTACGCGCGCCTGCACACCCACCTGTTCTACGAGGGGACGATCCTCTCGACGAAGAAGCAGGAATACGACCCCAGCACGCCCGAAGACGCGGTGCGCGCGCTGATGCAGCAGCTCCACAAATCGATGATCAAGGAGCTGACGCACGGCGAGTCACGACGCGCGCATCGGCGCGTTCTTCATCGCGCGCGGCGAGCCGGCGAGGCTCGACGCCCCGGCGGCACCGGCCGCGCGTCGCCGCGTCGAGGAGGCGCCCGCCCCGCCGTGGTCGAATCCGCGGTCGCGCAGGCGCAACCGAGCTGCCGCCGCGGCGGCCGCGCGCCCCGCGGCGCTGCCCGCACCGCCGATCTCGCGCGGCCGCGGCCCGCCGGCCCCGGCCAAGCCGGTCGTGATGGTCAAGCCGGGCGGCGTGCGGCGGCCGCCCGTCGTGCTCTCCAGCTCCGCCGACGGCGTCGTGGTCCGGCGCAACGTCGTCATCAACGTCGGCGGTGGTGCGCCGCCAGGTCAACGGCACGCCCGGCAGCGCGCGCAGTCGCCCGCGACCGGCAGCAGCGCCTCGAACCGCCCGCGCCCGCAGGCGCCGGTCGCCGCCAGCGACGGCGCCGTCGTTCCGGCCAAGGGCAGCCGCGCGCGCGCGCGCCGCGGCGCCGCCCGAGTCGGCACCTCAGCCGCTGGCGTCGTCGCGCGACATCCGCATGCCGTGGGAGACGCCCGGGCCGTCGTCGCGCCCCACGCCAGCAACCGATCATCACCCGTGCCGGCCGCACCGCGACGGCCAGCTCGCACGAGGTGAAGATGCCCTGGGATCCGCCGGGGGCCAAACCGCGCCTGCACGGACGCGTTCGCGGCAGAGCTGGGCGACGACAAGGGACTGGACGAGGTGATCCTCGAGTACCTGTCCGACGACAGCGAAACCGAAGAGCGCTAGCGGCATCTGTTATCGGTGCAAGAGCAACAAATGCAGAACCCGAGCGCATCGGGCGCGCCGGTCACGGTGTTCAGTACGACGACCTGTGGCTGGTGCCGCCGCGCGGAAGAGCTGCTGAGCCGCCACGGCATTCCGTTCGAGACCATCGACGTCACCAGTGATCGCCAGGCGCGTGCCGCGCTGATCGCGCGCGCGAACTGGCGCACGGTGCCCGTGATCTTCGTCGAGGGCCACCCGATTGGCGGGTACCGCGAGCTCGCCCAGCTGGTGAACGCGGGCGCGCTCGCGCACCTCAAGCGAGCCTGACGACAAGGCCCGCGCCGCCGTCGACGAGGACCTGATCGCCGTCGCGCAGGGCGCGGCACGCGCCGACGGCGCCGACGACAGCCGGGATGGCGCGCTCGCGCGCCTGCGCCGCCACGTGATCGAGCACGCCGCCCGTCTCGACGACGATCGCGGCCGGCGACAGCAGCGGCAACTCGGTCGGCAGCAGCGTGCGCGCGACCAGCACGTGCTCGCCGTCGTGGTCGTGGTCGTGATCGCCGCGGTAGATGCGCACCGGTCCGATGCGCGCGCCGGCGGACCCCGGGTCGCCCGCGGACGACGTCGGTGCCGACATTCAGCGTGTCGGCGGCGCCGAGCGGCGGCGGGTTGGTGCGCGCCTCCGCGTCCGCGCTACGCGCCGCCGTCAGCGCCAGCGCCGCCTCCTCGTAGTCCGAGCGGCGCCTCGCCGCGCGCGTCCTTGCGGACCGCCTCGAGCGGCAGCCAGAACACCTCGTTCGGATCGGCGAGCACGCCGCGTTGCCACAGCCGCTCGCCCTCGCGCAGCAGCGCCCGCCGCACGTGCGCCTGCAGCCGCGCGTACAGCGCGTCGTCGTCCTCGGCGACGGCGGCCGCGCGCCGCGCGACCGACAGCCGCGATTCCCACTCCGCGTGCCCGTCGTCGGGCAGCCGGGCGCGCACCGCGTCCGCGGCCTCGCGCCACGAATGATCGTCGATCGGCGCGCCGACGTTGGTGTTGCGCATCAGCCGCTCGAGCGACGACGATCGCTCGCGCCACGTCGGCGCGGCGACGTCCCAGCGCGGCGCCTCGTCGCCGAATTCGTCCAGGTATGACTCCAGCGCCGCCGCCGCGCAGCTTCGGATCGACCGCGTCGGCCAGCGTCCGTGCGCGCCGCGCGCGCTCCGTCGCCGCCGACGAGACGCCCGACAGCAGCTTGGGGAGCAGCGGCGCGGGGTCGAAGCCGCTGCGCCGGAGGAACGCGGCCAGCACGCCGGTGGCGGCGCGCGAGTTCGGCTGCACGACGCCGAACAGCGGCTGGTAAATCGCGACGAACGTCTCCAGCGCCTGCTCCAGCGTCGGCGTCGGGCGCGCGAGCCGCTCGCGCGCGGCCTCCCACACACCGCGCAGCGCATCGGCCGCGCCGATCGGCGTCGTCTCCGACGTCGGATCGGTGGCGTAGAAGAGGTAACCGCCGACCACGCGCTGGCGCAGGCCGATCTTGCACTGCTCGTCGACCAGCGACACCAGGCCCGCCTGGGCGGGCGATAGCGGCAGCGGGTTGTGGGCCGCGTCCCAGTGCCAGTCCGTGTCGTTCAGATCGCGGTCCTTCGCCGCGGACAGCGGATCGAACGACGGCAGCGCGACGACCGGGCGGGCGGGCATGCGCCCGGCGATTGCAGCGGCCGCAGCTGCAAGAACGTGGGTTCGCCACCGCTCGCGACCCATTCCAGCTCGACCGGCGCCGTCGGTCTTCGCCAGCCCGCGCACCGCCTGCGTCGATGCGCGCGCGCGCGCGGCCCTCGATCGCCGCCCCTTGCCCGCGTGGATCTCGATCGTCGGCGACTCCGCGCGCGTCGGGTCGAACGCGGCCGCGCCCGCCGCGTCACCCTGCGACGAACTCGTGGATCAGAACCGCGAAGTCGAGGTTGTCGGAGGACAGGTCGTGCTGCGCGAGGTACGCGACGACGGCGGGCGAGAGCGCGGAGCCCGAGCACCGCGCGCACCGCTTCCAGCACCTCGCCGCGGGCGACATCGACGCGCGACAGGAACAACCCGGCCGCCAGCACGCCCGCCTCGTCCTCGATCGACGCCGACGACCGCACCGCGTAGCGCGCGCCGGGCTCGGGCACCAGCGTGTCGACCTCGCGCGCGAGCGTGGACGCGAACCCCTCCGGCCACGGCGCCGCCGCCAGCGCGCGCGCCGCGCCTTCGACGGTCGTCAGCGCGCCCGGCGCCGCGAGCGACGACGGCAGCTTCGGGCCGCCGGCGCGCAGCTGCGCGAGCAGATCGGTCGTCACGACGATCGCCTGCGGGACGGGCAGGCCTGCCTCCGCGAGCCGCGACGAGCGACCGCGCCTTGCCGCCGATCTTGTCGGGCGCGCACCCCCGGACCCAGCCGAACGCAGAACGTCATGGATGCCGGCTCGCTCATGATAGGGTCGCGCCCCGAAGAAGGAAGATGGCCGTCAAGGGACCCTTGCTATCGGGCGCGCTGGGCAGCGCGCCGACGCTGGCCGCCGTGCTGCGCTGGACGGAAGGACGCGCGCCCGTCGTCGTGATCGGTCCGCCGTGGCTGGGCGACGCCATCGCGACCACCGGCCGCGCGCTCGTGCTGGTCGAGCCCGAGACGCGCCCGATCGCCGTGCGCGCGCGCCGTCGCGCGCACAAGCAGAACCGCGCGCTCGACGTGGCGCTCGCGGGCGCCGAGCTGCCGCTCGGCCGACCGGTCTTCCCGCGCTGGTGGTCGAGAACGTCGGCGGCCTGCAGGACGACGAGGCCGCCGCGCTGGCTGGCCGCGCTGGTGCCGTGCCTGCGCCCCGGGGGGCGGCTCATCGCCGCCGATGCCACATCCAGCACCGCCGCCGCCGCGCGCGTCGCGGGCGCGTTCTTGTCGGCGGCGCTGACGGAGATCGTGCAGGAGTGGCCGCGCGACGGGGCATTGCTGACCATTGGTGTCGCTCCCACCTCATCCGTCATCGAGCGCACGCTTTCCTGACGCGACGCCGTCACCGGCGTCCGACGCCGGTGCGCCGGCAACGCCGGCGCGTCGAGCCGGCGACTAGATGTCCGCCCGGACGCTGTCGGGGGCCGACACGCATCGCGGGCCGAAGCCTAGCAGGAACCCGCTTTTTTTCCGCGGATTTGTCGGATTTGCGTGCGTCAGCGGCGGCGCCGGAATTCCGGTCCCAGCATGAGAATGGGGGTACGCTCTAGCGGTGCGACATGTTGTTGCGCTGGAGCCTTGGTCTCGTGCTGTCGGTGCTGGCGCACGTTGGCGTCGTGGTCATCGGTCTGGCCATGGGCGCGCGCGGGTTCACGGGGCCCGTCGGACGTCGAGATCGCGGGCGTAAACCATCGAAGAGGTCAAGGACTTGCCGCTCTGGGCGGCCCCGAGAGCGGCGAGGGCAAGGCCAAGGGCCGGCGCGCGCGCGGAGCCGCGGCCCGCAGTCCGCCCGCCGAGGGGACGCTGGCGTCGCGCGCGGGCAAGGACGACGAAGACCGCGGGCTCGTCGCCTGACCGACGACGACGACGGTCCGGCGCCGACCAGCGACCTCGGGGCGTATGCGCCGCAGGGCTCGCGCTTGACCGTGCTGATGCGGCTCGATCGGCCTGCGCGGGACGGACTACGCGGCGCCGGTCGACGAGCTGCTGATGCGCCTTCCCGATGGGCGCGACTTCGTGATCGGCACCGGCCTGGACCTGTTCATGGACTTCGAGGCGCTGCTGGTCGCGACGCCCAACCCGCTGGATCCGTCGGTCACGTTCCTCGCCGTGCGCCACCACCTGGACGACGCGAAGGCTGCGCGCGGCGCTGAACGCGCGGCGCCAAGGCGTCCGATTACACGCTGACCTGGCGTACGCAGGACGGCCGGCCGATCGCGGAGCGGCACGCGCGCGAGGCGCGCGCTGCGCGGCGCGATGACCGGCTGATCATGCTCGCGGCGCCCGGGCTGACGGTGGTGACGCCACGCGCGTATCGCGCATTGCTGCTCGCGCCCGCGGCGCCGCCCGATGGTGGCCGTCGCGGCGAAGGGGACCGGCCCCGGCGGCGGCCGGCATCCCGGGGCGGCGCGTCAACCCGGCGTCGGCCACGGCGTCGCGCTCAAGGGCGGATGGGCGACGCTGCTCACGCGCATCGACGCCGAGGAGGGACTGATGCCGCCCGACGGCGGCGGTGATGGTGAACGCGGTCGACATGCTCAAGTCGCGCGCGCCGGCGCCGGGCGAGCCGCCGATGCTTTACGGCATGCCGCTTCCGGCGGCGATCAACGCGGTCATCGGCATCGCCGACGCGCCCTACCTCGACCTCGTCGCCGCAGTTCAAGACCGACGCGCCGGCGCAGCAGTGGGAGGCGCAGTGGCCGACGGTGCAGCGCAAGCTGCGCACGCATCCGCTGCTCGTGCTGAGCGGTTTTTCGTCGCTGGTGACGCGCGCGCAGCTGGAACGCGACGGGCGCACCGTCCGCCTGCACCTCGCCGTGTCGCGGGACGAGACGCTGCGCCTGCTGGCGATGGCGTCGCACTTCCTGACCGGCCGCTTCGGCGACGCGCCGCAATAGCCGCTCCCGCGCGAGGAGCGCCAGACCCCTGGCGCGCGGCCCGCGGTCGGAATCGATGAGCCCGGAGATCCATCCGCGCGATCGTGCGTCTCGACGCGGGCACCCACGAGGAGGCCGCCATGGACGCCAAGAATTCGAACACCGAGTCCCCTTCACCCGCGACGAAGACGCCGCCGGCGCGCCGCGCCGGATCGTCACCTACGCGATCCTGACGGCGGTGCGCTCACGCTGCTGGCGGTGCTGGGCGCCCAGCGCCAGAGCCGCGCCGTCGCCGTGCCCACGCCGCGCGTCCCGTTGTCGTCGCGCCGATGCCGCGCGCGCCCGAGCCGCCCGATCCGCTGGCGTCAGGCGCCCGTCGCGTGGCGCGGCCGCGCGTCGAGCTGGTGTTCGCGCTCGACACGACCGGCTCGATGTCCGGGTTGATCGAGGGCGCGAAGCAGAAGATCTGGAGCCTGGCGAGCTTCGTCGCGCAGGGCCAGCCGACGCCCGATCTGCGCGTCGGCCTGATCGCGTACCGCGACGTCGGCGACGCCTACGTGACCAAGGTGTTCGACCTCGACGAGGACCTGGACCGCGTCTACCGCCGGCTGCGCGGCTTCCACGCCGACGGCGGCGGCGACGGGCCGGAGCACGTGGCGCGCGCGCTGCACGAATCGGTGCACAAGATGTCGTGGAGCCAGGCGCAGGCGGTCGTGAAGGTCATCTACCTGGTCGGCGACGCGCCGCCGCACACCGACTACAACGACGGCTACGACTACGCTGCGCGCGGCGCGGGCCGCCGCGGCAAGGGGATCCAGCTGCACACGATCCAGTGCGGCACCGACCACGAGGCCGAAGGCGCGTGGCGGAAGATCGCGTCGCTGGGCGGCGGCCAGTACATGGCCATCCACCAGGACGGCGGCATGCAGGAAGAGCACTCGCGCTACGACGACGAGCTGGCGCAGCCTGCACGACAAGCTGGGGCAGCACGGCGATCGGCTTACGGCGCGGCGGCGCCGGCGGTGACGCGGCAGCGACGCGTCGCGGCGGCGGCACCGCCGGCCGGTCAAGGCGGCGCGCGCGGGCTTCATGGCGAGGAACGAGCAAGGCGGTCGGTGGCGAGGGCGACCTGGTCGAATCGGTCGCGAGCGGCCGGTCAAGCTGTCCGACGTCCAGGCCGATCTGCCCGCCGACATGAAGGCGATGGACACCGACGAAGCAGGCGGCGGTGATCGCGGAGAAGCAGAAGGAGCGCGACGCGATCAACAAGCGCATCGACGAGCTGGCCACGCTGCGCCGCAAGACGAGCTCGACGCGCGCGAGGAGAAGGCCGCGAAGGAGGGCAAGGCCGACGGCTTCGACGTCGCCGCCAAGAAGGCGCTGCGCAAGTCGGTGAAGGACAACGCCCTCGTCCGGCCTGAGCTCTGTAGGCGCGTGCCATGAACACGAACTGGCGATTTCGGGATCACCGCGGCTTCCAGCACGACGCGGTGGTGGTCATCGGGGCCGCCGGCGGCCGTCGGGCGCGCTGGCCTGGGCGCTGCCGCTCGTCCGGCGCGACGGGGTGGATGATGATGGCGGTCGGTCCGCTGCTGGCGCTGCTGGTGGCGCAGGCCGACCGGCAGGCCCCCGGCGGCGTCTGGTCACGGTGATGACGTCGGCGCTCGGTGCGGTGCTGGCGGGCGCGACCTGGCGGGCGTTCGCGGGCGGGATCGACGCGCTGGCGGCCGGGGACGCGTTGCTGGTCGGCCTGCTGGCGGGGCTGGCGCGCGTCGTCGGCGCTGGTGATCGCCCACGTCGAGCGCGTCGCCGGCCGGCCGCTGGCGCGGGCGCTCGTCGAGGCGCGCGTGACGCTGGGCGGGCCCGGCGTCGAGGAGCGGGCGCTGGCGGATCGGGCGGCGATCGCGCACGACCGGATCGTCGACGGGCTGGGCGGCGCGGGCGGCGCCGGACGGGCGGCGGCTCGCGCGGCTGGCCGAGGAGGTGACGCGCGAGGTGCTCGCGCTGGCCGTGCGCTGCCGCAAGCTGCGCGCGCGAGCTGGAGCGCATCGACGTGGGCGCCGTGCGCGCGCGCGCCGGGCGCGCTGACCGCGGCCGCCGCGGCCAGCGCCGACGAGGCCGCGCGCGCTGATTTGACCCGTGCCGCACGCGCGGTGGTCGCACTCGACGAGCGCGCGCAGGCGCTTTCGGGGGCGGCCACCCGCGTGCGTGCGCGGCTCGAGCTGCAGGTGGCGATGCTCGAGGAGACCGCGCTCGCGGTCGCGGCGCGGCAGGCGAGCGAGGCGGTCGATCAGGCCGACGCGCTCGCGCCGCTCGCCGATCGTCTGCACGAGGCGGGCTGCGACCTGCACGACCAGGCCGAGGCGCTCGCCGAGGCGAGCGCGCCCGCCCGCGTGCACTGACCGCGGCGGCCGACGGCGGCCGCGCCGGTCAGAAGGTGGTCACTGCGCGAAGGGGTCGACCCAGCCCGGCTTCACGAGGGGCTTCTTCCCGGCCGGCGGCGTCGGGGCCCCGTCGGCCGCGACCTCCTCCATCGTCGTGCGCAGCTTGCCGCCCGTGTCGTCGGCCTTCACGCCCGGCGGCCGCGCCCACGGGATGTCCTGCAGCGGCTGGCCGGTCGCCACCTCCGTCATGTAGCGCGCGAACATCGGCACCGTCAGCATGAACGCCGCGTCCTTCTGTCCGAGCGGGCGCTCGCGCAGGTCGTCGCCGATCCAGGTCGACGTCATCCACCGCGACGTGTAGCCGATGAACCAGGTGTCCATCGTCGCGCTCGACGTCCCGGTCTTGCCGGCCGCGGGCAGGCCCGTGCTGCGGATCGACGGCGCGTGCCCGCGCGTCACCACGTGGCGCAGCAGCGTCGACGTCAGGCTGCGCGGTGCGCGGCGCGATGACCGGCTCGGGCGGCGCCTCCGCCGCCAGCGCGACCAGCCGTCCAGCCGCTCCGCCGGCGTGCCGAACGGATCGCCGGGCGCGCTGTGGTCCTCGATGGCGACGCCGTTGCGATCGCGGATGCGGCGGATGTAGATCGGGTCGACGATGACGCCGTTCTTCGCGAACGCCGAGAACGCCCGGGTCAGCTCGTCGATGCGCGTGCAGGACGCGCCCAGCGCCAGCGCCTGATCGGGGATGATCGGCGTCGAGATGCCGAGCCGCCGCGCCCACTTCTCGACCTCCCTGCCGCCCACCAGCTTGAACAGCTGCACCGACGGCACGTTCTTCGACCAGATCAGCGCGTACTCCATCGTGACCTGGTACTCGACGGTGTTGTTGAGGTTGGTCGGCGTCCACACCTCGCCCGTGATCGGATCGACCTCCGCGCGCGGCACGTCGTTCAGCAGCGACGTGAAGCCGTAGCCGCGGTCGAGCGCCAGCGAGTAGTACATCGGCTTGTAGACCGAACCAGGCTGCCGGCAGGCCTGCGACACGCGGTTGAACTCGGAGCGGTCGTAGTCGTCGCCGCCGACCATCGCGACGACGTAGCCGGTGTCGTGGTCGTAGCTGAAGAGAGTGCCCTGCACGCGCGGCGTCTGTTCCAGCAGCAGCTCGACGGGTTTGGCCTGCCCGGGGCGCTTCGGCGGTCCCTTGCCGGGCGCGGTCTCGTCGTAGGCGGGCAGCCACTGCACCTCGCTCTTGGCGTCGTAGGTCCAGTCGGCGAACCGCCGCCGCTTCGACTGGTGCGCGTTCCGCACCCAGACGACGTCGCCCGCGTGCAGCACGCCGACGGTCGACTCCAGCAGCGTGCCGTTGCGCGCGTCCTTGGTGCTGTACGGCACCGCCCACATCATCCCGGCCGGGCGGCAGCGTGTAGATCCCCTTGCCGACGCGCACGCGGTACGCGCCTGTCGCCGCCGCGGCCTCGACGATGCCCAGGTACAGCCGCCCCTCGACGGGCGGGATCGGCGCCGTAGCGGGCGGCGATGCGGGCGCGGAACTCGTCGGCCGCCGGCCCGGCGAGCCGCGCGACCGGTCCGCGCCAGCCCTGCCGCTTGTCCAGCTTGCGCAGCGAGAAGTCGACGTTCTCCTGCGCGGACGCATCGATCCACGGCACCACCGCGGTCTCGATGTCGAGGCCGCCCTCGAGCAGCTTCTTCTCGCCGTAGCGGCGCACGACGTCGCGGCGCACGTGCTCGGCGAAATACGGCGACGTCGTGCGGAAGAAATCCGGGCGCTGGCGCACCACGACCGGGCGGGCGCGCCAGTGGTTCGCCTCGTCCTCGGTCAGGTAGCCGGCGGCGATCATCGTCCCCAGCACCTGGTCGCGCCGCGCGCGCGCCGCCTCCACGCTCGTCAGCGGCGAGAACCGCGACGGCGCCCGCGCCAGGCCGGCGAGCAGCGCCATCTCGCCGAGATCGAGATCGCCCACCGCCTTGTCGAAGTAGCGCCGCGCCGCCGCCGCGACGCCGTACGAGCCGTGGCCCAGGAAGATCTGGTTCAGGTACAGCGTCAGGATGTCGCGCTTCGAGAAGTGCCGCTCCAGCCGCCGCGCCAGGATCGCCTCGCGGATCTTCCGCTGCAGCGTCCGTTCGGCGGTCAGGAACGACTTCGCGACCTGCTGCGTGATGGTCGATCCGCCCTGGGCGACGACGCCGGCGCGCAGGTTCGCGGTCAGCGCGCGCCCGATGCCGCGGTAGTCGATGTCGCCCACCAACCCGGCGCTCGCTTCGCACCGGCGGATGCGCTGGCAGGCGCGCTGGCGGCGCCGATCAGCGCCACCTTCGCCGGTCTTTCTACCCCCACGCTGCTCGTCTGGGGCCGCCACGACGCCAGCGCGCCCGTAAGCCGCGCGCGGGCCTTCAAGGAGCTCCGCCCTGGCCTGGAGCTGCGCGTCTTCCCCACCGGCGGCATGCCGCAGGAGGAAGCGCCGGACGCCTTCTTGCGCGAGGTGACCGCCTGGCTGCGCGCGTATGCGCGGGTGTAAGCGCACGTGCGGGACGGGAGGAGCACATCAGGCGAGCCACGCGTCCTGTTCGCGCGGGCCAGAGAGACCGTAGAATACGCCAGGAACCAGCGCCACAGCCGAGAAGATGCCGATCGTGCAGAGCGATACGACGAGCGCGATGACGCCAGTGGCGAGCCATCCCCGACGCTGCGCGCGATAGGCGGTGACCGCCATGCCAACGGTCACGACCACCACGCAGATGAGGTTCAGCGTGACCAGAACCGCATTGACGCCGAGCAGCGGGCTGCTGATGGAAATCCCCGTCGAGGCGCCGCCGGACTGCGCGTAGTTGATGAGCAACTCAACCGAGTAGGCGATCACCGCGAGCAAGCCAAGCGCGGAGAAGCCGAGGATGACGGGGTGGCTGACGCTGCGCCCCGCGCGTTGCGCAGTCTGGCGAGCGGCGGGTTGTCTGGAAGGTCCCCCAGTAGGCTGTCTGGATGGCATGGGCGCGGCGGGCGGCCAGGTGGATGGCGTTCGCTCAGATGGTTTTTTGGCGGGAGCGGCGCCTGGCTTGGCCAGCCATTTGTTGAGTGCGCCGCCAATCGAGACCATGCCGCCGATGATCGAGATGACGCTCGCGATCAGGTTGATTGTGTCGCTCAGTGATTGCGGCATGCGCCCTCCCCATGCGTCCCCACATGACAACCCGCCTATCTTGCGGCGTAGCGTAGCATACGTTGCGCGTGGAGACAAGCGGACGTGTCTCTGCTGGACGGACGGGGAGGGCGGTCACGTCTGGCGCTCAGCTATGACGGTCGGGAGCGACTGGCTCGCGCGCTGGTTGCGCTTCGTGGCTTTCGACAGCCTCTTTGAGGCTCTTTGGCCCGCCAAAGCGCGGATGGCCACCAGTTCCAACGCCCCAGAAGCGCGACGACCGAGGGCACGAGCAGCGTGCGCACAACAAACGTATCGAGCAGCACCCCTAGCGCGATCGAGACGCCAAGCTGACGCACCTGGTTTGTCGCGCCGAAGATGCCCGCGACAGCGAACGTGCCAGCGAGGATCAGTCCGGCGGATGCTACCGTGCCGCCGGTCGCGTCCAGCGCTTTCCCAATCGCCGCGCGGAGTGGCAGACGAGCGGCCTCCTCGCGGATGCGGCTCATACGGCGGCTTGCGGCGGGCTAAATCCTTTCTTTGTCATCAGTACTCTTTTCTGGCCGCCACCAAATAGCCGGGGGCGGGCTTGCGCTACGACTCGGTGGGGTGGAACACGATGTCGGTTTTCGCACGGAAGGTCTGACCGCCTGCTTTCGCGCGCATGAGCAGGCCCTGCGCGGGTGACGCGTTTTTGTGTTGGGACTTTGTCGCCCGTCTGAAGAGCAGAACTGAGATGTATCGCTAGCCTGGTTTACGCCACCGGCGAGGGAGCGCCGATTTGTGATGCTTCCGCTATGTGTCGCCCAGTTGTGGGATCGATTCGCACGCGCAGGCCATGCTTCAGGCGCAGCGTGATGCGCGCGAAGGGCTGGACTGGCCAGCCGGGCAGCGCGCGCGGGGTGTAGCGCTGGAGGATGGTCGCCAGCACGAGCCGCATCTCCATCTCTGCCAGCGGCATACCGATGCAGATGCGCGGACCCATGCCGAAGGGGAAGTATGCGCCGCGTGGCAGGCTCTGGCGGAACTCTGGCGTCCAGCGCTCTGGGCGGAAGTTTTCGGGGTCGCCCCAGACCTCCGGCAAGTGGTGGACGACCCACTGCGGGATGATCGCGCGTGTTCCGGCGGGGAACTGGTAACCGCCAAGCTCGAACGGCTCGCGGGCGAAGCGGTTCACCGTCCAGGCGGGCGGGTAGGCGCGCAGCGATTCGGTGATGACGCTATCGAGGTAAGGCAAGCTCGGCAGGTCGTCCACGGTAGGAGCGCGGTCGCCTAGAACCTCGCGCAGCTCCGCCAGCAGCCGGTCGTAGACGCCGGGATTCTGGGAGAGTAGGTGGAACGTCCACGAGAGCGCGTTTGAGGTCGTCTCGTGGCCGGCGGCGATCAGCGTCATCGTCTGGTCGCGGACCTGCTTGTCATCCATCGCCGCGCCGTCCTCGTCGCGCGCCTCCAGCAGCATCGAGAGCACGTCGCCGTGATCTACGTCCTCAGCGCGGCGCTGGGTAATGAGGCCATAGACGAACTCGTCGAGCGAGCGCCGCGCGGCCATCGCCTTCGCCCGCTTGCCGAAGGGCAGCTCGGGCAGGCCGCTCTCGACCAGGCCGGGGCGCTGGTTCTCAATGACATCGGTGAAGAGCTGGCTCAACTCGTGGCTCTGTGTGTGGAGGTCCAGATCGAAGAGCGCTTTGACGATGATGCGCAGCGTCAGCTCCTGCAGCTCGCGCGCGATGTTTAGCTCCGCGCCGGGGCGCCATGCGTCGAGCATTTGCTCGGTCTGGCTGGTCATGATCTCCGCGTAGCCCTCGACGCGCTTCTTGTGGAAGGCGGGCTGCACGAGGCGGCGCTGGCGGCGATGTACCTCGCCGTCGGTGGTCAGCAGCGCCTCGCCCAGGAATCGACGCATGATCTCGCGCTGTGAGCCAGAATCGAAGCCCTGGGCATGCTCGACGAGGAAGAAATAGGTATATTCGGGTCGCATGAAGAGCGTGACCTGCTGGCCCATGATGGTTGCGGTAGCGATGTCGCCATACGAGCGTCGCAAGCCCTGGAAGAAGCTGAGCGGGTCACGACGGAACTGGGGGAGGCTGCCGATGACGGGCAAGCCGCGCGGGCCAGGTGGCGTGTGGTGGTACGCGGGATGGGTCTCGTTTATGGCGTTGATGGTATTCGTGGACATGGTGCTCTCTCCTCCTGGCGGGTTAGCCGGGTATCTGGCCCCAGAGCGCGGCGGTCACGTAGCGCGACATGGTCTCGATCAGTGTTTCGAGCGACGGGGGAAGACCTGCCGCATCTGTCTCCTCATGAGACTCTTCCTGGGTCAGCCACCAGAGCATCGCGCGGGTGATGGCGGCGACGGTGGCGATGGCGACGGGCATTGGTGGATAGGGCCATGGGAGGGTTTTCGCCTCGCGCGCGGGCGCTTCGCTTGCTTGGAGCAGTTGCGCGGCGATGCTGGCCGCGAACCGATCCTGGAGCTCACGCCCCAGCCCCAGACCAACGCCGCCGCCTGCGAACATGACGGTGAACAGCTCACGGTTACGCACCGCGAACTCGCAATACGCGCGGATTGCGGCGCGTATCATGGCTGGCCAGGTCGCGCCACTCCCGGCGGTCTCCGCCCTGACGCGCTCCAGCGCCGTCACCAGCTCGCCAAAGCCTTCAGTGATGACCGCGCGATAGGCCTCCTCCTTGGTCGTGAAGTGCAGGTAGAACGTCCCAAAGCCCGCGTCCGCCTCGGTGGTGATCTGCGCGATGGTGGCCGCGTCCAGCCCTTCACGCGCGAAGACCGTCCGCGCGGCGGCCAGCAGGCGGCGGCGCGTCTCCGTCCGGCGGCGCGTCCCTCGCGTCGCGATGCGCGCTGTTGTGGACTCAGGCGCCTCTGCCATGTCATGCCCTCCTTACGTGGTTCATGATGAACACATCAATAATGATAACAGTATCAGTTTTGTGGCGCAAGGGGGTAAGCTGAGCGTACGCTGAGCGTTACTCTTTGCCCCCGCCGCGCCCGCTGGGGTACACTCGGCGCAGAGCGGCGCGGGCGATGGCGCCCCGCCTGAGCGCCTCACTGGATGGGAGACACGCCGGATGATTGACTTCACCCTCACCGACGAGCAGCGCGAGATGCGCGACCTCGCTCATACCTTCGCCGAGCAGGAGATCCGCCCGGTGGCGGCGGAGCTGGACGAGAAGGAAGAATTTCCCTGGGAGCTGGTGCGCAAGGCGGGCGAGCTAGGGCTGACCACCTTCGCCTTCCCGGAGGAGGTTGGCGGCCTGGGCATCACCGACGAACTGACCAACTGCATCATCACGGAGGAGCTGTCGAGGGGCTGCGCCGGTGTGGCGACTGTGCTCGGCGGCACGCACCTGGCCAGTATTCCCATCCTGCTGGCGGGGTCCGACGAGCAGAAGCAGCGTCTGTTACGGCCCGTCGTCGAGCGCAATGGCCTCTGCGCGATGGCGCTGACTGAGCCTGACGCTGGCTCGGACGTCGCGGCGATGACCACCACCGCGCGGCGCGACGGCGACAGCTACATCCTCAACGGCACAAAGCGTTTCATCACCAATGGCGGCATCGCCGACCTCTACGTGATGTTCGCGACGGTGGACCGCGCGGCGGGACATCGCGGCGTGACGGCGTTCATCATTCCAGGCGACACGCCGGGGCTGAGCGGCGGCAAGAAAGAGAAGAAGCTCGGCATCCGCTGCTCGCACACTGGCGAGGTGATTCTGGAGGATGTGCGCGTTCCTGCGATCAACCGCCTGGGCGAGGAAGGCAGTGGCTTCCGCCTGGCGATGACTATGCTCGACCGCTCGCGCCCGATGGTGGCCGCCATCGCGCTGGGCATCGCGCGCGCGGCGTATGAGTACGCTCGCGACTACGCCAAGGAGCGGGTGCAGTTTGGCAAGCCCATCGCCGCCAACCAGGGTATCCAGTTCATGCTGGCTGATATGGTGACGAAGGTGCAGGCGGCGCGGCTGATGACGTGGTGGTCGGCGAAGGTGACCGAGACGGGCCGCCAGTACCTCTATGAGAGCAGCATGGCCAAGAACTTCGCCTCGGATGTGGCGATGGAGGTGGCGACCGACGCAGTGCAGATCTTCGGCGGCTACGGCTACATCCGCGAGTATCCGGTCGAAAAGCTCTTCCGCGACGCCAAGATTACCCAGATTTACGAGGGCACGAACCAGATCCAGAAGATGGTCGTCGCCTCGCATATTCTGAAGTAGGACACCGCGAAAAGCCAGCCCGCGACGCCACCACGTCACAGCGGGATGAGGTAGAATGCTCGTCATGAGCGGCGCGCATCGCGGCGGGCCGCTCAACCCCCGCGTATCAGGAGAAAGGGGGCGAGGCGATGCTGGAGCGACGCATCATCGAAGCTGTGCGAGCGATTGTCGGCCCGCAAGGCGTCATCACCGCTGAGGAGGAAGCGCGCACCTACGAGTCGGACGGCTTGGCCAGCCTGCGCCAGAAACCCGACCTGGTCGTTCTTCCGACGTCCACCGCGCAGGTGTCGGCGCTACTGAGGCTACTGCACAAGGAACGCATCCCGTTCGTGCCGCGCGGCTCGGGCACAGGTCTCTCAGGCGGCGCGCTACCCTCGCCAGGGAGCGTAGTGATCGCGCTCTCGCGCATGCGCGAGATTCTGTCGGTTGATTTGGTGAATCAGCGGGTGGTGGCGCAGCCCGGAGTTATCAATCTCTCCGTCACGCAGCGCGTGGCCCCCAACGGCTACTACTACGCGCCGGACCCCTCCAGCCAGCAGGTCTGCTCCATCGGTGGCAACATCGCCGAGAACTCCGGCGGCGCGCACTGCCTGAAGTATGGCTTCACTGTCAATCATGTGTTGGGCATGACGGTCGTGCTGCCCGATGGCGGGGTGGTGGAGATTGGCTCCCCGACGCTGGATTCGCCGGGCTACGACCTGCCTGGCGTCTTCGTTGGCTCCGAGGGCACACTGGCCATCGCCACGGAGATCACACTGCGGCTGATGCGCAAGCCGGAGACGGTGCAGACCGTGCTGGCCGCGTTCCATCACACCGACATGGCGGGCGAGGCGGTCTCCCAGATCATCGGGTCGGGCATCATCCCCGCCGCAATCGAGATGATGGACCGGCTGGCGATCGAGGCGGCGGAGGCCGCCGTCCACGCGAACTATCCCGATACCAACGCCGTGCTGATCGTCGAGCTGGACGGCCCGGCGCGCGAGGTGGAGACGCAACTGGCGCAGGTCGAGGCGATCTGCCGCCAGCTCGATTGCGTCGAGTTCCGCCTGGCGAAGAGCGATGAGGAGCGCGCGTTGATGTGGCGGGGGCGCAAAGCGGCCTTCGCGGCGGTCGGGCGCATCAGCCCCAACTACATCGTGCAGGACGGCGTCATCCCGCGCACCGCGCTACCAGTGGTGCTACGTGAGATCACGGCGCTGGCCGCGGCGCATGGCGTGCGCGTGGCCAATGTCTTCCATGCGGGCGATGGCAACCTGCATCCACTGGTGCTCTACGACGAACGCGATGAGGGCGCGGAGGCGCGGGCGGAGCATGTGGCGGGCGAGATCCTGCGGGCGTGCGTCGCGCATGGGGGGAGCATCACCGGCGAGCATGGCGTTGGCGCGGACAAGAAGCAGTACATGGAGGTGATGTTCTCGGAGACTGACCTTGCCACACATCAGCTCATCCGCTGCGCCATCAACCCTGACAATCTCTGCAATCCTGGCAAGGTCTACCCTACCCCGCGTCTTTGCGGCGAAGTCCCTGGCCACTACCAGCCGCACCCGGTTGAACTGGCGGGACTGGGTGAGCGGTGGTAGCGACGAGGAGGGCTGAGCGATGGAGCGGACAGAGCGGTCCGGGCCAGCGGGCGCGGACGTAGGCGCGCTGGAGGAGGCGCTGGCGAAGCTAGCGCCACACGCGCGGGCGGCGACGGAGGCCGACGCGGTAATGGGCGTTCAGCCGAGTTCGGTGGTCGAGCCGGAGACTGAGGAAGAAGTCGCGGCGGTCTTGCGGTACGCCTCAACTGAGGGTCTGGCGGTTATTCCGCGTGGCGGCGGGACGCAACTCGACTATGGCGCGCCGCCACGCCGCGCGGACATCATCCTCAGCATGGCGCGTATCAGCGGCGTGATCGAGCACGCCCCGCACGACCTGACGCTCACGGTGCGCGCGGGGACACCGCTTGCGGACCTCCAGCGCGTGCTGGGCGAGGCGCGGCAGTGGCTCGCGCTCGATCCGCCGCTCGCGCCTGGCGCTACCATCGGCGGAATCATCGCCACCAACGCTACCGGCCCCCGCAGGCAGCGCTACGGCGGTGTGCGCGACCAGATCATTGGCGTGCGCGTGGCGCTGACGGATGGGACCATCGCGCGTGGCGGCGGCAAGGTGGTCAAGAACGTCGCGGGGTACGATCTGCCCAAGCTCTATACCGGCGCGCTGGGAACGCTTGGCGTCGTGCTCTCCGCCAGCTTTCGGCTTTATCCCATCCCGCCATTTACCGGCTCCGCGCTGGTGGAAGCGCCCGCGCTGGAGCCGCTGTGCGCGCTGGCGTTATCCGCGCTGGCGAAGCCTATCACGCCCACTATCCTCGACCTCTTCCCCGCGACGGAGACTGGCCCGGCGATGCTTGCGGTCCGCTTCGAGTCAGCAGTGGAGGAAGCGATTGCTGACCAGCTCGCCACCGTCCAGAGACTGGCGGGCGCGGCGGGGTTGAGCGCCAGCGCGACGCATGGCGAGGATGACGTGGTGTGGTGGCGCGCGCGCGACGCCTGGATGGCGGAGCCGCCAGCGAAGGATGGCGCCGACGTTGTGGCGCTGAAGGCGAGCCTGCTTCCCTCCGACGCGGGCGCGTGGCTGGCCACACTGGAGGCCGCGCGCGCGGAGCTCGCTGGGCTGGCGGACCTACGCTGGCGGTCGCACGCCGGGCTGGGGCTGATTACCGCGCGGCTGGCCGGGCCGGCGGACGCCGTGGCGGGCTGGGGCGCGGCTATCGGGCGGCGGCGCGCGGCGGCGGTCGAGCGGCGGGGCAGCCTCGTCCTGACCCAGACGCCGCCAGCGTTGCGCGGGCGCCTGGACCCGTGGGGCCCGGCGAACGGGCTGGCGATCATGCGCGGCCTGAAGGCGCGTTTCGACCCGACGGATACGCTCAACCCTGGGCGCTTTGTGGGCGCGCTCTGAAACGAGGATGACGCATGACACAGATGGAGACTCCACCCACCACTGAAGCCAGTCTGACGCCCGCGCGCCTCATGGGCTTCGACGCGCATCACGCGCCGGACCCGGAGCTGATCGCCGATTGTGTGCATTGCGGCTTCTGCCTGCCAAGCTGCCCGACCTACGCGCTCTGGGGCGAGGAGATGGATTCCCCGCGCGGGCGCATCCAGTTGATGAAGATGGTCTCGCAGGGCGAGATTGGCCTCAGCGAGACGGTCACGCGCCACTGGGATCAGTGCCTCGGCTGCATGGCCTGCGTGACCGCGTGTCCCTCTGGCGTCAAATACGACCAGCTGATCGAGGCCACGCGCGCGCAGGTCGAGCGCCACGTTCCACGCTCCACCGCCGACCGGCTATATCGCCAAGCGATCTTCAGCGTGTTTCCCTATCCCGAGCGCATGCGCGCGCTGCTGCCCGCCTTGCGCGCCTACCAGCGGTTGGGTGGCAAGCGGCTGATGCGGAGCGGGCTGGCGCGGCGGCTGCCGGAGCGGCTGCGCGCGCTGGAGGCGATGGCGCCGGAGCTTCCGTCGGGGTCCGCGCGGCTGCCGGAGGTGATCTCCGCGCAGGGTGAGCGGCGCATGCGCGTCGGGCTGCTGCTGGGCTGCGTGCAGCGCGTCTTCTTCAGCGACGTGAACGCCGCGACGGTCCGCGTGCTGACGGCGGAAGGCTGCGAGGTGGTCGCGCCCGCCGCGCAGGGCTGCTGTGGCGCGCTCTCGATGCACGCCGGGCGCGAGGAAGAGGGCCTGGCCTTCGCCCGCCGCCTGATCGAGAGCTTCGAGCGCGCGGAGGTGGACGCCATCATTGTCAATGTCGCAGGCTGCGGCTCGAACCTGAAGGACTATGGGCGGCTACTGGCGGACGACCCAGCCTGGGCTGAGCGGGCGCGGGCGTTCTCCGCGAAGACGCGCGACATCTCCGAGTTCCTGGCGGATCTGGAGCCAGTCTCGCCCCGGCTGACCATTCGGGCGCGCGTCGCCTATCACGACGCCTGCCACCTGGCCCATGCGCAGGGCATCCGCAAGCAGCCGCGCGCTATCCTGGCCGCCATCCCCGGCCTGGAGGTGGTCAGCCCGCCGGAGAGCGAGCTATGCTGCGGCAGCGCGGGTATCTATAATCTGGTCGAGCCAGAGGCGGCCGCCGATCTGGGCGAGCGCAAGGCGCGCAACGTCCTCAGCGTCACCCCTGATGCGCTGGTGGCGTCCAACCCGGGCTGCCTGCTCCAGATACACGCCGCGCTGCAGCGGCTGGGCGCCGACCTGCCCACCCTGCATCCCATCGAACTGGTGGACGCCTCGATACGTGGCGTTGTCCCGCCGGCGCTGCTGAAGCGCGCGTCTACGACCCCTTCTTGACCGATCCGAGTCCGGTGATATTCGTGGTGACTTGTGGCGTTCCGTAGTACGTCACCGAGCCCGCGCCGCTTACCGTCGCGTTCAGTGTTCCGCTGGCGCTGACGATCGCGCTCCCCGCGCCGCTGATCGTGACAGTCGTGTTGGTGGTGGCGAAGTCGCGCCCCTTGTAACTACCCGCGCCCGACACAGTAACGGTCTGTGAGCCCGCCTTGCCTGTGACGCTCAGGTTTCCCGCGCCGGAGAGAAGCGCTGTCAGCGACGAGACGTTGATGTCTTGCGCGTTGATATTTCCCGCGCCGGAGAGCGTGACGTTCGTCAGGTCTTTCACCGTTAGGTTCCATGTGATACCGCTAGTGGGGCGTGGAATGGACGCCGATTTCACGCCTAGCGCCAACACTCCTCCGCTGACATTGGATGTCAGCAGCGGCAGGATGTTGTCGTCCGTGGTGATCGTCAGCGATTCCGTCCCCGTCTGCTGTATGTTGAGCGTGCCAATGCCGCTCAGTGTGACACCTGTAAAGCCGCTGACCGAGCGGGTTTCTGTCTTCTGAGTCCCTGATCCCTGCGTTACGCCTATCGTGGGGATGGTAATGGAGCAAGCGCCCAGTGTGAGCGCGAGCAGGAGCATCCCCGCCAGCAGGGTGAACAGCGGCGGGGCGTCGCCTGGTCTGGCGCCCATCGGACTATAGAAGCGTCGCATGGTATCGCCTCCTTAACATCGTGCGCCACGTTCCTGTGGCGCTGATGTCAGGAGGGTGTACCGCGAATCGTGGGCCAATAATAACCGCGCGCTGGTTGTTGAGACCGTCAGGCGCTGGCGCGTGTGGATGCGTCATGGTTGTGGCCGTGGGCAAGGTCTTCGGGGGTGAGCGCGCAGTAGAGGCCGTCAGCCGTGCCCGGCTCGCAGGCGCAGAAGCCGTCGTGCGCCTCGTGCAGGTCGCTCTCTAGCTGGATGGTTGTATGCGCGATCCGATAGCGCTGGCGCAGCATGTCGCTTACCTGGTCCAGGATCGCGGCGCTCTCGCTCGGCGGGATGTCGGCGATGATGGCGTGGCACGAGAGCGCGCGCAGACCGTTGCTGATCTGCCAGACATGCAGGTCATGCACCGCGCTCACGCCCGCCACCGAGCAGATGTCGCGCGCCACCGCTGGGGTGGAAATGTCGCGCGGGGTGGATTCGAGCAGGATGTCGGTCGCCTCGCGGATCAGCCGCACCGCACTGAAGGCGATGAGCACAGCGATCACGACGGAGACGATTGGGTCCACCCAGGTGGCGCGTGTCAGCGCGATGACGACCGCGCCGACGACGACACCAACCGAGGCGCCCACATCACCCAGGGCATGCAGCACAGAGGCGCGTGTGTTCAGGTTTTCTTTGTCACCGTGCAGCCGCCAGATGATGAAGAGGTTGACGGCGATGGCCACCAGCGCGGCGGCGATCATAATTTCCGGATGGACCGCGGTGGGCGTTTGCAGCCGCTGCCAGGCCTCCACGGCGATGGCGATAGCGATGGCCACCAGTGTCAGTCCGTTGGCGAGCGCGACGATGATACCGACGCGGTGGTAGCCGAAGGTGCGGCGCTCGTTGGCGGGCCGTTCGGCCTGCGCCGCCGCGAACCACGCCAACCCCAGCGCCACCACGTCGGTCAGTACATGCGCCGCGTCGGAGAGCAGCGCCAGGGAGTGCGAGAGCATGCCGCCGATCACCTCGATCACCAGCATGCCCACCGTCAGGAAGAAGCCCAGGCGCAGCGCCTGCCGGGTGAGCGTATGTGTGTGATTGTGGCCTTCGTGGCCGCCCACACGCCTCATCCCGACCGGGTTCGCTACACCGTCGCTCGCCATATTCGCCGCTCACTCTCTCCCATCGGGCTGGGGTAGCCCAACGGGATTATGCTCCTCTACTCAGACAGAAGTATACCACCAGCAGGTCGAGCGAGCGGCAAATTCCGTCTCAACTGTTCAGGCTCAGCACCATCTGCGGCGGCGCGATCTCATGATCGTCACGAATGGAGACGACCGAGGTGCCGATGGCGAAGAACTCGATCACATGGCTATCCCAGCCGTGCGACGACTCCTTGATCTGCGTGCCGGTGATGCCATCGGCGCCCAGATTCTCGGCCTCGGCCTGCATGCGCTCCATCGCCAGCTCGCGCGCGTCGTAGATCGCCTGGGTGAAGTTCGTCATCTCGGCGTTGCGGCCCATTGTCTTGAACCACTGGCCCAGCCCGCGATAGGCCACATGATAGACACAACTGCCCATCGTCAGTCCCAGCGGGCGGTAGCCCGCCGCCAGCAGCGTGCGGAAATCCTGGCCGGAGAGGTCGCTGGTGAACGGCTTGCCGAACTTCGTGCGGTGGCTCACGCCATCGCGCGAGCGGACCGCCGTGCCGATGGCGATGAACTCCGCCAGGTCCGCGCCCCACTCGTAGCGCCCCACATCCAGCCGCACACCGACGATCCCGTCGGCGCCCAGCGCGTCCGCCTCGGCCTCCATGCGGGACATCGCCAGCTCGCGCGCGCTGTACATCGCCTGCGAGAGGACGGTCATCTCCTGGCTGACGTTGAAATAGCTCGCCTGGTAGCCGATGTGGTAGATGCTGGAGCCGACCACCATCCCGATTGGGTCGAATCCCGCCTCCTTCACCAGCAGGAACTCGTTCACCGAGAGGTCACTGGTGAACAGGGCTTTCCGGCCATCGCCACCGCGCATGCGCTGGAGCCGCTCCAGCGCGTGCTGCGGCATCTCTACCGGCGTTGATTGCTGGTCGGGCTGTATCCACTGTCCCTGCTGGCCAGGCTGCTGCTGCGAGCTTCCCTGACCCTGCGCCTGTCGTGGCATCGTGCGTTACTCCCTCCGGCCGGGAGAGACACTCCCGGCTCTCGTCCTACAATCTTCTGGCTTGCCGTTCGTTGATGGCGTGTCGCGCGCTAGCCCAGCAGTCGCTGGAGCGCCATCCGGTCCTGCAGGCTGGCCTGCGCCAGCGTCGCCAGCCCGGCGGAGAGGTCTTCGATCCACTGATCGAGCGGCACTGGCTCGCTTTTGAGCGCGATGCCGCGCACCGCGTGCGTGCGCGCCGCCTCCAGCGTCCCGTCGGGCGCCGCGTTGACGAGATACTCCCAGTCGCCCAGGTTGACAGCGATCAGGCGCACGGGATGCGCGCGCGAGAAGAGGCCGCCGCCGCGCTCGACCCGTACCCGGTGTGGCAGCGCGCCGCCGAGCTTGGTCGCCAGCGCCTCCATGAACGCCAGCGTATCGCCCGCGTCGGCCCGTAGCGAGGCCGCCAGCATCTCGAACCCCATACCCGGCCCCATCAGGGACATCTCATCGTCACCGGCCATCCGCCGTCACCTCCTCGCCGGCCTGCCGCCGTGCGCTCCATCCGCCGCCCTACTTATCGAGGAAAAGAATCATGCCTGGCGGCGCTGGCGTCTGCTGGACGGGCGCGGCGACAATCGCCGTGCCCACCGCGAACATATCTACGGCGAAGAGCCGCCAATGGTATTGCGGCGCGCCAGCGTGCTCCTCATGCAACTCGTTCCAGAACTCCGTGTCGTCCTTGGAGAGCGTCGGCGTCATCTCTACGCGCATGCCGACGACGCCCTCGGCGCCCAGCTCGCTCGCCTCCTGGCTCATGCGGCCCATCGCCAGGTTGCGCGCGGCGTAGATCGCATCGGTGAAGAGATCAATTTCCTGGTTGGCGCCGCCGCTGATGGCGCCGCTGATGGATCCGCTCACTAAGCCGCCGCCGGTCCATCCCCAGCGCCAGCCGGAGATCATCTGGAAGTCCCAGCCATTCTGCCAGGCGCCGTAGACCGAGACGCCCATGACCATCCCCAGCGGGCGGTGGCCGCTCTTGAGCAGGGTCGCGAACTCCTGGCCAGAGAGGTCGCTAGTGAACGGCTTGCCGAACTTCGTGCGATAGTCGCCGCCCCGCCGTGCGCGGACCGCCGTGCCGATGGCCATGAATTCGGCCAGGTCGGCGCCCCAGGCATACTGGCCGACGGTCAACCGCACGCCGATCACGCCGTCGGCGCCCAGCGCGTCCGCCTCAGCCTCCATGCGGGACATCGCCAGCTCGCGCGCCTCGTACTTCGCCTGCGTCAGCACCTGGAGCTCGCCGCTGTCGCGCTGGACGCCGTACCCATAGCCGCTGTAACTCGCCCAGGTTGGCTGCCAGCCGATGTGGTAGATGCTCGATCCCACCACCATTCCCAGCGGCTCGAAGCCCGCGTCATGGAGCAGCGCCAGCTCGCTCACCGAAAGGTCACTGGTGAAGAGCCGCTTCTTGCCGCCCTCACCCCGCAGCTCGCCTAGCCGCTCGCTCGCGTCCGGCGGCAGGTCCTGCGGGCCGCTTTGTTGGTCCAGTGGGATCCCGGCGTCCGCGCCGGACCCTCCCGCGCCGCGCGCCATCGCTGCGCTCCTTCCTGTTGGCCCTTTTCGGGCCACCGGCCTGTCAAGGTCGCCCGCGCCTCCTAAAGGCGCGCTCGCATTGTACACCCACATAAGGGACCAGCGGCGTAGCGCGCGTCACAGCGTCACGCGCTGAGCGGCGCGCCGCACAACCGGCAGTAGTGGGCGGCTGGATCGGCGATCTGATGCCCGTTCGCGCAGATACGCGCATGCGGCGCTGACGCCGCGGGGGGCGGGTAGGCGGGCGCGGCGCGGGCGCCCAGACCTGCGCGGGCGCCACGCTCCACGAGCCGGTGAACATGGCGGGCGCGGGTGTGGGAACCTGCGGCAGCGGGTCACGGAAGGGGTGGACGAGATACGTCCCCAGGGCAGCCAGCAGCGGCGGCGGCGGTGGGGCCATCGAGCCCAGCTTCTCGCGGGCCACCGCCTCGCGCAGGAAGAATCGCAGCAGCCAGCTTCCGATCAGCGCGGCGATCAGCACACCGAACACCGGTACGCCATCCCAGAGACCGTGGAGTGTCACCGCGACCGCGAAGGCGAAGATCACCCCGAAGGTTAGCTTGAAGCTGCGCTGGCCCCGGTCGCGCCAGACTGCGCCGACGACAATCGCCGTCCAGGTGACATGGCCGAAAATCGCGAGCAGTCCGCGCAGCAGAAGCGTCTGGTTGAGCGATGTCAGCCCGCCGCCATCCGAAAAGCCGCCCACATAGGCGGTCAGCGCATAGCCAATCGTTTCCAGCGTGGCGAAGCCCGCGCCCGCCGCCGCGCCCAGAATGACGCCATCAATCTCGCTGTGTAGCTTGCGGTTGCGGATGAACCAGACGACCGCCAGCGCCTTGCAGCTTTCCTCGATCAACCCAACGAGCATCGCGTCGCTGAACGATTCGTTGGTGACAAAGATACGCTCCAGCACGAAGGCTAAGGTCACACCAAGAAACGCGCCGCTGAAGAATGTTACCCAGGGAATCCAGCGCGGCATGTCGGCCAGATAATCGCTATCCCAGCAGTAGATGAAGAAGCAGACCGGCATTAGGGCCGCCGCAATCGGGACCATCAGCCAGAGCGCGGTCAGACCCAGCGGGCCGTTCAGCAGGTATTCGGAGAAGATCAGCAGGGCTAATCCGACCACGAAGACTTTCCAGTACCGCTTGCGCCACTCCGCAGCCACCCAGCCGCTGACCCGCGCGCCGAGCGATGGCGCAGCGCCCGCATGCTGGAACGGGGGCGCGGGAGCGGCGGCTCCAGCGGCTCCAGCGGGCGCCCAGGGAGCGGTGGGAGCGGTGGGAGCGGTGGGCGCGACGGGCGCCGCGAAGGGTGCGGCCTGGCCTGGCCACTGCGCCCCCTGGAGCGCGTAGAAGGTCATGTCCGTGCGCCCGATGCGGATCACCTGCCCTGGCGCCAGCGCCATACGCCCAACGATGCGCGCGCCGTTGACATAGACGCCATTCGTCGAGCGCAGGTCCTCGATCTCATAGCCCTGCGGCGTCCAGTAGATAGCGGCATGCACGCGTGAGGCGTAGGGGTCGGAGAGTACGATGTCGCATGTGCCGAGCTTGCCGATATAGGTCCGCGGCTTGAAGAGTGGCGCCTGCGAGCCGTAGGCGTGCGCGCTACGCCATGCTGCTCCCTGAATGACCAGCGTCGCGGGAAAGGGTGGATAGGGCTGGCGGGCTGGCGACTGTTGCGGATGGGTAGTTCGGCGCGTTCAGCGACATGCGGGCGTCCTCTTCACTCACACTGATTCCGGCGCGCTCATTTTATCAGACGGCAGCGGCAGCGCGGGAGCAGTAGGAGCGGGCGAGAGCGTTTTTCCGGCAGATGTAGCTGGACAGCGTGGCTTGGCGCGGTCAGCGACCGACGATGAACGGCCACATCATGAGGATGATAAAGACCAGCACGTGGCCAAACGCGATCGAGATGATGGACCAGAAAATCATGCGGTTCCATCCCTGATCATCCAGTTCTTCCCAGTAGCGCTCCTGCCACCATTTGGCGCGATTGGCTGGGCCGCGCTGGCTGGCTACCAGTCCAACCGCCACGCGTGTGCGCACCGACGGGCGGAGCGCCGAGCGTGTTAGCTCGGTCTGGACGGCGATATTGCACGGCGCGCAGAGCAGCCACGACTGCTGAGGCTCGGGGGCGTCCTCACTCTCAGTCAGGAAATAGGCTTTGTTTTCCAGCCGGCGCTCACAGATCGAGCAGCGCCTCCGAGCGCCCATGTGCTGCTGCTCGAACTTGATGCCGTGGGGGTTCAGCATGCGCTCCATTGTCGCGTCAGACCTCTCCAGAGGGGCTAGTCCATGCCGCACGCTTCTTCTCTGCGCTCGCGTTGGTACGCTCGCGCCCTTCGCCCGGTTTCGATCCGCTTCGTTGCGGGGTGAACTTGATAGGTGTAAGCATAACACGCTAAGGGCAATTAAAACGAGTGCTAGAGACGGACATTTCTCTCAATTTGTGACAGCCAGTTCACGAGTGTGCGCGGCGCGGCGCGGCGTACACAAGAGTCGCCAGGCGCGCGTACCCGCGAAGGCAGCTGCGCGTGGCTGATCGACGGGGGCGGCTAGGTAATGTGACGCGCGTCACATCACATACACGGGAACCTGTGCGACGATGAGGGCGTCATATGGGCGAGGGTGAATCTCACGGATCCGCGATAAGTGGGTACGTTAGAGAATGGGGTATGATAATCTCGTATTCCTCATCCGTTGTGGTACACTCTTGTGAGTAGAGCGGGCCGACCGTTCGCGCCAGACATGGGCCGCTCGCGAATACCGCGCGATGGTCAGGACCACTTGACACACCCGGCCTCGCACGATAGATTAGGCGTGCGGCGCTTGCCTGCAAGCGCCGCCGCGAGGCGCCTATCGCAAACTATTTTGTTGTCGCTGCCTCAGCAACCCGCCGGCCCTGTCTGCGCTGGCTGGCGTGATGGCGACCCGCTGGTTCCCTGGCGCGGACTGGCGTGAAGCCCACCCGGCCCGCGCGTCATGCGTCGCGCCGCCCCGCTGACGCACTCCGTATATGAGACCGGATGCGTGAAGTGACCGCGGTTGGGAGATGTATGGATCCGTCAGAGCTCATTAGCGGTCGGTACCGCCTCGAAGAACCCATCGGACGCGGCGGCATGGCCACCATCTTCCGGGCGGTGGACGAGCACATGATGGACCGCCCTGTCGCGGTCAAAGTGCTGCGTGAGGTCTATAGCAGCGATCCCAAGTTCGTCACGCGCTTCCAGCGGGAGGCCCGCGCGGCGTCCGCCCTCCAGCATCCTAACATTGTCCAGGTCTACGACTATGGACAGAGCGGCGACAGCTACTACATCGTCATGGAATACATTGACGGGATGGACCTGCGCCGCTACCTCAAGCGGCGCGGTGTCCTGCCCATCGAGCATGGCGTGCAGATCGCGCGCGATGTCGCCCTTGGCCTGGGCGCGGCGCACCGACGCGGTATTGTCCATCGCGATGTGAAGCCGCAGAACATCATGCTCAACGAGGAAGGATTGGTCAAGCTGACCGACTTCGGCATCGCCAGCATGTACAAGGACGCCGACGCCGAGCGCCTCACCACGACCGGCATGACGCTGGGCACCGTGCAATACTACGCGCCGGAGCAGGCCCAGGGCGAGATCGTGCGGCCCGCTGCCGACATCTACGCGCTCGGCATCGTGATGTACGAGATCCTGACCGGACAGACGCCTTTCGATGGCGACACGCCGGTCGCGGTGGCGATGAAGCACATCCAGGAGATTCCCGAGCCGCCCAGCGCGCTGAACCCGCGCATCCCGCCCTCGCTGGAGCGCATCATCCTGCGCTGTCTGGAGAAAGACCCGCAGGCGCGCTTCCGCGATGGTGACACACTGGCCGCCGCGCTGGACAACTTCCTGCGCACGCCCGCGCGCCGGCCCGGCGTGGCCAGCGGCGTTGGCGAAGCGATCGGTCCCAGCGGCTCTATCGGTCCCAATGGCGTTAACGGCCCCAGCGGCCCCAATATGCCACGCGCCGCCGGCCCGTCCGGTCCGCGTCCAGGTGTCTATCCAGGCGGGATGGGAGGGCAGGCGCCCACCAGCGGACCGCGCTCGCGCGCGCCGATGTCGGTCAGCGGCCGCCCAGGCATGCCGGTCGGCGGGATGGGCGACGGGCCGACAGTTGATGGCTACGATCCGTACCGTTACGATGACATGGCGATGTCGCCGCCGATGCCCGGTGGCCCGACCCGTCCATGGGACACCCCAGATGGCACCAAACCGCGCTGGCCAGGCGCTCAGCCGCCGGAGGCCCCACGACGCCGCAATACTCCGCTGATCGTGGCGACGGTGGCCGCCGCGCTCGTGTTGCTGGTGGTTGGCTGCTTCCTCGCCTTCACCGTCTCGAATAGCTTCAATGTTTTCGGGAGCGCACCGCCAACCGCGACGCCGATTCCCACCGAGACCGTGCCCAACATCATCACCATGACGTGCGGTGACGCCACCACAGCGCTGACGAAGGTTGATCTGAAGATCAACTGCACATCTGTTCCTAGCAACCAGCCAACTGGCCAGATCATCACGCAGGATCCCGCCGCAGGACAGACGCTGAAGGCAGGCCAGGTCGTGCAAGCGCAAGTCAGCGCTGGCCCATCTAATGTGACAATCCCATCGCTGGCGAAGAAATCCTCCGCTGACGCCTGTACGGCGTTGCAAGCGAAGGGCCTCAACTGCAACTTCGTGACGCAACCCTCTGACACTGTCGCTAGCGGCTTTGTCATCAGCACTGATCCGGCGGCTGGAACGTCCGTCAAGCCCGGCAGCACGGTGACGCTCAATATCAGCTCCGGCCCCGTGCCGACCGCGACGCCATCCGCGACCGCCACGCCGACCCAGGCGCCGACGGCGACGCCATCATGTACACCCATACCTACATTGACTCCGACTCCAACGTCCGGTGGTCCCTACTGCTAGCGTGGAGGTCACTACCACTCTCTCTCCCGGCGAGTAGAATAAGATAAATGGGGTGGAGGCGCTCGCTCGCATGACTGGCGCCTCGCCCGGCGAGCGTGTGGGAGGGGAGAACCAGCGATGCCGCGTCCGCGTGTCTACAGCGCCGAGGGGTTCGTGCTCCGCCGCACCGATTACGGGGAGGCGGACCGCATCCTCACGCTCTTCACGGGGACCTACGGCAAGTCGCGCGCGATCGCCAAGGGCGTCCGCAAGACCACCAGCCGCCTGGCGGGCCACCTGGAGCCGTTTACTCGCGCGCAACTGCTGCTGGCCACCGGGCGCGACCTCGATATCGTCACTCAGGCCGAGGGGCGCGAGCGCTTCGAGCGCATCGCGGGCGACTTCTGGTCCGCCAGCGCCGCCTGGTATATCGCCGAGCTGGTGGACCGCTTCCTTGAAGACGCTGACCCGCATCCCCGGCTCTATCTGCTCTTCGTCGAGACGCTGCGCCGGCTGGATGAGTTCGCGGGGACGGATAGCGCGCGCGGCTGGATGGCGCTGCGCTTCTTCGAGCTACGGCTGCTGGGGGAACTGGGCTACCGTCCCGGCCTGCACCACTGCGTCAGTTGCGATCAGCCGCTGCGGCCCGAGGACCAGGGCTACAGCGCGGAGAAGGGCGGCGCCGTCTGCCCGGAGTGCATGCGCTACGGCGCGCGCCCACTCTCGCTGCCCGCGCTCAAGGTGTTGCGCCTGCTGCAAGGGACCGAGTGGCCCGAGCTGCCGCGCCTGAGGCTAGAGCCTGCCCTGCACGGCGAGATCGAAACCACCCTCCAGTCCGCCATCCGCTACCATCTGGAGCGCGACCTGAAATCCTGGGTGTTCTTGCAGCAGGCGGCACATCCGTAGCGTGGCGCCTCATTTCGGTTCAAGAGGAACTGGACGATCATCCGCTTGGCTTGTGGGTGCAGCTATTCATCCCGCCTATTCTGGACCCGCTCAATATCCCTGTGAAGTGACGCATATTGCTTGACTTGTAGTCCGCTCGCCAGCCATACTACTGAAGAGCGAACGCGAGAGGTCTGTTGCAGGTTATCGCGCGCTGCGAGGAAGGCGCTTTATGCCTCGCACCCATAGAGGGCGGAGTAACTAACCGAGACATGGTCATAATTCCATCAAGGCCAATCCACCGCTTGCGGCGCGCCGCTCAGTTAACGCAACGCTTGCCTGCTGTGGCCCTGGCCTTGGCAATGCTGGAAACGAGTTATGGCCACCTCTCAACTAACCATGTCCGATGTCGGGGAACTTGCGACTGCCCTGGCGCCTGTGTTCATCGTGCTTCTCGGTGGCGCTGGCTTGGTGGATTCGGTACGAGCGCGAGCGACGTGAGGCGGTTGAAAGCCATCTGTAACCCGCTCTTCATCACCAGCGGGCAGTGCGGAGAATGACGATGACGAGACCGGATTCGCTCGGGAGCAGCGCGGCGCGCTCAGGGTGGGACCGACGGCCACGCGCATCTGGGGCCGGTAAACCGACTGGCTATTGAGCCACGACGTCCGGCGCCAAGCTTTCTCTCCCTGCTATACTGGCTACCAGGAGGAGGAGGAACCTGGGCAGCTCGCGCTGCCACTCCGGCTTCGGCAATCGCACACTCCCCCTGCGATCGCGCTGGTCCGCGGACAGCGCGTGTCAGCGTGAACTGACCAATCAAGAGAGAATGTGAAGAGGAGGCTGGTTTTAGAATGGATGAGCAGGAGCAAGCGCAACAGGCGCTGACGGCGATGTTTCGACGCGATCGGGCGGAGGTGGAAGCCCACCCAGCTCGCAAACCACGCTTGAAACTCGATCCGCTAGCGCATCCCTGGCTTCTTGCCGTTGTCGTGGTCATTTTTGTCCTGGCCATCCCCGCATTCCTCGTCATCTATCCGCGATTCGGCCCCGTTGATACGATGACCGCGTTCTGTACGGCAGAAGGTGAGGGCGAATACGCTACCGCCTATGGGTTGCTCTCGACGCACGCGCAACAGCACGTGTCGCTCAATGCATTCACACAGGCGAGCCGTGACGCCAACCTGATGACCTGCTCCGTGAACAACGGCATACCCATCATCTTCGGGGGTACGCAGGCAAGTCTCGATGCGAACTTCCAATTTATTGGAAGCAGCAGCGGGCTCGACGGGTCGATGAGGTTTGTACGTGAGCATGGCGCGTGGCGCGTGGACTCCACGACTCCAGACCTCTTCCATCTCTCGTCCTAAGCGGCGCCCGAAAGAAGGCCCAGCGTATGTGCGTGCGATGCATCCTGACCGTGCAAGGATGCATCTTCATCCCGCGATGGTTTCAAAACTGCCTCTAGCGCTACAATGCCGGACCAATCGGCAGCCAGGTTTAGTCTGGAGGAGCGTAGGGGATGGCGCAGCCACTGATCCCTCGATTTCCTAGTACTACAGCGACGGTTAGCTGACGCTCGGTCGCTAGGAGTTCGAGCCTGGCCCCACAGAATCGCCAGAAGCGCCTTCCGTCGCATGCCTGGCAAGAGTGCTGGATTCTCCACCGTTTCTCCTCATAACCGTCACTGTAGTACTCGTGAGCCACTCCACACCTCTCAGCCGAGATAGATCATTGGCGTGAAGATCGCCTGGAGCAGCCGTGCGGCGTCGTGGCGGACATAGGTGTCTTGGTAGACGGCCAGCAGCGAGTCTATCACCACTTCGGGCACGAGTCTGGACAGCTCAGCGGCGTCAGGTTCCACAGGGCGCTGCCCGTCATTCGCGTAGCGCTCGCGCAGGTGTTCCGGGAAGACCCCATCGTGGACCACCACGCGGTCTACGCGCCCGCCGAGATACTCGCTCACCGTGCGCACGAAGTCCGAGGCGCGATAGCTGTCGGTCTCGCCGCGTTTGGTCATCAGATTGCAGACATAGACCTTCTGCGCGTCGGAGGCGCGCACCGCGTCGGCGATGCCATCCACCACGAAGTTGGGCAGGATGCTAGTATAGAGGTCGCCCGGCCCAATCACGATCACATCGGCCCGGCGGATCGCGCGCAGCGCCTCGTCGCAGGCTGGCGCGGGCTCTTTCAGGTGGATGCGCTTGATTGGTGAGAGCGGGCCGTCGTTTGTCTCGCCGCGCGTGTCAATCACCGTCTCACCAACGATTTCGGAGCCATCTTCCAGCTCCGCGCAGAGCGTCGCGTGGGCCAGCGTCACTGGCGTCACCTTGCCGGCGGTATCGAGCAGCTGCTGCGCGTCCTCGATAGCGTGCAACAGATTGCCTTTGTTGATCTCCTGCAGCGCGGCGATGATCAAGTTACCCAGGCTGTGGCCGCTGATCCCCGGCTGATCGTTGGTAGACGAGCCGTTCGACGCTTTGCCGCCACCGTTCGTGACGCCGTTCTCGCCGAAGCGATGCGTAAACACATCGCGCCAGAGCGGCCCCTTGCGCGAGAGCGCCACCAGCGCCTGCCGCAGATCGCCGACTGGCAGCGTGCCGAACTCGTCCATCAGCCGGCGCGAGCTCCCGCCGCTGTCGGACATCGTGACCACCGCCGTGATACCGCACTCGTGGCGCTTGAGCGTAGAAAGGAGGGCGAATGGCCCCGTTCCGCCCCCAATCGTCACGACATTCTTCTCGCGCAGATTCAGCAGCGCGTGCGACCGCTGCTCACTTGTCCACTCCATCCGCTTCCCGTCTCCTTCGCTCTCGCGACCCTCAAGTGTCCTTATCAGTATACACAGTGAGGCTGTGCGTCTCGCATGGATAGTACTCCAGCGCCCGCTCGCTCTTCGCCAAGAAGTGAGCAGGCGCTGGAGGCGCGGCTATTGGCGCAGCTCCGCGCCGAAGCGCTCGCTGAGCAGAGCGATAATCGTCGCCTGCGCCTCCTCGACCTCTTGCGTGGTGAGGGTGCGGTCGGACGCGCGATAGGTGAGCGTATAGGCCAGGCTCTTCTTGCCGGCGGGGATGCCCTCGCCGGTATAGACATCGAAGAGCCGGACTTCTGGCGACAGCGCCCCGCCGCTGGCGCGAATCGCCTCCTCCACCGCTGTCTGCGGCGTCTCGGCGGCCACGACGACCGCCAGATCGCGCTGCGCCACTGGATAGCGCGAGATCGGACGCGTCCGCATGTGCGCTGGCGCCACCTGATAGAGCCGCTCCAGGTCGAGTTCCATCACGTAGGTCCGGCGCGTGAGGTCGAAGCGCTCCGCCACCTCAGGATGCAGCTCGCCCAGCGCGCCGAGCGCCAGCCAGGTACCCGCCTCGTCCGGCGCTGTGGCTCCATTTGTGGCCTCCGCTCGGGCAGGCGCCACATAGGCCTCCAGAATGGCGCAGCGGCCAGGGTGGAAGCTAGGGCGCTGCGTTTGGGTGAAGCGATACTGGCTGACACCCAGCCCGTTCAGCAGCAGTTCGGCGACGCCTTTCAGGTCGAAGAAATCGGCCTCACGCTCGCCCAGCCAGCTTGACGCCAGCGGGCCGCTCAGCGCCACGGCTACCGTCCGGCGCTCATCGGCCAGCCCCTGGCCATCCACCAGTTCAGGCGTCAGCAGGTAACGCCGCCCGAGCTCGAAGAACCATAACCCCGCGCTGGAGGTCTTAGCGTTCTCACGCATGACCGAGAGCAGCCCTGGCAGGAGCGTCAGCCGCAGCGAGTCCATGTCCGCGCTCAGCGGGTTGCGCAGGGTGATCGCGGGCAGCTTTTCCGCCAGCGCCTCGATGCGCCGCCGCTCCATCGCCTGCGGGCCAGCCGCCGTGAGCTTCGTCTCCGGCTCGGCTCCGTCCGCCTCGCCTGCCAGCGAGACCGGCCCGCTGAGCAGGCGCTCCTCGCCGGGCGCGCTGGCGGGCAGCAGCTTGGCCATCAACGCCCGGTTCACCAGCGAATACGTCCGCGCTTCGGTCAGTCCGGCGCCCAGCAGCAGGTCGCGGACCTCGTACTCGCGCCAGAACCACGGCTCATCCTGCCAGGCGGGCAGCGGGCCGTCGGGAATCGTGCTGGGGATGCGGTCGTAGCCAGCGATGCGCGCGATTTCCTCGACGATGTCGGCGCTCTCCTCCACATCGCCGCGCCAGCTTGGCACGCTGACGCGCAGCAAGGCCGCGCCGCGCTCGCTGGATAGCTCTTCCACGCCGAAGCCCAGGCCGCGCAGCGCCTGCGTCGCCTCGGTCAGTGTCACACGCATCCCTGTCAGCCACTCCACCTGGCCGAGGTCGAAGTCAATCACGCGTGGCTGGGTGCGCGCGGCTTCGGCGTAGACATCCACATAGCCCGGCGCCACCTGCCCGCCCGCCAGCTGTGCGATCAGTTGGGCCGCGCGGTCCAGCGCCACGGTGGTCAGCGAGATGTCGGGGTTCTTCTCGAAGCGGCCAGACGCCTCGGTGCGCAGCGCCAGCGCCTGCGAGGTGCGGCGGATATTGACTGGGTTCCAGTGCGCCGCCTCCAGGATCAGGTTCGTGGTTCCGTCGGAGACCTCGACCCGCGCGCCGCCAAAGATGCCCGCGATGACGTTCGGCCCAGCGGGGTCGGTCACCAGCGTCATCTCGCTGGTCAGCGTCCGCTCCACGCCGTCGAGCGTCGTCAGCTTCTCGCCAGGCTCCGCGCGCCGCACGATAATCGTGTGATCGGCGACCTTGTCGTAGTCGAAGGCGTGCAGCGGCTGGCCAAGCTCCAGCATGACGTAGTTCGTCACGTCCACGACGTTGTTGATGGGCCGCATGCCCGCCGCCGTCAGCCGCTCGGCCATCCACGCTGGCGAGGGGCCGATCTTCACGCCGCGAATCACGCGCGCGGTGAAGCGGGGGCAGAGCTCCGGGTCGCGCACCTCGACCTTTAGCAGCTTCGAGGCCGCCGCGCCCTTCTCCTTGACGGCGGTCTCCGGCTCGCGCAGCCGCTCGCCGGTGAAGGCGGCGATCTCGCGCGCAATGCCTACCGTGCAGAAGAGGTCGCCGCGGTGCGCCTTGATGTCGAGGTCAATCACCGCGTCGCCCATCAGCTTGCCGAACGGGATACCTACCGGGGTGTCTTTGGGCAGGATGAAGATGCCCTCGTGGTCGTCGCTCAGACCAAGCTCACGCGGCGAGCAGAGCATGCCCTGCGAGAGCACGCCCATCGCGCGCTTCTCGGCGATCACGATGTCGCCGACCTTCGCGCCGACGCGCGCCAGCGGCACTTTGTCATGCAGCTTGATGTTGGGCGCGCCGCAGACCACGCTCAGCTCTTCGCGACCCGTCCAGACGCGCGTGGCGCTGAGGTGGTCGGAGCCTTTGACCTTCTGCAGCCAGGTGATCTCGGCGGTGATGATATTTGGCCAGGGGTACTCGACCCGGTCAACTTCCAGCCCGGCCAGCGTCAGCCGCTCAGCCAGCTCTTCTGGGCTGAGCGTGATGTCTACATATTCCTTGAGCCACGAGTATGGCGCTTTCATACGTTCTCTATGCTCCTCAGGCCTTGGGATAGGCCCGCGCGATATTCACGATATCCGATAGCACGCCCATCGCTGTCTGCGTCGGGTCGCCTTCGCCCTCGATCAGCGTCAGCTCGCGCATGGTGTCGGTCAGCAGCCGCACGCCAGTCTCCATGCCGCTCAGGCTGCCCAGCGTGTCGCCGGGCGGCAGCGCCTGGAGCGAGACTTCGGCGACGACTGTGCCGCCTTCGCGCCGGCCCTCGGCGACCTGCTTCAGCGACTCACCCGGCTTCAGCGCGGCGCTCGCCTGGCGCATCGCCTCCGCGCCCAGCCCGTCCGCCGCACGTCCGCCGGGCGGATGTCGGCGCCCATCAGCGCGTTGGCGATCACCGTGGCCTTCACCGAGGCGTCCCAGCCATCCAGGTCGTTCGAGGGGTCGGCCTCCGCCACACCCGCGCGCTGCGCCTCCGCTACCGCATCTTCCAGCGTCATGCCGCCCGCCATCAGGCTGAGGACGTAGTTGCTGGTGCTGTTCAGCAGGCCGCGAAAGCTGATGACCTCCGTCACCGGCAGGCAGTATTCCATCATGTTGATGATCGGCGTGCCGTCCAGCAGTGTGGACTCGAAGCGCAACCCGACGCCCTGCGCCGCGGCCAGCGCCCGCAACTCGCGCAGCCCGTGCGCGATGGGGCCTTTGTTGGCGGTGGCGACGTGCTTCCCGGACTCCAGCGCCGCGCGGACATGGTCCAGCGCGGGCTGCCCGTCCGCCGGGTTGAGCGTGGTGATTTCCACGAGCAGGTCAGCTGGGCAGGTCCGCGCGAAGGTCACGCCATCGCCGCTAAACGGCTGCGCGCCGTCGGGAATGCCCGCGCCGGGTGCTCGCTCCCTCCGGCCAGCCGCTGGCGGCCAGCGCGGCGGGCGTTAGCCCCTCCGGCGCCACCCAGCCGCCAGCGCGGCGGGTGTAGGCCCCGCTGATTGTCACCGTCAGGCCATGCTCGCGGCGCAGCGCCTCATCTTTCGCCGCCAGCAGGCGGATGAGCCGCGTTCCCACATTGCCGCATCCCAGCAGCGCGATACGCATCTCCATGATGTTTGCCTTTTCGTTTCCCCCTCTCCTCGCGGGAGAAGGGGCCAGGGGTGAAGTCGCTTATCGGAACTGCGACAGGAAGCGCAGATCGTTCTCGGCGAAGAGGCGGATATCCTCGACGCCGTAGCGCAGCATGGCGATGCGCTCGATCCCCAGCCCGAAGGCGAATCCGCGATAGATCGCTGGGTCGTAGCCGACGCCGCGCAGCACCTTCGGATGCACCATGCCTGAGCCGCCCATCTCCAGCCAGCCGCTGTACTTGCAGACCCGGCAGCCCGCGCCGTCGCAGTTGATGCAGTCCATGTCGAACTCGGCGCTCGGCTCGGTGAACGGGAAGTAGCTGGGGCGGAAGCGCACCTTGCGGTTGGCGCCGAACATCTCGCGGGCGAAGCGCTCGATGATGCCGCGCAGGTCGGCCATCGTGCAGACCTCGTCAATCAGCAGCCCTTCCACCTGATGGAAGACCGCTTCGTGGCTGGCGTCGGTCGCCTCGCTGCGGTAGACCGCGCCCGGCACGATCGCGCGCACGGGCGGGCGCATGCGCTCCATGATGCGGATCTGGTTGGGCGAGGTCTGCGTGCGCAGCAGGATTTGCCCCGGCAGCACCCAGAAGGTGTCCTGCATGTCGCGCGCGGGGTGGTCCGCCGGAATGTTCAGCGCCTGGAAGTTGTAGTAGTCGGTCTCGACCTCTGGCCCCTGGAACGTCTGGAAGCCCATGCGCTCGAAGATCTCCGCGAGCTGGCGGGTTGTTTGCGAGAGTGGGTGCATGTGGCCGCGCGTGATGGGGCGTCCTGGCAGCGTCACGTCCAGCGCCTCGCGCTCCAACGCCTCTGACCGCTCACGCGCGACGACCGCGCCGCGCCGCTCCTCCAGCAGCCGCTCCAGCTCGACCTTGACGGTGTTGGCCGCCTGGCCCACCAGCTTGCGCTGCTCGCCCGGCAGCTTGCCCAGCCCCTTCAGGATGGCGCTCAGCTCGCCGCGCTCGCGGCCCAGGTAGCGTGTGCGCCATTCATCCAGCCCCTCGGTTGTCTCGACCTGCGCTAGCTCACCCGCCGCGCGCGCGCGCAGCGCCTCGAGCTGCCGCTCTTCCTCTGTCCGCTCGTCGGTCATCGCATCTATCTCCCTGGATCGGCGGCTGGCGCATCCAGCCCCATCGCTCCGCTCAGCGCAGCGCACACAAAACGGCGGCCTCGTCAGGGACGAAGCCGCCGTAAACGCTCCGTGGTACCACCCACATTGAGCGCGCCGCCCGCCACACCGGGCCGCGCTCCCGCGAACGGGAAGGGCCGCCGGGTGGCGCGATTCACGCTCCACTCGATGCGCCCGGTACCGGCGGGCCACCGTGGCGCCTACCACCGCGCGCGCCGTCTTGGCGCGCGGGCTTCAGCCGCCCCGCTCAGGAGTGAACTTCCGCCAGTCGGAGCGCGCTGGGGCTTTCAGTCTGTGGCCCCGGCTCCCTGCTCGCCCGCTCCGGCGTACTCTCTCCGTCTCAGCGATGGATGTTGGATTGTATCTCTGGTTCGCGCCGGGCTGTTACGCCAGGCGATTGAATGCGCGCCTCAGGGCGGCAAGCCGCCACGAGACCCGCCTGCGCGGTTCCGGGATCGGCTGTCAGTCGCCCTGGCTGGGTGCGCTCGTGGCGTCGCCGCTGGCGCGCCGCTTCAAACAATATCACACTTGCGGCGATCGCGGCGTTGAGCGACTCGACCTTGTTCCACATCGGGATCGAGATGCGCTCGGTGGCCAGCGCCGCCGCCTGGCGCGAGACGCCGTGCGCCTCGTTGCCGATGATCAGCGCCGTGCGCCGCGTCAGATCTACCTCATCATACGCTAGATGTCCCGACGCCTCAGCCACCAGCGCCTGCTCTACCACCGGCGCGCCCGCGAAGCGCTCCGCGATCTCCGCCCAGCGCAGCCCGTAGTGAATGGGCAGGTGGAAGTGCGCCCCCGCGCCTGCCCGCACCACCTTGGGCGCGAATGGGTCGGCGCACTCCGGCCCCAGCAGCGCCTCGTCCACATCCGCCGCCAGCGCTGACCGCAGGATGGTCCCCATGTTGCCGGGGTCTGATAGCGCGTCGAGCGCCAGCAGCAGCGGACGGGCGCGCCCTCGCCGCCGCGCCCGCACCCGCTCCGGCGCGAGGTCCGCCAGCGCGACGGCCCCGACGATCCCCTGTGGCGTGCGCGCGTCGCTGGCCCGCTCGATGGCTGGCGGCGTCGCCTCCAGCGCCTCGGCGCCCGCCGCGCGCGCCTCGATGATCCGCTCCAGCAGCCGCCGTCCCTCCACCGTCCGCTCCAGCGCGTCGGGATCGAACACGATCAGCCGCGGCGTCACCTTCGCGTCGAGCGCCGCCTCCAGGAGATGTGGCCCCTCGATCAGGAACATCCCGCTGGCCTCGCGCCCCTTGGGGGTATGCAGCGTCCGCAGCTGCGCGATGCGCGGGTTCGAGCCGCTGGTAATCATCGGACGAGGGCCTCTCTACGACAACGGATGGCGCGCCATGGAACGCAAACAGCGACGCCGCGCTGGATGCGACAGCATCCGCGCGGCGCCAGCGTTTCCCCTCTCCTCGTGGGAGAGGGGGCCAGGGGTGAGGTCGCTAGGCCTTGACGGCGGCCTTGGCGACTGGCTGACCCTTCTTCTCCAGGGCGGCGCGCGCGGCGGTCACCAGCGCGCCAAACGCCTTGAGGTCGGTCACGGCCAGGTCTGCCATGATCTTGCGGTCCACCTTGACCCCCGCCAGGCTCAGCCCGTGGATCAGGTCGCGGTAGGGCATGCCGTAGAGGCGTGAGGCGGCGTTGATGCGGGTGATCCACAGCGAGCGGAAATCACGCTTGCGGTTGCGGCGGTCGCGATAGGCGTACGCCAACGCATGCATCATGGACTCGCGCGCCGTCTTGATTAGGCGATGGCGCGCGCCCCAGTGGCCTTCCGTACGGTGGAAGACTTTCTTATGCTTCTTATGGGCGGTAACGCCCCGCTTGACTCGTGGCATGGTCTCTCTCCACCCCCGGCGGCTCTAGGTGACGGAACCGGGGTCACAGGCCTCAGCCGTAGGGCAGCAGCCGCTTCATCTTATGCGCGTCGCCATTCGCCATCACGGTTGGCTGGCTCAGGCTGCGGTTACGCGCCGGGTCCTTCTTGCGGCGATACTTGGTGCGCGCCGACTTGAGGTGCAGGAACTTGCCGCCCCCTGTCGGGCGAGCGCGCTTGGCGGTCGCCTTATGCGTCTTGAGCTTCAGCTTCTTCACAGTCACACACTCCGGCCCTGGATACAGTCGGGAATCATCTCATCAGCCGCTCGTCGCCGGGGATCGCCGCCGGGAAATCAGTGGGTTGGCGGCCACACAGCGATGGGGCGGGTTGGGCCGAGGCGGCATACCTATAATGCGCCCGCAGCGCCACGCACCAAACGAGTATACCATAGTGACTTTCCAGCGCGCAAGCGGTTTCCCGCCGTATAGGCCGAAAAGGCCGCTGGAAAGCGCTTATTCGATTAGTCCGCAGCTCCATCCGCGCGTGGCGCTGGCCGCCGTTGCCGGGGCCAGCCGGTGAGCCGCCCAGGCGACCGCGCGATCCTCCGCGGCGCATCATAGCCTTTGCGCTCGCTTGTGTCCAGCGTGGGAGTGGTGAGGTGTCGCGAGGGCTATCTCAGGAGCGCGGTGTCGTAGAAGGCGGCGTAGGTGGCGACGACGATCACGGCGAAGAGCAGGCTATCCATGCGGTCGAGCATGCCGCCGTGGCCGGGGATCAGCTGCCCGCTGTCCTTGACGCCCGAGCCGCGCTTGAGCAGCGACTCAGCGAGGTCGCCGATTGTGGCGGCCACCGCTGTCAGCGCGCCCATGCTCAGCCAGGCGTACCACGGCAGGTGGAGCGGCAGCGTCAGCACGAAGGCGGCGACAATCGAGAGCGCCATCCCTCCCGCGAAGCCCTCCCACGTCTTGGCCGGGCTGATGCGCGGAGACATTTTGGTCTTGCCAAAGAAGTGTCCGGTGATGTACGCCGCGCTATCGTTGGCCCAGACCATCCCAAACGTCGCCACCAGCCACCAGAAGCCGGTCGAGCCGAAGCCGAAGTCATACCCGCGCAGCGCCAGGAACAGCGCCAGCGGCCAGCCCAGATAGAATGGGATCGCCATCGTCAGCGCCCAGTCGCGCAGCGCGTTCTCGAACGACTCACTCGCTAGCAGGAAGACGGTGAAGGAGATGATGACACAGGCGCTGATGCCGCCGGAGATGATGGCCAGCCGCTGCGCGGGGAACATCGCAGCGAAGAGGAAGTCCACCCCCAGCGCCACGCTGATGACGATCTGCGGCCGCCAGCCTTTGTTGGCGAACATCACGCTCAGTTCCCAGGCGCCGATGCAGAGGAAGATGAAGGCGGCGCCGAAGGCGATCCAGCCGCCGCAGAAGACGATGCCGATGACCAGCGCGATCAGTACCGCCGCCGAACCCAGCCGCTGGCGCAGGTTCGCTAGCCAGCGGGCGCTGGCGGGCTTTGCCGCCGCGCTGTTGGGGGGAGAGTCGCCGCCGGTTGGGGGCGCCGAGCTGTCGCCGCGTGTGGCGGGCGTGGGCGAGGGTGTAGGCGGCGAGCGTCGCGCAGGAGCCTTACCGGCGGCGAGCCCCGGCAGTTCAGAGGCCTCATGGCTCATGCCGAATCTCCCTTATGCGCTCTTTTCCGCGCGCCATGTTACGCGCTGGTTGACCCTACTCGTCAGCGGGCGCGCCCATTCAGCTCTTGATGGCTGGTTGGGGCGCCGCTGTGGCGGAGGGAGCGGCGCCTTGCGCTGGCGTTGCGTCTGGATTGCCCGCGCTATTCGCCTGCGCGGCCTGCTCCGCTGCGATCTGCGCGTCTGTCTTGCCAAACTTGCGCTTGCGTGTGGCGTAGGCCTCCAGCGCGGCGATGAAATCGCTCTCGCCGAAGTCCGGCCACAGTGTCTGGGTAGAATAATACTCTGAGTACGCAGCCTGCCACAACAGATAATTGCTGAGACGCATCTCGCCGCCGGTGCGGATGATGAGATCTGGGTCGGGTAGGTCGTGCGTGTAGAGCCGCTGGCTGATCGTTTCCTCGGTGATCTGGTCGGGCGGGATGCCTTCCGCCACGATGGCGCGCACCGCGTCCACCAACTCGGCCCGCGCGCCGTAGTTAAAGCAGACGTTGAGCTCCAGCTTGGTGTTCTCGCGCGTCAGATCCATCATCCAGGCGATGGCCTCCCGCACGTCCGGCGCGAGCCCCTCCAGCCGTCCAATGTGGCGCAGGCGCACGCCCTCGCTATGCAGCCGGTCCACGTCGCTGCGGATCGTCTCCCACATCAATCCCATCAGCGCGTCCACTTCCTCTTGTGGACGGCCCCAGTTTTCGGTGGAGAAAGCATAGACGCTCAGCATTGGCACATGGTACGTATCGCAGAGCCGTACCACGCGGCGCAGCGCCTCCACACCCGCACGGTGGCCCATCGCGCGCGGGAGGTGACGATGTGTCGCCCATCGGCCATTGCCATCCATGATGATCGCGATATGCCGCGGGGCGGCGCGTCCGTCCACAAAGCGCAGACGCGCCGCCTCGAACAGCCGCTCGCGCTCCCGTTGGGCGCCGCCGTCCATCGCGCCGGTGATAGCGGACAACAGGGTCTTGATTCGTCGCTTTGCCATGCTCTCCCTATCTGGTCCTCACCGCAGGCGGACGGGCCGCCAAACGGAGTTGCACATGCGGAAGGCGGCTGGGGATCGCGCCGCGCGGGCCAAACCGGCCATAGTAGCCGGTTAGACCGACATGATCTCCTGCTCTTTCGCTTGCCCTACTCTATCCAGTTCAGCGATGTAGCGGTCCGTTAGCTTCTGCAAGCGGTCAGTCCCGCGCTTGAGGTCGTCGGCGGTAATCTCTTTCGCCTTTTCCTCCTCGCGCAGCGTATCGTGGCCGTCGCGGCGGCAGTTGCGCACCGCTACTTTCGCCTCATCCACCTTCTTGTGAACGACTTTCACCAGATCGCGCCGGCGCTCCTCGCTCAACGGCGGCAATGTCAGCCGCACCACGACCCCGTCGTTCGTCGGGTTGAGCCCCAAATCGCTCTTCTGGATCGCCTTCTCGATGTCGCCCATCGCGTGCTTGTCATATGGCTGGATCGTCAGCGTGCGCGCGTCAGTCGCGTGAATCGTCGCCAGTTGCTGCATCGGGGTGGGCGTCCCGTAGTACTCCACCGAGAGCCGCTCCACCAGCGATGGTGACGCCCGGCCCGTTCGCACTGTGTTGAGCTCGCGCTGTAGCGACTCAACCGCGGACGTCATGCGGTGCTCGACGTCCGCAAATACGTCTACCGCCATGATACCTTTCCCTTCCCACGATGTCTACGTTGTCTAAGATGTCTACGTAACCGCGTGCGCTCAGTGGCGCCCGCGCTGGCGCGTCCGTACCCGCCCGTCCCCGAGTCAGGGCCTTACGCCCAGATCGAGTCTTGCTCGCTGGTCATCTCATGCACCAGCGTGCCTCGTCGCTCACCTTTCGCCACCGCCAGGATATGTCCCGACGTCTCCAGGTCGAAGACTACGATCGGCAGGTGATTGTCGCGGCAGAGTGAGAGCGCCGCGCCGTCCATCACTGCCAGCCCCATCGTCAGCGCCTTGAGATAGCTGATCTCTCTATAGCGCCGCGCGTTGGGATTGTGAGCCGGGTCATCATTATAGACGCCATCAACCTTGGTGGCCTTCAGCAAAAGCTGGCAATCCAGCTCGATCGCCCGCAGCGCCGCCGCGGTGTCGGTCGTGAAGTACGGATTGCCTGTTCCCGCCGCCAGAATGACGATGCGACCCTTCTCCAGGTGGCGAATGGCGCGCCGCCGGATGAATGGCTCCGCGACCGACGGCATGCTGATGCCCGTCTGCACCCGCGTTTCCATCCCTGCGCTCTCCAGCGCGTCCTGCAGGGCCAGGCTGTTGATGACAGTCGCCAGCATGCCCATATAGTCCGCCTGCGCACGATCCATGCCGCTCGCCGCAGCGGTCTTGCCGCGCAGAATATTCCCGCCACCAATCACGATGGCGATCTGCACGCCCAGGCTGTGCGCCTGCCGGAGCTCGCTGGCGATGTATTGCAAGACGGTGGCGTCAATGCCATAGCCTTGCTCGCCCATAAGGGCTTCGCCACTGAGCTTAAGCAGGATGCGTTGGTAGGCGGTGGTCGCGGTCATATGGCTTCCCCTGGCCTCTGGTGGCATCCCTGATTTCCCCCCGTCGCGCGCGTTGCGAGCCACCCGGCGACCCCGCACGGAGCCTCCGGGTGGCTGGGTGGAATCAGGCGCCCAACTCGAACCGCGCGAAGCGGCGGACGATGATGTTCTCGCCGGTCTTGCGGATGACGTCGTCAACTAGCTTGCCGACCGTGATCTTGTCGTCCTTCACCCACGGCTGGTCGAGTAGCGACTCGGCAGCCAGGCGCTTCTTCATCTTGCCTTCGACGATCTGCGCGCGCATCTTCTCGGGGCGCTTCTGTACCTCGGGGTCTTCCGCGAACTCCGCGCGCAGCGCCGCCAGCGTCTCCTCCGGCACGTCCGCCTGCGAGACGTAGCGCGGGTTCGCGCCAGCAATTTGCATCGCCAGCTCGCGCGCCAGGTTCTTGAATTCGTCGCTGCGGGCGACGAAGTCCGTGCTGCAATTCAACTCGACGAGTACACCCAGATTGCCACCGTGGTGGATGTACGAGGTAATCACGCCCTGGCTCGTCTCGCGGTCCTGCCCCTTGACCTTCTCCGCGCGCTTCTGGCCCTTGGCCTCGATCAGCTTGATCGCCTCTTCAAACGTCTTGGCGTCGGTCAGCGCGGACTTGCAGTCGGCGAAGCCCGCCCCGGTCATCTCGCGAAGCTTGGCGACATCTTTTGTGGTGTATTCCATGGCTGGTCCAGGTCTCCTCTGTGCGTTTCGTTCTCGTCTTGTTGTGAATTGCGGAGAGTATACGGTCCGCGTCCTGCTCTGGCGCGTGACTCTGTCAGGGAGCGGACGCCGGTTCCTGGCGACTCTCATACTATCACGCCATCAGGCGCCGCCGGGTCATGCCGCCCAGGCGCCGCCCCGGACGTGGCAAGCGCGCGCCGCCACAGGGGACGGAGCGCGCTTATCCGCGAACCAGTGGCCAGGTTAGCCGCTGGCTGGTCGCTACGCCTCGGAGGCGTCGGTTTCAGCCGCGGGAGCGGTGGTCTCCTCAGCCGCTGGCGCTTCGGTCGTGGCGGGAGCCTCAACAGGCGCGGCTTCGACAGCTACGGGAGCTGTCTCGGCGGGCGCGGCCACTGGCTCCGCGCCGAACTCCTCCAGCGCGACAGGCGCGGCGGTGGGCCGGCGGCTAGCCTCGTCGCGGTCGCGCGCGGCCTCGTACTGGCGGCGTCCCTCGAGGGCGGCGTCGGCCATCTTCGAGCAGAGCAGCTTCACCGCGCGGATCGCGTCGTCGTTCGACGGGATGGGATAGTCCATCTCATCGGGATCACAGTTGGTATCGGCTAGCGCGACCACGGGAATCTCCAGCCGGCGCGCTTCCAGTACCGCTGTGTGCTCCTTGCGGGTGTCAATCACGAACACCGCGCCTGGGAGGCGGCGCATGTTGCGGATGCCGCCCAGCGTGCGGTTCAGGCGGTCCAGCTCATCTTCCAGATGCTGCGCTTCCTTCTTGGTCAGGCGCTCGAACTCGCCCGCCTCTTTGCGCGCCTCCAGGTCTTTCATGTAGCGGATGCGCAACTGAATGGTCTGGAAGTTGGTCAGCATGCCGCCCAGCCAGCGCTGGTTGACGAAGAACTGGCCGCTGCGCTCGGCCTCCTCACGAATGGCCTCCTGCGCCTGCTTCTTTGTGCCAACGAACAGGATATAATCCCCGTTGGCGGCCAGATTGGTGACAAACTTGTAGGCGTCATTCAGTCGCAGCACCGTCTGCTGCAAGTCCAGGATGTGGATGCCGTTGCGCGCCTGGAAGATGAACGGGCGCATTTTGGGGTTCCAGCGCCGTGTCTGGTGCCCGAAGTGGACGCCCGCTTCCAGGAGCTGCTTCATCGTTGAGACGTTCGCCATGGTCTGTGAGACCCTCCCTTGTGGTAAATCCTCCGCTCCCGTCCATTCGCCCGGTGAGCGCGAGGAACCGCGGCGCCTCACGCCAGGGACCAGACGATCGGGGAGCGTGTGTGATGAGGTCGCATGCCACCACGACTCACGCCGTGTCAGGCATACTTCACAAGTCTATCACAGCCCTCCCGCCCGCGCAACCAGCGCAAGGCGCTTCTTTAGTGCTTGTGAATTGGCGGCGCTCCGGCCTTGAAAAGGCCGGAGCGCGCGGACGCGGACGGAAGTCCGATGCGCCGGCGCGCGGGCGGACAGGGCATGTATACCCCGTCCCCGCGTGCGCCGGCCATTCATGACCGCGACGTAAACGCCGACAATTCACAAGCCCTGCGACACCCCTTCAGGGCGATGTCAAAGTCGCCTTGCATCATCGGACACGCCCGCTTGACAGAACGCTCACCCTTGGCTACACTCTCATCAGGTTAGTTGACTGAATATTCAGTCAATGATGGTTGAGGCAGGCGCGCATGGCGATCAGCAAACGCAGCGAGCAGGCCGAGCGGCGGCGCAACCAGTTGGTTGACGTGGCGCTCGAGCTTTTTTCGGAACATGGCATAGAGAGCGTGCGTATCAGCGACATCGCGGAGAAAGCGGGCGTCGCGCAGGGCCTGCTCTATCACTATTTCCCTGGCAAAGAGGCGCTGCTTGGCGCCATCGTCGAGCGCCACAGCCCGTTGCCGCTGGTGCGTGAGGCGCTCGCCTCACTGCCTGATCAGCCTGCCCGCGAGACCCTGGCCGGGCTTGCCGCCAGGGTCTACGCGCTGATGCAGGAGCGCCGCCAGATCGTCCGGCTGGCGCTGCGTGATGGCCTCTGGCGGCCTGAGGCGCGTGAGATCGCGATGCTCACGCGCGAGACGGCGCTCGGATTCATCGCGCGCTACCTCCAGTCGCGCGTGGCGGCGGGCGAGTTACGCCAGCATGATTCGATGGTGGTCGCGCAGACCTTCGCCTCAGCGGTCTTTCTCGCCGCTATCGCCGGCTTGCCATTTGACCCTTATGTGTCCGGCGCGATCGAGGTCATTCTCCGTGGCGTCGCCGCTGAACCGGGCTCTGTGTAAGACTGTATGTGACGCGCGCCACGAGCGCGCGGGGAGGATGAGATGGCGCAGAGCGCCGATTCCAGCTCAGAGCGATCCGATGACCAGCTACGAGCCGCGACTCCAACGGACCCCGATAATCCGGTCGCCGTGCGCCATCTCGTGAAGACGTTCGGCGGGGGCGCCAAGGCTGCGCGGGCGCTCGATGATGTGACATTCGATGTTATACCCGGAGAGACATTCGGTCTTATCGGCCCGAACGGCTCCGGCAAGACGACGCTGATTCGCATCCTGCTCGGCATCGCGCGGCCCACCAGCGGCGAGGTCCGCGTGCTGGGCCGCCTCATGCCTGACCACCGCGTAGCGATGGGCATCGGCTATATGTCGCAGGCCAGCGCGCTCTACAGCGACCTCAGCGTCACTGAGAATCTCGCTTTTTTCGGCTCGCTCTATGGCCTGCGTGGCGCGGCGCTGAATCGCCGCATTACCGAGACACTGGCGTTGGTGGATCTCACCGACCGTCGCGCCGCGCTGGTCAGCTCCCTCAGCGGTGGTATGCGCCAGCGCGTCTCGCTTGGCATCGCCCTTATCCATGAGCCCCGGCTGCTCTTCCTCGACGAGCCGACGGTGGGTATTGACCCGGAGCTGCGTGTCGAGTTCTGGGATTATTTCGCCCGCCTCAACACGCGTGGTGTCACGATCCTCGTTTCCACCCATCACCTGGACGAGGCGCGGCGCTGCCACCGGCTGGCGCTGCTGCGCTTCGGCAGGCTGCTGGCGCTCGACACGCCCGACGCGCTGCTCCGCGCTTCCGGTCAAGATGACTTCGACAGCGCCTTCCTCTACTTCGCCCAGCGAGGCGCGCCCGCTCTGCCCGCGTCCGCTAGCTCGGGCGATCAGACGGCGGGGCCAGCCGGCGAGATGCGCTGATCCCGGCCTTTTCAGCCAAACACCCCAACAGGAGAGCTCTCCATGGCTTCGATCCGTCGCACCTTGGCCCTGGCGCTGCGCATCGTCCGGCAGTTCCTGCGCGACAAGCGCACGATGGCGCTACTCTTCGTCGCGCCGCTGGTCGTCATGACGATCCTCAACTTCGTACTCAACAACAGCGGCCCCAGCGTCACGCTGGCAATTGTCCCACCGCCTGGCGCGCAGGGCGCGGCGCTCACCCAGAGCATCCAGAGCGCGCTCGCTGGCGCGAATGGGGTCGCCACCACCGTCATCACCGCCGATCAGGTGGATTCCACCCTCAAGGCCGGTGACGCCGATGCCGCGATCGTCTTCCCACAAGACTTTTTCACGACGCTCGCCAGCGGCGGCCAGCCGCGCGTCGCGCTCCGGCTCGAGGGGTCCAACCCACCCGCGGCCAACCAGGCGAAACAGCTCGCGGCCTTCGCGCTCGCCAAAGCCAGCTCCTCGTTGAGCGCCTCGCTTTCCGGCCAGTCCGGCGCGACCACAAGCGCCATGACTGCTGTAGCGCTCGATACCACCTACCTTTATGGCGGCCCGCAATATACCCAGACCGACGCGATGGCCCCCATGTTCATCGGCCTCTTCTCGTTCTTTTTCGTCTTCCTGCTCGCCTCGGTCGCCTTCCTGCGCGAGCGCGGCCAGGGAACGCTGGAGCGCGTGATGGTCTCGCCGCTGAGCCAGACAGAACTGACGATGGGCTACGTCCTGGGCTTCACGCTCTTCGCCACGATCCAGTCCATTGTCATCCTGGCCTTCGTAATCTTCGTGCTTCAGGTGCATTACGCCGGAGCGCTCTGGCTACTTTTCCTCGTGACGCTGCTGCTGACTATCGGCGGGGTCAATATGGGCATCTTCGCCTCGGCCTTCGCCCGTAACGAGCTCCAGGTGATCCAGTTCATCCCATTGCTGATCGTGCCTCAGGCGCTGCTTGGCGGGCTGTTCTTCTCGGTCAATGCGTTGCCGGTCGTCCTCAAGCAGCTTGCCTACATCATGCCGCTCACCTGGGCCAACTTCGCCTTGAAAGATGTCATGCTCAAGGGTCTAGGCTTCAGCGACATCTGGCCCGATCTCGCTTTCCTGGTCGGTTTTGCCACCCTCATGGTGATCGCAGCCGCCGTCTCTCTTCGCCAGGAGCGGCTGTAGCGGAGCATGGGGATGACGCAGCGGCCGCGCTGGCGCTACAGGTCCAGCGCGTCCGCCGCCGAGCGGGCGGTCGCTTCGGCTTCTTCGATGGTCGCGCCCAGCGCGGTGACATGCCCCATCTTGCGACCCACGCGCGAGGCCAGCTTGCCGTAGACATGGACGTGCGCGCCGGGGATCGCCAGCGCGCGCGCCATTCCACGCGCCTCCGCCGGGCCATTGCGGACTCCCAGCGTATTGACCATGACCGCCGCTGGGGCCGTCATCGCCGTCGAGCCCAGCGGCAGGCCCAACACCGCGCGCGCGTGGTTCTCGAACTGTGAGGTTACACAGCCTTCGATGGTGTAGTGGCCGCTGTTGTGCGGGCGGGGCGCGATCTCATTGTAGAGGACCTCGCCATCCGCTAGCTCGAACAGCTCGACGCCAAACACTCCTATCCCATCGATCGCCTCCACCGCCCGCCGCGCGATGCTCGCGGCGCGCGCGATCACCGCCGCTTCGCCCGGCGCGGGCGCACGCACGATATGGCAGATGTGGTTGCTCTGCACGGTCTCGACGACCGGATAGACCGCCACTTCGCCGCCACGCCCGCGCGCCACCATCACCGCCAGCTCGCGCGTGAATGGCGCCCACCGTTCCACGTAGAGCGCCCGCGCCGGAAAGCCCAGCTGGGCGAACGCCCCCTCGATATCTTCTGGCCCGCGTAGCGTCGCGTTGCCATAGCCGTCATAGCTGCCGCGCCGGCCTTTGAGCGCCAGTGGCCAGCCCCACGCCGCCCCCACTCGCTCCACATCCTCCACCGACGCCACCGGCGCAAAGTCCACCATCGGCGCGCCCGCGTCGCGCATGAAGCGCTTTTGCTCGTATTTGTCCTGGATCAGCGAGAGCGTCTGGGCGGTGGGATAGACCGCCACGCCGCGCGCTTCCAGCCACTCCAGCGCCGCCACGTCTACGAACTCGTTCTCCAGCGTGACCGCCAGCGCTCCCTCCGCCAGCGCCGCCAGCCGGTCGAAGTCCAGCCAGCCGCCGACTATCTCGCGCGTGGCGATGCGGGCCGCTGGGCTGCCCGGCTCCCTCTCCATCACCGCCAGCTCCACGCCCAGCCGCGAGGCGGCCTCCGCCGTCATTCGCGCCAGCTGTCCGCCGCCCAGCACGCCCAGCAGGGCTGGATACGCCAGCCCTTCGCCAGCCACTACGGTCATCTCGTCCTCACCCATGCTCAGTCACGACACCGCGCCCTTCCCGCTTCTGCGAGGAGAAGGGCTGGGGATAGATGTTCGCCCTATAGCCCGGTGAAGAGGTCATCTTCCGGCGTCGGGTAGTCTTTGTCAGAGATCGGTGAGGGCGCAAGCACTAGTGTCTCCGTCCCCATGAACTGGCGCAGCTGCTCCTCGGTGGCGTTCGCCCAGGGGCTATCCGCCGGAAGCTGCGTCTTATGAGACATCACCGCCGCGCGCTTCGCATCATATTCCTCGTCGCTCAGCCGGATGCGCGTGCTGATCTGCGCGAGTGGCGTCCCCATCTGCTCGACCGGGATCGTCGCCTCGTCGCCGCCGGGGATGAAATCCACGCCACGCGCCGCCGCCTCGTCGCGCATCGCCAGCAGCCGCTCGCGCGGGATCGCCGTGTAATAGACCTTGCGCACGCGATGTGGCTGGACGCCCTGCGCGAGTTGCTCCGGGAACTCCGCCGGGTCCGCCGCCGCGCTGACCCCCGCGACTGCCAGGCGGTGGATGGCCATGTGGTCCACATGCCCGTAGCCACCCTGGGCGTCGAACGTCGCCACGACATCGGGCTTGAACCGCCGGATCTGGAACACTACTTTCGCCAGCGCCTCGCGCTGGTCGGCCTCCGCGAGATGTCCGTCAATATAGTCTAGAAACGTGAGGTCGCTGACACCGACCGCCGCCATCGCATTGCGCAATTCCTGCTCGCGCACCTGGCCGAGATTTTCCGGCGTCGCGAGCGATGGGTCGGCGATTTGGCCCTCCTCGCCGCGCGTCGCGCAGACCAGCGCAACCGGATACCCCCGGCGCGTCGCGCGCGCCATCGAGCCCGCCATGCCAAAGCTTTCGTCATCAGGGTGCGCGAAGATCGCCATCAGGCGTGGCGCGCGCGCTGTCTCGTCAGTCATCTATGCCTCCTGGGAAAATAAACCCCAAACCTGCCGCAATTGGCTCCATGTGGCGTAGCCGCTCAAACCACACAACCGTAACCCCCTCTCCCGAACGCGAGAGAGGGGGCTGGGGGTCGGGAGGCCCCGCGCGCCATACACACTGTACCGCGCGGCGTCCAGGTTTGTGTAATGAGTGAGAGCGGGCGGCGCTAGTCCCGCGTGGGCGCTAGCCCCGCCACGTCGTCCGGCCCGGTCAGGGTGGACGGGCGAATGGGCAGTCCGCCCTCCAGCGCGATGGTCAGCGCCTCGCGGGCGTCGTCTACCGCGACGAACGTCATCCGCTCGCGCAGCTCCTTCGGCAGTTCCTCCAGATCATACTCGTTGCGCTTGGGCAGAATCACCGTCGTGATGCCCGCCCGGTGCGCCGCCAGCGCCTTCTCTTTCAGGCCGCCGATTGGCAGCACCTTGCCGCGCAGGCTGATCTCCCCTGTCATCGCCACATCTGACCGCACCTTGCGCCCCAGCACGAGCGAGGCGATGGCCGTGGTCATCGTCACCCCAGCGGACGGGCCGTCCTTCGGGATCGAGCCTTCGGGCACGTGGATGTGGAACGCCTTGCCGTCGAAGATGCGCGGGTCAATGCCGAGCGCCTGCGCATTCGAGCGCACATACGTCAGCGCCGCCTGCGCGGACTCCTTCATCACGTCGCCGAGCTGGCCGGTCAGCGTCAGTCCGCTCTCGCGGCTGGGCATCATCGCCGCCTCGATGAACATGATGTCGCCGCCCGCCGCCGTCCATGCCAGACCAGTCGCCACGCCTGGACGGTCTATGCGCTCCGCCGTCTCGGAGAAGAAGCGTTGCCGTCCGAGGAACTCGCGCAGCATATCAGGCGTCACGGTTCCCGGTGGCGGCAGTTCTTCCGCCACCATCCGCGCCACCTTGCGGCAAACCGAGCCGATCTGTCGCTCCAGGTTACGCACGCCCGCCTCACGGGTATAGTTGCGGATGATCGCGACCAGCGTCTCGTCGGGCAGGCTGATTTCCTCGTCCTTCAGCCCATTCGCGCGCACCTGCTTCGGCAGCAGATAGCGCCGGGCGATATGCAGCTTCTCCTCTTCGGTATAGCCCGCCAGCTCCAGGATCTCCATCCGGTCGCGCAGCGGCGCCGGGATGGTGTCCAGCGTATTCGCGGTAGCGATGAACATTACCTTCGAGAGGTCGAACGCCAGGTCGAGGTAGTTGTCGCGGAATGAGTAGTTCTGCTCGGGATCCAGCACCTCTAGCATCGCCGAGGAAGGGTCACCGCGCCAGTCGGACGACAGTTTGTCTACCTCATCGAGCATGAAGACCGGGTCGTTGGCCTTGGCGCGTCGCAGCGATTGCAGAATGCGCCCTGGCATCGCGCCGATATAGGTGCGCCGGTGCCCGCGAATCTCCGCCTCGTCATGCACGCCACCCAGCGACAGTCGCACGAACTCGCGCCCCAGCGATCGCGCTATGGAGTGCCCCAGCGATGTCTTGCCAACTCCCGGCGGCCCCACGAAACACAGGATCGGCTCGCGGTTGATCGTGCGCTTGGCCTTCTCCTCGCCCGCGCCCGTCGCAGGCGTCGCGCCATTGCTGGCCTCAGCCGTCGCGCCATCGCCTCCCGCCTCGGGGGCCTGTTTTTCGGCGGCCTGTTTTTCAGCAGCCTCCCGCTCAGCCTGCTCGTCGGCTTCGCGCTGGCGGTCCTCCCGCAGGCGGCGCACGGCGAGGTATTCGAGGATGCGGTCTTTGATCTTCTCCAGATCGTAATGGTCTTCGTCGAGCGTCGCACGCGCCTTCGTCACGTCAATCCGCTTGCCGGTGCTCACGCTCCAGGGCAGCGCCAGGAGCAGTTCCAGGTAGGTGCGGATGACGGAATATTCGGGCGAGGCGGTGGGAATGCGCTCCAGGCGCGACAGCTCGCGCTGCGCCTCTTTGCGCGCCTCTTCTGGGAGATTGGCGGCCTCGATCTGCGTGCGGAGCTCATTGAGCGTCGCGGCCTCGTCGCTCTCCTCGCCTAGCTCTTTCTGGATCGCCTTGAGCTGCTCGCGCAGGATGTACTCGCGCTGCGCCTTGCCCATCTCTTCCTGCGCGTCGTTCTGGATTTTCCGCCCCAGCTCGAGCACTTCCAGCTCGCGCGTCAGCAGGGCGCATTCACGCTCCAGCTTGACCTGCACGGAGTCCAGCTCCAGCAACTCCTGTCGTGGCTCCAGATCAATCCGAGCGTTGCCAGCGATGAGATAGGCTACCTGGCGCGGGTCATCCAGATTGAGCGCCGCCATCGCGAGCTGGTCGGGCATATCCTGGACCAGGTTGACCAGCTTCTGGAACAGCTCAGACGCCGCGCGGGTCTGCGCCTCAATCTCGACGCCTACCTCCACTGTCTCCGGCGTCAGCCGTACGCGCGCTTGCAGGTAGGGCTGCGTGGCCGTGAACTCCTCGATGTGGACGCGGTCGAGACCCTGCACGATGATGCTCATCGTCCCGTCAGGCACGCGCAGCATGCGCGCGATGCGGGCGACGACACCGACGGTGAAGCAGTCCTCAGGCCCGGCCTCTTCGACACTGGCGTCCTTCTGGGCCACCAGTGTCACCAGCCGCGCGCCCTTCATCACATCTTCGATCAGCCGGATCGAGCGCTCTTTGCCCACGCCGAGTGGCATGACGGCGTATGGGTACACAACTGTGTCTTTCAACGGCAGCACGGGCAGCGTAGCGGGGATTTCTACCTCAGCGTCAATCTCGCTGCTGGACATTGAGATAGTTTCAACGAGCGTAGGTGTCCCGGCTTCTGTCGCAGGCTGATTGGCGCCTGACGCGGCCTCTATGGCCGTGATCTCAGCCGCCGGTTCGCCTGCTGGCGCGCTCAACGGCGTGACATCCGGCGCGGGAGCGTCTTCGCTGGTGGCATGGGCGCTTACGACGCCCAGATCGCCCTCGCTGGGCGCGGGAACCGCTTGCGTCTTATCGTCAGCGCTCGCTGTATCCTGAGAGCGCGTGTCATCTTCAGTGGGCGCCCCGTCGGGCGAATGCTTTACATCATCAAACATGCCATATCTCTCTCTGGCGTCCGAGGCGCGCATGACGCGGCTCAGGCTTATGATAAGGTGATACAAGAAGTACGAACCAAATGCGCCTGACGTTCGTTTCCAGGCGACGACCTTCCACGCGCTCGTTTTTACGAGGCTGGGGCGCGCGGTGTTGTGCCTGTCAGTGACGCCTGCTCGCGCTCGTGATGGTGGCGTGGAGAGCATCCTGAAGAGGCCCCCGCTGAAAAACAGGTCTGACAGGAGCGGCGTACATAGCTGTTTTCCCCTTCCCCCTCCCATTCACACGGAGCGCAATCCACTTGGAATACGTATAGTATGACGCGCCGCATCTCCAGCGCCAGGGGTATGTCTGGTCATCGCGTGGTTGCGTTCCGCCCTTTGTTTGCATCAGATGATATACTCTCTTGGTGTGGTGTGAGCGCTTCCCCGCGCTCACGTACGATCGTCAAGGCTGAGTCTAGCTCTCATATAGTATGCAGGAACGCCAGGAATTTGGGAGTGCCAGTGGGTCATGGGGCAGGTAGGAGGCGGTTGATGGTGAACGAGCGCCCAGTGAGTGGGCAGCTATCCGGTGTCACGCGTTATGCCCGTCAAGACATCAAAAGCGTTGAGCCTCCCATGTTGGAGAACTATCGCGACGCGCCCATCTACGATCACACGTTGATCTTGCAAGTCGTCGCCGTGCGCCCGCTGGCTCTTTGGGCATTGGAGCAGCACATCGGCATTTCTTCCGGCGCGCGTGGCGCATCTGAGCAGGGCGGGCAGAAGCGCCGCTACTCCGAGCGAGATCTCGTCGCGCTGCTCTGGCTGCGCGAGCGCGTTGTGGAAGGTGAGTCGCCACAGGACGCGGGCGCTCGCCTGATCGCCGCGCAGCGTCTGCGTAACTCGGGCGCGCTCAACTCTGGAGGTCTCAGGACAGGCTCTCTCAGCGGGGGTGGGTTGAGCGGACCGCTAGGCGGAGCGCAGCTCGCCCCTGGACCGCGTAGCGGAATGTTGGATATGGGTGGTAAGAACACCCCCTATCCTGGTTACCCACCGCAGCCGGGTTACGCTCCCACCGCTACTGGCTCGCTGGCCTTCGGCGAGTATCCCTCGGGTTCCTCCCAGCCCGCGCGCGAGCAGCAGCCTGGTGTGTCCGGCAGCCTCGGCGGCTCGATGTACGCTGCCAACGCCGCCTATGCCCCAGGTGCGAGTAACGGCGAATATCCCAGTGGCTCCTGGGCCGACGGAGCACAACCCTACACCAATCCGGCGCGCCCGCTGAATCCGTCTCGGCCGCTCACTGATCGTGGCGGCTACGCGGTAACCCAGCCTCGCGCCGGTGGAATGTCCGGACGTCTCGGGTCCATTTACAGCGCGCCAACTCCTATCACGCGCCCGGCGAACGGGTTCGACGCCGCGCGCGATCAGGACCTCGCACGTGAGCTGCGCTGGCTGGTTTCGCCGCTGATGCAGTCTTTCTCCCGCTTCGATACCTCTGGAGCCAATCGTTTGCTGCAGCAGGCGCTCGAACAGTATAGCGTTGAGGTAGTCTGCCTCGGTTTGGTGCAGCATGCCATCGCCCGCGTCAGCGAGCTATGGTCCAAAAGCGAGCTTACTGTGCCTGAAGAGCGGTTCGCGTTCAGCTATCTGCGCGGCTTCCTCACGTCGGTTTTTCACTCCACGATGGAGCCGGAAGGCGCGCCGCTGATCGTTGTTGGCTGCGCCCAGCGTGATTTGACCGATCTGCCCGCGTTGCTGCTCGCTGTCTTTTGGAGGCGCTCCGGCTTACGTGTCGTCTATCTGGGCGCCGATGCGGGCGTGGACGATCTCGCGCGCCAGCGCTGGGCGGTGATCCCCGCGATCATCACGCTCACGATGACGACCTCGCAGCGCATCCGCTCGGTCAATCATCTCGCCAGACAGTTGCGCGGGTTGCCATCGCCTCGCCCGGAGTTGTGCTATACCGGCGGATTTTTCGCGCGCAATCCAGACCTTCAGCGTAAGGTCAACGCCGTTTACCTGGGAGATGATCCTGCCGCCGCAACGACGACCGTGCGGCGCTTGCTGGGCATGATCTTCTAGCGCGGCAGGCTCCGCTACTACCGCGCCGCTATACATGAGTCATCCCGGATTTTGCCGCGCCGCCTCATTCTTGAGGCGGCGCGTTCTCTTCACCCCGGCGCACGAAGTCCACGCCGTTCCAGTAGTATTCAGAATAGTCGTCTTCCATGTCCGACTCCACGGGAGACGCGCTCGGCGTAGCCGCAGGCTGTGGCGTCTCTCGCGTAGTCGCTGGGGGTTTCGGGGCGACGAACTTGACCGGGTGGCGAGCCGAGCTTGCCCCGCTCTCCGACGGAACTGTATCGCCCGCGCCGACCTCGCCCGCGCCGCTCGTCTCTCCGACACGCCTTGCGCCGCCTGTAGGAAAACCGGCCCCCGGTGTTCCGGGCATCGAATCCGATTCCTGCGCCCACTGATAGAAATCCTCCAGGGTCAGCGCCTCGTCCAGTGGCGAGGTCTCTTCCTCCTCGCCGCTGAGATCAGCGCCAGATTGCGCCGCGGCTGGGGCAGGCGTCCGCAGAACTGGAGCGGGCAGCGGCGCCTTCTCCGGAAGGAATACATAATGGGCCACGCGCACGCCATCCTGCCGCTTGTAGCTGATGAAGGTCGGGTTGACCTTCGCGCCGAACGCGCGCGCCAACTCCGGGTCCGCGACCACATCGCGTGAGTGTGTCACGCGCCATGCCCGTACCGCCGCCTGGATGTCGCCGGTGCTATAGAACACCTGGATGGGGGTATTAGCACGCTGCGCCAGCTCGAATGCCATACGGAACGCCGCCTGCGCCGCTGGGTCGCGCGCCGCCTGGATCTCGATCTGCCATCGCTCTGGCTGGATATGGGGGCGTTCCGACAGGAAATAGACCAGCGTCTTGCGTCCGCGCGCCCAGCGCAGCGCTGACTCAATGATCTCGCGGTTGTGTTTTGAATCCGCATGGATGATCGCCAGAACGGTGTCGGGCGCATAGGTCGTGACCCATGACGGCAGAATCGTGTTGCGACCAGCGCTTTCTTCATGCCGGTAGTGCCAGATGGCAATGCTCATGCCGACGAGCGTCAGGCCGCCGCCAAAAATGGTCGCGTCGCGCTTGACGATCAGATTCGTTCCCCATGCGATGATCACCAGCGCCGTCGTTAGCAGACCGAGCGTGAAGTTGATTTGTGGCCAGGCGCGGTTCCAGGCGCGCTTGACCGCCTGCCAGGCCGACTGCTCCACATTGGGCGCCTCAATTTCGATATCACCCAGGTCTTCGGTCAGCGGCTCCAGTAGTTTCGACGCATATTCGTCCTCCTCGTGGAAGGCGATTTGCCTGCCGCCGCGTCGCTCGCGGAAGCGCAGCACGTCGAGCGAGACGCAGGTCAGCGCGAAGGCGCCCAACAAGCCAAAGGCGTAGAGCTGGCCGAGCAGGTCTATCTGCCCATTGGCGACAATCAGGATCAGAATCGGGATGACCGTCGCCAGGACGATTGAGATGATGGGGGTATCGCGCCGCGGGTCGCGTACCAGCACCGCCTTCGGGAAGAAGCTCATGTGCGAGAGCGCCATGAAGACGTGATACGTGCCGATGATCGCTGTGTTGCTGGCGAAGATCAGCAGCGCCGACGCAGTAATCGCCGTCGCGACCGCCAGGACTGGGCCACCGAACGCCCCGCCCAGTTGTGAGATGAACTGGTTCGGGTCGATGGCCGAGGGTGGGATGGGATGCGTCAGCAGCGCAGTGTTCTGACCATTGAGCAGCGTTGTGGCGAAAATAGTCAGGAATGGACTGGTCAGGCCGACTGTGATGACGACGAGCCCAAGCGCTACGGTGACTGTCTTGCTGCGTGGCGTGCGCATGACCGGGGAGAGCTGTGAGATGGATTCCAGTCCGGAGAACGCCAGGAATGCGCCTGCGAACCCGGTGAGTGTGGTTACGACGGTCAGATGGCCGCTGAACATATCACCCAAGAGCGAGAGAATTGTGGACATCGGAACGGAGATCAGCACGGTGACGAGGATGACGATGTCGCTGATGAACGCGGCGACCGCGATCACCGCGCTTACCGCCGCGCTCTCGCGGATACCCCACCAGTTGAGCACACCCAGGAGCAGGATGACGGCGATGGTCGCGGGCAGCACGTAGGGACTGATTGCTGGAACGACAAACTGGAAATATTGCAGACCAGAGAGCGAGCTGATCGCCGCCGTCAGGAAATAGTCAACCAGAATAAACATGCCGCCCAGCGCGCCTGCCCACGGGCTGAGCGCCCGCCCTGAGACGGTGACGACGCCGCCTCCCTCTGGAAAGCGCACACTGACTTCGGCATATTTCAACGCGAGCAGCAAGAACGCCACCATTGTCATGGTGACAAACAGCCCTGCCAGCGAGCCGAACTGTAAGTACAGGATGCCCGGTACATAGTAGACCGATGTGCCAATATCGGCGAAGACGACCGCCCAGCACAGGAACGCGCCCAGCCGGTGCGACTGGTCGTGCGTCTGTGTCTTACCGCCGTGTGAATGCGCGCCGAGCGCGCCATGCTCGCTCGTTACCGCTCCCTGAGCCACGATTCCCGAGCCCTTCCCGATTATCCGTCTGGTCTATTATCCGTCTGGTTTGCCGCCAGCCAATGCGCTGGCCCACGCCGTATTATGCGCCGCAATGCGGCGTGAGGGGAAGATATGTGGCGAAAGCGCTTGATATTCCTGAAATGAGCGGAATAAACGCCGTGAGGATTGCGCTTGGGGGCGCCCGTGTAACAGATGGTTTACGCGCGCAGCTCGGCGGGAATACCGTAGGGCGCCAGCGCGGCGGGCAGCGCCACCGAGCCGTCCGCGCGCTGGCCGTGCTCCAGCAGCGCCGCCAGCGTGCGCCCAATAGGGAGCGCCGAGCCGTTGAGCGTGTGCGGATAACGTGCGGTCTCGCCGGGGTGGGGCCGGTAGCGCAGCGCGAGCCGCCGCGCCTGGAAAGTCCCGCAATCCGAGAGCGAGGCGATCTCCAGGTAGCCGCCCAGGCTGGGCATCCAGACCTCTAGATCGAAGCTCCGTCGCGCACTGAAGGGCAGCTCGCCCGCGCAGACCTCGGCGAGGCGGTACGGCAGTTCCAGCGCGCGCAGCGACCCCTCCGCCTCGCCGATCATCTCCTCCAGCGCGGCGTCCGCCTCCTCTGGCGCCACAATCCGCACCAACTCCACTTTGCCGAACTGCCGCTGGCGCAGCAGCCCGCGCGTCTTCGTTCCCGCTGACCCCGCCTCGCGCCGGTAGGCCTGCGTATAGGCGGTCAGCTTCGCTGGCAGCCGTGCGGTCTCCAGTGTTTCGCCCGCGTAGAGCGCGACGAGCTGCGCTTCCGCCGTCGGGCTGAGGTACAAGCCGTCGCGCGGGATGGCGAACAGCTCCTCCTCGTGCAACGGTAGATGCCCCGTCTCCTCTAGCGTTTCCGCGCGCAGCAGATCAGGAGGGGCGACCTCCAGATAGCCTACGGCGAAATGCGAATCGAGCAGAAACGATGCCAGCGCCCGCGCCAGCCGCGCACCCGCTCCAAGCAGCAGCGGGAAGCGCGGACCGGACATTCGCGTCGCGCGCGGGAGGTCGAGCAGCCCTAGCGCGGCGCCAAGCGTGTCGTGCGGCGCTGGGGTGAAGTCGAACGCGGGCGGTGTTCCCCACGTTCGTATGAGTGGGTTCGCGCCCGACTCGTCGCCATCGGGCGCGCGGGAATCGGGCGCGTTGGGCATGGTGAGGGCAATAGCGCGCTGGCGGGCGGCCAGCGCATCCAGCGCCCGCCGCGCCTCACGCGTGGCTTCCCCCTGTCCCGCCAGCGCGTCGAAGCGGGCCGCCGCAGCCCGCCGCTCCGCGTCCAGCGTCAGCCAAGCGTCGAGCGCATCGAGCGCCCCGGTTCCCACGCCCCGCCGCCGCAGCGCCGCGCGCGCCTCCTCCGGGCTGCGGCGCAGCCACCGCTCGCTCAGCATCGCGGCGCCTGCCTCCCGTGAATCATGCCGGCGTCAGCGTCAGCACACCTGCCGTCTGCTTCGCCACCGCGCCCGGTGAGAACGCCATGGACTGATACTTGAACTGGTCCCAGAGTGGCACGAGGTCCTGATAATGCGCCGAGAATGGCTGGCCTGATTCGCCGGTGGTCGTCACCCACAGCGAGTTGTCGAAGTTCGACAGGTCAATGATCTGGCGCATGGATGAGACCGTGTGCTGCGCGTAGCTCGGCGGGTCCGCGCTGAAATCGCCATCGCCGCCCTGGCTGACGGTCACGCTGTCGCCTGGCCGCGCGACTGGCGCCACGCCGAAGATCAGGTTCAGCGGCGTTACTGAGGCCAGTGGATGCGCGAAGGTCGCCGTATGGAGCGTCCCCCACGTCCACTTCGAGGTGTCTGGGCCGTAGGTCTTCACGAGCTGGCCGTATGCGTCATGCAGCGCCTTCGCCACCGCCACGTCGCGTGCGTTGACCGCGTTCGCGGGGCTTTGCACCCCGAAGAACGGCGCTACCGGCTGGCTGATGAGCGACATCAGCACGCTGTAGATGCCGCTGGCGTCATCGTTGCTCTGATAGATGCCATACAGTTTCGCGCCCAGCACTGGCTCGATGGTTTCGCGCGCCAGCGTCCCCGCGGTCACCTCGTAGACTGACGCCGCCACACTGTCGCGCGTCATCGCGCCATTCCATCCCTGTAGCAGCGCCGCCGCCTTGGCCGAGTCGCCGCCCGCCGCCTCGCCCGCCGCGATGAAGCGCGGCGTCAGCTGCGTCGCCGGCACGCTGACCACATCTGCCTGGATGCGCTGGAAATCAGCGACTGTCAGATTGGTCGCGTTCGCCAGCAGGTCATCAATCCGCCGCGCGCGATAGCCCTGGTCCCAGTTGTTCGTGACGTATTCAGGATAGCCCAGTGGCACGATTTGCTGGTTGGCGGTCGCGATGATGTGCGTTGGCGGATTGAAGAGCATGGGCATGTCCGGCTGCGCCACGTAGCCGCTCCACTCGAACTGTCCACTCGCGCCGTCCACTGGCCCAAGCTCGTTCGCGACGGGACGGATGGGCAGCACGCCCGACATACGGTAGCCGATGTTGCCCTGCGTATCGGCGTAGACGAAGTTCTGACTGATCCAGATATTGCTCACGGCGGCGTTGAACTGTTGCCAGTTCGTCGCATAATCGAGCTGGAAGAAGCCCTGGAATGTATAACCCGGCTGCAGCGCCGTCCACTTCAGCGCGAGCGCGGGGAGGCTCTTCACGTCGCTGACGACACCGTTCATGATCGGGCCGTGAATGGTGCTGGAGACGGTGAATGTCACAGGCTTGCCGCCGCGCACATCAACCGTCTCCTGCCGCGTCACGAGCGGCAGCCACTGTCCCTTATAGAGATACTGCCCTGGATGTCCCTTCGAGTCCAGCGTCTCCTGGTAGAGGTCGCTATTGTCGGCGCCGACATTCGTGACACCCCAGGCGATGTGGTCGTTATGTCCGATGACCACGCCGGGGTCGCCGGGGAACGAGAAGCCGATTACGTTCAGCCCCGCGCCTGTCAGCGCGATTTCATACCAGATCGAAGGCATCATGATGCCCAGGTGGGGATCGTTCGCCAGCAGCGGCATGTGCGTCGCCGTGCGCGAGCCATCCACCACCCAGTCGTTGCTACCGATCGAGTCGCGCAGCGAGCCCAGCAGGTCATGTACGACCTGGGCTCCCGCCATTAGCGTATCCGGCGTGCGCGCGTAGAGCGCCCGCTGCGCCGGTGTCACGGACGCCACCGCGCTAGACGTTGACGCCGCGCCGAGCCCGCTCTCCGTCGAAGCGGTGACCGGCGCGGCGGTATTCACCCCCATCAAAAGGGTGGGGTTCGTCTCAGGATATGCTGGGAAGAGCGCGCTGGCCACACCCGTTCCCGCCTTCGCGATGATCAGCGCTCGTGTGTACTTGATATACCAGGAGTTGTCGAGCGAGAACGACACCACACGACCGTAGGCCAGGCTATCCAGCGGCGTCCACGGGCCGGGGCGGATGCCAAGAATCGTGAACTCCAGCGGCAGTGTGTTCTGGTGCGTGTTGATGAAGGCGTTGACACCATCGGCGTATGCCTGGAGCTCTGTGCGCACGGCGGGATCGAGGTTGGCCAGCTCGGTCTGGGCTGACTGGTAGAATCCTAACGTGCGCAGGAACTCGTCGGCGGCGATCAGGCTGTTTTTCGTGCCAGGGCCGAACATGCTCGCCAGCCGCCCGCCCGCCACGCGCCGGTTGAACTCCATCTGGAACAGCCGGTCCTGCGCGGTGACATAGCCCTGCGTGAAGAAGACATCGTGGGCCGTCTGCGCGGTGATATGCGGCACGCCCATCGTGTCGCGCGCGACGAACGCCCGCTGCTCTAATCCCACCACGGCCAGGCTGCCGCTCGTCTGTGGGAGCACCTGTCCAATGTAGATTGTCGCCACGCTCGCCAGCACGATCACCAGGCAGACGATCAGTACCAGGGCGACCAGCGCGCCGCGCGCCAGCCGTCCCGCCCAGCTTTGGGACCCACCTGACGAGCCGCGCCGCGGCGTCGCGCTCACTGCGCTCTGCGAACTCATGTCTTCTCCAGTTTTTCACGTCCGCGTCATCGCGTCCGCGCCGATTCGGGATTGTTGCGCCACTAATCGCCAGCCCTGGCCGGCGGCCGGCGGATAAGGTCGCTTGCGTCTATGCTAGCAGCGCAAGGCCGCGCGGGCAAGGGCCTATTCTCCGTTTTATGACGGTGGCGCCACCTGAGAGGGTAGTTATGCGTACTCTGAACATCAACGATATATCTTGAAACTCCCCTGGCGCCTGGCGTGCTGGCGCAGGCGGCGGTACACTACACAGTGGAGGCGAACGGGAGCGTCGGGAGCGACGCTCGCGCGAGCGCGGCGAACTGAAACGCCGAAGGAGAGCAGCGCGCGATGCCACAAACGCCACAAACGCCACAGATGAAGGCCCTGATCAACGAAGAAGAGGCCCGCACAGAGCTCCTCGCAACGCTTGCCGCCGCCCGTGAGCTAGGCTCTGATATGGATGAGACGCTCTCCAGCCGCTATGTCGAGCGGCTCGGCGCTCTCTTCCCTAACCCCGCGCGCGACGAGACCCGCCTGCATGGCGACGTTCTGGCGCTGCTTGTCAGCGCGCGTACGCACGGCTCCGACGCTGACGCGGCCCGCGTCAAGGACTTTCTCGCACGCGCCCTGGCTCCGCAGGCGGCGCCGCCCGTGATGGTTCAGCCGTCAGCGCCACCCGCGCCCAGCGCGAACCTTGCCTCGTATCTTCCGATGCTCATTGGCGCCGCCGTCATCGTCGCCATCATGGCCACCTCACATGGTCAGGCGTTCTGGCTCATCTGGCTGCTGCCGATGTTCCTCTGGGGTGGTCGCGGTCGCCGCCGGAGGCGTTACTCCCGCTACGGCTACTGGGACGGCAGCGACGGGCCGGGCATGCCACCCCCTAGCGGACGCCGCCAGCTTCCCCCCGGCGACGGCCCCGAGATTTTGTAGGCCGCATTTTGCTTGATAGGTAAAACGCCCCGCCTCCTCATTTGTTGGAGGCGGGGCGCGGCTTTGTGGGGAGAGCCAGGGCTTAGCGAGGCGCCTGCTGTGGGGCCTGCCCGCCGCGTCGCATGATGTCCACCAGTGAGAGGAAGACAAAGGCGTTCGGCGTCTTCGCCATCGACGCCGATGCCCAGCGGAGGCGCTTGCCCACTTTGCCGATGACGATGACGCCGTTCTGGATCGTCACATTGCTGATCTCGCTCCAGGCTAGCGTCTCCGCCCCGTTCGAGACACCCATAGGGTTGACGCTGAGCTTGCCGAACGGCAGACTCGCCCCCGTCCGCAGCGCCTCCAGCGCGCGCGGTGTCAGCGTATGTGTGATCCGCTGCTGCATTGCCTCGCCCATCTTGCCAACCTTGCCGATAGTCTCAGTGAATTGCAGCTTCTGGCCATTCGTCAGTGCCAGCCGATAGTTATGGGATGTCCAGAACGGAATGCCGTAGGAGCGTAGCGCGTGATCTGCTGGGTGATCGAGGCAACATCACCCCACGCGGCCATCGTTCGTCTTGCCCATCTGTGTCACGCTGAATCCACCCTCGAAGAGTTGGACGCTCGATTCCAAGCGATCTGGATCATCATACGAATCAGTACACGCCAAAGGCCGCCAGCGCAAGCCCAAGATGGCGATCACTACCATGCTTCCAGCATCTCCAGATCCCAGATACGCCGCAAGCGCGATGAATAGCGCCTAATCCCGAGCATTGTGAGTCGCCCACCCCATAAAAAATGCGGGCGGCCCCGGCGCGGTACTCTCCAATAGGCGCGCCGAACTGCGCGACATCGCGCATAGATCCAGCCATCATTAGCCTGTCATCTCCTCACCAAACGCAATAATGCCGTCGCGCAGGTCTGTCCCTTGCGCCGCGCCATTGTAGCATGCGTGTGGTGATATGAGAAGATGGTGGCTACGCCCGCGTCGTGATGCGCTGCCAGGCCGCGCGGAAAGCTGCGCCGTAGAGCTTTGGGTGCTGCGTGAGCAGTCCACGCGCCATGCCCGCGAAGGCGCTGTCCATGCCGATGATTGGCGTTTCCAGTAGCACGCCGCGCAGCGCCCGGTTTCCTTCCTCCGCCGCGAAGATGTTGATGAGTGTCCGCAGGTCGGCGTTGGTCGTCATGCGGTCCAGCGCGAAGCGGATCCAGTCTTCGATCTGGAGATACGACCCCAGCCGCCCCGCCTGGGGCAGCGTTCGCAAATAGGTCTTTACCCCGCCTGGCACGCCGTTGAGCAACTCCTGCGCGACCGCCTGCGCCGCCAGTCGCCCGCTGATCAGCGCCGGGTAGATGCCGCCACCTGTCGCCGCGCCGCAGAGCCCCGCCGCATCGCCGAGCAGCAGAGCGCGCCCCTTCGCGTCATTGCGGTAGACCCGCTTCAGACGGCCGCCAATCGGGATATTGCCGCCCTTGCGCTCCCGAATGCGCATCCCGCTCAGGTCCGCCACATCGCTAAACAACGCTTGCGCCAGCCGCAGCGACTCGTTGGGCTTGAACTCCCGCTGGCGGCCCGCCACGCCGAACGCCACGATGTCATCGTGCGGCGCCAGCCACAGGCAGTAGCCCGGCGCCAACTCCGCGTCCATCACCAGATAGAACGCCTCGCGGTCTGGGCAGCTCCACACCTTCCACTAGCCACTCCGCGCCAGCCAGCATGCGCACGTTGCGGTCCATGTCCATCACCTGCGCTACCCGTGAGCGCGCGCCGTCCGCTCCCACCAGCATTCGCGCGCGGAGCTCCACCCGCTCTGGCGCGGCGCCATCCTTGCTGGCCTGATAGGTTACGCGCATCGCGCCGTCCGCTTCGCGCGCCGCCTCGTGGAACATCGCTCCGCAGCGCACCTCCGCGCCGTGGCTCTCCGCCTGCTTTGCCATCCACTGGAGCAGCCCGGTCACGTCGGCCATATAGAAGCGATAGGAGGCGCTACTGATCTCCGCCACTGTCTCGCCGCCGGTCGCGCGCACCCGCAGCCTCCGCACCGCGTTCACCAGGTAGCGCTGGGGGACCTCCATCACGTCGAAAACATCGCTGAAGAGGATGCCCGTCGTCCGCACGACGCCTCCCACCACGGGGTCGCGCTCCAGCACTAGCGTCCGCAGCCCACGCGCCGCCGCGACACTGGCGAAGCTGAGGCCCGCGAAGCTTGCCCCGGCTACGATCACGTCGTATTGCCTCTGATCCACACCCACTTCGCGCGCTCGCTCCTCAGCGGCTCCAGCCACAGACATTCCCCATCTCCCTCACCATTACTCCGCCGCAAACAGCGGATTTCTGCCATGCTTTCAGTATGCGCCAAGCCCCGCGCCCGCCGCCACCGCACAGACAGCGCAAGCCCTCACCCATTCCTGAATGAGGGCCTGTGGTATTGATCTGTCAGGCGATACGCCCGCTTACGAGCGCGTGCCCGCCAGCTCGCGCTTGCTCTGGCTCTTGGCGGGGGCCACGGGTTTGCGCCGGAACCAGTTGCGGTACTCCTTCTTTTCCCACACCACCAGAATCATACTGGCGTTGAAGATCGAGGAGTACGTGCCGGAGGCGATGCCGATCAGCAGCGCCAGGGTGAACTCGCGGATGCTCTCGCCACCGAAGAGGGTCAGCGCGGCGAGGGTGAACAGCACGGTCAGTGAGGTGTTCAGCGATCGCGTCATGGTCTGAATCAGGCTCGCGTTCACGATCGTTTCGAACGACTCTGACGTGCGGCGTGAGAGATTCTCACGGATGCGGTCGAAGACCACGATGGTGTCATGCACCGAGAAGCCGATGACCGTCAGCACCGCTGTCAGGAAGACCGTGTCCACCTTGAAACCGAACAGCTTACCGAAGATCGCCCACAGCCCCAGCACCACCAGCACATCATGCAGCAGCGCGATGATCGCGCTGGCGCCGAAGCGGAATGAGCGGCCAATGCTGCCGACGCGGCGGAAGGCGAGACCGATGTAGAGGAGGATGGCGAGCGCGGCCAGAGCCACCGCGCCGACCGCCTTCAGGGTCTGTGTCTGCGCCAGTGACGGGTTTGCCGAGTTCTGCTCTACCTGATAGACCGGCCCGTGGTTGTTGGTCAGTGTCGCAATGATCTTCGCCTCCGTCGCGTCGGAGAGGAAGGTTTGCGTCTGCACTTCATAAATCAGCGGCTTCGAGCCGAGTGTCACATCTTTGAGGGCGATCGGGTAGGTGGCGCTCGTGGTGGGAGTCGCCGTCGCGGATGGGGTGCCCGTCGCGCTCGCGGTTGCTGTGGCGGCTGGCTGTGGTCGTGGCCGCTGCCGTCGCGGTAGCGCCGGGAGTCGCCGTCTTGCTGGCCGATGGCGTCGGTGTCGCGCTGGTCGAGCCAATGGGCGGCGCGTCGGACGGTGGCAGTGTCTTCAACGCTTCCTGTATCTGCGCGACCGTCACAGGCTTGTCAAAGATCACCACCAGAAGCCCCGTATCGCCGCCCGCGGTGGACTGCGAGTAATTCTGGCCGCTGACGGTCGCGCTCGGCAGTTTGTACTTGGGGTCCGCCAGCAGCGACATAATCGCGGCTTCTTCGTTCTTGCCGAATGGGCGGTTGAGTGTGATGTAGGCGTACTGCTGCGGGGGAGTCGAGCCTTTGGAGTCGGTGAGCACGTAGACCTGCACGTCTTGCGCGCCGTTCGCCACGTAGACTTGCTGGACTTGCGAGCTCGTGACCTCGTTCGCGAAGCGCAAGTAGCGGATGTCGCCGCCGGTAAAGTCAATGCCGAGGTTCAGACCCCAGAAGATCAGCGCCAGCAAGCCTGGCACAATGATAACGCCCGAGATCAGGAAGAACCAGTATCTGTAGCGCGTCAGATGAAACACGACTTACTCCTCCGCCCCGGTCTGCTCGGTAGTCATTCGCGCTGCGCCAGGCTTGGCGCCGTTCGCTCCCGCACCGACGCCTGCCAGCGCGTCTCCGCCGGTATCACTAGCCCCGTCAGCCAGATCGTCTTCGCCCTCCTCTGCTTCTGTCGCAGTGGGCGCGCGCGATGACGTCACCACCGCTGGCCGGGTCGATGGCTGGCGCAGTCGCGGATTGTAGCGCGGAACCTTCAGCGCGTCGGCGGGCAGCGAGTAGAGCGCCGGATGCGTCGCGATGCCGGAGAACATCAGCAGGTTCAGGAAGTTGCGCGTGACGACGACGGCGGTGAAGAGGCTCAGGATGACGCCGATGAACAGGTTGGTGGCGAAGCCCACAATGTTCGTCGCGCCGAATGTGTTGCCGAACCAGTACAGGATCGCCGCTGTAATCAGCGTTGAGGCGTTGGAGTCGCGGATCGAGGGCCACGCGCGCTTGAAGCCGAGGTCAATGGCCGAGGCCATCGTGCGCCCCGAACGTAACTCCTCTTTCATACGCTCGAATATCAGGATGTTGGCGTCTACCGCCATGCCGATCGTGAGCACGACCGCCGCGATGCCCTCCAGCGAGAGCGTGACGCCGAGCAGCTTGATCACCGCCACCAGGAAGAGCGCGTAGAACACAAGCGCCACGTCAGCCAGCAGGCCGGGTAGGCGGTAGTAGATGATCATGAACAGGACGACCAGCCCCAGGCCGACCAGAGCGGCCCGGATGCTGAACTCGATCGCCTGCTGGCCCAGCGTCGCCGCCACCTGGCGCACCTCGGTGACCGTCAGCGGAAGCGGCAGCGAGCCGTACTTCAGCTGCGTCGCGAGGGCTTGCGCCGCGGCGATGGTTCCCATCCCCTGAATTTCGCCCTGCCCGTCAATCTCGCTGTTGATTGAAGCCGAGTTGATGACCACGCCATCTACGACGGTCGTCAGGTACTTCCCGACATTGTCGCGCGTGTAGGCCGCGAACGCCGCTCGGGCCGATCCGGTGAACTCGAACGTCACGATCGGAGAGTTGGTCTGGTCGAGTTGCGCGTTGATCGAATTCGGGTCGAGCTGGCTGCCGGTGAACAGCACCTTGTACTGTCCCGGCTGTACGACTGTGCCGACCGCGAGTGGTGTGCCCTGCGTGTCAATGATCTGCATCAGACCCGTTTTGCCGAGCAGCGCTTTGGCCTGCTCTGGGTCTTTCTGGTTGGGAAGCTGGATCAGGATGCGGTTATTGTCCAGTGTCTGCACCACCGCGTCGTTGACACCCAGGCCACCAGAAACGCGCTCCTGCACCGTGTTTACGGTGTTGGGCAGCAGCGCCGCGATGTCGCAGTTCGGTTTGTCCGACGGGCAGTGCGCCTGAAGCTGTAGCTCGACGCCGCCTGTCAGGTCGAGGCCGAGGTTCGCTTTCAGGGCGTTTTTGTAGCCGCCGATGTTGATGCCCGCCGTGTTCGGGTTGGCCACATACGCCGCGCCCGCCCCCAGAAGGAGGATGAAGACGAGGAAGAGAATGGAGCGGACCGTGTTGCCGCGCATGGAGACAAGCCCCCTCGCTAGTGCTCCTGGACGCCAGCGTTCCGCAACGCGACGCCAGCGAAACCATTGTTCAGTAGTGGTGGCGTCTGGCCCAGGGCGCCCACAATCCTCAGCCGCCGCTCGCGCTCACACCGCGCCGCACTTGCTGGCGGTGGGGATGGTGAGCAGTCGCGCGGCGCTTGAGAGCGGGTCAAATTCGTCGCTCGTGGCAGAGCGTATCTGGCCCAGTATATCTGAGGTCCTCGCGCCTGTCAACGCGCGTATGACCCCGCGACGCCGGGCTCCGCCTGGGCTGGCGGCTTCCTTCGCGTGAGGCGATCTAGCATTTCGCTGGTAGACGCCGCTCGTTTGTCTGCCGCTTGCCTTACTCCAGACGAGCGACGGCGCGCCAGTGGCACAGACGGCGCACAAGTGGCGCACTCGTGTATGTCTATGGAGCAATCTAGAACCCCCAGATTCGGGATCGAAATCGCGCTTTCCAGTCGCTTCAAAGGTCATAGCAGCTGATGAAAAGTGCGAGGGCCAACTGGCCTCTGGTCACTCTACGGCATGCGAGATGGGGCCATATGCCAACGCGAGTTAAAGGGAACAAGTGGTATGATGGGTATCATTCGTTTTCCTTTTACTTACCAGCTGGCCAGTTGGCAATCCGATAGGAATCGGGGACACTGATCGCACGCTACAGCGATGCCTGCCTGTACAAAGAGGCGTATGGATCGCTGCTTGCGCCGCACTCGCCAAGGCGCGTTTCGTTTCAACCGTGAGCGCTTGCACCGACCTCGTACCGATCATGGAGAGAAGAGGTAATTCCGTGAGCCTGGGATTTGCGCATTTCAGAACGCTGTCTCGATGGGCATACACGTTCCTTTTCTCAGCCATTTTGGGATACACAGTGTTTGGCTATACCGTACATGATATGGCGACAAACACCTCGCATTCTGGCTTACTCTTTGTGTGGATTGGGTTTGCGCTTGTCGGTTCGGTCCTCACGGGTCTAAAGAACCGAAAGATATTGAATAGCTCGGTAAAGGGTAAAATTGTCTTTGCTGATCTCGCGGTGTCGCTTACACTGCTCTTTCTCAGTATCCTATTGCCAACGTTTCTTGGCCTTCTCAGAGGGGCAATCGTCCTGAGCGTCATGGCGGCATACATGGTGTTTTACTTCACCTTGCTCGACCGCGGCAGACTAGGGACAATGGGAGAGCAGTCGCGTCAGCTTCTCGAGGAGCGTTGAGTGGGAATCACGCGCGAGTACAAGCTCATCCTGTTTGATCTTGACGGCACACTGACCGATCCGAAGCCAGGCATTACGCGAGCAGTGCGATACGCCCTCGCGCAATATGATATTTCCGTGGCCGATCTCGACTCCCTGACGCCGTTTATCGGGCCACCACTGCATCACTCCTTTGCGCGCTACTACGGGTTCGACGCCGAGCAGGCGCGAGAGGCGGTTACCTTCTACCGCGAGTACTTCGCAGAGACTGGCCTCTATGAAAACGCCGTCTATCCTGGGATTCCAGATCTGCTCGATCGCCTCCAGACGTCAGGGCGACGCCTGATCGTCGCTACCTCGAAGCCGACCGTGTATGCGCAGCGCATCGTCGAGCATTTCCAGCTTGCCACGTACTTTACGCAGGTTGTGGGAAGTGATCTCGATCTCACCCGCACCGACAAGGCGCAGATAATCGCCGGTATCCTCAGCGCATACCCTGATGTGGCGCGGGAGGCGGTCGTCATGGTCGGTGACCGCGAGCACGACATGATCGGCGCCCGTGCGAATCACCTTGAGGCTATTGGCGTTACCTATGGCTATGGCTCGCTGGACGAATTGAGAGCAGCGGGCGCTACCGCGATCGCGGGAAGTGTGGTCGAGCTGGCGGATCTTCTCATATAGCGACCGCGCGAGGCGCGCCTACGCATTCCCCAGGATTCAACGTCGCTCATCACTGCTGGCAGGCGAGGGCGCATGATCAGGTCACGGGTTATCGCTACTCCGCCTCATCTTCCTCATCAGCCACGGCTTTGAGGTGCAGCGCCTCGCGCGCGATCAGCCCGTCGGGGAGCTGGCGCAGGCGATAGGCGGTGGCGTACTTTACGCCTTCGGCGAAGAGGTCGAGGTTAGGGCTGGCGATCACCAGACCCATGCCAAGCTGCTGGGCGAAGCGGATCACCAGGTCGGCGTTGCGCTGGTCCATGCGCGCGAACGCCTCGTCGTGCATCAGTAACCGCAGGGGAGCGTTCGAGACCGCGAACTGCATCGCCGCCGCCGTCAGTAGCAGCACGTAGACGGGGACGCGCTGCTCGCCGCCGCTGCCGAAGCCCGACACGGCGCTATCCCACGGGCGGACACGCGCGTCGAGGTCGTCGCTGTGCAGCAGTGAGATATCTACCCAGCGGCGGTAGTCGAGCTGCTCGACGATCGCTTCCACCGATGGCTGCGTCTGGCCGCGCATCTGCTCATCCAGCCAGCTCGCGAAGACCTGAGTGAGCTGCGCCTGCACCCCGGCGGGCATCGCGTGGCCGTGCTCCAGCAGCGCCGTCGCCACGGTCACATGATCGAAGGGGATGTCAGGGTGGCGTGTCAGCCGGACGGAGATCTTCATTGAGAAGCGCGTATTGCGGGCGAAGAAGCGCGCCGTCGCCAGCCGCTCGTTTAGCCCCTCGATGATGCTTTGCGCCCGTCGCAGCTGCTCCACCAGGTGGCTGACCACCTCGCCCAGGATGATGTCGCGCACCACGCGCGTCACCCGCTGCCCCAGCGTCTGCTGCAACTGCTCGATGCTCGTGTCCAGGAAGCTCAGGAGCAGGCGGATGTCGCTCGTACCCTCCAGGCGCGGCGCCACATCCATCAGCCAGCCCTGCGGCGCGAGCGCCAGCTCGGTCTTGGCGGGCGAGCGCAACCCGAAGCGGTCATCCGCCCCGACCAGCGCCTGATACTCCCCGACCGCCACCAGGAAGCCTTCCTGCTCGCGCTCGGCCTGGCTGAACGCGCGCGGCAGGTCGTCATCGAGCCGTGAGCGGCTATCGCGCCCTTTCGTCATTTGCCGGGCGTAGCGCGCGGGATCGTCCACCTGGTTGGCGGGTAGATCGAGGCTGTCCGCTACGGTAGTCAGCAGCGCGCCAAACGCCGCCGTTCGCTGGTCGAGCGCGGCGGTGGCGCGGCTGGCCGCTTCTGCCGAGGTCTGGCAAGCATGCTGGGCAGCCTCCAACTGGTGTAGCGCGATGCCCTTGGCCACTCCCGCTTTGCGCGCCTGGTCCTCCGCCGCCTTTAGTCGCCGCTGCAATTGGGTGATGCGCGCCTCGAAATCTTCCAGACCCGCCGCCCGTAGCGCGTTACGCGCCTCGTTCAGCAGCCGCTGCGCTTCCTGTGTCTTGCGCTCGCTCTGGTCAAGGTACGCCCGCGCCATGCCGTAGGCTTCGTTCTCGGCGCTGTGCGTCTCCTCAGCTGAGCGCAGCCGTGTGCCGAGTTGCGCCAGCCGCCCGCGTGTCTCAGCCGCCCGCGTCACGGTGTCCGCCAGCGCCTGCCCCAGCGCCTGGCGCGCCCGCTCCAGCGCCGCCGGATCGCTGGCCAGCGCGGGGTAGTTGCGCGTGGCTTCCGCCCAGCGCGCGCGGGCATCCTGCTCATCGCGCGCGGCGTCCTCCGCCTCGCGCGCCGCCGCCGCCAGCCGTAGTGACGCCGTCTCCTCGCTCTCACGCAGGCTGCGCAGCTCGCCGCGCCGCTGCTCGATCTCTTCGAGCATATGCGTCACCTCGTTCAGCGAGGCGGCGCGTGTCTCGGCGGTTCGCGCGTTCTGCCGTTCCTGTTCGAGCTCGCCGCGCCCCTGCCGCAGTTCCTCGCGGAGCGTCGCTTGCTCGCGCTGAAGCTCCTCGCGGCGCGCGGCGGCGGCGGCCTGGCGGCGAACGACGCCGATCAGCGATTGCGAGCGCGTGCGCGGGCGGATGACGCCGGTCACATCCCCCAGCCGGTAGCGTCCGTCGGGGCAAAGGTAGTCGCCGGAGCGCGTGGGCTCCTGCGCCAGCGTGACGGAGCCGAAGACTGTGTCCAGATGACGCCGCAGATCGGGCGAGGTCGTCGTCAGCGCCATCGCCAGCGACCCGCGCTGTTGCTTGCCGTTCCCGCTGGGCGCCAGGGCGTGCCAGTCCACCTCGCGCGGCGCGGCGGCGCGCGCCTGGTCAAATGGCGCATTGAGCAGGAGCAGCGTCAGCGTGTCGGTATGCTCCAGCAGGCCCTCGATGGCTTCCGCCCAGGGCAGGCCCTCGCGCGCCAGATCGAGCTGGCGGTAGGCTGGCTCTACGGCGGAGTCCACCGTTCGCAGCCGCTCCAGGGCGCGCTCGCGCTCGGGCGAGAGCGGTGGGATAGGCTCGGTCTGCGTCTGGCCAATCTCGCCATCCAGCGCGCTAATGCGGCGCTCCAGCTCAGTCAGGCTGACCTCCAGGCGGGCGGCGCTCGTCGCGGCGGCGCGGGCCAGCGCGCGGGCCTCTTCCTGCGCCTGCCGGGCAGTCTCAGCCAGCGGCGGGAGCGCCATGGTGCTTGGCTCGCCAGCAGGCGCGCGCCCCAGGCCCTCCGGCCAGCGTTGCGACATCTTGTCCCAGCGATTCCACATCGCCTGGCGCGCCGTCTGGAGCGCGCGGGCCGTGGCGTCCTGCTGGGTCCGGGCCTCGCGCTCGATCTGGCGCGTCTCGGCCGCGCGGGCTACCGCCTCGCGGATGCGCTGGGCGTGGACATCCAGGCCGCCAATCGTGGTATCCGCCGCGACCCACGCCGCGTGAAGCGTGTCGGCCAGCGGCTGCTCGGCTGGCTGCGCGATCATCCGCTCCCAGGCGGAGTCAAGCTCGGCGGGCAGCGCGCCGAGCGCCTTACTGGCCCGCGCGCGCAGCTCCGTCAGCCGCACGCGGGCGCCGCTGACCTCCTGCTCCAGCGCCTGACGGGCTGAGGCGAGGGAGGTCTCCGAGCGCACTAAGCGATCCTCCGCGACCCGTTTCTCGCGAGCGGCGCGATCCTGCTCGAACTGTGCCGCCTCCAAGCCCTCGTTGGCCCGGCTCACCGCTTGCATGACTTCGCCCTGGTGAAGCTGCTGCAGGGCTTCCATCTCGCGCCGGGCGGAGTTCTCCTCGGCGTAGGCGCTCTCCTCGGCGGCTTCGGCCTGCCGCGCGCCGGATTCCGCCTCGCGCTGGCGCTCCTCCGCCTTTGCCAGCGCCTGGCCTCCGTCGTCGCTCTCCCAGGCGGAGCGCAGCCAGGTCAGCGCGGCGTGGCGCAGGGCGGCGTCATGGTAGGCCCGCCGCGCCTCGACCACACCCGCCAGCGTCGCCCGCAGCTTGGCGTACTCATCAATGTCGCGGTGGATACGCTGGATACCTTCCAACCCCTCGACCAGCCGCTCAAGGTGAGGACGGTCAACGACTGGCAAGAACTCGCGCACGACGCCGCTGGGGTCGGCCACCAGCGAGTCATCCACTTTTAGACCGAGCATGCGGTGCAGCACGTCGTAGAGCGCTTCGTAGCGGCGCTGCCAGTCCGCCCCCTCGATGTTGAGCAGCCGCCGCGCCACCAGCCGGTTGTAGTCTTCAAGCTGGGTCGCGTTGAAGACCCCGCCGCCGGTATTGAGTGTGACGAGTTGCTCGTTGCGCGCCCGAAAATCCTGCATCTGCAGTGGCGTCTGGCCCTGCGGTGTGACATCCAGGAACGTGATGCGCTCCAGCGCGGCGGGTAGGGCGTAGTAGAACGGGTGGGCGGACTGCGGGGTGGCCACGGCGCCCGCGCCATAGACCCAGCGCCCCTCACCTTCATGTTCCACCTCGATCGCGCAGTAGCCAACGGTGCGCTGCCGCCGCCAGCCCCGGTCGGGCCGGTCCACGCCGTGCGGATCGAAGAAGAGGATTGTGTTGCTCAGTGTGCGGCGGCTGACGCGCCCACCCTCGCGCGCCGCCGCGTTGAATACTTTGCCAGATGTGGGGAACAGCGCCCAGTCAATCGCGTCGAGAATCAGGGACTTGCCGGAGCCGTTCTCACCAATCACCGCCAGCATGTCGCCGTACACATCCAGTGTAGCGTTTTCATGCCCGTGCCAGTTGATGAGCCGGATTCGCCGGATCCATGCGCGGCCCGCGCCTTTGAGTGGGTGGTAGTTGAGCGCCGACATCTAGTCCTCCTCGCCACGCAGGTCGTCATAGGCGACCAGCCCCGCTGGCGGCAGGAAGCGGTCAATCAGGTCGGTGAACTCGTAGACGCCGCTGAAGTCGTGCTCATCCAGGCGGTAGCGCTCCTCGGGCCGCTGGCGCTCGTCCGCGCCGATACGCCGTACCAGCCGCCGCCGCTCGAACGCCGCGAACGCCTGGTAGAAGGCGCGCTGGTTGGCGCGCACGCGCTGCGCAGCGCCAGCGCGCTGTGGCTGTGCCGTCGCGCTTTTGCGGCTGCGGGTGGTTGTGGCGCCCGCGGCGCGTTTGCGGCCCTTGCCCGTCGCCGTCTCGTCCTCGTCATCCTCTTCGGGGTCCGCCTCGCCGTCACCCTGGGTGGCCAGCGCCTCGTTGATGACCGCCTCATCGAAGCTGATCCACGGCGAGAGCCGCTGCCCTTCTTCCGCGACATAGCGGAAGAGCTCGCTGAAGCGGAAGACGCTGGCGGAGTCGCCCGCCTCCAGCAGTCGCACGCTGCGGTAGGCGCGGAGCAGGCAGGCGTAAGCGGTCTGTTTGCGGGCGGTCAGCTCGAAGATATCAGCGATCAACAGATCGCGCTGGCGCGGCGGCGCGGGCCAGTAGGCGCGCGCCCAGCGGCCCATGCGGAGCTCCAGTTTGGCGCCCAGCTCCTCCTCGAAGAAGCGCTGCTCGGTCTCGTAGTGGCGGGTGAGCCAGGTGAACTCGTCGGGCGAGTCCTCGGCCATCAGCGCGCTCTGCTCGATCAGCATGCGGCGCACGCGTATGGCGAGGTCCCGCTCGCGCTGTCCAGTATAGGTCGCCATGTGATCTCACCCCTGATAGCGACGCGCCGCGATGGCGCGTCCGCGCGGCCAAGCCGGCTCAGGCCGGCTCTGACTGCGCTGGACTCACTCGCGCTCGCGGCGCGAATCCCCGCCACGGCGCAGCAGGCCGGGCAGCGGCCAGAAGCGGCGGCCGCCATTCCCACCTGTCTCTCGCGCGCGCTCCGACTCAGCTGATTCAGCCGACCCAAGCGTGGCGGGCGTCTGGAGCGGGCGTGTGGGCCGCTCCTGGGGGGGCGGCGTGATCGCTTCCAGCGGGCGCGTCGCCCAGGCTTGCTCGGGCTCCGCCAGGTCGAAGTCCTCCAACGGGTGGGTCACCGCCACAGCGGGCTCCGGCGCTGGCGCGAGGGGCTGCGGCGGCGTCTCATCTCCACCGGCGGCGATGGCGCTGAGGCGGTCCATCGCGGCGGCGGCTTCGGCGGCGCGGCGTGCATCAGCGGCGGCCTGGCGGGTGGCGGTGGTCGCGGTGAAGCGGTAGTTGTCCAGCTCCACCTCGAAGCCCGGCCCTTGAACCGTCGCGCGGCGGGGCATGTTCGCTCCCGGCGGTTGGATGCGCAGCCCCAGGCGGCGCAGCGGCGCGCTCTCGCGCGGGAGCCAGAGGAACGAGGCCAGTAGCCGCAATTCCTCGATGGAGTCAATCGAAGCCAGGCCGCCTGATGACCCTGCCGCGATCAGCTTCTCCACCAGCCGCGCGCGGGCCTCCTCCATCTCGCGGATGCGCGGGTCGTCGCCGGGGTCCCAGTCGTCAGCAAGGAGCAGCGCCTGTGGCGGTGGAGGCGGCGCGGGCCGCGTGCGCGGGCGCAGCGAGCGCTCCCAGATGGCGTCGTCCACCAGCGGTAGCGGGGAGCCGCCCTTCTGGGCGAGCCAGCGTTCCAGCCGCACCTGCTGGTCGCTCGACGGCGCGGCCTGTACCCAGAGGGTGGCGTGGATCGAGCCGGAGGCGTTCCAGAGATATTCGCGGGCGCGCTGGGTCGCTTCCATGCCGCCGCCGGCCAAGTCGCGGGCGCGCCGCAGGAGCGCCGCGACGGCCTGTGTCTGCTGCAGCCGCAGCGAGATGGCGGCGTGGATGCGCTCGGTTAGCTCGACCAGCGCCAGGCTGATAACCTTCGCGCCCTCACGCCAGGAGCCGGGGCCGCTATCGGCCATGAAGCGCTCGAAGATCATCAGCTCGCGGACGACATCCTGCTGGACGGCGTCGAGTCGCTCGTGGAGCTCGGCCTGCGTCTCGCCCAGACCGACGCTCCACTCCTCCTCGCGGATGCGCAGCGTCTCCTGCAAGCGGCGGATGTTTTCGCCCGCGTGGCGGTCGTCGCGCAGGACCCCCAGCCGCTCGCGGACCTGGGCTGCGCCCTCGGCGGCGACACGGAAGAACTTCTCGTGCAGAATGCCTAGCCGGTCGGCGATGTCGGCCAGCGCCTCGGGGTGGGCGCCATCCACGCGCAGGGAGCGCAACTCGCGGGCGAAGTCGCGCGATTCGGTGTTGATGCCGTGCATCGCCTGGCGCAGTGATTGCCAGGAGCTATGGCAGCGCAGCGGATCGGTATCTTCGTAGCGCAGCTCGTCCAGCAGGGTATCGAGCGCGGTGATCGCCTGGGCGAAGTAGTTGGCGCTGAGACTGATGTAGCGGCGGCGCAGTGTGCGCTGGACTTCGTCCCAGTGTGGCAGGAAGACGCGCAACGGGCGGGCGAGGGCGTAGTCGCGCTCGACACGGCGGCGCAGGCCGTCACGCTCGGCGCGATCGGGGGCGAGGCCGCCATCCACCGCCTGCCAGTTTTCGAGCTGGCGCAGAATCTCCACCACCTCACCGCGCAGATCGTCGGGCGCGGGTAGGCTACGGAAACGCAGCACTGCCTCCAGATCGGCGGCCAGCTCATCCACCGAGACGCCAACCCGCCCGACCGATTCCTGATCGCGCAGGGAGGCGAGGATGATAGCGCGGCGCTGCTGGCGGTTGGCTCCCTCTTCACCGGGGAAGGCGCGCAGGAAGTCGGGAGGGCCAGCGACTAGCGCCTCCGCCGCGCGTGAGATTTCGGCGATGCGCTGCATATCGGTCAACACGCGCTCACTCTCTTCCCACGGCCCGGCGTCCGTCGCCTCAGAGCCCACCATCCCAGCGCCCGCTCGCGCCGCCCAACGGGGCCGTCCCACCGCCTGCCGCCGTCTCATCTGGCGCCTCCGCACGATGATTCACACGTGACTGTGTAAAACATCTGTTCTTTGCGCAGAGGGCGTCAACGGAGGCGAACAGGCTATTTGGGGTAGCATAGCACAGGGGCCGGGCGGCTCCGGCGCGCGTGGCCTATTCAGCGCCAAAAGGTACCAGCGGATCGGGCCAACTGGTGTTGTTGGCGCCAGGTGAAGCGCCTGCTACACTGTAGGCGCGTGTAGAAACGCGTAGATGGAGAGTGAGAAAGGATGGTCACTGGTGGAACGGATATATACGGCGCTCCTGAGACTTGCTTCGGCTACGCTGGTGATTGGCTTCATCGTCGTGGTGATGCTCACGCTCAATTCGGGCCAGCTCTATCCGAATAGTTCAGGTGGAGACTGGCAAGGATCATCGTTCCTTGACACCCTGCCGTATGCCATGCCGCAGATTCTGGCCACAACTGTCACGTACCTGATGGATGGGGTTGCCTTTTTGGGGATCGTGGTCGCGTGGGCTGACCGTCGCCAAACCTGGATGCTGGCGCTGATTGTTGCCGCCCTGGTGGCCGTGGTATTCCCGCTCTCATTGATGCTTGCGGGTAATTTCTTTGCGATCCATCCCAGAATCGGGCAGTTGATAGGGCAAAACGCGACGCTCCTGATCTATCTGCTGTCACTCGTTCCGGTCGCGCTGGCGCTGGTGATGGCCCGCTTGCAAGGCGGCGGGCGCGCGGCGTTGCGGGTGGAGGCGGACGCCGCGCTGGAGATCACGCGTAGCTCGCTCTGAGGCGGGGCAAAGAGGATGTATGGGCCGCCTTCGTGTGGCAGGTCTATTCTCGCGCTGATGGATGGCGTGTTATCCATCTTCTTCTTCATCACTCACGCATACGTGCGCATCTGTGATACAAGCGGGCGAGTGGACGTAATGTGGACGACAGGCGGCGATGTGTGAGACGTCGCGATGCTGCGGGAAGGAGAGTCATCCTTGAGGAAGTCATACCGGGCGCTGGCGATTGTGGCGGCGCTGGCGATCGTGGCGGGGGCGCTGGCGCCCTTGTTTACGCAGGGGCTATGGGATGTCGTCGTGGTTCGCGTTTGGGGGTTCGGTAGTGGCGCGGAGACCATGGCAGTGATGGGGATGGCGCTGTCGCTCACTTTTGACGCGCTGGTGCTGGGCGCGATGACGTTCGCGGTGGTGGTGGCGGCGCAGGCGGGGCGCAAGGGATGGCTGGTGGCGCTGGTCATTACGGGTATGCTGGCGGTCTATGCGCCGATCGTCTTTTACTTCTACTCCACTACGTTCGTGTTTTCCAGTGAACTCGCCAATGGATCAATGTTCTTATATCCGTACAGCGAATTCTATGGCGTTCTCATCATCGAAGCGACGATGTCTGTCATTGCGACCTCGCTGGCGCTGGTCTTCGCGCTGACTGGCGGGCGGCGCGCGGAGGCGGCGTCGCGAGTGGTCGCTGGAGCATGATCGCGCGCTATCATGGTATAGCGTGGATGGCAGCGGCGGGCGGTCGCTGATAGTCGCGGAATAGCGAGAGGCTGGTTCCCAGGTGACAGAGACACAGCGGGCGGCGTTGACCTTTGGCGTCAAGACGGCGCCGCAGTTCACGACCTATGAGGACATGCTGCGGGTGTGGCGCGAGGCGGATGAGCAGCCGGAGCTCACCCACGCCTGGCTCTTCGATCACTTCATGCCGCTGGGACCAGACCCGACGGGACCATGCCTGGAGGGCTGGACGCTGCTGGCGGCGTTCGCGGCGCAGACGGAGCGCATCCGCGTGGGCCAGATGGTGACGGGCAACACCTACCGGCATCCAGCGGTGCTGGCGAATATGGGCGCGACGGTGGACATCATCTCACATGGGCGGCTGGATTTCGGCATTGGGGCGGGCTGGAACGAACTAGAGCACTCATCGTATGGCATCCCACTGCCCGCGCCAGGCGACCGCATCCGCATGCTGGGCGAGGCGTGCGAGATCATACGGCGGATGTGGACGGAGGTGACGCCGACCTTCGAGGGGCGCTACTACCAGGTCCACGAGGCGCGCTGCGAGCCGAAGCCCGTCCAGAAGCCGCTGCCGCCGTTCGTGATCGGTGGCAGTGGCGAGAAGCTGACGCTGCGCGTGGTGGCGCAATATGCGGACATCTGGAACTTCGTGGGCGGTTCTGTGGACGAGTTCGTGCGCAAGTGCGCGATCCTGGACGAGCACTGCGCGGCGGTGGGGCGCGACCCGGCGGCTATCGCGCGCTCCATCCAGTTCCCTGTGAACTATGGCGATCTTCCCGCGACACGAGAGACCATTCGCGGTTACATCGCGGCAGGCGCGAATCACATCATCCTGAACCTGCGCGCGCCCTATCCCGATGGCATCGTCCAGCGGCTGGTGAGCGAGGTGGCGCGCCCGCTGCTGGCGGAGGCGTAAGCGGGCGCGGGACGTCTCTATCACAGCCGCCCCGCCAGCCGGCCGGGGTTGAGCAGGCGGTTGGGGTCGAACTGGCGTTTGATCTCGCGCATGAGGGGGAGTGTGTCGGGGTCGGCGCCCCAGATGGGGAAGTCCTTGGCGTTGACGGATAGGCAGGCGAGCAGGATGGTCTGGGGCCAGCGGCGGGCGAAGGCGGTGAGGGTGGCGCGCAGGGCGGCGGCGAAGGTGTGGCTGCTCCCGTCGCTGGCGCGGGCTGGATCTGAGAGACGCAGCCAGAGTGTCCCCGCTTGCAGGTCCGCCAGCCAGTGGAGATCGAGGTTGTGTTCGGCGCTGAGGCGCTGGGCCATATCGAGCGCTGGGATGGTCTCGCTGGGGAGGCAGGAGACGCGAGCGAGCGCTTCGCGTGGGGCGGTTCGCAGCGCGGGGATGTCATTGACGCTGGCCCAGAAGACGCCGGTCGCTGTCGTATTCAGGGTGAGCAGCGGCCGCGCGCCGGCGCTGGTGAGCGTGCGCTCCAGGCTGGCGGCGGCGCGATCGGTGGCGGACGCGACGCCGGGTAGGCGGACGGCTAGCAAGGCCTGGTCCATGTGGCGCGGCGCAAGGCGGGCCAGTTCGGGTAGGGCGGCGGCGGGCAGCGCGGCGATCGCGGCGGGGCGGGTGGCGAGCTGGCTGGCGTGGGTAGCCGCGTCCCAGACCTGCTGCGATGAGGCGCAGGCGGCGATGACGGTGATTTCAGTCTCTGGGGCGGGAACGAGCTTGAAGCTCGCTTCAGTGATGACGCCCAGCGCGCCGAGCGAGCCAGTATAGAGCCGCCGCATGCCGTAGCCTGTTGAGTTCTTGACGACGGCGCCGCCCGCGCGGACCATCTGGCCGGAGACATCCACGACGCGCAGACCGAGGATGAGGTCGCGCGGGTCGCCGTAGAGCGCGCCGCGCAGGCCGCTGATGGCGGTGGCGAGTGTGCCGCCGATGGTGGCGCGGGCGGGCAGCGGCGGGTCGAGTGGCAGCATCTGGCGCGCGGCGGCGAGATGGTGGGCGAGGGCGGTGTGTGTCATCCCGGCTTCGACGGTGATGGTGAGGTCGGCAGGATCGTAGGCGATGACGCGGGTCAGATGCTCCAGGCTGAGGACAAGGTCGCAGCGCTCCGGCGGGTAGCCGAGCGCCTGGCGTGAGCCGGCGCCCCAGGGCACGACGGCGGCGCCGGCCTCGAACGCCAGCGCCACCGCCGCGCGGACGCCCTCCGCATACGCCGGGCGAGCGACGACGGCTGGCATAAGCCCACGCGGGCTGTACGCCGCGACGGCCTGGCCGATCAGCGCCTGCTCCGGGCCAAGGACGCGGGCGACGCGCTCGGCGAAGGCGGCGCGCGCTTCGTCGCTCAGGCCGTCGTTTAGCCGCTCCCGTTCACTCGACATCCTGTATCCCTCACAGCTTGCTCAACGACGGCGCCCTGGCGCGGGCTAGAAGCGGCCGGAGCGAGCCACCTGGAGGGCGGCGGGGCGGCCACGGACACGCTCGATCTCCAGGAAGCGGTTGAGGCCACGACCATAATCGTCCTGCCGCTCGCGGGCGCGAGCGGCGAGTGTGCGGAGGCTGCGGGCGAGCAGGGTCGTGTACGCCACCCACTCAGCGAAGCCTTCGCTGAGGAGCGGGTCCAGAGAACTGGCGCCGGCGCCAAGCTGCTCGGCCTGCCATGCATGGCCAAGCTCGTGGGCCAGCGTGCCGAGTAGCAGGCCGCGTGTGAGGCCCGCCTCGACGTAGATGACGGGCTTGCCTTGCGAGCGGACGTAGAAGCCGAGCAGGTGGCGGCCAGTCGCCGTGGCGTCGCCAGTCTGCGCGTTGGGGCCACCCCGTGCGGGCAGCGCGGGCATGCGCCCGGCGGTCTGGCTGGCGTCGGGCGCATAGGCGCGGCGTATCTCGCCCATACGACGGCGGCTGACCACCTCCAGCGGGGGGACGCGGCGTAGCGGCGCGACGACGATGCCCGTCATCGCCTCGAGGGCGTCGGTGTAGACCAGGCGGATAGCAGGCTCGCCGATGACGAGATCAGTGGCGCAGAGGCCACAGCGATACTGTCCGTCAGTCAAGGTGACGGAGCGCGGGCCAACCGGCGCGAGGCAGAGGTCACAGCGGGGCTTGTCGCGCACGCAGGCGGCGCAGAAGTGACGCGGCTCCGGGGCGGGCAGGAGTTCCTCGAAGCGATACCACACCTCGAGGATTGGCTCGGCGCAACTGGCGCAATGGTTGACAGATCGCGCGCAAGAGCCACAGAGCAATACGCCGCGCCGCGAGCGTGAGGCTCCCTTGGCCTGGACGGGGACGTGGCAGCGGGTACAGCGGGGCGCGGTCAATTCGCATCGCTGGCAGACGATCAGGCCGGTGGTGTACTGCACGTACTGGCCCGCGATGCGTTGCCCGCAGAGGTGACAGAAGCGCTCTCCGGCGATGCTGAACATCTCTACGTCACTCTCCCCACATCTCTCGATGTCATACTGCTCGCTATGGCGGGGGACCCCGTCGCTCACCTCTAGAATAACACTTGGATGACGCGCCTCGGGAGCTATGGCAGGCGAACATCACCGCCAGCTAACGCGGCGCGCGCGCGGGCGATGTCACGCACGGATTGCAGACGCTCGAAGATCACGAGCGCGCGCGCCAATTCCTCGCGCGCGAGGTCGCCGTCGCGCGTGTCGTGGCGGCGACGATAGAGGCCAGCCAGCGCGTAGCGTGACCGCGCTTCCTCCCAGGCGCAGCCGAGCTCAACGTAGCGCCGGATGGCGGATTGGGCGTCGGCGAGCGCGTCATCCCAGCGGCCCGCGCTGATGGCGACGATCGCGCGCGCGCGGACCGCCTGGGCTAGCGCCTTGCGCGCGCCGGAGCGCCAGCCAAGCTCCAGCGCGCCAGGGCCGAAGCGGTCGTAGAGGTCGCTATCGCCGACGCGCGCGGCGATCTCCGCTAGCTCTGCCATCACGGCGGCCATGCTGTGGCGGCCTGAGCGGAGGTCCAGCGCGGCCAGCAGGATCTGGCGCGCCTCGCGTGTGGCGCCACGCGCCAGCGCCAGTCGCGCGCGCGCCAATTCGACGTACTGCGGCGTTCGCTCGGCGGGCTCGCTGGACTCGGCTCCGGTGCGGGCAAGCCGGGTGGCGGTATCCGCGTCGCCCATGCGGGTATAGATAGTAGCGAGCGAGAGCAGCGCCCAACGGTGATGCGAGGTGTGGCGCATGACGGTATGCTGCGCGCGCTCGATCAGCTCCGCTCCCGCCTGAAGCGCCTCGGGCCAGCGGTCCCACTCGGCCCAGGCGAGCGTGAGCCGCCAGAGCGCCTTGACGCGTAGCTCATCGGAGGCGGCCTCGATCGCCAGGTCGTTAGCGGCGCTGGCGTAGCGCACAGACTCGACGAGGTCGCCGACGAGCTGATAGGCCTGGCTGACCTCGGTGTTGATGTCTACCAATTCCTGGCGGTCTTCGATGGACTCGGCCCAGCGCAGGCGGCGCTGCTGGCTCTCCAGATAGCCGGTGAGGTCGCTCATGATCGCCTGGAGGTTGCCCAGCGCGTCCAGCGCCTCCGAGGCGGCGCGCGCGTCACCCAGCTTCTCGGTGATGCGGACGGCCTCGCGGGCGGAGCGGTAGGCGTCCAGCAGCTCACGCTCACCGCGCCGCTCGGCCCACGACCACCAGAAGAAGGCGCTGGCGGTGAGCAGCTCGGCGTAGTCGAGGGTATCGCGCTGACCCAGCTCGCTGGCCAGACGGAGGCCTTCCTCCAGGTAGGCGAGCAGCTCCTCATGCGGCGGCGGCTGGCGGAAGAGGCCGGGATTGCGCGCGGGAAGCTGGGCCAGCGCACGGTAGAGCCGCATGCCCGTTTGCCGCCAGTCAGGTGGGAGGGCGCTCACAGCGCACTCGCCTTCCGCGCTGGTGGGCGGCGTAGCGAAACGTCCGCTCGAGCCGCCCGCGCCGCTAGCGCCGCCAGCCGCCGCCGGAGTGGAGACGGGCGCGGCGGCGCCGCCGGAAGTGATCGCGCCGGAGACGCTGGCCCAGGCGCGCAGCGCCTCGCGATAATCGCCCCAGGCGTCGTCAGAGCGCATCGCGAGCCAGCGGGCGCCAGCGCGGGCGACGAGCAGCGCCACGATGGTCGGGATATCGTTCGGGTCCTCATCGCTGGAGAGGAGGTCGAGCGCGTCGGTGAAATACGTGTCAGCTTTGGCCAGCGCGTGCAGCGTCACGGCCCGCTCCCCGGCCAGCCGGAGCGCGGCGACGACCTTCGCCCGTGTCTCACGGCGGCGCTCGACGTTGCGCGAGCGAGCCAGATTGGCGAGCGTGTAATAGCGGTAGTAGTGCTGGGCGAGCAACTCGGCGAAGCCTCTGGGCTGTGTGGGTGTGAGGCTTTCCAGCCATTCGGCTACGCGCAGGTGCTCGTGGGCGCGTCGTGTGCGGGGGATGGAGGAATAGACGACCTCACGGATCAGCGCGTGGTGGAACGTGTAGACCTCCTCGCCGGGCGGGGCGATGCCGATGGCGCTGCGCTCGCTCACGCGGATGAGGTCTTTCTCCCGCAGGGTGTGGAGCGTGGCCAGCAGCGGGGCTGGCTGCAGGTGCGGCGCGAGCGAGAGCAGCGCGCTGGGCCAGAAGTAGCGCCCGATGACGGCGGCGTGGCGCAAAGCATCACGCTCGACAGAGGTGAGCAGGTCGAGGCGCGCGGCCAGCACACCTTGCACCGTATCAGGGATGGCGGGGTCCAGCGCTTCGCCTTCGCCCTCCCAGCTCGCCGCGAGCCGCCAGCCATCGTCATCGCGTGCGAGCGCGTCGCGGTCAATGAGCATCCGAACGATTTCTTCGACATAGAAGGGGTTGCCGTCCGCTTTGTCAAGAATGCCCTGGCGCAGGGTATCGGGAACGCCGGGGCCGGGGAGCAGCTCATCGAGCAGACGGCGCGTGTCGTTGGGCGAGAGCGGCTCCAGGCCCAGCGTGACGTAGTTGCGGCGGCCACCACCCCAACTGGGGCGGCGCTCGGTCAGGTCGGGGCGCGCGGTGAGGATGAAGAGCAGTGGCACGCCGCTGGCCTGGCCCGCGACGGAGGCCAGCAGATCGAGCAGGGCGTCATCGGCCCAGTGGGCGTCGTCAATCAGCGCGATCAGGCCGCGACCAGAGGCCAGCGCCTCGAAGAAGACGCGCCAGGCTCGCTTGGCGCCTTCCTGGAGCTGGCGCGCGTCGGCGGGGAGCAAAGCGGCGCGGCGCTCAGGGGTTTCGATGCCGATCGTGTAGGCCAGGTAGGCGGTGATCAGCTCTGGGTCTTCGGCGCGGCTGGCGGCGGTGAGGCGCGCGCGGACGCTGGCCAGCAGCTTGGCGCGGGCGCTCTCTGGCGCTTCCAGCGCGCTGAAGCCCGCATAGAGGCGCAGCATCTCGGTGAGCGGCCAGTAGGTGACATCTTCGCCATAGGGCGGGCAGCGGCCCTCCAGCGGCAGCGGGCCAGCGGCCTCTGGCTCGCCGGACAGGTCGGCGCGCGCGGTGGCTTGCGCGATCATCCCGAGGTCGCGCAGTGTTCTCGCGCCTATCACGCGGCGGATGAACTCGCGGGCGAGGCGCGTTTTGCCGACGCCGGGCGCGCCAAGGATCGTGATGAGGTGCGGGTTGCGCTCGCGCATGACACGGGTAGAGACGGCGTCGAGCAGCGCCATCTCCACTTCGCGCCCGACCAGCGGCGCTCGCGCGCCGTCCAGGCCGCGCGGGCGGGGCGCGGGCGCGCCGTCGTCGAGCTGGCTGGTGGCCTCCCATATGGCGACTTGCCGCGACTTGCCGCGCAATGGCGCCGGTGGCAGCGCGCGGTACTTGATGACGCCGCGCGTGGAGCGATAGGCGCGCGGGCCGACCAGCACATGTCCGGGCTGGGCGAGTTGCTGGAGGCGGGCGGCGACGTTGACCGGATCCCCGGTGATGAGGAAGTCCTGTCCCTCGCGGGCGGCCCCGGCGGCGGCGACCTCGCCAGTGTTGACGCCGATGCGCATCTGGAGCTCGGATGCGCTGGAGCCGTCGGGCAGAAGGCGCTCGGCGTTCATCTCGCGCAGGCGGGCCTGCATCTCGAGCGCGGCGCGAACGGCGCGGGCGGGGTCGTCTTCGTGGGTGATAGGCAGACCGAAGACGGCCATAATGGCGTCGCCGATGTACTTCTCGACGGAGCCGCCGTGGCGATGAATGACGCGCGTCATGGCGGCGAAGAAGCGCGCCAGCAGCGCGCGCATCTCCTCGGCGTCCAGCGATTCGCCGAGCGCGGTGGAACTGGTGAGATCGGCGAAGAGGACAGTCACGACGCGGCGCTGCTCGGTTTCCTCCGCCTCACCGCTGACCTCAGCGGGCGTGGCGGACGTTGGGGAAGGCGCGTCGAGGTTGGCGCCGCACTGGTTGCAAAAGCGGGCGTCAGGCGGGTTGTCCGCGCCGCAACTGGAGCAGACGCGCGACAGCGCCTGCCCGCATGCGACGCAGAAGCGGGCGCCGAGCGGGTTGTCCGCGGCGCAGTTTGGGCAGGTCATGCGCCTCCTCCGGCACAGGCCACATGTTTCAATCGCCAGCGCGGAGACGGTCTCTCGCCGGACGCCGCGCCGCTGAGGTACCTATTCCAGACGAAGCGGCGGGCGCCAGCGGGAGCGGAGTTTGTGGATTGTAGCCCAATTAGTCCACGAAATCCACGGTGGGATCGGAGGGAATCAGGCCGCGTTCCCAGGCGCGCTTGAGGAAGAGCTGGATACTCTCCTTGCCGCGCGGACCCATATCGATCGTCCAGTCGTTGACGTACATGCCAACAAAGGTGTCAGCGGTCTCGGTGGAGAGGCCGCGGGCGTATTGCATGGCATGGCGAAGGGCGGGCATGCGGTGATCTAGGCCGTACTGGATGCTGGCTTTGAGCACGCGCGAGAGGGCCGCCATGCGCTCCGCGCCGAGGTCGCGGCGCACAGCGTTGACGCCGAGCGGCAGTGGCAAGCCACCGGTCTCGGTATGCCACCATTTGCCGAGGTCTACCACCATGTGGAGGCCCTCTTCGCGGTGGGTCAGCTGCCCCTCGTGGATCAGCAGGCCGGCGTCGGCGCGGCCCTCTTTGACGGCGTCCATGATCTGGTCGAAGGGGACGATCTCGTAGTCGAAGTCGCCGAGGTACAGGCGCAGGGCGAGGAACGCGCTGGTCATCTCGCCGGGAATGGCGATGCGCTTGCCGCGCAGCCAGGCGGTATCCACCGGCTCACGGGTGACGACCATCGGGCCGTAGTTGTCGCCCATACTGGCGCCATGCGAGAGGATGGCGTACTTGTCGGCGACGTAGGCGTAGGCGTGGACGGAGATAGCGGTGATTTCCAGCCGCCCCTCCCGCGCCCACTGGTTGAGCGTCTCGATGTCGCGCAGGACGTGCTCGAAGGTGAAACCGCCAGCGTCAATCTTGTTCTCAGCCAGGGCGTAAAACATGAACGCGTCGTCAGAATCGGGACTGTGGCCGAGGCGCATATGTTCTGGCTGATCGTGGGATGTGTCATCGGACATGAGCGTTACCCTCTATCAGTTATGGTGTGCGCGTGGTTGTCATCGCCGCGCGAAAGGCGCGCGGTCTTCCACAAGATTGTAGCGCAGGCGCGTGGGCGCCGCTAGGCGGCAGACTGGTACGATGGTCACTCCGCACGCACGTCTTGATTGACATAGCGCGCGGTCGCCTTTAGCATAGGGAAATAGAACGCTTCCGGCGTCACCCCCTGTGACGCCATGGAACAGCGCGCCGGTTTGGTTTGGGCGCGGGCCAATCAGTCGTCAGGAGAGGCGCGGAGTGGCACGAGATCGCTATTCGGATGAAGACAATCAGCGAAATCCTAGACGTGATAGGGCGTATGATGATAGCGACTATCGCGACGCCCTCGATGACTCTGCGGAATATGATGTCTATGACAGCGCATACATGGAGGCCGCCGACGACGTGACAGGCGCGTCGCGGGCGCTCGCGCCAATGGGTGGTGACCAGCAGCTCGCCGCGTATGACGAAGAGTCGCGTCAGGTTCCGGTCGTGATTCCAGGGACGGGTGTCTCGATGGGGACGCCGTTCATCAAGCGGCGCGAGCGCCCGCTGACGATGCGCCTGGCGGTGCTGACGGTGGTGGCGACGCTGATCGTGACCGGGCTGATGTCCGTGACCCCACTTGGTGCCTCAGCGCAGCCGGGCGTGTCATCGTTCGAGGCGCTGGCTGGGGCGGTGGTGCTGACGAAGTCGCAGCAGTACGTCTGGTATACCGTCGCGTGGGGTGATTCGCTGGCGTCGCTCGCGAAGAAGTTCAACGTCGAGGTCGGCGGCATCATGCAGATGAACGGGCTGTGTCCCGGTCAGGAACTGCAGATTGGCAAGCAGTATAAAATACCGACCAATTCGAGCTATGGCTCAAGCTACCAGCAAGAGGCGCAAGCGTCGGGTGAATGTAACCTGCTGCCGACTACCGGCGCGTGGGGGCAGACGGTCTTCGGAACAAACTGGTGGAACGCGCGGGCGGGCGATCCCGGGCTGGAGGCGGTATGTTCCAACGCTCATGGCTCCAATTACCGGGCCTTCAACTTTATCTCACCGAACTGGAACTCCAGCTGGGTGCGTGGCTTTTCCTGGTACCATGACGGAGTGGATATCGCCGCGCCCGAGGGCAACCAAATCCATGCCGTGCAGGCGGGCCAGATTATCTGGGCGGGCTATGATGGCACGAACGGGTTTGGCTGGTCAGTCGTCATCAATCACTGCTATCACGTGTCAACGCTCTACGGCCATATGATGGGCTTGGCCCCGGGCATCTCCATCGGGCAGAATGTGGATCAGGGAACGGTGCTTGGCTATGAAGGCAGCACTGGCTGGTCAACCGGGCCGCACCTGCATATCTCGGTGATGGTGGATAACCAGACGGTCGACCCGATGATGTTCTACGCGGACGTCTATCACATCACGCACTACGTCGCGCCGTAGGCAAGACCTCACCCCTTGTCCCCTCTCCCTGTGGGAGAGGGGACGTTTTTTATGTGGCGTTTTTTTATGTGGCGGCGCTCCCTATGCGCGCAGGGTGTCGAGCAGGGCGGGGAGCGCGGCGACACTGGAGATGACGGGGCCATCCCAGGTGGGGCGGTTCATGTCGCGCGCCTCGTAGGTGTCCTGGTGGGGCGGGAGCGACATGATGGCGCGCATGCCCGCGTCGCGCGCGCCTACCAGTTCTTCCTCGCGGTCGCCGATATACACACATGCGCCCGGCTCGACGCCGAGCCGCTCACATCCGAGGGCGTAGATGCCGGGATCGGGCTTGAGCATGCCGACCTCACAGGAGAAGACCGCGACATCGAAGAGTGGCGCGAATGGTGTTCGCTCCCAGTGCAAAGGTGTCTCTTCGGAGCAATCGCTGATGAGTCCGGTGCGATAGCCGCGCGCACGCACTGCTTCGAGCGCTTCGATCGCGCCGGGCAGCGGGGCCAGCGCCTCAGCGCCGAACGCGTAGCGCAGGCGCACCGCTTCAGTGACGCGCTCAGGATCGACGGGCCAGCCAAGGCGCTGGAAGATGACTTCGATGTTGGCCCGAATGGTTGGCACGCGGCCAGTCCCGCGATCGTGCCAGGTGTCATGAGAGAAGAGCCGGGCGAAGGCCGCTGGGTCAGGCGCGTGAAGAATCCCGGCCATCTGGGCGACGATTCGCTCGTGCTCGGTAAAGGAGTAACCGCTGGCGAGCGTCAGGTACAGGTCGAAGATGACGGTCGAGTAGGGCATGCTCACTCCTTGCCGCGCACTATCGAGACGTACGGAGAGAGACCTATTGTACACCAGGCGAGCTATTAGTAGCGGTAGCGTTCGCCGCGGGTGGATGAGCCGCGCGAGGAGCCGCGCCCAGACTGGCTGGCGCGCGGCTGGCGTGGGGGAGGGTCGCCCCAGCCGTCCGACCAGTCATCGCGGGGGGCTGGGCGCGTCGCGGGGCGTCTGCCGCGCGGGCTGGGGGCTTCGGTGTAGATGTCGAAGCCTGTCTGTGGATTGTTGGGGCCGGGCTGATAGCGTAGGATAGGTTCTTCCGCCGGGCCAGGGGCCTTGCGGCGCAGCCAGCGGGGCAGGAGCGCGCGCAGGAACGGGCCATAGCCAGTGCGAATCAGCGCGGTGAGTGTGATGGAGGCGATGATCAGGCCTGCGACGGTGGTGATGCAGCTGAGGGTGACGGCCAGCTCGATACCTCCAGAGCCTGTGGAGACGGCGGTGCTGGAGAGCGCGGAGCCAGTGGCGGCGGCGGAGGTTGGCACGATCAGTGGGTCGAGCGTTGGCGTCGCGGCGGCGCTCGCGAGCAGCGGCGTGGCATGCGCGACGCCGTGCGTGGTGACGGCGAGGATGGCGACGCCAGCCAGTCCGATAGTGGCGGCGGCGCCCGCCACCACGGGGCGGAGTCGAGACATCCTGTCGCGAGACGCGCCTGACTTCATGCTGAACTCACTCCCATCCTGAGGATGCTTGCTGAAAGCGCGCGAGCGGGGGCGAGTAGTCGCGCCGCGCGAGATCACGCGGGGTCAAGTCTACTGGCGCGGCAAGGGTTGTGTCAACGCGGCGGGACTCTCGCGCCATCACTGGCCGCTACAGCGCGAGGATGCGGGTGTTGGTGAGGTAGGGTGAGGTGAAGCGCGTCATCTCGCCCGCCGCGCCGCCGGGGGTGAGGAACAGGCGCGCGGAGAGTGGCTTGCGCAGACGCCAGGCGAGCGCTGCCACGTCACCAAGCAGGCGCGCGATGGTTTCGGGCGGCGTATCGCCGGGGAGGGGGATGGTGTCGAGGCCGGTCCCGCAGACGGCGGAGTAGGCCAGTAGCGTCGTGACGCTGATTCCCTGTTCGGCGACGCGGCGGCCCAGTGTCTCATCTTCCAGCACCGGCAGCATTAGGCCGTTGTAGCCGCAGGCGGGGCCAACATCTCCGGCGGCGGCCTTGACCCCGGCGGTGATGGCGGCGGCGAGGGCGAGCGTCCCGCTGGAACCGAACGCGTCCAGCCCGCCGCGCTCCATCGCGGCGGCGATGCTCTCGGCGCCCATCGGCGCGGGCGAGAGGTCGATGCCGCCGTAGGTAAAGCCGGCCTCCCCGGCGAGAGCGCGGACAAGCTGGGTCACGGGGCGCGCGTGGTCCGCCAGCGCGCGGCGGATGGCCTCCTCCCGCTCAGGCATGGAGCCAGGCGCGACGGAGGCCAGCGCATCGCCGACCACATTGGCGCACTGGAGGCCGACCGAGACGCTCCAGTCGCGTCCGCGCGCATAGGCCTGCGGGAAGAAGGGGCCGCCCGGCTCGCACATCGCCAGCATGGCGAAGCGGAAGTTGGCCGCGCCCTCGCTGGCCTCCGCCAGGCGGCGCATGATCTCCGCCGTGGCCAGCGCGGCCGCTTCGCGCGGGGCGTCGCCGCCGTAGGCGGTCTGGACGGTGGCGTTGAGCGCGGGGTTGGGGGCGAGCATGTCCGCTAGCGCGGGCAGCCGGTCGAGCGGGAAGGCGGGATCGTGGGCGGGCGCCGGGCCGAGCGAGAGGTAGGCGACTCCCTCGGCGTCACAGAGCGCGTTCAAGTCGCGCGCGTAGGTGATCAGCGCGGCGGCGGAGTGGGCGCCCAGGTCTTGCAGGACGGGGCGGGTGGCGACGCGGGTGGTCTGGACGGTGTGGCCTTCCGCCTCCGCGCGGGCCTGGGCGGCGCGCAGGAACGTGGCGGCGCGCGCCAGCGTCTCGCCGCGCAGGGGGTGCGGCTCGCCCAGGGATAGGGTGATCGCGCGGATGGTGGCCATCGTGTCGCTCCTTCTCGTGGGGAGACCTCACCCCCTGCCCCCTCTCCCATAGGAGAGAGGGGGTGCGGTTCAGTTCAGTTTGACGCGGACCTCGCGGACGGATTGGATGCGGCGGAGCAGGCGGCCGCCTTCGGGCGCGTTGGGCGCGCGCTCCAGGTAGGCGGTGATGTCGGCGGCGGCGAGCAGCGGCTCGCCCATCGCCAGGCGCAGCAGGCCGCGATCGCGCAGCTCCTCCGGGAGGTCGGGGCGCAGCGCGGTCAGGCGGTCTACGACCTCCAGCGCGGGGCCGGTCTCGCCGCGTATGAGGTACATCCGCTTGAGGTTGCGCAGCATGCGGGTGAGGATCTGGCGGGTATCGAGCGCGCGTGACCAGTCGGGGTCGAAGGCGCGTGAGCTGGGGGCGTGGATGAGGCGCAGGATGAACTGGCGCGTGGTGGGCTCATCGAGCAGCTCGCCGCGCTGGAAGACATCCACATAGAACGGGCCGCCTTCGTCAGCGGGGAGCGGCCAGCGCACCATGAAGTGGGCGGGCAGTCCGACGCCCTCCAGCGGGGCGCCGAGGCGGCGCGCGACCTCCAGGTAGATGACGCTGAGGGTGATGGGCAGGCCTTCGTGGCGCTCCAGCGCCTCGTTGAGGAAGCTGTTGCGCGGGTTATTGTAGTCACCGTCCGCGCCGTGGAAGCCGTGGCGGGTGATGAGGGTCTCGTTGATCGCTTCGAGCACGCGCAGAGCGGTATCGCGGCGCGCGAGCTGGCTGGGGCGCAGCAGGCGGGTGGATGGCCCCAGCGCGGCCCAGACTTCGGCGGCCAGCGCGTCAAGCTGGCGGATGGAGTGGTGGTGGTCCAGGCCAGGGTGGCCGATCTCCGCGATGAGCAGCGCGCCCTCGTCCAGCCGCTGCGCTTCGGGCGGGCGGGCGGCCCAGGCGCTGAAGCGCACGGCGGCGGCCAGTGTCCCCATGGGCGTCCCATCCTTTCCCGCGATAGATCGCGCGCGCCTCGCGCTTTTTAGGTGGCGTGCGAACCTGAACCGTATCTACACCACAGTGTACCGCATGGGAGCATGGAAACTGGCGCCGCGCACGCTGGAAGGACGCTACAATACGACTATGAGACCGGCCCGGATGCGGGTCAGTGATGAGGGACAAAGAAGAGAGAGGGATGCAATGCGCAAAGAGCAGCGTCACGAAGGCGCGGATTCTGAGGACAAGGGCGCGATGACGCCAGTGGATGTGATGGCGGCGCTGACGAAGAGCGGCGGAGGCGGGCGGACGCGCTGGGTGCTGGGGATGAGCGCGGCGCTGGGCTCGCTCGCGCTGGCCCCTGTGGTGGGGACGCTGGCGTGGAGCCGCTGGAGCGTGGAGCACGACGCGCACCTGCCGGCGGCGATTGACGCCGAGCGGCGCGAGATGCAAGGCGCGATCGCCGGACGGGTGGCGTACTACGCGGACGACGCCGGGCGCGAGCGGCCGCTGGTGTTGATCCACAGCGTCAACGCGGGCGCGTCGGCCTATGAGATGCGGCCACTGTTCGAGTTCTTCCGCGGGCGCAGGCCGATCTACGCGCTCGACCTGCCGGGCTTTGGCTTCTCCGAGCGGACAAACCGGACGTACTCACCGGAGATCTACGCGGCGGCGGTCCTCGACTTGCTGCGCGAGATCAACGCCGGGTCGCGCGGCGGGGCGGATGTGGTGGCGCTGTCGCTGGGGAGCGAGTTCGCGGCGCGGGCGGCGATCGAGCGGCCGGAGCTGATTCACTCGCTGGTGGTGATCTCGCCGACGGGGATGGCCTCACGGATGGAGGCGGGCGAGCGCGGGTCGAGCGCGTATCAGGCGCTGTCGTTCCCGCTCTGGGGGCAGGCGCTGTATGACCTGCTGGTGACGCGCGGCAGCCTGCGCTATTTCCTAGAGCGCAGCTTCACGCGCGAGCCGGACGCGGGGATGCTGGAGTACGCCTATGCGACGACGCACCAGCCCGGCGCGCGCTACGCCCCGCTGTATTTCGTCAGCGGCCAGCTCTTCACGCCGAACGCGATTGACCGGCTCTATACGCGCGTGACGCAGCCAGCGCTGGTGATCTACGACCGCGATGGCTACACCCGCTTCGACGCGCTGCCACAGCTGCTGGACGAGCGCTCGAACTGGCGCGCGACGCGTGTCGCGCCGACGCGCGGCCTGCCGCACTTCGAGCGCCTGGGCGACACGGCCCGCGCGCTGACGGCCTTCTGGAGCGAGGCGATGGTCGCGCAGGGGTGAAGGAGGGGGCGCAGGGGTGAAGGAGGGGGCGCGACCTCATCCGGCCTTTGGCCACCTTCCCCTCGGAGGGGAAGGCCCCGCCGCACCTGAGTGGCGGAGGGCGAGCGATTTTGCTCTGCGCCACTCACGTTCACAGCGCCGCCCCCTCTCCTTTGAGGAGAGGGGGTAGGGGGTGAGGTCGCGCCTCGAAACACCGCTTGCCGCGATTGCTTGCTCTTGTACTAGCAACATTATCGCCATTGGAAGGATTTCAGAATCCAGTATGACAGGAATACAGGTTATGAGCCAGGGGCCGAACGGACGAGGCGAAACCCGACGAGGTTGCGGACGCTGCCGGGATCGTTGTGGAGGCGGTACGCCGCGCGCGTGAGGAACCGGTAGACGATCCACGAGCCGCCACGTAATGATCTACTTCCAGTAGAATCACGCGCCGCTTGTTGTGTCGCTTGAGTGTAATCATCAGCGTAGATTGTGGCTGTCCACTCCCAAACATTGCCCGTCATCTCTTCTACTCCACATGGACTGGCGCCGCTCTTCCGGCCCGCGCGCGGGTCGGGATTGTCCGGCCCGTACCAGCCAACGGGCGACGTACCCTTCAGGTTACTGCCGGAGGTGTTGCAGCGGCTCTGGTCGAAGGCGTCGCCCCAGGGGTAGACGCGCTCGCTGCTGACGCCCAGTGGGTCGCGCGGGTCGAGGCGCGCGGCTTTCTCCCACTCGGCCTCGGTGGGCAGCCTCCACGGCTGGCCCGTGCGCTGCGCCAGCCACGCGGCGTAGTCGTAGGCGTCGTACCAGGACACATACGTCACGGGATGGTCGAGTTTGCTCTTCTGCTCATGCCAGTCGATAGGCGGGGCATGGCCCGCGTCAACGAAGCGGGCGTATTCGGCGACGGTGACGGGGAAGCGCGCGATCTGGAATCCGGGCAGGGTGACGACTAGCCGCTTCAGTTCATCGTCGCTGGCATCCTTGTCGCGGCGCTTGTCGCTGCCGAGGCGGAACTGGCCGGCGGGGATGGTGATCAGTGGCGGGAGGATGAACGGGACGCCGTCGCGGTTCTGCCCCTGAAAGCCGAGGCTGGCGAGCCGCGCTGGCACGTCAGGCATCGGGTAGTGCGGGGCAGGTGGCGCGACGGGCGCAGGAGCGGGCTGAGGCGCTCGCGCGGCGGGCTGGGGCGCGCGCGCGGCGGGCTGAGGCGCGGAAGGAGCGGCTGGGGCGGTCAGGCTGAGGGCGGAGAGGAGCTCACGCACGCCAGCGGCGAAGGTCGCGCCGCGCCCGTCGGTATATTGCGCGGTGTACCAGCCCATTGGTGTGCAGGCATGCCACTTTTCGCCGTGTACCCAGAAAGGAATGACTCGCTTGCCCTCATCGCGCGCCATCTCGATTTCATGGATCACATAGGGCGAGCGGGCGGCGCTCTCGGAAGCGGCGTAAATCACCACTTCCGCCTGGGTGATCCCGTCACGCACGGCGTTTTGCCAGTTCAACTCTCCCGGCGTTAGCCGCTCGTGGTCCAGCCAGACATCGGCGCCCGACCGCGCCAGCGCGTCCTTGAGCGGGTCCACGAGGACGCGGTCGGTGGTGGAATAGCTGATGAAGACGCGCACGCGAGCGCCTCGCGCCGGGCTGGCCATCTCCGCCACCTCGCATCTCCTCCACGCGCGGCTGTTCCAGTCGCGCTGCGCCTATTCACTGACGGGCAGTATAGCACGCGCGGGGAGCGGGCGGGGAGCGGGCGTGTGATTGCGATGGGGAGCGGGCGGGCGTGTGATTGCGATGGGGAGCGGGCGGGGAGCGGGCGGGGAGCGGGCGGGCGAATGAATTCGCGCCTCAAGGCGGCAAGCCGCCACGAGACCCGCCGTCGCGGGTCCACGTCCGACCCTACCGCGTCCGCGTCCGCGCAGGCGGACGTTGTGGGCCGGCAGGCCCTTCAGGCGCGAATTCATTCGCCGGGCGTATGTTTGCGTTTGCGCTTGCGCCTATATATCCCGCGCCGCCTACACCTGGCGGGCGACGCGCGAGAGGGGGTGGCCTTTGGCGCGCATCTCCAGGCGGTTGAACCAGCCGAAGGCGCTCTGGCTGACGGTGTAGCCGTCCGCTTCCAGCAGGCGCTGGGTGGCGTTGAGGACGTCGCGGGCGGCGGCGGGGGTGGAAAGCTCGACGAAGAGGTGGGCGAAGGAGTGCAGGAGGATGTCGCGGACGCCAAGCTGGCGGGCGACTTCGGCGATGGCCTGGGCGGCGCGGGCGGCGACGGCGTCAGGCTCCGGCTCGTCGGCCTTCTCGACCGCCGCGAAGACCACCAGTCCGTCGGTGACGCGGGCGGCGCGCGGCTCGGCGTCGGCGATCTTCGAGCGGCCGCGCTCGGTTGGCTCGGCGGTGAAGCTGTCTACATGCCAGATGAGCAGGCGCATGGGGAGTGTCCTTTCGCGCGCGGAGATGACTTGACGCCGGTAAGCATGTCATGCGCGCATGATGGGGCGCCAGAGACAGACGCAGGCGCTTGGGCGAACCTGCCCAAGCGCCTGCGTCCCGCCCAGCCATGGCTACCAGCCGTAGCCACCCCAGCCGCGACCCCAGCCGCGACCGTAGCCGCGACCGTAGCCGCGACCGTAGCCGCCACCATAACCGCCGCGATGATGCTGATGTCCCCAGCCATGCCGGCAGCCAGCGCCGCCCGCGAACCCATGTTTCAGCCACCGTAGCGGCAAGAAAAGCCACCAGAAGAGCCACCATAGCATACGCCCGCTCACCTCACGCTCTCAAACGTCACAGGTTCCCGCCCGTGGCGACGGTCTCTTTTTACAAATCACCACACGCATATACGCTTCGCGTGTGGCCTTGGTAGCGCGCTGACGGGGCGAATTGGCAAGCTTTCGCCCGACACGCCGTTTCGCTCCGCTCCAGAGATATACCTCTTGAAAGTGCAAGATAGACGCCACGAGCATCACTCGCGACTGCGCAAGCGGGCGCCACCATGCTACAGTGTGACCCGTGGGCCGCGCGCGGTCCGGGCGCCGGATCGTGGCGCGGGCGGGCGCGCGAGATGACGAGATGAAAGGTGGGGCGACATGGCCGGGGATACAGGCCGCATGAAACTGGGCGTGATGCCGACGCTGGGTGAGAATGACATGGGGGCGGACGCGCCAAACGGGCGCACGCCGCGCTACAGCGACATCCAGCGCATGGCGCAGGTGGCGGAGGACATCGGCGCTGATTCGTTCTGGCTGGCCGACCACCTGCTCTATCGCTTTCCTGAGTCGGGCGAGAACGGCGCGTGGGAGGTGTTTACCTTCCTCAGCGCCGTGGCGGCGACCACCAAGCGCATCCAGCTTGGCCCGCTGGTGGCCTGCACATCGTTCCGCAATCCGGCGCTGCTGGCGAAGATGGCGGACAGCCTGGACGAGATCAGCGACGGGCGTTTCATCCTGGGGCTGGGCGCGGGCTGGCACCAGCCGGAGTATGACGCCTACGGCTATCCCTTCGATCACCTGGCCTCGCGATTCGAGGAGGCGCTGCAGATCATCGTGCCGCTGCTGCGCGAAGGCCATGTGGACTTCGCGGGGCAGTATTACCAGGCGCGAGATTGCGCGCTACGCCCGCGCGGGCCATCGCGCAACGGGCCGCCGATCTGGATTGGCGCGGGCAAGCCGCGCATGCTGCGGCTGATCGCGAAGTACGCCGACGCCTGGAATACGGTGTGGCACCGCTGGCCAGCGGGTGTGGAGAAGGTGTACCCGAATATGCTGAAGGCATGCGAGGAGGAGGGCCGCGACCCCGCGACGCTGGAGTTGACGGCGGGGACGTTTGTGAAGCTGCTGGGGCCTGGCGATGCGCGCCAGGAGGACTACAAGGGCATCCAGGGCGAGGCGGAAGAGGTCGCGGAGGGCCTCCGCGACTTCGAGGCGGCAGGCGTCAAGCACCTCGTGGTCGTGGTCGAAGGCAGCGACATCACAGGGTTCGAGCGCTTCGGGCGCGTCGTGGAGCTGATGGGGCAGCGGTAGGCGTGACCTCACCCCCCGGCCCCCTCTCCCACGGGGAGAGGGGGAGTACAGGAAGGGGTGTGCCGCGCGGCGTCGCTCGCTCGGTGTAGCCTTGTGGCGCGCGGTATATGCTCGCGCTTTGAGCGTCCGCGCGGTGAGGCGTATAATGGCTGGGATGGCGCGCCGGGCGGCTGAAGCCGCGGCTACTGGCGGCCGCGAAGCCCGCCTGCGCGGGCTGGGGCGCGGGCGGGCCTGATGCGTTCGCCTGAGACCCGCGCTAGGATAGCTTTTCGATGCTCGGAGGGCTAAATGACAACGAACGTCACACGACAGCCGCGGGCGCTGAAGCTCGCACCCTCGATCCCGTCGCGTTCTATCGCACGATGCTGACGGCGCGCGTCATGAACGACGTGATGAAGGCGCGCAAGACGCAGGGCAAATATCCGTTCTACATCGGCTGCGCGGGCCATGAGTCGGTGGCGGCGGTTGTCGCGGCGATCGAGCACGAAGACTGGCTCTCATTCTACTATCGCGATCTGGCGGGCTATCTCCAGCGCAGGGCATGACATCTACGCGCCATTGCGCGCCGCCTACTCGCGCACCACGGACCCGAAGTGCAGCGGGCGCAACATGCCATCGCACTACAGTAGCCGCGAGCACCATGTGCTGCCGACCTTCAGCGAGGTGTCGGGGCTGGCGCCGTTCGCCGCTGGGGTGGGCTGGGCGTTCAAGCGCGACACCTCGAAGCGGATCGTGACGTTCTTCACCGGCGATGGCGGCGCGGCGACGAATGACTTCAACGCCATGATGCGCGCGGTGACCGTCCACAAGCTGCCCGCGCTGATCGTCGTGACGAACAACGACTGGGCGATCATGACGGAGCGCCAGGCGCAGTGGGCGGGCGACCTGACAGCGCAGATACGCGCGATGGACGCCATCGCAGTGGACGTGGACGGCGTAGACGCGCTGGCGACCTACGAGGCGACTCGCGAGCTGGTCGCGCGCCTGCGCAACGGCGAGGGCCCGGCGTTCTGCACCTGCACGTTGGCCTGCTCGACGCGCACTCCAGCAGCACGGACATCCGCCGCTACCGCACGCGCGAGGAGATCGAGGAGACGACGCGCACCAAGGACCCCGTCAAGCATCTGGGCGAGACGCTGATCGCGAAGGGGCTGCTCGCCGAGAGCCGATCTGGAGCGCATGCGCGACGAGATCAAGGACGAGGTAGACCGCGCCGAGGAGCAAGTCCTGACCGAGCCGGAGGTCCCGGCCCGGAGCGCGCGGGCGAGCGTATCATCCAGATTCCGGCGTGGTCGCCGGAGCGCGAATCTCGGCCCGACGCAGCGCAAGTTGATGATCGAGGCGATGAACGACGGGCTGGTCGAGATTCGGAAGCGTGACGAGGGCTTCTTCGTCTACGGCCAGGACGTCGGCAGCGCGACCGGCGGCGTCTTCAACGTCACGCAGCGGCTCGTCAAGGAGTATCCCGGGTCGGCGATCAGCAGCGCGCTCAACGAGCAGCTGATCGCTGGCGTGACGGCGGGCTGCTGGCATGGCGGACGGGCGCGCGCGCTGCGGTGAGATCCAGTTCGTTGACTATCACCAGTCGGCGACGCAGACCATCCGGCTGGCCGCGCGCGTCTACTACCAGTCCTTTGGCGACTGGAACTGCCCGGTGATCTGGCGGATGAAGTCTGGCTCCGGCGGTGGCGGCCCCATCTCGGATAGCGGCTCGGGCGGCGGCGCGTTCGGCCACTCGAACGCGGGCGAGCAGTGGTTCACCAACGTGCCGGGGCTGATCACGATCTGCCCGGCGACGCCCTACGACGCCAAGGGGCTGCTACTCCAGGCGTCGCAGTCGCAGTCGCCGGTGGTCTTCCTGGAGCGCGGGCGCCTCTACCGCGCGGACGAGCCACACGCGCACAAGGACGGGAGCGGTGATCCCGGAGCTGGCCGCAGCTGTGGCAGGTGCCGGACGGCTACTACACCGAGCCGATTGGCAAGGCGCGGCGCATCCGCATCGGCCAGGGCGCGCCGTTGGCCTCGATCATCAGCTGGGGCACGATGCTGCTGGAGTCGGCGATCGCGGCGACGCGCTTCGTCGAGGCGGGCGGCGGCGCGGTGGACGTGGTGGACCTGCGGACGCTCTCGCCGTTCGATGAGGAGGCCATCACGGCCTCGGTCAGCGAGAGCGGGCGGGCGATCGTGGTGACGGAGGAGCCGGACTTCACCAGCTTTGGCCGCCACATCCACTCCTGGATCGCGCAGAACCTCTTCTGGAAGCTGGACACCGCCCCGGCGCTGGTCTCGGCCATCGCCGCGCCCTCCGCGCCCTACAGCGGCAGCGAGGAGTCCGGCTTCTTCCCGACGGCGAAGGATGTCGAGCGCGCGCTGGCGGAGATGACGCGGGAGTAAGGGCGCGGACCTCACCCCCAACCCCCTCTCCTTGGAGGAGAGGGGGCTTTTTGTTTTGTGTCCAGGGCAAGGCTCATCGATCCGCAGGCGTAGCGTTTCCCAGGGTGGTGAGCTCGTTCAGGCGGAGTGGTCTGGAGTGAACAGGCGCGACCTCATCTGGCCTTTGGCGAAGCGTTCTCCACGAGGGGAAAGGCCCTGAGCCTGAGCGGCGTGGGGCGGGCGCGGAGTAGGCCCCGAAGGCCACCAATCGGGCTCCCCTCTCCCCGTGGGAGAGGGGTTGGGGGTGAGGTCGCACCTTGAAACACCGCTTGCCGCGATTGCTTGCTCTTGTACTAGCAACATTATCGCCATTGAAAGGATTGCCAGAATCCAGTACGACAGGAATACGGATTATGAGCCAGGGGACGAGCGAAGGAGACGAAACCCAAGGTTGTCGTCCGCGATGCCGGGACCGTTGCGGATGCGGTACGCCGCGCGGACGAAGCGCCGGTCATCGACCCAACGCCCGCCACACAATGATTCTACTTCCAGTAGAATCACGCGCCGCTAGCTGTGTCGTCTGAGTGTAATCAGTGGCGTAGAGTGTGGCCGTCCACTCCCAAACATTGCCCGCCATCTCTTCTACTCCACATGGACTGGCGCCACTCATCCGGCCCGCGCGCGGGTCGGGATTGTCTGGCCCGTACCAGCCGACAGGCGACGTGCCCTTCAGGTTACTGCCGGAGGTGTTGCAGCGGCTCTGGTCGAAGGCGTCGCCCCAGGGGTAGACGCGCTCACTGCTGGCTCCCAGCGGGTCGCGCGGGTCGAGGCGCGCGGCCTTCTCCCATTCGGCCTCGGTGGGCAGACGCCAGGGCTGGCCGGTGCGCTCCGCCAGCCACGCGGCGTAGTCGTAGGCGTCATACCAGGTGGTGGTGGTCACTGGATGGTCGAGTTTTGCCTGGATGGTCGCCCAATCGCGCGGCGCGGCGTGGCTGGTGGCGCGAAGGAAGCAGGCGTACTCGGCGACGGTGACGGGGAAGCGGGCGATCTGGAACTCGGGCAAGGTGACGATCAGCCGCTTCAGCTCGTCGTCGCGCGCGTCTTTGTCGCGCGCCTTGTCGCTGCCGAGGCGGAACTGGCCGGCGGGGATGGTGATCAGCGGCGGGAGGATCCACTCTTTGCCATCGCGCGCGTGGGGCGTGAAGCCGAGGCTGGCCAGCCGCGCGGGGAAGCGATCGGCTGGGATGGGCGGCGGCGGTGGCGGGAGTAGCTCACGGCGGGCCTGGGCTGCGGCCTGGGCGGCGGTGGGGTCCGCGCTGGCAAGGCGGGTGGCGGCGTCCAGCGCGGCGGCGATGGGGGATTCGGGCGCGCCGGTGGCCTTGAGCAGGCGGGCGAGGGCCAGGTGGTCGCTGGGCGTGGCGCCGGGGCGGGCGGCCAGCGCGCGGGCGATGGGCAGCGCCTCCGCCGCGCGGTTGAGGCCCGCCAGCGCGTCGCGCTCATCGCGCGGCCAGCGCGGGTCGTCGGGGGCCAGGCGCTGGGCGTCGTGGGCGCGGCGGGCGAGGTCCTCCCAGCGCCGCTGCTGTTTCAGCGCCTCGCAGAGCGGCTCCAGGATCGTCAGGCGGGTGGCGATGTCATCAATGCCGCTCACTTGATAGGCGCGCAGATAGGTGGTAGCGGCCCGCGCGCCGTCGCCATCGCGGGTGAAGATGCGGCCCTGGAGCATCAGGGTGTCCACATCGTCGGGGTCGCTGGCCAGCGCCTTCGCGATCGCCTCGCCCGCGCGCGGGTCGCGCAGGGCCTCGGCGGCGGAGGCGCGCTTGCGCCACAGGTCGGGCGTCATCGTGTCGCGCTCGGTCAGCAGATCGGTCTTGTCCAGCACATCGGTCCACGCCTGCCGGCCATAGGCGGTGTTCGCGTCGCGGGCGAATTGCTCGACGCGCGAGAGCGGGCGGTCCACGACGGGCGCGGCGGCTGGCGCGCGGTGTGTCGGGTCCACGCCCAGCACGGCCAGCAATTCGTTGAGCGCGGCGGCGTAACGTGCGGGGTCATCGGGAGTGGTGAAATCGAACTCCTGCGTGCCTTTCCAGTCCTCGCGGCGCGCCGATTCCGACAGCCTCACCGGCAACAGCCGCTTGCCCAGCTCCACCTTCTGGCGGTAGGCGATCGCCATCTCTTCCGGCACCCAGCGTGACGCGCTGGCGTTGGGCGAGAGCACGACCAGGAAATACGGGCGCTCGGTGATCTCGGCGAGGATACGGTCCCACCACTGGTCGGAGCCATGCAGCCCGCCTGACGTGTCATACCAGACCGCATCTTCGCCGAGCCGCTCGCGCAGGTCCGCGATCAGCCGCAGGCAAAAGGCGTCATCCTGATGGGCGTGACTAACGAAGATACGTGGTGTCGCTGGCGCTGGCGCGGTCATGACGGATAAGCCCTCCCCGTTCCCTACCTGTCCCACATCCCTGCTCGCTGGCGGAGCGCATTCGCGTGAAGATGGACGCTCGCAGCCAGCCTGTGGGGACAGTATAGCGCATGGAGGGCGGCGCCGGGCGCGGCCTCATCCGGCCTCCGGCGTAGCGTTCCCCTGCGAGGGGATGGTCCACCGCGCCTAAGCGGCGTAGGGTGAGAGATATAACCCCGAAGGCCACCAATCGAACGCCCCTCTCCCCGTGGGAGAGGGGCTGGGGGTGAGGTCCGCGTCCTTTCTGTGTTGACAAATCAGCGGACATTTGGCATAATTGTCGTATGAACGACGAGATTGACGAGAAATTGCTGACTATTCTTCAGCAAGACGCGCGAACCTCGAATGCGGAGATCGCGCGGCAGCTTGGCATGGCCCCCTCCGCGATCTTCGAGCGCATCCGCAAGCTGGAGGCGCGCGGCGTCATCACGGGCTACGAGACGCGGCTGAATCCGCGCGCGCTGGAGGCTGGCCTGCTGGCGTTCGTCTCCGTGCGCGACGAGGGCGCCTATGGCACGCTGGAAACCGGCGCGGCGCTTGCGGCGATCCCGGAGGTCCAGGAAGTCCATAACGTCGCCGGTGAGGACTGTTATCTCGTCAAGGTGCGCGTGGCCGATACCGAGGCGCTGGCGCGACTGTTGCGTGAGAGCTTCGGCGCGATACCCTCCATCCGCTCGACGCGCACGACGATCGTGCTGAACACCCTGAAGGAAACGGGGCAGATCAATCTCAAGCGGACTGAGCGCGCGATGGTTGAGAAAGACCGAGAGGAGCGACCAGATGGCGAGCGTTAGCCCAGCGGCGGCGAACAAGCCAAGCCGGCTTGGCATGATGATCAACCTTGGGTTGGTCTACGTCATCTGGGGCTCGACTTACTTCGCGATCCGCGTGGCGATCCAGACCATGCCGCCGCTGCTGATGTCGGGCGTGCGCTTCCTGATCGCGGGGAGTGTGCTCTACACGACGATGCGCGTGCTGAAAGTTCCGCGACCGACGCAGCGGCAGTGGCTCCAGGCGGGCTTTGTCGGCGTGCTCTTGCTGGCGGGTGGCAACGGCACGGTGTCCTGGGTGGAGCAGCAGGTGCCATCGAGCATCGCGGCGCTGCTGGTGGCGCTGGTGCCGCTGTGGATGGTGGCGCTGAGCTGGCTGCTGCCGGGCGGCGTCCGGCCCTCTGTGCGAACGCTGATCGGTGTGGCGTTGGGCTTCGCTGGTGTGGCGCTGCTGGCGTTTCGCGGCGGGTCAGGCGGCGGACTGAGCCCGGTAGCGTTCCTGCTGGTGATCTCTTCGTTTGTGTGGGCGGCGGGCTCGCTCTACGCGAGGAAAGCGGATATGCCCGCGTCAGCCCTGATGTCGACCGCTGTGGAGATGCTGGTGGGCGGTGTGGCGCTGCTGGTGGGCGGGCTGGCGATGGGCGAGGCTAGCCAGGTCCATCTGGACGCGATATCGTGGAATTCAGTGGTGGCGCTCGGCTTTCTGGTTATCTTTGGATCGCTCGTGGGTTATAGCGCCTACTCCTGGCTGCTGAAGAACGGATCGCCCGCGCTGGTCTCGACCTACGCCTACGTCAACCCGGTAATCGCGCTGTTCCTGGGTGTGTCGTTCGGTGGCGACGCGCTGACCCCGGTGGCGCTGATCGCCGCCGCGATCATCATCGCCTCGGTGGTTCTGATCACGCTGCCAGGGAGCGAGGCGCGCGCCCGGATGCGCGCCCGCCGCGCCTCCCAACCGAACCCGGCTCTCGGCCCATCGGTCGAGTCGGTGAGCGCGGGCGAGCGCGGCTGAGTCTCTTCCCTGCCCCATTGCGCTTCCCTGCCCCACGCGCGGTACACTCTACGCGGTGGGGCGGCGAGCGTACGAGCGCTCCATCATGGATGATGGCGAGGGAGGCGGCAGGCTTCGCCGCTTCCTGGCATGGGGAGAACAGGGGCGAGCATGAAAGTCGCGTACATCTTCAGCACAGGTGGTCGCAACGCTTCGTACAAGATCGGCAAGATGATCCTGCCGCAGCTCGAAGAGCATCGGCATGGCGCGGACGTCGTGGGCATGTTCTTCTTCGATGACAATACGTACGCGCTGCGCAAGGGCGATCCACTGGGCGAGCGGCTGGCGAAGTTCGCGCGCGAGCAGGGCATGCTGCTGATGCTGTGCGATCAGTGCGCCACCGAGCGCGGGCTGGCGGAGCCGGACGGCGAGGGCGGCTACCGCGCGGTAGGATGTGGTCGATGGCGTGCGCGTGGGCTGCTTCCCTGATCTGTACGCTGCCCTCTCTGGCAATCCACCTGACCAGGTGATTACGCTCTAAGTTCAGACGAATTCTGTCATCGCGCCGTGTCCGCCGCAACGCGGGCGGGCGTCGCTGCGTAGAAAAAGTCGCTATGAGCGCAACAGAGCGGGTCACCCGCACGAATACGACCCTACAACTGACTGTCGTCGAAGAGTCTGAGCGCGCCGCGCGGCGCGGCGTACATCAGCGCGGCGGCGCTGACGGCGCTTGACTGCCAGCCCGGCGATGTCATCCTCATCCAGAGCGCGCGCGCCACGGTCGCGCGCGTGTATGTGTCGCCGCCCGATGGCGTCTCCCGCCGCCATCCTGCCCTCGCTGGATGGCGAGATTCATATGGATGGGCTGGTGCGGCAGAACGCGGGCGCGTCGCTGGGCGCGCTGGTCAGCGTGCGGCGGGTCGAGCCGCAGGCGGCGGTGAGCGTGGCGCTGACGCCAGCCAGCGGTTCGGCGGCGCTGCAGCGACGCGGAGATGGCGCATGTGGCGCGCGCGCTCAAAGGGCTGGCGGTGGTGGCGGGCGATCTGGTCCGCGTCACGGGCTGGGCCTCGCGGCGCGCGAGTTCCAGGTCTTTTCGACCAATCCCGCGACGGCGGTGACTCTGGAGGGAGGCACGAGCGTGCGCATCCAGGCGTCCGGCGGCGGCTCTATGCCCCGGACCAGCCAGATCACCTATGAGGACATCGGCGGGCTGGGCCAGGAGCTGACGCGCATTCGTGAGCAGATCGAACTGCCGCTCAAGCATCCAGAGCTGTTCGACCGGCTGGGCATCGAGGCGCCCAAGGGCGTGCTGCTCTACGGGCCGCCAGGGACGGGCAAGACGCTGATCGCGCGCGCGGTGGCGACCGAGAGCGGCGCGACGTTCTTCAGCGTCAGCGGGCCGGAGATCATAGACAAGTTCTATGGCGAGAGCGAGGCGCAGCTACGGCGGGTCTTCACCGACGCGCTGAAGAGCGCGCCGAGCGTGATCTTCATTGACGAGATTGACGCCATCGCCCCGAAGCGCTCCGAGGTCTTCGGCGAGGTCGAGAAGCGTGTCGGTGGGGCAACTGCTGACGCTGATGGATGGCCTGCGCGCGCGCGGGCAGATCGTCGTCGTCGCGGCGACCAACCGGCCTGACGCGATTGATCCCGCGCTACGGCGTCCTGGCCGTTTCGACCGCGAGATCAGCCTGCACGCGCCGGACTACCAGGGACGCGCCGAGATCCTGCGCATCCACAGCCGCGACATGCCGCTGGCGAATGATGTGGATCTCGCGCGAGCTGGCGCGCATCACGCCGGGCTTCGTCGGCGCCGATCTGGCGGCGCTCTGTCGCGAGTCGGCGATGTCGGCGCTGCGGCGCACGTTTCCCGCGCGCGGTGCTGACGAACGCGAGCATCCCCACGGACCACCTGCTGGCGCTGACCGTGACGATGGCCGACTTCGTGGACGCGCTGCGCGGCAGTCGAGCCGTCCGCCGCGCGCGAGGTCTCGGTGGAGATGGGGCGCACGACCTGGGACGATGTGGGTGGTCTGGAGGCGGCGAAGCGGACGCTGATCGAGACGATCGAGTGGCCGCTGCGCTACCCGGAGCTGTATGCGGCGATGGACCTGGAGCCGACGCGCGGCGTGCTGCTCTCAGGCCCGCCAGGGACGGGCAAGACGCTGGTGGCGCGGGCGCTGGCGACGGCCTGCCAGGCGAACTTCATCTCGGTGAAGGGGCCGGAGCTGCTCTCCAAGTGGGTCGGCGAGTCCGAGCGCGGCGTGCGCGAGACGTTCCAGCGGGCGCGGCAGGTCGCGCCGTGCGTGCTGTTCCTGGATGAGATGGACGCGCTAGCCCCCCAGCGCGGCGGCGCGTTCGATGCGGTCGGCGACCGGATGATCGGGCAGTTGCTTGACCGAGTTGGACGGCATCGAGGGGCGGCGCGGCGTGATCGTCGTCGGCGCGACGAACCGGCCCGAGCTGATTGATCCGGCGGTGTTGCGCGCGGGGCGCTTCGATCTGGTGCTGGAGCTGCCACTGCCCGACCGCGACGCGCGGCGGGTGATCCTGGGAATTCATACCAAGAAGCGCTCGCTGGCGCCGAATGTCTCGCTGGACACGCTGGCGCGCAAGACCGACGGCTTCAGCGGCGCGGACATCGAAGCGGCCTGCCGGCGGGCGGCGAATCTGGCGCTGGCGGAGTGGATGCGCGCGCGCGGAGCGGGGGCGCAGAATCCGGCGCCGCAATCTTCTACGACGAAGCCGAGTAGCCCGCTGGTCGAGACGCGCCACTTCGAGGTGGCGTTCAGCGAGGCGCGCGACAAAGGGTAAGCCGCGCCAGGGCGCGGGAGGAGGGCATACGGTGAAGGTGGACCTGGACGCGCCAATACGCGAGGTGACGGTTTACACTGATCAGGCGCTGGTGATCCGGCGCGGCTCGGTGACGCTGACGGAGGCGGGCGAGAGCGCGATCACGCTGGGCGGTCTGCCACAGCGGCTGACGAAGGAATCGCTGCGGGCCTCGGCGCGTGCGGCGATGGGGGCGCGGCTGCTGGGCGTGGATGTCAGTGAAGAGTTCCACGCGGCGGCGCCAGAGGAGCAGCTTGCGCGACTGCGGGGCGAGATTACCGCGCTGGAGCGCGAGGTGTCAGCGCTGGGGCAGCGGCTGGCGCTCATCAAGCGGCAGCGCGGCTGGCTGGATACGCTCGGCGAGCAGTCGGCGCGCAGCCTGGCCTTCGGCATGACGCGCGGCTCGGCCCAGCCGGATGACGCGACGCGCATCTTCAGCTTCACCCGCGACGAGAGCGAGCGGCTGAGCGCGCTGTGGCTGGATACGCGGCGCGAGCGCAAGGACAAGCTGGAGGCGCTGGAAGCCAAGCGGCGCGAGTACGCCACGCTGGCGGCGGGCGCAGGCTCCGACCGTCTGCGCGCGGTGATCCGCGTGGCGGTGGACGCGCCAGGCGAGGTGGCGGTGGAGGTGACGTATCTCGTCCCCGCCGCGCGCTGGACGCCACGTTACGACGCGCGGGTAGATACCCAAACGGCGAAACTGCGGCTCTCGCAACAGGCGCTGGTGAGCCAGTGGACCGGCGAAGACTGGTCGGGCGCCCCGCTCTCGCTCTCCACCGCGCGGCCCAGCGCCGCGACCACGTTACCCGATGAGGCGCCAACCTGGTTTATTGACCAGTTCCGCCCGCTTCCTCCGCCACAGCCGCGCGCCTATGCGGCGATGGCCGCTCCCACTGGCCCTCTGCGCGCCGCAGCAGCCAAGAGCATGGGGGCAGGTGTGGAGATGGATGCGTACATGGCGCCGCCTGAAGAGACAGTGGTGGCTGACGTGGGCTTCGCGGCGGCCAGTGTCGAGCGGGCGGGCGCGGCGCAGATTTTTCGGGTCAGTGGCGGCGCGGACATACCTTCTGATGGGCAGCCACACACGGTCGGGCTGGGCGACGATGACTTGCCGGTGACGCTGGAGTATGTGGCGGCTCCGGTCGTGGCGAGCGGCGCGCACCTGCGGGCGACGGCGACGAACACGGTTGGACATACGTTACCAGCGGGCGCGCTGCATGCCTTCCATGTCGGGCCGGCCGGCGAGGAGTACGTGGGCGAGACGCGCATCGAGAGCGTGGCTGAGGGCGCGCCGCTCAAGCTGTACCTGGGTGTGGATGACAGCGTGACGGTCAAGCGTGAGCTGGTGGAGCGCGACACCGACAAGGGCAATCTGCTCCAGGGTGGCATCCGGCGGACGGCGCTGAGCTATCGTGTCACGATCGCCAATCGCACGCAGTCCCAGCAGCGCGTGATCCTGCTGGACCGCCTGCCGGTCTCGCGCCACGAGCGGATCAAGGTGAAGCCGCTGGAGATGCGGCCACAGCCCAGCGCGCAGACCGGCCTCGATCAGCTGACCTGGACGCTGACACTGGCGCCGGGCGAGGAGCGCAAGGTGGAGTGGCGTATGCAGATCGAGTCGCCCGCCGACATGGAGGTGTCGGGACTGCCGTAGAGGGCGATTTCACCCTCTGACCCCTCGTCCAGCAGTCCGAGGGAAACTGGCGCGCACCTCACATCGGCGTCGAGGTTGCTCTCGCACGTTCGACACATCTATGGTGGGTGATGTGAAATCCGCCGGTAGCGAGTGCCCATGGTAAGGTATGTGGCGCGTTGATGGTGTCCGTGACGATGATGTGACACGCGTGCGGATATCGTTCACGCGCATGTGATGTCGGCGTAGTCACATAAGCGTGTGCGGTTCGCACGCACAACTCAACGATGAGGGGGTGACTGAATGAACGCCAAGACACGAGAGAATCTATTGACTGCCCTGCATGGCGAGGCTTTTGCCTATGCCAAATACATGCTATTCGCCGAGCATGCCCGCCAGGCGGGACAGCTCGAGCTCGCGCGGTTGTTCGAGGAGACCGCGCGGACCGAGCTGTCCGAGCATTTCGCCGAAGAGGCTGAGCTGGCGGGCATTGTCGGTGATGACGTGAACAATCTACGGGACGCGATCGGCGGAGAGTCGTACGAGATCGAGACCATGTACCGTGAGTTCGCCGAGCAGGCGCGCGTGGCTGGCGATACCGCCGCCGCTGACCGCTTCGAGGAGGTGCGCCGCGACGAGGTGAAGCATCGCGCGGCGTTCAAGGCGGCGCTCGAGCGGATCGAGGTCGAAGGCCAGTTCGCTGGCGCTACTCCGATCGCGTAGCGGGCCATACGCGGCCTCTATCCCGCCAGCGCCTTCCGAAGGAACTGGGCGATGGCAGGATAGGCCGCGAGGCGGTTGGCGCGCTTGATGAGGCCGTGGCCTTCGTCGTCGTAGCGTAGGTACTCGACGGGGACATCGCGCGAGCGCAGCGCGGCGACGATTTGCTCGGCCTCCTCCACTGGCACGCGCGGGTCGTTAGCGCCATGGACGACGAAGAGCGGCGCGGTGATGCGGTCCGCTTTGTGCAGCGGGGAGATGTCCGCCAGGAAGTCGCGATCGCGCTCCAGGCTGCCGTATTCGGCTTCACGCAGCGTCCGCCGCCAGGCGCTGGTGCGCTCCAAGAATGTGGCGAAATTCGCGATGCCGACAATGTCCACTCCAGCGGCCCAGAGATCGGGGTAGGCGGTGAGCGCGGCGAGGACCATGAAGCCGCCGTAGCTAGCGCCCATCACGGCGATGCGGCGCGGGTCGGCGATGTCCTCGCTAGCCAGCCAGAGCGCGGCGTGGCGCAGATCAGCGACTGAGTCCATGCGCAGGCGCACGTCGTCGAGCGCCATGTAGGTGTGGCCATAGCCCGTGCTGCCGCGCACGTTGGGGGCCAGGACGGCATAGCCGCAGGCGACGAAATACTGAACGATGGGGTTGAATGTCGGGCGGTACTGCGCTTCGGGACCACCGTGGACAGAGACGATGGTGGGCAGACCGCGCGCCTCGCGTCCGGCTGGGGTATAGAGGAACGCGGGAATCTCGCGCCCGTCGAAGGTCGGATAGCGGACCAGGCGTGGCTCCACGAACGATGCGGGAGGCAGGCTGCCAGTAGCGGAGCGGGTGACTGGAGTCAATATGTCGCTCCCCACATCCAGAGTCCAGATGTCGCGCGGCGCGGTGGATGACTCGCGGGTGAAAGCCAGGCGGCGTCCATCACGCGACCAGCGCAGTTCAGTGATGACGCATGGGCCGATGTCAGGGACGGCGATGCGCTGGCGTGTGACCCATCCGCCGCTGATATCGTATACATCCAGCCGGGAGTAGCCATCCACATTGGTGGTCAGCGCCAGTCTGCGACCATCACGCGAGACGGCCAAGTCGTCGCAATCAGCAGCCTCATCGGTGAGGTAGCGCAGGTCGCCGGTGGCGAGGTCGAGCGCGGCGAGGTTGCGGAAGTCACGGCCCTCGTCGGTCAGGAGGTAGAGCGTTTGACCGTCCGCGGCCCAGGCGGGGGCGCTGTGGGAGCCGTGTGGGGCGGTGATCTCGCGTGTGATGGGGCGCGCCTCGCCGTTCGCGCGGTCAATCAGGTAGAGCCGGTCGCGGAAGAACTTTTCGATGTGGGTGGCGAGGATGCGCTGGCCGTCGGGGGAATAGCGTATGGCCCAGTTCGTGCCCTCAGGCAAGGGCCAGTGGCGCGTCTCGCCGGTGATGAGGTCGCGCTCGTAGACATCGAAGAAGCGCGGGTCGTGGGTATTACTGGCGTAGAGGACGCGCTGGCCGTCGGGTGACCACTCCGCGAGCAGGGCGATGGCGTTGGGCGCGCTGGTGAGCGGCTGTGGCGCGCCATCGGGCGGCAGAAGCAGGAGCTGGGTCAAGCTCGCTGCCGCCTGTGTCGCTGGCGAGGAGAAGGCGCTCATCAGTGGGAGAGAAGATCGCCGCCGAGACGCGCTCGCCGCCGAATGTCAGCTGATCGGGCCAGGCTGGTTCGAGCGCGTCCAGACGCTACATCGCACGCGCCATGCCTCGCTGACGCCGCTGATGTCGCTCAGGAACGCGAGCGCGCCACCATCGGGCGACCAACTGGGACCAGAGGCCGAGCGGACATTGAGATATGGCGTGAAATCGGGCGCGTCATCGCTCATGGCTGGCAACCTCATTCGCGAGCGGTCGGGGCCGCGCGCATACGCGACCGTTCTTCACAATCTCATACCACACGAGTGGTGAACAATGGGCCATCCAGGCGGTTGTGTGAGCGGGCGGGCAGGCGTATCGTACATCAGGATGATGGAGACGCGCTGCGGTAGGCGCGCGACCGCGTTGGAGGGGAAGCTGATGCCAGGCGCTCCGCACGAGCCGGATAGCGGAGAGCGCGCGCCCGACGAGTTGGAGCGTCGGGCGATCGAGCGCGCGAAACGCGGCGATGTGGCGGCGTTCAACACGCTAGTGACACGCTACCAGTCCATGGCGTATGGGCTGGCGCTGCGCATGCTTGGCGATCCGGAAGCGGCGGCGGATGTGACACAGGACGCTTTCTTTTCCGCATACCGCAACATCGAGTCGTGTCGCGGAACATCCTTCCGCTCATGGCTGCTGCGCATCGTCAGTAATGGCTGCTACGATTACTGGCGGGCGCAGCGGCGGCGGCCCTCCACCTCACTGGAGGCGCTGCGTGAGGGCGAGGGCGATGCGTTCGATGAAGGCGTGAGCGACGCCGCGCTGGGCGAGGCAGGCGCCGACCCGACGTGGGATCCCGACCGCGTGGCGCTGCGCCGCGAGACGATCACGGCGATCGAGGCGGCGCTGCTCCAGCTTCCCCCAGAGCAGCGGCTGGCGGTCGTCCTGAGCGACGTGCAGGGGTTGGACTATGATGAGGTGGCGCGGGTGATGGCGGTTCCGCTAGGGACGGTCAAGTCGCGCATCGCGCGGGCGCGTGACCGGCTGCGGCGCCTGTTGACGCCGCGTGGGGAACTCTCCACGGGTGGTGAGCGTCCTGATGGTGAGGGTGGTCGCGGCGAATCGCTGAAGACGGCGGCGCGAGGAGAAGGCGTGAGCGGCATGCATGAGAACCAGGAGCGGCTGACAGAGGCGCTCTCCGCGTATCTCGATGGCGCGCTGGATGGCGCGGAGCGGGATGCGCTGGAGCGGCATCTGGCCGCCTGCGAGGCCTGCCGCGCGGAGTTGGCGGGGCTGCGCCGCGTGGGGGCGCTACTGCGCGCCCTGCCGGAGCCCGCGCTGCCGCGCTCGTTCACGCTGCCCGTGACCACTACGAGGACAGGGCGTGTCACCGTCGCTGCCGCGCGGCGCGCGCCGGGATGGGCGCGCGCGGCGCAGTGGGCTGGCGGCCTGGCGGCGGCGCTGGGCGCGGGGCTGCTCGTGGCGGGCGCGATCCAGCCGCCATCATATGGCGCGTTCAACACAGCGGCCTCCACTAGCCAGGGCTCCTATTCGCGAGGTGGCGCCTCGACCGCCCCAGACACAAGCAGGCCATCCCACACGCCCGAGGCAAACCAATCCACCGGGATAGCGAGCACACCCCTGCCCGCTGGCACAGCGGCTGGCCCTGGACAGACTGCCACGCCCAGCGTCACGCCTACTGAGGGAAACCAGAGCGCTGGGTCGCCGCTGATTCCCGCAGGCGCAACGTTGCTGGTGGGCGGCGGCGCGGCGCTGGCGGCGGGCACATCGTCGCGCCGCCGCGCCAAGCGGGGGTCCCAAGCCCGCTGAGGAACGTTAGCGGGCGAAGGTGACGTCGGCGTCGCCGGTGGTGACGCGCTCGCCGCGCTGGTTGTTGATCCACAGGTCCAGCCGCTGGACGCCATCCGTGACGGGGCCGAGCGCGCCGGAGCAGATGATCGTGTCACCAGGGCTGACCATCGCCTGGAAGCGCACTCGCAACCGCGTGACCCAGCCGCCGCGTTCCGGCTGTGTGGCGAGCCAGCCGGTGAGCAACTGGCCCAGGAAGGCCATGCTCAGCATGCCGTGCGCGATTGTGCCGTCCAGACCGACCGAGCGCGCCGCCGCAGGATCGATGTGGATGGGGTTGTGGTCGCCGCTGACATCGGCATAGGCGTTGATTTGCTCCTGGGTGACGTTCTTGGTGAGCGACGGGATGCGCTCGCCCTCTGGCTCCGCGACCGGCTTGCCGCCAGTGGCGCCGCTCGCTGAGGCCGCGCCCGGCTCCATGTCGCGGACAATCACGATTGCCTTGCCCTGTCCCACCCGCTGGCCGGCGGGGTCATCGAGCCACTGCTCCAGCGTCATGATCGCCATGCCACCGCCCCGGCTGGACTGGCGGATGCTGGCGATTGACTGACGCACGACGAGCGCGTCGCCAGCGACCAGTGGCCGGGTGTAGCTGTATTCCTGCTCGCCGTGCAGCACCTGCGAGCGCTCCGGATCAAGCCCGGCGTCGGCGAACGAGGTGCGGAAGCGGGTGACGAAGGTCGGCTGCGCGGGAATCGCGGCGTAGCCTGCGGCGCGCGCGGCGGCGTCATCGCGGTAGACGGGGTTGTCGTCGCCGATGGCGTCGGCGAACTGGCGGATGGCGTCCGGTTCGATGGCGCCGGTCTGCGGCTGGCTGACATGGCCGGCGAGGGATGGATCCACTGGCATGCGTCGTCTCCTCTTCCGTGAATGGGCGCTGGCCGCCCGCATGGATATGGTACCCCACAGGCGTGACGAAGGGGCGCCCGCATCGCGCGTGGGCGCCCCTTCGCGTCCGCGCTAGACGGCGGCTGGCTCGCGCGCGGGCTGGCGCCAGCGAAGGTTGGGCTTGCGCGCGGCGAGCGTCTGATCGAGGCGGCCGACGACGGTGTCATGCGGCGCTTCGAGGATGATCGCTGGGTTCTCGCGCGCCTCGCGGGCGATCTGTTTCATCACGGCGATGAAGTTGTCGAGCGTCTCCTTGGCCTCAGTCTCGGTCGGCTCGATCATCATCGCCTCGTGGACGATCAGCGGGAAGTAGACCGTCGGCGGGTGGATGTTGAAGTCGAGCAGGCGCTTGGCGATGTCCAGCGCGGAGACGCCCAGCTTCTTCTGGCGGTCAGCGGAGAAGACGAACTCGTGCATACAGGTGCGGTCGAAGGGCAGGTCGTAGTCGTCACGTAGGGCGCTCATCAGGTAGTTGGCGTTGAGCACCGCGTTCTCGCTGACCTGCAGCAGGCCGTCAGGGCCGTTGCTGCGCATGTAGGTATAGGCGCGCGCCAGCACCAGGAAGTTGCCGTGATTGGCGCGCACACGGCCAATCGAGAGCGGACCGACGTCTTCCCAGAAGTAGCCCTGCTCGCCCAGCGCGGGCAGGGGGCCGGGCAGGAACGGGACGAGATGCGCCGCCACGCCGATTGGCCCCGCGCCGGGGCCGCCGCCGCCGTGCGGGGTGCTCATCGTCTTGTGCAGGTTGAGATGCACGACATCGAAGCCCATGTCGCCGGGGCGGGTGATGCCCAGAATCGCGTTGGCGTTGGCCCCGTCGTAGTAGAGCTGGCCGCCAGCGGCGTGGACGCGGCGCGCGATCTCGACGATGTTCTCATCGAACAGGCCCAGCGTATTGGGGTTGGTCATCATCAGCGCGGCGATGCGGCCCTCGTGCTTGGCGAGCGTCTGCTCCAGATGGGCGAGGTCCACACCACCACGCGCGTCAGATTTCAGCTCGACGGTGCGGTAGTCGGCGAGGGTCGCGCTGGCGGGGTTGGTGCCGTGGGCGCCATCGGGGATCAGCACGATGTCGCGCTGGCTCTCGCCCCGGCTCTCGTGCCAGGCCTTGATGAGCATCAGGCCGGTGATCTCGCCATGCGCGCCAGCGGCAGGCTGGAGCGTCACCCGCGCCATGCCGGTGATCTCGGCGATATAGCGCTTCCAGCTCGTAGAGCAACTGGATGGCGCCCTGCGTCTCGCTCGCGTCGGCGAGCGGATGCAGCCGCGCGAAGCCCGGCATGCTGGCGACATCCTCATTGATCTTGGGGTTGTACTTCATCGTGCAGGAGCCGAGCGGGTAGAAGCCGAGATCCACCGCGAAGTTGCGCTGCGAGAGGCGGGTGTAGTGGCGCACGACCTCGATCTCGGCGACTTCAGGCAGCGGCGCGGGCTCCGCGCGCAGATACGCGGCGGGCACGAGCTGGTCCAGCGGGCGCTCTGGGATGTCAAGCTCCGGCAGCAGCGATGTTCCGCGTCCGGGCGCGCCCTTCTCAAAAATCAAGCTCTCGACGCTCATTCGGCGGCTCCCGCGATTTCTTCTAGCGCTGTCACCAGCGTATCAATGTCCTCTCGCGAGCGCGTCTCCGTTACGCAGAAGAGCGCCGCATTCTCCAGCTCTGGGTAGTCCCGGCTAAGGTCGTAGCCGCCGATCAGGCCGCGGTCGCGCAACTCGGCGTTGAGCTGTTCGACGGGTATCGGGCAGGTGATGGCGAATTCATCGAAGTAGGGCCGGGTGAAGGCGGGAGAGAAGCCCTCGATGGCGCAGATCGCCTGCTGGGCGTAGTGCGCCCGGCGCAGGCACTGCGCCCCCAGGTCAGCGAAGCCGCTCTTGCCGAGCGCGGCAAGGTAGACGGTGGCGAAGATCGCCAGCAACTCCTGGTTGGTGCAGATATTTGAGGTGGCGCGCTCACGACGGATGTGCTGCTCGCGCGTCTGGAGCGTCAGCACGTAGCCGGTCTGGCTCCGGTCGTCCACGGTCTGGCCAGCGACGCGGCCCGGCATGCGGCGGATGAACTCGTTGCGCAGGGCGAATAGGCCGAGCGCGGGGCCGCCGTAGCCAATCGGGCTGCCCAGGCTGGAGCCTTCGGCGGCGACGATGTCGGCGCCGTAGGCTCCGGGTGGCTCCAGCGCGCCGAGCGAGGCGGGCTCGGTGATCGCGACGACAAAGATCGCCTTGGTCTCGTGGATCGCGCGCTCGATCTCGTGTACGTCTTCCAGCACACCGAAGAAGTTGGGATGCTGGACGATGACGGCCTTCGTATCGGGCGTCAGCGCCGCGCGCAATTCGCTGACGGAGGTGGCGCCATCCTCCAGGCCGACCTCGCGCACGGTGAAGCCACGCGCGTGGGCGTAGGTCTGGAGCGTGGCGCGGTATTGCGGATCGAGCGCGCGGGAGACGAGCACATCGCCGCGCCCCTCCGGTCCGACGGCCATCAGCGCGGCCTCGACGACCGCCGTAGAGCCGTCGTAGAGCGAGGCGTTGGCGACTTCCATGCCGGTGATCTGGCAGACCATCGTCTGGAACTCGTAGGTCGCCTGGAGGACGCCCTGGCTGATTTCCGGCTGGTACGGCGTGTAGGAGGTGTAGAACTCGGCGCGCTTGGCGAGATGCGGCACGGCGCTAGGCTGGATGTGGTCATAGCTGCCCGCGCCGAGGAAGGAGACGTAGTGGTCCAGATCGGCGTTTTGCTCCGCCATGCGCATGAGCAAGCGGCGCACGTCCGCCTCGCTCATCGCCTTTGGCAAATCCAGCGGTCGCCTGAGGCGGACTTCTTCCGGGATGGCCGCCAGCAGGTCTTCGACGCTCCGTGCCCCAATCGCCCGCAGCATTTCTTGCTGCTCCGCGGGTGTGTTCGGGACGTAACTCATGCTTTCTCGCCCTCGCTCGCGCGCTTCAGCCGTGGGGCGCACTCCGTGGCGCCCGCGCCCCGCCCGCGTGCGCGATCACGACCGGGGGGTATCATCTTCATTATACAGGGCAGCGAAAAACATCGCCCACGTTTCCCGCCAGGCGGCGAGGCAAGACGTGGGCGAATGGATGGCGCCAGCGTCAGCGCGCGTTAATGCAACGAGGCGGTGAATGCCTCGTAGGCGGCGGAATCCATCAATCCGGCGTACTTGCGAGGAGTCGCTGACGCGCACGGAGATCATCCAACCCTCGCTGTAGGGCGCCGTGTTGACGAGCTCTGGCTGGTCTCGCAACGCCTCGTTGACGCTGACCAGCGCGCCGCTGACCGGGCAGAACAACTCGGAGGTCGCCTTGACCGATTCGATGTCGCCGAAATGCGCCCCCGTCTCCAGATCGCGCGTCCCAGCGTCGTCCCAGGGCAGGTCGAGGAAGACGACGTCCCCCAGCTCCTCCGCCGCGTAGGCCGTCACGCCGATCGTCGCGATATCGCCATCGAGTCGCACCCACTCGTGCGTCTCGGTGTATTTGAGGTCGCTGGGCAGCTCGTCCGTCGTCATGGCGCTTATCCTCTCCAATGTTTGGTCATGCTGTCAATCTCGCGCCCGAACGGCGCGCGACGTTATGCGGTGGGTTGCGGACGCTTGTAGAACGGTAGGGGAACAGTAGTCGCGGCGACCGGCTTGCCGCGAATCTCCACGGTGACCGCAGTTCCAACGCTGGCGGCGTCGGGTGTGACGTAGCCCAGCCCAATCGGCTTGCCGAGCGTCGGCGCCATCGTGCCGCTGGTCAATGCGCCAACCGGCGCGCCGTCGCGCAGCAGCGGGTAGCCCGCACGCGGCACGCCGCGCTCGATCAGCTCAATACCAATCAGCTTGCGGCGCAATCCGTCGCGTTTCTGCGCCAGCAGCGCCTCACGCCCGATGAAGTCCACGCCTTTGTCCAGCTTGACGGTCCAGCCAAGGCCCGCTTCGAGCGGGGTGATTTCCTCGGTCAGCTCGTGGCCGTAGAGGCAGTAGCCGGCCTCCAGGCGCAGCGTGTCGCGCGCTCCGAGGCCCGCTGGCAGGAGGCCCTCAGGCGCGCCCGCTTCGAGCAGCTTGTTCCAAAGGCTGGCGACAGCGGAGGCGTCACAGTACAGCTCGAAGCCATCTTCGCCGGTGTAGCCCGTACGGGAGATGAGGCAGTCTATCCCGCTGACGGCGCCGGGCAGGCAGTGGTAGTAAGCGATGTCCGTCAGTGGGGTCGTGGTGAGTGGCTGGAGGATGCGCTGGGCGAGTGGCCCCTGGAGGGCGAGCAGGCCAGTTACGCTCGATTTGTTCTCCAGCGTGACCGCGCTCAGGCCCGCGGCGTGATTGGTGAACCAGGCCCAGTCTTTTTCGATCGTGCCCGCGTTGACGACGATCATATAGCGCTCGGGGCCGAGGTGGTAGATGATGAGGTCGTCAAGTGTGCCGCCATCCGGGCGCAGGATTTGCGTATAGAGCGCTTGATGCTCGGTGAGGCGGGCGACATTGTTGGGGACGAGCGACTGGAGGAAGTCGAGCGCGCCTGGCCCGGTGGCGGTGAATTCGCCCATATGGCAGACATCGAACAGCCCAGCGCGCTGGCGAACGGCCTGGTGCTCGGCGATGTCACCGCTGTAGCGGACGGGCATCTCCCAGCCGCCGAATTCGACCAACCGGGCGCCCAGGGCTTTATGCGCCTCGTACAGCGGTGTACGCAGAAGCGGCGCCGGCGCGGCTCCTGAAGCGGAATCTGCGGTCATATACTCCTCAGAGCGTCATCTCGGCGTCATCTCGCGCGCGCGGGGACCAGCGCATACAATGCTAGGAGGGGATACGCTGGCAATCAGTCGCGGGGCGTCCGCGCACGTCACAATTCTAGCCTTGCGCGGCGCGCTTTGTCCAGCGGCGGCGCAAGCGCGCCTCTATGGATGGTGAGGAGAGCATGAAGCGATTACACGGACTTACGGCCGTCGCCCTCCTGGCGCTTGCCGCTGGGATATTGAACATTGCCGACGGCATGGCGCAGATCGCGAATGTAGCGCTGGTGGAGCAGCCGCTCGCCGCCACGCCGGGGCTACTCCACAGCATAGGCGCGGTGAGCGGGGTCGGTGGCTCCATCAACCCATGGGCGCTGTCCGTGACGGTGGGCGCCGCCAACCTGGTGTTTGGCATAGGCGCGTGGCTGACGCGCGCGTGGGCCTGGGGATATGGCGTCACGCTGCAATGGGTGGTGATGATTCTGACGGTGTCACTCATGTCGCTGGACGGCGTTACTCCGCTGCGCTTCGCTATGTTCACGCTGGCGGTCGCGACGCTGCTGTATCTGCATGGGGCCGATGTGCGCGACGCGTTCGACGCGGGCGCGGGCGCGCGGGGATGACGGCATGACGTCTGGCCAGATGAGAGCGGGTGACCGCTGATGAACATGAACCTGATTGATATGCCTATCCCCTGGCTCGAACGGCATGCGTGGGCGCTGGACGCCGCGCGTGGATTTCTCTCCGTGACGATGGGTGTATTCGTGCTCTCGGCGTCGCGAGGGGCGGTCGTCGCAGCGCTGTTCGTGGCGATTGGCGTGTACCTGGTGGTGGATGGTTGCCTCGATATGTTGCTGTCATGGCGCGCACGGGGAACTGAGAGCCAGGGACGAACACGCTGGATTACCGGTCTGGTGAGCATTTCGGCGGGCATAGGCGCAATTGCGGTTCATCAGTCATTTTTGCTGATTCTGATCGCCGTTTTCGGTGTGCGCTCGATTATCCAGGGTGGGTCGGAGATCTGGCGCTCGGTGGCGTATCTTTGGCGGCGGCGGCGGGAGACGCTGAGCGCGGGCGAGCGGTTTCTCTGGCTGGGCGGGCTGGGCCGGGTGGCGTTGGGCGTCGTGGTCATCGCCGTTTCGCCGTGGCTGCTTGTCGTCTTGCTGCTCGCCTTTGGTGTGTACCTGATCGTGGACGGGCTGGCGGCGATCCACCTGGCGACGCTGAAGCGCGAGCGGCGCGGTGGCGTCTATACCGGCTCGTCGCCCATCGCGCCGCCAGATGCGGAAGTGCCGCTGATGGACCCTGAGCGGCCTGGCGCGCTCCGCGCGCTCGTGTTCGTGCGGCGTAGTGGCGCGAATGGATTAGGGCATGTAGCCTGGGCGTTTGAGTGGCCAAACGGCTGGTTCAACGCGGGGTCAGTGGAGAATCCTTCAGGCGCGCCGTTCGCCCCAGTGGAAAAGATGGGTGGATGGATGGCGCACACCCGTGATCTGACCGCGACGATGATCCGTCAGATTGTCCCGTATGACGAGTTCAAAGTGCTCTTTGTGGAGAATCCGCGCTTCATCGCCGCCTGGCGCACAGCGGTTTGGGTCAGCCGTATGCCCTACTCGGCGCAGCGGCGGAACTGTGTTGACAGCGTCTATGATGTGTTGCGCGCGTATGGCGTCGAGTCGCTGCGCGACCCCGCGCAGCGGAGCATCCCCTACGAGTGGTACGACGCGATCCCTGGCCCCTCCTATCGTATCGCCGATCACCCCGAGATACCCGTGCGCTGGAGCCGCGTTTCGGATTTCTTCGAACGACGTCTGCGCGATATTCCGCTGGTGATCTCACCGCGCGCGCACGCCAGTGAGCCCGCCTGGCGCGCCATGGGTGGCAGGGCGTGGCATGAGTTACGCGCGCTGTTCGAGATGGTGAATGAGGAGGTCTTACAGACCGCGAGCGCTGCGCTCAAACAGGCGCGAGAGCTGATTGAACGCCTGCGGAGCAGGCTCAAGCGGCTACAGGCTAAGTGGGGCGAGGCAAAGCGCAAGGCGTCGTGAGGAGGCTGCTTAAAGCAGCAGCGCCATCATCAGGTCGTCGAGGTATTCGCCGTTGCGGAGCATGGCGCGCTGGCGGCGGCCCTCGTGCTGGAATCCGAGGCTCTCGTAGAGCCGGATGGCGGTCACGTTGCGGGCGAGGACGATCAACTCGATGCGTGTGAACACGCCTGACTCGCGCGCGCAGGTGAGGGCGCGCTCCATCAGCGCGCGGCCCACGCCCTGCCCGCGCCAGCTCGCGACGACGCTAACGCCAAGCTCGCCGCGATGACGCACAGCGGGCCGCCGCTTGCCGTCTATCGTCACCATGCCGATGATCTCGCCACTGTCCGCGACAGCGACGAAGCCACACCAGTCGGGGCGCATCGCCTGGCCGGCTAGAAACTCGCGCTCTTCTTCCTCGTTGAAGAAGGGTTCTCCTGGCTCGCGCATCAGGTTGTTCACCGGGTCAGTGACGACGCTGGCGAGCATCGCGAGGACGCCGGCGGCGTCGTCGGGGCGGACAGTGCGGATGGTGTAGGGCATGGCGCGCTCACTTTCCTTGGGCCGCTTGAGGTCAATAGCTGGCGATGGTCTATTCTACCGCGGCGCTAATCGTGCGCGCGAAGGGGAGCTGGAGGTTGGGACGCACATCGAGATCGAGGCCGCTGCGCTCGCCGCCTATCGCGTGGAAGTAGGCGGCGGCGCCGATCATCGCGGCGTTATCGGTACAGAGCGCGACGGGCGGGTAGCGCAGCGCGACGCCTCGCTCCGCCAGCATGGCGCCCAGGCGCTCGCGCAGTGGCAGGTTAGCGGCGACCCCTCCCGCGAGCACGACCTGCCGCGCGCCGAGCTCCTCCGCCGCGCGTACGGTCTTGGTCGCCAGCACATCCACCACTGACTCCTGAAACGCGGCTGCGATGTTGTTGGTGGCTGAGTCCGTGGTGGGCGCCTGGGCGACTTCGCGGGTCAACTCCAGCGTCGCTGTCTTGAGGCCGCTGAAGCTGAAGTCGTAGGAGCCACGCATCCAGGCTCTTGGCAAGGTGTAGGGGTTGGGGCGCGTCGCGTCGCGTCCGGCGGCTGCGTTTTGGATGGCGGGGCCGCCGGGGTAGCCCAGGCCAAGCAGGCGCCCCACCTTGTCGAAGGCCTCGCCCGCCGCGTCGTCGCGCGTCTGGCCGAGCAGCTCGTAGACGCCGTGGCGCGGGATGCTCACCAGCTCGGTGTGCGCGCCGGAGACGACCAGCGCCAGCAGCGGAAACCCTGGATCGCCGGGCCACGGCTCGCCGGCGGCGGGGAGTGGGTCGGGCATCGGGCTGGCGGCGTCGCGCAGCCAGTTGGCGTAGATGTGCGCTTCGAGGTGGTTGACGCCGATGAACGGCAGTCCCCGCGCGAAGGCCAGCGCCTTGGCGGCGCTCAGGCCGACGAGCAGCGAGCCAGCCAGGCCGGGGCCGTAGGTCGCGGCGATGGCGTCAATCTGGCCCCATTCCACGCCCGCTTCATCGAGCGCCGACTCGATGACAGGAGCGATGGCGCTGAGCTGCTGGCGCGAGGCGACCTCCGGCACCACGCCGCCGTAGCGGGCGTGGATGCTGGCCTGGGAGGCGACGACGTTCGACCGGATGAGGCGGCCATGCTCGATAATGGCCGCGCCGGTCTCATCGCACGAGCTTTCGATGGCGAGGATGCGCGCCAGTGTCGGGGGAAAGTCAGGCGCCATCGGTGGCCTCGCTCGTGACCGACGCGCTCTCGGCCTCCAGGCGCCGCATGAGCCGCTCGCGCAATTCGGCGTAGCGCGTGCGATAGTCTTCGCTGGCGATGTCCTGGGTGGACATGACGTATGCGTCCTCGTGATTGTCACTGTAGTAGCGAGGGCGCACGCTCGTCTGCGTGAAGCCGTACTTGCGGTACAGGCTCTGGGCTACGGTATTCGTGACGCGCACTTCGAGGGTGACGTAGCGCGCCTGGGCCGTGTAGGCGACGCCGATCAGCGATGCGAGCATCAGCTCGCCAACGCCGTGTCCGCGATAGTCGGGGTGTGTGGCGATGGTGGTGATGTGGGCCTCATTGATCATATGCCACAGGCCCGCGAAGGCGATGATGTTCGCTGTTTCGGGCGGGACGGGAGTTGGCGGGCGGGCGAGCAGCAATGAGAGCGGGAACGGGCGTTTCACCTCATCATGAGGCGTCGGGAGTGGCAGGCTGCTTGAGCCAGGTATCGCGCACGACGATATAGCGCGCCATGCGATTTTCCTGGATCTCCCGGCGGTAGGCGCTAGGAGGCCAGGGGGTTGTGTAGGCGAGCCGCTCGATCTCGACGACGCGCGGCACGTCATTCATGGTCATGGCATCAACGCTATAGCGCACGCCGCTCTCCCTCTTCCCCAGCCGTCGTCGCGCCGCCCGCCGCGCCAGCGCCTGTCAGCGCCGCCACATCAGGCCGCGCGCTTTTGGTGATCGCTGGCCGTCCGCAAGTAGAGCGGCTCCAGCGTCGCGGAGGGTCTCGCCGCGCCCCGCGCGCAGTCGCGCCTGGGCCAGCGCCGCCAGCCAGGCCCCGCGCCGTGGCTCCACTGGCTCCACGAGTCGCGCCCGCCCATCGAGCGTCGCTCCCAGCGCCACATGCGTCGCGGGGCGCAACTCGCCGGTGAGTGTGGCGCCGTCGCTGACGAGCGCCGCGAGGGCCTCTGGCGTCAGGATATGATATCCGCTGGGCTCGCCGCCGGCGTCAGCCGCCAGCGCGCGCGGGCCCCAGGTCTCCGCCGTCGCGCCAGCGGTATCATACACGGCGGCGTAGACCTCGCCGCGTCCGGCGTCGAGCAGCGCCCAGACCTCGCCCGGCGCCAGTCGCGCGCCCCAGGCGATCACGTCGAGCGTCGGGACGCCGCGACGGGGACGCTCAGCGCCAGCGCTAATCCCTTTCGCGGTCGCGACCCCGGCGCGTAGGCCGTTGAACGATCCTGGCCCCAGCGCGACAGCGACGCCATCGAGCTGGCCCGTCGTGACACGCTGCGCGCGCAGCATTTCCTCCGCGCGTGGCAGCAATTCGACGCTATGACGGTTCTCCACGCGCCAGTTGTACTCAGCCAGGATGGCGTTCTCGTGGCTGAGGGCGATGCTGGCGTAGGCGGTTGAGGTGTCCAGGGCGAGGAGCATCTGGTTACACCTCCTCGCGGCTAGCGCCCACGCGTGCGCGAGCTCGGCGCCGCGCGCTCCGGTGGCGCTGAGGCGCAGGACGCGGCGCTCTGGGCCGTCTGTCGTCATCGCGATACGCAGCGCGCTCTCTGGCCAGGGCGCGCGCTGGCCAGGCTCCGCTGGACTCGCCACGCTCCGCCCATTCGACGACTGACACGCCATCGGCCTGGAAATACTCATCGAAGCCGAGCGCGTAGACCTCGTCGGGCGATTCGATGCGGTAGAGGTCGAAGTGATAGAGCGGCAGGCGGCCCTCATATTCCTTCAGGAGTCGTGAAGGTCGGGCTGTTGATGACCTCGCGCACGCCCAGTCCAGCGCCAATGCCCTGTGTGAGGGTTGTCTTGCCCGCGCCGAGATCGCCGGTCAGCAGCAGCATATCGCCCGGCTGGAGCAGCGCGCCCAGCGCCTCGCCCAGCCGGCGTGTGCGCGCGGCGCTGTCGCTGCGCAGCGTGACGCCGCCTCCGCGCCCGCGTCGCGTGGCGCGTCTGAAGATGATGGTGAGGCTCGCATGGTCTATCCGCTCTGGCTGCCTGATGGCGTGAAATCCCGGCGCGAATCGCGCTCAGTGTACGATAGATTATAGCATCAGCGCGCGTCCTGTCTACGCGCGATTTGCGGAGCGGATCGCCGGAGCGGATCGCGGGCGCGGCTACGCCATGCGCGCGCCACACGAGGCGCAGAAGCGCGAGTTGAGCGGCATATGCGCGCCGCAGCTGGGGCACGACTTCGACGGGCCGCTGGCGGTGGCGCTAAAGGAGACCGCGCCGGGCTGATACTTCTCGGACTGGATGGTCTTGATGGCGCTCTGCGAGCGGCTGACATCGTCATCCAGCTTGGCCAGCCGATCCGCCAGGGCCTTGAGGGCGGGCTGTGTCAGCTCGCCGCGCTTGCCGAGGTCGGCGACGACCACCGCGAGCTGGTCCACGAGCGCCGTTCGCTCCTTGGTGAGCAAGCCTAGCTCGCGCTCCAGCGCCGTGACCCGCTGGGTCTTTTCGGCCTCCCACGCGGCGCGTCCCATCATGCCACCCGCAGCGCGCTTGACGCTCTCAAACATATCCGACATGTCTCGCCTCCCTTGGGGGACTGCTGATCTTCCCTGGCGTCATCCGCTATTCGTCGAGCGCGACGGCGGAGGGATAATGGACGGTCTCCAGCCAGCGGCCCGCGCGATCCAGGCGCACGGCGATCACGTCTATGCGATACGCCGCCTGCTCCGCGCCGCGCTCCATCAGATAGGTCTGGAGCGTGGCGATCAGCTTGCGCCGCTTGGCCGGGTGATCGCTTCCTCGGGCGCGCCCATCGCGTCGCCGCGCCGGGTCTTGACCTCGACAGCCACCACCTCGCCATCGCGCTCGGCGATCAGGTCTAGCTCGCCGCAGGGCCGGCGCCAGTTGCGCTCGATGACACGGTAGCCGTGGCTGATCAGCCAGGAGGCGGCGATGTTCTCGCCCCGGCGGCCCTGTCTGGCCGCGGAAGTCTCCAGGCTGGCTCATGGCGCTCTCCCTCGCATGTGGTACGTTGCGAACGGCCTTCAGGTGACACGAAGCGGGCAGTCTGTCTGGTTGAGAGTGTAGCACGCGTGACCTCAGCCCCAGCCCATCTCCTTGGAGGAGCGGGGTGTATAGGGCGGCGTGGTTTGTGAGAGGAGCGGGTTCATGGCGGCGATGGGGCCGGCTGAGCGGCTGATTTTCATTCACGGCTCTGGTGATTCGGGCGCGGTATGGGAGCCGCTCTTGGAGCTGTTGCCCGGCGTCGAGGCGCTGGCCTTCGATCTGCCCGGCCACGGCGCGCGGGTCGCGGAGCCAGGGCCGGAGCGCATGAGCGTGCGCGACTACGCGGAGGATGTCTGTCAGACGCTCACGGCGCGCGGCGTGGATGGCGGGGTGGTGATTGGTCATTCGCTCGGCGGGGCGATTGCGCTGCGGCTGGCGGTGGACCATCCCGGCTTCGCGCGGCGGATCGTCCTGGTTGGATCGGGCGCGCGGCTGCGCGTAGCGCCGCAATTCCTGGAGGTGGCGCGCGCCGCTGGGCCACAGGGTGCTTCCGAGCTAACGGACATGTCGTTCGCGCCAGGCCACGAGGAGCGCGCGCGCGCGTTCCAGGCGGCCCGCGCGCCTACCGCTCCCGGCATGCTCTACCGTGACCTGGCCGCCTGCGACGAGTTCGACATGATGGGCGAGGTGGCGAGCATCACGCAGCCAGCGCTGCTGATCGTGGGCGACGCCGACCGCATGACACCGCCGAAGTACGCCGAGTTCCTGCATCAGCGGCTGCCAGATAGCCAGCTTACATTTATTCCCGGCGCGGGTCACTACGTCCAGATCGAGCAGCCGAGAGGCGGTCGCCGCGCGCGTTGCGGGCGTGGCTGTCATCAGGGGCCACGCCCGCATAGCGTGGCGCTACGCGGCGGGCTTGGCGGCCTGCGAGTAGGCGCTGGTCGGCGCGAGCAGCGTAATAGCCTTGATGAAGCTGCGTGTCATTCGCGGCGATCACCTGCGCCTGTGTCAGATTGCTCTCAGAGGCTGCCAGCGGCAGCAGTGGCGTGACGTTGGTGGGCAGCGCGACGGGAGTATCGGGCATGAATCCCTTGCCGTAGATCGAGGAGCCGTCGGGCAGTAGGAACTCCTCGGTGCCGAGCACGAGCGCCGAGCCGTCCGCGAGGACATACGTTTGCAGGACGGTTCCTGTCCCGAATGTCTTCTGGCCGACGACGTGGACTTCGGGCCGGTTGACCTTGATGGCTCCGGTGGTGATCTCAGCGGCGCTGGCGGTATCGCCGTCCACCAGCACGACCAGCGGAATGTTGGTGGCGAGGCCACCCGCGTTGACTGGGTAGTCTTGCGAGCTCGTGCGCGACTTGACGATCAGCACGTTGCGGTTCGGGCCAGCGGCGATGAACTCACTGGCGACGCTCTGCGCCTGGCTGAGGTAGCCACCGGGGTTGCCGCGCAGGTCGAGGATGATGCCGGTGACCTGCTTGGCCTTCGCATCGCTGGATCGCCTTCTGCAGCTCGCTGTCGGCGTCTGATGAGAATTGCGTGAGCTGGATATCCACCAGCGATGTGCCGGGGATGTAGAAGCTCGTCACGGTCGGCACGGTAAACATGGCGCGCGTAAGCGTAACGGACGAAGATCTTGGTTGGGCTCTCGCTGGAGCGGATGATGCCCAGTGTGACCTGTGTGCCCGCCTTGCCAGTGATCAGCGGGCGCGCCTGGTCAATCGTGTCGCCCTTGATACTCTTCCCATCTATACTGACGATCAGGTCGCCGGGCTTGAGGCCGCCCTTATCGGCTGGCGAGCCGGGGAAGACTCTCCTCGATGCGGATGGGCTTCGCGCCGCCGCCACTGAGCGAGACGCCGATGCCGACGATGCCCTGATCCTGGAGTTGCTGGTTCTCCTGGGCGTACTGCTCGGGCGTCTCGAAGCGGCTGTGGCCGGTGTCACCCAGCGTGTTCACCATCGCGTCAATCGCGGCGTAGGCCATCTTCTGCTGGTTGATGCGGCTGGTGACGACGAAGTTGTTGTTGATGGCTACCCAGGCCTGGTGGATGAGCAGCTCATCAGGTGAGGAGATGTAGCGGCCCTGGTTGACGTAGGCGTTGCCGAACCAGCCAGCGGTGAAGGCGATAATGACGAGCAGTGATGTCGTCACCATCTGCATCAGGGCGTTATCAGCGGCGCGACGGCGGCGGGTGGCGGGGTCGGGTGGCGTTGGGGGGATGGGCGCCGGGGAGGGACGCTGCTCGAGATCACTAAGCACGAAGGCCTCCGTATGGTGGCGTCCCGCGTGTTGACTGGCGCCGACCGGATAGATGGATGATAGGTGATGGGAGATGGGTGAGCGAATCCGGCGCTAGCCCGCGATGGCGCGCCGGTGTCGCATGGGTATCGTAGGGTTGAGCGGCCCGCCACGTCAAGCGCGGTGAGACCGCTCACAGAGGCTTCCAAGCCTGCGCCTAGATTGTGGTCTCATCTCAGAGTGTACGCGCCAGCGCGACGTGACGTTGCGCTGGCGCGTAACGCGTCTAGTCACCGGACTCACTGCGCGGAGATATAGACGTTGGGCCAACTGATGTCGAGCATCAGACCGAGGCCATCATAGTTGAAGCCACGCACGTATGGTCGCAAGCGCCAGGCCAGCTTGGCCTGCTGATAGGGGATCCATGCGCCCTGATCCGCCACGATCTGCTCGGCCTGATTGTACATCTGCATACGCTTGGTGGGATTTTGCTCGTGATCAGCGTTATTGAGCAGTGTGGTGAGTGAAGGGATGTCAATGCCTTCAGAGTCGAAGCCCCCGTTCGGCGTGAACTGAAGGGTCAGGAAGTCTTCTGGGTCTGGATAGTCGGCGATCCAGGCGATCCCCCATATTTGCATTGGATCGCTGGCCGCGGGCTGATTGAGATTTCCAACCAGTACGTCAAATGTGACCTGTTTAACCTTCACGTTGAGTCCGAGCGCCTGATTCCACGCGGACGCGGCATCCTGCGCGATCGTGACGTTGGTTGTGTCCTCGGACGGCACGTAAAGATCGATCGCCTGAGGTGAGGAACCAAAGATGTATGGGCAATAGTCGGGCGCGCCTAATGTGCCAACGGCGGGGCAGGTCGCGCGCGCCTGGTTGAGGAGCGAGAGCGCGGCATCCTGATTGCCCGTCAGTGACTGGGTTTGATCGGGCTTCGGAGTGAGCAGGCCCGGAAAGAATCCCGGCATGCCTTGGGGGACGATGTGGTTGGTTGGTACGGCGCCGCCATTCGTCGCGCTATCTACAATCAGTTGCTTGTTCAGCGCGAGATCGAGCGCTTGACGCACCTTGAGGTTGTCGAACGGCGCCTGCTTGAAGTTCAGGCCGAAGTAGTCCGTCTCCAATGAAGTGACGGCATGGAAGTCGGACTGGCCTCTGGCAAACTGATAATCTCCAAGTGACACGTCAGTATAATCATACTGACCCGCGCGATATGCCGTATATTCAGCGTCCACGGAGGAAATGACCGGACGCACGACCTGTGTCAGCTTCAGCTTCTGCCCGAACGCTTGCTCCCAGTATGGGTTGGGGACGAATGTCATCACGTTTCCGGAACCGTATGACTTGATCTTCCAGGGTCCGGAATCCCCAGCTTGATCCAGGTGATCGACCCACAATCCACCCGAGTATTTGGGGTTTTCAACAAGCGACTTCTCGACAACGTCACCGGTCGGATAGGTGAGCGCGTCCAAAAAGAACGGAATAGGCTGAGTCAGCCGAATGCGCAATGTGAGCGAATCGAGGACGTTGAGGCCAGTATTGGGGATTATCGCCGTTGGAGATCATGGTCGCTGATCGACGCCAAATCCACGCGATGCTTCGGCCTTGGACGGTAGTTGAGATGCGCGGCCCCCATCTGAGCGCAGGAGTAAGTATTCGTTGTCGTATCTTTGGTGGCTACGTATTGGCGCTCCATCCGCGCAAAGGTTTGGATCGAGCGCGCGATCGAGGCTGTAGGCGAAGTCAGCGGCGGTAATCGGCGAGCCATCGCTGAATTTCATGCCAGGTCGCAGGTGGAACGTGTAGATCTACCGGTCTTGTCTCACGTCCCAGGTCGTGGCGGCGTCGGGCTGTATCCCTAAGGTTGGAGAGAAGGTCACCAGATTGGTGTAGACCATACTCACCAGCGCCAGATCTTTGTATGTCGTGATCTGCGACTGGGTCGAGCACCGCGTTATGGCCCATTGTTCCATTTGCGTCTACGTAGGGCCAGGTGAAGACTTGGTTCGCGGCGAGGGCTGCGTTCCCGGAAGCGTGTGCCGCCACCGACGTTGCAGGCGCTCAGGATGAGGGTGAGCGCGCCCATGAGGAGAATGAGCGTTCCCGCTCCACCTGGCTTGCGTGGCTGTGTGGCGTGCGCGCCACGCATGTCAAATCCTGAGCTCGTCACGCGCATGCGCATGAACCTCCAACCTCAGCGAGCTGTCGCGTCCGCCGTCATGGGCGAGATACGCTGGCGTCGTGTTCGGCGGACGCCTGTTTCAGCTCGCGGTCATTCCGCTTTAATTTCCGCGTTGTCCCCCCGCGGCCCTGGCTTCTGTCTGCTCGGTCCTTCGCAGGGTATGCCCAGCGATTGTAATCAAGCGCGCCCAGCCTGTCAATCGCCATGCCTCATCTTGGCCAGCTTCTTCCCCCCGCGCGGGTCGGTGTCGACCCGCTTCATCGCCGTTTCCAGCCGCGCATGCCCGCGCAACCTTGGCCTTCGATGTCTGTCCTCGGACGAGACGTAGATGGGATTGACGTTCCATCCATACGTTATATGTATCGGACGCGACGGCTCACGCGGTAGAGTGGGCGGCGGACACCTGGGATTGAGAAGGAGTGAAGCATGCGCGCGGAGCCTGTGGCGGATGCGGTGGTTATGGCGAATGGCGGCAGAGCAGCGCTCCACGTGTGCGCCGGTGCGTCTGCCGCCACTGTGGCTATTCGGCGCGCTGGCGGCGATGATGTTGATAATGGCCGCGCCGAAGGATATTGGCGACGTATTCGAGTATCACTGCTACGCGCTGGACTTCTGGCATGGCGCGCATGTGGCGAATACCGTGCTGGCGACGCCGTCGCTGCCGATGTCGTGTTCGCTAAAGATTCCCGATCTGGCCACCGCGCCTTTCCAGGAGTTGCCGCGTGAGTACGGCCCGCTATCGCTGCTGGTGTTCTCGCTGCCGCTGCTAGCGCCGCTGGGCTGGTATAACACCGTCTTCTACGCCCTGATGTGCGGCGTCATCCTTGGTATCGCCTGGCTGCTGGACCGCTACGGGCCGCGCGGCGCGGGCCATATCTGGCTGCTCTACACGCTGCTCGGTGTGATGTTGGAAGCGGCGGGACGCTTCGACGCGCTGCCCGCCGCGGCGGTCCTGATCGCGCTGCTCGCCGCGCAGCGTGGACGGTCCGCTCCTGGCGTATGGCTCGCTGGCCGCTGGCGCGCTGCTCAAGTTCTTCCCGCTGGCTCTACTGCCACTGCTGCTGATCCATTCCTGGCGGCGGCGGCGCGAGGAGCCGCTCTGGCGCGGGCCGGCGCTCTTCGCGGGGCTTATGCTGGTGGGCGAGGGTATCGCGGCGCTGATTAGCCCGGCGCGCGCGCTCCAGCCGCTGGGCTTTATGGGCGCGCGCTGCGTCGAGGTCGAGGCGGTTCCCGCGACGCTAGCGTACTACTGGGCCAGCCTGACGGGCGGGAGCGTGACAGCTGGAGCAGGTCAAGCAGTACAGCTCGGTCTGTCAATTCGCGCCGGGGACGGATGGCGCGCAGACGTATCGCGATGCTAGTGGCGGGCGTTGGGCTGGCGGCGGTGTACTGGCTCTTCTGGCGCGGGCGGCTCTCGCTCACGCATGGCTTCATCCTCGCCACCGGGCTGCTGATCGTTGGGGTGAAGGTGTTTAGCGTTCAGTACCTGCTCTGGCTCAGCCCGCTGATCGCCTACGCGTATGGGACGCAAGCGCTGGCGCTCATTGGCTGGGGCGCTGTCTGTCTGGCGACGTCGCTCTATTACCCGGTGGCGATCAGTCCCTGGGTGGTCGTGTATCTCGGGTTATGGCTATCGGACCATACCGCGCTGCTGATTGCCGTGCGCAATACGCTGATGGTCGTCGTTGGTGGGCTGGCGCTGCGGGGCGCGCTGCGGCGGTCGCGTGGCGCTGACGGTCGGGTTCCGCCAGTCGCGATGGAAGGTGAGCGCCAGATATGAGCGCGCCTACCGTAGCTCCCCCACACACGCTCGCCAGCTTTCTCCGGCGGCTGATCGTCCCGCGCGTGTACGCGCTGATTGGGCTGGGCGCATTCCTGCTCTTCGTGGGGAACTATCTTTCCTTCAGCGTTGAGGCTGCGCATCACCTGACACTCGCCGCGCCAATTACCTTTATCGCGTCGGCGGCTGGGCTGGTCGCGCTGATCGTCGCCGCGCGGGCTCCAGACGGATCGCCGGGCGCCGCGTCTGGCGCGGCGCGCTGGGAGCTGGCGGGGCGCGCGGTGATGACGGTGATTATGGCCGCGATGGCGCTGGCCTCGTTTCTGCTCGTGATCGCGGGCTTGTACGCTGTGACCGTCGAGCAGCCGTCGAGCGCGTATCTCAACGATGTCATCTCGTTCAGCGCGGCGAACGCGCATGCGCTGCTCGCGGGGCGCAATCCGTACACCGACGACGCCAACTTTATCCCGACGCTGCTCGCCTATCCGCATGCGCCGCCGACGCCTATTCAAGGTCCGATCTTCGGCTATGGCTACGATTATCCGCTTCAGCCCTACGTGTTCAGGATCGATCAGGCGTACATCCATGACCCCAGCCGCTACGCCGCCGCCTTCGACCCGCGCACGCTGCACAGTTATCCCGCGCTCTCGTTCCTGATCTACGTTCCCCTGTTCCTGGTCGGAATCCAGAATGTGATGTGGGTCAACATGGCCGCCTACGCGGCGCTGCTGCTGTGGCTGATATCACTGGCCCCGCGCGGCCAGCGCGGCTGGATAGCGTTCACTGGCCTGGCGGCGCTGACGATTACCTTTGGCTCGCTGCTGCTGGAGACGGAGCTGATCTGTCTGCTCTTCCTCCTGCCCGCCTGGCGACTGCGTGACCGGCGTGGCTGGGCGAGCGCGCTGCTGCTGGGGCTTGGCTGCGCCTTCAAGCAGTATTGCTGGTTCTTCGCGCCGCTGTTCCTGCTGGACGCGCTGCTGCGACATGGTTGGCGCGAGGCGGCCCGGCGCGCGCTGATCGCGCTGGCGGCGTTCCTGGCGCCCAATCTGCCGTTCATCATCGCCAGCCCGGCGGCGTGGTGGCAGAGTATGTGGCTGCCGCTGAGTGTGGCGAGCTTCCCGCAGGGCATGGGGCTGGTGACGCTGGCGCTGGGCCGCGTTCTGCCGCCGCTGTCCAAGGTGGTCTTTACGGTCCTCGAAATCGCGGCGCTGGGCACCGTCCTGTGGCTCTACGCGCGCTACTGGGGGCGGCTGCGCGAGGCGGCGCCGATGCTGGCGCTGGTCCCGCTCTTTTTCGCCTTCCGCTCGCCGCCTAACTATTTCGCCGTGGCTCCGTGGCTGGCGCTCTTCGCCTTGCTCTGGCTCCAGCGCGAGCGGGTTGAGCGGACGGAGCGGGTGGACCGAGCGGCGCTGGCCACTCAACCCGCGATGGACGCGGCGTGAGGCGTGCGCTACGCGCGCTGGGCCAGCCAGCGACGCGCCTCGCCCAGCGCGACCAGCGCCTCCCCTGCCGTAGGAAATGTGCGCAGGAAAAGGGTGCGACGGCCTAGCAGCGCGGAGGCGAAGAAGGTCGCTTGTGGCTCCCCAGCTCCGCCCCAGCGGGTAGGATCGCTGTGGCGCACGCCGAGATAAACACGCAGGCCCAGGCGTTCGTCATCGCCGCGCAGCAAGCGCCGGCTGCGCTCCCAGCCTACCAACCCGGCCTCCACGTAGGCGCCGGGCGAGCGCGCCCACTCGGGGCGCCAGATGGGCGACCACTGAAGCCGCATACCGTCGAGCCCCGCGTCCGTGATGTCGTGGGCGTCCATCAGCCGCCAACACGCTTGACGCGATAGCCCAGCTCGGTCAGGCGGGCGATGACCCGCTCGCGGTGGTCGCCCTGCACTTCGATCACATCATCCTTGACGGCGCCACCCGAGGCGCAGAGTTTCTTCAGCGCCTGAGCCAGTGTGGCGATTTCGGCGGCTTCACCCGGCACGCCCATGATCAGGGTGACGCCTTTGCCGCCGCGGCCCTTGCGGTCGAGGCTGACACGCACCACGCCGTCGCGTGGGACTCCAGGCCGGATCTCCGCCGCGCGCCGCGTGTCGCACCGGCACTGCCCCTCTGGCTCGCCGCAGCGCTTGCACAGCTTGATACGGCCGATGCCGGTGACGTAGACCGGGCGATCACCGCGTCCCGAACTCACTGGCGGGTTCCTCCAATTTCACATGTCGTTCCAGCGCATGGGCGTGCGCGGTCAATGCCCGCCGCAGCTACACGCGCCGCCACATGCGCATCCGCCACCGGAGCCGCTATCCTCAGCGTAATCGCCGAAGCCGTCCGCGCTGGCTCCTGAGCCGCGCCCACTGGTGGCGAAGACCGAGAAGAGCTTGCGAACGCGGCTTCCCTGGCAGCTCGGGCAGGAGACACCGCCCGCCGACGCCGCATAGCTGGTGAATACCTCGAATCGCTCGCGGCAATCGGAGCAGTAGAAGTCGTACATTGGCATGGTGTTAACCTCATCATGACGCTCGAAGCTTGGGACGGCGCGCGTAGCCGTTGATCGCAGTATATCGCATCTCTTTTCGCCTGGCGCGCTGATCTCACGAGTAGCGTGATCGCCGCTTTGGAACGTGAAACCGGAGCGCCCACTCTCTCGTCTATACCCTCAACGCCATGATATTTGCTGTCTGGCGAGCGAGCGTGGCTGGGCGTTTGACGGGGCCAGCGGGGGTATGCTACCATCCGAGTAGCAGGATGGCGATCAGACCAGCATGGGTGGCCGCGAGGCCTCGCCTAACGCGCGTTACGGATGACACGAACTGGCGAAACCATACAACGCTGTAGGCCGTTCACCTTTTCGCTCCGGTACACTCCGGCTAAACCCCGGCAGGAGAGCGCGCAATGTGGTACCGACGTCTTGTTTCCTGGATCCGCTCTCTGTTCACCACCTCCTCTCAGGTGAACGTTCAGCCCACGCCTCGGAGCGCCATCTCCCCCACGCTGCCGATGACCGCGCCGCTTCGCGAGCCGTTTAGCGCGCTGGACCAGAGCGCGCCGCAGTTCCCACCTGCGATGGAGTTCCCACCAAGGCGAGAGCCGCCTACCACCGTCCCGCTCGCGCGTCTCGCCCGCCCCTCCCAGCCGCTGACTGGTATTCCCGCGAGCGGCGATGGCATTGGACCGCTCCACATCTCGTGGGTCAGCCGTGAGCTATCGCAACCGTCGCAACCGTCGCAACCGTCGCAACCCACGCAGCCGTTGACTGGTTTGCCGCTCCCAGGTGACGCCATGTGGCTCGAGCCAGCGTCAGAGAGCGCGGACACGGAATGGGGCGGAGAAGATGACGAGCCACTGGCCATTGAGCCGGGATCGGACCTGGGCCGGCGCCTGATGATCCTGCGGCGGCTGGTGCGCCAGCGCGTCTACAATGAGGGCTTCCCACCCGACGCTACACCTGAGCAGTATCAGCGCTTCCCCGGTCAGGATGACCTCGGCTCCCCCTTCAACGACAAGTAGCCGAAACGCTCATTCGCGCTGGCGAATTCCTTGACATCGCCGGGCCAGGGCGCTATCATACCTTCTGTTAGCACTCGGAAGTGGTGAGTGCTAACAGTCGTATGTGATGAGCGCCAGCACACTGGCCGGAGGCGAGCTATGTCAGTGGACCGCCGTCTCAGCCCGCGCAAAGAGGTAATCCTCCGCGCGCTGGTCGAGCAGTATGTCCGCACGGCGGAGCCGGTTGGCTCGAAGCTGCTCTCCGACCGCCTGACCGCGATTTATGGCCCAGGGTACGCCTCCGCGACGGTCCGCAACGAGCTTAGCGCGCTGGAAGAAGAAGGCTTGATCCACCAGCCGCATATCTCCGCTGGGCGCGTGCCGACCGATCTCGGATACCGCTACTTCGTCGAGCGGCTATTGGGTGAATCGCAGCTCTCCATCGAAGAGCAGCGGCTGATTGGCCACCAGTTCTTCCAGGTGCAGCGCCAGCTCGATGAGTGGGTGCGGCTCACCGCGGCGGTCATGGCGCAGGCATTACAAAGCGCGGCGATCATCACGCCGCCGCGCAGCGCCGTCGCGCAAATCAAGCACTTCGAGCTACTTTCACTCTATGAATCGCTGGTTCTGATGGTGCTGGTGCTGGCGGATGGCTCGGTGCAGCAGGAGCGTCTGGCGCTGGATGAGCCGTATCGCCAGGAAGACCTGAGTCATATCGCGCGCCGGTTCAATGACCTGTTCGCTGGGGCCGACGCGGAGATGGTTGGGCAGGTGGCGGCGCGACTGGAACCCAATTTGACGCTGGACGAGCGGCTGGTGATTGACTCACTGGCGCGCCTGCTGAGCCAGGCGTCGCTGCTGCTGCCGGACGCGGTGTACCACGAGGGGCTGGCGAATCTGCTGCGGCGCGATGAGTTCGCGCGTGGTGACCCGGAGCGTATCCGCGAGGTCGTGGAAGCGCTGGAGCGGCACCGTTTCCTGCCAGCCATCGCTCCGCGAGTCATGGCCGGCGAGGGCGTGCAGATCATCATCGGCTCCGAGACAGGGTCGGGCGCGATGAAAGATATGAGCGTCGTCGCGGCGCGCTATGGGGCGCCGGGCCGTCCAGGCGGGCTTTTGGGCATCGTGGGGCCAACCAGAATGCAATATGGCCGTGCGATCGCGGTCGTGCGGCATCTTACCCAAGTGCTCAACGATTTGCTGGCTGAAGCGTATAACGAGACGTTCGAGACTGGCGCTGGCCCGCCCGACGCCCCCACTCCCGACGCCCCAGCGCCAGTCGAGTGGCGCGAGGCGGGCAGGCGAGCGCCGGATGGATAGGCCGGAGTGTCACGAGGCGCCGCGCGCTATCATCGCACTCAGTCACGATTAGTTGATGCGAATGCAAACGATCCGGTTTGGTTTCCGGTTAGGTTGAGGAGGGTCTTGTGCCCAAGGTTATTGGTATTGATCTGGGGACCACGAACAGCTGTGTCGCGGTCATGGAGGGCGGCGAGCCGGTCGTCATTCCAAACGCGGAAGGCAACCGCACCACACCGTCGGTCGTCGCGTTCACCAAGAGCGGCGAGCGGTTGGTCGGCGAGGTGGCGAAGCGCCAGGCGATCACGAACTCCGAGAACACGGTGTACTCGATCAAGCGCTTCATGGGCCGCAAGTACGATGACCCCGAGGTGGACCGCGAGAAGCGCCTGGTACCCTATAAGGTGGTGCGCGCGGCGAATGGCGACGCCTGGGTTGAGGTAATGGGCAAGCAGTACAGCCCGCCTGAGATCAGCGCGATGATTCTGCAGAAGCTGCGCGCCGACGCCGAGGCGTATCTGGGCGAGAAGGTTTCGCAGGCTGTCATCACCGTGCCAGCGTACTTCAACGACGCCCAGCGCCAGGCGACGCGCGACGCAGGCCGCATCGCTGGCATCGAGGTGCTGCGCATCATCAACGAGCCGACCGCCGCCTCACTGGCGTATGGCCTGGACAAGAAGAAGGATGAGCGCATCGCGGTCTATGACCTGGGCGGTGGCACGTTCGACATCTCCGTGCTGGAGTTGGGCGAGGGCGTCTTCGAGGTGAAGGCGACCAACGGTGACACCCACCTGGGCGGCGACGACTTCGACCAGCGCATCATCAACTGGCTGGCCGACGAGTTCCGCCGCGAGCAGGGCGTGGATCTGCGCCAGGACAAGATGGCCCTCCAGCGCCTCAAGGAGGCCGCTGAGAAGGCCAAGAAGGAGCTCAGCTCCGCTTCCCAGACGGAGATCAACCTGCCCTTCATTACAGCGGACGCCAGCGGCCCGAAGCATCTGGCGATCACGCTGACCCGCGCCAAGCTCGAACAGCTCGTTGACGACCTGATCGAGCGCTCGGCGGTGCCGGTGACCAAGTGCCTGGCTGACGCCGGTGTGCGCCCGGAGCAGATTGATGAGGTGGTGCTGGTCGGCGGCATGATCCGCATGCCGGCGGTTGTGGCGGTGGTCAAGCGCGTCTTCAACAAAGAGCCGAATAAGGGCGTGAACCCGGATGAGGTCGTGGCGCTCGGCGCGGCGATTCAGGCGGGCGTGCTCACCGGCGAAGTGCGCGAGGTGTTGCTGCTCGACGTGACCCCGCTGTCGCTGGGCATCGAGACCTATGGCGGCGTCTTCACCCGGCTGATCGACCGCAACACGACGATTCCGACGCAGAAGAGCCAGGTGTTCTCGACAGCCAGCGATGGCCAGACGAGCGTCGAGGTGAATGTGCTGCAGGGCGAGCGCGAGATGGCGCGTGACAACCGCTCGCTGGGCAAGTTCATCCTGGATGGCATCCCGCCCGCGCCGCGTGGTGTGCCGCAGGTCGAGGTGACGTTCGATATTGACGCCAACGGTATGGTGAACGTGCGCGCGCGCGATAAGGGCACGGGCCGCGAGCAGCACATCACCATCCAGGCCTCCAGCGGCCTCGCCAAGGACCAGATCGAGAAGATGGTGCGTGATGCGGAGGCGCACGCCGATGAGGACAAGCGCCGCCGCGAGGAGGTAGAGGCCCGCAACGAGGCCGACAACGCCGCCTATACCGCCGAGAAGACGCTGCGCGATCTGGCCGACAAGGTCCCGGCTGATCTCAAGACCGAAGCCGAGACCCGCATCAGCGATGTGCGCGCGGCGCTGGCGACGGAGGATGTGGAGCGCATCAAGTCCGCCCGCGAGGCGCTTCAGACGGCGATGTTCAAGATCAGCGAGTCCATCTACAGCGCGGCGAGCGCGGGCCCCTCGGACGGCGCTTCGACTGAAGAAGCGGGCGCGGGGAGCGCGGGCGACAACACGGTGGACGCTGATTTCAAGGAGGAGCAGTAGGCGCTTGCTCCGGCTCTCACCGCCTCCTTCTCACCCGCTAGCCGTAGGGCCAGCTAGTGAGGGGAGACGGTGGGGACTGTGATATAGTGGTTTAACCTGCGCGGCTGACGCGGCGCGGGGCCTGGCCCCGAACCGCGCGAGGGACGGCTGATTACGTCTTCCCTCGCGCGGCCTGTCGCGTGATGCGACACCAGCGCTGGAGGCGATTCGCTCCCTGGCGACATAGCGGATGAAGAGGATGCCGATGGCCGCGAAACGCGACTATTATGAGACACTAGGTATCGCGCGCGGCGCGAGCGAAGATGATATCAAGAAAGCCTTCCGGCGCCTCGCCCGGCAATTTCACCCTGATGTGAACAAGGACAAGGGCGCTGAGGCGCGCTTCAAGGAAATCAACGAGGCCTACGAGGTGCTCGGTGATCCGCAGAAGCGCGCGGCGTATGACCGCTTCGGTCATGCTGGTGTTTCTGGTGAGGCGGGAGCCGGCGCGAATCCGTTCGAGGGCTTCGGCTTTGGCAATTTCAATGACCTCTTCGAGACGCTGTTCGCCAACGCCGCTGGAGGCGCCGGCACGCGCGCGCGCGCAGGAGCGCAGCGTGGCGCTGACCTGCGCTATGATCTGACGCTGACCTTCGAGGAAGCCGTGCGCGGCTGCCAGAAGGAGATCGAGATTCCGCGCTGGGAGACGTGCCCTAACTGTCAAGGGAATGGCGCGCAGCCTGGCACCTCGACGCAGCGCTGCCCCAACTGTCAAGGATCGGGCGAGATACGGCGCGTACAGCAGTCTATCTTCGGCCAGTTCGTCAACGTGATGGTTTGCGACCGCTGCCGGGGCGAGGGACGCATCATCACCACGCCGTGCGAGCGTTGCCACGGACAGGGGCGGGTTCGCAACGTGCGGCGTGTGACAGTCAACATTCCCGCCGGAGTGGATGACGGCATCAATGTGCGGGTGACGGGCGAGGGTGAGGCGCCGCCGCGCGGCGGTACGCCCGGCAATCTGTACGTTGCGCTCTCGGTCAAGCCGCACGAGTATTTCAAGCGGCAGAATACCGATATCACCTACGAGCTGCCGATCACCTTCGCCGAGGCCGCGCTGGGCGCCGAGGTCGAAGTTCCAACGCTCGACGGCAAAGAGGCGCTCAAGATTCCCTCCGGCGCACAGAGCGGGCGCGTCTTCCGCCTGAAGGGCAAGGGCGTGCCGGTCATCCACCAGAACGCGCGCGGCGACGAGCTGGTGACCATCCGCATCGTCACCCCGCAGAATATGACCAAGCGCCAGCGTGAGATTCTTCAGGAGTTCGCTGATATCGAGCGGACGCAGACGGAGAAGGGCGAGGGCAGTATCTTAGGGCGTGTCATCGAGCGCATCAAGAGCGAGTTCGACGGCAACGAGTAAGATTTCCCCTCGCGACTGAAGAGCGCCGCTCGCGTCCCGCTGTGGTGGGTACGCGAGCGGCGCTTTGCTTGGCCTACAGCCAGCCACGCCGCTTGAAATACCAGAGCTGCATGGCGGTAACCAGGCCCATGAAGGCCAGCACGCCCCAAAAGTTCAGCCCGCGATCAGTTATCACCTGGGGCGCATAGCCGAAGTTCTGGCCGAAGACGCCGGTTACGAAGGTGATCGGCATGAAGATCGTGGCGATGATCGCAAGCTGTTTCATGACCGCGTTGAGCCGGTTGGAAACAGTCGAGAGGTAGACATCGAGCAGGCCGCTGAGCAGATCGCGGTAAGAGTCCAGCATCTCGTAGACGCGTACGGTGTGGTCGCGCACATCGGCGAAATACGGCTCCGCTTCGGATGGAATCAGCGCCCCGGTGCGCATGATGATCGAGCTCATCACTTCGGCTTGCGGCAGGGTGACGCGGCGCAGTGTCGCCACGGTGCGCTTGAGATGAAACAGACGCTGCTGGACGCGGTTGGATGTGTCGTTGATGACGCTGATTTCCAGTTCATCTATGACATCGTCGAGCGCGTCGAGCAGGGGGAAGTAGGTATCCACCAGTGAGTCGAGGAGGGTGTGCAGCAGGAAAGAGAGACCGCGCGCCATCAGGTTCTCTTCGCCGGACGTCTGGTTGATCTCTTGCCAGACCTCCTCGAGCCATGCATACGGCTCCCGATGCGATGTGATGAGGAAGCCCGGGCCGAATACGATATCCAGCTTGGAGACGACCGGCTCCTCGGCGGTGGCGTCGAATCCCAGCCCGTGCATCACGATAGCATAGACCCCAGCGCTCTCTAACATGCGCGAGCGCTCGATGGGGTCGGCCAGTCCATGGCGTACGACACGCGGCAGGTGGATGAGGCGCGTTATATGGGCGAGGGTCTCGTCTGGCTCGCCCAGCGCGTCAATCCAAACCAGGCCTTTCCCCGCTTGGAGCGCATCGGTAACGGCTTTTTCCGGTGGGTTGAGCGCTGGCGCGCCGTTGAGGCAGAGCGCCACGCGCACCCGGCTGGCCTGTTTGGCGAGCGCGCCGTCGTTTTTCGCCCTAATGGGCGCTTCCGCCAGCGCGGCGGCCGCATCGCTCGTAGCGGCTTCGTGCGAATTGGTTGGGCTGGATGGATTCACTGCGCGCCTCCCAGTATCTCAAGCGTCGCGTCAGCGTTTTCTGGCGCCGCAAGCCGCTGGCGGTCCGCGCGGGCGATGGCGGCGCGCGCGCGCTGGTAGCTCATGAAGCAGACCGCCGCCGCCCAGACCGTCGAGTTGACGATCGCGACGAATCCGCCGGTCGCCAGTGACATCGCGACAATGCGCTCCGGCGGGCGCGGCGCATCCCACCAGCGCAGCGCTAGGCGTGGGCCCTGATCATCTCGCATGTGTTGACATCCATCCATTTCGTTTCCGCCGCTACTTCCGCCGCGACACGCTTCCTCAACCACTCCTGAGTGTACACCCTACAGGCGCCGGCGCGCGGACGCCTTGCGGTAGTGGGGTTGTATCGGCGAAGATACGCCTGACGCGGACGCCGCGACGCGATGCGGCATGGCTTGCGTGGGGAGGCGCCCCGTCGCGCCGCCAGAAGAGAGAGTGAGGATGGCTGTGAGTGATACGACGGATGGCAAGCCACTGACCTGGCTGATGGATATGGACGGCGTGCTGGTGCGCGGCTCGCAGCCAGTTCCCGGCGCGGACGAGTTCATCGCCCGGCTGCGCGCCGCTGGCAAGCCATTCCTCATTCTGACGAACAATTCGCTCTACACGCCCCGCGATCTCCAGGCGCGGCTGGCGACGTTTGGCCTGCATGTCAGTATTGATGAGATGTTCACGTCGGCGATGGCCACCGCGCAATTTCTTCACCGCCAGGCGCCGGGCGGCTCGGCGTATGTGATCGGCGAGGCGGGGCTGACGACGGCGCTGCACGATGTTGGCTACATTCTGACCGACACGACGCCCGACTATGTCGTGCTCGGCGAAACGCTGTCTTACAGCTTTGTGCGGCTCACGCAAGCCATCCGGCTGATCCGCGCGGGCGCGCGCTTCATCGCGACGAACCCCGACCCCACCGGACCCGGCGAGGGCGGCATCGTGCCCGCCACAGGCGCGGTGGCGGCGCTGATCCATGAGGCGACTGGCATGCGTCCCTACTACGTCGGCAAGCCCAACCCGCTGATGATCCGCTCGGCGCTGCGCGCGCTTGGCGGCCACTCCGAGACCTCGGTGATGATCGGCGACCGCATGGATACGGACATCATCGCCGGCACCGAGGCGGGCATGGAGACGATACTTGTGCTCACTGGCGTCACCACGCGCGAGATGGTCCCCCACTTCCCCTACCGTCCCATGCGCATCGTCGAGTCGGTTGCCGAGATCGAAGTGTCATAACTCCCCGGCTAAAGCGCTGGAGCTTGCAGCTATCCACTTGGTGGGACGACCTGAGGGAGGCATTCTCGTGCGTGCAGGGCTCGATCTCGACGCTCCGATCGTACCCGGTAAGTCAGCCGGCGGCTGTCACATCGGCCAGTCCATAGAAGATCTGTTAGCGCTGGAGGGGAAGCAGTGGCGGCGTGAGCCAATCGTAGACTATCGCGGCCACCTCGCAGGGCAATCTATCTTTCGCTCAGATGCGGTCGATCTGTGGGCAACGCAAGAGGGCGCCATTTCGCAAATCGGGGTTCATGGGCCCTATCGCGGCAAGCTGTTTGATCAGATCGAACTGGGCATGACCATTGATGATGTTGAGCGAATTACGGGACCTTGCGCAGAAGACATCCAGGACAACCTAAGCATCTACGATGTTCGGGGTTTGGCGTTTGACGTGGAGTGGCGCCCGCATCACTCCAACCCAGATCTCGATTTCCAGCTACCTGAGCTTCGGTTTTCCCCATTGACCTGGTTCTTCGTCTACGAAGAGAAAGAAGAGAATCCCTGGAGATTCGTGACCAATGTGCGGGTAGCAGAAGAGAAGCAAGGGAGATAGCGCCGTAGCTGGCGCCGCTTCCTGGCGGCGCTCGCGCCCGACGGGTTGCAGGACGCCGTGGCTGATCGTCGAGGGGGCGATGGACACGGAGACCTTTGCGTGGGACCATCCGCAGAGCAGTTCGCGTCGACGCCTACGACCGGGACAGGTCGTGGTACTCGACGGTCTGAGCGCCCACAAAGCCGCTAGCATTCGCCCCGCCCTGGGCGCGGTAGTTTTTCCTGCCGCCCTACTCCCCGGATTTCACCCCCATTGAGCAGGCGTTTTCCAAGATCAAGGCGATCCTGCGCGGGCTGGGCGCGCACGCGCGAGGCCTTGCAGGAGGCGGTGCGTCTGGCTGTCGACGCCATCACCCGCACTGACGCGACCGCTTGGTTCGCCCACGCCGGATACCCCTTGCCTACTCAAGGAAATTGTAAGTCGCTCTAGGGTTCCAGCGTGGGAACGCGCTCCTGTTCGGCGCCCGCCGCAGCCTGTGGCGCTCGCATGCGGCGCCACAGGCTGCGGCGGGCGCTTGCCCCCAGCACGAAGAGCAGGCCGAGTCCGCCCGCCAGCCAGAGGACGGTATTGCCGCTCGCGCTGCCCGCCGTGAGTGATGTCCCGCCAGTCCGGCGATTCCCGCCAGTCCCGGCAGTGGATGTTGCTATAGGCGTTCCGCTCGTGCTGGCGGTCGCTGTCCAGGTGGCCGCGGCGCTCGTCGCTTTGGGTGTAGGTGTGGCGGATGAGCCGCCGCCACTACCAGGGATGGCGGAATTAGTCAGCGGAAAGCTTGCTGTTTTAGTCAGATAGCGCGAGTCGCCGCTATAGGTGACCTTGATCTGACTAAAGGGGTTTCCACTCGCCGGTAAGGGTGACAAGTCCACCAGGGTAGCGCCGTTGGAGCCCACTTTTATGCCGGTATATTCAATCACCCCCAGAAATATAGTTAAATATCCTGTCGGCGCAGGCTGGCCTGCTGCTGGCTGAAGGACAATATAGAACTCCATTGCGACTCCGCGCGTCACCGTTGTGGGATTCGCATAGAGGTGTATACTAGCCACTTGCGCGTTGCCCTGAACGCTCAAAGTCGTCGTCGCCGTTGCCGGTTGATACCGGCTATCTCCGGCAAAGGCGCAGGTCAGGGTATACTTTCCTGTATGCGCTGGCGCAGTCGTGTGGATGGTTCCATTCAAATCTGTCTGTAACGTGACCGAGGGAACGCTGACCGGTCCAGCGAACGAGACCTTAAACGTATCGCCGGATGGTGTTGAAATCCCATTCAAGGTCGTTTCCAGGTAGAAGACGCTGCCCGCGACGACCGTACCTTCGATCACCCGGCAAGTGACCGAGCTGTGAACCTTATTCACCGTAAACGATACCGTATTGCTCGCGGTGGTGATCCCGGTATCGGGATTCGCAAATGAGGCGGTCGCCGTGTAGTCGCCCGGAATCACGGTCCCGGTAACAAGGCTGACGCTTCCGTGGTACGTGAGCGTCAAGCGATCTGGCGAGGTCGACAGCAAAGTCAACCACTCTGAAACGCCATTACTCAGCCGAAGACTCATCTCTGACGGGGTGCGACTCACTGGAGAGGAAAGTTGAACGGTCGCGCTCATATCGATCGGATATGACCCAAATACGAACGGTGGGCTGTTGGTAATTTGGAGCAGCACGCTATCGCCACCCGCATAGCTGCGTGGCGCTGTCAGTAGGACGCCGGCGATACCCAAGCCAAGCGCCAGTGTGAGCGTCCATGTGATAGACAACAGACGCCCCCACAGCCTCTGGCGTGGCCGTTGTTTATCCTGATGTCGCAAGGCGATCTATCTTTCACGCAGATGCGGTCGATCTATGGGTAACACAAGAGAGCGGAATTTCGCAAATTGAGGTTCATGGGCCATATCGGGGCAAGCTATTTGATCAGATCGAACTGGGTATTGATGATGAGCGAATTGTGGGACATTGCGTAGAAGACATCCAGGACAACCTAAGCATCTACGGTGTTCGCGGTTTGGGGTTTGACGTGAAGTGGCGCCCGCATCATTCCATCCCAAATCTTGATTTCCAGCTACCTGAGCTTCGGTTTTCCCCATTGACCTGGTTCTTCGTCTACGAAGAGAAAGAAGAGAATCCCTGGAGATTCATGACCAATGTGCGGGTAGCAGAAGAGAAGCAAGGGAGATAGCGCCGTAGCTGGAGCCGCTTCCTGGCGGCTACCGTGTCGCGACGAGGGATTTGGGGTGACTGACGGGTTTCGAACCCGCGACCTCCAGAGCCACAATCTGGCGCTCTGCCAATTGAGCTACAGCCACCATGCGCGCTTGCACACGCACTTGGCAGTATAGCGCACGGCATGTATAGATGTCAACGCGCCGTGCGCTATCGCCACTCGCTTGATACGTCCGCTACGGCGTCCCGGCGGTTTGCATGCTGGCGGGTATGCTGGCATAGCCGGTCAGCTCGACGTAGCCCTCGCCCGTCAGCGGCTTGCCCGACTGCTGGCCGCTGACGGCGATGGCTCCCTCCCAGTATGCGACACCGGTCGAGCGCGCCGTCACCAACTCCTGGTCTTTCAGCAGCGGCGTGAGGGTGAGCGTCACGCTTCCGGGCAGCGCGACCGTCCAGCCGGAGGGGTAGACGCCGCCGGTTACTGGGCTGGTCCATGTTCCAGTGGCCTGCGTCTGGATGGCGCTGGGCGGGATTTCGCTGGCCGCGCCATCCGCCGCGACTGCCGTGCCAAAGGTCGCAATTGGGCGCTTCTGGGCGTCACGGATGACGTAGAGCATGTATTCGGTGTGGTTGGAGAGCTGGATGCTGTACCAGTCCCAGCCAGAGCCCGCCAGCGAGACGAAGTCGCCCCACTGGTGGTCCATCCACGCCTGCCCGGTCACGTGGAGCGCGACGCCATGGTCGGTCACGACGCCCTGCGCGGCCATCAGCGGGCGGGAGTAGTAGTACGAGTAGCCAGCGGCGCCATAGCGTGATGATGCCGTTCCCGTTATGCAGGATGGCGTGCGGTAGCTCGTCCGCGAGCGACACCTGGAAGCTGTAGCCGTCCATCGTCGCCGAGAGCGTGTCATGGCCGCCGAGGCCGCGTATCGTCCAGCCGCCGAGCGTGACGTTGAAGCCGCTGGTCGAGCCGGCTGGCGGGATGACCGAGGGTGGCTCGAATCCCGCGCGCTCCGCATAGTGAAACTGGCCGGCGGTGATGTCGCTGATAGCGAAGTGCGCGGCGTAGTAGGGTGGAAGCTGGCCGCGCAGTGTCTGGAAGAAGGTCAGCTCGAAGCCGTAGGTGTGGGTTTTGCCCTGTGCGTCAGCGCCCTTCAGGTGGCCCGTGTAATACCACCACTCGGTCAGATTCTGGTGCTGCGCCTCATCCTGCGGGAAGGTGACGGGCGGCAGCGGCGTCTGTGTAGGCGCAGCGGTGGCGACCGCTGGCAGCGCGCCGCCCGCCTGGATCGTGCCTGGCGCGCCGCAAGCCGTCAGCAGCGTCGCGAGCGCCGCCAGCGCGACCAGCGCCAGTGCGCGGAGGCGCTAGACGTTGGCCGTTCCCCGCGCTCGGTGAGTGTGTCAGTTCATGGTTCCCTGTCCAGTGTCGTGGCGTCGTGTGAGGCGCCGGTTGTCGCGGGTGGTGTCGCTCATCGCGCGCCTCCACCTGGCAGCGAGGCGTCTTCCGCGCGATTCGAGGCGGGTACCCGCACGCGATGCTCACCGGCGCCGGGGTCTCCGAGGCGGGTAGCAAGCGGTTGAGCGGGCGTGGCCACCACCAGTTCGCCTCGCCGAGCAGTCGCATCGTCGCCGGCGCCAGCAGCCCGCGCACCAGCGTCGCGTCCAGCAGCACCGCCAGCGCCATACCGACGCCGAGCGCCTTGACGATCACCATGTCGGCGGAGACGAACGCGGCGCTGACGATAATAACGATCGCCGCCGCGCTGGTGATGATGCCGCCGCTGCGCTCCAGGCCGAGCGCCACGCTCTTCGTATTATCATGGGTCTGTTCGTGGGCCTCGCGGATGCGCGAGAGCAGGAACACCTCGTAGTCCATCGAGAGGCCGAAGAGCGCGCAGAACATCAGGATCGGCGAGCTCGCTTCGACATAGCCAAGCGGCGTGAAGTTCAGCAGCCCGCTGAAGTGGCCTTCCTGGAAGATGAAGACCAGCGCGCCGTAGCTAGCGACGATCGAGAGCATGTTCATCAGCAGCGCCTTGAGCGGCAGGACGAGCGAGCGGAAGAGCAGCGCCAGCGCGACGTAGGTAATCAGCGCGACGAGCAGCAGCGCCCAGGGGAAAGCGCCGTAGAGCGTGTTGACGTAGTCAATGATCCCAGCGGTCCCGCCATCCACGAGCACTCGCAGGCCCGCGGGCGGCGCCGTTCCCCGGATGGCCTGCACCAGCGCCTCGGAGCGGGTATCGAGCATGCCGTATTTGCTGTAGACCTGGACCATCGTGATATGGTCGCCAGCCAGCGCCTTGAGCGAGCGGGTGATGTAGGGGTCGGCGATGATCGTAGGATTGGCGTACATCAACTGGTACTGCGTCAGCGTCAGACGCGGATCAAGGGTGACGATGCTGCTCACGCGCGCGACGCGAGGGTCCGCTTCTATCCGTCGCACGTACAAGTCCAAGCGCGGCGAGTGATGTGGGCGAGAGCGGGCTATCCTTCGTCTCGACCGCGAGGACGATGGGCGTCGTCTCACTCTGGTCGAACTGCGTGTTCAAAATGTCAAACGCCGCGCGCGACTTGACTGAATCGGGCAGAATGCTGGCGTCTGGCGCGGCCAGGCGAGCGCTCAGGAACGGGATGCCGAGCAGCAGCAGGAAGGTCAGCGTGGGGACGAGCGTGAGAACGGGGCGGCGCATGACCCACAGCGAGAGCCGATGCCAGAAGCCATGTCTCCTCGCTATAGGCGGCCTGGGAGGAACGAGCGCGTCCGAAGCGCGGCAGGCGCACGGGCAGCCAGTTGACGCGCTCGCCCAGCACGGCCAGCATCGCCGGCAACAGTGTGACCGCCGCGATGATCGAGAAAGCGACGGTGAGCATGCCTCCCAAGCCGACCGAGCGCAGCATGTTCAGCGGGAAGATGACCAGCCCCAGCAGGCCGATCGAGACCGTCAAGCCTGAGAAGAAGACCGCGCGCCCGGCGGTGGCCATCGTCGTCGCCAGCGCGTCCGGCGTGGCGCGGCCGCGCCGTAGCTCCTCGCGGAAGCGGCTGACCATGAAGAGCGAGTAGTCCACCCCAAGGCCAAGGCCGAAGAGCGTGGTGATGTTGAGCGCGAAGATCGAGATGGGAGTATGCAGCGCGATGGCGTAGAGCAGCGCCAGCGCGACGACGACGCTGCCACCGCCGACGATCGCGGGCAGCGCGGCGGCGACCACCGAACGGAACACCAGCAGCAGCGCCAGCAGCGCGAAGGGGAAGGCCAGCAGCTCCGCCCGGCGCAGGTCGGCCTCGCTCACGCTCTGGATATCGGCGTAGAAGACCGGGCCCCCGCCGATGGTAACGGTGATGTTGGGCTGTGACGCTACCCGCGCCCGAAGCTCCGGCAGTATGCCAGGGGCGCTGTCGGGGCTGGTCTTGAGGAAGACGGAGGTGAAAGCGGTGTGGCGGTCACGCGAGACCTGCGAGGGGTCTATGGTGAACGGGACGACCTGCGTGACCTCGGACCATCCGTCCAGCTTCGCGGTCGCGGCGGTCGCTTGGGTAATGAAGCGCGGGTCGTCGGCGGTGAGGGTCTTGCTGGAGAAGATCACGAGCACGTTCGTGAAGCTGGTATGCAGACCTGTCTGGAGCGCGTCTATCGCCTGCTGAGACTGCATATCGGGGCTGGAGAAGCCGCCCGGCGAGAGCGCCCCGGCGATGCGCGGAGCGAAGGGGAGGCTCGCGAGGACCGCTAGCAGCCAGACGCCAATAACCCAATAACGCAGGCGGATCATCGCCTGCCCGAGACGGTAGAACATTCGCGACGCCTTCCACCCCGCGCGCCGCATTCCGCCGCTTGTCGGGAGGCGCCGCGCAGGGGTATGATGGGCGGGTCCCCACTGCGAGACGCTCTGCGCAACGACCCGCATTGGAGACCCATATATGTTTGTACACGCTTTGCACAGAAAATTGCAAAGGAATGGGGACATCGCTCGCCCGCCATGCGGCGCTACGCGCTACCCCTGTCCCACGCAATTATGTTCAGATCATACCGCGCGCCGTCCGTTTCTAACCTTGCCTGGTGTACCAAAAGCGGCGACGGGACGGCGCGATACGGCTAGCGAGTCCAGAGCGGGAGCGGATTGTCGTGGCAGAAGAGTCCAGCGTTATCAGCGTCAACCGGCAGGCGTACCATGACTTCTTCGTGGACGAGACGTTCGAGGCTGGGCTGGCGCTGATGGGTACCGAGGTTAAATCCATCCGGGAGGGGCATGTCAATCTGCGCGGGGCTTACGCGCGGGTGAGGAACGGCGAAATCTGGCTCGAGGGCATGAACATCGCTCTCTATGAACAGGGAACGTTTCATCACGATCCACTGCGGCCCCGTAAGCTGCTGCTGCACCGCCGCGAGATTGAACGGCTGGTAGGCAAGGTCCAGGCGAAGGGCCTGACATTGATCCCGCTGCGGCTGTATTTCAGCCACAACCTGGTCAAGGTCCAGTTGGGCCTATGCCGTGGCAAGAAGCAGTATGACAAGCGCGACACGATCCGCGAGCGCGAGGCGGAGCGCGAGATGGCGCGCGCGGTCAAGCAGCGGCTGCGCGGGTAGCCCTGGAGCCACAAGCGCGCCCGCCACGTATGCCCCAATGAGAAGGCCGGCCCCACCCACATGGCATGGGTGGCCCGGCCTTCTCATCGACGCCCATGCCGCGTATGGAGTGTCATCTAGCGCTTGTGGTCAGGCTTCCGCTGTGGCCTGGCCAGTCACCTGGCCGGCGGCGGCTGCCTTCTCCATGATGGCGCGAGCCTCTTCCATCGTCACATCTTCCGAGGGGAAGATGAGGTCGGAGCCGACCAGTTCCTCGACTGGCACTTTTACGCCATTCTTGCGGACATAGCCAAGCAGCTCGTTCAGTGTCGCCGAAAAAGCCGCCTGGTCGTTATTGGTGATCGCCTGCATCAGCCGGTCATCAAGCTTGTCCACCTCAACGACCGCATCGTCGTTCAGGCGGTACTGGTCATCCATGTGGATGCGCACGATCATGTTGTTCGCTCCCTTCCTGCCCAGCCGGTGTCTACCCCTGTGCGCGTAACGCCGAATAACACAGAAACCATCGTTCGCTACTGCTGTGGTGTCTCACTTGGCGTTACAGTGGGGGGTGGCAGCTGCGCCTGCTCCTGACCTGAAGGCAGCTGCATCTGCGCCTTGAGTGACGCAAGCTCGTCATCGACCGCGGACTTGGTGTGCATCGCCTGGATTTGGCGATCGATTGGATCGACCGGAGCGCCGATCTCTGGGAGCGTACCCTGCCCCATCAACTCATCCATCGCGTTGGCGCGCGCCTGCATCTGCATGACCTTGTCCTGCGCGCGCTCGACCGCCAGATTGACATCTGACATCTCTTCCGAGATCCCGGTCACCGACTCCTGGATGCGGACCTGGGCCTGCGCCGCGCTGTACTGAGTCTTGACCATTTCCTTCTGGGTCCGGAACGCCTCGACCTTGGTCGAGAGGCGCTGCTCCATGTCTACGAACTTCGCCTGCTGGGCCTTCATCTGCTCGATCTGGCCGTCGAACGTCGCCATCTGCGTCGCGACTTCCTGCTTGCGCTGGAGCGCCTGCGCGAGCCAACTCCTCATTACCGCCTTGCAGCGCCTGACGCGCGGCGTCATCATAATTCGCTACGCGCGCGGTGAGCTGCGCTTTCTGGAGCTCCAGCCGTTTCTGGCTGCGTGACCACATCAGCAATGCTCTTGCGCAGGTTTTGGAGCTGCTCGAGCTGCTTTTGGTACGAATAGTCGAGTGTCATCCCTGGGTCTTCCGCCCGGTCTAGAATCGAGCTGAAGACCGACTTAACATAGGTTGTGAAACGTGAGAGCACACCCACGGCCATGCCTCCTCGTAAAGCCTGTTTCCTCGCGCCGGGGCGGTCGCCCCAGCGATCAGCGTTTGCTTCCTGCGTCGCATGGAGCGGCGCTATTGCCGGATTACCGCCAGCAGCTCATCGCGACGTCGCTCCATTTCATCCTGTGTGTCCGCCTCCACATTCAGTCGTAGCAACGGCTCCGTGTTCGATGGCCGGATGTTCGCCCACCAGGTGGGGAATGCGATCGTCACGCCATCCAGGTGATCGACCTGGGCGCCCTGTGTCGCATAGGTGCGCTCGATGGCCTCCAGCCGCCCCTGCTGGTCGTGCGTCTCGCTATTGACTTCCCCGCTGCGGAACCGTGTATCCACTTCAGCGACCAGCTCTGAGACCGTCTTGCCGCTCACACTGACCATCTCCAGCACGATCAGAAACGCGATCAGGCCGGAGTCGGCGTACCAGTTGTCGCGGAAGTAGAAATGCCCGGAATGCTCGCCGCCGAAGATCGCGTTCTCCTCGCGCATCTGCGCCTTGATGAAGGAGTGCCCCACGCGCGTGCGCACGGCGCGGCCCCCATCCCGCTCGATCACTTCTGGTACGGACCGCGAGCAGATCAGGTTGTAGAGAATGGTTGCCCCCTGATGGGTTCGTAGCAGGCTCCGCGCCACCAGTGCGGTCACCATATCACCTCCCAGCAGCCGCCCGCGCTCGTCAATCAGGAACATGCGGTCGGCGTCGCCGTCGAATGCCACGCCCATATCGCAGCCGCGCGCTGGCACGGTGCGTCGCAGCTCCTCGGTGTTCTCCGGCTCGATCGGGCTGGCGGGGTGGTTTGGGAAACGTGCCATCCAGCTCGAAGAAGAGTGGGATGAGCTCGCAGGGCAGCTTCTCGAAGACGCGCGGGAGCATCATACCCGCCATGCCGTTGCCCGCATCCACCGCGATCTTGTACGGCTTGATGCTGGCGAGGTCGATGAAGGAGAGGCAATGCTCGACGTAGGCGTCACTGACATCGCGCTGGATGACCTCGCCCTTGCGCGCGGGCTCGGCGAACTGGCCAGCGACGGCGAGATCGCGGATGGCGATAGCCGCCGGTCTCCGAGCTGATGGCGACGGCATTGGCGCGGCACATCTTGATGCCGTTGTACTGCTTGGGATTGTGCGACGCAGTGATCATCGCGCCCGCCGAATAGCTGTACTTGCCGACCGCGAAGTACAGCTCGTCGGTGGTTGTCAGGCCCAGGTCCACGGCGTCGGCGCCCTGGTCGGTGATGCCGCGGATAAACGCCTGCGCCAGCGCGGGCGAGCTCAGGCGCATATCTCGCCCGACGGCGATTGGGCTGACGCCGAGATACTGCGCGAACGCCCGGCCAATGCGGTAGGCGGTGTCCTCATTCAGGTCGGTGGGATAGACGCCGCGCACATCATATGCGCCGAAGATGCGTGGATTGACCCCCGACGGGCTCGCCATACCTTGTGTCCTTTCCGCGCGATCCCGCGCCCGTATACGCCATCACATCATCGCGAGACTGCATCACGAGACGGCGCGCCTGTCACGGCGCGCGGGAGGCGGAGCTGATCCCGCGCCCCTGCCCACATGGTATGCGATATTTGGCGACGATATTCAACCCGCGCGAGGTGGCAGTGTCGCAGCCATGAATGGCCGGCGCACGGGATGGTGGCGTCGCGGCCATGAATGGCCGGCGCACGGCGCGCCTGAGGCTGAAGCCTCGGCGCGCTTTGCCTGGGAGCGCGTGGGATTAGAGGAAAATGGGGAAGAGCAGCAGGCCGCGCGCCAGGATTTCGCCGAGGAAGAGGAAGGAGACGCAGAGGTATAACATCCCGGTCGCGGACTGGAACGAGCGCCCACGAATGAGATAGAGCGCGACGCCAGCCAGCGCCAGCGGGGCGAGGAAGCCGAGGATGTATTCCAGCGCTACCAGAGCGGTGTTGGTGATCGGCGTTTCGCGGGCCGTTGTGGCGGGCTGGCTGTTCTGGCCTTGTCCGCTGGTTGCTGTGGGCGTGCTGACAGTCACGCTGCCCCCGCCGGTCTGGATGACCGTGCCGGGCGCGACGGTGACCTTCTGGACAGTGGCGTGAATCGTGGCGGGGCCGATGAACGGGGAGAGCAGCAGCTCCAGCGCCAGCGCGGCGATGGTGAGGGTCGTGACGAACTCCAGCGGCTTGCCCGAAGCGGTAGGGGTGTTGAGATACCAGTGGCCGAGCAGCATGGCGGTCATGACGCCGCCAATCGCCAGCGCGCCGAACATGAACGCCAGCACGACCAGCGCGCCATCCAGCCGGCTCTCAGCCAGCGCGCGGTAGGCCATGCCGACGACGAAGATGTCCAGTCAGCGCCGTTCAGCGAGACAATGCCGCCGAAGATCATGCGCGCCATCCGTAGCCGCGTCCCGCCCTTCGTGGCCTCAAGCGTCGCGGCCTTGCCTGCTGTCGAAGCTGTGCGTTGGTTTCCGTAGTTTCGATCGCTGCGACCTTGCCTTTCTCGGCTTTGCCTTTCGCGCCTTTGCGCTGCGAGCGATCGAGCCACAGCAGCACGTTCCAGGGCAGCATCAGTAGCAGAAGCGCAAGCGTCAGCGGCCCCTGCGCGCCCAGCCACCACTCGTCGAGGCCGTAGCCCTGGACGATCTGGGGCGTGGCGAAGGTGTTCATCGCGCCGAGCGTCAGCAAGGCGAAGAGGACGTAGAGCACGCCTTGAAAGATGATGAAGCCACGGCTGCTGTCGCCGCGCACATCGAGTAGCCAGAGGCTGATGAACGAGCCTGCTGTCAGCTCCAGCATGACCAGGAATAACGCCAGTGGGAGGACCTGCATATCGCTTCCGCCGCCTTTATCGTTTGACTTGGCTGTGATCGCGAGATTGGACGCGCCGAACAACGCGCATGAAGCGATTATACCGCAGGCGCCGCCATTCACCCCTCTGGAATCGCCACTGGTCGCATTGGCGTGTTATCGCTTGCCCACTTTGACGTACTAGCATGTAGGAGCGACCAGGCGAGGATGTGGAAAAGATGGGTTGCTCTGACACGAAGGAGTGTACGGGCATGATGGACAGCGCGCCCCCACCAGACAGGTCCACTGATGACGCCGAGCGACGGCGCCGCCTCGATGCGCTGCGCGATCTGGCGCGCGGTGTGGATGATAGCCAGGCCGCCACGCAGCCAGCCCCGGCGCGCAGCGCGACGCCAGCCGTGGTGTTGCGTCAGCCCCGGCGAGGGCGGCGCTGGCTGCTCGCGAGCGCGCTCGTCACGCTGGCGCTGATCGCGGTCGTGGTGGGCGTGTTCGCGCGCGGGCCACTCGCCGCACAGCTTGCCGGTCACTCTGGGCCGACGCTGACGGCGCATATCGTGACGCTCGGCGACAAGGTAAAGCTCTACTGCCCAACAAACCCAGTGTGGTCGCCCGATGGCCGCCAGATCGCGGTGCTGGCGCAGACGTACTCCACGAATGGACAGTGTAATGACACCAGAAGCGACCAGTGGAATCTCATGGACACGCTGGAAAGCTTTGACCCATCTGGGCCTATTCTGGATTACGCGATTGGGATCATAGACGCGGCGTCGGGCCGGGTCGTGCGCGTGATTCCCTTCGCACTGCCCACGATCAGGCGCTGTGCGGCGCTAAGTGCGCGCCGAACGACAATTACAGTCCGCTCTACGCTTTTTATAATCCGCTCGACGCGATCTCCTGGAGCCCTGACGGCAAGTCGATCGGATTCTTCTTCGCGTATAACGTGAACAATGTGAAAACCGTTGTCAATGGCGTCCAGGTCAATGGCGTCCAGTGGTACGGCGCGCTCCAGCTGATACCTGTGAGTGGTTCGGGCGGCGCCCGCACGCTGCTTGCAACATCATTCGTGGAGCCTGGCCCCGACAAGCCGTACCCGATCAAGCTCTTCTACTCTAGCCCCGTCTACACCTGGAACCTCGCGACTGGAACCAGCTCGTACTCCGCCATGCCAAATGAGACCGGCGCGGCGACGACGCCTTTCGCGACGGCATATGGCTGGACGGCGAATGGGCAAATCACGCCACAAGCCAGCGCGAGCGCCGCGACGTTCTCGCCGTGGATCGGCGGACAGCTGAGAACCGCCAACGTGACGTCGCGGGTGTTCCAGTACACAGCGAACCTCTGGCGCTGGTCGCCTGATGGCCAGTACGTCGCGCCGAACCTGACCCTTCAGGCATATGTCCGTGCGCCGGGCGTGCTGGATGCGCCTCCTCCTATGGATGCAGGATACTATGCTCCCCCGCTCGTCCCGGCTCCAGACCCCGCGATGGCCGCGCTGCTCAAGGAAATCAGCAAGCCGCAGATGTCGGCGGAGGTCGCGTGGAGCCCAGACGGGAAGATGCTCGCGGGGCTGGATTGCGCCTCTGGCTCCGACTCCGCTCGCCTCACTGTGCGGCGTGGGAATGATGGTGGCGGTTTGGTCACGACCACGTTCACCTATCCACCGACGATGTCATCCCAGGGCTGTGACGGGGATATGGAGGCGCTGGCCTGGTCGCGGGATGACGCCAGCGTCGCGACGAGCGACGCCACCGTTGATGAGGTCGTCATCTGGCGCTACAGCGCGTAAGCGGCGTCACACTCCCGACAGACGCCGCGCTTTCTCAACGAGCGGCGTCAACAATGGACGAAACCTCGTCTCTGGCCCTCATGAGGAGAATAGCGTATGTCAGGTATGGAGAGCGACCCCGAAGGCGACCGCCAGCGACGCCTGGAGGCGCTGCGGAATCTGGCCCAGCGTGACCCAGCCACAGAGGCGGCGCCCGCGAGGACGCCCCTGACTGAGGCGCTGCCCGCATCAATCAAGGGCGGGCAACCGCGCGCTCGACGCCGCTGGCTGCTCCCGTTGAGTGCGGGTATCCTGATTGTCGCGCTGGTCGCTGCCGGGGTCGCCTGGTTCGCGCCGGGGCTGCGCGGTCGCGCCTCGACCGCGCCCGCGAACACGCTGACAGCTCATGTCATCACGCTGCCCGCGAGCGCGGCGGTCTACTGCCCGTCTATGCCGGCCTGGTCTTCGGATGGGAAGTACATCGCGGTGATGGCGCAGACGTCTGAGCCGGGAGGGGAAGGAGCCTGTTATGGATATGACGATCAGGTGAGCGATACCACCAGGCAGGGCCTCGTCAACTCTTACATTGGTTCATTCGCCTGGGCGACGACGGTGCTGGTGCTGGACGCCACGACTGGCGCGCTCGTGCGGCGCCTATACCCGGCCGACCCAACCAGTCTGCTGTGTAAAGGTGTCCGCAACTGCGGAAGCAGATCCCATCGAGCCTGTATCACTCTCATGGAGCCCCGATGGGACCAATGTATTGATGTTCGTGTCGCTGAATGTGCAATATCCAGGGCCGTCGGGACAGACCTTCGACCAGCAGCGCGGCGCGCTGGATATCATGCGCGTGGATGGGACGGGCGCGTCACGCGCGCTGGCGGCCTATGGACGGGCTACGATTGTTACCAACAATATTCTGGCGGTCAATCTCTACAGTTCGCCGCTGTTCGTGTGGGACCTCACGACTGGCGCGGCGACCTATTCTGATATCCACGAGGCGGCCGGTAGCGAGACAATCGCGTACGCTCCTGCCTTCCAGATCGGAGCGGCTGGCCAGTTGACGGTGCTGATTGCTCCAACAGCGGACGCTGTGGCTCCATGGAGCTATGGCGCGCTTTCCGTGAGTGGCGGCATCAACGAGCCGTACCCTAACGTGTTGCTCCAATCGAGCGTGTGGGCATGGTCGGCGGATGGGCGTTATGTGCTTCCGAACGTGGATACCACAGCGTACCTGAATGTCGCCAAAGTCACGTCGAACGCGCAGCCAGGATTTCAGGGAACCTATACGCCACCGTTTGTCGCTCCGCCCGACGCGGCCACCGTAGCCCTGGTCCGCGAGATGATACCGCGGAAGGCGGCCACCTACGTCGCCCGCGATCCGCATGGCGCGCGGCTGGCGTCGTACACATGCGCGGCGGATGGGGATACTGGCAAACTCACGATTCGCGCCACTGCCTCAGGCGCGACGCTAGCGACAACCATCTACCAGTTTCCGACGCTCTCAACCTCGTTTGGCTGTCCGGGCGACGCCGAGGCGATTGACTGGTCGCCGGATGGGTCGCGCATCGCGATGACCGACATTCAGGACAATCAGATTGTGCTCTGGCAGGTTCCGGCAGGAGCGTGATACATCACACCAATAGCAGCCAGACCCATAGAGGGGAGTTGGGTCTGAGCGAGAAACGGCAAGATAACGAGAGGATGGCGCATGTCAGGTTTAGGGGGCGATCCTGAAAACGACCGTCAATGGCGCCTGGAGACGCTCAAGCGTCTGGCCCAGCGCGACCCGGAGCCTGAGGAAGCGCTTATAAAGACGTCACTGGATGAAGGGCCTCCCTTTCCGAGCATAGGCGTATGGCTGCAATCACGGCGCCGGTGGATTATCCCGCTGGTTGCGGGCGTCCTGATCGTCGCGCTGGCCGCCGTCGTGGTCGCGTGGTTCGCGCCAGGGCTGCGCGGCTCAGGAGCGGCGAACATGCCGCACCCGCTGACGCCGATCGTATTCACATTGCCAACCAGTGCGGCGGTCTATTGTCCCTCTATGCCAGGCTGGTCGCCGGATGGCAAATATATCGCGGTGATGGCGAGGGTTTTCCAGCCGGGCGGCCAGGGTAATTGCTCGTATGGCGATCTGGTGAGCAATATGGCGAACCGAGAACTTACCAACCCCGGCCCCAGTAGCGGGGTACTCGGCGGGCCGATGACTGTGTTGGTGCTCGATGCGAAGACTGGCGCCTTCGTGCGCCAGTTAAAGCCGATTGATCTGGAGGGGATGTTATGCAAAGGCACAAGTTACTGCGCCGCTAATATCATTATGCCAGTTTCCCTGTCCTGGACCCCTGATGGCGCGTCGGTGTTATTGTTCTCGACGGTTAACGTCGAGCTGACAGGACCAGACGGACAGGGTTATACCCAGACTCGTGGCGCGCTGGAGATCATGCGCGCGGACGGGACCGGGATCACGCGCGCGCTCGTGGCGTATGGTCGGGAGACGTCCACAGCCACCGACGCTGGCGGCGGCATCTTGCCGGTCAATATGTACAGCGCCCCGCTCTTCACCTGGGACTTGACGACCGGATCGGCGAGCTACACCGATATCCATGAGGCGGCGGGCGTTGAGACGGTGGATTACGCCTCAAGTTTCCAGGTCGGGTCGACAGGCAAGGTGACGCCAGCGCCAGCGTCATCGGTAGGCTCGATCACGCCCTGGAGCTATGGCGTGCTGTGGCGTCGCTGGAAACGCGCCCGGGCCAGCTGCCGGACGTGTTGTTCCAGTCGAGCGTGTGGGCATGGTCGGCAGATAGGCGTTATGTGGCTCCTGATGTGGATACGACGGCATATATGAACGCAAAGAATGTCGCGTCGAACGGGCAGCCTAGCTATCCAGGCGCATATATTTCCGCCGTTCGTAACGCCTCCCGATGCCGCGACGGCGGCTACGCTGCGCGAGATAACACCGCAGAATGCGGTCATCTACGTCGCGAGGGACCCGCGCGGCGCGCGGCTGGCTTCGTTCGCCTGCCAGCCGAATGTGAGTATCGGCAAGCTCACGATTCGCTCGACCGCGACGGGGAAGACCTTGGTGACCGCCCAATATACGTTCCCCACCGTCTCGACCTCATACGGCTGTCCTGGCGACGCTGAGGCGATTAACTGGTCGCCGGATGGGTCGCGCGTGGCGATGACCGACAGCCTGGACAATCAGATCATCATCTGGCAGATTCCAGCGCAGGCGTGATACACCACACCGTAGCGGCGTGTCTGCAGTGGGGCGATGAGGCCGCTCGGAGAGTGACGGTAAACTGAGAGGATGGCGCGATGCGTCTGGCGCGTGTAGTGAATGTGACGACTGGTGAGACGCTCGCGGCTCGCGCGGAGGTGGCCGAGTCGTTTTTCGACCGCTTCATGGGATTACAGGGGCGCGCGGATTTGCCAGCGGGCGCCGCGTTGATCCTGGCGCCAACCAGCAGCATTCACATGTTCTTCATGCGCTTCCCGATTGACGCGGTGTTTGTGGATAGCGCGTCGCGTGTGACGAAGGTCGGGCGGCGGCTGCGACCCTGGAGTGTTGGCCCATTCTCCTCCGGCGCGCTCATTTGCGTCGAGCTCCCGGCGGGCGCGGCGGAGCGCACGCTGCCTGGCCACACGGTCGAGCTACGCCCAGTGGAGTGAAGCGCGCTCACCGAACGGCGCTAAGACGCAGGGAGCCACTTCCTCCAGACGCGGAAGTGGCGCCCTGCTTGGTGTGCGATTGGGGTCGCGGCTAGAACTCGCGGCGCTCGTGGCGCTTCGCCTTGCCCGGCTTGGGCTTGCGACGGCCACCGCCCCACTCGTCGTCCTCTTCTTCCTCTTCTTCGAACCCTTCAGGGATCGCTTCCGCCTCGCTGGGGGTGGCGTCAGCGCCGCTCACCACATCCAGCGTAATGTCTGGGCCTGCCGCCGCGCCCAGCCCAGCGGAGATGTCCGGCGCTTCGTCTTCGTCCATCGCGGCGGAACTTCGCATGAGCATATCAATGTTCGCCAGATCGGCGAGCGATGTGATCGTCGGGCGCGCTTCGGGCTTCTTCTCGGCGGGCTTGGGCGCCTTGGCCTTGGGCTCTGGCTTGGGCTCTGGCTTGGGCGCGATGGCGAGGATCTCGGCCTCCAGATCCTCTTCTTCTTCTTCCTCAACGATCGCCGGAGATTCCGGCAGCGTGGGGCTTTGCTTGCCCATTGCGACATCAATCCAGAACTGTGAATAGTAGTGCGGGCGGTCGGAGTCTTGCCTGCTGTCTGTTCGGATCTTGGAAACCATCGCTCAACCTTCTTGCCTGCGTCATGCGCCATGTGTCCGGCGCGTATCGCGTTCCGCCCGCGCGGTCCCTGGAGCGGGCGCTCGCCGTCTGGCTTGGTGTGTGTTGTGTTGGTACTGGGCGCAGATTGCCGTGAACGGCGCCTCAAGCGATTGTATGTGTGACCATGGCGCTCTGTCAAGCGATTCGTGACGTATTCCCGCGTCACGGATGCCTGTATGCCTTTTCGCCGCTTGTCAGGCGTGGCTCAGGATTGCGCGCGCCGCCCTCCGGTGAGCAGTCCCCATGCGCCGCGCAGATACTCGACCGCCGAGAAGATCGTCCACACCACCGCTAGCAGCAGCACGGCGTCCGAGAGCGCAAGCAAGTAGTCGGGGAAGCTTTGCGGCGCGGCGGCTCCCGTGCTGAGGCCCAACGGGAAGGCGGTATGGCCGCCCAGACCCAGCGCCAGCAGGATGCCGCCCATCGCCAAGAGGGTGAAGAACGTTTTTTGCTTGCCCCAACGCCCGGCGGGAATCACCACGCCTTGCGCCGCCGCCAGCGAGCGCAGCCCGGAGACGATGAACTCGCGGGTGATGATGATGATGGTGATCCAGGCGGGTACGACGGCGACCTGGGTGAAAGCGACCAGCGCCGCCGCGACATAGACCTTGTCAGCCGTCAGATCGAGAAACACGCCCAGGTTCGAGACGAGCTTGTAACGGCGCGCGATGCGCCCGTCGAGTGTGTCGGTGATGGAACCCGCGGCGAACAGCGCCGTCGCCCATAGATAGGCTACTGGCGTGTTGATCAGGATCAGCACAACCAGTGGCACGGTGACCAGCAAGCGGGCCAAGCTGAGAATGTTGGGCACGTTGCGCACTGAGGAGTCCTCCCGCGCTATCGTCGCGGGCCGCGCTGGCCGCGATCGAGGCGCTCCATCGCTCGCAGTGTAGGCTATGCGCGCCCTACGCCGCAAGGGCATTTTCGTCGTGTGATCACTCTCGTGAGCGGCGTGATTGGGTTTCGCGGCTGTGGCCAGTGTGGCACAATACACGCTGAACCCCGCTGGCTTGACCATCCTTTGGCCATGCCTTCGCGCGCGGGTAAAGCCAATTCTCTAGAAAAGCGCGTCCAGTGCGCTAGTGGATAGACAGTGATAGACGAGAGCGAACCAATGCGCGACACGGGCGCGTCCAGCCTAGCGCTGGACGCGCCGTATGACGTGCTCTACACCGATGAGGCGCTGCTGGCGATCAACAAGCCGCCCGGACTCGTCGTCCACCCGACCTACAAGCATCCCGACGGCACGCTGACTGACGCGATCTTCGCCTGGGTCGAAGCGCTGGGCGCGTCCCGACCGTGGCTACTCCACCGGCTCGACAAGGACACTTCTGGCGTGACGCTCTTCGCCCGCACGGAGGAGGCGCGTCGCGCCCTCGCGCGCCAGTTCGCCCAGCGCATGACGCACAAGCGGTATCTTGCGCTCGCGCTCTGGCCCGAGGGCCTACCGCTCTCTGGCGAGGTGGACGCCCCGCTCTGGCGTGACCCGCTCGACCGGCGGCGCGTCATCATCGTCCCGGAGCCACCCGGCCAGGCTTCACGCACCCGCTACCGCGTGATCGCCCGTTCGGCGCGGACTCTCAGCGGCGTTCCAGACATGGCTCCGACCGGGTTCGCGCTCCTGCTGGCAGAGCCGGTGACCGGGCGTACACACCAGATTCGCGCTCATCTGACCTCTCTGGGAGCGCCCCTGGTGGGTGATGCGATGTATCTGCCGGAGGGGAGCGAGGTGGCCACACTGGCGCCACGCGTCATGCTCCACGCCTGGAAGCTGACCATTCGCTGGCCGCTGAATGGCTCGCCGCTCACGATCACGGCGGGGCCTCCTGACGATTTTCTGGCTTCCGCGCGGGCGCTGGGCCTCGCGCTCGATCCCGCCGCGCTCGATGCGTTCGCGGATGACTTGGACGAGCGCCAGGATGAGTTGTAGATCGGGCTCTATCAACTCGTATCGAATGCTCGGCAGCGGTGGTTTCCCCACTGAGCATTGATGACGATGGCCGCGGCTCTTTCACTGAGCGGCCAGCTCAACTTCCGCCATCTCCTTCCAACGAAGCTGGAGGAGTTTGAGCAGGTAGGTGATCCGGGCGAAGAAGAAGAGCAAGCCGAGATGAACAGCGGCCATATCTCTCCAGCCTTGGACAAACAGATAGCCAAGAAAGAGCAACGCGAGCACGAACATCACGGCTTGAAGGGTAAATGCTGCGGCCTGATTGGATAAGGCAAGCTGCAGTTCGTCTTGTGTTTGGACGGAGAAATCACCGCTGAGGACGAGAAGGTTCAGCAGTATGGTGAACAGCAGGCTAAAGACTCCTGTACCAAGTATGATCGCGACAATGAGCCTATCGGAGATGGTAATACTAACCGGGCCTGGTACGAGCGAAGCCCGCTCAAGCGCGGCAAATACACTTGCGAAGACGAGCGGACAGATCAGCATAGCCAGGTCACGAAAGACTTTGAGATACAGGCTCGGCTGCTTCAGAAGCATAGACCTGGGCTGCATGATAATCTGCGCGATGTTCTTCAGCAGACGGGCAAAAGACTCCAAGCCCTCCCTGGCTTTTCCTGGCAGGTGACGAGCCAGGATCAGGAGAATGGTCGCCACACCCGTCAGAGCGTCTGCCAGAAGTGTATGTGAGCGCTGCTCGAAGTGAAAAGACCGCGAAGTGGTCATTTCATCTGAAGTGGAAGCTGGCATGTTTTCCTCTTTCTCCTTCGCTTTCGCAACTGCATCGCTAGCAGATGCGACGCGTTTCAAAATTGGGCAATCCTTACTTTTCTAGCGAGCGCCCCGCCTCCTCAGGGACATACCAAGTGACACTGTTTCCTTCATCGCGGATAAGGCAGGCCGCAGGCGTATAAAGCAGGCGGAACACGAGGTAGAGATCACCAATCGCTCCAGCGGCATTAATGGTCAGGGCAAAGAGCACAGCGGGTATCAGGTCTAGGGGAAGCGTATGGAGCAGCGCCAGCCCCAACAGTGTCAAGAGCAGCAAGGGGGCCAATCCCACGACCAGAAAAGGCAGGCGTGGAATGTACCACTTGGGCGCGGCAGCATAGGCATACACCCCCTTGAAACCAAACACGGGCCACTCATGGGTAAAGAGCCAAAAGAAGAGCGCATGCGTCAATTCATGGAGGACAGCAACCAGGACGGATATGGCGAGCGCGCCCGCCAGGATGGCCAGCAACCCAGGTATATCCAGCGCCAGCCGTCCACTCGACGGCAGGTGGGGAACGAGGATCACTGCGGCTCCCAGGAAGAGCAGACCGAATACCAAGAACAGCGCAACACTTCCAAGAGAAAGACCGAGAAGTAGCCCCTTGTTTTTCGAAAGGTCCACACGACCTTGTGGGACATAGGTGGCGGGAAGAAGCGTGACAGGTTTCATCCTGCTTTTCCTTTCTTGACCGTGCCGGCTATGTTAAGCACGCATAACGTTATGTGTGCTTAACATAGCCAATAATCCAGCGCGTGTCAAGGGGTAAGAAGAGGAAGCTCGCCATGCGCGGGCGCTCGTTCCGTGGCACAATAGGAGCGATACTGGCGACACTGGCGCGCCGCTTTCGTTGGGGGCCAGTGAGCGCCCCGACCCGACGCGCCGTGATGGCGTGTGTCGTTCCACTCCGCCCAGGAGGACTCATGCGACTCGAATCGCTCGACCAGATCACCCAGAACTATCGCCATATCTACCTGCAGCCGCACTTCGACGATGCCGCGCTCTCCTGCGGTGGCGCGATCAAGCAGCAGGAGGCCACTGGCCAGCGAGCGCTGGTCATTACGGTCTTTGGTGGCATGCCGCCCCAGGATATGGGCATCAGCGAGTTCGCGCTCGCCACGCACGCCAAGATGTCGTTGCCCGCCAGCGCCGCCAGCGCCGTATCGGTGCGCCGCGAAGAGGATGAGGCGGCGATTGGCTCGCTGGGCGCCGATACGCTGTGGCTCGATTACCTCGACGCCATCTATCGCGGTAGCCCCGCCCTGTATCAATCCAACGACGCCATCTTCGGCGCGGTGGCCCAGGGTGACACACAGCTCGATGAGGAACTCGGCGCGCTGGTCGCCAGCATCGCCGAGCGCGCGCCGCTGGCAGCGGTTTACGCCCCGCTCGGCATTGGCCACCACGTAGATCACCAGCTTGTCTGTTCTGCCGCCGACCGGCTAGCCCAGCGCAAGCTCAACATCAAGTTCTACGAGGACTTCCCCTATGTGACCCGCTCCGGCGCGCTCGAAGAGCGCCAGCGCGAGCTCGCCATCCCGATGGAGTTCGAGCTCGCGGAGATTTCTGGCCAGATTCGCGACAAAGAAGAGGCCATCGCCCTCTACCGCAGCCAGGTACCACAGCTCTTTGGCACGGAGGAGGCGATGCGGCAGGCGCTACGCGAGTATAGCGGCTCGTTGCGCCGCGCCTACCCTGGCATCCTCATCGAACGCTACTGGCGCTGGTAGGCTCCCGTCGCCCCATACCGCGCGGCTCATCGGCGCCACTGGAAGCAGTGATGAGCCGCGCCGTCCGCTGAAACGTGAGATATTTCCAGAGCCATTGCGCGAGCACCAGCGCCCGGTTGCGGAAGCCGATGAGATAGCTGATATGCACTCCTGACCAGGCCAGCCAGGCGATCAGGCCGCTCAGCCGCAGTGGCCCTATCGAGCCGACGGCGTAGGCGCGGCCAATCGTCGCGAGGTAGCCGCGGTCGAGGTAGCGGAACGGCGCCACCGGCGCGCTGACGTCTCGCGCCGCGATCCGCTTGCGTAGCGCGTGCGCCACGTAGCGCCCCTGCTGTTTGGCCACAGGCGCCACGCCTGGCAGCGGCCGCCCGTCCTTGCCAGCCGCCGACGCCGTGTCGCCGATCACGTAAATCTCTGGATGGCCAGGCACGGTCAGATCGGGGGTGACCTGCGCCCGGCCCGCGCGATCGGTGGGCGCGCCCGCCCAGATTGCGGCGGGTGATGCGCTCACACCCGCCGCCCAGATGACGGTCGCGGCATGTGTCCACTCACTACCAATCAGCGCGCCTGTCTCATCCACACCATTTACCGCCTGCCCCAAGCGCACCTCCGCGCCCATCCGCTCCAGCGCGCGCCGCGCCTTGTGCGAGAGCTCTTCCGGGAACTGTGGCAGCAGTCGTGCCCCCGCCTCGACGAGCAGCACGCGCGTCTGGGCGGTGTCAATGTGGCGGAAGTCGCGGCGGATGGCGTTGTGCGCAAGGTCGGCGATCGCGCCTGCCAGTTCCACTCCAGTCGGGCCGCCGCCAACCACGATGAATGTCATCAACGCCCGCGCCCGTTGGGGGTCCGGCTCGAACTCCGCCGCCTCGAAGGAGCGCAGGATGCGCTGGCGGATGCGGGTCGCGTCGGCGTTAGTCTTCAGCCCTGGCGCCCAAGTCGCCCACTGGTCGTGGCCGAAATAGCTTTGCCCGGCGCCGGTGGCCAGCACGAGGAAGTCATAGGGGATGGCGTGGTCGCGGCCTTCGTTCTGGTCACGCGCGATCACGACGCGCCGCCTAGTATCCACGCTGGTCACGTCAGCCAGTAGTGTGCGGATGTTGCGCCAGCGACGGAGGACACTGCGGACTGGCGCGCTGATGTCGGCGGGTGAGAGCTCCGCAGTGGCCACCTGATAGAGCAGCGGCTGGAAGACGAAATGATTGCTGCGGTCAATGATCGTCACGTCGGCGGGCGCGTCACCGAGCGCCTGCGCCGCAGTCAGGCCGCCGAATCCGGCGCCGACGATGACGATACGCGGACGGCGTAATGTCTGGCTGGGGCTGAGATTGTGCCTGTGCTGGTTGAGGGGAGTGTTGTTCGCCATGCTGTGTGGTACCTCTGCCACGCGAAACAGCCGCGTGGGTTTGCCTTCACATCAGAGCATAGGTCTGCGCGCGCGAACCGGCAACGTTCTGGGCCTTATGCGCTCCCTTCGGGGCGATCCAGCCGTCTTAATCGGTTGAGAGAGGCGTATGCTTCTGATCGCAAGGCATGCGACTTGCTACGCCCTCAGCCGTACAAACAGAGATGGTGGTGGAATGAGAGCCACCAGCATGAATCGAGAGGAGCGAATCGAGCGATGTTTCGTTTTTTGCTAGGGATGGGTGTTGGGGCTGCGCTTGTCTATTACCTGGACACGGAGCGTGGGGCCACGCGCCGCACAAAGACCAATGCCTGGGTACGCCAGTACGTCAACCCCGACACGCTTGAGCAGGCTCGCCAAACGACCGTCAGCCAGGCGCGCAATCTCGGTCAGCAACTCAGCCAGCAGGCTGGCGTGGTCACTGACCGGGTGAGCCAGTACCGCTCCTCGCATCGCGAGGATGTGGCGCGCCCAACCCAGTCCGGGCGTCGAGAGCGCCGTGAACAGTGCGAAGGCCGGCGCGAATATCTAGCGACGGTTTGCCGCTGCGCGTGATTGCGAGCCATCTCGACGTAGACGTTCTACGTCGAGATGGCTCGCGCGCTATGGGCGTTAGAGAAGCTTGCTCGCGCCAGCGAGACGTGACGTTCGGTACATCTCCATCTCCTCGAGGGTGATATTCAGCAGCTCCGCCGCCCTGGCGAGGTTGTGATCGCTGACGCGCAGCGCGGCGGCGATAGCCTCTCCCCGGAGTTTGCCCATCATCTCTTCGAGTGTCGCGCCAGCACGCAGCGCTTCGTCCACATCGACCACCGCGCGCGAAGACCGCGTCCCGAAGCTGATGTGTTCTTCCGTGATGACCTCGCCCTGACTGAGCGCCACCGCCCGCTGGATGACGTTTTCCAGCTCGCGCACATTGCCGGGCCAGTCATGCGCCTGGAGCTTATCGGCGGCGCCCTGGGTGATGCGCGCCGCGGACGAGCGCGGTGAGTAGCGGTGCTTGTCGAGGAAGTGGCCGACCAGCAGTGGTATGTCGCGCTTCCGCTCGCGTAGTGGGGGAATGTGAATTTCCACGACGTACAGACGGTAGTAGAGGTCTTCCCGGAAGCGGCCCTCGTCCACCGCCTGGCGCAGATTGCGGTTGGTCGCCGCCATGACGCGCACGTCCACTTGAACCGGGTCTGTGCCGCCCACGCGCTCGAACTGCTGGTCTTGTAGCACACGCAGCAGTTTCGCCTGGAGATGCGGGCTCATCTCGCCGATCTCGTCGAGCAGGATCGCACCGCGATGGGCGATCTCGAAAAAGCCCTTGTGTTGGGTCAACGCGCCGGTGAACGAGCCTTTCTCGTGGCCGAAGAGCAGGCTCTCGAGCAATGATTCCGGTTGGGCGGCGCAATTGATCTTGATGAGCGGGTTAGAGCGCCGGTCGGAGCGAGCGTGAATCTCCTCAGCGATCATCTCTTTGCCCGCGCCAGTCTCACCAGTGATGACGATTGTCGCGGGGGTCCGCGCGACCCGTCCCACGAGTTTGAAGACCTCAATCATTTGGGGGGTGACGCCGATAATCCGCTCTGAGCGGTCCACATTCACCTTCAGAAACTCGGCCACACTCTCGCCGCGTTTGAGCTGCGCGTACTCGAACTCGTGGCGGATGGTGTTCGCGACCGTCTCCTCATTATCAAACGGCTTGCCCAGGTAGTTGGCCGCGCCGCCCTGAATCGCTTGCGTGGCCATCTCGCCATTCGCCACGCCGGTCATCATAATGATCGGCGCTTCGACCCCTTTGTCCTTGAGCTGGCGCAAGACGCTCAGACCGTCCACATCCATGTGGTAGTCGAGCAGGATGACATCGGGCCGATCGGAACCTGACACGGTCGCTCGTTCGATCGTCTCGGCGCCATTCCCTGCCTCGGAGACGGTAAATCCGCTCTCTTCGAGCGAGTACTCGTAACTGCGCGCGTAGGTCACGATCATCATCGGCGATGAGCACCCGTGGCGTATACCCACCCATTTCTCCAGACCCGGCGCCGTAGATTGCTCCCATCACGTGACCCTCCCTGATGCGGGGGTATTCTCCCTGACCCCGCACTCTGTGTTTGCGCGCCCAACGTGAACACGGTTTTCCCCATTGAGCGCAGTTGTTGCGCTGCCGCCAGAGCGGTTGCCATTTCCTTAGCCAGGCGCCCTGAGCAGCGTCACGTTGACGCCTCTCGTTTACTTCTCTTCGCATCAACAGACAAGGTGATTATATATCCCTTTATTCCCCGCTTCGCAAGCGAGGAAGGGACGATGCCGCATCGGCAGAATGGTGTATTACGGGACCCGCGAAGCCGAAATTACCGGTAGTCGCAGGGTGAAAATCGCTCCTTGCGCCCGCGCCTCTTTCCGGTTGCGTATCATTAATGCGCCGCCATGCGCCTCAGCGATCCCATGGGTAATGAACAGCCCCAGCCCGCTGCCAGAGACATCGCTCGCATGCGCTTCCAGCCGGATGAACGGCTCCAGGATGCGTCGCATCTGATCCTCGGGAATGCCCGCGCCATAATCGCCGATACTGATGAACACGTCATCACCCTCGCGCCAGACCCGCGCCTCAATGGCGCCATCGGGCGCGGAATATTTCACCGCGTTGTCGAGCAGATTACGCACAGCCTGCTGGATGCGGTCGCCATCCACGGTGATGACGATGGGCGCATCCACGCATTCCAGCGCGAACGTGCGCTCCTTGACCGTCGCCCGGAAATCAGCGATCAGATCGGTCGCCAGTTGCGCGACATCGCGCGGCTCGACGCGTAGGGTGAACTGGCCCGAACTGAGGCGCGTCGCCGTTTGCAGGTCGCCTACCAGGCGGTTCAGGCGTTGCGCGTTCTCGACAATGCTATCCATGAATTCGTCGCGCTTGGACGCATCCAGCGTGGGGCGCTTGGCAATTTGCGCGTAGTTGATGATTGGGTTCAGCGGGCCGCGCATCTCATGCGCGACCATCTGGATGAATCGCTGGTGCTGTTGCTGGGCGTCGCGGAGGCGCTGGTTGGCTTCTTCCAACTCATCCACTTTTCGCTGGAGCTCCGCTGTGGCGCCGGCGACCTGTCGCCGTAGTGTCTGATTGACCTGCGTTAGCTCGGCATGCGCGGCTTCCAGTTCGGCAACGCGCTGGGCCAGCTCGCGTTGGAGCTGGCGCCGCTCTAGCGCGCCGCGCATGGTCAGGCTTAGCTCCTCGGCGTCCACGGGCTTCATGAGGTAGTTGTATGCGCCAGCGCGCAAGGCCAGGAGCGCCGAATCGAGCGCCTCGTAGGTGGCCAGCGCGATGCGTGTCGCATCTGGCGCCAGCCGTGCGGCTTCCGCGAGCGCGGTCGCCTCGCCCGCGGCAAGTTGCGTATCGGCGAGGATGAGGTCGAAAGGGCGTTCAGTGAGCAGACGAGTAGCCGTTTCGCCATCAGGAGCCAGCGCCACCTGAAGGCCCTCGCGTCGTAAGAGCGCCCCGAGCGTTCGTAGTGTCGCGGTATCGGCGTCGGCGATGAGCGCGTGGGGAGTCTGACCCGGCCACGGGGTCCTGGTTGGTCCCCCGCTGGCTCGCCGCGATGAGCCTGCTGGCATCTGGGCCTCGCTTTGATTCTGGCGTGAGATGACGGCGCTGACGCGATTGCGCAGGATGTCGGTCCAGGCCTGCCACAGGGCGCGCCCTGATTCCCACACTCAGTGTCCCATATTCTCACTAGTCGCTGGTGCGAAGTAGTACCTACGCCGCGGGCGGCTGGGCAATCGTGGTTTATGGGGCGTTTCCAGTCTTTCGCGCTCGTGCGTGCTATAATCCGGCGTTGGCGGCGGCATAGCGCCGCGACGGGCTGGGCTCGATGGAGTGGTCAGGCCGTGAATCGACGGACGGTTGATGTGGACGCGCGCTCAGTCAAGGTTGTCCACCGACCTGTGGGAGACAGACCAACATGGACTTCACGCTCAACGACGAGCAGACGATGATCCGCAATATGTGCCGCGAATTCGCCGAGGAAGAGATCAAGCCGCGCGCTGAGGAGATGGATCGCACATCCGCGTTTCCCTACGAAATTGTGCGCAAAATGGGCAGCCTGGGGCTGCTGGGGCTGCCCTTCCCTGAAGATGAGGGCGGCGCGGGCGCGGACTTCCTCTCATATTGCCTTGCGATTGAAGAGATTGGGCGTGGCGACGCCTCCGTTGGCATCACGATGGAGGCTCATACCTCCCTGGGAGCGACGCCATTTCACCTTTTTGGCTCCGATGAGCAGAAGCGCGAATATCTCATCCCGCTGGCGCGTGGCGAGAAGCTGTGGTCGTTCGGTCTGACCGAGCCGAATGCTGGGTCTGACTCCGGCGGCACGGAGACCCATGCCGAGCGTGAGGGTGATCAGTGGCGCATCAACGGCTCCAAGGCGTTTATCACCAACGCGGGCACGGAGATGAGCGCGGGCGTGACGATCACCGCTGTGACTGGGCGGCTGCCCGATGGCCACAAGCAGATCACCAATTTCATCGTGCCGCGCGGGACGCCGGGCTATGAGATTGGCGCCGCCTATCACAAGATGGGCTGGCGCGCCTCCGATACGCGCCCGCTGTCGTTCCAGGATTGTCTGGTTCCCAACGAGCAGCAGCTCGGTGAGCAGGGCGACGGCTTCCGCCAGTTCATGATGATCCTCGACGCGGGGCGCGTGGCGATTGCGGCGCTCAATGTCGGCCTTGCGCAGGCCTGCCTGGATGAGTCCCTGAAGTACGCAAGCGAGCGCAAGCAGTTTGGCCGCCCCATCTCCGCCTTCCAGGCGATTCAGTTCAAGCTAGCCGATATGGCTATGGAGATCGAACTATCGCGTTTAATGTATTACAAGGCTGCCTGGCTACACATGCGGGATTTGCCGTATGGGCGTGAGGCCTCGATGGCGAAGCTCTACTCATCCGAGACCGCCAAGCGCTGCGCCGATCAGGCGGTGCAGATTCATGGCGGTTACGGCTTTATGGATGAGTATCCCGTCTCGCGGTTCTGGCGTAATGTCAAGGTCCATGAGATCGGCGAGGGGACCAGCGAAGTGCAGCGATCGCTGATTGCGAAGAGCTTGCTGCGTTCCTGAGCGATGAAACGGCCTGAGAGCGGGCGCCAGACGCGCCAGCGTTGGCTTTGTGGGGTGGACGTATGCGAACCATTACGCGGACAGGGGTGACGTTGAGCGTCATCGCCGCGCTCGCGCTCTATGGCGTTCAGCTTGTGGCCGCGCTGGGTGTCGCGTTGGGCATTATCCTGACAGGCGCGCTGGTCGGCTTGAGCGTCGCGAAGTGGCTGGAGCGCGATTGGTACGGACGCCAGCTTGAAGCGGGCGCCCGTGCGGGCGCCATAGCCTGTGGCGTTGGCGGGCTGAGCTCGCTGCTGTATCTCCTGGGGCAGGGGCCGCGCTCGCTGCCTGAGCTGGCGGCCCGCTCCCATGTGGCAGGGGTGGATCTCGCGCCGCTGATCCTGCCGCTTGGCGGGCTCGGCTGGGCGTGGGTGGATCTCGTCATTATCATTGGAGCGACTGCGCTCGGTGTGATGAGCGCCGCCCTGATCGCGCAAATCGTTGGGTGGAGTAAGAGCGGACGCGCAGTGCGTGTGGTAGCGCAGGCCCGGCTCGCCGCGCAGGCGCTCCAGCGGGTGGATTTGCGGGGCGCGACGACAGCCGGCCAGCGATCCAGCACACTCGGCCCACAACTCTACGCTACCGGCTCGCCAGTCTCCGCGCCTGCGCGCGAGGCGAGTGAATGGGAGGGGCTCGGCCTTCCGGGGGCGTCGTCCCCGGCGGCGCCGCGTTCTTGGCGACCCGCCGCCCCTCCGCAACCTAGCCCTACCGCCCGTCCTGCTACAATCCACCGCCCGTCCGATGCGCGCTCTGCCAAAGAAGATTTGACCGATGAGGCGCGCGCCGCACTCTCGACGTGGGAAGACGACCTTGATGATCTGGACGGGTTTGATGAGTTTGATGGGTTTGACGATGAGGGCAAAGCAGTGACGGAGAAAGTTCGCACGCCGAACCCCTCGACGTTTCTCACCTCGCCGCCGCCTGCCAAGCCCCGCAAGCGCAAGCGCCAGGATACCGGCGACTGGCTTTGTTAGTGCGGGGCCTTGACTGGACGGGGATTATGAATTCGATCCGGGCTGCGGCGTGCCGGTCTGTGGCGTGCCAGATGCGCGCGTGCCGAATGGAAACAGGTCGAGGTTGATCCACTTCCCTTGGTAGTAGGTTTCCAGGTGCATGACTGGCGCGATAGCCCAGGTGGTGGCGCGATTGGCTCCCACCAGCGGCGATGGCTCCTGATAATAGACCATGTAGCCTGAGACGCGCACGATTTGCCCGACGATGCGGCGCATGGTGAAGTCCGTCCATCCCAGGCGCGAGGCCTTCACTGGCGGGGTAACAAGCACGACTAGCGCGGTATTGACCGCGTCGCCAGCGCCTGTGCTGATCCAGAGCGCCCAGTCGCGGTTCACCTCGGAGCCGCAATTCGCCGCGTCCGGTCCCAGGTTGCGCGTCGCGACCACCCAGCCTGTCGTGCGCACGGCCGCCCCTTCATAGAGTCCGATACGGCTCGCCTCATCTTTGGACCAGGCGCTGCGCGGCTTGTTCTCGGCCTGTGGTGTCGTCGGAATCGTGAGGACTGTAGAGATGTCGGTTTGCCGGTAGCCATTGGGTGGCGAGTCGTCGGTGCGGTTGAGCAGCGTGTTCAGCGCCGGATCGCCGCCTTGACCTTGTGGCGGGCAGTTCTGGAACGTCTTCGCTACGGGCGTAGCGCGCGTCATGTTGGGCGGAAAGTAGTTTGTGTTGGAACCGCCGATTTGATTGAGGACGCCGCAACCGGAGAGTGTTACCACAAGGGTCGAGCAGAGCGCGAGCAGAATGACGGGAGCAGTGAGCCGGATTCGCATGAGTGAGCGCCTTACTTTCGGGACTTCCGCTGTGGAGGGCCAGTATGAATCGGACGCAACGCGAAGAGCGCGCCAGACAGCGCCGCCAGATCGCGTGCGTTTGTCTGCGTCCACGCTGGCGGCGGTATCAACCCGACGATAGGGACAATGCCACAGGTGGCGCCGGGCCGTCAACTATGTAGCCGCCCGTGCGCCACCTGCGCCGCCTGAGACAATCCTGAGGACAATCCGCCCCTACTCAGTTTCGCCGGGCTGTCCCTTGTCGCGATTCCGTCAGTACGCCCGCTGGCCAGAGCTCCACATGGTCTCCGGCCACATGCACGCGCGCCCGCCCACCGAATGGGATCGCTTCCAGCGCGGCGCGCGGAATCTGAAGCCGTCCCACTCCGTCAATGATGACCGTCTCCTCGTCCGTCTCGGCGTGGCGCACCTCGGTGCTCGTGCGACCGTCGCGGATGGCGACCGAGCGATCCATCGCCTCGGCGACGTGGGCATCATGCGTCACCACAATCGTTGTGAGCCCGAGCTCGGCGTTCAGCCGTCGCAACAGTTTGAGCACGTCGGTCGCGGTGATCGTGTCGAGTTCGCCTGTGGGCTCGTCCGCCAGCAGCAGCGGTGGCTCGTTCGCCAGCGCCACGGCGAGCGCGCCTCTCTGTTGCTCGCCACCGGAGAGCCGCTCGGGCTTGTGGTCCAAGCGGTCGCCTAACCCAACGAGCCTGAGCAACTCCGCCGCCCGGTCGCGCCGTCGCCTGGCAGGATAGCCCGCCAGCATCATCGGGGTAATCACATTGTCGAGTAGTGTGAGGTCATTCAGCAGATTACGGCTCGTTTGCTGCCAGACATGGCCGACGATCCGCCGCCGGTAGAGCAGCCGCTCGCGCCGTGTCAGCCGGGTGAGGTCTACTCCCGCTACCTCGCAGCGGCCCGCGCTCGGTTCGTCCAGTCCGCCCAGGATGTTGAGCAGCGTGCTCTTGCCAGCGCCCGATGGCCCGACAAGCGCCAGCATCTCCCCACGCGGCACGCGCAAATCGAGTCCCTGGAGCGCCACGACCTCGAGGTCGTTCGCCTTATAGATTTTTACCAGATTGTGGCTCTCGACGAGTGTTTCCGCCACGCTGTCGCCGTCCTCTCTCAGGTCTGTCAGAACCCAGTCGCTTGCTTAGTCTTCACCCAGGCGAAGCGCCTTGCCCAGGCCCACCGTCGCCGCATAGCGCGCCGCGATGAGCAGCGCGACAACGAACGCGATCAGCAGCGAGCCATAGAAGAGCGCCAAGTTGCCCGGATTGGTGATGAGAACGTAGGGCGGCGTTCCGAGCAGGCTCGGATCCACTGGCCGGTCGCTGAATTGCAAGAAAGGCAAGGTGGCTGTTACAAGCAGCGCGCCCAGCGCCGTTCCACCTACCAAACCGAATCCGTAGACGACCGTCTGCTCGCTCAACAACGTCCTGATCAACTGGCTGTTGCCCACACCTAGCGTCCGCAAGACCGCGAATTGGGTGGCCCGCTGGCGCGCCGCCAACCCCGATTGCACCAATGTGCCCAGAATCGCCAGCGCCGCCGCCATGATCGCGCCAATCAGAAGCAGGCCGCGCATACCTGAGCTAACGGGATTCGCATTGGCGACCGCCAGCGTGTCGCGTAAGCTCGCGACGCTCTTGTTATCTAGCAAGGAGCTTTGTTGGGTGATGTAGTGTTTCAGCGCGGCCTCATGCGCTGCCGAGCCATCGGTGCGCAGCCAGAACTCGTTGGGGCCGAGCGGCTGCGCCGGCGCTGGATTTCCGGCGGTGACTGCGCGGGCGAAATCCGCGAAGTTGATGATCGCGAAACCCGCCGGATACTCGTTGGGGTAGAGTGTCGGGAAGTCGCGCACGATTGCCCCGACCGTAAAGCTGGTCGAGCCGAAGAAGCTCTCATTGAGCGTCAGCGAGAAGTGATCGCCCACTTTCAGCGCGTACTGGTCCGCGAAGCTCTGGCTGACGAGCGCCCAGATTGGCGTCCCGACACCGGATGTCGCTGTCGAATTCGTCCCCATCCCAGACATGAGCGCGCTGAAAGGCTGATCCGCGTAATCGGAGCGCCATGAGGTCGCGCCCACCACTTGCGAGAAGGTGGTGGGGTCAATCGCGAGCAGCGCCAGCGATTCTGAGCCCTGATCGGGCGTAGTGCTGGCCACTGTGCGATAGACTGGAGCGACGGTCTTGACGCCCGGCTGGCTGAGGTAGGCGGCTTTGATGCGTGAGGCGATGACCTGCGGCTCGGGGAAGTTCTGGGTCATGCGCAGATTCGCGCCAGTAGTGTATGAGGCGGTGTCGTACACGTTACGCTGCAGCGAGGCGTTGAACGAGATGGCGAAGATGCCCAGGCCAACGGCGAGCGTCAGCAGCAGGGTCATGCGCAGATATTTCGCAGGTGTGCGCTCGACCTGAGCGAAGGCCAGCATGGCGCTGAGTCCGCGCCCACGCGACGCCAGCCGCTCACCCAGCGAGGCCGCGAGCGGGGCGATGCGCAGGATGAGTAACGAGCCGCCCAGCAGCAGCAGCGCGGGGGTCAGTAAGAGCAGTGGGCTGGAGGAGCCGCCGGGTAATTGCGCGCGGACACTCGCGCCGCCGAACTGGCCCAGTTCCAGATAGCCGATCGCGCACAGGGCGACGAGTACGAGGTCGAGGTAGTACCGCGCCCAGAATGGCTGGCGCGTTTGGCGTCCCTGCTCGCGCCGAAACGCCAGTACATCCAGTCGCGCCATCTGGAGGGCGGAGAAGATGATCGCGGCGAGGCCGAGGAGCGCGCCAATCAGCGCGGGCGCTACGACCGTTGAAGGCGAGGCGAGCCTGGCAAGATACGTTGGGTTGACGAGTAGCGAGCCCAGCGTGCTGGCTGGGATAAACGCCTTGACGAGGGCAATCGCCAGCGCGGCGGCCAGCAACGCTCCCAGCACTGCGGAGATGGCTCCGAGGATCACCCCTTGCGTGATGAAGACGCCCAGGAGTTGTGTCCCGCTGGCTCCCCGGCTTTTGAGTGTCGCTATCTCCTGGCTTTGCCCTTCGATCAGCAGGCCGGCCATCGCGAAGACGAACAGCAGCGCCAGCCCGACGACCTGGCTGACTACTACATAGAGCGGCAGCGCCAGCAGGCTCTGTTGCCCCTGGAGGCCGCTGATGATCTTATCGAGCTGGCTTATGACGCCGACGCCCGATATCTCTGGTGAAGCCTGGAGGTCACCACTGAGCTGTGAGCGGAATTGCGTAAGGTCGCTCTGGAATCCGCTCATGTTGTCGCTGTTGATCGAGGCGGGTGTCGTGTAGTAGATCCAGCTTTGGGTCAATCCAAGCTGTGGGAACGGATCCAGTACGCGATAGAAGTCGCTCTGGGTGACAAGAACTGGGTAAATCTTAGGCGCCGACTGCGAGCCACCAGCGGTGAAGTTCATATCGTTCCAGAAGGGGTCGGCGGCGTTCTTTGGTTCCCACACACCAACGACCGTGCCAAATACCTGGTTCTGGTGCGCGCCGAACTGCCATAGCGCGATGCGCGAGCCGATCTTGAGATTGTCGTCTCCCGCGAATTCAGAGGTTACGATTACCTGGATTGTCGAGCCGGAGCTGCTTTGTGGCGGCCCGCCCGCCAGGAATTTCATATAGGGCTGGATACGGCTATAGTCCCACTCTTGCAGCGTCACCTCGGGCGCCTTTACGGGATCGAACGTATTCGAGCCCGCGCTGCGCAGGATCAGCACGTCGCTGACGGCGAACGCGGTGGGTGTGGCGCTGGTGAATCCACTGAGATACTGTTGCGCGAGCTGCGGCACGCGCGATTGCGCGTCATGGCGGGCTGATTCGGAGACATAGCTATTGGTATAGACTTGCACATTGCGATCGGCGGGGTCGCCAGTATTGATCGCTTGCTGAAGCTGCGTGTCTATGATGAGGGCGTTGAAGAGTGGCACTGTGCAGATGAGCGTCACGGCGACCAGCATACCTACTCCGACTGCCGCCAGGAGCGCGCGCCCATGTGACAGACGTGCGATGGCGAGCCGTACTGAGGAGAACATGCTCGCTCGATTCCCGCGCCAGGGGCTTCCTGGCCCCTGGCCTCCCGATCCCCTGGCCCTGACGGCTGCTGCGCGAGGTTGAGTCTGCTGGTTCGCCTCTTCCAGACGCATGGATGGGTCCTCCTGGGTGTATGCGCCGGCGTCATGCGGCGGCGCGGCAAACGGTGATAAATCCGGTACTGATTCACCTGCGCGTGGCAGGCGTGTCATGCGGGTAGGTGAAATCACGCATGTATAGGATACGACGCGGATGGGTTCGTGAACATGACGGGGAAGCGGCGTGAATTTTACTTCCCGCCCCACAGGCGCTCTCCGATCGGGTCGCTTTCCGCTCACTGCGGCGCCTTCCTATCACACTATGGCACTGAACGCGCGATTCTCACCATACCCCCTCCCCACAAGCCCCCTCTTATAGCCAGGTACCCATAGCCAAGTCATCGTCCGGCGCAGCGCGAGTCACGATGCTTGGGTAGCACTCATTGGGCGCCTCCTTCCGGTTTGTCGCATGGCGCCGTATGGCATCAAGCGCCGGCGGTGATAAGCGCTGATTCCCCGTTCGAGCGGAGGCGCCATGGAGCCTCCATCGAGTCAGCGTTATTCAGCTACCCTACAAATCGCCCGCGCTCTCCACGCGCCGCATGTGTGGTGTCTCTGTGGCGAGATGCTGAGCGCTTAGGCGCTAGTTCGCAGCGAAGAGGAGTTTCCTATCTATGCGCACTCCAAAATCCGGTCACGGTGTCGCTGAAGCTGTCACAGACGATAGTGGCTCCGCGCGCCTTGCCGAAACGCTCGAAGCGCTCGATATCCTCACTCATCCTCCACACACCGGTGGGCCGTCGGGTGGCGATACCGAGCCATCCGATGACAGAGCGTGGCGTCCGCGCCCTGCTATATGGCTTGGCGTGGATACGCCATTCCGCATCGGCCATGACTGATGCTTGGCATGTGTAGGCAGTGACTTCGATCTGGAACAAGGAACGCGCCGCTGGCGGGAGATCACTCCCCTCGCCAGCGGCGCGTCTGTCGACTTGCCGTTCGATGCGGGTCAATTCGCCGCGCGTTGGTGGGGTGAATTGACCCGCGTGATTGCTTAGGCGGGCGCCCCCTCCCGGATATTCCACGCCTGGCGCAGGACCTCCAGGGCACGCTGGCTCTGGCCGCGCGCTTCCAGGAAGGTCGAGAAGGCGGCGTAGGCGTCGCCGAGATGCTGCCGAGCGCCGGTTTTCTCCAGCAAGGCAATGGCTTGCTCGAAGCTGGCCTCGGCCTGCTTCTGCTGACCCTGCGCGTCCTGCACCTGCGCCATCGCCAGCAGCGATTCAGCAAGCAGAATGTCGTCGTTGACGGACTGGGCCAGATCGAGTGACTTCTGAGCGGCTGCCTTGGCTTCCGCCATCCGCTTCTGGCTGACGAAGACAGCCGCCAGGCTGCGCTGTACCTCAGCCTGACCGCGTGTGTCCTGTTCGCGCTCGGTCATTGTTTGCGCCTGGTTGAGGAAGTTGAGCGCCTCATCAATCTGGTTCGCCTGCGCCGATGCGCGGCCCAGCCTGGTGTAGGCGCGCGCGGTGAGGCGGTGGTTCTCCGCCTGGTCGTAGGTCGCCAGCGCGCGCAGCGCATACAACTTGGCGCGCCGCGAGTCACCTTGCGCAGTATAAGCGACACTCAAAACCCAGAGCGAATCGCCCAGCCGCTCTGGGTTGTTGAGATCATCTGTAAGCTCGACCGCTTCTCGGAGATAGCCAATCGCATCGCTGGGCTGGTTCAGCATCCAGTAGGTGGTGCCAAGATTGTAGAGGACGTTGAGTCGGAAGGTGGGGTCCTTGACGATCCCGTGGAGCACAGCCTCATGCGCCAAGCGGAATTGTTCGAGCGCGAGCTGGGTCTTGCGTGACAGCAGATAGGCTCCGCCCAGTTCATTGCAGAGTCGCGCCCGCATTTCCTCGTCACCGGTCCGCTCAGAGAGCGCCACGCCCTCCAGCGCCTCTTTGCGCGCCTCTTCTGGCTGGTCGAGTTCGATATAGCAGTACGCCAGCAACCGGCGCAGTTCCGTCGCGTTATGCCCGGCCAGATGGGAGGTGTTGATTGTGCGCAGGGTGTCTAGCGCCTCGCGGAGCTTGCCCTGGTGGATCTGCGCCTGCGCCAGGCGAAGCTTCGCTTCGGCTTCCTCTTGCCGGCGCTCGGCCGCGGCTTCGCGTCCACCTGTCACGACCCCTTCGGTAGCACGTTCGTCGCTCACAAGATCGGCAAGAGGGACTTCGAGGCGTTCGGACAATTGTTCTAATGCGCCGAGACTTGGCCGTATTTGACCGCGTTCGACCGCGGAAATATACGACACACTAAACTGATCGCCAGCTACTTCTGACTGTGTCATGTTGAGGCGCAGGCGCGCCTCTCGAAGCCGCTTCCCCATTTTTTGGGCGGGTGTAGGCTCCGCCACTGGAGCATCTCGCTGAATTCGTTCCCTTGGCATGTGGTTGCTCGCCTCTTTCGCTGAATGGTTGCTGTTGTCGGAATTCGAAAGGGCGAGGTTGCTTGTTCACATGGCGAGATGAGCTCGCTTGGTTCGAGGAATGACTGGATTTATCCAACGCGCATAAGGTGAAAGGGTGTCCACGCATCAGCGAGTCAATCAACGTATCTAGATGCGAGCATACTACGATACGCTGACTGGCTCTCTGAAACCTAGGCATCTCTTCCACCGTGATTTCGATTTCGATTTCCAGCCAATCCAAACCATCCATGAGAGCCAGGCAGGTGATTTTTACCCGCCTACATCCTCACCTCGAAAATCTCGATTCCACTGGCTATTGTACATCACGAAATAATAAAGTTACAAGAGGATTAATCATCAGTATTTGTAAGTATTTATATCTCTCGGTAAATTCTTAAGTGCTTCGAGCGCGTGATCCCTACTGGATGGTCAGGTCGCTCTGCACGCGCGGGAAACAGGCTGGCGCAGAACTGGCAAGAAGGGCCGGAGCCTACTGTAGCCTACTTTAACAGTGACGAAAACGGTAATGTGTCTGTGTAACACACTCGTCTCATGCGTCGTGCTGGCTGCGCCGCACTCTACGAGTATACGCGCGGCTCACTCGCTTCATATCTCACATTCGCCCCGCAGCGCCATCGCCGCTTATAATCTCTTGTGTGTTAGGCGCTTTGTTGTCAAGCAGTGATTAGCGAGCCGTCACCCACGGCGCAATCTGGAGGAGAGAACGACCGATGGAGCGGCGACAAGAGGGCGACCAGCGCCCCACGCACACCAACCGACTCATTCATGAGAGCAGCCCCTATCTCAGGCAGCACGCACACAACCCTGTGGACTGGTACCCGTGGGGTGAGGAGGCGCTGACGCGCGCGCGAGCGGAAGATAAACCAATCTTGTTGAGTATTGGCTACTCTGCCTGCCATTGGTGCCATGTGATGGCCCATGAGTCATTCGAGGATGAAGCGATTGCGGCCATCATGAACAGAGAATTCGTCTGTATCAAGGTGGATCGCGAAGAGCGAGCGGATTTGGACGCCATTTATATGGAAGCTACCATCCGTATGACTGGCGGTGGCGGCTGGCCGATGACCGTTTTCTTGACCCCTGATGGCGCGCCATTCTTCGCTGGTACCTATTTCCCCCCATCAGACCGCTACGGCGCGCCGGGCTTCCCCAGGCTACTGCTGGCGATCGCGGAGTGGTATCGTGACCGGCGGGACGATGTGGAGGCGCAGGCGCAGGGGATGCGCGAGGTATATCAGGCGAGCGAGCGCCTACGCCTCGAAGTTCCTCCCGGCCTACTCGATGGCGCGGAGCGGCTCGATCCCGCGATCCTGGCGCGCGCGGCGAACACCGACCTCGCCGGCTTCGACCGCGAAACGGGTGGGTTGCGAGGCGCGCCCAAGTTCCCGCATGCGTTGGGGTTGGAGTTCCTGTTGCGCATGGAGCGGCGGCGGCAGGTGGCCGGCGGGGTGAATGACGCCGCTACGCATGGACTGAGCGCGGATGCGCTCCCACTCGTGACGCTGACACTCGACAGCATGGCCGCTGGTGGCATCTATGACCAGATCGGCGGCGGCTTCCACCGCTACTCAACTGATGCGATCTGGTTGACACCGCACTTTGAAAAAATGCTCTACGACAACGCGCTTCTGGCGCTGGTCTATTTGCGCGCGTGGCAGGTGACCGGTGAGCCGCGCTACCGCCTTGTTTGTGAGCAGACACTCGATTACATCCTGCGTGAGATGACCGATTCTCGTGGCGCGTTTTACTCCGCGCAAGACGCTGATAGCGAAGGCGAAGAGGGCCGTTTCTACGTCTGGACGGCGGACGAGCTGCGCGAGGCGCTCGGTGATGACGATGCGGCTGTGGCTCAGCTCGTCTGGGGCGTTTCGGAGCGCGGGAATTTCGAGGGCCGCAACATTCTGCATGTCGCGCGCGATGTTGAAGATGTGGCTCTGAGCCTGGGAATTACCCCTGATGAGGCGCGAGCGGCTTTGGCGCGCGCCCGTGAGCGGCTCTATTCGGTCCGTGCGGGGCGAGTGCGGCCAGGCCTCGACGACAAGGCCATTACCGCATGGAACGCGCTCGCGCTGCGAACGATGGCGGAAGCGGCGCTGGCGCTGGGTCGTGACGACTATTATCAAGCGGTTGTCAAGAGCGCGACGTTTCTGACTGGCTCCATGATCCGCGATGGGCGGCTGCTCCGAACCTGGCGCTTGGGCGAGGCCAAGCTCGACGCCTATCTGGAAGACTACGCTGGTTTGGTGAATGCGCTCATCAGTGTGTATGAATTGACGGGTGACCCGCAATACGTGACCCAGGCGCGCCCGCTGGTAGATGGCATCGCGACTCGCTTCTGGGATGAGGAGATCGCAGGATTCTTCGATACGGCCTCCGATCATGAGCGTCTGATCGGTAGGCCGCGCGAGCTGGCCGACAGCGTTACTCCCAGCGGAACCAGTCTGGCCTGCGAGGCGCTGCTCCGGCTCTCCGCGCTGACAGGCGAGGCGCGTTACCGCGAGCTGGCGGCGCGCGCATTGCTGCCGCTCGCGTCGATGGCGCTGCGTTCCCCGTCGGGCTTTGGGCGCGCCCTCTGCGTGTTGGATGACCTCATCGGGCCATTCTACGAGGTGGCGCTTGTGGGCGAGCAGACGACCCGCAGTTTCAGGCGTTGCGTAAGGCGGTCAGGAATCACTGGCGTCCGCGGCTGGTTCTGGCCGCCTCCGCGCCGGGTAATGAGGCCGCCGTGTCCGCCGTGCCGCTGCTCGCCGCGCGACCGCTGGTCGGCGGCGCGCCAGCGGCATACGTCTGTCAGGGATTCGTTTGTCAGCGGCCCGTGACAGCGCCTGATGAGCTCGCTGCCCTGCTCGACGCCTGAGCGCGTTGATACTGGCGGGTGGCGAGGCTGGCTCTCTTAGCCTTGCCGGGCTACAAGCGCGTCGCGCGCCTGCCAGAGCTCCGGGAAGAGCAGATCGAGCAAGGTGCGCTCCAGCGCCGCCATTGGTGTGCCACCGGTCCCCCGGCTCTGAAGGCCCAGATGCCGTTGCGCCAGCTTCAGGTGCGCGGCGCGGAAGAGATTGAAGCGCTCGTCGAAGTCGGTGAGCGCCTCGGCGCAGGCATACATCGCATATCGCTCGCGCGGCGCCGCATAGAGGTCCACCAGGCTGACGCCAGCGCGCTCGATCGCCGCCGCGAACGCCTCCCACACTACGGGCGCGTGCAGCAGGATAGCGCGGAAGCCGGGCGAGTCGCCTCCATTGCCATCGCCCAGTCCTGCGCGAATCACCAGAAAGTCGGCCGGTGGCAGCAGCTCGAGCTGCCGCATCGCCGCGCCAGCCACCTCTTGCGCCGCGACCGCGCGCCCTATGGCTAGCGCCGCGTCCTCGAAGCGGTTCTCACCAAGCAGCGCTGTCGCGCGTTCCATCAATTCGACCGTGAGCTTCCACCACAGCTCGAACGTCTGGTGCGTGATCTGAAACACGAGCTCATCGGGGTGTAGCCGCTCATCCGGTGGTTTCTGGAGCGTGAGCAACGCATCGGTTTTGATGTAACGCTCGTAGGTTGTCGCGGCGCCCATTTTGGCGCTGGGAGCGGTTGAGTTGATGGTCATCGTGGATCCAGCCTCCATCTTCATTGATGTCGTGGTGGTGGTATTCCGCTGGCGCGCTACATCACGCGCCCGCCTGCCGTTCGCTCGCGATGAGGAACGGCTCTCATGATAGCAGAGAACAGCAGAAGTCGGAGCCTATGCTATACTCCAGTACACGCTTCCCTCGCGCATCTCAGGCGTCCGGCGCCGCGTCGCGAGGGAGCGCACAAGGAGCTGGCGGCGGTATGCGGTGCCCCTACTGTGGATACTTCGATTCGAAGGTGATTGATTCGCGCGACAACGGTGAGGCTGTGCAGCGCCGCCGCCGGTGTGAGCGCTGTAGCGAACGCTTCACGACGATGGAGCGCATCGTGTTGAATGAGTTGATGGTGGTCAAGCGGGACGGACGGCGCGAGCCGTTCAGCCGGGAGAAGTTGGAATCCGGGCTGCGACACGCCTGCCAGAAGCGCCCCATCGCCGTTGGCCAGCTCGAAGCGATCGTTCAGGAGATCGAGCACGAGCTGTACAAAATGGGGAAAGCGGAGATCGAATCCTCGGTCATCGGCGAGATGGTTATGGAGCGACTGCGAAAAATTGACGCCATCGCCTATATCCGCTTCGCCAGCGTCTATCGCTCCTACCCCAATCTGCAAGCCATGCGGCAGGAAATGGACCGGCTGCTGGTTGATGTCGCTGGTAAGGATACAGACAGCACGCCGCCTTCGAAGGCGCGCGGTGAAAAAGCGAGTCCGGCGCGACGCCCAAATCCTTGAGCCCGCGCCGGACTGTGAGTGCATGTTTCGTCTGATACGCGTGTGGCGTGTGTCTATTGCTGTTGGCGCTCGATCGCGCGCAGGCGCTGGCTCATCACACCCAGCAACTTGATACTCACTTCAGGCGCCTCGCGGAGTGAGGCGCGGAAGTCCCACACAGGTATCACCAACGCACGCGTATCTTCCGTAGCGATGACGGTCGCGGTGCGTGGCATATCATCCAGCAGCGACATCTCGCCCAGCACGGCTCCCCGCACGAAATCACCCAGATCGCGTGTATTGCCCTCAGGCGTGGTCTGGGTCACATGGACCGTACCCGCAGTGATGATGAACAGACCGACTCCTGTCTCTCCCTGCCGCAAGAGGACCGCCCCAGCGGGATAATCGCGCTCACGGCAGTTGACACTCAGGACCTGAAGCTCACGTCGGGTAAGACTCTGAAATAGTGGCACTTGCGCCAGCATGTCTTCATACACGGAGGTACGCTCCTTTTCTTGCCGATTGCTTGTGCGTGAGATTCAGGATAAGACGGATGACACCACAAGGTCAAGTGTTCACGCATGTGCTCGCGGCGCCGTTTGGTGACTTGTCGCGGCTTCTGCCTTGCGACTGAAGCTGCGCTCAAGTGTCTCTGGTGGTATCGAGAGCGCTGGATAATACACCCACCCATCCTGCCTGCGTGGCGGTTTGCGTGCGCGGCGTTAGCGTGAGCCATCACCGCGTTCGGTGAGCCAGTCTGGAAGCGATGTGTTGGCAGGCCCACTGTTTTGTCCACCGTTTCGCTGACCTGAGAGGGGGCCGCGAACACCGCGTGTTCGGCCTGGAGGTGGAGCGGCATCTCGCGACTGACCGCCCATCATGCCCTGTGATCCGGCGCCTGGGAAGTCGGGGAGCGGTGGCATAGGCGCTCCATAGTCGGCATCCTGGCGTCCATCGCCACCAAATGACATGCGACCGGCGTAACCACCCATATCCATCGGGCCACCTAGCGGCGGCAGCTGGCCATCGGTTCCCATCTGACCCATGCCGCCCATCTGGCCAGATCCGCCCATTGGACCCATACCGCCCATTGGACCACCCATTACGCCAGCGGGAAGCGCTCCACCGAGCGATGCGGCTGTATCGGGCATGCGCCCCATATTGCCTCCGCCCATGCGCATGTTGCGATCGCTGCGAACGCCCATCTGGCCGGAGCCTCTTTGGCCCATTTGTCCGGTGGCTGGCCGCCCGCCCATCTGCCCGCCCATCTGCCCGCCCATCTGCCCGCCCATCTGACCGGAGCCCATCTGACCGGAGCCCATCTGACCGAGCCCATCCGGCCCATGCCGCCCATCTGGCCCATGCCGCCCATCTGGCCCATGCCGCCCATCTGGCCCATGCCGCCCATCTGGCCCATGCCGCCCATCTGGCCCATGGCTGGCTGCGACATTGGCAGCGCGCCAGCCCCAGCAAGCATCGCCTCGCTTGGGAAGTCCGCGACATCCATGGTTGCGCCAGTAACCTGGCGGATCGCGCGTGCGCCGACGATTTGCTGCAATTCGCCGACAGCCTCATCGAGCCGGCGTGCGCTCTCGGTGGCCTGCTGTGAGCCGCTGGACACCTGTTCGGCGATCTCCATCACGGCCTGCATCGCCCCCGTCATGCGCTCGTACTGCTGCGCTTCCTGCCGGCTGGCGGAGCTGATGTCGCGCACCGAACGGGTGATGTACGCCAGGATGGTGTCGATCTGTTGCGGCAGGATGTCAACGCGGCGGCGGACTACCTGGTCGCCCATTTGCGCCAGTTGATCGGTGCGGTGCGAAATCTCCCGCGTCGTTTCAGCGAAGTTCTGCAACGCTTTGTTGATCGAGCCGACCGCCCAGACCTGCTGCTCGGCGCCACCCACCTGCTGGGACGCGATCGCGCCGATGCGCTGGGAGGCGAAGCTCACCTGTCGCGCCACGTTCTGCAAGGTCGAGACGATGGATGAGGCGAACAGGAGCGCGAAGATGACACCCGCGATCATCACGATCAAGCCCAGCAGCAGCAACTGGATGGTCGTCGCCTGCTGGAAGGCGGTTACGTTATCGAGCGGCACGCCGACGGCCAGCACACCGATGACCTGCTGCTGTGGGTTGAATAGGGGAGTGTAATCCGCATAATAGCGCTGCCCCGCGTAGTCTACTTCACCCAAGAATGATTGTGGCGCGTTGCTGTTGAGCGCCATCGCGCTTAATGGGGTCTGCTCGATCGTGATGCCTGTATCGCGCGTGTTGGCCGCATTGGAGGCTGAATTGCCATTCGCCGCGTGGAGTGTGGTTGCGATGCGGATACAGGGAACATACTTGTCATTGGCGTTGGCGCACTGATAAACGCTGACGAAGCCGCCGATAAGCTGCTGTACCTGATCCACATAATCCACATCGAAGTTCAACGCGTATTTGCCGTAGGAATTACTCGAGGTGTACCCGCTGAGATCACGACCGGTTGAGGGCGAGTCCGCTACGAGCTGATTCGTGGAGGAGATTGAGACATTCTGTCCATACTGCGTCTGGAGTACCAGCTGAGCGATGGCCATGTTCTGTTGCTCTTGCGTATGCGCTTGCTGGAGGGCGTACTGTTGAATCGCGTTATTGGCGATGAAGAGGGTCGCCGCTGTACTCAACACTGCGGCGAGCAGAACCACCAGGGTAAGCTGCACTCGGATTCCCAGGCGAAACCGACGTTGACGCATGAAATCTCGTCCTCCTCCGCTCGTCTGGGGCTTAGCCGGCCCAAGAGATCAGGGCGTATATCAGGAATGGTCAGTGAAATCGGCGGTTCTGTGAATGATGTGACGCGCCGGGCTCCTGTGCGGGCGCCACTCGGTGGCGGCGTGCCACCGGATACTGCCGCTGCCTTCCACGTATGGTGAGGCATGCGACCGGCGCCTGGCCTTCCGCCTGAGCCACACTATTGTAACGTATCGAGCGCCGCACGGGCGCTTAAATGGTCACGAGTCCCAGAATCCGTAGATGGTTGAGCACAGCGTAGAGGTCTCCCTCATTCCTGCGGGTCAGCCTGACCAAATCCATCACCGTGCGCTGTCCGTCTATGAGAAGCAGCACCATCCGCTCCCGGCGGTCAAGTGGAAGTTGGTCAACGTTCATGGAAGGGGTCGTGCGCCGGGGTTGTGCGGCGAGCTGCTCCGGGCGGAGCGGCAACGCTGTTGAGGCGCCGCCGGAATAGGACGTTTGTGTCTGCTGAGAGGGGGCAGGCTGGCCGTAGGCGCCATAGAGCATGGACATGGGCGCCGCTGGATCGGTCGAGTAGGAGCTAAACGAATCGTTTGGGCTGGAAGACCCATAATCTGGCGGCGCGGGAGCAGGAGGAAAGGAGTTGAGTGAAGACGTTGACGGATACCCGTAAGATGGCCAGGATGATCCGGTTCCCGCTGGTGATGCGGGTGAAGGCGGAGTGGGAACTTGTTGCGCGGTGGGATCAAAGGCGGACATGTCCATCTCGCTCTCGTTCTCATCGAAAGCGTACATGCACTCACCCCAGACCGTGAGCTCATTGAGTGCGGCGCCACCGGTGAGCTGGCCCAGCAACGCCGAAACCGGTTCACCCTGCATGAAGCGAATTTGTCCCATCTCGCGCAGGCCGCTCTGATTGCGGGTCACGCGGAGAATGCCTGTTTGTCTGGAGATGGTCACCATCTGGATGATGTTGCTTAGCCGGCTTGTCCCGACGAATCGTGCTGCCATCCTCATTCTCCCCGCTGGCGCTCTCGGCAGCGACCGTGATGCGGTGTCTGATGTTTACCGTCCACAGTCGGATGAGCGCTCACTTGACTGGCGAGCGCGCTCTTCTCGCTCGTACGTTCAAGAGATCAGTGCTCCCACCTGGATAGCTCACCCTGCTCGCCCCACTTCACCACCAACCATCCGCGTCGTATCCAAACTGTTCACACTGTGTCTACTGGCGCGTTGGCGCTTCGATGGCCATAGCGTAAATTTGTGGCGTACACCAGCCACTGCTGAGGCGTCTTCGCCTCATCTAGGATTCCTGGCCATCCATGCGCCCAATCCACGAACGGCGCCCACAACCTGCGATTGGTGGCGTATCAACGCCCGCCTGACGATTATACGACTACGCGCTCCGTCCGTCACAAGCTTTCGAGCGCTCACGTCGCGCGCTAGCGCCCCGCTGGCGCGCCTGGCGTGGACTCCTCCCGCTCGATCTCCGCGAGTCGCGTGCGCAACTGATCAGCCAGCCGCTTATATTCGATCGCGCGCTGCTCGTCCCACTTTGGCATCACCGCTTCGTGCGCGCCGGATGTGACCGCGCGATCAATCAGGCCCGCGTAAAATTCGTAGGCTTGTATCTGGAGCTTAAGCAACTCCTTTTCGCTGGCTTGTTGGGCCATATATTCAGGATATCCTCTCGTCGGCGCGATGGTCATGGGACCGCTCGCTTCTCAGCATGAAAGTAAGGCAAATGCTGAGCGCATGTTACGGCGTAGGGTAGCACAGCCATTGACGCTGGTCAAGTAGCGCGCGTCATGAAATCCTCAGGATTTTTCCTTATCTTTGCTCAGCGAGCCCTTCCAGATCCGCTGCGCGTATGGCGCGCCCGCTTAGAGGCGCTCCAGCCGGGCGTAGGCGACGTCGAGTGTCTTGCGTCCCGCCGTGTCGAAGAGCACGTCCACGGTGGTTGTCCCACCTCCGGCGCTGACCTTGAGGACCAGTCCACGCCCGAAGAGGCGGTGCATCACTTTGTCGCCGGGCTCCAGGTCGCGGGCTGGCGCTGGCGCTGGCACGGGCTCAGCCGGCGCTTCGGGCCGCGCGGGCGCGCTGGCCGCGGACGTTGGCGCCGGGGGCGCTGGCGGGCGTGGACTTGGCGTGGGGGGCCGCTGGCCCCACGGCGGTGGCGTTACCGCACGCGGGCGTGTTTCGCCCGTGGTTGTGGAGACGCCGCCGCGCGGCGGCCGCTCATGCGTCACACGCAGCAACTCTGCGGGTATCTCGTCCAGGAAGCGCGACGCCTCCTGGAAGCTGGCGCCGCCATAGAACATGCGCCGGTAGGCGCGAACGAGATAGAGATGGCGCATGGCCCGTGTAATGCCGACATAGGTCAGCCGCCGCTCCTCCTCCAGTTCGTTCTGGCGCTCCAGCGAGCGCGAGTGCGGCAGGATGCCTTCCTCCATGCCGACTAGGAAGACAACCGGAAATTCCAGCCCTTTGGCGGCGTGCAGCGTGATCAGCGTGACCGCGTCCATGTCCTGCTCATGCGCCAGCGCGCCATCCTCGCCAGCCTGCGTGGTATCGGAGCCGCCGACCAGCGCTACCTGCTCCAGGAAGAGCGCCAGCGCCGTTTCCGGCTCGATCAGTGCGAAGTCCTCGGCCACGCGCCGTAGCTCCAGCACGTTGCGCCAGCGCTCCTCGCCTTCCTCTGTTCCGTCGCGCAGGTCCGCCGCGTAGCCACTCTGCGCCAGCATGAAATCAATCAGGCTCGGCAGCGGCTGCTCCTTCGCCAGCGCCTGGAGGTTGCTCATCAGCGCGGCGAATGATATCAGCGCGCGCTTGCCCGCCGTCGCCAGCGTCGGATGCGTCTCGATCTGTTCCAGCGCCTCGAAGGGCGTCAGGTCGTTCGCGCGCGCCCAGGAAAGGAACTCTGAGAGCGTCTTTGGCCCGATCTTACGGTTGGGGACGTTGATCACGCGCTCCAGCGCGATCTGGTCGAGCGGGTTGTAGAGCAGGCGGAGATAAGCTAGTACGTCGCGGATCTCTTTGCGGTCGTAGAACTTGCGGCTGCCGACCACCACGTATTTCATACCCGCGCGCATGAATTGCTCTTCCAGGGCGCGGGACTGGGCGTTGGTGCGATACATCACCGCGACATCGCGGAGCGTCGCGTCACCGCGCCCCGCCAGCCGCCGGATCTCGTGGACGACGTAGCTGGCTTCCTCTTCCTCGTTGTAGGCCTCATGGAGCGTGATCTTCTCGCCGCCGTCACGCTGTGTCCACAGCGTTTTGTCGGCGCGGCTTGTGTTGCGGCGTACGACCGAACTGGCGGCGTCGAGGATGACCTGTGTTGAGCGGTAGTTCTGCTCCAGCAGCACCGTGCGGGTCTTGGGGAAGTCGGACTGGAAGTCGCGCACGACCTGTGGGATAGCTCCGCGCCAGCCATAGATGCTCTGATCGTCGTCGCCGACCACGCAGATGTTGCCGTGGCTGGGCGTCTCCGGTGTTCCCTGCGCCAGCAAGCGCACGAGCTCATATTGCGCTTTGTTGGTGTCCTGGAACTCATCCACATGCAGGTATTTGTACCGTTGCTGATAGGCTTTGAGGATGTCTGGTGTGCGCCGCCAGAGCTGATGGGTCAGCAGAATCAGGTCGTCAAAGTCCACCGCGTCGCGCTCGCGCAGGGCCTGGTCGTAGCGCTTGAAAACCCGCGCGGCGATTTCCTCTGTGTACTTATTGACGTGCTCGGCGAACTGGAGCGGCCCCACCAGTTCGTTCTTGGCGCGCGAGATGTGGCCGTGGATCATGCGCGGACTGAACTGCTTCTTGTCAATGTTCATCTCGTCCAGAATCTGCCCGACGAGCTTGATCTGGTCATCGTCGTCATAGATGCTGAACGAGCCGCTGATCCCCAGCGCGTCGCGCTGAGCCTCGCGCCGCAGCACGCGCGAGCAGATCGAGTGGAAGGTACCCACTACGAGATCTTTTGACTTTGGCCCGATCAGCCGCTCCAGCCGCTCGCGCATCTCTCGCGCGGCTTTGTTGGTGAAGGTGACGGCCAGGATATTCCACGGCAAGACGTGGCGCTCGCGGACGAGGTAGGCGATGCGATTGGTGATCACGCGCGTCTTGCCACTGCCGGGGCCAGCCAGCACGAGCAGCGGCCCATCGGTAGTGGTCACCGCCAAGCGCTGCGGCTCGTTCAGGCCCGCCAGCAGGTCGAGGTCGTCTTGCTCTTTGTCCGCGTTTGTGGCGGACTCGATCGCTCCGGCGTGCGCGTCATCCCTTGCGTCGTAGGTGGTCATCGCTTCTCGTTTCGCCTCTTTACCTGGGCGCTATCATGTGTCGCCGCCGTCCCGCAGAGTCGGAAGCAGCCCAGGCATTGTACACCATCGGCGCGAGATAACGCGGCTTGCCCGCTATAGCGGCCCGGTGAGACCCGCGAGCGCCCTGGTGGAAATTCGCGGGTTCGCATCTATGCGCGCTGTGATACACTATATCTGTTGCGGCCTGTTCGTTGGATGGTGTGATGAGGCGACACCTTGTCACTCTTGACCAATGTCTGGCCGTTGGCATGGTGTGGTTGTAGCGTGCGCAGAAAGGAGCCCGCGGCCTGGGGTGGCGGTGAGAAAGCCGCGAGGCCGCGAAACGTCAAGCGTGAGTGAGGTCATTATCAAAGAGGGCGACTCGTTCGAAGTAGCCCTGAAGAAGTTCACCCGCCGGGTGCAGCAGGACGGTTTGCTATCGGAGGCCAAGCGCCGCCAGCACTACGAGCCGCCCAGTGTGAAGCGCAAGCGCAAGGCCGACGCCCGCGAGCGCAAAGCCCGCAAGGCCCGACTGAAGGCCGCCGCCCAGGGCTACTAGGAACACGCGGATTTGGTCCTGCTGGAGGCCAGCAAGACCAGTGCGCATGTCACCTGCGCGTCGCGCGGCCCCGCCCGCGAAGGCGGCGGACAACCCACCGGATACGATCAGCCGGGCTTACAGCGCCTTGAGCGCTTGCCCGGCTGGTTCGGCGTGTCTGTTACTTCGCGAGCGGCTTACGGCCTGAAGTCATGGATGAATCCTGTCAGGCGCTCAAGCTGAGCGGCGTCGGTCTCCGGTAGCACGCCGTGGCCCAGGTTGAAGATGTGGCCTGGCTGTCCTCCCGTCTGCCGCAGGATGGTTTCTGTCTCCGCGCGCACGGTTTCCCATGACGCCATGAGTGTCACTGGGTCCAGGTTCCCCTGGATCGCCACGCGCTCTGGGCCGCCCAGCCGCGCCCATGCCTCATCCAGGTTGACGCGCCAGTCGAGGCCGATGACTTCTCCGCCCGCCTCAGCCATCATCTCGAGCAGCGTGGCCGTCCCCGTGCCGAAGTGAATGCGCGGGACCTCTGGCAGACCGGGCGCGCGCAGACCGTCGAAGAGCCGGCGCATATGCGGCTGGACGAAGCGCGCATATTCACGCGGGCCGAGCGCGCCAATCCAGCTATCGAAGACCTGGATCGCCTGCGCGCCCGCCGCGATTTGCCCCCGCGCGAAGCCCAGGACAATCTCGGTCAGCCGCTCCATCAGGCCATTCCACAGCTCAGGCTCATCAAACATCATACGCTTCGTACGCACGAAATCGCGTGAAGGCTTGCCCTCCACCAGATAGCCCGCCAGGGTAAACGGCGCGCCGACAAAGCCGATTAGCGCCGTATCCGCTGGAGCCAGCGCCTCGCGCAGGATGCCAATCGCGTCGCGCACGCTGGACATGTCGCGCTCCGGGTCGAGCGGGCGCAGCGTGTCGAGATCGGCGCGCTCGCGTATGGGATGCGCGGTAACGGGGCCTGTTCCCTCCACGAGCTTGATGTCCAGGCCAATCGCCACCAGCGGCGCGACGATATCCGAGAACAGGATGGCGGCGTCCACGCCCAGGCGCCGCACCGGCTGGAGCGTCACCTCCGCGCAAAGCTCAGGTGTGCTGGCGACCTCGAAAAAGGAATGGCGCTTGCGTACCTCGCGAAACTCAGGCAGCGAGCGCCCCGCCTGGCGCATGTACCAGACTGGCGTCCGGTCGGTGGGCAGGCGCAGGCAGGCGCGCAGGAATCGGTTTGTCGGTTCGCGCTGGGGGCTGTTCACACTATCCTCACAGGCATACAGGTGCGTTGTCTGATGAATGTCAGCGATTGCGCGGCGCGCGTTGGCGCGATGGCAAACTCGTGGTTGCATGGCTCGGTCGCGGAGCGCGCTCGTCGGTCATATGAATTATAGGGTATTGCGTGATGGCTCAGGCTAGCGCATCCGTTTTGCTCCCTAGAGCGCCCGCAAGTCCATGATCGCTTGACGCCGTGAGGCGCGCGCTCCGACAATACTTCAGGCGCGCCGGGCGCGGCGCCTGAAGTATTCCGTTCACTCGAGCGTCCTGAATGAGGGAGCGCGCAATCCATGATCGCCGAGCAGGCGCAACCCACACATGGCCAGAACGTCCTCCGCCGCGCCTGGGGCTGGATCATCCGGCATGAGGCGCTCCCCGAGCCGTATGAGACTGGCCGGAGCGGGCGTATCGCATTCGGCGTGACGCTGCTGCTCGCGCTGGCCTATGCGATCACCCTCACCCTCTTCACGTTCGGGCGCCAGGACACCTTCGCGACCCACGCCGAAGACCTGGGAATCATGGATCAGGCGCTGTGGAACACCATCCACGGCCATTTCATGACGCAGACCATCTGCAACCCGATCACCGATGTGAATTGCCTTGGCGGCGTCTCGCGCTTCGCCATCCACTTTGAGCCTATCCTCATCCCTCTCAGCCTGCTTTATCTCGTCTGGCCCAGCGTCAAGGCGATCTTGCTGCTTCAGGTGGTCGTCGTCGCGTCGGGCGTCATTCCGATATGGCTGCTGGCGGCGCGTCGGTTGCGAAACTCCTGGTGGGGTGTGGCGTTCGCGGCGCTGTTCCTGGCCTATCCACCGCTTCTGGCGGCGGTGACCGACGACTTCCACCCCGAGACGATGGCCGCCACGATCCTGCTGTGGGCGTTCTACTTCCTGACCATCCGGCGGTATCGCGCGCTGGTGGTCTGCCTGGCGCTGGCGCTGCTCTGTAAAGAGACGCTGACGCTCGATGTGATCGGCATCGGCCTGTTCGTGGCGCTCTTCCACCGCCGCTGGCGCCTTGGCCTGGGCATCGTTCTCGGCGGCGTGTTGACGCTGGCGCTGGCGCTGGTCCTGATGCGCGCGCTTAGCCCGGTGGGCCATTCCCCGGTAATTGGGCGCTTCAGCGGGCTGCTCCACGCGCCCATCTCGACGCTGATCGCGATGGCGCATGACACCGCGCGTCGGGATTATATCGTCAAGCTGCTCGCGCCCACCGGCTTCCTGCCGCTGCTCAGCCCGTGGGTGGCGGTGATCGCCCTTCCATCGGCGCTGCTCAACTTTCTCAGCTCCGATCCGCTGATGTATTCCGGCGGCTATCAGTACAATACAGACATCGCGGCGGTACTCATCGTCGCTTCGATAGATGCGATGGCGTGGATCGCGCCGCTGGTGTCTGGATGGCTCTGCGCGGCGCGTGCGCGCCTCGGTGGCGGTGGCGCACGCTGGTTGGCTGGGATCGTGCGGTCAGAGGTGTTGCTGGCATTGCTGCTGGTTCCGGCACTGATCGTCGGGCTAGGATCCCAGGCGTCGCGCGTCTATCAGCAGGTAACGGTGCGCCACATCTGGCCGGTTGTGTCTGCCCATGACCGCCTCGGTGAAGCCATCGCCGCCTCGATTCCGCCCGACGCCTCAGTCAGCGCGCAATCTACCCTGGCGCCGCATATCAGCCACCGCCTCGCCATTTATCAGTTCCCGTCCGACCTCAAGAACGCTGACTATGTGTTCCTGGACGTGGGGGCGGGCGACTATTACCCGTTTACCAGCCCGGCTGGCTACGTGAGCGCCGTACTGAGCACGCTGTACTCGGGTGACTATCAAATCGCGACGGCCCGCGATGGCTACCTCCTGCTGCGGCGTGACCCCGGCAAGGGTATTCCGCGCATGCCAGCGTCTTTCTACAGCTTTGCCTACGCCAGCTCGCTCGCGGGCGTGCGCCAGGTGGATGCGCGCTTCGCTGGAGGGCTGGAACTGGTGGGGTATCAGGTCAACCCGCCTCAGGTCTCAGTGACCGAGCCCGAGTTGACTGTCACCACGTACTGGCGTGTTTCCGCGCCGCTAACGGCGCCGCAGACCGTTGTCGTGACGCTGACCCGGCCAGGCGGGCACGGACGCCTGGTCTTCGATGATTCCCTGACGCAAGAGTGGCTGCCGCCGCTCCAGTGGCAGCCGGGCCAGCTCATCATGACCCAGACCTGGCCCATCAACCTAAATCCCAGCGATGTGGGGGCATATACGCTTGGCGTCGAGGTGCGCAGCGGCGCGCCTGACCAGCATCCGCCCACCTCCCAGGCGGTAGCGACCACCGTGCTGACACCGCCCGGCGCTGGTGGGCTGCCAGTGGCGAGTCCCAACGGGGCTGGTGTCCTGCTGGCGCTCGTGCCGCTCCAGTGAGCGGGCATGGCTCGACTCAGCAGAACCAGGCGTTCTCGCCCGCGCCCAGCCCGCCCGCGACCGCGTAGGGCGCGCGCGCTTCCAGGCATGACGCGCTCTCCGGGAAGATTTTGTCGGGATTGAAGAGCTCGCGCGGGTCGAAAGCGAGCCGCAGCCGCGCCATCGCCGCCAGGTCGCGCGCGCTGAAGACGTAGGACATGGCGTCGCGCTTCTCCAGCCCGATGCCATGCTCACCAGAGACGATGCCGCCCAAGTCTACGCATGCGCGCAGCAGCTCGTTCCCCGCGCGGATCACGCGCTCGATGTCGCCAGGCTTCCGGCGGTCGAAGCACATATTGGGGTGCAGGTTGCCATCGCCCGCGTGAAACACGTTCGGAATGAGCAGCGAGAACTCTCGCCCAATCTCCTCGATCCGCTCCATGATGCGGGGCAGACGCGAGCGCGGCACGACTGCGTCCTGCAGGTAGAAGCTGGTGGTGATTTGTCCCAACGCGGCGGCGGCTCCTTTTCGGCCCGCCCAGAGCGCCGCGCGCTCCGCCTCTGAGCGCGCCACCCGTACCTCACGCGCGCCGCTGGATTTGCACAGCGCCGCGATGCGCTCGCCCTGCGCCTCGACCTGCTCGCGTGCGCCGTCTACTTCGATCAACAGCACACTGCCCGCGTCTTCGGGATAGCCGGCATGGAAGGCGCGCTCGATGGCCTGGCAGATGATGCGGTCCATCATTTCCAGCGCGCTCGGAATGATGCCTGCCCCGATGATTGCGGAAACGGCATTCGATCCCGTGGCGACATCCGGGAAAATGGCCAGCAGTGTGCGCACGCTCTCCGGCAGGGGGAGCAGGCGCACCACGATTTGCGTGACGACGCCCAGCGTACCCTCGGAGCCAATGACGGCGCCGAGCAGGTCGAGTCCCAATGTCCCAGCGGCGCCATCTTCCGCGCCGAGCCACAGCAACTCTCCGCTGGGCAGTGCGATTTGCGCGGCCAGTACGTGATTCGCCGTGACGCCTGACGCCAGACAGTGCGGGCCACCGGCGTTCGTCGCGACGTTGCCGCCAATAGTCGAGATGCGCTGGCTGGCAGGATCGGGCGCGTAGTAGAGGCCATAGGGCCGGGCCGCCTCAGAGAGCGCCAGGTTGATGACGCCTGGCTCAACGAGCGCGCGCCGGTTCAGCGGGTCTATCAGGCGGATGCGGTTCATCCGCGCGGTGGAGATGACCAAGCCGCCACGGGTCGGAATGGCGCCGCCGCAAAGGCCCGTGCCTGATCCCCGCGCTACGACTGGGGAGTTCGCCTCCACCGCCAGCCGCACAGCGGTAGCGAGCGCTTCGGGAGATGCGGGCAACGCGACAACGTCCGGCGTGCCCTCCAGCGGGCTGGCGTCGTAGCCATAGCTCATGAGGGCGGCGGAGTCAGAAAGGACACTTTCTGGCCCCAGCGCGGCGCGGAGCCGCCCTGCGAGCCGCTCGCGCCTCTCCGCGCCCAGCCCCTCGACAGCGGGCGCCTGCGGAGCCGAGACTGGCTGGAGCGCTCGCGACGCCTCGACGGTGGAGTTTACATCCGGCTCCGCTCGGGGGCTCTGCGCTGGCGAAGAATCGGTCATGACGCGCCATCCTTCCCGGTTCGCGGGCTCTGATTCCACGCATCTCTTGGATAACTCGATCTGGACGTTTAGACATCCTCATGGTACACTACCGTACACACGCGAACAAACAGCAGGCGCTCCGGTCAACAAGACAACTCTAAGGAGGCCCCCCTGATGCGAATTCGCACGGATTATACGCAAGTCCCGCCGCGGCGGGGATGCGTCCGTGCGCGCATCGTAAAGCTGAGGCGCTGAGGCGATAATTGCCTTCAGCGCCTCTCGTCATTTCAGTGGTCAGCGACCCAGCGGCCACTCCCTTTCAGCGTTAGCCCGCGACTGACAAGCGTATCACACCAGTAAGGTTGTCGAGCGAGATACAGGCGAGTAAGAACGCGCGAGCGGGCAGTGAGAGACAGGTCGGCGGCCGGACGCCTCACTCTTTACCCCGCCATTCGGCGCTACTCAGCCTCAACATCCATCGCCGGTCGCTGAGGTAGAACAGGAGCGACGACCAATGTACACCTCAAGCATGATTGGCAAGATCGCCAAGGCCAAGCAGTACGCCCAGGAGCCGGAGCGCATCCAGTTCAGTCAATTCGAGGCGTCCTTCCAGGGCGAGAATGATATACACACCATTCACTACGATCATGGCGCGTGGTCGTGTGATTGCCACTTTTTCGCCGATCACGGCGCGTGCAGTCACACTATGGCGGCGGAGCGCGTACTCGGCGCCTCGATTCATACCCTTCCCGCATCTGACATCGCCGCGAGCGACCAGCCCGCAGCGCACTGACCCGTCGGCGCGCTTCGCTTTGGAGCGCGCCGACGGAGTTGAAAAAAAGAACCCGCTGGCCTCGTTCGAGAAGCTAGCGGGTTCTTGTCTCACACGGTGCTTATCGCCCCGCGCAGGCGCTACTCGTCATCGTCCTCCTCGAAGGAGACGGCGTCGGTAAACGAGCGGCGGGGGCGGTCGTCACGCTGCGGGCGCCGTCCGCGCTCGCCCGCGTCGCTAAAGCCGCGATCGTTGTGCCGTGGTCCACGCCCCTGCGAGTCACGCCCACCTGAGTCCGGCCGATCGCGGCGTGAGCCACGATCCTCGAAACTGCGGTGCGGCGGCCGCTCGCCAAAGTCGCGGCGAGGGCCACTATCTCCGAAGTCACGGCGGGGCGGGCGGTCACCAAAGTCGCGGCGGGGACCACTATCCCCGAAGTCGCGGCGTGGGGGCCGATCGCCAAAATCGCGGCGAGGGCCACTATCTCCGAAGTCGCGGCGAGGGCCACGGTCCTCGAAGTCACGCCGTGGGGGCCGGTCGCCGAAGTCGCGGCGAGGGCCACTATCCCCGAAGTCGCGCCGTGGCGGTCGATCGCTAAAATCGCGCCGTGGCGGACGGTCGCCGAAGTCGCGACGAGGACCACTATCCCCGAAGTCGCGGCGTGGTGGGCGATCACTAAAATCGCGGCGTGGCGGACGATCCCCGAAGTCACGGCGAGGGCCACTATCGCCGAAGTCATGACGCGGCGGGCGGTCGCCAAAGTCACGGCGAGGGCCACTATCGCCGAAGTCACGGCGAGGGCCACGGTCCTCGAAGTCGCGCCGTGGCGGACGATCGCCGAAGTCGCGGCGGGGGCCACGGTCCTCGAAGTCGCGCCGTGGCGGACGGTCGCTGAACTCACGCCGGGGCGCACGCTCTTCGGCTTCATTGACATGAATCGTCCGGCCGCTCAGCATCGTCCCATTGAGCGACAAAATCGCCTGACGCGCGGCTTCCACGTCGGGCATCTGAACGAACCCGAAGCCTTTGCTCAATCCCGAGGCGCGATCACGCATCACTGTCGCCTCGGTTACTTCTCCATACACCTGGAACAGCTCGTTTAGCTGTTCATCGCTTGCGGAGTAGGGCAAATTCCCTACATACACACGCGTCGCCACACTGGCTCCTTCAATCACCTGCGAACACCAACCCAATGCATCCGAGCTGGGCGCGGCCCACATGCCGCCAACTCAGCTCTCTTCTCAATCATCCCGACCAACTCGGGATCCCGGCTCTCACGGGTCTGGCGCGCATTGCGCCAGTACGCCACTCGCATGAATCAACCGCACGGTCCAAAGGGCAAGACGCGCTCACCAACCTCAGAAAAAGCAAAGCACGCATACGGGGCGCTCAATACACTATTTTACCACATCTATCGCTCCTGCGGCGGGCGAGAAAAGGCGGTGTTTCGGATGGCCGCCAGGAGATGTGTGTTCGCGAGCGTGTATAATGGATGCGTTTTCGCGCCTTATGCGCTGGCCTGTACCGTACGCATTCCCCTCTCACCTCAGGAGCCTTCTGTGACCGCCGATTTCAACCCGCCAGAACTGGATGAGGCTCTCGCGCCAGCGCGCGGCTTCATGCATCTGGATCAGGAATACACCGACTTCGAGACAGCGCGCGTGGTCGTCACGCCAGTTCCGTTCGACGGCACGACGTGCTATCAGCCTGGGACGCGCGAGGGTCCGCGCGCCATCATTGACGCCTCGCGCAATCTGGAGCTTTATGACGCCGAGCTCCGGCGCTCGCCCTATCGCGTGGGTATCCACACCCTGCGCGCGGTGGAGATTGTCAATGGGGACGCGGAGGCGATGGTCAACCGCACCGAACTGGTGACCGGCGCGCTGCTCGACCGGGGCAAGTTCGTCGTCACCCTTGGTGGCGATCATCTAACGTCGATTGGTGTGATCCGCGCGTTCGCCCGCCGCCATCCTGGCATGAGCGTCCTGCAGCTCGACGCCCACGCCGACCTGCGGGATGAGTATGAAGGAGCGACGTACAGCGCGGCTACGATCATGCGGCGCACGTTAGAGGTCTGCCCGCGCACCGCGCAGGTCGGTATCCGCAGCCTCAGCGAGCCCGAAGCTGCGCTCGTGGCGGAGCGGGCGTTGCCGATGTGGCTTGCCGCCGATATCCACGCTCGCCAGGCGCGCGGCGACCGGGGATGGATCGAGGAGGTGGTCGACGCCCTCTCTGACGAGGTCTATGTGACCTTCGATATTGACGCCTTCGATCCGTCCCTGGTCCCCGGCACAGGCACGCCAGAGCCGGGTGGCCTGGGCTGGTACGATGCGATAGACCTGCTGGCGGAGGTGGCGCGGCGCAAGACGATCATTGGCTTCGATGTTGTCGAGCTCTCGCCGCTGCTGGAGAGCCACACGAGCCCAGTGATCGCTGCGAAGCTGGTCTACAAGCTCATTGGCCTCGCTACGCAGGAGCGTTCTGAGCTATAAGGCGCCCTACGCGGGCGTCGCTCCAGCGCTCCGTGGTGGCCTCGGCGCGGCGCGGTGATGGCCCGTCGCGCTGGGCGATCGGGTCGGGCGGACGTCCACTAAGACGCTGCTTACCAGGACCGCGTCCACCAGCGCATACATAGCCAGGGGGATCAGCCACGCTGCCGGAACGGGGAGGAGATGCACGAGTGGCGGCGCGAACACGGCGCCAATGCCGAGCAACGCGAGCGCCGTCGCGCTGAAGGCCGCGCCGGGCAGGATGAATAGCCGTCCCCAGCCACGGCCAAATAGCCCCGCCATCAACGCTATCAGTGCGAAGATCAGTGCGAGATAGCCTATTGCGAGAAAACCCGCGCGCGCGGCGATATCCAGCGAGTTTAAGAGCTCTGGCGTCGTCGGGCTAGTCAGCGCCTGTCCCGCCCGCGCAAGCGTTATCAGCTGCGTCAGTGTGATCAGCGCCTTTCCAATTGCCCAGAGCGCCACGATCGCCGCTGCCAGAGGGGCAATCGCCAGCCCGAGAGAAATTGCGAATGTCATGATCGGCGCCGCGATTACTGCGGCCTGTCGTGGAATGGAGGGGGCTCGCGTGCGCGAAGCAGCCCCGTTCCATGGCGCTGGCGCGGGCGTCTGCCTTGATTCTTGCCTGATCAGCGGTTGGGTGGGCGTGGTGGAGATCGGGTCTGGCGCGCGATTAGCCGCAAGTTCGCGAACGCCGGAATCCGCCATCGCATGTTCTCCTTGCGGGCTGTCTCGCGTCTGCGAGCCACCCCGCGGTATGCGGCTCCATCGCCGCGACTGCCGGCTCCTTGCCGGCGCGTTCCTGTGCGGGGTGTGGTGACGGCATCCAGGGCGCTATCCCCGCCATGTGTGCTAGCATACTTCGTAACAATAGACGCTCAAAACGCTGTCTGTGTTGCATTTGTCGCATTGTATCCGCCGCCCGGCGCGGCGTTGCGTTCCACGCGGGTCAAAGAGGACACTGCACTATGAGCGCATCTCATACGCCACCTACACCGTCCACCAGCCCCTCACGGGCCGCCAAGGCTTCCCACGAGCGCGATGTGACTTCCACGCCTGATATCGCCGCGACTCCGGACGCCGTTCCATCTGATGACGTAAGCGCGCCCACGATTCAAGATGTCTGGCGCGCGCAGGATGTCGTGCGCCCGCATGTGTATCACACACCGCTGATTCATTCACGCACGCTCAGTACGATGACCGGCGCGACGGTCTATCTCAAAGCCGAGAATCTCCAGCGCGCTGGGTCCTACAAGGTGCGGGGCGCGACGTACAAGCTCTCGCGGCTCACCGCCGAGGAGCGCGCGCATGGCGTGATTGCGGCTTCGGCAGGCAACCACGCGCAGGGCGTCGCCATCGCCGCCCGCGCGCTCGACATCGCCTGCACAATTATCATGCCCGCGACCGCGCCGCTGGCCAAGATCACCGCTACCGAGAGCTACGGCGCGACCGTCATTCTCGCTGGCGCCTCCTACAATGACGCCTACGAGCGAGCATGCGAGATTCAAGCGGAGAGTGGCGCGATCTACATCCACGCCTTCGATGACGCCGACATCATCGCGGGCCAGGGAACCGTCGGCCTGGAGATTCTCGCCGATCTGCCCGATGTGGAAGCAATTATCGCGCCCATCGGCGGCGGCGGCCTGATCTCGGGCATCGCCACCGCCGTTAAAGCGCTCAAGCCCAGTGTGCGCATCATCGGCGTGGAGGCGGCTGGCGCGGCGGCTATGCGTGACTCGCTGGCCGTGGGACATCTTGTCATGCTCGACACGCTCTCGACGGTCGCCGACGGTATCGCCGTCAAGTCCCCTGGGGCGCGCACATTCGCCATCGCTCGCAAGCTGGTGGATGAGGTGGTAACGGTCGAGGATGACGACATCATCCGCACGGTGCTGCTGTTGATGGAGCGCAGTAAGCTGGTCGTAGAGGGCGCGGGCGCGGTAGGCGTGGCGGCTATGCTCTCAGGCGCTGTCTCGCTGCCCGGCGTTCGCACAGCAATCGTGCTGAGCGGTGGGAACATTGACATGAACCTGGTGGGACGCTTCATCGCTCACGGCCTTGCCATCCAGGGACGGTATTTGGCGCTGCGGACGCTGCTGATAGACCGCCCGGGCGAGCTCCTGCGGCTGCTGGCCATCATCGCTGAGCAGAAAGTGAACGTGCTCGATGTCGCGCACCATCGCGCCGCGCCGCACGCTCCGATCCAGCATGTCGAGGTCTCGCTGACGCTGGAGACACGCAACCGCGAGCACTGCGAGCAGCTCATCCAGTCGCTGCGCGATCAGGGCTTCCCAGTTGTGGAGGAAACCTCACCGTTCGCTCACCCATAGTCCGGTTACGGCGTGGCGACGCGCACTGTGGCGTCGAGCGCGTGGCGCAGCTCCCAGGCCCAGGCGTCCGCCTCGGCGTGGCTCATCGTCCCCGCGTGCGGTTCGGCGTCCGTGAGCGGCTTGAGCTGGCCCTGAAGGCGGGCGTAGCCGGGGAATCCGCGCGTGGCTGGCGTCTCGCAAATCAGCCGGATGATCGTCCAGTAGAGCGCGCCGCACCCACGAATGTCGCCGCTGTTATAGCGCGGCGCGCCTACATTGATGGTCTCGCCGATCAAATCTACGATGTCCTGGTATGATGCGACCCCGGTGACCTCAGGCAGGTCCGCCAGAAGCGCCAGTCGCCGGCGCGCCTGCTCCGCCGGGCTGGCATCCAGCGCGTCCACAGGCAGCCGGGCGCGCTGGTCAGCCAGTGACAGCGCCACCCGCTCCCAGGCGCGAGGCTGTTCGCTCTCCGCCAGCGCCAGCCGGATACTCGTCAGCGCGACTTCGTACAGCGCGAGCTGCGCATCAGAGCCAGCGCTGAGGGCGCGCGCTCGTGTTTCGGTCTCAGTTACGATCTGCCGTAGCGTCGAGTGGCGCATGCGCGGTTCCCTCCAGGAGATGGCCGCCCCCAGCCGCCGATACCATTTCCAGCGTCTGGAGCGCATGGGTGGCGCCGATTCATTGCATGAACAAAACCTTTTCAGACTATGACAAAAAATAGCGGCCATCCGCAAAGGATGGCCGCTATTGGTCGGGGCGAGAGGATTTGAACCTCCGACCCCCACAACCCCATTGTGGTGCGCTACCAGGCTGCGCTACGCCCCGATGTGGGTTCAGGATAGCACATACGCGTCGAGCCAGTCAAGCGCGATGCGGCATCCAGTAGCGCCAGGCTACCACGCATAGGCGCTGAGCGCCTGCCATTGGGCCTGTGTCGCCGTTTGCCACTCGAAGTATGAGGCGCCGATGCAGCCGAGCGCACGCGCCGTTTGGAGGTCGGCGGTGATTTCGGCGCCGCTGGGATTATGGGCGGTTCCCGCGCCATCATCGGAGTACATGTCGTACATCTGGCCCAACTCCTCAACGGGAATCGGCGAGGAGACGCCAGCGGCCAGCATCGCCGCGCGGATCGTGACCACCGAGACCGTTCACAAAGCGCGCGACATCCGCGGCGGTATAAGTCGCGGCTGGCGCTGCTGTGCCAGTAGTTCATCGGCGCCATGACGTTCCAGCTGGCGGCGATGGCGGCGTAGGGATAGCTGGCGTGGGTGAAGGGGTGCATGGCGGAGTTCACCATCAGCTCATTGGGACCCAGCAGCGCGCGCATCACCTGGCCGTACGTGTAGACGCTCCCGCTGTCCATCACCTCTTCGATATCTGTGGCGAGGCCGTCGGGCCGGTCACCGGTCGGCGTCACATAGTTCGCGACGCGGACGGACATGCGGATGTCATCGGTGACATTTTCGAGCGTCGGATAGACCCAGGCGATCACCGCGATGCCCTGCGCGTGCGCCACTGGAAGCAGCCGGTCGAGCGATATGGGGGCGTAGAAGCCGTAGCGCGTGATGGCGACCTCTGCGTAGAGATGGGTGAGGCCGGCGGCCTTCGCGGCGGCCACCAGCTTGTTGACATCCACATGGCGGGTGAAGTAGTTGGTGAACCACATGCCCTTGCCCGCGGCGGGAGCCCACACCGGCTTGCCGTTTACCATATGCGTCGCGGGGTCCGGCTGCGCTCAGGCGGATGTTCCCCGCCCAGATCCAACCTGCGCCCGCATCCGTCGCCACATGATACCAGGGTTGCCCGTCCGTATCGCCGGCCCACTGGCTGATGCTGACCGACGCGCCCGCCGCCAGCCCGACCACTGGCGCCGCGCTCTGGCTGGGCCATGCGTAGAGCGTCGCCGGGCCGTTTGTGGCGCCGCTCGCTGTCAGCGAGAACGGGCCGGTGTCGTGTGGCAGCATGTCTACCTGTGGGTCGGGTACGCCAGGGAAGGAGCAATTGCCCTCGGAGGCGTGGGCAGGCGGCGTGGCGGCCAGCGCGCTGGCGGGGATGTAGCCCTCCATGCCGCCCCAGATGCGGACGTGGCTCCAGCCAGACGCGGCGCCGAGCAGCGTCACGTCAGTCCCACCAAGTAACTGGGTGATGAGCGGCGCGGTGGACTTGGGCGCGGTCGAGACAGGCGCGCACGGGGCCTGCGTGTACGCCAGCCCGGCCTGAGTCGCGGCGAATGCGCGCGGCGCGGCTGCGTGCTGACCGCCGAGCGCCAGCGTGACCACCAGAGCCAGCGCGAGCGTCACGGCGCGGCGGATGCGCGCGAATCCCTCCGGCATGCGATCGCTCCTTCCGGTGGGGCTGACTCAGCGCGCCAGGGGGACTTCCGCCAGTCGCATTGAGAGCACACGCGAGACGCTATCCGCGCCCATCGAGACGCCGTAGATCGCGTTGGCGTTGGTCATCGTCACGCGGTTGTGCGTGATAACGATGAATTGCGTGCTCACAGCCAGCTGTTTGAGTATATCGCAGAAGCGCACCACGTTCGCTTCGTCCAGCGCCGCATCTACCTCATCCAGCATGCAGAAGGGTGGCGGGTTCGTCTCCAGCAGGGCGAAGAGCAGCGCGGCGGAGACCATCGCGCGCTCGCCACCGGAGAGCAGCGAGAGATCCTGTACCCGTTTGCCAGGTATCTGCACGTAGACCTCGATGCCTCCGAACGCTGTTTTGCGCGGGACGGATAGCTCATCGGGCGCGGCGGCTTCCTCGTCATCCTCGTCGCTCTGCTCGCGGCGCGGAGCGGTTAGCTCCAGCCGCGCCGCGCCTCCGGAGAAGAGCGTGGTGAAGTGCCGCTGGAAGCGCTCGTTGACGGCATGGAAGGTCTCGACGAACTGGCGGCGCATCGTCGCGTCCAGCTCGGTGATGATCTGGCGCAGGTTGGTGGATGCTTCGGTCAGGTCGCGTATTTGCCCGGTCAGGAAGTCGTAGCGCGTCTTCAGTTCTTCATACTGCTGCGGCGCTTCGGGGTCGTAGCCGCCGAGATGCTTCAGCCGCGAGCGCAGGCTATCAATCTGTCGGCGCATGCGTCCCAGCTCCTCGGGCGAAAGCTCCGGCGCATCGCTTTCCGCTTCCTCTGACGGTTCAATGATGGTGGATAGCGGGTCGTCGTCTCCCTCGGCGCCAAGTTCGTCGCGTATCTGCTGGGCTAGCGTTTCCAGCGTGTCACGGGCGCGCTGCGCGTCTACGATCGCCCGGCGGTACTCGACCTCCAGGCGGGCCAGCTCCTGCCGCTCAGCGCTCTGCCCGCGCTCCAGCGAGCCGATCTGCCGCTCCAGCTCCGCCTGCCGCTCGTCATGGCGGCGCAGGACTTCGCCTAGTGAACGCACCCGCTCGCGTAACACCTGGATGGACGCTTCTTCCTCGCCAGTGGCGATTTGCAGTTGTTCGCGCTGGACGATGATCGCGGCCAGCCGCTCGCCGCGCCTGCTGACCTGCGCTTCGATCTCGCGCAGCTGCCCGCGAATCTGCTCGGCGCGCTGCGCCAGCGTCGCTGCTTCCTGCTTGTGCAGCGCTAGCGTCGTGCGCGCGCGATTGAGGTCGTCGAGCTGGCCGCGATTGCGGGCGGTGATTTCGTCTACCTCCGCCTGCGCGTCTTCAACGCGCTCGACCATTTCGCGCTGGGCGTCCTCCTGCTCAGCCACTCGCTCGACGGTCGCGCTGACCTCTTGCTCGATGCCTTCGACCTCCGCCGTGATCTGCTCAGCGACTGTCTCAGCGAGATGCAACTCGCTCTCGGAGCGCTCCTGCTCACGCTGGGCGGTGGTCACAGCGCGCGCCAGCTCCTGGCCGCGCGCCTCGGCGGCCTGCGCATCCTTCTTCAGGCGCTCTTCACGCGTGCGGCGCTGGGCTTGCGCGTCCGAAGCTTCGGTCAACTGGGCGCGGGCGTCTTCGATGTCCAGGGTGATGCGATCGATCTCGACTGGCAGTGTCCGCAGCTCACGCTCGCGTCCGAGCGTCCCGGATTCGCTAGCGCCCGCCGCGCCGCCCGATCCGCTGGCGCCGCCGCGCATCCAGCCGCGCGGGCTGACCACTTCGCCCGCCAGCGTGACGCACGTAAGCGGCTCCGTTCGTCCGCTGGCCTGCGACGGTGATGCGCTCGGCGGCGGGAAGGTCGCGCACGACTAGCGTATCCGGCCAGCAGGCGGCGCAGCGCGCCCAGCGCCTGAGGAGGCGCGCTGATGGCGTCGCTGGCCAGCGCGATGACCTCCTGCCCATCCACCGCGACACCGGGCGCGGGCGCCTGTGGGGCGGCGGGATCGCTCCAGAGGAAGATGGCGCGCCCAGCCTTGCCCGCCCGCAGCCACGCGGCGGCCTGCCGGGCGTCGGCGGGCGAGGAGACGGCGACCGCCTGGAGGAATGGCCCCAGCGCGGCCTCGATCGCGACCTCCTGCCCTGGCGTGACGGTGATGAGCTGGGAGACGACGCCGAGGATCGGCGGGCGCTCATCGGGCGCGGCGCGCAGCAGCGCCTGCGGGCCGTCGCCGAAGCCGTCCAGATTGCGGCGCCATTCTTCGAGCAGCGCCAGCCGGTCAGCCAGCGCCTTGCGCTCACGCTCGGCGTCGGCGGCGGCGGCGCGCAGCCGCTCGACCTCCGCCTGACCTTCCGCGATCTCGCGCGCTAGCGTCTCGCGCTCGGCGGTCAGCGCTTCGACACGCTGATGGGCCTCATCGAACGCCAGCCGGCGCTGCTCGCTCTGCGTGTTGGCGGCGTCCAGCTTGCGCTGGGCGAGCGTCACCGCTTCGCGGCGGGTCGCTAGCGCCTTGTTGCGATCGCCTAGCTGCTTCTGGAGCCGGCCTTGCTCGGTCTGCGCCGCGCCAAGACGCGCCTGCGCCTGGATGACCTCGCGCTGGGCGGCGCGCAGCGTCGCCTCGGCCAGCTCTTGCTCCTGGCGGGCGGTGTGCTGGCCACTCTCCAGCCGGTCTACGTCAGCGGCGGCGGCGGCGGCGCGCGCGTCGGCCTGGGCGGTCTGCGCCTCCAGTCCGCCAACGTGCGCGCGGGCGACCTCGACGGCTTCGTTCTGCTGCTCCTGTTCGCCGTCGAGGTCGGCCTGCTGCCGCTCCAGGCTGGCCAGGCGCTCGCGACCAACCGCCAGGTCGCGTTCGGTCGTCTGCAACCGGCCCGATGTCTCGCCCCGCTCGCGCCGGATGACACCGATCTCGGCGATCAGCATCTCGCGCTCCTCACGCGCCAGCCGGGTGGCGTCTTCCTCCTGGGTGAGCGACGCCTGGAGCGCCTGGATGCGGGCGCCGAAGCCGCGCTCGGCCTCTTCAGCGGTGGCGCGCGCGCTCTGGCTGTCGGCCCACTGGCGGCGGTACCAGCTCCGCAGCAGGCGCGTCAGCTCGTCGCGCGCGCCGGAGTATTCGCGGGCGCGGCGGGCCTGCTCCGCGAGCGGAGCCAGGCGCGGCTCGATCTCGCCGGTGATGTCGCGCAGGCGGCCGATATTCGTCTGGGTGAGCGTCAGCTTCTGCTCGGCCTCGTTGCGCTGCGCCTGGAAGCCGCGAATGCCGGCGGCGTCCTCGAAGAGAGCGCGGCGCTCGTCAGCGCGAAGGCTGAGCGCCTGGTCCACCATCCCCTGTCCGACGACGGTGTACGAATCGTGGCCGATTCGCGCCTGGGAGAGCAGCAGCAGCACATCCTTGAGGCGCGTGCGCTGGCCGTTGCTAAGGTATTCGCTCTCGCCGGAGCGGAAGCTGCGCCGGGCGATGCTGACCTCGGCGAACTCAGTGGGCAGCCAGCCGGATGCGTTGTCGAGCGTCAGGCCGACCTGCGCCATCTGCATCGGCGCGCGGCTCTGGCCACCGGCGAAGATCACGTCGTCGCTCTTCTTGCCGCGCAGCTGACGCATGCTCTGCTCGCCCAGCACCCAGCGGATGGCGTCGGCCAGGTTCGACTTGCCGGAGCCATTCGGGCCAACGATCGCCGTCACGCCGGGGCTGAACTCCAGCGTGGTGCGCGGCGCGAAGCTCTTAAATCCCTGGAGCTCCAGTCGCTTGAGATACACCGGCGGCGCCACCCTTTCCGCGCGCTCCTCGCGCCCATCGTGCGGGCAGCATACCATGGCGCGTCGCGACCCGGCGAACAGTGGCCTTGTGGGTGGCCCGCTTTGGCTAGGCTATCCGCGCTGGATGGCGCGCTTCGCAGGCCGCTCTCGCATCAGACGCCGCTTGACGATTTCCACCAGGAAGAGGTAGGTCACGACCGTCACGACGAGGAACGCGAAGTAGGCCGCGGGGAGCGGGGTGAAGCCCAGCGGTACGGCGAGCGGCGTATAGGGCAGCGCCATCGCGGTGAGCACGATCAGGATGACCGTGATCGCGAGTGGCTTGCTGGGGCGGCTCTTCAGCGGATTGCCCATCGTGCGGATGACGAAGATCACCAGCGTCTGAGTCGCCAGGGACTCGACAAACCAGCCAGTGTGAAACAGTGACTCCGACGCATGGAAAACTGTTAGCATGATGTAGAAGGTGAGGAAGTCATACACCGAGCTGATTGGCCCAATGATCAGCATGAAGTTGCGGATCAGCGCGATGTCCCAGTGGCGCGGCTTCATAATGTAGGACTCGTCTACCGCGTCAGATGGAATCGTCACCTGCGAGAGGTCGTACATAAAGTTATTGAGGATGATCTGGGTCGGTGTCATCGGCAGGAACGGCAGGAACAGCGTCGCGCCCGCCATACTGAACATGTTGCCGAAGTTCGAGCTAGTGGCCATGAGCAGGTATTTCATGACATTGCCGAACGCCTTGCGGCCCTCTAGCACGCCCGCGTGCAGCACTTCGAGGCTGCGCTCCATCAGGATGATCTCGGCTGCGTCCTTGGCGACATCCACCGCGCCCGCGACGGAGATACCAACATCCGCCATGTGGAGCGAAGGCGCGTCATTCACGCCATCGCCGAGGAAGCCCACGACATGTCCGCGCGCTTTCAGCGCCAGCAGGATGCGGTTCTTCTGCCCCGGCGTAACGCGCGCGAAGACGGTCGTCCGCTCCGCGAGCGCGCCCAGCGCTTGCGGATCGAGCTTGTCAATCTCGGCGCCCATGACGATTCTGCCCGGCTTGATGCCAACCTGCTCGCAGATATAGGCCGTCACCAGCTCGTTGTCGCCGGTCAGGATCTTGACCTCGACCCCATCACGCTCGAGCGCCGCGATGGTTTCGTCCGCGTCCTCCTTTGGCGGGTCAATGAACGCGAGATAGCCCGCGAGGATCAGATGAATCTCGTCTTTCGCGGTGTAGGCGGGCTGATCGGGCGCTTCACGATAGGCGACGGCCAGCAGGCGGAAGCCCTGCGCGCTGAGGTCGCGTGTCACGCCCACGCTCCGCGCCCGCGCCTCCTCATCCAGTGGGACAGGCGCGCCGCCTTCCAGGTAGAAGTCACACTGAGGCAGGACGCTCTCTGGCGCGCCTTTGGTAATCAGCAGGCGGAGCCCTTCTCGTTCTACGACGACCGAGAGTCGGCGACGCTCGAAGTCAAACGGCGCCTCGTCTATCTTGGTGTACGAGGCGACCGCGGACGCGTCTTGTGGCGGGCGCGCCAGCACCGCCGCATCCAGCGGGCTGCGAACGCCAGTCTCCATGAGACTGTTGAGGTATCCAAGCTCCAGTGGCCGCTCCTGCTCCTCTCCCTGCCAGTCCACCGCCCGCAGGAGCCGCATGTCGCCCGCTGTGATGGTACCGGTCTTGTCGCTGCACAGGATGTCCATGCTGCCGAAGTTCTGGATCGTGGCGAGATGCTTGACGATGACGTGATGCTTCGCCATCCGCTGCGCTCCCTGACCGAGCGTTACGGTGGTAATCATCGGCAGGAACTCTGGCGTGAGTCCGACGGCCAGCGCCACAGCGAAGAGCAGCGCCTCGAATGGGTCATGCCGTCGCGCGAGGGTGACGACCAGCGCGAAGAGCGCCAGGAAAATCACCGTTCGCATGATGAGGTAGCTGAACCGCCGGATACCACGGTCAAATTCAGTCTCTGGCGCGCGCGCGGAGAGCCGCTCGATGACATCGCCCAGCGCGGTCGCGTCGCCGGTGGCGAATACCAGCGCGTTCGCGGCGCCACTGACAACCGATGTCCCCAGTAAGACGACATCGTGTCGCTCAGTGAGTGGCTGTCGCGGGTCGGGCTCAGGCTCAGCGTTCTTCTCGACGGGAAACGATTCGCCGGTGAGCGCCGCTTCCTGCATGTGCATATCGTGCGCGTCGAGCAACAGCGCATCGGCGGGGGTCATGTCACCCGCCGCCAGACGTACGACATCCCCGCGCACGATCGTGTCACGCGGGACAGACTGCCACGCGCCATCGCGCAGCGCCGAAGCCAGGGGGGCGACGGCGCTGCGCAGCGCATTGGCGGCATGCTCCGAGCGGGTAGACTGGACCGAATTGATCACCACGCTGAGGATCGCCATCGTGGCGATGATCACGCCGTTGATCGTTTCGCCCAGGCTGATCGCGAGCACGCTGGCGATGATGAGGATGACAAACATTGGGCTGGAGACGTAGGCCAGTAGTTGCCGCCATCCAGTCGTCCCCTTGCGGCGCCCGGGCGTGTTCGGGCCATCGCGCGCGAGCCGACGGCGAGCCTCCTCGCTGGTCAGGCCTTTCGGCGTCGCGTCCAGCTCGCTCATGAGTCGCGAGGCGTCGAGGAGCGGGGCGCTGGCCGTCGCCATCGCGCCCTCCAGAGCGGCGGTATGCCCATTGCGCCGCCGCGCCGCCACGGACTGGTGACCGCTGGTTACTGGCGGGTTTCGTCGCATCCGCCGCTCCTTACCAGCCGATATTTTGAGCCTGTCCCGGGAGGAACGCGGGGTGGCAGCCCGTTGACGGACGCCACCCCGCGTTCCATGTAGTCGCGCGGAAGGCTGGCTAGATCGATGGTCCCGGCGTGGACTCGGGCGAGACCTCGAGTGATGCCCCTGGCAGAGACTCGGGGGAAACCTCCATCGCAACCCAGCCAGTGGTCTCGAGCTTCATGCGCTGAGCGTCCACATCCAACCCGTGGAACTGGGTCATCACGTCGCTCGCTATCTGGGCGCGCTCGTCCACGGTCCGCACGGCGAGCAGGGTATTGCCACGCTTGATCCCTTCGGCGAAGACATGCGCCTCATGCTCTGGAAGACCCAGCGCGGTGAGGCTACCGATCAGGCCGCCACCGATGGCTCCCGCCGCGGCGCCTAAAAGCGTCGCGCCTATCCAGGTCAGGAACTCGGCGCCCGCGATGACCCAGCCAACTCCTGGTATGGCAATCACACTGAGACCGAGTAGCAAGCCAACGACTCCGCCAGTGACACCGCCGGTAATCGCGCCGACCTCGGCTCCGCTTACCACATCCACTCCAGTTTCCTTGATCACCTCTTTGCGAGCCAGTACAGAGATTTCAGGCTTGGTGAATCCCTGCTTCATGAGTTCGGTGACCGCATCGTTGACATCTTTGGCGCTCTCGAACATCCCTACAACTGTTTTCACGTCGCTTCCTCTTTCTTGGTTGGCTTCCTGGATTGCGATGGAGTTCATCCTACCGCCTGGAGAGCCGCACTTTCTCCGCATGACGCGCTTGCGTTCTGTCACGCATGTGTGGGGCCATAGAACACAGGTAACGTCTCTCCTGGTTTACCCCCGGCGCGTCTTGTCTTTAGGTGGATCAAGAACACAATCACGCTGTATGGCGCCGCGGTTACATCCGTGTCACGAACGAGCGCGCTTTTCTCACAGAGCTGCCAAGACGTCAATTTGGCCCGGCGTGCGCGGAGAACACGCATTGCGATTGGGTGGTGAAAGAAGGTGGCTATAGGGGCGATCTGATCAAGGTGAGTGGGTTGGAGTCGTGTTGATCTGCTCGAAAAAAGAAGAGGCTCCAGCATATCGGCTGGAGCCTCTGGAGCGGGAGACGAGATTCGAACTCGCGACCCATTGCTTGGGAAGCAATTGCGCTACCACTGCGCCACTCCCGCGTGGTACAGGCAGTATAGACTGCGCGAGCGCACTCTGTCAAGGCATGGCGAACCAGACAAACGGCGCTATCCTCTTGACAAGGAAGTCGCGACTACATATACTTCTTTGTGCGCTGGGGCGTGAGTCGCGGCGCAATGAGCCCTCGTGGCGGAATGGTATACGCAGCAGGTTGAGGGCCTGTGTCCGAAAGGACGTGGTGGTTCGAGTCCACTCGAGGGCACCAACCGCTGGATTCGCTTCCAGCGGTTGAGTGACGCGCTGGCGCCGCTGGCCGGAAGCATCTTCCGGGAAATATGCAGCGATGTTCGGCGCGTCGCGTCATTTTACGGCGATTCGCGCGAATTCAGGGCGGCTAGCTCAGCGGCAGAGCGTCTGCTTTACACGCAGAGGGTCGGGGGTTCAAATCCCTCGCCGCCCACCTTCTCACACTTCTCACGGCCTGATATTTCCTCTCCTCCCCCCATATATTCCGCTCCTCGCTTCTCACAGCGGTTATCTAGCCACTTGTTCCAGGCGCTGAATATGCGCGGCCTGGCTGCGCACCCCGCATTGAAGCGACACAATCACCGAGGGGAGGACGCTGGTTTAGCGTCCTCCCCTCGAGGTGTACTCGTGCGCTGGTTAGCCTCAGGCGATCAGCGGATTTTGACCGCTAGCCGAAGAGGCGATTGTGTCGCTGCCCCACCAGCAAATAGAGAAGGGGGCCAGCGACCGGCACCGCCCATACGGCGATCAGCCAGATGACCTTCTGGCCGGTCGTGAGGTAGTCATTCGCGATCATGAACGTCAGGATTATATGCCCGACGAACGGTACGAAGATACACACCAGACTGAGCAGCACGGTGATGAAGAGACTGCGATGTGGCATTGTGGACTCTGTCCCCACGCCTGATACCCTCCGGGATACGGGATCCCATCATAGTGGCGCGCGCGGCGGGTTTGGGGGATCCTTAACCATGCCTGAGCGCCTTCGCATTTATCCTTACGCATGGCCCGCCGCTTGGGTTACGGTTGAGTGAGCGTCAAAACGAGTCATTCTGGAATCCGCTCGTGGTGAGAGTGTAGCGAGTCAACGGCGTCGAGTGGAGTAGCCAGCCATCAAGCGAAGGTAAAAGAGGCCAGCAGTGGCTGGTAGACCAGGTTGTTGATCGTGGCGTACGACGCAGTCGGGCTGCTCAGCTGGATGGTGTACACTTCGCCACCGCGCACATCCGCAAAGAGCACAATCATGCGTGTCGCCCCATCCTGTCCGGTGACCTGGCCTGAGCGCTGCTGCCATGTATCGCCGCCGATCTGAGCGGGCGCCGCGGGCTGTAGCCCCATCTGGGTGGCCAGGGTGTCGGCGACGCTGGCCGCTGTCTGTTTCGGTTGCGCTGGCGTATCACTGATGGTCATGCTGTTCGCGCCACTACTATCGGTGAGCAGCGCCCCGCTCGCTTGGCGGGTAATACTCCACAGGGCGGGCACGGTGACCGTGAAGCGTCCATCAGGGTCACGATAGGTGACCGATTTGGGTACGGGTGGCCCGGCCAGCGCCGCGCGAATCGCATATCCGCCCCCCGCGAGCAGCGCGATCACGATGGCCAGCGTGGCGACAATGACAGGCCACCGTTTCCGGCGGGCTTTCGGCGCGACCACGGGCGGCGGCGGCGGCAAAGACGAGCCGACCATCACACGCTTGGGGATTGGGCTGGAGGCCGGAGCGGGCGTCACCGCCGGCGCTACAGTTACGCTGGATGCGATGGGGGTGGGAGGCTCGACAGGCGCTGCGCTGGCGATCGCTGGCGCGCGCCCCTTGGGTGTTCGCACTGGCTGGGTCGGCGTCTCCAGCTCGCCAATCGAGGCGCCGCAGGTGAAGCAGACTGTCGCCCCCTCGTCATATGAAGCCCCACAGCGCAGACAGGTCCGCTCCGACATGCTCACAAGACCTCCGCGGATGGCACAAGACGTTGAAGAGGGGCGGCGACCATTCGCATCCTCTGATGAGCGCCGAAGTCGCCAGCGGCGCTAAACCCATTGTATCGCGTCCCGCAACCCGCGCCAGCGCGCTGCCTCCTCAAGCGACCCCGTTCTCGGCGATCCAGGTGCGCAGTGATTTTGGCTGGAACCCGAAATTGTACGGCACAGAATCCAATGTAGAGGTGTTCTCGAAGTTAAATAACTCGATGGCCGCTGGGGTGATTGGCGGTTTGGCGAGCAGCGCGCTCATCACGCTGGCAGCCAGGCTGACGATCGGCTTTGGCCCGGGCGCCTTGAAGCGCCGCTTGCCCAGCGCCTCCATCAGCATATCGAGAATCTCGTTGTAGGTGTAAATCTCCGGGCCGCCCACTTCGATGACCCTGCCATCGTAGGACCGTGGCTCTTGCGCCATCTTGAGGATGCAGGTCACGACATCCTCAACCCAGATCGGCTGGAAGCGCTGGTTTCCCGAGCCAACCACCGGCGTCACGAGCGGCACCGCCTTGATGAGATCCGCCAGTCCGCGAAAGAACGCGGCCCCTTTGCCAAACTGAATCGAAGGGCCAAGGATGGACCATGTGAGGCCACTCTGTTTGATCGCTTCATCCGCCAGGTAGCGTGTCTCCATGTACGAGCCGGAGCTACCTATCTGCGTGCCCAGGCCACCAAGCTCCACGATGCGCGCCACGCCCGCGTCTTTGGCCGCGGCGATGAGGTTTCGTGTGCCAGTGGTGTTGGTTTCATAGTAGTTGACGCCAGGGCCGGGTTTGCGATCAGCGGTAATGAATGCGCAGTGGATGACCGTCTCTATGCCTTCAAGCGCGGAGCGCAGCGTTTCGGGCCGTGTGGTATCAGCGATGACGACCTCGACTCCCTGAGTGGGGATACGCGATCTCGCGATCTCGCGGCTGCGGACCATCGCGCGAGGCCGCGCGCCCTGCTCAGCAAGCCGCGCAACGATGCGACTACCGCTGAATCCCGCCGCTCCGGTGACAAGAATCATGCGATCACCCCTCCATAAAACGCGCTATCATGCGTCGCATGGCGCTGGCGTTAGGCCACGCGACGCTCAGGCGGCGCTCCATACAGATTATGATCGCTGGCGAAGCAGGCGCGCAAGGTTGCCGTTGCGGCATAGATCGTCGGGGATGTTGGGAGTGTCTTAGCATGGGTTGGGAGGACGGAGCGCATCGGGTATACGCATAAGCGCTCCCCGGGCGCGGACGAGACTAGCGGACGAGACTAGCGGACGAGACTAGCGGACGAGACTAGCGGACGAGACTAGCGGACGAGACTAGCGGACGAGACTAGCGGACGAGACTAGACGACCCAGCGAAACGCCAGAGCGGGCTCGCTGGGTCGTCTAGGATAACCAAAAGCGTGGTGACTAGTGCGCGCTGGGGATGTAGTGCTTGGCCTCGGACTTGCCGACGCCGTGAGCAATGATGCTGTAGACGAACGCGCCGAACGCGATGATGCCAGCGATGAGCAGCAGAAACGCTATCGCGCCGATCACGATGGTCTGCGTGCCTACGACCCCCTGATTGACGTAGAAGGTCCCGGCGCCACCACCAACCATGAACGAGAGGCCAACCGGGAGGCCCCACCAGCGAATCTCGGGAATTGTGTAGGTGTCCTCTTGCGCCATTGCAGCATACTCCAGTCTTACACTGTTGATTGCGCCATCCGCCAAGGGCCTTGGGCAGAGCATGCCCGATGCCTGGTGTGCGCGGCTGGCTCGTACGAACTATCGCCTGGCCTCAGTATACTCCAAAACAGGCTCGCGATACGATGAAAGCGCGCGGCGCGCGGTCGCTTCATCGGTGGGAAGCGCGAATCTCGTGTTGGTGGCAGGCGAGCGTGCTAGCTCTCATCATAGCAAGTTGACAAGAAGTATACAAGCCCCGTTTTCTGTGGCGAAGCGCCGCGGTTTAGACGCTCGCGAGCGCAAGGCCAATGGCCTCAGTTGCGGCGCTGGCGAGCGCATCGAGTGGAAGCGAGGCGTCCAGCCAGTGAATGCGGGTGTCAGGCCGGAACCATGTCATCTGGCGGCGGATGTAGGCGTGCGTCGCGAACTCGAAGCGCGCGACGGCCTCCGCCAGCGTCATTTCGCCGCGCAGATACGCTCCTATCTCGCGATAGCCCAGGCTGGACATCGAGGGCAGCGTCCATGCATAGCATCGCTCGATCAATCCGTGTGTTTCCTCCAGCAGGCCATTGCGTAGCATCTCCGCGATGCGCTGGTCCGCCCGCGCATAGAGCGCTTGCCGGTCCATCGAGAGGCCCAGCGTCAGGGCGGTCGTATAGGGTGTTGGGCGGCTCCCTTGTTGCTCGGAGAATGGTCTGCCAGTGACCACTGATACCTCAATGGCACGCACCAGGCGCCGAACATTGGCTGGATCAATTCGCGACGCTGAGGTGGGATCTATGCGCTCAAGGCGCTCGACCAGCGCGGCGGCGCCATGCGTGGCGGCTTCGGCTTCGAGCGTGGCGCGCAGGTCCGGCTGCGGCGCGACTTCGGGTATCGCCAGTCCATCTACCACGGCGCGGATATACAGTCCCGTGCCACCCACCAACAGTGCCAGCCGCCCGCGCGCATGGACACCGGCGATTGCGGCCTGCGCGTCGCGCTGGTACTCCGCGAGTGTGTAGCTCCCATCAGGCCAGATCATGTCCAGCACATGATGGGGGACACGCGCACGCTCGCTCGCTGACGGCTTGGCTGTGGCGATATCCATCAAGCGGTAGACCTGACGCGAATCGGCGGAGATGATCTCGACGCCCTCGAAGTCCATCACGTTGGGCAGCCGCTCGGCGATGGCCAGCGCCAGCGCGGTCTTACCGGATGCGGTCGGACCAACGAGCGCGATCAGTGGCGTTCGTGTCCTATCGTGTCGTTCTCCCATAGTTGGGTCGCCCTGGCTGTCTACGGACGCACCGCGGCGAAGCGCCGCGCCACCACGCCGATCGGAGTGGAGAGCGAGAGCCCCAACGCGACACCCAGGAGCAGACCGCACCCACTGAGGAGGGTGAGGATCAATGGTGTGGGATGGAACGCGGCGTAGAGGCTCGCCTGGGTGATCGTAAAGCCCAGCCATCCGCCGAGTACCGCTGATGTGGCGAGCAAGATGCCCATATGTGCGCCGATGGCGCGCGCGATGGCGCGCAGCCCGCGACTGACATGCGTTTGCGCGCCGATCGCGGCGCCTATCGCCACCATCACGGGAAGCGTCGCCGCTAACGCTCCCACTTGTGATGTTTCAGGGAAGATCGCCTCCGCCACCGTTGAGGCGAGCATGAGCTGACTCGCGAGGTTGAAGGCCAGCGCGCCGCCGATGATGGCTCCAAGAACCGCCGTGCGCCCCCGACCGGGGACGCGCTGGTCGCCGATGTAGGGAACCAGCGCGCCCCCGGTGGCTACGAGCGCGCTTAGTACCAGGAGCGTCAGCGCGATCGCGAGCGCCGAGGGGATGAGCCCCGCCAGCCAGGGACCCAGAAGCGTTTGAAGCGTCCAGGGTAGTCCAATGGCGAGCGCCAGCGCCAAGACTACGGAGAGTGCGAATCGCGCGCCTTCCCAGTTCTTTGTCGCTCGCCCTGTGGCCTGCCACGCTCTGGGGCGGCGCCGTGCCTTTGCCACGGCTGGACGCGCGGGAGACTGCGCGGCAGGGCTGACTTTGGCCGATTGCGCTGGCGCGCTGGCGTTGTATACCGGGCTGGGCGCTGGACGTGGAGGCGCTGGGCGTGGCGCTGGTGGTGGTGGCGTGGGCGCTTGCGCGACATCAACCCGAACGGGAATGTACATGCGCTGCCCCGCCATCGCCAGTTCGACCATGCCGCTCTGCGGGCCACGACTCGTGATGGCGCTGGTGCGGGCTGTTACGGTGATGAGTGTGCTCTGGCCACTGAACTGTGATCGATCTACCACAATCCAGGGCGAGAGCGCCTTGATCGTGCCGGTGACCGGCACGCCCTGGCCGCTGACCGTTAGCGCGCCTGAGGCGTCCTGCCCGGCGATGACGCGCCCGAAGTCGAGTTCGCGCGGCTGAACGGCTGGGAGTGTTGAAGATCCGGCGGCGCTCGCGAATGTGGTAGCGGCCGCCTTCACTCCTGCTTTGAGCGCGTCGCCCGCCGTGGGCGCGCCCGCCTGCCCGCTGACGCGCGCCTTCACACCCGCTGACATCGCCGCGATCACGCCTGCGGTCGCCGCGCTCGCCGCCGCTCCTACCAGTGGCCCCAATCCGCCATGCGGGCCAGCCTGTGCGGTCGTTCCCGTCCTGCCCTGCCCGCTGGATGTCGCATTGGGATTAGGCCACACAGCGCTGGGCGCAGCCTTCCCACGTTGACGGACGCCCGCGGCGGGCGCCGCCAAAAACGCGCGCAGCCCGGCGGCCCGGTCGCTGTTGGCGCGTGCGGCGCGTGTCGCGGCCTCCGCCAGATCGCGACGCTTCCAGCGCGTCATCCAGTCCGCGACGCGCCCGGTGTAGAGCGCGTCAGCGCCGTCGAGAGGCTGGGAGGCCAGCAACGTCAGCAACTCCTCTGGTGACCGCGCGAGCGCGCCTGATTGCAGGTACAGCCCGGCGGGATTGAAGAGATCGTTCTGGAAGTCGGCGATGGTGGCGTAGCGTTGATTGCGGTCAAGGCGTGTCGCTCGCTCGATGGCGAGCCGGACATGCGGCGAGATCGCCGGATTGCGCGTCTGCATCGGTGGCAGCGCGAATGGGGTCTTGGACACATCATAATTCGTCAGCAGTTGGTAGAGCGTCGCGCCCAGGGCGTAGACATCGGCGCGGGCGTCTGTCTGCGCGCTGCCGTACTGCTCGGGTGGCGCGTATCCTGGTGTGCCGAGCGCCTGTGTGTCGCGTTTGCGGTTGGGTGTGAAGTTGCGCGCGATGCCGAAGTCAATCAGCTTGATCTTGCCCTGCGGAGTCACCATGACATTGGCGGGCTTGAGGTCGCGGAAGATAATCGGTGGCTTGCGGGTGTGCAGGTAGGTCAGCGCCGCGCAGAGCTGCGCCGCCCAGCGCAACACTTCCACTTCAGGCAGCGCCGCGCGCGCGCTGGCCAGCCGCTGCTCAAGTGTTTGGCCCTCCACGAACTCCATGACCAGATAGTGACGGGCGTTTTCCGAGAAGCTGTCATAGACCTTGGGCAGATTATCATGGCTCAGACTCTTGAGCATCCGCGCCTCGGCGGCGAAACTGTCCAGTGACTCGCGAAGCTCGTCGGGCGCCAGGCCATCCTGGCTCATTTCTTTGAGTGCGACGACCCGATTGACGCGTGTGTCGGTTGCCTGGTAGACGGCGGCCATGCCGCCCTGTCCGACGGTCTTGAGGACCAGGTATCGCTTGCCTAAGAGCGTGCGCGGGGGCAGACGGCCGGTACCGAAATGTGGCGCCGCCTGGGTTATGCGCGCGGCTTGCTGCTTTGCTGTTGCCTGAGCCGCTTGCGCTTGCGCTTGCGATTGTGCGCTCGCCTGAGCCGCGACAACGCTCGTCAGCGCTCCGCCGCAGCCATCACAGAATGAGGCTCCGACGGGATTTTTCTCGCCACAAAACTGGCAGGTAAGCATCCCCGGCTCCCAACGAGAGGACAGTAATGAGACATGCGCTCCGCGCTCCGTGCGAGGAGCGCATCGAACTCTACTACGCCCAGCCGCGTCCGTAGGTTACGGATGGAGAGCGCCAGCCAGGCGGTGTGGCTTGTTTCAGTATACATCGCGTGAGTCGCGAATGATTGCGGCGCTCTCCTGCTGATCAAAGGAACTGATGAGATAAGCGCGAGCGCGAGGACGGGAGCGGATCAGGGCTCCCGTCCTCGCGCTCATCGCATTGTGTACGGCGGGGCGAGTCACTCCGTAGCGGCTGGATTACTTGGTGGCCGCGAAGGTGATCAGCTTTTGCTCCAAGGCGGCGTTGGAAGGTTCAACCAGTACACTGCCATCCGGGAAGAGTATCGTTGGGACACTTTGCGCGCCATGATTCAACTTGCGGACGATCGCCGCCGCATCGGGGTCTTCTTCGATATTGATGTCCGTGTATGGGATCTTCATCGCGTCGAGGAGTTTGCGTGAGCGGCGGCAATCACCGCACCAACTGGTGGAATAGAAAAGAATTTCGGTTGTCTTGGTCGTGTCGCTCATGGTCGGTTAGCTATCCCCTGTGCTTGTCTTCAGTTGCGCCGCGCGGCGCTTGATAACAACGCGACGTGCGGCCCGCGGGCCTTTACATCACAATCCTATACAAAGTATAGCGTCAGGTGGGCGTGGGGCGCAAGCTCGCTGGGAAGAACCTGAGAGTTGCGTGCGGCGCTCGCTCGATGTGTGTGAGAAGGAGGTACGGGGCAGGCAGCCGTTACCTGCGCTATCTGCTATGCTGTAAATAACCTAACCGCCAGACTCGCGCGCCGTAGTGGATGCGGATATGACGAGTCATGGCCTGTCTACAGGTGTAACCGATGGAGCCACCCGTTCGTCCCTACCATCCGAATAGCTCAGGGGAGCGTAGCCCGCGCGGCGAGCGTGCGAGCAAGCGTCAACCGGCTGCGCCATCGCGCAAGACGGGTGATGGCGCAGCCGCCGCCAAGCCACGCGGCCGCCGCGCGACTGGAGAACAATCCCGCGCGGAGGAGCCGGCCCAGATCGGCGGCGCCGCAACGCCGCAAGTGGTCGAGCGCGCCAGTGTCGCGGAGACAAAGGCCTCTGATGGCGCTATCGCCGCGTTGACTGATCGTAGCGCCGCGCCAGATAGCAGCGGAGAGACGCTTAAGAACGCGGACGCGGAAACCGCTGTTGGGCCTGTAGTCGGTGTAAGTGATTTCGAGGACATCTTTACCCGATTCCAGACACCGATCACGAATTTCGTCTACCGTCTCGTGGGAAACCGCGAGCAGGCGTATGACCTGGCGCAAGATGTGTTTGTGAAAGCGTATCGCGCGCTCGCGGGTGGCGCGACTATTCAGGCTGGAGCATTGTCGTCGTGGCTGTATCGCATCGCGTCGAACACAGCGACCGATGCGTTGCGACGGAGGCGGCTGATTTCCTGGCTGCCGCTGTCGCTGTTCAATGATGATCGTGGTGTGGGCGCTGGCATGCCCGGCTCAGATAGCGGATTCGGAATGCCGAATCCGATGGATGAGCACCTGGCCAGCGCGATGGGCGCCTTCACCTCGAGCTACGATGGTGGCCGGTTCGAACAGCGCGTGGCTGATCGGGAGATTGTCGAGCGGGTGCTCAAGCGCCTCCCGGAGAAGTACGCGGCCTGTCTTTTGTTATATGAACATGAAGGTTTCTCATGCGCGGAGATCGCCGACGTTTTGAACGTGACCCCATCAGCAGTCAAAATGCGACTGATGCGGGCCAGGGAACGCTTTATCAGCCTGTATCAGCAGGAGCTGGAAGGCCGTCAGTGAGTTGCCGCCATGCGCGCGCTCAGCTCGCGACCTACCGCCGCGACGACTGGTCGGCTGACGAGATGCGTGCGCTCAGCGAGCATCTGGCGACGTGCGCCTCCTGTCGCCAGGTTGAGGCGGCGTACCGCCGGGTGGGTGAGTCACTGCGACTGCTGCCCACGTCTCGCGCCGGACGCTTCCTTCCGCGAGAGCGTGTTCGCCGCAATCGCGGCGGAGCGGCAGCGTCTGGGGCCGGCGGCGATGCGCGCCAGCCGCGCGGAGACCGAGCCCTCGCTGCCTGTAGTTCGGACACCCGTCGCTCTGCCACGCGCCCGCCGCCGGATAGGTCCAGTGCCGCTGGCCGCGATGGTGGCCGCCGCTGTGCTGCTGGTCTCGCTCGTTTCCATGCAGTGGATATCTGGACGCAATTCCGCCAATATAGCGGCGAATCTCTCGCACGGAACGAGCTCGGCGGTAGCGCAATCCCACCTGAGTAGCTATCTGCCCGATCAGCGCTACTTCCAGGTCGCGGACTTGCGGGCGACGCGCGACTGGTTGGCCTATACCTCCAGTGATGGCGCGGGCGCGACGATGCTGTTTGTGGTGGATCGTCACACGGGCGCCAGCCATACGCTATTCACCACGCCTGCCACTGGCCAGGTCAGCCTGGTTTCGCTCACATCCCATTGGGTCGTGTGGAGTGTGTCCAGTGAGGCGGGATGGACTGTTTCGGCGGCCCCGGTGACTGGCTCATCGGCCTGGCGCGCGCAGCCACTGGAACAGAGCGCGACATCTACGCTGACCGGCGCCTGGGCTGATGATACCGAGGCGCTCATCGCCTCCTCCACCCACGGTGAAGCCACGCTGGTGCGGATGACCATCGCCTCGAGCGCGACCAGCGCGGTCGTCATCGCGACGGGCAGCCACCAGGGCGCGGTCATCGCCAGCCCTTCAATGGCCAGTGGCGCTGTCTACTGGGCCGATGTCTGGGCAGACTTGCAGGGATCCTTGCATAGCGCCATCTGGAGCGCGACCACCTCAGGTGTGAGTCCGGTCACACAGGCCGGCGGCGAGGCGTACGCCCCTGTCGCGGTGAGCGGCGCCCTGGTCTGGATCAACGCCACGCGCGCGCTGAACGCCAGCGCGAATGCTGACGCCGCTTCGATCATCGCCGCCGCGTCCCAGGCGAGCGGAAAGCTGGTTGCGCTCGAAGCGAGCAAAGAGCAGAGCCTGACGCTGGCGAATGAGACGGCCGCTTCCACCGTACACGTCAGCGGAGCGACCGCTTTGTGGAACGATGGGACCGCGATTCAGGGCTACGACTTTGGCGCGCGCCGTCCGCTCGCAGAGATCAGTCTGATGACGCACGCGCAGGTAGCGGGCGCCAGCGGTGATGCGATTACCTGGTACGATGGCTCGCACATCGTCGTCTATTCCCTGAGCTAGCCTGGAGCGCGTGCTGACGCCGTGTCGCAGTGAAACGCCCCACCTGATCAATCACATCAGGCGGGGCGTTTCAGTCGCTTTAGCTTGGCCCGATGAGGGTGTGGCGGAGGAGCATCAGCGGCGTCAGTGGGCCCAGGCCGCCGGGCGCGGGCGTCAGGTAGCCCGCGACCTCGCGCACCGCCGCGAAGTCCACATCGCCCATCACCACGCCGTCTACCTGGGTCATGCCGGCGTCGAGGACAACCGCGCCCGGCTTGATCATGTCGCCCGTAATCGCGCCAGGCCGCCCGGCGCTGGTGAAGAGAATATCGGCTTGCCGGGTCAGGGCTCCGAGATCGGGCGTGCGCGAATGACAGAAACTGACCGTGGCGTTTTCTCTCAGAAACAGCAGCGCGGCGGGCTTGCCGCCCACGTTGCTGCGGCCCACAACCACCGTATCCTGGCCGTGGGGCGATACCCCCGCCAGCCGCAGCAGCTCGAGCGCCGCATCCGCCGTACTGGGGACGAAGCTCGGAAATCCGAGCATGAGCCGCCCAGCGTTTTGCGGCCCCAGCCCATCCACATCTTTGCTGGCGGGCAACACTTCCATCACCACCCGCTGGCGGATATGCGGGGGCAGCGGCAACAACAACGCCACCCCATCCATATCGGCGTGCGCTCCCAGCGCGGCGATCTCTGTGCGTAGCGCCAGCTCGCTCACGTCCTCAGGGAAGACCCGCACGGTCACTTCCAGCCCGATCCGTCCGCCCGCTCGCTCCACCTGCGCGGTGTAGAGCGCGGCGGTCGGATCGGCGCCCACCAGCGCCAGCGTCAGGCGCGCGCGCCGGCTATGCGTGTCCGCGAAGCGCGCCGCTTCCTCCGTGAGCTGGGCGCGTAGCCGCGTCGCCAGTTCGCGTCCATCCAGAATGGTCGCCGTCACCCGTCCCTCGCTCTGACCCATACGTCGCGAATATGAACATCCCGGCGCAGCGCCGGGCGAAAGTCAGTGTATCACCGGGTTGGGTGTATCGCTGGCTTTGTTCGCTGGCCTCGCCTCATCGCGCACGTATTCCGTGGGCAGGCCCGCGATTTCCATCAATGCGAGCGCATTGACACTGGTAGCGACGCCTTGCCGCAACAGATAGTCGAACGACATCGAAGGCCCGTCCGGTCCGCGCGTGAACCGTTCGGTGAAGTGGACGGGAACGCTGGCCGCCCGCAGTTGTGGCTCCTCGACGAGCGAGAGATCGTGCGTACTGACCGCCCCAGTCGCGCCTAGCGCCAGCATGCTGTGGATCACGGCGCGCGCCGCGATGCGCCGCTCGCCGGAGTTTGTGCCACTCAGGATTTCATCGAGCAGGAACAGCGGCATGCGCTCGTTCGCCGTGGCGACGCGCCCCATCTCATCCACTACGAGCTTCAAGCGCCGCAACTCTGCCATGAAATACGAGACCCCCTGCTCGAGAGAGTCCTGGACGCGCATGCTCGTCGCCAGTCCGATAGGCGGCAATCGCATCGCGCGCGCGCAGACAGGCGCTCCGGCTTGCGCGAGGGTGATGTTGAGGCCGATGGCGCGCAGCAGAGTGCTCTTGCCCGACATATTCGAGCCAGTCACCAGTAGGAATGTTCCCCCCGGCCCGAGCGTCACGTCATTGCCCACACAGCTTTCAGGTGGCAGCAGCGGGTGACCTAGTCCGCTCGCGCTCAGGGTCCCGGTTGCGGCTGGCTCTATCGTGGGAAACACCCAGTCGGGGTTGTCGAAGGCCAGCGCGGCGAGGCCGGAGAGCGCTTCCATGTCGGCAAGCAACTCGAACCAGCCGCGCGCGCGGCTCCCGTAGCGTGCGCGCCAACCTTCGAGCATCCGTAGCGCATGCACGTTCCACAGCAGCCCCAGTTGGAGGACCGGCCCGATGATCGCCAGCCGGACATCAGCGAAGCGCATCCGGCTGGCCAGTGAGCGCAGCGCCGCCTCCGCCGAGCCGCTCTCCGCCGCCAGCGCGCCGTGCGCGCGCTCCAGCAGAGGCGCCGTGAAGCGCTGCTGGCTGAGATAGCCGAAGAGGCCCACGTAGGGTAGATAAGCGCCTTGCTCCTCAGCAACGCAGCTTATCTGCCGCTCCACCTCCCGCCCTGAAGTCTGCGCGACGATCATGTTGGCGGCGATAACCACCAGCCAGAAGGGATATGGCAGGACACCTGTCGCCTGAGCCAGCGCCAGAACCGCAAGCGCGATCACCGCGACGGCGCTATAGGCGCTGAGCCAGCGGTGTTTCGACAGCCACGCAGTGTCCTCCGCCCAGGCCAGAAAGCGCGCTTGCGAGGCGGGCGAGTAGTTGGCGAGCGCGCCAAACAGCGTTAGCTCGTCGCGGACTTCCAGCAAGGGGGCCAGCTCGCGTACCGCTTCTTGCCTTTCGGCGATTGTTTCCGGCGCGGCGGGGATGAGAAGCCAGCGGAGCAGGCGATCCTGTCCGGAAGGTGTCGTGACGGTGTTCAGCAGATGCTGAAGCGAGGCGTGACCAAGCAGATCGAGGTCGGCGGCGTTGAGCGCGGGTAATGCGCCGGTTTCCGCTGGCCGGAGCGCCAACTTTGCCCAGTCGCGGCGCAGCCGGGCGAGGCCTTGCTCGCACAGTTGCCTGAGCGTCGTGTAGCGGCGGAATATCTCATCGAGCCGCGCCTGGCGGATGAAGGCGCCGCCGCAGGCGAGCAGCGCTATCACCCCAACGATGAGCGCCGCCCATCCACCAGCGAACGCCCAGACAATGAACGCCCCCGCCGCGATGATGAACGTCCCGGCGGTCGCATTCGCCCAGAGATAGCGCCTGCGATTGTAGTGGTCGCGCAGCGTGGTGAAGTACGCCAGACGCTCGGTATAGGCGGCGCGCGGGTCGCGTGGCGCGGGAGCGCCGCTCATCTCCGCCCGGACGCCAGTCCGGCGGGGTGTGCTGTCCATCACCTCCAAAGGGCCTTTCGCTGTTTGGTTTTTCACTGTTCCTCTACTCAGGAGTGGGCGCGTGGCCTGCCCGCGATCTCACGCCTGAGCGTTGTGACCAGCCCAGCGACGATGATGCCGACAAACACGACCGCCACGAGGGCGCTGGGGGCTCGGAAGACTTTCACGAGGAGCAGGCCGAGCGCGAAAGCGATCAGCGTCGCCACTAAGGTGATCGCATCACCCGAAAAGAAATTGTAGGTCGCCTTGATGGCGCCAGTAACGCGGCTCATTAGCGGGCCTCCTCGATGGCGGACGCTTTAGCGGCGGTTGCGGCGCTGACCCGTGATTGTCCCCATGGCCGCAGCCAGGTGATGAGCGCCAGCGCGAGCAGGAAATAGAACGCGATCAGCGCCAGCAGGAAGAGGTCACTCCCGCCAGGCCAGTTTATGCCCAGTCCCTCGCCTCCCCAGAATGTGCCGAAGCTGGTGAGCATGACGCCAACAACGAACTTGAGCGTGTTTTCCGGCACCCGCTGGAGCGGAGCGCGCACGAGCGCGCCGAGACTTAGCACGAGTAGCAGCGCGGCTGCGGCCCCAGCCGCCGCCCAGGTGATGCCCGTCGCGCGCGATCCGACGCCAGTGGCGGCGGAGCCGAAGGTGATGACGATGAACGCAACCTCCAGCCCTTCGAGGAGCACGCTCTTGAAGGCGGTGGCCACGCCGAAGGGATCGAGCTTGTCGCTCGGCCGCTCTCCGCGCGCCCGCATGGCGGCCATCTCCTCCTCGTAGATCGCTTCCTCGTCGTGCATCGCCTTGACGCCCGCATAGCGGAGGATCGCTTTCTTCAGCCATTTGAGGCCGAAGAGGATCAGGAGCAATCCAACCGCGAAGCGCAGCGCGGAGATTGGCACGAGGATCACGAGCGCTGTGCCGAAGACGCCGACCAGCGCGATGAGCGCGACCGTCGCCGCCGCCGCGCCAGCGAGTGAGCTTTTCCAGTTGATGGTGACGCCCACCACCAGCACGATGGTAAACGCCTCGACGAACTCAACCGTAGAGGCCAGAAACGCCGCTATGACGACGCTGGCGAGCGGTCCCGTAAAGATGCCCAACATGATCTCCTTCGCGAGCGCCAAATTGGATCGCAGTCGTAGATGCTCCCCGCGCGGCGCGCGCTTCCAGTGTATATCATCGGCGCCATACTGGTCCTGCGCAAGCGACCGTGTCGCCGCATGATACAATAGCTCGTGATTCGTGCGGTACACTGACATGGAGCGGCGCAAGCAAGGTTGGCGCATCGTGTTCACAGAGGCGTTGAAGGGCCTGTTAGCTGGCCAGGCGAATAGGAGGAGCGCGGTTGGATATCCGAGTTGAGGCGCGGGCGTCAGCGCCGCGAGCGGTTGATCTGCGACGGGGTCGCGCGCCTGATATTGAGATCGTTGACTGCGCCACCTATGATTTTTTGCTCAGTCTGAATGTGACACTAGCCGCTGCTGAATCGGGATACGAGGAGTTCGACATCGGGCGCGCATGGATCGAGCGCGCGCGTATGGCCTGCGAGCGCTACGCTCCCGGCGCGCTGGAGACAATCGGGCGCTATCTTGGCGACGCGCGCCCGTCTTCCTTGCAGGCGACGCTGATCTCTCTGGTTGGGCAGCGTCCGGAGTCTTCCGATACGAAGCGCTTCTTGGGGTGGCTCGCCGAGCTACCGGCCGCTGACCTCGCTGAAGCGCTGCTCGATCAGGATGGGCTTGGCCCGGAGTGGCCGTCGCTGCTGCGCGCCGCGCTAGAGGAGCGCGCGTCGGCGCCGGAGAGCGAGCCGGGGGCCGCGTCGCTGCGCTTGCTGGATCGGTATCCACGCGAGGCGCGCCCGACCGCTCTACGCGTGCTACGCGACATCGAGGGGGTGCGCGCTGAACTCGTCAGCGCGCTGTGGGCGTGGTACGAGGCGGTGTTCGCGGCGGAAGAGGAGTGGCTCGCGCCCCTGCTGCGGCGCGAGGCGGAGTCGATGGCGTCGCGCCGCGCGGATACGCCGCAGGATGTCTTTGTGGAGCGCGAGATGCGCGGTGTGCAGTGGCAGCGGCCCGCTGGCCTGCGGCGCATTATCTTCGCGCCCAGCTACTTCTGTAAGCCAGCCGTATTTTATCACTTCTGGCGTGGCACACTGACTTTTTGCGCGCCCGTTCATGCTACCAGTCCGGGGGCTCCTGGGGTCCATACCGACCCAACCGCGCCAGCCGAAGAGACGCTACGCTTCTTCGAGGCGCTGGGCGACGACACGCGGCTGCGGATCCTGCGGCTGCTCGCTGGTCGCGAGATGTATCTCACGGAACTGGCCGAGCGGCTGGGGTTGACCAAAGCAACGACGAAACATCATATGGTGCGGCTGCGCGCGGCGGGCATCGTCACGCTCTACGACCGCGAGCGCCTGACCTACTATGCGCTGCGGCCTGATGTGGCGCGTCGCGCGGCGCAGTTGCTGGATATCCTGGTAAGCTCAGGGGGAGATGGCAGGCTTTGATTGGGCAACCGCCGTCTGACTGGTGTTTTTCGCACTTCGGCTCCCCGCCTGCGCGAATGGTAGTAGGATTTTTCTCCCACAGCGGCGCAGTGTCTGATGAGGCGGAAAGAGCCAGCAGGCGTGGGCTGGCAGCGGATTTGTGGCCGTTTGCCCGTCTATGAGCCTCATGTGGGTGAGATATGCTCTTGAGTACACGCTCAGTCTCGCGTGATTGAGTTTTGGGGAAAGCGAAGTCGCTTTCCCCACCAACGCGCCAGTCCCCAGCGCGTGGTGGGAAGGGGCCGGGAGAGAAGCGATGGCGAAGCGGACGAAAAGCGAACGGCGTACAGCCGCCTCTCGTAGCGAGGCGCCCGGCGATGAGGTCGTCACCCCAACTGAGGCCACGGAACAAGGTGAGCGGGTTGCGGTAGAGGGCGCGCGGGTGACGCGCGAGCTACCAGCGATTGAGCTTGCGACAATCGAGAGCGCGCCTGTCACGGAGCCAATGCTTGAGACTGTCGAGCCTCGAGACGAGCAACCATCTGGTATGGATGCTCTCGAGCTGGGCGGCATGGATGAGTTTGACGAAGGCGCGACGCGTGAGACTGAGGCGGTTCTCGCGCCGCAGACCCCGCTGACGAGCGCCGAGCCCGACGCTACAGTTGTGCGTGCGACTCCGCTCCCACCTACGGCGACGCCTGAGGCGATTGTAAACGAAGCGTCAGAGGTCCTTCCCGCGCAGGAGACACCCGCCCCGCGTCCGCGCTACAACACGCTGGCTGGAGCGTTCAGCAGGCCACGCCCAACGCCTCCTCCTTCCGATCCAGTGAGTCAAGCGCCGCTGGACCTACTCATGGCTGAGGAGTTCTCAGGCATCGCGGACGAAGTAGACCCAGAGTCTGAGTGGTCTGTGGCCGACCAGCCCACAATCCATCTGACTCCAGAGGAGCTCGGGGCGCTCAAGCCATCACTCAGGCCATCCTTTCTGGATACTGGCGACCAGCCGTCCTGGCCACCGCGCCCGCAAGCCGCCGCGCCCGCGCCTGACCCGCGCGGGCAGGCGCCAACACAGCCCAGAAGCGCGCCACAGCCGCCTGCCCGCCCAGATGCGCAAGATCCGCGCGACTGGCGCGCGGGGCTGCCGCCACGTCCGCAGCCACCCTTCCCGCTGGATAGCGTGGGGCGGCCGATCACGCACGGCGAGCGCCTGGCCGCGCCCGATGGCCGTGCCATCCAGCCGCCCGCGCCCGATGGCGCGATGGCCAATTTCCGGATGGAGCGCTTTCAGGAGCTTCGCCGCCACCGCGTGGCCCACGAGCAGGGCGAGGCGGCGACGGACGATGTGACGCCGGTCGCTGACGCGGTGCGGCAGTGGTGGAGTGACCTACGACCCGGCGTCGGCAGCGCGCTGCGCTTCCAGCGCGAGGCGCGCGCTAGTGGGACGCATCCGTTGCCGGCCTACGCGCCACCCGCGCCCACTTCGCGTTTGGGGGATGCCTTCGGAAAGCTGGCCGCCTCGGCGCGTGGAGTCACGGGCCGGGCGCAGCAGGCAGCGGCGCCCGCTTTCAAGCGCATCCACGACCAGGTGGAGCAGGCCGCGCAGGGGATCATCCAGCGTTTTGAGGGCGATACCGCGCGGCAGCAGGCTCCGCTGCTTGGCCCAGGGCGTGTGGCCATCTTTTTCCGGCATGGCGTGACTGTCGGGCAGGCGCAGCGGCTGCTCGCGGCCACATCTGCGCGCCCAATGCGGCTGATCCCTCGCAAGCACGGCATCCTGGCCCAGGTCATGCCGGGGCGTGAGTCGGAAATTGGCGAGCGGCTGCGCCAGCACCCGTATGTGGATGATGTCGTCTACATGGAGTATGACGAGCGCGGGGAACCTCAGAGCGTCAAGCGTTAGCCGCCCTGGCGCGGGCGGAAACGAGGGACGCGCGCGCATGTTTCATTATGAAATAGCTGTTCGCGTGAACAAGCCTCACGCGCCGCCATCGGGAGTGGCTGCGGTCGCGCGCCTTTCCGTGTTTTCGCTGGCCAGCGGCTCACCCTCCCCGTAGAGGCTGATCAGCTTGCCCACGCGACCGGCGATCTCGGCCCAGATGTAGCGCTGGTATTCGAGCATCGTCGCCTGTCGCTCGTCGTAGGCGCGCGAGGCGGAGTCGCGCCGGGCGTTCGCCAGAAATCGCTGAGCCAGCTCGGATGAATGGCGGCCGCGCTCATCCAGGTAGCGCTGGAGCGCGTCGAGGTCCGCCAGCAGCGCCGCCAGACGCGTCTCCGCCGGTTGGTCGCCAGTTCGTGTGGAGTTCTCCGGCATTTCCTCTCCATCTCCCTTTCTATCCATTCCGCGCCGCTCCATCCGCGTGAACGTATGTCATGCGTCTTTCACCGGCGGACGGGCGGGAGGCGTGATGTCTACCCGCAGCGCGTCGTTGAAGCGGTTGAAGTAGTTGAATAGGCCGATGACGGCGGCCAGCTCGATGATCTGTCCCTCGTCGAAGTGCTCGCGCAACTCCGCCCAGACGTCTTCATCCACGTTGCGCGCGTCGGTCGTCATGCGCTCAGCGAGCGCCAGCGCCGCCAGCTCCGCCGCAGTAAACTCGTCGCGATGCTGATCAATGTGATACATCGCGTCGAGCAGGTCCTCAGATGCGCCCAGCTGCTTTGCCAAAGCAGTATGAGAGGCCTTTCAATAGTGGCAATCGTTGATCTGCGAGACGCGCACCGCCAGCATCTCTTTCAGGCGGGTGTCTACCGTGCCAGTGGAGAAGATGGCCCGCATGTGCTCGGAGGCGGTCCGCATGATCTCTGATCGCAGCGCCATCGTGCGAAACATATTGGGGATCGCGCCGCGCTCGCGCTCAAAGCGTGCGAACTCATCTTGCGCCTCAGGCCCCACTTCATCGGGCCGCAGTGGACGGATACGCGCCATCGCGCTTCTCCTTTGCGTGCTGCTTCATCTACTCCCGCCAGGAAGCGGGGCGGATACCTGCCAGACGTCGCGCTGGCGCCGTATGATGCCGAATGAGGGGCGTGCGCCTGGTGTTCATACGCTTCGCCGCTACCACATCAGATTATACGGGATCGCGGGCGCGGGCGCGCGCCTGGCTCTTACGAAGGGATGCACATGGCGATGGAGGCTGAACTGGTACGCTGGGGCGTCATAAGCACGGCGAATATCGGGATAAAGGCGGTGATCCCGGCGATCCAGGCGTCGCGCAATGGCCGGCTGGTGGCGATCGCCAGCCGCGACCTGGGGCGTGCGGAAGCGGTGGCGATGCGGGAGCGGGGCGTGCGGGCGTATGGTAGCTATGAGGCGCTGCTCGACGATCCCGATGTGGACGCGGTCTACACCCCGCTGCCAAACGCGCGGCATTTGGAGTGGACGGTGAAGGCGGCCGCGGCGGGCAAGCATGTGCTCTGCGAGAAGCCGCTGGGGCTGACAGCGGCGGAGGTGGAGGAGATGTACGGCGCCGCGGAGCGCGCGGGCGTGCTGCTGATGGAGGCGTTCATGTATCGCTTTCACCCGCAGATCACCTGGGCGCGCGAGCAGGTGGCGGCGGGGCGCATTGGACCGTTGCGGATGATCCGCTCGTCGTTCATGTTCGATCTCCGCTCGTCTTCAGATAATATCCGGCTGAAGGGTGCGTTAGGCGGCGGCTCGCTGATGGATGTCGGCTGCTACCCGCTGAGTCTGTGCCGGTTGTTCTTCGATGGCGCGCCGGAGCGGGCGGTGGCGATGGTGACCGAGCCAGCGGAGAGTGAGGTCGAGTGGGGAATGCAGGCCGCGCTCGACTTTGGCGAGGGGCGGCGCGGGTTGATTGACAGCAGCTTTGCGCTGCCATGGGGCCAGGGCGCGGAGTTGATCGGTGACCTGGGGCGGCTGATCATTCCGCGCCCGTTTACGCCAGGGAAGGCGGAGACGGTCGTGCGGCTGGAGACCGGCCAGGAGACCCACGAGCGGCGCTTCGCGGCGGTGGACCAGTACCAGCTACAGGTTGAGGCGTTCGCGGAGAGCGTGCGCACGGGGCAGAGCGCTGCCGTTCAACCGCGAGGATGCGCTAGCGCAGGCGCGTGGAATCGAGCTGATTTACGCTAGCGCGGGCTATCGCTGGCCGCGCTGAAGGTGAGCGCGGCCAGGGTCAGCCAGAGTCATCGCGCCTGGATGTCGGGCGGGATGTCGAGGCGTTGTTTGAAGCGGCGGTAGATGGCGCGGGAGCGCGAGCAGATACGCCCATTCACATCGCGGCATTCACCCTCGACAAAGAAGAGCTGTTTGCCGCCGCCCTGGACGCGCGCCTCGAAGGTCAGTGGCGCATCGTAGGCGGGGTATTCGAAGGTGACATCCAGGGAGACGGTGACCTGCGGTTGTAGGCCATGCGCCAGGGAGGCCACCGCCGCTCCGGTTACGATGTCGAAGATGTAGGCCTGCACGGCGCCAGTGACGGCGCGACCGCCGACCCCCGCGCCGCGATGGTGCTCGCCAGGCTCGAGATAACAGGTTGCTTCGCCGTTCGCGCTATGGGTGATACGGGCGCCCATCCAGCGGACGAAGTCGCGCTGGTTCCAATACTCGAAGAACGGTTTATCGAACTCCATTTCCGCGGAGGTGTCGGAGGTGTCGGAGGTGTCCGGCGCTGGCGGCTCGTGTCGCTGCTCGTCATCACTCATCTAGCGAGTCTCCCTCCCGAGCGCGGCGCGGACGCCATGCCATGCGGCGGGCAGCAGCAGCGCCGCGGCGAGCAGCTTGAGGGCGTCGCCAGCGAGGAACGGCGTGAAGCCGAGCGCGATGACATTGCTCCAGCCAGTGAAGTGCGACAGCCAGACGAGACCGCAGAGATAGATCGCGGCCTCACCGGCGAGCATTGCGGCGATGGCGCGCGGGAAGCTGCGGTCCCAGCCATGCTCCGCCAGCCAGCCCACCACGACCGCCGCGAGGGCGAAGCCAGCGATGTAGCCATAGCTGGCGGTGTAGGGGATGGCGGCGAAGACGGGCAGCCCCGCCACTCCGGCGAGGATGTAGAGCGCGACAGTCGCGAGCCCACGCCGGGCGCCGTACGCCGCCGCGAGCAGTAACACGGCGAAGGTCTGGCCAGTGACGGGGACGGGAGTAAATGGCAAGGGGATGATGAGCCGCGCGCTGAGCGCGATCAGCGCGACGCCAACGAGGGCGAGCGCCGCTTCGCGTAGCCAGGAGGCTGCGGCGGAGCGCGTCCGCGCGCCATCCGTCAGGCTGGAGGAGATGACATCCACTAGCGCTCCGCGCTGGGTCGTGCCCGATAGCATGGTATGACTCCCTGATGATGTAGATGGACGATTGGTTTGCGGCGCCACGCGCCGGATCGAGGAATGGAGACGCCCCACAGTATAGCGCATCATTCCAGACTCCATACATCGGCGAGCGTCTGATATGATGGGGCATATTTCCCATGCCGGTTGCCAATACCAGGTAATTGTCTATACCATTGCTGTGATGTCGTGTTCCCCCTCAGATTGCCCCCAGCTTTTCGATCTTTGACGCGCGTTCCCACGTAAGGAAGCGTTCCTGCGCGACGCGCCGCCAGCGCTGTGGGTGGGTGAGGGGGCGAATGACTGTGTCAATAGGAGGCGCCAGAAATGGGCAGGGACACGCGCGGTTCGTATGACGATGACCAGCGCGGCGGGTACTCGCAGGATGACGGGTATAGCCGTTCGGGCAGGGGCTCTGGCGAGCGCGGGGCTCCCCCTCCCTCACGCGGCGGGCCATCAGGGCCCGGCATGGGGCGCGGGACGCCGTCTGACCCGACAGGGCGGCGCGCGGCAGGGAGCGGCGGCCCAAGCCGTCAGCCGTCGTCTGGCGCTCCCTCCCAGTATGGTCCACCATCGAGTCCGCAGCCGGGCGCCTCGCGCCGCCCTGGAGAAACGCCTGGGCGAGGGTCACGCCCTGGAGTATCAGGCGGCCCAGGCCGAACCGGCGGCGTATCGCGTCCAGAGGGATATTCTCCGGAGCGGTATGACAGCGGGCGCCCCAGCGCGGCGGGGAGAAGCGGTGCGCCGCAGCGCGAGGGGCCACCGCCTGGGCGGGGTGAGCGGCGCTCGATGCGCGAGCGCGCGGCGGGTTTCGCGCGGGGGATGTCCGAGCAGCTGAGCGCGGTCGTTGAGAGTGCGCGTGGGGCGTTCCGAGGCGGCGGTGGTGGCGGTGGCAAAACGCAGGGTATGGCTCCTGCGGGGTATGGCTCGGCGATGGAAGAGTTGACGCCCGAGCAGCGCGCGGCATTGGATCAGCGCAGCTACCGGCGGTCGCGTATTCGTGCGCTGTCTCGCAAGTGGCGGGTTGGGCGTCACAATCCGCACGCGATATGGTACGCGGCGGGCTTCGTGATCTCAGCGTTGTTGTTAGTGGCGGTGCTCGGCGCGGGCGTGGGCGGCGGGTACTACGCTGTCTCGTACTACAACGCCAATGCGTCGGCGATCAGCAAGGTGGCGCAGCTGGCGGCGGTCGGCAGCACGACGATCTATGACCGTAACGGCCAGGTGCTGTATGTCGCGCCCAAAGCGAATGGCGTCAATATTTACCTGCCCTACAACAACATCAGTGATCTGGTGAAGAAGGCGACGGTTTCGACAGAGGACCGCACGTTCTTCTCATCGAGCAATATTGGCCTCGACTGGACGAGCACCGCGCGCGCGCTGCTGGCTGACGTTACCAAGGGTGGCGCAACACAGGGCGGCTCGACGATCACGCAGCAGCTGGTGAAGAATCTGGTGCTGCATGACAACCAGAAGGCGCTGATGCGCAAGATCAATGAAGCGATCCTGTCGATTGGCATCACGGAGAGCGGGGCGTACAGCAAGGCCAAGATCCTTGAGATGTACCTGGATACCATTGACTACTCTGATGGCAATCTGGGCATCGAGGCCGCCGCACAGAACTATTTTGGGCTGACGCCGATCAAGGCGACGAAGCCGATGCAGTGCGCTGGACAGACAATCGCCGCTGGCGATACGTGCTGGGCGAACCAGCAACTCGACTGGGCGCAGACGGCGATGCTGGTGGGCGTTCCAAATGCGCCTTCAATCTACCGCCCGAATCAGTTCAGCTATGACTGCGGCACGAATGGGAAGAACCAGACCAATCCCTGCGATATGGCGCACTGGGATAACCCGTGCGTAGGCGATCCGCTGACGAGTGGGAACTGCTATCCTGACGGAGCGTCAGCGCCATACTACGACTATATTGACCTGGGCCATGAGTGGCTGGTGTATCACCGCGCGCAGGTCGTGTTGGGTAGCGTGCTGCGTGACGGGTGGATTGACCAGGCGACGTACGACAAGTCGATGGCTGAAGTGTTGAGTATCCTGCAAAACCACAAGATCTACTCGCACGCGGGCAATACGACATTCAGCAGCTCGGGCGCTACCAAGCTGGCGCCGCACTTCGTGGACTACGTGATGCAGGAGCTGCAGTCGCAGTTCGGTATTCAGGACGTGGTGGACGCGGGCATCAAGGTGTATACGACGCTCGACCTCAACCTGGACACCTACGCTATCCAGCGAGCGCAGTATTACATCACGAAAACGCACAACATGGAGTGGCCTACCTACTGTTCTTCAAGTCGCTACGGTTGCTACAATGTGCCACCTTTAGCACAGTCGGATAACGTGCACAACGCCGCGGTGATGGCGATGGACCCGTACACGGGCGACATTCTGGCGATGGTCGGGTCGGTGGACTACACCTCGCGAGACCCGAAGGTGGACGGCTTCTATAACACGGCGATCTCCGAGAACCGCTCGATGGGATCTTCGACCAAGCCGGTCTTCTACGCGACGGCGTTTCAGATGGGCTGGAACCCCGGCATCATGATGCAGGACGCGCCTGTATGTTTCCCGAATCCAACGGGAGACACCAGCGGGCCAGGCGGCAAGCCTGTGCCTGACTTTGCGACACCCGGTTGTGGTGGAGCATGGTATACGCCGCACAATTTCGACAACCACAGCTTCTCCGGCAATATCCCTCTGCGCTATGGCCTGGCGAACTCGCTGAACGTTCCAGCGACGGAGATGATGTCGTTTGTGGGCGACTCGCCAGATTATTCGACCAACGCGATTTCGATGGCCACGCGCATGGGCATCACATCGCTTCAGCAGAACTTGATGGGGCCGACGACGGCGCTGGGCACGCAATCGATCTCGCTCTTGCAGCTGACGAACGCCTATGGCGTCTTTGCGACTGGTGGCAAGCATGTAGCGCCGCGCTCCATCCTGGAGATCACATTCCCCCCTCTGGATGGACTGAAGCCCTATATCGCGCCACAGCCGCAGCTGGCGCAGGTGCTCAGCCCGCAGGCCGCGTATATGATCACATCCATCCTGACTGATAAGCGGGCGCGTATCGCGGACTTCAACTACTCCAATCCGTTAGAGTTCGACGACCTGACCGAGCATAGTGGCAGACGAACAGTTGAATTATCCAGCGGTAGCGGCCAAGACGGGTACGTCGCAGGGTATCAACGGCGCACGCGACATTGTGACGATGGGCTACTCACCCTACATGGCGTTAGGCGTCTGGGCGGGCAATGCGGATTCCACCGATCTGGGAAACGTGATCGGTATCTCCGGCGCGGGCTACATCTTCCACGATGTGATGGCATGGGCGATCCAGCATTACAACTGGCCGCGCGGGCAGCAGTTCCCGATTCCCTCCGGGATGGCGCTTGGTTCGTTCAATTGCGCAACGGGGCTGGCTCCCTACAAGGACAAGCCGAATCCGGGAACGTGTCCCTACGCCCCCGCCTTTACAAAGGCTCTACCAACATCTGGGACGGTTATGGCGGTGTGGCGCAGACCGACACGGACTGGTATGTGAAGGGGCTGCAGTGGCTGCAATCGTGAGGGGGTAGCCTCACCCCCTTCCTTCTCTTGAGGCGCATATCACGAACGCCCTTCCCGGCAATGGCGCCGGGAAGGGCGTTTTCTGTGCATGAGCAGGGCCTATTTGCGGTGGAACTCGTTGTCCTCGAAGAGGCGGCTGGCGGTGGCGGCGTCCTGTCCCTGGTATTTGGCGCCGCGCTTCTCGCCGTAGCCGGAATTGACGGGGGCGCTCATCTCCTCGAAGGCGATCTGGCAGATGCGCATGCGCGGATAGAGGGCGACGGCGATTTTGCCGAGGTTGCTGATCTCCAGCGTGATCTTGCCCTTGAAGCCGGGATCCAGATAGCCCGCCGTGCTATGGATGACGATGCCGATTCGGCCAATGCTGCTCCGGCCTTCCAGACGCGCGAGAAGGTCTAGGGGTATCTCGATGCGCTCGAGCGTTGTGGCGAGAACGAATTCACCGGGGTGGACGATGAATCGCTCGCCATCTTCGAGCTGGGTGAGGCTGGTGAGTTGCTCGAAGGTGGTCGGATCGGCGGGATCTATCAGCGCCTGGCGGGTGTAGTTGAAGGTCTGGAAGTCGTAGCCCAACCGCAGGTCCAGGGACGCGGGCTGAAGCTGGGAGTCCAGATCAGGCGCGGGGGTGATGAGGATATCACTCCGCGTGAGGCGCGCCAGGATGTCGCGATCTGACAGTATCATCGTCTGTTTGACTCTCTCTCGTATCTATCTGTTGGGGTGGAAGGCTGCCCAGCCTTTAGTGACGCCCTCGACCTGCGCGGTCGGCGCTTGTGTCGCTGGGGGCGCGCCCGGCGGCGCTGGTGGAGTGGCTCCGGCGCGGGCGGGCGGGCGCATCGGGTAACGAGGCCTCGGGCGCGAGCGCGTCGAGCAGGCCAGTCCGGACCGCCAGGGAAAGCGCTTCGATGTCTGGTGATGGCGGGCGGTCATCGCGCAGGGTGGGGGCGATAGTGCGGACGAACGCATGCGCCTCGGCGACGCCGTCTCCAGGGCGCAGCGGCGCGCGGAAGTCGAGTCCCTGGGCGGCGAGCAGCAGCTCGATGGCGATGACGCGGTAGGCCAGGTCCAGCGCCTGTCGCAGCTTGAGCGCCGAGGTGACACCCATGCTGACGAAGTCCTCCATGCCAGCGGATGTGGGGATCGAGTCAATGCTAGCGGGGTGGGCCAGCACCTTGATCTCGTTGACCAGCGCGGCGGCGGCGTACTGGGCGATCATGTAGCCCGAGCTGAGGCCGGGATCTGGCGTCAGGAAGAGGGGGATGCGGCCCTCGCCGGTATCCCAGTCGTGCGGGCTGGTGAGATTGTAGACGCGGCGCTCGGAGAAGCTGGCGACATGGGCCAGGGAGATAGCCAGCGTGTCGAGCGCGAGCGCGAGTGGCTGACCGTGGAAGTTGCCGCCAGTGAGCGCGTCGCCGTCGTCGGGGAACAGCAGCGGGTTATCGGTGACGGCGCCTAGCTCAGCGGTGAAGATGCCTTCACACCAGTCGAGCGCGTCACGCGCGGCGCCGAGCACCTGCGGGACACAACGGATGGAGTATGGGTCCTGGACGCGGCCACAGTCCACGTGGCTGGCGTTGATCTCGCTGTCGTGAAGCAGGGAGCGCATGCGGGCGGCGGTCATACCCTGGCCGCGCTGTGGGCGCAACTCGTGGATGCGCGGGTCGAGCGGGATGTAGCTGCCCAGCAGCGCCTCGGTGGACATGGCGGCGGCTACCTCGGCGGCGCGGGTCAGCCGGCGGGCGTCATCGAGCGCGAGTGCGCCGCAGGCCTCCATGACGTGCGTGCCATTGATGAGGGCGAGCCCCTCCTTGGCGCCGAGCGTGACAGGCTCTAATCCGGCGGCGCCTAAGGCCTCACTGCCTGGGAGGCGACGGCCATCATACCAGGCCTCGCCCTCGCCGATGAGCGTCAGGCTGAGATGCGCCAGCGGAGCCAGGTCGCCACTGGCGCCGACTGAGCCGCGTGTGGGGATCACTGGGGTGACGCCGTGGTTGAGCATGCTGACGAGCAAACCCAGCGTCTGCTCGCGTATGCCGGAGTGGCCGCGCGCGAGGCTGTTGGAGAGCATGAGCATGACGGCGCGCGCGGTGGGAATATCGAATGGCTCGCCGACGCCGGCGGCATGGCTGCGGATGAGGTTGCGCTGAAGCGCTTCGACATGATCATTGGGGATCTTCACGCGGCTGAGGTGGCCGAAGCCCGTCGTGATGCCGTACACGGTGCGATCTTCCGCGCAGAGCTGGTCCACGAACGCGCGCGCCGCTCGCACACGCTCCACCGCGCCAGGAGCCAGCCTGACCCGTGCCACACCGCGCGCGACGGCGACCACTTCATCGAGGGTGATCCGCCGGACGCCGCCGATATGAACGGTGGGCATGTCTCCCGCGGGCGCGTGATTGGCGTGATGGCTGGCTGTAGTCATTGCTGGGCGCTCCTCGTCGTGCCGCACAGGGCGTCGTGCGGGGCGGTTAGGCGGTATGTGGCGCGCCCGATCCACCCTGGCGCGCGAGTCGCCGCGCGCATGCCGCTATTGTATCATGACCGGTCCGTCGCGTTGAGCTATGCGGCCAGTGCGGCCCATGGAGGGGGGCGGATCGTTCGAGGCGTGTGGGGTCACTGGTAATTAAGGGTGCTTTTTATCAAGGATGCTTCCGTTCGCACGAAGCCGCGACGGATGACGAAATCAAGGACGTGTGTCGCTCGTCTTCTCAATCATTCATTGTGATAGCGCCAAGAGAGGTGTTCTATGACCGTTGATATGCGCGCCTATTTGGGACGCTGCACGGCGTCTACGAGCGTGTGGGCCGAGCAGCCGCGGCCACGGATGAGCGGGCATGCCCGCCAGCGCGCGGCGCAGCGCAACCTTGCCGCTGACGCCGTGCGCTATATCATGACCTATGGACGCGACTACCGCCGGACAGGTGTCACGTTTTACGTCCTCCGCCGTCGGGATATTCCTCGGGAGGACCAGCGGCTGCCGTGGGTGGCCCGGCTGGAGGGGGCGGTGGCGCTGGTCTCCAGCGATGGCGAGGTCATCACGCTGTACCGCAGTCAAGCGGCGATGCGGACCATCCTGCGCAAGATGAAGTATCGCCTGCCTCGGAAGGAGTCGCGTGCGCGCTGGGCGGATAGCGCGGACGGCGAGGTGTGGTTGGAAGCAAGCGGGAATGAGGCGCGCCTGCTCTGACGGCGCGCGATGGGGACCACCCGCGGGCGCTCTTTTCAACGCCGACTCGCTTGCGGTATGATCTGAAACTGGCGCGCTCTGTGACAAGAGCCGCGCTACCATGCGCGCCATCTCTGGATGCCTTATGCAGGGCGAAAAGCGGCGTGGGGAGACAGAGCGACAGGGGCGAAGGTGGCGAGGCAGGTGTTGGAGACGCGCCCAGTGGCGCTGGTGGAGGATGGGCGGAAGGTGCTGCGAGTGGGCGGCGTAATTCAGTCGGTCGTGGTGGATGAGCGGTATACTGCGGATGTCTGGGACGCGATGCTGCCACGGCGTCGTCCGGCGAGCGCGCTGATCCTGGGGCTGGGTGGCGGATCGATCGCGCAGTTGATGACGCGACGATGGGGATCGCTGCCCATCACGGGAATCGAGCGCGACCCTGCGGTAGTGTCACTGGCGCGGCACGAGTTTGGGCTGGATCAGCTGGATCAACTCACCATTGTGACGGCGGACGCCTTCGTCTGGACTCGGATGTGCGGCCAGTCATTCGACGCGATCTGTGTGGATCTGTATGTGGCGGGGAAACTGGCACACGGGGCGCTGGGCGCGGCCTTTATGCGCGATCTGAGACGTTTGCTGTCGCCTGAGGGTGAAGTGATATTTAATCTCTGGCGGTCAGCCTATCTGGAGGATCAGACGCGTCGCATCGCCGCGTATTTCCGCATCGAGGCGCTGGATCAGGCGGACGGCAACGTGGTAGTTCACGCAATCCAGGCGCCAGGAGGCAGGTAAGGAGCAGAGCGGCGATACCGGTATTTTGGGGGTAAGGGGCTTGCCGTGCCGGTGTGACTGCGCGACACTGTGAGCAGTATGATCTCACTGTCCGGCGCCACGCGATGTGTTAACCCCCACGCTGGCCTCCAGAATTTACCGACGCCCAGCCTCTCTATCCGATGTCCCACCAGTCCGCGCCGTTTCCGGGCGCTTGAGGAGTCCAGGATTCATGCAGGAGATCCATACTCCAGGCATGCAGAATGTCGTGCTTTCGCAGAAGACTCTCGCTGACTACGCTCCGATCGCGGGCGAGTCGGTGATCGAGGAGATCGAGCGGCTGGCGCGTCCGTTGAAGGGCGCGCGCGTGCTGCATGTTTCATCCACCGCGTACGGCGGCGGCGTGGCGGAGATGCTCCACACGCTGATACCGCTGATGCGCAGCGCGGGCCTAGAAGCCGAGTGGCGCGTCATCTCAGGGACAGACGACTTTTTCATGACCACTAAAAGCATGCACAACGCGCTTCAGGGCATGGATCTCGAACTGACCAACGCGATGCGCGCCGCGTATCTGCATTCGAACGTGGATAACGCCGTTTACTTCGAAGGTGATTGGGATTATGTGATCGTGCATGATCCCCAGCCAGCGCCGCTGCGGACGCTGCGGCGCGCGGACCCCGGCAAGTGGATCTGGCGCTGCCACATTGATCTGACAGCGGCGAATCAGACCTACTGGTCGTTCCTGCGTCCGTACGTTGAGGCGTATGACGCGGCGATCTTTACGATGTCGCAATACGTGAAGAAGGACCTTCAGATTGGCCAGGTCGCGCTGGTGCCGCCAGCGATTGACCCGCTCAGCCCGAAGAACGCGCCGATGCAACGACGCGCGGGCGGCGGAGATTGTCGGTCTCTACGGGATTGACCCGACACGTCCGCTGCTGACACAGGTCTCGCGCTTTGATCCCTGGAAAGACCCGCTGGGCGTGATTGACGTGTATCGCGCTGTGCGTGAGGAGTTCCCCGGCACGCAGCTCGCGCTGATCGGCTCGATGGCGCACGATGATCCGGAAGGTATGGAGTACTACCAGCGGACGAAGGAATACGCCGCGGACGACCCCAACATTCACCTGCTGTCGAATCTGGACGGCGTGGGCAACATCGAAGTGAACGCATTCCAGCGGGCGGCGACTCGGTGGTGATGCAGAAGTCGCTGCGCGAGGGATTTGGACTGACGATCGCCGAGGGACTGTGGAAGGGCAAGCCGGTGATCGGCGGTAACGTTGGCGGCATCCCGTTACAGATCGAGGAAGGCGTGACGGGCTATCTGGTCGGACTCGGTGGAAGAGGCGAGCGCGCGCGCGCTGGAGATCGATGCGCTACCCGGAGGAAGCCGAGCGGATGGGCGCCCTGGGGCGCGAGGTAGTGCGCGAGAAGTTCCTCTCGACCTCGAATCTCCGCAATTACCTGCGGCTATTCACTGATCTGGCGACGACGCAGCGCGTAGAGCGACATGGGGAAGCGGCGTCGTAAGGCGCTGAGCGTGCGCGTTCGTGAGGCGCCGCTCCTAACTGCTAGCGAGAGCGGTTGGGAGCGGCGCCTCACTGTATGTGCTATGTGTGAAGGAGCGATGACGGGAAATCTGCGATACGGGTGGTTGAGAGGAGGCTGGCGATGCGGGTGGTGAGCGTGGAGGAGATGCGCGCTATCGAGACGCGCGCCGGGACGGAGTACGGGCTGGATTCACCTGCGCTGATGGAGCGCGCGGGACGCAGCGTGGCGGAGGCGGTGCGCGGCTTGCTGGGCGGGGATGTCGCCGGGCGAGGCGTGGTGACACTGGTGGGACCGGGGAACAACGGCGGCGACGGGCTGGTGATGGGCCGCTATCTGGAGGGCTGGGGCGCGCGGGTGGTCAATTACCGCTGGCGCGAGGCCACGCTGGAGCGCATGGACGGGACGCTGGCGGTTGGCGAGGACCTGGAGGAGCTGCGGGAGGCGCTGGCTGGGGCGGATGTGGTGGTGGATGCGCTGCTAGGGACCGGCCACGCGCGACCGCTGCATCCGGTGATGCGGGAGGCGCTGGCGCAGGCGGCGCGCGAGCGGGAGCGGCGATCCGAGATGCGGCTCGTGGCGCTGGACCTGCCGAGCGGGCTGAACGCCGATACTGGAGCGGTGGATGAGGGAACGATCACAGCGGACCTGACGGTGACGCTGGCGTTTCCCAAGACGGGACTGTTCATTTTTCCCGGCGCGGCGATGGTTGGCGAGCTGACGGTGGGCACGATTGGGCTACCGGACGAGATGCGAATCGAGCCGGGGCTTGAGCTAATTGATAGGGCGCTCGCGCGCGGGCTGCTGCCGCCGCGCCCGCTGGACAGCAACAAAGGGACATTTGGCAAGGTGATGATCCTGGCGGGGTCGCCGTCCTTCATCGGCGCTGCGGCGCTGGCGGGACGCGGGGCGCTGCGGGCTGGCGCGGGGCTGGTCACGATCGCGACCACGCCTGAGCGGGCGGCGATCTATGCGTCGACGCTGCCGGAGGTGACGTACCACCTACTGCTAGCCGGGAACGCCAATCCAATCGAGCGCGCGCGAGCGCTGCTGGCGGGGCTCAGCGGGTACCGGGCGTTAGTCGTGGGGCCGGGGCTGAGCCAGGAGCCAGAGGTGAGCGCGTTTCTGTTAGCGGTATTCGCTGGGCTGCGAGACACGGGGGAGACCGCGCGCCCACGGCTGCTAGTGGACGCCGACGGGCTGAACGCGCTGGCGAAGGAGCGCGATTGGCCGGCGTTGCTGCCGCCAGAGAGCATCGTGACGCCCCATCCGGGTGAGATGTCGCGGCTGCTGGGTGGTGAGGAGGTCAGTGGCGGGGGCGCTGACCGGCTGGCGGTGGCGGAGCGCGCGGCGAGCGCATGGGGGCATGTGGTGGCGCTGAAGGGTGGCTGTACGGTGATCGCCGCGCCCGATGGCCATGTGCGGATCAACTGGCCGCCGAATCCGGCGCTGGCGACGGCTGGCACGGGCGACGTGCTGGCCGGGGTTATCGGGGCGCTGCTGGCGCAGGGGCTCGCGCCGCTCGACGCGGCCTCGCTCGGCGTGTATCTGCACGGGCGGGCGGGGCTGCGTGTGGCGGCGCGGCTGGGCGTGGCTGGCGCGGTGGCGGGCGATTTGCCGGAGGAGGCGCCGCTGGCCATCCGCGAGATACGCGGGCGGTAGTCGGAGAGCTAGAGCAGCGCGGGGAGCTCGCTCAGGCTGGCGATGGTGTCGTCGGGCAGGGCTCCCGGCGTCAGCGGCTGGCTCTCGCGGCGAATCCAGATGGCGCGGATGCGCGCGCGGTTGGCCCCAAGGATGTCGCGGGCGGGGTTGTCACCGACCATGACGGCCTCGCTGGCGGCGACGCCGAGCGCGTCGAGCGCGCGGGCGAAGATGGTGGGGTTAGGCTTGCCGTAGCCAGCCTCGCCCGAGACCTGGACGACCGGGAAGTAGACTTCGAGGCCAGAGCCAGCCAGTTTGTCGCGCTGGATGTCGGGCGCGCCGTTAGTGATTAGCGCCAGTTGGTAGCTCGGGCGGAGGATGTCCAGGGCGGCGAGGGTTTCAGGGAAGAGCCAGTTGTGGCGCGCGCGGCGCTCAACACGGAATCGCTCGGCGAGCGTGGCGGCCAGGATGTCGTCACTCACGCCGAGGTCGCTCAGCGCGGCTGACCAGCAGCCGAGCTGATATTGGATGGCCCAAGCGCGGATGGGGCGCAGTCGTGAGTCCTCGCCGATGAATCGGCCCCACATACACTCACCCGCGCTGATGCCGATCTCCTGGAAATAGTCCTGATGCGGCGAGCGCTGCCAGGCGTCGCTGGCGCGCAGCCGGACGGCGCTGGCGAGCGTTTCGGCGTCGAGGCCGCGCGGGGCGGCGAGTGCGGCGGTGGCGCGGAGGGCGGCCTGGGTAGCGGCGGCGTCGTTGACGAGGGTTTCGTCCAGATCGAAGAGCACGGCGCGGGTAGGCATGCGATCAATATCCTGTAGGTGATTGCAGGGACAGGCGGCGCGCCCAGCAGCGGCGCGCTCTATGGCAGCATACCCGCTGGTATGCCGCATGCGCCATGTCGTGGGAGTCACGACGCTTCGCCCCTATGCCCGCGCTAGCATATGTCCTGCTGGGTCATGGACGCAGAGACTCCGCGCGTTCTTTGGCCGCATCGCTGGCCGCCGCGGTGAAGCGGATTGGCGGAATGGTGGCCCGGCTGGCGGCGCGCTCCTACTATCTCCATAGGCGGAGCCGGATGGATCAGTTGTTGGCTGCCAATGTCGTACACCATGAACCTCCCTCGCGCTGGTGAGCGCGCCAGGGTTGGCGCATTACGCATTACGAGAATACGAGGACGCGATGAGCAACGAGATGGCCGCGCGGGCGCAGACTGGCATGTCGCTCGGCTTTCATATTCTTTTCGCTGTGCTGGGCGTGGGGATGCCGCTACTGCTGCTGATCGCCGAGGGGTTGGGGCTGCGCTACCACGATGCGGTATGGTATACCCTGGCGCGGCGCTGGTCGAAGGCGTTCGCGATCCTGTTCATCATTGGCGCGGTGTCGGGCACGGTGCTGTCGTTTGAGTTCGGGCTGTTGTGGCCACGCTTCATGGGGTTCTCAACCGCCGTGATTGGCCTGCCGTTCGCGCTCGAAGGATTCATGTTCTTTATCGAGGCGATCTTCCTGGGACTCTATCTTTATGGCTGGACCAGGCTGTCGCCGCTCGCGCACTGGCTTTGCTCGATCCCTATCGCGGTGGCGGGCGCGGGGTCCACCTGGTTTATCGTCACGGTCAATTCATGGATGAACACGCCAGCGGGGTTCACGCTGGTGAATGGCAAGCCAGCGGATATCAATCCGATCGCGGCGATCTTCAATCCCAGCACACCGTATTCGACGCTCCACATGCTGTTGGCGGCTTACGAGGCGACGGGATTTGGGGTTGCGGCGGTATATGCGCTGTTCATGCTGCGGGGGCGGCGCGAAGCCTACCTCCGGCGTGGAATGTCGTTAGGCTTGATCGTTGGCTCGATTGTGGCGCCAATCCAGATCTTCGTGGGAGACCTGAGCGCGAAGGCAGTGGCCCAGATGCAGCCAACCAAACTGGCGGCTATGGAGGCGCTATTCCAGACGACGCAGGGCGCGCCGGAGCAGATCTATGGCTGGCCGGACCTGGCGCAGCGCAAATTGATCGCGCCGCTTCAGATCCCGGATCTGCTCTCGTGGCTGGCGACGGGCAGCCCGAACGGAACCGTACAAGGGCTGGAGGCGACACCGGTTGCGGACTGGCCGCCGGTGCTTGTTGTGCATTACGCCTTCGATACGATGGTGGGGATTGGCTTCATGATGGCGTTCGTCGCGGCGCTCTACTGGGGCCAGTACTTCTACCGACGGTTTGTTCGCAAGCAGAGCGACGCCATGCCACTGAACCGGCTGACGCTGCTGGCCGTGGTGGCGGGCGGGCCGCTGACCTTCGCGGCGATCGAGCTTGGCTGGATCACCACCGAGTTTGGCCGGCAGCCGTGGATCATCTATAACATCATGCGCGTTAGCGACGCGGTGACGAGCGCGCCGGGCGTGATCGTGTTCTTCATCACCTTCTTGGCGATTTATGTGGCGCTCTTCGCGACGGCGGTTGTCTCGCTGACGCGCATGGCGCGCTCGGGATTGGCTGGCGATCAGGCGGAGGCGGAGCGCTCGGCGGTTGCCGTATAGGGTGAGCATGTGAGATCGCCGCTGCTATTCGTGCTATTCAGAGGAGTCGAATAAATGAACGCGCCGGCATACGCCTACGCCAACGCCGCGATTATCCTGCTCGGCTTGATCGCCTATGCCACGCTGGGTGGGGCTGATTTCGGCGGTGGCGTCTGGGATATGCTGGCGACCGGCCCGATGCGCGCGCGCGAGCGCAACGCGATCGCGCGCGCCCTCGGGCCGGTATGGGAGGCGAACAACGTTTGGCTGATCTTCGTGATCGTCATCACCTGGACCGCGTTTCCGATGGTCTACGCGACGGTCTCGACGGCGCTGTTCATCCCGGTGGCGGTCGCGGTGGTTGGCATCGTGATGCGTGGGGCGGCGTTCGGATTCCGCGCGCACATCCGCGAGGCGACGCGCTCGGCGACCACCTGGGGGCTGATCTTCAGTGTGGCGAGTGTCGTGACGCCGTTCATGCTGGGGACGGTGGCTGGCGCGCTGGCGACGGGGGGGATCCGCGTCTCCGGCGACACGGTGACCGCCAATTATTGGACGACGTGGACGACGCCATTCGCGCTGGCCTGCGGGGCGTTCGCGTTGAGCATGTGCGCGACGCTGGCGGCGACGTATCTGACGGTCGAGGCGCTGAACGATGGCGATATGGCGCTGGTGGCGGTGTTCCAGTGGCGGGCGTTGATCGCTGGCGCCGTGACGGCGGTGATTGGGCTGCTGGCGGCGCTGCTGACCTACCTGGAGGCGCCAGTGCTGTGGCGCGGGCTGTTTGGGCAGGCGCTGCCCGTGACATTGCTGGCGATGGGTGTTGGCCTGGCGACTGCGATAGCGCTCGTCATGAGCGCCTATCGGGTGGCGCGCGCGCTGGTGGCGACGATGGTGGCGCTGATTTTTGTCGCGTGGGGTGTGGCGCAGCTTCCGTATCTGGTCGTGCCAGACCTGACGCTGGCCAGCAGCGCCAGCCCGGCGATCACCCAGGAGCTGACGTTTTATGCGGTTCTGATTGGTTGCGCCTTGCTGGGGCCATCGCTGTATCTGCTCTTTCGGGTGTTCAAAGGACGCAATCCTGTGGTGGAGTACGCCGGATCAGCGGAGGCGTTCGTGAACGCCGCGCTGCTCCAGCGGAGCGACGCCCAACCAGGGCCGCTCCCAGCGCTGGATGCTGTGGAGGAGCAGGCGGCGCCCGAGGCGGGCTCCGCGCCGGAATCAGGGGAGAAGGAGTAACGTATGAGCGCATCGGATGTGAAGAGTGGCGCTGGCCGGAAAACGCCCGGCAGGCAAAGTGGGTCACAGGCGCAGCCGGTTCCTAAAGCTGCGCCTGAGCGCCCGGCTGATGTGCTGGCGGCTGAGCGCGAGCGCGAGCGGCAATTGCGCTGGATAGCGATCGGCGCGAGCGTGGCGATGGCAGTGATTCTCCCTATCGCGCGGCAGGTCTGGCGCTGGCTGCGGGAGGACCGGATGCGCGCGCGCGTTGATCGCGAGATTCTCCGCGAGCTGGGCGCGTAATGGGGATGACGCGAGGGGAGCGGCTGGAGGCGAACGGTCGGTGTGATACCATACGGTGACGTTACGATGAACCGACTGAACCGCGAAGGTGAGGATAATGAGCGTGGTAGCCCCTAAGTCGCCGGCGCCTAAAGCGCCACAATTTACGACCAGCGATGAGCGTATCAGCGCCGTGCTCGCCCGCTCGCGCGAGATCAGCGATCTGCGCGCGGTGCAGTCGCTGGCATCATGGGACCAGAATACCGCCTTGCCAGAGGGCGCGGGCGAGGTGCGCGGGGAGCAGCTCGCGACGCTGCAGGGGCTGATTCACGAGCGGTGGGTGGATCATCGCTTTGGTGAGCAGATAGCCAATCTCACGGAGGAGGTGAGCAACTCCTCCTTCACCGACGCTGATCGTGGCCTGCTGCGTGAAGTAAAGCGCGAGCGCGATCACGCGACGAAGTTGCCTCGTGGCCTCGTCGAAGAGATGGCGCGCGTGGAGTCCTCGGCGTTCGAGGCCTGGAAGAAAGCGCGGGGGACGAACGATTTTGCGCTTTTCGCGCCGTGGCTGGCGCGGACGATCGCGCTGCAGCGCGAGGTGGCTGACCGCTACGGCTACAAAGGCACGCGCTACGACGCGCTGCTGGACCTGTATGAGCCGGGGCTGACGGCGGCGCGGGTGGATACGCTGTTCGCCGCCGTGCGCGAGACGAGCCTGCGGTTGCTGCGGCGCATCCAGGCTAGCGGGAACGACGTGGACGTCTCGCTGCTGGAAGGCTCATTCGCGCCGGAGCGTCAGATGGACCTGGCGCGGGTGATCCTGAAGCGCATGGGCTACGACTTCGCGCGCGGGGGCATCGCGCAGTCACCGCATCCATTCACGACTGATTTCGGTAGTCCATACGATGTGCGCGTGACGGTTCGCCCGGACGAGCGGTTCGTGGACTCGTCTATCCTGGCGGCGATCCATGAGGGTGGCCACGCGCTCTATGAGCAGGGCAGCGCGCCCGTGCTCGCGCGCACTGCTCTGGCCGGTGGCGCCTCGATGGGGGCGCACGAGTCGCAGTCGCGGCTGTGGGAGAACGCCATCGGGCGCTCTGACGCGTTCTGGCAGGGGCAGTTCGACGCGATGCGCGCGGCTTTCCCCGAGCGGTACACGGACGCGCAGCCAGAGGCGTTCGCGCGCGCGCTGAACCGGGTGAAGCCGACGCTGATTCGCATCGAGGCGGATGAGGTGACGTATAACCTGCACATCATCATCCGCTTCGAGATGGAGAAGGCGATGGTGAATGGCGAGGTCGCCATCGAGTCGCTGCCGCGCATGTGGAACCAGAAATACAAGGAGTATCTGGGCGTCGAGCCGCCAACCGATAGCGACGGCATCCTGCAGGATATTCACTGGACCAGTGGCTTCGGGTACTTCCCGACCTATACGCTGGGTAACCTCTACGCCGCGCAAATCTACGCCGCGCTGCGCCGCGCGCATCCTGATATGGACGCGCGGCTGGCGTCAGGCGATACGGCGTTTGCGCACGACTGGCTGCGGCAGGGGATGTATCAGTATGGCAAAACGTACGAGCCGGAGACGCTGATCCGTATCGTTACGGGGGAGCAGCCCGACCCGGCGTACTTTGCGGAGTATTTGACACGCAAGTTCGAGGGTGTCTACGGTCTGCCTGAGGAGCCAATTACCGCCGCGCCAGCGCCAGAGACGAGCGCGGCAAAGCCCGCCAAGGCGGCGGCGCGCGGGGAGAAGGGCGGCGAGAAGCCGAAGGCGAAGAAATAGCGGACGCCGCGCGACGCGCTCATGTGGTGGAGTGTGAGACGGCATGGATAGTGGTGAATTGGGACATCAGGCCGGCGCGGCGCCCGACAATGGCCCCGACGAGACACCATCTGATGTGGCGACACGCGCGCCCACTGGGCGCGCGTCCGAGCGCGCGCGGTGGAAGGCGGCTGGCCTGCCGTGGCGTCAAGAGCCGGAGATCGGGGCCGAGCGCCAGCAATATCTCACGCTGCGCCGCGCCATCGCGCCCAATATCGCGCGTGGAGTCTATCCGTTCGGCGGTGAGCGGCTGACGCGCGCCGATGTGGAATGGCTGCTGGCGACACTGGGCGATGGCGCGGGACCTATCGCGTGGGATGATGAAGGGCAGCGCGGGCGGACGGGGCTCGATTTACGCGGCGCGCTGCTCTCCAGCGTTGACCTGCGCGGCCTGCCTTTGGCGGGGATGGTGGGCGGCCAGAATGGCGGCGATGACCGGCAGACTGACGCAGCGGCGGTTCGCCTGGATGACGCGCGGCTGGAGCGCGCTGATCTACGCGGCGCGTCGCTGCATGCCGCGCATCTGGAGCGCGCGCGACTGGATACCGCTGATTTGCGGAACGCTACGCTCACCAAGGCGTCACTCTCTCTCGCCAGCCTGCGCGAGGCGCGGCTGGAACGGGCGGACCTGCGTGAGGTAGACGCGGCGGAAGCGGACTTTCGCCGCGCGCATATGGAGCAGCTTCGCGCCATCGCCGGTCGCTTCGAGCGCGCGCTGCTGGATGGCGCCATCCTGGATGGGGCAAACCTGGACCAGGCGCGATTCACCAACGCCCAGATGGGCGAGGCGCGGCTAGACGGCGCGGCCTGCCGCCAGACCGTTTTCACGGGCGCGTATCTGCGGCGGGCGTCGTTTCGCCTGACGCTTCTGTTGCGGGCGAAGCTGGACCAGGCGCATCTGGAGGAGTCGGCGTTGCATGGGGCCGAGCTGCGGGCCGCGCGCCTGGAAGGGGCCAACCTCTTCGGCGCGCGTCTGGACGGCCTGGCGATGGCGCCGGAGGAGTATGAGCGGCTCGTGCGGCTGCGCTATCGTGAGGAGTTGCTGGAGCGCTCACCCGCGCTCGAACCGGCGGACTTGCGCGGCGCGTATTTCGATACCGCGTCCAACCTGAGGCGCGCCGCGCTGGGAGATGTGACGCTGGGGTACCCGCGCGTCGCCGACCTCCAGTGGGGTGGCGCGAATCTGGCGGTGGTTCCCTGGTCACCCCGGCGCTCGCGGCTGCTCCAGCGCCGCTCGGAGCCGATTATTTTGGGAGATGAGCGCGCGGCCCGCATGGCGGTGACGCCCGAGGGCAAGCGTAAAGACCGCGCGACACGCGAGGAGGAGCTGGAAGCGGCGATCCGCGCCAACCGGCAGCTCGCGGTGGCGCTGCGGGCGCAGGGGCTGGACGAGGAGGCGAGTGTCTACGCCTACCGCGCGCAAGTCTTGCAGCGGCGCGCGCTGCTGCGGGAATATCGGGCGGGCGCGTGGGCCTTTTCGATCTTCCTGGATGCGCTTGCGGGTTATGGCTACCGTCCCGCTCGCAGTCTGGTCGCCTATCTGCTGGTGATTGTGGGCTTCGCGGCGGCGTACTTCGCGTTGGGGCCAGGGTCGGGAGTCGATCTCTCGCCGCTGGGGGCGCTGGTGTTCAGTGTCACATCGTTTCACGGACGGGGATTCTTTCCCGGCGGCATCCCGCTGGATGATCCACTGACGGCAGTTGCGGCAGGCGAGGCGCTGGTAGGCTTGTTGATCGAGATCAGTTTCATCGCGACCTTTACGCAGCGCTTCTTCGGGAAATGACTCGCCCTGGCTATAGCTCGCGGGCGTAGACCCACATTGGGTCCTCGTCGCCACGGGCATAGCCCGCGCCGTTCATCGCGTCGCGCAGGATGAGCAGGTCGGGCAGCCAGAGCCAGACGCGCTCCATCCCGCGCCGGTTTGCCTCGCCGCGCAAGAGGAGCGCTAGGCGGCCAATCGCGTCGGAAAGACCATCTATGTAGCGCGTCTCCAGTTCGGCGTGGTCGGCGTGGTCGTGGTCTTCTGTGACGATCGCCAGCGCTTGCGCTTCGCCCCACTCCTCCAGTTCGATGACGTTCCCCGCCGCGAGATACTCGCGCAGGGTAGGCTCTGTGACGCCCCGGCCAGCCCAGTGATGAATCTCCACGCCGCCGTTGAAGGGCGTCAGGTTCGATTGCTCCAACCAGGCCCAGAGCCGGTCAAACTCGGTGGGGCCGGGTGTACGCAGGCGCGCGCCGGTTGGCAGCGCTCCCGCTGTGGTGTCGCGCGTAGTCTCGGCGATGGAGGGGTCCAGCTCGGCGGCGGTGCGCGGCCGCGTGACGCGGGCGGCTTCCTCCGGATCGTCGGGCAGCGCGTCGCCTGTATACCAGGCGAGCTCAGCGATCCTGGTGAAGCCGAACCGGGCGAAGAGCCGCTGCGACGCGGTGTTCGTCGCGCCGGTGAACATGCGCGCGACGAAGGCTCCCAGCTCACGAGCGCGGACGAGGGAGCGCGAGACCATGACGCGGCCTACGCCATTCCGGCGCATATCCGGCGCGACGCGCAGGCCCTCGATCCAGGCTTCTTCAGGCGCGATCATGTTGATCCGGCTCAAGGCCACAGGGCGCCCATCCGCAACGCCGACGAGCACCGCTCCAGTCGCGTCCGCAAGCCAGGAATCCCAAACGTCAGGGACGTAGTCGCCATCATCGCCCCAGGTACGAGCGCAGAAGGCGAAGACCGCGTCGCGGTCCTCAGGCCGGGCGTCACGCACCTCCAGGGGCAGCCCTTCGCTCATCTCATCACTCATTGTCGCACTCCGCGCTGACGCTTCTCTTGCGCCAGGCCGCTATGGCTGGCTAGGTAAGTGATCCAGCTTTCCCAGAGAGCATACCGCACGAAAGGGTTTGTGAGCTTGCGCGATGGCGTACGCACGCTCTATAATGAGAATGTTCTCAATGAGAATAGTCTCAATACGCGAGGGGTATGACCATGCTGAACCGGCTCAGCCACGCCGGCTACAAGATTACAGAGCCACGGCGGCGGGTACTCGCCGCGCTGCGCGAGGCGCGTGAGCCGCTGACCGCGCTGGAGGTGGCCGCGCGGGCGGGGGCGAGTGTCGCCTCGACGTACCGCGCGCTGACGCTGCTGGCGCAACTGGGGGTGGTCAGCGAGCTGACAGACCCGGCGGCTGAGCGCGAGCCGCACGCAAGCGGCGCTGATGGCGCTGGCGAGGCGCGCGGCAAGCGGTACTCGCTGTGCGCGACACAAGAGCACCATCATCACTTCACCTGCCGTGGATGCCATGTGACGATCGAGGTGACGTGCGACGCGCTGGAGCTGGCGCTGGCGGAGCTTGAAGCGGCGACTGGCGCGCTCATCGAACGGCATGAGGTCACGTTGCGCGGCCTGTGTAGGGCCTGTCGGAGTCAGATGGTGGTTGAGGGATGACGCCTCTGTTGTTTTCGTTCGCCAGCTTTTTCTCGACGACGTTTGGGGGCCTGCTGGCGCTGCGGCTGCGTGACAAGCTGCGCTATGTGATGGGATTCACGGCGGGGGTGTTGATTGCGTTAGTAGCGTTCGACCTCTTGCCTGAGATTTTCCGGCAGGCGCAGGCGCAACACCTCGATCCGGTCATTCCGATGGCGGCGCTGCTGGTGGGTTACCTGGGGTTCTATACCGTCGAGAAGCTGTCTCTGATTCATCATGGAGCGCATGGCGCCGAGGGTGAGGGCGCGGCGACGGCGCATCCCACGGTGGGGGTGCTGTCGGCGCTGGCGCTGACGGGACACAGTTTCCTGGATGGCGTCGGCATCGGGCTGGCATTTCAGGTGAACGCGGCGGCGGGGCTGGCAGTGGCGATCGCGGTGATCGGACACGATATGTCCGATGGACTGAACACGGTTACGCTGATGCTGGTGAACCGCAATACGTCACGGAAGGCACTGGCGCTGCTGATGATGGATGCTGTCGCGCCAATCCTGGGGACACTCTCGACGTTCCTGTTCACTATCCAGGGTGTCGCGCTGCCGCTGTATTTGGGCTTTTTTGCCGGATTCCTGCTCTACATTGGCGCCAGCGATATTCTGCCGGCAGCACACGGCAAGCACAGCTCAGCGGCAACCGTGGCGCTGACGGCGGTAGGCGCGGTATTCGCGTTCCTCGTCACTCGGCTGGCGTGACCGAGCGTGACGGCGCGGTAGACCGCGTCGATGGGCGGGGCCTCCGGTCAGCGCGGTAAGACGCCTTGTCAGCGCCGAGCGCGGCACGGCGCGGCGCTGACAAGGCGTCAGCAGGGCAGGGGCCTCGCGTGTGAAGGCTGCCTGCCCTGGATTGAGGCGCAGCATGCGCGCGAGCGCGGCGGCGTTCGGATTCAGCGGTCACGCCGCCACGCGCGCGCATCTGGATGCCTCGCCTTCTCGCATGGCGCTGCGTTAGAAGGTGACGATTCCCATCGCATTGAGGATGATTAGCGCGATGACAACGATCACGAGCAGGAGCAGCGTTGCAATCGCGCCTCCAAACCCACGACCGGTCGGGACGGGGAACGACACGCTGCCATCGGAGCCTGTGCTGGTGGGCACGCCGCCGCTGCCAGCGGGCGGTTGAGCGGTAGCGCCGATTGGGAATGGGTTGCCGTTCTTGGGGAGTTGCAATCCGCCGCCGGAATCGAGGGTGGCCAGGCGGTCCAGGAAGTCCTGGAAACCCTGAGCGGGGCTATTGCCGGTAAGTTTCTGGTAGGTCTCGCCGAGGGTGGCGCCACCAGTGGTGGTGATCGTGCGCCAGTCAAAACCAAGCTGAGTGTGGAGATAGTAGAGGAACAGCGGGCCGCAGCCGTTGCTGTTTTCATCCTGGTCAGAGGCGTCGTTGTTGGTGACGTAGTCTTTGCGGCCATTGGCCCACCACGCTTGGCCCGTCTGCACCTGAAGCTGCGCGAGGTTCCCGTTGCGCTCAGTGGCCAGTACGCGGGAGAGCGCTTCACCGTTGGTCTTGCCGCACTGCCAGCCGTTGTTAATGGCGGCTTCGAAGACCTCGACCAGCTCGGCGACCATGAAGCCCGTGCCAAGGTTGGGGTCAGGCTCACAATACAGGTCGGTTGCATCGCACCCGAAGTGGTAGGCGCCGCCAGCCTGGCCGTCCATCAGCACCTGGACGGGGAGCGCGGTGCGCGGGGTGTTCTGATCGTCGCCCTCATGGCCGGGTGGCAGACTAATGCCGCCGAACCACGCCTGTGTGGCCTGGAAGTCGGCTTCGCCAGAGTTCATCACCGCCTGCGCGGTGGCGTTTCCGTTGGCTGTGCCATCAGTGTAGACGATCAGGTTAGCCGTGCGTCCGAACTCGTTCTGGCCGTGAAACACCGCGCGGCCGCGCGTGTGGGTCAGGCTCTCCGCCGGAATGGAGCCGCGTCCGCGATAGGCTAACACATGCGCGCGTGGGCCTGAGCCCGCTGGGAACTCCATCAAATATCGCCCCCTATGGTTCCAGGCGCCGTGGCGCACGCCGCCGGAATCCGTGACGCCGGCGCGCCATGCCACCGGCAGGGGCGATTGTAATCCTCTCGTCAAATGCTGTCAAGCAGCGAATACGCGTAGAAAACAGGGAGTGACGAAGACACAGGCGGCGTTCATCTTGGCGACCTGTGCCTTTTTTCTCGAAAGGTGTGCGACATCTTCACGCCGCCAGTTCACCGCTCAGGAGGCGCTGGGCGATGGAGCGCTCGGTGCGCAGGGCGGCGAGCGGGATCAGCGAGATGAGGAACATAGCGGCGACGAACGGGAAGAACACGGCATAGCCGTAGTTCGTGATGAGCAGGCCGGAGAGCAGCGCGCCACCGGGCGCGGCGATGCTGGTGACGGTGCTGCTGAGGCCGGTATAGAGGCCCATGCGGTCAGGCAGGGTGATGCGGGTCAGCAGAGGGTATGAGGAGGCGGTCTGCGCGGCGTTGCCGACTCCGGCGATGGCGAGTGCGATGTAGAGCGGGATAACGGTGTGGATGAAGACGGCGGCGATGGCTGCGCCCGCCATCAGCGCCATGCCGATCAGGAACGTGCGCTTGAGTCCGATGCGGTCGCCAAGGAGCCCGAACGGCCAGACGAAGAGCGCGCTGGTGAGCAGGAGAATAAAGCTCAGGATCAGCGCCTGGGTGTCGCTGAAGTGTAGGCTGTCCTGGGCGTAGTAGGTCAGGTTGGGGGTAATGGCGTTGATGCCGAACCAGAGGAAAAACTGGGTGGCGAAGTAGAGGAAGACCTGGGGATCTTCGCGCAGGCCGCGCAAGTAATCTTTCGGACCGAAGCGGTGGGCGTCGAGCCCGCCGGGGAGGACGCGCGGCTCGCGCACGCCGAGCACAGTCGGAATGAAACAGACCAGCAGTGCGACGCCGGTGAAGATGAAGACCGGCGTCGCGGGAAGCAAGCCTTTGTTGAGCGTAGTCAGGACGATCGCGAGGACGAGCACGGTGACCTGTCCGGTGGCGCCGAGCGCCTGGAAGAGGCCGTTGACCCCGCCGCGCTGCTTGTCAGGGGTGATGTCGGCGAGCAGCGCCTGGTAGGGATCATACATGATGTTAAAGGTGAGGGTGAAGAGGAAAATGGCGGCGGTGGCAAGGATGATGGCGGTGAGGTCGGCGGACCAGCCAAAGACGGCGCCGAGGCCGGTGAGTTGGGTGACGAATGGGGTGACGATGAGGAAGAAGGCGCAGATCGGGGTGAACCAGTAGATGAACGGCCGGCGGCGGCCACCGAGGCGCTCACGCCAGGTGCGGTCGCTCCATGCTCCGACGAGTGGCTGAAGGATAGCGCCCTCGAAGGAGCGTGTGCTGCCAAGCAGGTCATTGAGCGGCAGCGGGACGTGGAGGGCATGGAGGAAGATGGTCAGAATGAAGTTGTTGAAGCCGTAGAAGATGCCGGAGCCGAAGTTGCCACTGGAGTAGAGGGCGGCGCGGCCCAGCGGGAGTGGGGGGATATCCTGGCCGTGCTCTGGAGGCAGGGCGGGCTCGGCGGCTCCGCCACCCTCGAAGCCGGGGCCGAGCCCGCCAACGCCTGGTAAAGAGCCGGGTGATTCGGTCACCGCTGGCAGGTTGTCGCTTATCAACTCACCCGGTCCGCGTGTCACGTCATCCGGCCGCATCGCCATGTCCGCCTCCACATTCGCAAATGAGTCGCACGCTCGGGGCTTTGGTGCACAGTTTGTTGGCGCCAGTGTAACAGAGAGTGGCTGTGGTGGGCAAACGACGGGTGGCGATGTGAGTCGCTCATCTGACAGGGCGATCCCTAACAGCGTCCCAGCCATCCGTCATGGTGGCGAGGCGCTGTGTGATGGGAGCGCGACGTGATGTCAACGCGCTGTGGTGGCGCCGTGACCTCGATGCGCTACTCATCATGGTGGGCTGGCGGAGCCACCTCAGCCGCGATGCATAGCGTGGCGCGTTGACGTGATAGGAAAGAGGCGCTTTTGATGAACACGCAACAGGCAGAGCCAAAAAACAAGACGACGACCGAGCAGTATCACATTACGGGCGATGACGCGATTGCCCAGATCAAGCGGCTCGTGCATGAGGGGAACGTGCGGCGGGTGAGCATCAAGAACCCGGAAGGGCATACCATTGTTGAGTTTCCGCTTACGGTTGGCGTCGTGGGAGCCGCGTTGGTCCCTGTGTGGGCCGCGTTAGGCGCAGCCGTCGCGCTGGTTGCTGACTGCTCCATCGAGGTCGAGAAGGAAGAGTGAGGAGTGCGACGCCCGCATCGCGACGTAGTGGTGTCGTGACCCTGGGCTGGGCGTGAAACCTCTCATTTCGGATGGACCGACGCGCGGAACGGTACGCTGTGGCATACTGTTCCGCGCGTCGTAGTGGCCTGGATGGGCAGGGTTTAGTTGGAGAAGATACGGAAGATGTTGCGGCCCTTGCCATCGTCGTCGGCCTGACCCTGTTGTGGCTGACCCTGTTGTGGCTGGCCCGGCTGCGGCTGGCCGCCATAGTAGCCAGCGCCAGCGGGCGCGGCGCCGTTATCTGCCCAGCGCTGGCCGCCGACAGCGGGAACTGGGGCCGTGGGGCCGTCGTCCTGCGGGCGGCTGGCGCTGGCTCGGGAGGCCAGCCAGTCGGGAACGCCCGCGCCGCTCTGCGGGGCCGCGCTGGCCGCGCCTGAGGGGCTGCTGGTGGCGGTGGCGCCGCTGGCGCCCAGGCGCTCGTGGTCAATCCAGTCGTAGGCTCCGCCGAGCGCGTGTTCGCACCAGGTCGAGTAGTCTTTCGGCGCGAGGCCGGTCTTCTCGAAGTGGTCGAGGCGGCGCATTGTGAGCACGAGCCAGTCTTCGCCCTGCTCCACCATGCGGTCGAGCAGATCCACGCCGGTCACGCCGCTGCGCTGTAGGCGCTCGATGGCGGAGAGCTCGGCAGGAGAGGGGCGGTAGGACGCCTCTTTGGCGTCGTTGTCGCGCAACTCGACACGGCGGCCCGCGATGGTTTCATCGAGGGACTGGGTTACGCGAGTGACATACCAGGCCATATAGCCGTCGGCGACCGACTGCATGGCCTGTAACGGAAGCTGCTCAAAGAGCTTCGTTACGACAGATGGATTAGCAGCCATGGGCATTGCACCTTCTCGCTCGCTGAAACGTGTTCCAGGCGGCAGGGGCGGCGGAACCGCCGGGGCTATTCGTCGTCATCTTGCTGGCGGTTCTGCCACCAGCCCTGGACGGAGTCCGCGGATTGACCCTGAGCCGAAGCGCCAGCGGCGGACGCCCCAGGGGTGGCGGACTGAGAACGATCCCCAGAGACGGCCATTTGGCGCATCTGCTCGAAGGGATCGCTGGGGATCTGATCCGCCCGCGCCAGCAGGCTCGCGACAACCGCAGAATCCGCGGCGGGAGCCACGGCGGCGGCGCTGCGGGCGGCAGCGGTCGCGACGCTAGGCGCGGGCTGGCGTTGTTCCGGGTCACCATCCAAATTGGGCATGGCCGCCTTGATGACGTCAATGTTGCTCAACTGGTGGCCGGACTCTGTGTAGGCGTTCAACGCGGTGATGATTGGGTTATCGCCGTCGGGGAGTGGCGCGGATTGATCCGGCGTCATCTTCTGGACGCGTCCGCGTTCCTGCTCGAGGGTGTTGATCTGGTCGCGCAGGCGGCGGCCAATCTCTTGGTGATGCAGCCACAGCTTGTACTTGCCCATCATGTGTCCCTTGTTCAGTCGCGGCGTGACTTCGGCGCCCAGACGACCTGGCATCGACGCTCGCACGCCCGCTCTCGGTTCGAGAGTGAGGGGAGCGCGCCGCGCGGTGATTCGCTTCGTGCCGCAAAGCCCCCGGTCGTCAGGAGCCAGCGATCAAGCGGGCGCGCTTCAACGCCCGCCCCGTGTAATCCGCGGCAGTATACCATAGCTCCTGGGGACGGGCAAACACGCGGCGCCTGGCTGGCCCGATACGGCTATTGGGAAGCGTGCGGCGTGCGGTGGGTTGATGGCGCTAGGCGTCGACACCAAGCGCGGTGGCGTCGAGCGGACCGTAGGCGGTGATGACCTGCGACGCGGCGGCGGGATAACGGTCGAGCGCGCGGCGGACATCAGCGAGGGTGACGGCCTCGATGCGGTCCATCTCATCCTGAATGCTCCGGACTGCGCCTTCCGCGACCCAGGTGTAGGCGAGGTCTTGCATGCGGCTGAAGGCCGAGTCTCCGTCGAGCACGGTGCGGCTGATGAGCTTGTCCTTGGCGCGGCGCAGCTCGTCCTCCTGGATGCCATCCTCTTGGAGACCGCGCAACTCGGCCTGGGCCAGCTCCAGCACGGCGGGGGCGTGGTCAGGCGTGGTGCTGAGGAAGGTCAGTAGCAGGCCAGAGGTGTCGAACGGCGAGAGCGAGGCGGAGGCGGATTCCGCCAGCCCTTTCTGGAAAATGTTCCAGAACAGGCGCGAGCCTGTTCCGTCACCCAGGACCATCGCGGCGAGCTGGGCGGCGTAGAGGTCGTCGTCCTGGATGCTGACGGAGGGGCTGGCGACGAGGATCAGCTGTTGCTTCTGTTGAGGCTTGACGATCACGGTCGCGCCGGGCTTGGCGGGGACGATTTCCGCCGCCTGGCGGCCCTCCTCGCCGCTGGCCCAGCCGCCGCAGTGGCGCTCAACCTGTTCCACGACCTGGTCCCACTCGAAGGCGCCGGCGATGGCGAAGATCAGGTTATTGGCGGCGTAGCGGCGCGCGTGATACGCGCGCATGCCCTCGACCGCCATGTCGCGAATGCTCTCTTTGCTGCCCAGCACATCATGGCCCATCGCGGTCCCTGCGAAGTAGGTCTGCATCAGGCGGCGGTAGGCCTGGCCGGTTGGCACATCCTCGGCGCGGGCGATCTCCTCTAGGATGACGTTGCGCTCCATGGTGAAGTCGCTCTCGTCGAGCTTGGGGCGCATCATGTCGCTGAGCAGGTCTACCGCCTGGGGCATGTACTCATGCAGCACGCGGGCGTAGAAGACGGTCTGCTCGAGCGAGGTGAAGGCGTTGAACTCGGCGCCCATCAGATTGAAGTCGAGCGTGATGCGCTCGGAGTCGCGGCGGTCGGTACCCTTGAACACCATGTGCTCGAGGAAGTGCGAGACGCCATACAGCGCAGGGTCGCTCTCGTCTCGGGCGCCGGTGCGGACGTAGAAACAGAGGGAGACCGACTCCAGGTCGGGCATGCGCTGACCAAGCAGCAGCAGGCCATTGGGGAGCCGGTGGGTAAAGAACTGGTCCGCACGGGCGGGGGAAATCTGAGGAGCCGCCATCGCTGTCACCCTTCTCGCTGGCCGGTCGGGAATCCTGTGGGAACCGGAAGGATATTCGTTGGGCGGCGCCATCGTTAGGCGCGCCGCCCTTCAGGGGATGATAGCCCGCCGCGTTTCGGCGTGTCAACGCGCGAGGATAGAGCCAAAAGGAGCAGACCCTTCACCTGAACGCCTTGCGTGACGTAGTTAAAGGGTGTCACGTGTGTTCAGCGCGCCAGCGAATGGAGCGCGAACCCTCGAAAAGCAAACGAAACTGAGAGAGAGAACGCGAATGCGTCAACGGATTCTTGTGAGTGTGGGCGGCGCGGCGCTTCTGGCGCTGGGCCTGGTCGTCGGTATTATCGTGGGTCCATCGCTGCAGGCGCTGGCGGCGGGAAAGCAGACAGCGCAGCCGAGCGTCGCGAAGGGCGATTACTGCGCGCTCTATGAGCAGACGGTGGTCAAAGACCTGGGCGTGTCACAGAAGCAGCTGGAGAGCGCCAACAAAGACGCGATGCAGACGGTGATCAACCAGATGTATGCTGATGGCAAGATCACCCAGGCGCAGAAGGCGCAGGCCGAACAGGAGCTTGCCCAGTACGCGACGAATCCATGCGCGGCGCTGAAGCAGATGGCGGCGCAGCATCAGAGCGCGACAGGCCAGGGAACCGCGACAGGCCAGGGAACGCAGAGCCAGGCTCTGACGGCTGCCAGGACAGCGATCGTGACGGCGACCGCCAAGGCGCTGGGCATCTCGCAGGCGACGCTGCAGAGTGATCTGGCCAGCGGCAAGACGGTCGCGCAACTCACTACCTCGCAGCATGTGCAGAAGAGCGTGGTTGACGCCGCCTATCTGGGCGCGGTCCAGTCGTTGCTCAAGCAGGCGGTGACCAGTGGCGAGATGGCGCAGGCGCAGTCTGACATGGCGTATAGCTTCCTCCAGAGCGCGGTGGCGCAGGGCCACTATCCGCTGCTGGATAAGGGCGGCGCGGGCGTCGATGGCGGGCGCGGGCATGATGGGCTTCGCGGGTGGCCAGTAAGCGGGCGCTCGCGCGTAAGGCTTCAGGGTGGCGGTGATGGCTGAGCCGGCGCTGGACCGCGCGGTACTCATCGTGCTGGATGGCGTGGGCATTGGCCATGCGCCCGACGCTGAGGCGTATGGCGACACGGGGGCGGACAGCCTGGGGCATGCCGCGCGTGCGGTGGGCGGGCTGTCGCTGCCCAACCTGGGCGCGCTGGGGCTGGGGCGGCTGGCGGAGATCGCTGGCGTCGCCTCAGCCCCACGTCCGTCTGGAGCATATGGACGGATGATCGAGCGGGCGGCAGGCAAGGATAGCGTGTCGGGTCACTGGGAACTGATGGGCGTGACGCTCGCGCGCCCGATGCCCACCTATCCCCACGGCTTCCCATCTGACCTGGTGGCGCGCTTCGAGGCGGCGATTGGGCGCGGCGCGCTCGGCAACGTCGCCGCGTCGGGCGTCGAGATCATCCAGCGGCTGGGCGTCGAGAGCGTGCAGAGCGGCAAGCCGATCCTCTACACCTCAGCGGACAGCGTGTTTCAGCTTGCGGCGCATGAGGATGTTATCCCGGTCGATCGGTTGTACGCGATGTGCGAGGTCGCGCGGGGGCTGCTGACGGGCGAACATGCCGTCGGGCGTGTGATCGCGCGCCCGTTCATCGGGACGCCGGGCGCGTTTACCCGCACGGCGCGGCGCAAGGATTTCGCGCTGCCGCCGCCATCCCCGACGCTGCTGGACCGAATGGCTGAAGCCCATTACGACGTGATTGGCGTGGGCAAGATCGAGGACCTCTTCGCCGGGCGTGGACTGACGGAGAGCAGCCATCCCGGTGACAACTCTGGGGCGATGTCCGCCGCGCTCGAACGCCTGGCGCGCCCATTTCGGGGCCTGCTCTTCGTCAATCTGGTGGATACAGACCAGTTGTATGGCCACCGGCGCGACCCGCGCGGCTATGCCGCCGCGCTGGAGGCGTTCGACGCATGGCTGCCAGAGGCGCTGGCGCTGTTTGGGCCGCGCGACGCGCTCTTCATCACCGGCGACCACGGCAACGACCCCACCTGGCGCGGCACGGACCACACTCGCGAGATGGCGCCGCTGCTGGTCGCTGGGCCTGGTGTCTCGCCGGCTGATCTGGGCGAGCGCGCGTCGTTCGCCGATGTGGGCGCCACGCTGGCTGATCTGTTCGCTATTCCGCCGCTGGATACGGGGCTGGATACGGGGACGAGCTTCGGGGGCGACTTGGGTCTTGCATGAGCTTCATGCAGCGCATAGTCATCAGGGATCAGGTTGAGATGTGAAGGGGCGAGCAATGATCATGTACACCGATAGCGTGGAAGGTCTGACTTCGGGCCAGCTCGCCGGCTTCTTCGTAGGTTGGCCGAATCCCCCCATACCAGAAACCCACCTTCGGCTGCTCGAACAGAGCGATGAGATCGCGCTGGCGCTCGACGATTCCACGGGCCAGGTCGTCGGTTTCATCACCGCTATCACCGATGGTGTGTTGAGCGCGTACATCCCACTGCTTGAAGTTCTGCCTGCCTATCAGGGCCGTGGATATCGGGAGTGAACTGGTGCGCCGTATGATGGCGAAGCTGGAGCGCTTCTATATGGTGGACCTGCTTTGCGATCCAGATATGCAGCCGTTTTACGAGCGCCTCGGTATGCGCCGGACGACTGGGATGCTTCGGCGCAAGTACGACCGACAGTCGGGCTCCTGACAGAGGCGTCCGCGAACATGGCGTCTGAGTGACGCTATGCCTGTCCGTTGCTGTCGGCGTAAGACCTCATGAGCGCTCAGCGATGCCGAGGCGCTCGCGCAGGTAGGTGGCGATGCGGTCGGTGACGAGGTCAGGGCGCTCCAGGTTGGCGAGATGCCCTGCGTCTTCGATGATCTCCAGGTCGGCGTGCGGGATGCGCTCGAAGAGCGTGCGCGCGTCGGCGACGGGGGTGAGGGCGTCCTGATCGCCGACGAGGATCAGCGTGGGGCAGGCGATGTGTGGGAGCGTGGGTGTCGCGTCGGGGCGCTGGCCCATGCCGCGCGCGACGGCGGCCAGGCCCGATGCGGTGTTGTTCTCCGCCAGCGCGCGCGCCTGCGGCGACGATCTCGGGCCGGCGGGTGATGATGCGGTTCGAGAGCAGCTTGGGGGCGTCGCGGTCGAAGAGCGCGCCGGGGCCATTCTGGATGACGAATTGGGCGGTCGCCTCACGGCCTGCCTTGCCCTCAGGCGTATCGGCGCTGGCGCGGGTATCGGCGAGGATCAGGCCGGTGACGCGCTCTGGGTAGCGGCGCATCGCGGCCAGCGCGACGTAGCCGCCAAGCGAGAGGCCTCCGATGATGGCAGGGTGGCCGGGACGCCCGGCTCCGAGCGCGTCGAGCAGGGCGCGGGCGTCGTCCGCCATGCGCTCCACGGTGACCGGGTCCGCGCTATCGCTGGATTCACCGCAGCCGGTCAGGTCAAGCGTGACCACGCGCAGCGCCAGCGAGTGCGCCAGCGCCTCGGCTTGCTCGCGCCACTGGCCCCGGCTCAGTGGGTAGGCGTGGAAGAGGACGAGCGTCACCTCACCTTCGCCGTAGAGGTCATAGCCTACGCGGATACCATGCGTTTCGAGGAGCATGCTGGCTTCCTTTCATGGCGTTGGGGCGCGTCACGTGCGGCTCCGCGCTCAGGCGGAGCGAGTCGTGTGAGCGTCGCTATCGTAGACTTCCCGCTCGAACAGTGGCGGCTGGTAGTAGCCGGGAGCGATCATTCGGCCCAGCGCGCCCTGTGGGGCGTCCGCTGTGGTGATGTTATGCAGCCCGACGCCGAGCAGACGGATCGCTCCACCCGCCGCGAGTAGGGGGCCAATCTCGCTGGTGAGCAAGTCGAGGGCCGTGGCGGCGATGATGGCGTCGCTGGCGGTGGCGCTGGCCAGCGGGCGCTGGCGTGTCATGATGCGGAAGTCGGACCAGCGGACCTTGAGCGTCACGCCGCGTCCGGCGAGCCGCTGGCTGCGCGGCTCGCTCGGCGGTGATGCGCGCCAGCCGCGCGACCTGCTCCGCCGCGCGGTCGAGGTCGGCGATGTCGCGGTCGAAGGTGTCCTCGCAAGAGACGCTCTTCGGTGGGCCGTGATCGGCGATGACGGGGCGGTCATCCTGGGCCTGGGCCAGGCGCCAGAGCCAGTCGCCCTGTTTGCCGAGCAGCGCGGCGAGCTCTTCGCGCGGGTGGGCCGCCAGGTCGCCAATCGTGAGCAGGCCGAGAGCCTCCAGCCGTTCGCGGGTGTGCGGGCCAACGCCATTGAGGCGGCCCACAGGCAGCGGATGGAGAAAGGCGAGCTCCTCGCCGGGCTTGACGATCAGCAGACCGTCGGGCTTGGAGAGGTCGCTCGCGAGCTTGGCGATGGTCTTGTTGCGTCCGGCGCCAATCGAGATGACAAGGCCGGTCTCTTCGAGGATGCGGGCCTTGATCTCGGCCCCTATGGAGAGCGCGGGGCGGCAGCCCGGTAGGCCGGGCGGAAGCTCGCCGTAGGCTTCGTCTATCGAGACCTGCTCGCGCACGGTCATGTAGTCATCCAGAATCGCCATGACGCGCTCGGAAAGCTCACGGTAACGCTCGAAGCGCGGGCGGAGGAAGACGGCGCGCGGACAGAGTCGCCGCGCGACCGCCGCTGACTGCGCGCTGTGGACGCCGTAGCGCCGGGCGGCGTAGTTGGCGGTGCTGACGACGCCACGCCGATCGGGGTCGCCGCCGACGATCACCGGGCGGCCACGCAGGCTGGGGTTGTCCAGCTCCTCGACCGCGGCGAAGAAGCAATCGAGGTCAGCGTGTATCACCCGGCGGAAGCCCGATTCTGGCATGTGCATAGGGGCGCTCCCGGCGAGGCGCGCGAGGCTAGCTGTCCGCGCGCTTGAGCGCGAGCACCGCGTTGTGCCCGCCGAAGCCCATCGAGTTCGAGATGGCGTAATCCACGCTGGCGGCGCGCGCCTGGTTGGGCACGTAGTCGAGGTCGCACTCCGGGTCGGGGGTCTCGTAGTTGATGGTGGGGGGCAGCATGCCCTCGCGCAGGGCCAGGGCGGTGAAGATGGCCTCTGCGCCGCCCGCCGCGCCAATCATGTGGCCGGTCATGGACTTGGTGGAGCTGACGGCCAGCTTATAGGCGTGGTCGCCGAAGACCGCTTTGATGGCGGCGGTCTCTTCGCGGTCGTTGTAGAGCGTTGAGGTGCCGTGCGCGTTGATATAGCCGATCTGCTCCGGCGCAAGGCTCGCCTTCTTCAGCGCGCGGCGGATGGCGCGCGCGAGGCCTGTGCCGCCGGGCGCTGGCTCGGTGATGTGGTGGGCGTCGGAGGTGGAGGCGTAGCCCACGACCTCGGCCAGACGGGGTCGCGCCGCGCGCGAGCGCGTGCTCCAGTGTCTCCATCACGACGACGCCCGCGCCTTCGCCGATCACGAAGCCATCGCGATCTTTGTCGAAGGGGCGGCTGGCGTGTTGGGGATCGTCGTTGCGGGTGGAGAGCGCGTGCATGCTGTCGAAGGCGGCGACGGCGATCGAGACGATGCAGGATTCCGAGCCGCCGGCGATCATGGCGGTGGCGTCGCCGCGCCGGATGGCTTCCCAGGCCTCGCCGATGGCGTTGGCGCCGGTGGCGCAGGCGGAGACGGTGGCGTAGTTGAGGCCGCGCGCGCCCAGCTCCATCGAGACGGTGGCTGAGGCCATATCCGTGGGCATGGACGGGATGAAGAAGGGGCTGACCCGGTCCTCATGCCCGCTGAGGAGGAGATGGAACTGCTCCTGGAGCATCTTGAGCGAGCCGGAGCCAGAGCCAATCACCACACCCACATCGTCGCGGATGGACGCGATATCAAGGCCAGATTGCGCGACCGCCTGATGTGCGGCGGCCAGCGCGAAATGGGTGAACACTTCGCTGCGGCGCGCGAGCTTGCGGTCCATATAGATCGAGCGGGTCGAAGCCTTTGACTTCGGCGGCGATGCGCACATCATGGTTACTGGCGTCGAATTTCGTGATGGGGCCAGCGCCAGAGACGCCCTTCAGCAACGCGCTCCATGTGGAGGCGACATCGTTTCCCAGCGGTGTCACCAGTCCCATGCCCGTAATGACGACCCGTACCGTCATGTCCGTTTCCATACCCTTTCTCACCGGTCCAGCCGTCCACCCACCAGAAGCCACCACTGCGGAAGGCGGATGACGAACTCGCACGGCCCATAGTGTACCCTAAAAGCCACGCGGCGGTACAGGCAAATGGGAAGCCCCAGCGAGTGGCGCCACTCACTGGGGCCTCAGGAGGTCTCCAAGGCTGGTCAGGCGAATGGGACGCCTACCAGAAACGCTCTTCCTTCCAGGGATCGGCGTGGTTATGGTATCCACGAATCTCCCAGAAGCCGGGGCGGTCTTTCTCCATGAACTCCAGCCCAGAGAGCCACTTGGCGCTCTTGTAGGCGTAGAGCTTGGGGACGATGAGGCGGACGGGGCCGCCATGGTCGGGCGTGAGCGGCGCGCCGTCGTGGGAGAAAGCGACCAGCGTGTCGTCATCGTCCAGGTCCGATAGCGGCATGTTCGTCGTATAGCCGCTCCAGGAGTGGGCGGTGACGAACGTCGCGTCGGGGCGTGGCTTGACCATCGCCAGAATGTCGCGAATGGCGACACCTTCCCATGCGTTGTCGAAGCGACTCCAGGCGGTGACGCAGTGGAAATCGGCGGTTAGGCGCGTGCGCGGCAGGGTCTGAAGCTGATCCCAGGTGATCTCCAGCGGCTCGGCGACGGCTCCCCAGACCTTGAAGCGATAGGTCGTCGCGTCAAATTTGGGTGTTGGCTCATAGGAGAGGACCGTCCACTTGGAGATCAACGACTGGCCAGGGGGAAGTCGCGGCGATCCATCCGGTAGCTTCTCCAACGCCGCGGGGTCGGGCTGTCCGCCAAACAATTTGCGTAAAGACATGGGTCGCCGTCTCCTTTCCGGAGGTTTGATAGGATTGAGCGGGTCAAACATGGCCTATTGGCGAGGACGCATAGCAACTTCTTCGGTTCTTCCGCGCCAAACGCCGAGCGCGTAGCGCGTTCTGAAGATTATGCCGCGCGCCGCGCCGCTGGCGCCAATTGCGCCATTCGCGGGCCAGGCGGGCTCCCGCGCGTTGTATAGACAGAGAAGATGCGAAAACGTTACAGCGAGGAGCGCGGAAGTGATCGAGGCTGAGGCGGACGGCGAGACCAGCGCGGGGATAAGCGCCAAGCCGCTCACGCCGGGCGAGCGCATAGCGGTCTGGCTGATGCCATCGCTGGGGGACGCGCTGTTCATCTGCGTTTTCGCCTTCGGGTTGATTGGACTGCAAGGGCGCGTCCTGGGGATAGATGGCGACGCGGGATGGAATATCGCCCTGGGCGAGATGACGCTGCGCCACGGGCTGCCTCGGACTGAGCCGTTCCTGTCGACAATGCTGGGCCAGCCGGTTGTCCATTGGGAATGGCTGACACAAGTTGTGTATGCGCTGGGGTATCTGCTGGGCGGGTTGAATGGCGTGGTTGCGCTGGCGTCGCTGCTGGTGGCGCTGACTGTGCGCGGGCTGTACGCCGCGCTGCGGCGGCGGGGGATGTCCGCGCTGGGAGCGGCGGCGCTGGCGCTGCTCGGTGGCGCGCTGGTGATGCTCTCATGGACGGCGCGGGCGCAACTCTTCTCGCTGCTGTTCACGCTGTGGTGGGGCGAGTGGCTGTGGCGTTACTGGCGCGACGGCGCGCGCTGGCGGCTGTGGCTGTTTCCGGCGGTGACAGCGCTGTGGGCGAACTTCCACGCTGGGTATCTGAGTGGATTCGCGCTCCTGGGAGCCGCGACGGCGCTAGCGTTCGCACTGCCGCCTGGCAGGCGCGTCGCGCGGCCTGGCGAGATGGCGCTGGCGCTGGCGGGATCTGCTCTGGCGACACTGCTAACGCCGTGGGGCTTCGACTACTGGCGGCATGTCATCGCCTTCGCGCGCAACCCGCTCATCCCATCGTTGACGCAGGAATATCAGTCGCCCAACTTCCACCTGGGGCTGGAGCGGCTGTTTCTGGCGCTGGTGTTCGCGCTGGTGGCGACATGGCTGGTGGCGGTATGGCGCGCGGGCGGTCGAGGGATCGAGCCGCTGGGGCTGACGCTGTGCGCGATGTGGACGGCGCTGGCGTTTGTGTATGTGCGCTTCGTGCCGCTCTGGCCGCTGGTCTGCTTACCGTACATGGCTCAGGCGCTGGTGGGCGTGAGCGGCGGCCCGCCGCTTGCGAAGGATGTGGCGGATTGGGGCGGCTGGCGCGGGCGCATCGCAGCCTGGCTAGCGGCGGGCGCTGGCCGGATGGCGGCGCTGTCGCGGCGAGTGGATGTGGTGGACCGGCTGCTGCGCGGGGCGTTGTGGTCGGTGCTCGTCGTCGCGCTCGGTGTGGCGCTGGTGGCGAATGGCGGCGCGCTGCCAGGGCAGAGCCGCCCGCTGGTGAGCGCGCAGTGGGATGCGACGCAACTTCCGGTGGCGGCGGTAGCGGTCTTGCGGCGCGAGGGGATACCGCCAGGGCGGGGATTCAACCCGTATGAGTGGGGGGGCTACCTGGATTTTGCGCTGCCGGGGTATCATGTCTTTATTGATAGCCGGTCGGATGTGTATAGTAGCCAGTTCCTCAGTGACTATCTGACGATGACTGAGGTCGGGCCAGGCTGGTCGCGCCTGCTCGATCAGTATCACATCGAGTGGGCGCTGATCCAGGCGAACGCTCCGCTGCGGCAGGCGCTGGCGTTGAGCGGGTGGCGCTGCCAGGCGGAGGGGGATGACGGTGTCGCGGCGCTCTGCCTCCGTCCCCTGCGTACTGATCTAACGCCGGGGAGCGCCGCTGGTACGGCCGCTGGTATGATGGAGTATCAGGAGAGCATGTGGAGACGCACGGCAGGGAGAGTCAATTGACGCGGCAGGGCAGAGGGCGCGCGCGGGCCTGGCGAGGCGGGCTGGTGGCGGCGCTGACGCTAGCGGCGCTGCTGGTAGCGGGCTGCACGGTGTCGAGCGGCGGCGGGGGCATCAACTTTTCGCTGGGCCTACAAGGCGCGACGAACGATCATCCCGCCACGCCGCCGCAGGTGGCGTCCAGCGGGCCGGATCGCGAATATGCCTTTGTCTATGACAATCAGGTGTGGGTGAGGCAGAAGGGCGCCGACAAGCCACGCCAGGTCACACAATTGACGCTCTCAGCGGGGGCTGACATCATCTGGGGGCCGCTGGTATGGTCAAACAGTGGACACTCGCTGGCCTTCGCGCTGGTGGTGAATCTGACACCGGACAGTCCATCGAGCGCCGCGGGGCCGGTCTACTACATTGACCTGTCGCATTGTCTGAGCTCGACCTCGACGGCTTGCGCGACCTATCACACGCCGTTGACGGGCAGTGTCTATGGGCATGCCTACACCTGGTTCAACGATGATCTGCTGATCGCAGGTGGTGGTGGCGGCATTAGCGCCTACGATCTTCACGATCCCAATGGGCCGCGCGTCTGGCAGCTCCGCACGACATATACCGAGTCGCAGGACTCAATCTGCCCACAGCCCAGCGCCTACGGCGACGTGGGGGTATCGGTAACGAACCTGTACTACACCTGTATGACACTGGGCGGATTGGGTAAGACAGGCGCGATTGGCTCGGCCTACCTGAACTATCTCAGCTTGCTGCCATTTGTGTACGCTTTCGAGCAGAGTGATGAGGTCGCGCGTGACCAGCAAATCGCCAACGCCCAGAACGCCGACAGCAATGGCGGCGGTTTTTACGGAAACCAGTTCGCCTCGCTGGGGAATGTCTATTCCGATCCGCAGGGCAATCCCGTGGCGGGCGCGTGGAGCGTTGGTGGCAGTACGGTGGTGTATGAGATGATCGGCTCGGTGAACGCGAAGGCGAGCACAGCGGGGCGCACGATCTGCGTGACCGACACTACAACTGGTACTGTCACAGCAGACGCTTTCGGCGGTCGGCTCGCAGCCGCTCGCGGTCCACGCGCAGATCACAATCGGGCCGGGCGGCGCGGTGGCCTATCAGGGCGCCAAGCTGTACGCGACCAAGCTGAGCAAGGCGTTGGACACAACCTCCACGTACGCGCCGCAGTGGGTGTCAGGTGATACGCTGTTGGTGACGAGCGTGCTCTCCACCTCGACAGACGCCTCAGGCGTCACGCGGGAGGTGACGAGCGCGCAGATAGCGAAGGGCGACACGTTGACGGCGCTGATACCTGGCGCGAGCGATCTGGCGATCCATTAGCGACGGTGGCGATGGCGCGCTGAGTGTGCGGCGCGCTCCAGGAATCAGGACGCGAGGGATATGCCATGCGCTCGATTGACGACAATACGCCGGTGACGCTGGCGGCGCTGCGGAAGCTGCGCGAGTGGGGGCCGCTGCCAGAGAGCGACATTAGTCGCATGCTCAAGGGCTATATGATTGTGACCGATGATCTGCGCGAGATGGCGGAAGAGGGATATATCGAACTGGTATTCATCGGCGATGAGTATGTCGCGACGCTCGCGACGCTGGGGCGGCTCTTTCTGGAGCAGGATGAAGCTGGGAGCGACTGAGGGATACGCGATACCCCCCGTGAGGCGGCGAGGACGCCGACCGGCCACAGTGTGGTGGTAGAGTACAGACATAACGAACACACCTGACGATGACAGATGACGAAGCCTGACCCCGGAGCGATTCGCGGGCATGAGAGCCGCGCGGACGTTCGCGGGCGGTATATCGCCGCGCCCCTGGATAGAAACCGGGCGCATGGCTTGATGGGCTTTTAGAACAACAGAGAAAGCGACACAGCAACCTATGACACAGTCACGCGCCTCCCATCGAGGCGCCCCTTCGCGCGCGCTGCCGCTGCGCTTCGTGCCCCTGGGCGGGCTGGGCGAGATCGGCAAGAACATGATGGTCATCGAGTACGGTGATGACATCGTGATCGTTGACGGGGGGCTGATGTTCCCCGATGACGAGATGCTCGGCGTGGATCTCGTGATTCCTGACACGACCTATCTAGCGGACAAGCTCAACCGCATTCGCGGCATCTTCATCACGCACGGGCACGAGGACCATATCGGCGGCTTGCCGTTCCTGCTGCCGCAGCTCAATTTCCCGCCAGTCTACGCCACCCGGCTGACGCTCGGTTTGATAACGGTCAAGCTGCGCGAGCGCCGTATCCTGGACCGCGCGAAGCTGATCGAGATCGAGCCAGGGGCTCCGGTTCAGGCGGGGGCGTTTAACATCACGGGCATCCGCATCAACCACAGCATTCCCGACGCGGTCTCGCTGGCGCTGCGGACGCCCGTGGGGACAGTGCTGCATACTGGCGATTACAAGTTCGACTTCACCCCAGTAGACGGGCTACGGGCCGACATTGGCGCGCTGGCGCGGCTGGGCGATGAGGGCGTGCTGGTGCTGTGCGGCGACTCGACGCGCGTCGAGAGCCCAGGCTACACGCCGTCGGAGCGTGTCATCAGCGACAGCTTCGAGACGATTTTTAACCAGGCGCAGGGACGTATCCTGGTGGCGACGTTCGCCTCGCTGATCTCGCGCGTGCAGCAGGTGGTGGATGTGGCGGTCAAACACGGGCGGCAGGTGGCGCTGGTGGGTCGTTCGATGGTCAACAACGTGCAAATGGCGATCGAGCTAGGGTATCTGAATGTTCCGGTTGGGACACTGGCGCGGGCCGAGGATATCAATCAGATTCCCCCTAGCAAGCTAGCGATTGTCTGCACGGGCAGCCAGGGCGAGCCGACGTCGGCGCTGACCAAGATCGCCAATGGCGACCACTGGCTGGTGCAGGCGCAGCCGGGGGATACGGTGATCCTCAGCTCGACGCCGATCGTGGGCAACGAGCGGGCCGTTTCGCGCAACATTGATAACCTGATGCGGCAAGGCGTGAAGATTTTCTCGCAGGGCATTGCGCAGGTGCATGTCTCGGGCCACGCCAGCCGCGAGGAGCTGAAGTTGATGCTGGCGCTGACACGCCCGAAGTGCATGATTCCGGTGCACGGCGAGTACCGCATGCTGGCGCGCCACGCGGAGCTGGCGGCGAGCATGGGCGTTGCGCCGGAACGCACGGTGGTGGCGCAGGACGGCGACATCATCGAGGTGACAGCGGGCCCGAAGATCGAGATCGTGGACCACGCGCCGTGCGGCAACGTGTATGTTGACGGGACGGGTGTCGGCGACGTGGGGCAGGTGGTGCTGCGCGACCGGCGGGCGCTCTCCAGTGATGGCGTGCTGGTGGTGGTGCTGACGGTGGACGCCGAGACAGGCGAGCCACTGGCGCGGCCTGACATCATCTCGCGCGGCTTCGTCTATGAGAAGGAGTCGGAGGCGCTGCTGGAGGCGGCGCGCGGGCGAGTGATTCAGGCGTTCCAGAAGCACACGCGCACGCGTGGCGGCAACGCCGACTGGAACTACGTCAAGAACAAGATCCGCGACACGCTGAGCGAGTTCATCTACGACACCAACAAGCGCCGTCCGATGATCCTGCCTGTGGTGGTCGAAGTTTAGCGATTGGGACCGACTGGGGCGGCTCGCTACACCGGTGGCTCGCCGTCCCACGCAAGCTCATCGTCAGTCGCGATGTCTCCGGCGGGGGTCTCCTCCACATCGGGCTCGAGGGTAGCGATGGTGGTGGCGACGCGGTCGGCGAACGCGGCGATTTCCGCCGGGTCGTCGAGCGCGCGCGGCAGGTTGAAGAAGGCGCGATCACTCTCGTCGCTGTGGTGGCTGATCCAGCGGGCGATGATGTTGATCTGGTCCACCTCCGCGCGTCCGACGCAGGGCGGCGGCTCGCCCAGGGCGGCGGCTTCCCCGGCAAGCTCGCGCGCGGCGACCTCGATGGCCGCCGGGCGTCCGCTCGGCGCGGCGCTGACTGGCGAGGCGTCCGTGGCGGATGAGGTAGAGCTCGACGAAGCCAGGGACGGCGGAGGGGTAGGCGATCAGGAGGTTGTTGGCCTCTACCGCGCCGGTGACGAGGCGCTGACCCAGCAGGACCTGGTCGGCGTCGCGCAGGGCGTCGCGCAGGCGGGCGGCGCGCTCGTAGTCCTGGCGGGCGGAGGCCTCGTACATCTCGCGCTTCAGCCGGGCGATCAGGTCGTCGCGCTCGCCGCCAAGGAAGGCGCAGGCCTCCAGCACGGAGGCGCGATAGTCGCGCTGGGCGTCGGGTGAGAGCGCGCCTTTGCAGGGCGCTGGGCAGCGCTTGAGGTGGTAGCGCAGGCATGGCTCGCTGGCGGGCGCTTCAGGCGGGAGCGAGCGCAGGCAGGTGCGGATGGGCAAGACCTTGTGGATCAACTCCAGCGTCACCTCGACGATGCGCCCGCTGCGGAAGGGGCCGAAGTAGCGCGCGCCGTCGGCGGCGATCTCTCGGGTGGCGTAGAAGCGGGGGAAGGGGCTGTTGAGGTTGACCTTGATGAAGGGATAGCGCTCGTGGTTCTTGAGCTGGACATTGTAGCGCGGCTGGAGGGCTTTGATGAGCTGTGATTCGACCAGCAGCGCCTCCAACTCTGAGCCAAGCTCGCGCGTCTCGATGTGGACGACGCTCTGCAGCAGTCCATCCATTTTGCGCGTGTAGCCGAGCGGCTGGCTGTAGTACGAGGCGAGGCGGTCGCGCAGGCGCTTGGCCTTGCCGACGTAGATCACTTCGCCTGCGGCGTCGCTCATCAGGTACACACCGGGTGTGGTGGGAAAATTCTGTCGCCAGGCGGGGTTGAGGTAGATCTTGCCGGTGGGGCGCGGTTCCGGCTGGCTGAAGCGCGACGGGGCGACGCCATCGGAGACGCGCCAGAGGTCTTCGAGCGTCTCGCAGCCCTCCTCGCGGGCGCGGGCCAGCAGCAGGGCGAAGACCTGCGCGGTGAGGCGGGCGTCAGGCAGGGCGCGGTGGCGGGCGTGTATGGGAATGTGCAGGGCGAGGGCGACACGGTCGAGGCTGGCGCGGCGCAGTCCGGTGACGTAGCGGCGGGCGAGGGCGATGGTGTCGAGGCCGGTCTCGGGGAAGGCCGTTCCCATGCCAGCGCGGTCAGATTCGGCGTTGAGGAAGGAGAGGTCAAAGCCAATGTTGTGGCCGACGACGGGGCGCTGGCCGATGAAGTCGCGCAGTTTGGGGAGGACGGAGCCAGCGCGGGCGGAGCGCGCGACCATGCTCTCGGTGATGCCGGTGAATTGCGTGATGAACTGGGGTATCTTGCGGTCGGGGTTGATGAGGCGGCGGAAAGAGGTCAGCTCGCCGCCTGCGGTGACGATCACGGCGGCGACCTCGATGAGCCGGTGACGTCCCGGCGCGAGGCCTGTGGTCTCGACATCCACGGCGACGAATTCGACCTCAGCGAGTGGCAGGCGGGCGATCTCCCACGCGCTCAGGCGCCAGAGATTGTCGCGCTCGTCGCGCGTGAAGAGCGGGGAAGCGTCGAGGAGCGTGTCGAGCATGCGCGCCCAGGGGCCGCTGGCGCCCGCCAGCCCGCCCTGGGCGCCGAAGACCGCGCCCGCCAGGTCACCCGCGCTGAGTGGTCCTCCCGCCTCGACCAATCGGTCCCGCGCGCGCCGCAGCAAGGCGCCTGTCCGTGCGGACACCTCCGCCGCGCCGTCGCTGGCCTCGTTGACCTCGCCGCGCGTCTGTTCGCGCTCCGCCTTCCGCATTGCCATTGACATACCCCCCTGGCGCGTTGAGGGTAGCACAGATGTTCGGTTGGGGTCAATCGGGCGGGAGAGGTGGGATAATTGTTGCTCTGGACGACCCCACCTCAAAAATTATGATTGTCTCGTGTTTTCTGTGAGCGCTGAGGTAGACGAAGCAGGGCCGCTCCGGTGTACCATATAGGATACCGTGTAGGAGAAGCGTAGGCGCGTGGATGCGCAAGTCGCTGGTAAACGAGAGAGCGAGGCCTGATGTGTTTGATCCCCGAAGCCCGTATCAGCGCCGGATGTGGCATTACGAGTCGGACCGCCCGCTCTCGATCGCGCAGTTGGTGGCGGCGGGTAGCCTGGACGCGCGGACGGCGGCGCTGCTGTGGCTGTTGATCCAGCGCCACCAGTCGTTCATCGTCTCAGGGCCGACGGACCCGACGCCGGGAGTGGGCAAGACGACGACGATGAACGCTCTGCTGGGCTTCTTGCCCGCTGGCTCGACAGTCGTATATACGATGGGCATGTTCGAGGACTTCGGATTTGTCAGCGAGGTCGAGCCGGCGACGACGTGCGTGCTGGCGAATGAGGTCAGCGACCACCTGCGGATCTATATGTGGGGGCGTCAGGCGCGCACGCTGCTGAGGCTGCCGGAGGGTGGCTTCGCGGTGGCGTCCTCCTGCCACGCGGATACGATTGATGATGTGATGACGATGCTGACACGCGATATTCGGCTGGGAGCTGGGGATGTGCGGCGGTTGGGCGTGATCGTCAATATCGGGTTGGTGGGCGATGTCTGGCCGCAGCGGCGGCGGTTTCTCACGACGCACTTCGTTGCGCCGGATGGTGGAGATGAGGAGCCGTGGGGCGTGCGGATGCTGCGGCTCTCGTCCTGGCGGGAGGAAAGCGACGATTTCACGCACGCGGATGGCGCCGTGATGGATGAACTCGCCGCCGCGATCGGGATGGCGCCGGATGAATTGGAGGCGGCGATACAGCGGCGGGTGGAGCGGCTGGCGCCGCTGGCGGCGGGACGTGGGGCGGGGCTACAAGCGACCAGGCAGATGGTAGATGCGCTCTGGTCGGAGGAGCGCGGGGAACCAGCGCCGGAGGCCGCCAGCGACATGGAGGAAGAAGCGGAGTAGCTCGCGATCAGCCGCCCCGCGCCGCGAAGGAACTCGCCAGACTGTATATCCCCATAACAGGTTGTTCCGCATACTCGTGAACAAATAGCTGTCAAATCGCGTCTGATAGGTAAAAGCTAGGAGTGTCCAGCGATTTGGCGGCATTGGCGCCGGGCATGCGGTGAGGCCTGTCGCTGGCTACCACGCTTTACGCGTAACTGCGCAGCGCGACGCTTGCGCATCTCATGTACACTATGAAGAGAAGATGGCAGCTTGGACTCGCGAGGAAGAGGCATATGGACACGTCCCCTAACCCCGCAATGGAAACGCGGACGCCGGACCCGCTCACGTTCGGCGACCTGTGCTACGCCATCGAAAAAGGACGCGTTAGCTATGAGCGGCGTGGGTCGAGCTTCGAGCTGCGATTGCAAGAGATTCGCCGGTGGGGCAGACGCGAAGTGGCGTTCCGCGCGCTGCTGGCGCCGCTCTCGGAATGCCTGAGCCTCGATCTGGGCGGCTTTGCGTAGATCTGCTGGCGGCGCGCGCTAGCGTTCCGCCGTTGCCGCCGCGTAGTAGCGGCTGGCGGGCGCTTGGCCACGCGCTCGCGCGAGGAACGCGCTGGCGGTGACGACTTTCTCCAGGTCTATCCCCGTCTCGATTCCCAAACCGGAAAGCAGATAGAGTAAGTCCTCGGTCGCGAGATTGCCCGACGCGCCCGGCGCGTAGGGGCAGCCGCCGAGGCCGCCTGCCGAGCTGTCGAAGATCGCGATCCCCAGTTGTAAAGCGGTCATCACGTTGGCGAGGGCTGTCCCACGTGTGTCGTGGAAGTGCATCGCCAGGCGCTCGATCCCGGCCAGCGGCGCCAGCGCTTCTGTTACCTTGACCACCTGGTTGGGCGTGGCGACGCCGATGGTGTCGCCGATGGAGAGCTCATCCACACCAAGCTCCAGCAGCATAGCCGCCACACGTTTGACCGCTTCAGGGGCGACGGCCCCTTCGTAGGGGCAGCCGAACGCGGTGGAGATGTAGCCGCGCACGCGAACGCCCGCCGCGCGCGCCATCTCCAGCACCGGGCGGAAACTCTCGATGCTGCCCGCGATACTCATGTTGATGTTGTGCTGGACGAAGGTTTCAGAGGCGCCGGTGAAGACGGCGACCTCGCGAAGCCCGGCGGCAAGGGCGCGCTCCATGCCCTTCGCATTCGGGACGAGCGCGGTGTAGCGGACGCCGGGGCGGCGCGTGATGCCCGCCATTACTTCAGCGGCGTCGGCAAGCTGGGGAATGGCCCTGGGGCTGACAAACGAGGTCGCTTCGATGACCGGGAAGCCGGCGTCGGAGAGCAGGTCAATGAACTGAATCTTGTCAGCGGTCGTGATGACACCCTTCTCGTTCTGCAGGCCATCACGCGGGCCGACCTCGACGATGGTGACGCGGGGCGGTAATCCCTTCAGCGGCGTGTCATGCATCGCTCGCCTCCTCCAGCGGGTCCAGCTCGATCAGCGGCTCGCCGCCCGGCACGGCGTCACCCGGCGCGCGCAGGACGCGCCGCACCCGGCCCGCGTGCGGCGCGGTGATGGCGTGCTCCATCTTCATCGCACCGAGCACGATCAGCGTCTGGCGCGGCTCTACGATGTCGCCTTCAGCGACGTTGACCTTGATGATCGCGCCCGCCATCGGCGCGGTGAGCGTCTGCGCGCTGGCGACGATATCCGCTCCGTGGGCGGCGGCGTCCACATCCAGCGGGCGCGGGCGGGCCAGCGCCCAGGCCTGACCGCGCCGCCAGACGAGTGTCTCATACCCGCGTCGCGCGACATAGAGCACCTCACGCTCGGCGCCAAACGCCAGGGCGAGGCGACCGCCATCTCCCGATCGTGGCGCTCACCGCTGTGTCTGGCGCGGGGAACGGCGCGTCATCTACTCCGACGCGCCAGCAGCCATCAGGTGAGCGCCGCAGCCGGACGTCTGCGCTTCATCAGCGGCTACGTATCGCGTGACTCGCTCGCCTCCAGCGGCGGGCGCGGACCCAGCGCGCCAGGGATTGAATGGGCCGCGCCGGGCGGATTCTGGAGCGCCCGCAGCGAGGGTGTCCCAGAGGGCGGCGGCGGCCAGCGCGATTGGTGGCGGTGGTGGCGGAGTCTCCAGCTCTGGGAAGGTGTGCGTCTCCAGGTAGGCGGTGCTAGTGGCGGCGGCCTGGTAGTCGGGGTCAGCGGCGATGGCGCGCAGGAGGGCGGTGTTGACGCCGACACCCAGGACGGCGAAGCGGTCCAGCGCCCAGCGCAGCCGCTCGATGGCAGCGGGGCGGGTCTCGGCGTGGACGGTCAGTTTGGCGAGCATCGGGTCGTAGTTGACCGTGACTTCGTCACCCGGCTCGATGCCAGCGTCCACTCGCACGCCGGGCGCGCGCGGCGGCGCGAAGACCAGCGCGCGCCCGCTGGAGGGCAGGTAGCCCAGGGCGGGGTCTTCGGCGTAGAGGCGCGCCTCGATGGCGTGTCCGCGCGGGCTGATATCCTCCTGCTGGATGGTCAGTGGCTGGCCAGCGGCGATGGCGAGCTGCCAGCGCACGAGGTCGTAGCCGGTGACGGCCTCGGTGACGGGATGCTCGACCTGGAGGCGGGTATTCATCTCCAGGAAGTAGTAGCGACCATCCTGATCGAGCAGAAACTCGCAGGTGCCCGCGCTGACGTAGCCAGCCGCGCGCGCCGCCGCGACCGCCGCCGCGCCCATCTCCGCGCGAAGCTCCGGCGTGAGGACGGGGCAGGGGCTTTCCTCGATCACCTTCTGGTGGCGGCGCTGGATAGAGCACTCTCGCTCGCCGAGGTGGATGGTGTGGCCATAGGTGTCGGCGAGCACCTGAAACTCGACGTGGCGCGGGGCGATCACCAGCTTCTCGATGAAGACACTGTCATCGCCGAAGGCCGCTAGCGCCTCGCGCCGGGCGGCTTCTAGCGATTCGACGAAGTCGCCCGCCGAGCGCACGACGCGCATACCCTTGCCGCCGCCGCCCGCCGCCGCCTTGAGCATCACGGGGTAGCCAATGCGCGCGGCCTCGCGCTCCAGCGCCTTCGTCTCGCGCGCGGCGCCTGCGTAGCCGGGGACGGTGGGCACGCCCGCGCGCTCGACGGCGCGCTTGGCGGCGGTCTTGGAGCCCATCAATCGAATCGCTTCAGGCGGTGGGCCGATGAAGACGATACCCGCCGCCGCGCAGGCTTCCGCGAACTCGGCGTTCTCGGAGAGGAAGCCGTAGCCGGGGTGGATGGCCTCGGCGCCGCTCTGGCGCGCGGCCTCGATGATGTTGGGGATGTTGAGGTAGCTCTCGCGGGCGGGCGCGGGTCCGATACGCACAGCGACATCAGCGGCGCGGACGTGCCTTGCGTCGCGGTCGGCGTCGGAGTAGACGGCGATGGCGGTGGCGCCGAGCTCCTGGCAGGCGGCCATCACCCGCACGGCGATTTCGCCCCGGTTGGCCACCAGGACGCGCTTGAAAGGGTGGTTGCGGCTTACTCATTCGTGACAGCCCAGCTTGCCGTGCGCTTCTCCAGGAAGGCGCGGATGCCCTCCTGGCCTTCGTCACTGACGCGAAGGCTGGCGATCGTGTTCGCCGTGAGCTCGCGCGCCTCGGCGTCAGGAATGTGGGCGACAGTCATCGCCATGCGCTTGGCGGCCTGGACGCCTGCCGGGCCGCTGAGGCCGATGTTGCGCAGTGCGGCGCTCACGGCGTCATCGAGCTCCGCCGCCGGAACGACCTGGTGGATGAGGCCAATCGCCAGCGCGCGGGCGGCGTCGAAGCGCTCCGCCGTGAGGAAGAGGGCGCGGGCGTGGCTTTCGCCGATCTTGCGGACGGCGAAGGGTGAGATGACCGCTGGCGCGATGCCGAGCCGCGCCTCGGTGAAGCCGAAGCGGGTGTCGTCGGCTGCGATGGCGATGTCGCAGACGGCGGTAAGGCCTACGCCTCCCCCCAACGCCGCGCCGTGAATGCGGCCAATGACGGGATGGCGGCAGGTATCTATCACGCGGAACATATCGGCCATACGCAGCGCGTCGGCGACGTTCTCAGCGTGGGTGGCTTCGAGGTTGAATCGCATCCAGTTGAGGTCCGCTCCGGCGGAGAAGCTACGCCCCGCGCCGCGCAGCACGACCGCGCGGATGCTGTCATCGGCGCTCAGATGGGTGAACGCGTCGCGTAGCTCGACGATTAGCCGTTCGTTGAAGGCGTTATGCACGTCGGGCCGGTTGAGGGTAACAACCGCCGCGATACCATCCTGACTGATGGTGAGATGCTGATAGTCCGGCCACTCGCTCGCCGGAAGGGACTCATCGTCGTTGATGCCGTCACGCATGTGGCAGCGCCTCCTCGCGCTGTGAAGGATGTTTCGATTGCGGGTCGGTCTCGCATGCGGGCCGGTCTCGCATGCGCGCCTGTTTGCAGTATGCGCCAGCGCGCGGCGGCGGGTCAATGCGGTCGCAGGCGAGGCGTGATTGACTCGCGCGCTCGCATGGGGGCATGGAGCGCCAGGACGCGCTTGTCGAAAAACACGCATGAAGTCAGGCGTGGGTGGGGAACGAGGCCACTCAGTGCTACAATATCCACAAAGACACATCGGACGCGCGCATACCGGCGCGCGGAAATTATCGGGAAGGCGACATGGCGCAGGACGAACGGGAACAGGCGGACCTCTCCGAGGAGCGGGCCGCGCTGGAGGGCGCGGGCGGTGAGCAGCCGCTGGCGCGTGTGCGGTATGGTCTCGGCAAGGAGTTGCTTCTCTATCCCACGAGCTTTGTCCTGCTGCGGCGTGAGGAATCCGAGGCTGACCGGGTCGAGTTGGCGAGCATCAAGCGCTTGATCCTCACGCCGGGCGATCCCAACCCCAGCAAACTGCTCTTGATGTTTGATCTTGACGACGGCAATACGATCATCGCCGCCGAAGGCATGACCAGTGTCAATGAGTTCCGCGCCCTGCTCGCCAAGCTGCATGACATCGCGCCTCAGATCGAGCTTGACCCGCCCGACATGGACATTCAGCTCAAGCAGGCGCTCGATATCCGTCGCCGCAGCCTGATCGGCTGCTATGGCTCCATCCTTGGCGCTTGCGCTCTGCTCTGGATCGTCTATCTCGCCGTAGCCGGCTTTGGAGCCCATTTCGGCAGATAGCGCAATCCCACCGCATGTGTGTGATAGCCGTGTGTGTTGCGGCCTCCACAAAAAACACGGCCCGCTCTTCCATACGTGGAAGAGCGGGCCGGCGACGTGCGCGCCGCTTAGGCCAGCGCGTCGTCCAGCTTCTTGCGCAGGTCTCCCAGCGCGCCCAGCAGCGCTGCGTATGGCTCCGTCGCGTTGAGTGTGTCCAGCGCCTCGGCAAGCTGCGGCGTGACGCTCGCGAGTCGCGTCACCAGTTCGAGGTGCTGCGGGCTTTCGACCACCCTGCCTACCAGATCGCGCAGGCCGGCGAGATCGCCGCGATACGTCACACTGTCGGCGGCGGGCTGCAAGTTCTGCGCTGCGGCGACGCGCTGGCGGGCGTCCTCGAGCGCGTTGCGAAGACGTTCCGCCTCTTGGATCGCATCGCGGGCCTGCTGCGCCAGCTGAATGCTCAGGTTCGTCGCCTGCTCGCGTAGTTCTTCGGGCGTTGGCGGAGGGGGCGGCGGTGGCGGGGCGGCGGGCTCAGCGGGCTCCGCCACCGCTGGGGGTATGATGGCGACCGGCATTGGCCCGGTAGCGCCTTCGAACAGCGGCGGGAAGGGATCAGGTGTAGCCCCCGCGCCGAACGCAGGCTCACCGGACTGATACATCGGCATACCCATCGAGGGCGCCTCGGGCGCCGCTGATGTGGGCTGTTGCGTCACCTGGCCGGTGTTGATCTCGAAGAAGCCCGTCTCGATCCGCAGCTTGCACTCTCCGATCGTGACCACGTCACCCTCACGCAGTGGTGTCTCGACGTGGATTTCCTGATCGTTGATCAGTGTGCCGTTGCTGCTGCCCAAATCACTGACCAGATAGCCGCCATCTACCGGGCGAAACAATGCGTGGAATCGCGAGACCAGCGGATCACCGTCGAGGTTGATGTCGCAGCTCGGCGCCCGGCCAATGCGAACCTCATGACCATCCAGCGGGAACTCTCGTCCCTGCGTCTGGTGGATGACCGTCGGAGCCACGACGAATAAACGCGCGACAAGCTGTGGTTTGACTCCTGGTGTCGCAGGCGCCTGAGAGGGCGTGGCTGGCCGCAGCCACGAAGGCAGCCCAACGCTTTGACTATCTCCCACCAGCCGCTGCCCGCATAACTGGCAGAAGGGCAGGCTGCTATCTGTCTCCTGCCCGCAGTGAGGACACACTGTCGTCACGCCTGTTCCCATCCCTCTCTCGACTCCTCAAATGCGAGCGCTGACGCGGATTAGCGTCCAGGCTCATATGAGCGGCTGCACATGCGTGGCCCAAGACGGCGCCGTCGCCCTGTATCAGTCGCATCTGGCTGGCGTTATCCGCCCCAGTATAGCGCATACCTAAGAAAATAGGCGTACATCTCGCCCGATTGGGCGGAACACGCTATTTATTGCTGAACACCTTTCCCCAGGTGAATCAGCGCAAGGAGGGCCATGACGCGCTACGACTTCGCGCCGTCACCCTCCTCAGGGACGTACGGAGTCAGGCCTAGCGCCTGGCGGTCGGTGTCGCTGGCCTGCCCATCGATCAGCGCGTCGAGCGCGCGCGCTAGCTCAGGGTCATTCCCCCGCTGCGCCGATGGGCCAATCTGCGTCACCCACGCTAGCAACTCATGCCGGCCACGGAACGAGCCTTGCACCTCGTCCAGCGCAAAGCTGCCGGGGAGCTTGTAGGTGCCTGACGCTGAGGCTTCCGCCTCCTCTTCGCGCCACTCCTTCGCCTCGCCCGCGAGTACCGCCAGCGCCTCTTCCATGGCGGCTCGCCAGCCCCGCAGAAACGCCTCGCGCTCCTGTTGTGTCGCCATATCGTCTATCGCTCCGTTTCTCGCTTGTCCTCAAGAGCTATTCGCCCAGCGCCCGCGTCTCCGTTTGGCGCGCGGTCCCGGCGCCCATCAGGGTAACACAGATCGTCTCACACTTGCCTGCCCAGAGCCGTTCCTTCACACCCAGAATGTGCGGAGTCGCGTAGAATGGACGCTGGGGACCCGCGAGCGAGTGGACGCTACCGCGCGGGCGACCGCGAGCGTGTGGGGGGAGCGAGTCAATGCTGGAGCCTGAGGAGGCGGGTGGAGCGCCGGACGGGAGCGCATCCCCGCGAACAGACGATGTCATCACCCTGGGCTGGCGTGGGCGTGACCTGACCGTGACGCCGCCCGCCGCTCTGCTGCCGCTCGATGACGATGCCCTGGCGGACGCGCTCTTCGGCCCGCGCGCGGCGTCCCTGCTGCCACGTCTGCTGCGCGACCGGCGCGGGCGCTTCTTCCGCGCGCGTCCGATCGAATACGAGACGCTGCGGGCCGCGCTGCTTGCCCAGGCCGCAGCGCCGCTCCAGATGGCCTTCGAGCCGCGTCCCACGCTGCCGTTCGAGCCACGTCCTACGCTGGAGCCGCGCCCCTACCAGACCGAGGCGCTGATCGCCTGGCGCGCGGAGGGCAGCCGTGGCGTCGTGACGCTGCCTACCGGCGCGGGCAAGACCTATCTCGGCGCGCTGGCTATCGTCGACACCGGCCTGTGGACGCTGGTTGTCGCGCCAACGATTGATCTGCTTGGCCAGTGGAAGCGCGCGCTGGTAGACGCGCTGGATGCGCCGCCGGAGATGATCGGCGTCTATGGTGGCGGCGCCCGCGAGATTGCGCCGATCACGATCATCACCTACGATTCGGCGCTGCTGCGGCCTGAGCTGCTCTGGCGCTTCGGCCTGCTGATCTTCGACGAATGCCACCACCTGCCCGCGCCGACGTACCGCCAGATCGCCGAGGGCGCGTTCACACCGCTGCGGCTGGGTCTCAGCGCCACGCCGGAGCGCGCCGACCAGCTGCATACCGACCTCGACCAGCTGATTGGCCCAGAGGTCTACCGCCGCGACCCCGAATCGCTCTCCGCCGACCGCTATCTCGCTGGATTCCAGGTCGAGCGCGTCGCCGTCACCCTCACGCCCGACGAGCGCGCCCGCTATGACGCCGCCCGCGAGACGTATCGCGGTTTCATCCGCCGCCGCCGGCTCGTCATCGCTTCACCCGCCGACTTCCAGCGTAAGATTCTCTGGGCCAGCGCCCGCGATCCCGAGGCCAGAGCGGCGATGCTCGCCTGGCGCGAGGCCCGCTCGCTGGCGCTGGATGCGACCGCCAAGCTCGCGCTGCTGGAGGACATCCTCGCCCGCCATCGTGACGAGCGCGTGCTGATCTTCAGCGAGTATAACGCGCTCGTCGCGGAGATCAGCCAGCGCTTCGTGATGCCCAGCATCACCCACCTGACCCCCGCCGCCGAGCGCCGCGCGATCCTGGAGGGATTCCGCGCGGGTCGCTTCACCAAGCTCGTCTCTGGGCGGGTGCTCAACGAGGGCGTGGACATCCCCGATTGTGGTGTCGCGGTCATCGTCAGCGGCAACGCCACACCGCGCGAATACATCCAGCGGCTGGGGCGCATCCTGCGTCCCAAGGCGACGAGCGCCACGCTCTACGAGCTGGTCACCGAAGGCACCACCGAGGAGCGCGCGTCCACCCAGCGCAGGAGGCGAAACTAGATGCGGCTCGCGCTCGCCGATATCCCCAAGCGTTTCACCCGCCGCGACGGCGTGGTCAGCGTCGCGCCGCGCCTCCTGCGCCCCCGCGAGGCGAGCGACGCGCTGGCCGCGCTCATCGGGCTATACGAGTCCTCGCTGGGCCTTGCCCGCGCGGATTTCCCCGACGACCGGCCCGCCCAGATCGCTGGCGATGTTCGCATGGCCCGCAGCCTTACATCGTGCCTGAGTGACTGGTATCAGTGGGCCAGTCCACCGTGGCCGCAACCCGCCACGCCGGGCGAAGCGGCGGCGCTGGCGCTCCACGCATTGACGGCCCCGGCGCGCTGCGGCTCGCGCTCTACGATTACGTCAACACCGCGCATGGCGGCTTCCTGCCCGCAGCGGCGCGCGAGCCTGCGCTCGACGCCTTCGCCGCCAGCTTGGGACTTACCCGCGCCACACTCGACGCGTTGCTCGCCCAGGATGACCTGCGCGCCGCCCGCCTCACCCGCCTCAGCGACGCCGCGCCCGCGCCCGCTGAGCTGGCCGCGCGCTACAACCAGTGCGCGGTCGAGGGGCTGCTGGCTAGCGCCTCCGACGTTACCTGGCGAATCGAGCCGCGCGATGGAGCCAGCCTTGGCGCGACCGTCAAGCGTGTCTGCTTCCTCGCCCGCCGGATGGGGGTGAGCTACGAAGTCACGTTCGATGACGCCAGTCAATCGGAAGCGCGCCTCGTCGCCGAACGCGGCGGGCTGTACGCCGTCCCGACCACACTGGAGCGTGCGCGCCAGCCGGTGGTCATCACGCTGCACGGCCCGCGCGAGATGATGGGAGGCGTCAACCAGTATGGCGACCGGCTGGCGCGTCTCTGCCGGGCGCTGCTTGGCTACCGCCGCGATATTCCCGCTGAGGCCGCGCTCGGCGATGTGGCGGCTCTGTCAGGCATGGCGGCGATCCACATCCACGGGCGTCCTTGCCTGTTCGAGCTCGATGAGCGTCTGGCCCGCCTGCTCCGCACGGGCGCCACCCACGACGAGGACGCGGTGCGCCAGGGCGCCACAGAGACCGTCGCGTTCGACTCCTCGCTAGAGCGGCGGCTTCACGCCGACTTCGCCGCGCTGGAGCGCGCGGGTGAGACAGCGGGCTGGCGGCTGGAGCGGGAGCCGGAGCCGGTCATCCTTGGCAATACGATTCTCGTGCCTGACTTCGCCCTGACGCGCGATAACCGCCGCGTCTACCTGGAGGTGGCGGGCTACTGGCGGCCCGACTATCGCGCGCGCAAGGCCCGCAAGCTCGCTACGCTCCGCGGCGCCGTCGCGCTGATCGTCGCGGCGCCCGAAGACGCTCGCGCCGAGTTTGCTGGCCTCGACGCCAGCTATCCTTTCCTCTGGTATCGCGATGACGCCATCAGCGCGCCTGCCATCGTCACCGCCATCGAGCGCGCATACGACGACTTTCCCGACCGGCTCGCCGCGCTCGACCTCCCGCGTTTGCTGGATGAGGTCGGACGCCGTGGCGTCATCCCCGCTGTCGAAGCCGCGCCAGCCCTGCGCAGCTACACCCGTGCCGAGATCGCCCGCGCGACCCAGGCGCTCGCCGCCTATGCCGCCAGCCAGGGCTCTTCCGCGCCGGAATGGCTCGATGGCCTCGGCCTTTGCGCGTCATTCCAGCTTGACCGTCTTGCGGCGACAGCCCGCGCGAGTGTGGCGGACGCGGGAGGCAGACTCGCCCTGAGCGCGCTAGCCGCGCTGCTCGCGGAGGGGCATGCTCCCCTGGGCGAGGTGGCGGTTGAGACGCTGGCGCGACGCGCGGGTTTGCGTGTCGAACGCGCGACGCTCTTCGTCGCGGAAGCCGTCGCGCCCGATCAGGCGCCACTCTCAGTCGCGGAAACAGGCGTCCAGCCCGAACTGACGGCGCCTGACCTACCCCGAAAGACGCAACCGCGCAAGCCCGTGCGGCGTACACACACTGGCGCCAGGTGGAGCGCGGAAACGCTGTTTCCCGCTGACCCCTCCTCCGCTGGAGATGGATCTGAGCCGGACGCCACTTCAACTCCGCGCCGCGGTGAATCCCACCATCTTAGCCGCTAATATCCCCTAGTCAGCGCATATCGGGAGGCATGTCATGGCCGATAACGGCGAGCAAAACAACGGCGATGAGCGCGCGACGACGCCGCAAGAGCCCGTTGATCTGAGCTCACGACGGCAGGAACGCCAGCGCGCGAGCGCTGGTAACGAGTTCGAAAGCGTCTCCCACGCCAGATGGAGCGGCGAAGACGGCTGGAGCGATAGCGCCGACGAACTGGAGCTCCAGGCGCGCGAGATGGTGCGTGTCATTCGCGAGAATGCTGGAGAGCTGGGCGAGCGCGTACAGCAGGCTATCGCGCATGCGCGCGAGCTGTGGGAAGAATCGGCGGGCGTGGACATGCCGATCTTTGATGATCCCCATCCCGACGAGCCACGCGCGCGTGCGCTGATGCGCCGCTGGGCCAAGCGTGACTTCCTGGTAGACCCCGACCTTCCTGCGGCTATGTCCGTCATTTCCCTGCATGATACGGAAGTCTGGCGTGTCGAGCTGCGCGAGCGCGGCGAGACCCGCTCGCTGGTCGAGACCACCGACCCCTACACTGGCGCGCGCCCCGCTGATCCCGCGCCGACCCTGCCCGTATGGGACTACACGTTCCCCATCGCGCCGGATATCGAAGCTGGCGAGCGCCGGGAGCGGCTCGCAGCTGGAGACATGCTCGGCTCCTGCGAGCGCTGTCATGGCTCGGGCAAGCGCGCCTGCTCCCATTGCGCCGGTAAGGGCTTCGTCACCTGTCCTGACTGTCGCGGGCGGGGTCGCAAGACCTGCCAGCGCTGCCGGGGAAAGGGGCGCATCGCCGATGCCACCGCCGAGCGCCGCGCACGCGCCGCCAAGAGCTACTTCCAGGTGCACGCCGAGCGGCTGGCGCAGAACGCCGTCGAGCGCCTCGCCGATCTCTCCGAGCGGCTCCGCCAGGACTATGGCGCGCCGCTGCCGCCTTCCGCCGAGTGGACCCCCACCGCTCCCGCCTCAGGCGAGACCATCCCCTGCCCCGACTGCAAGGGCGGTACCATCGCCTGTTCCTGCAATCAAGGCAAGCTCACCTGCTCTGTCTGCCATGGAACCGAGCTTGAGGCCTGCCCGGCGTGTCACGGCACAGGCAAAGTCATCCGTCACCAGGAAATCGCGCGCCGTTTCGACACGCGCATCCGCAGCCGCATCGCGCCACCATCTGATCTCGCCGAGAACGCCTGGATCACCGAGGACATGCTCCGCCGGGTGGTTGGCGAGACCATCTGGGAAGGCCCAGCAAGTGACCTGGAAGGCCTCGCCCCGGAGGACGCGCCGCCGCATGTCTGGCAGGCCGCCCTCGAATTGAAGCGCGCCGATGATGAACTGACCGCTCGCGACGAGACGGGCCTGACGAGCCCAGTGAGCGGCGCGCGCTCTGGCGCCGCGCCACCCTGATGCGCGCGCCCATCACGCGCCTCGAGTACGCCTACGCCGGACGCGCCTACGAGGTCATCGCGGTTGGGAGCGGCGGTGAAGAGCGCTTCTGGGCGGAATCATTCCCGCCGCGCTGGCATCGCGTCACGCGCTTCTTCCAGGCCGTCGTGCGCGACATCAACGGTGACGCCATCCAGCGCCCGCGCGCTCACTACACTGAGAGCCACCCGCCGCTGGCGCGCATCCCAAAGGAGACCGGCGAGCAGTCGCCAGACGCCGCAACCAGCGCGGACGGCGCGACCCCCGTTGCGGATGAGCGCGACTTCGAATAGGGGCGGCGCTGCCTTCGCGGCGAGTCTATGGCGTGATACACTGCCCCCGCGCTCACGGTGTCGCGGTCTTTGGGGCGCCACGAGAGAACGGGGCGAGGCATGACGGCAGCCAGTCACGAGAACGGCGCGACGGAGAGCCGCTCCGCCGCCTGGCGCCTGCTGCTGGACTGGTATGGTCGCGAGGGTCGCGCCAGCCTGCCCTGGCGCCAGACGCGCGATCCTTACGCCATCCTCGTCTCTGAGGTTATGCTGCAGCAGACGCAGGTCGAGCGCGTCATTCCGAAGTATTATGCCTTTCTGGAACGATTCCCCACGCTGGCGGAGCTCGCGGAAGCATCCACGGCTGATGTCATCCGCGCCTGGGCCGGGCTGGGCTATAACACACGCGCCGTCCGGCTACAGCAGGTCGCCCGGCAGGCCATGAGCGACTTCGGCGGCGCGCTGCCCGCAAGCGTGGAGGGGCTGCTCGCGCTGTCCGGCGTTGGCCGCTACACCGCTGGCGCGGTCGCGTGCTTCGCCTTTGGTCAGCAGGTGGCCACCGTAGACACCAACATTCGCCGCACGCTCTGGCGCCTCTTTCGCGGCGTTGAGCCCGCCGAATGGCCCGCCTCAGCCAACCGCGAGGCGCTGGCGCTGGCGGAGTGGGCGCTGCCCGTGGGCCGGGCCTACGACTGGCAGCAGGCGTTGATGGATCTCGGCGCGACGATCTGCGTCGCGCGCCGCCCCGCTTGCGAGCGCTGTCCGCTGGCCAGCGCCTGCGCCGCCTGGGAAGAGGCCAGCGCCGTGACGCTCTTTCCGTCAGGCGAGGCCATCATCCGCCTGCGCGATGAGCGCGCCCAGATAGCGATAATCGCGCCTCCACCCAGCGCGGTCGCCGAGTCGTCTGCGCCCTATCAGACCGCGCCTGCGCGTCGCCGCCGCGCGGCCCAGCCGTTCATTCGGCGGCACGCGCTACTATCGTGGGCGCATCGTGCGCGCGCTGCGCGAGGCGCCGCCAGAGGCTCCACTTACCTTATCAGAGTTGGGCTTGCGTATAAAAGATGAGTACACTGAGTCCGATGAGCCATGGCTGCGCGCACTGGTAGATGGTCTGGCCCGCGATGGACTCGCCCGCGTCATTTCGCCTGTACATGACGGCCCGCCAGCGGACGCGATACGAGTGGCGCTGCCCTGAGCGCGCGAACGCGCCAGACGCGCGGCGCCTCGACCAAAAGGGGTATTATGTCATGTCAGATGCGATTGACAGCCAGGATCACGGGAGAACCGCCGCCCGATATGACGCTCGCCAGCGCTCAGCGCGCGGTGGACGTCATCCATCATGGCGCTCGGTGGCTACTGGCCGCCGCTCGCCAACCTCGCGCGACTCTTCGAGGAGTGTGGCGAGTTAGCCCGCGTCATTAACCAGACCCACGGCCCCAAGCGGGTCAAGCCGGGCGAGCGCCAGGCCGAGCTGGAAGAAGAACTGGGCGACGCGCTCTATGTCCTGCTCGGCCTGGCCAACAGCCTCAACGTGGACGCCAACGCCGCCCTGCGCCAGGCGCTAGCGAAAACGGAGGGGCGCGCCCAGCCGCCCGTCAGCCCGCCCGGCGCCCCCACTGAAACCGATCTCTGAGCGTCCCACTCTATCCGTCACTTAGGAGGGAACACACCCGAATGACCGACCAGCAGCAATCCGCGACACCACCCGATGGGGCCGATGAGCGCATGCTGAATGACCGCAGCGACTACCAGGCCTGTTTCGGTTGCGGCGCCCGCAATACTGGCGGCCTTCAACTGCTCTTCCACCGCGAGGGGGATGAGATTTGGGCTGAGCATACCCCCAGCGAGCGATTCCAGGGCTTTCCCGGTGTTCTGCATGGCGGCGTCATCGCCACCATGCTCGATGAGACGCTCAGCCGGGCCGCCGTCTTCGCGGGCAAGTGGATGATGACCGCCCGGCTGGAGATACGCTACCGTCGAGCGGTCCCTGTTGGCCGCCCGCTGCGCGTCTCCGCCCGTCCCACGCAGGTGCGTGCGCGCATGGTGTCGGCGCGTGGCGAGGTGCGGCTGGCCGATGAGCCCGATATTGTGCTGGCTGAGGCAGAGGGCGTTTTTCTCCCTATCACTGAGGAGTACGAGCGCGAGATGATCAGCCAGCGGCCCGAGCTAACTGGCTTTTTTGAGCGAGAGTGACTGTCGCGCGAATGTAGAGCGGCGAGAGAGGTAAACGAGACCGATGGCGACTGACTTTCTTCCCCATAGCGCGCCCCCATCCATCGAGCGCGTCGAGATTGGCTCCCACAACATGCCTGCGCTGCTGGTCCAAGCCACACGGCGAAGCGCCCGCCAGTGGCTTGCCCGCCGTGTTGATCCAGCATGGCTACGGCGCCGAGAAGGCCGACCTGCTGCCACTGGCCAGCCTGCTCGTCTCCCAGGGCTTCATCACCCTGCTGCCCGACGCCTGGGGGCATGGGGAGCGATTCCCCTGCGAGTGGCCCGAACTGGATGACCCAGATTTCAGCGGACTATTTCATCGAGGTCGTCCGCAACACCGTGGACGACATGCGCGACGCGCTCTCATGGCTTGCGGCGGTTCCCGGCGCACGCGCCGATCAACTGATCGTCGGTGGCTTCTCGATGGGCGCCGTTGCGTCGCTCGTGGTCGGCTCCGAGGATGAGCGCGCCTCCGGGTCTGATCGTCGCCGCTGGGGCGCGCCATGCCCGACCTGCTGCCCGTGAGCCTCTTTGGCTCCGCTCCGCCTAGCGAGGCTTCTCAGGCCTGGGCGCTCGCGCACGACGCCGCCGCGAACATTGGCCGCCTGGCTCCCAAGCCGCTGCTCATTCAGCATGGACGCGCCGACGACATGGTGCCGGTATCTGGCGCGCTACGGCTCTACGAGGCCGCCCAGCCCCACTACGCCAGGCATCCTGAGAACCTCAAGCTCATGCTCTACCCCCATACCCATCTCGTCTCCGAACAGCAGATGCGTGACGCGGTCGAGTGGAGTGTCGCGCGCTTCTATCCAGGCCAGCCAGCGGAGGAAGAGCAGGCGGCGTCATAGCCGTCTCGTCCACGCCTCGTTATCCGCATCCGCGCCACGCCGTTGTACACTGCGGCGGAGCGTCAATACCTGACGCTGCGCGAAAGACCAGCTCAGGAGGGCGATCCCGGTGGCGATGACGGCTCAAGCGCGGGTCACGATGGCGACCGACCGCCAGCAATGGAACGACGCGGTCAACGCCGCCCCGCGCGCGGACCTGCTGCAAAGCTGGGAATGGGGCGAATTCAAGCGTATGGGCGGATGGTCGCCGATACGTCTGATCGTGACCGACGGCGATGAGCTGGTGGCTGGCGCGCAGCTGCTCTCGCGGCGGGTCATGGGCGCGCCCTCGCTTTATGCGCCGCGCGGTCCCTGGTGGCGTGATGACGCGCGCGGTCAGGCGGGGCTGGCCGCGCTTATCGCCTGGATACGGCGTGAGCGCCCGTCCGGCGCGCCCTTCCTGCGCGCCGACCCGCTGATCGCTGACGCGCGCCGCTTGCCGCGCGGGGCTTCCGTCCCGCGCCACGCCAGATTCAGCCGCGCGCGACGATCGTTGTAGACCTCACGCCGAGCGACGAGGCCATCCTCGCCGCCTTCAATTCGCGCGTGCGCTACAACGCCCGCCACGCCCAGAAGAAGGGCGTTGAGGTCAGCGAGGGCGGTGTTGAGAGCGCGCGCCCGTTCTGGGAGCTGCTCAACGCCACCGCCGCGCGCAAGGGCTTCGTCGAGCGCGACCTCAGCTACTTCACCCAGTTGATGGAGACTTTTGGCGACGACGCTCGCATCTTCCTCGCGCGCTACGAGGGGACAATCGTCTATGGCGCGCTGATCGTCGTCTCCGGCCAGAACGCATACTACCTCTACGGTGGTTCCGGCGGCGACCGCTCGGTCAAGCCCTCCGAGCTAGGGCAGTATCGCGCGATGCTCTGGGCCAAGCGGCGCGGGGCGACCAGCTATGACATGTGGGGCATTCCGTATAGCCCGGAGCCCGATAACCCGCTCTACACCGTCTATACCTTCAAGAGCGGCTTCGGTGGCAAAGAAGTCCGCTACGCCGGCGCGCTGGATCTGCCGCTCGCCCCGATCATCGGCGCTCAGGCCCCCGCGATCGAGGCGCTGGCGCTCAAGTCGCTTTCCTTCGCCAGGGGACGTGGCTTCCGGATCGAAGATCATCTGGCCTGAGCCAGCCGCCTATCGCCGTTACCTCGCCTAACCAGCGCACGTTTGCCACAATGGATGGGACTGGGGGCGGTATGCGCGCATAATCGGCTTCTGGAGATACCGAGCGGTGGGAGAGACCCTGTGACACATGTCGCGATCAATGCCCAGCTTGTCTCGTTCGCCGAGTCCTACCGCAACGCTGGTGTCAGCCGCTACACCTATACGCTGCTCGATGCGCTCAGTCGCGTGGATGACGACCTCACCTGCACGGTCTTTATCAACGCTCAGGAAGCGATTCCCGCCGCCGCCAGCTCGTTGGGCAAAAGTCCGCGCATACGCCTCGTCCCGTCCCGCTGGCCCACCTCTAGCGCCGCGCGCCGCATCCTGTGGGAGCAGCTCGACTTGCCTGGACAGGTCCGCAGGTCTGGGGCGCAGCTGTTTCACGCGCCGGTCAATGTGCTGCCTGAGCGGGTATCACTCCCCTCCATCGTCACCATCCACGACCTGGCGTTCGTTCGCTATCCCGAGTTCTTTCGCCCCACGCGTCGCATCTATCAGCGCATCTTTACCGAGCGCAGCGCGCGCCGAGCCGCCGCCATCATCGCTGTCTCCGAGGCGACCCGCCAGGATATTATCTCCGCCTTCCAGATCCCGCCGAATCGCGTGCGCGTGATCTATCCCAGCGTCAGCCCCGATTTCCACCCGGAGCAGGATCCTGCCCGGCTCGCCGCTTTCCGCGCGCGCCACGGTCTGCCCCCGCGCTACCTGCTCTATTTGGGGACGCTGGAGCCGCGCAAAAACCTCGTGACCCTGGTCGAGGCCTACGCTCAGTTGTTGTCGGAGGTTCCTTCGGCTCCTCCGCTCATTCTGGCTGGCGCCAAGGGCTGGTATTTTCAGCCGCTCTTCGACCGCGTGCGCGCGCTCGGCCTCGAACGGAATGTGACCTTTGCGGGATACGTGTCGCGTGAAGAGCAGGCGCTGTGGTACGCTGGCGCTGCGCTGTTCCTGTATCCGTCACTCTACGAAGGGTTCGGGCTGCCAGTCGTCGAAGCGCTGGCCTGCGGTATTCCCACGCTCACCTCGAATGTCTCCAGCTTGCCAGAGGCGGGCGGACCGGTTGCTGCTTCAAGCGCCGCCCGAAGATGCGCGCGCGCTGGCACGAGCCATGCGTGACGCGCTAGCTGACTCCACGCTTCCAGAGCGCGTCCGCGTCGAGGGACCACAGTGGACGCAGCGCTTCTCGCCGGAACAGATGGCCTGGCGATACGTCAATACATATGCCGAGGTGGCGGGCGAGGCATGAATCGCGGGCGCGGGTCACCACGTTTGGACTGGCAAGCGCTACGGAGATATAGAGAGAACATTATCAGGAGAGTGCGTAATGGATGTCGGTGAGCAGCGTGTCGGGGACAGGTTCGCGCGCGCGCAGATGGCCCCGCCCGTGACATCCAACCATGCGTGGCCAGCGCCCGCCGCTCAGCCCGTTTTGCCGATCTATAGCGTTGACGAGCGTCTTCGGCGGCGCAAGATACGCTCGATGCTGGGGAGGGGTTCGCTCTTCCTGCTCGATGCCGTCGCTATCAACGCCGCTTTCTACGTCGCCTACTACATCCGTTTCGTCCTGCTCAACGGCGTACGCTTCACCACGCCCTTCCTGTACCAGCCCTTCACCAATTTCCTCTGGATTGAGGTTGTCGCCACGATCGGCCTCCTCCTGGCGTTCGCGCTGAAGGGCCTGTATCGCCTGCGTACCGCTGGGACGTGGTTCCGCCAGGCATGGATGATTATGGCCGCGACAACGACCTCCTTCGCGATCTTCACCGCCTACGAGTACACCTTCCAGCGGACCGACATTTTCGTCGAGAACGCGCGCGCGCTGGTCACGCTCTCCTGGGTGACGGCCATTGTCGTGGTCGGACTGGTGCGCTTGGTAGTCTCCGGTTTCCTGAGCCTCCTTTACCGGCGCGGCGTCAATTTGACTCCTGTGCTGGTGGTTGGCTCTAGCAAGCTTGGCAAGCTGATGATGCAGCAAGTGGCTGCCACGCCCAGCCTCGGCTATCACATCGTCGGCTTCGTGCGGGATGAGGATGCCCCACCCGAAGATTTTGGGCGATTCCCTTGCCTCGGCGACATGCGTAATCTTGACTCAGTCTTGCGCGGACATCGCATCGAGCAGGTCATCATCGCTATTCCTTCGCACCAGCATGAGCAAATCCTGAGCACCGTCAGCGTCTGTGAGCGCGCCGGAGCCGACTTCCGCCTCGTGCCCGACCTCTACGAGCTCAGCCTCTCGCGCATTGACGTGGACGCGCTCGAGGGCATCCCGCTGATAGGCCTGCGCCGTAGTCTCACCAACTCATTCCAGTACCGCATCAAGCGCGTCGTTGACGTGACTGGCGCGCTGGTCGTCCTAATCGCCGGCTTGCCGCTCTGGCTCCTGATCGCCCTGGCGATCAAGCTCGACTCCCCCGGCCCCGTGCTCTACTCCCAGACACGCCTGGGCTATCGTGGCCAGCCGTTTGGCTTCCTTAAATTCCGCTCGATGCGAGTGGACGCTGACCAGCTTCTCAGCCAGGTGCTCACGAACGAAAAAGGTGAGGACAAGGGCAAGGTGAAGGCGAAAGACGACCCACGCCGCACACGCGTGGGTAAGCTCATCCGCCGCACCAGCCTGGATGAGATTCCACAGCTCATCAACGTCCTGCGCGGTGAAATGAGCTTGATTGGCCCGCGTCCAATGCCTTCGCGCATTGAGAATTACGAAGACTGGGAGCGCGCGCGCTTCGAGATGCTGCCGGGCATGACCGGTCTCTGGCAGGTACGCGGACGTAGCGACCTCGATTACGACGAAATGGTACTCATGGACATCTATTATATCGAGAACTGGAGCCTGAATCTCGATTTGCAGATCGCCTTGCGCACGCTTCCCGCCGTCTTTGGTAGCCAGGGCGCCTACTAGATTTCACGTTCGCGGGCGTCGCTGCGTTGCGCCTGACGCCATAGGAGAACAAAACGCCATGCGAGTCGCGCTCGTGCATGACTGGCTCAATCAGATGGGCGGCGCCGAACGCATGCTGCTCGCCATGACGCGCATGTTCCCCGACGCGCCAATCTTCACCTCGATCTATGATCCTGCCAGCGTTGATCCAGCTTTCCGCTCGCTGGATATCCGCACCAGCTTCATGCAACGCTTTCCATTCGTGAAGCGCCACCATCAGCCCTACTTGCCCTTTTATCCGATAGCATTCGAGCAGTTTGACCTCAGCGCGTACGATCTGGTCATCAGCGACAGCAGCGCCTTCGCCAAGGGCGTTATCACCCGTCCCGACGCGTTGCATATCTCCTACTGCCATACGCCCATGCGCTTCGCTTGGAGCTACGAGAGCTACGTCGCTCGTGAGCGTGTTGGTGGGCTCTCGCGAATGGCGCTGGCTCCCATGATGAACTGGCTGCGCATGTGGGACGTTACAACCGCCGCGCGCGTGGACTATTTCATCGCTAACTCGCCTGCCGTCGCCGCCCGAATCGCCAAGTATTACCGCCGCGAGTCCGTGTACATCCCGCCCCCCGTAGACACCTCACGATTCACGGTTTCGAGGAAACGCGGTGATTACTTTTTGATCATCTCACGCCTGATTCCCTACAAGCGCATAGACCTCGCGGTCGAAGCCTTCACGAAGATCGGCGCGCCGCTGCGCATCGTCGGCTCAGGGCGCGACGAGAAGGAGTTGCGCGCGATGGCGGGCCGGAACATCACATTCCTTGGGCGGCTGAGCGACCAGGAGGCCCGCGAACAGCTTGCGGGATGCCGCGCGTTCATCTTTCCTGGCGAGGAGGATTTCGGCATTGCGCCGGTCGAGGCGCAAGCCGCTGGCAAGCCCGTGATCGCGTATGGGGCGGGTGGCGCGCTCGCTAGCGTCCTGCCTGGCCAGACTGGCGTCTTCTTCCAGCAGCAGACGCCTCAGGCGCTGGCGAATGCCGTCACGAACTTCCGCGACGAGCGGTTCGATCCCGACGTTATCCGCCGCCATGCTGAGGAGTTTGACACCTCGCGCTTCGCGGCTCGCTTGATGTCCTTCATCCGCGCGCGGGCGCAATCCTATCCCGCGCTCGCTACCCAGATCGCGCCACCAGCGCCTGAACAGCCAGCGGGGCGACCAGTCCATCCAGCATGGTAGCTGGATAGGAAGTGGTCGCCCCTTCTGGGTCTTCGTCGTTTCGCGCGCCGCGCTGCTATTGACGGATCAGGGAGAAGTCAATAGCGGGCTGCTTCGGGCGCACCACCCGCGTTACCATACGGCGTGCGACCGAGATGCGCTCGCTGCTCACCTGGAACGCGATGAGAGAGCCCAGCGCCACGCCGGCGAGGCTGCCCAGCAGCACTCCCTCTAGGAAATATCGGTTGCGTAACGTCGCCATCGCCGTCACCTTTCTCCGCGGACAATCAGCGCCATCTCACACGGTCCTCGCGGCCCGCGCCGGGCTACTGAAGATACACCACTGTGGGAGCCGCGCTCCACAAGCGTTCGAGGCGATAAAATTCGCGCTCCATGGGACCGAAGACATGCGCGATCACATCACCGCAGTCCAGCAGCATCCAGCCGTTTTCCGCCGAGCCCTCGAAGCCGCGTGACGCGATCCCGAGCTCGCTCAACTTGTCTTCGATCGCGCTCGCGATCGCCTGAATTTGCCGCGGGTTTGAGCCAGTGCAGATAACGAAGTAATCGGCGATGACAGATTGCTCACGGATATCCAGCATGACGATGTCTGTGGCTTTTTTATCCACAGCGATATCCGCGATGATCTTCGCAACCTCAGTTGAGTCCAGACCTCTGCCTCCCTTGAACCGCTTCACGCGCTTGGGATATGACGACCGACCGGGCAACGCGCAGTGGCGCTGAAACTACTATACCACGGGCGCCTGAGTGACCGCTCGAATGGTGTATGGGCGGCAGTGCTGAACTCCCATCATGATATACGCATGAGCGACCATTCATGTCTCATGACTGGCGCTATCAGCTATACATACGCCTTTTGGGCAAGCTCAAAAGTCCCATCGCGGCGCGCCAGTGACAGCGCGCCAGACGTATACATCCCACTTGGGGCGCCACCCTTGGGTCTGGGTTGTATACTGGCAAGCAGCGGCGGCGAGGCCATCAGGCAGAGAGCGGAGTGTCATGCAATATGTGATTCTGGCCGACATCCACGGCAATTATGAGGCGCTCACCGCTGTGCTGCGCGACATCGAGACCTTCGTCACTGAGCAGCGCACCACAATTGACCAGATCTGGTGCCTGGGTGATATCGTCGGCTACGGACCACAACCATCCGAATGTGTGCGTACGGTCAGCGAGCTTTGCGCCATTACCGTCGCGGGTAATCACGACTGGGCCGCGATTGGCAAGCTCGATCTGGATGAGTTTACGAGCGTGGCGGCCAATTCCGCGGAGTGGACCAGCGAGCGGCTTACTCCCCAGGAGCGTATCTATCTCCGCCAGCTTCCCGAACGCGCACGCTCAGGCGCCGTGACGCTGACACACGGCAGCCCGCTCAACCCCATCTGGGAATATCTCACCTCGCCTCTCGGCGCCACACCCAATTTCTCTGCGTTCGACACTACCTTCTGCCTGGTCGGCCATACGCATGTGCCAACAATCTTTCTCATGGCCGATGACGCGCCACCGATGCCGCCAGCGCCCAGTCTGCTGACGGAGGCACGCATGGGGGGCGGTGTCAATCCCGGTGACAGTGATCTCATGGTTTTCCCAGACCTGGGCGCGCTCACCGCTGGCCCGCTCTGCGAGCAGATAACGCCAACCCAGGCTCTTTGGGTGCTGCCCGAACACCGCCGAGCGATCATCAATCCCGGCAGCGTTGGCCAGCCCCGAGACGGTGACCCGCGCGCGGCGTACCTGATCTACGATACCGACGTCGGATTCGAGTTCCGTCGTGTTGAATATGACATCGCCGCCACCCAGCGCCGGATGACCGAGTTGGGCCTCTCGCCACGCATGGCCGCACGCCTGACGCATGGCGTCTGAGGTCTCCGAGCTACCCACGCCCCCGGTCGCGATAGAACGGTTCGATATCCCGGTCCTGTGCGCTCATCATGATCTCGATGAAGCTGATGCGGCTGAATGGATACATGAACCGGAACGCCCCGTTGGTTACCCACTGCACGTGCTTGCCCTCACGCGTTCGGGGATTCGTGAGCATTACATAGGTCGCGCCAGGCGGCGGTATTTCCTCCATTTCAGCCACGAAGGGTTCATCATTCAAGAGATGAATGACCACCTGTATAGCCATAGATGTGGGTATCCTTTCGTCCAGCGGCGCTCTGGGCCGCCTCTATCGGCGCCCGGCGCGCGCGGACGCGAAACAGATCATGAGTACTGAAATTCGACGTGCAGCACGATCGCGCCAAGGCGGATCTCGTCGTCATCCCGCAGCGGATACCACTGTCGTGGCAACAAGCGAAAACCATTATGAATGGTCTCGTTGCGGCTGTCCATATCTTCGATGAAGACGCCTTCCCGCCGCACATGGATCGCCAGGTGTTCTCGCGAGACCCCGGCCTCATACCCATACCACTGCGCTAAATCAATATCGGGCCGCTCACGCCCCACACCGATCCGTCCGATCGTAAAGTCCGCTTTGCCACGCAGCGTGAACCGCTGACCGGTAGCGAGCTGCAGCGCGATCGCGCTGGGTAGGCGGATCGCTTCATGTTCTTCTTGCGGACGGGGAACTGGCGCGCCCGTCGCGTTTGGAGATACCGGCAGCGCGGTCTGGCGCGGTGATTGTTGTCTGGAGTTCAGCTCGTGCCCGCAATAGTCACAGAAAATTGCGCCGTTATCCATTTCCGCAAGGCAGTGTTGACACTTCATCACAGCCGCAACATCCTCTGCCCCGTAGTGAGTCTTGGGGAACCATCCAGCCACACCCATGAGGCGCATGATAGCCAGCTACCCGTTCCTATGTCAAGGCGTAGGGATTCACCATTCCCCCGATTCACGCGGTCACGTCCTGCGTCAGCCGCTCCCGCTTCCAGGCCTCCGCGCGCGTCAGCAGGTCGCGCGCGTTCGCCCGAGAGGCGTTTGTGCTGGCTCCCCCGAGCATCTGGCTCAGCTCCGTCACGCGCGCGCCGACGTCGAGCAGGCTTACCCGCGTGGTCGTGCGCTCGCCGCTTGTTTCTTTGCTGACCTGAAAGTGCCGGTCGCCCAGCGCCGCGATCTGCGGCAGGTGCGTTACGCACAGCGCCTGATGTGACTGCCCCAACGCCCACAACTTTTCTCCCACCACCTGTCCGCTGCGTCCACTGATGCCCGCGTCAATCTCGTCGAAGATCAGCGTTGGCGTGGCGTCGGCGTTCGCCAGGATTGTCTTAATAGCCAGCATAAGCCGCGACGTCTCGCCGCCCGACGCGATGCGCGCCAGCGGCTTCAGCGGCTCACCTGGATTGGGCGCCAGCAGAAACTCCACCTGGTCTATCCCCGTCGCGCTAAAGGCCACACTCCCCGCGTCGCCTACGGGGACCCCCTCCATGTCGGGCCGCCGCGCCAACTGGACCTCGAACCGCGCTTTGCGCATATTCAGATCATCGAGCTGGCTCTCCATTGCGCGCGCCAACGCCCGCGCAGCCTCAGCCCGCCGCGCCGAGAGCTGGCTCGCGACCGCGCCGATCCGCTCCCGTAGCCGTTCTTCCTGCTGGTGCAGCTCGGCTGCCCGTTCCTCGCGGTTTGAGAGCGTCTCAAGCTCGCGTGCGGCCTCCGCGGCGAATGCCTGCATCTCCTCGATCGTCGCGCCATATTTCCGCCGCAAGCGGTTGATGAGGTCGAGTCGTTCCTCGACTTCCAATAGCCGCGCCGGGTCGGCCATCACTTGTTCCTGGTAATCGCGTGACGCGCTGGCCACATCCTCCAGCAGGAAGATCGCTTGCTCCAGTGTATCACCCTGCCCTGCCAGCGTCTCATCCAGTCGCAGCAGATCGGTGACTGCGCGCCGCGCCTCCGCCAGCAGGTCGAGCGCGCCGCGCTCGTCGCCCGCCTCGTCACCCCGCAGCGCGGCGTAGACCGCCGCTGTCAGCTCGCCCAGCCGCTCGGCGTTGGTCAGCATCCGCCGCTCGCGCTCCAACTCTTCGACCTCGCCCGGCTTCAGCGCCGCCGCTGTGATCTCCTCGACCTGGAAGCGCAGTAACTCGATCCGCCGCTCAATCTCGCGCTCGTCCACGCGCAGACGCTCCAGCTCGCGCCGTGTGGCGCGCCATTCGGCATAGAACGTGGCCACCTCTGCCCGGACGTCATCCAGTCCGGCGTAGCGGTCCAGATAGAAGATGTGGCGCTCTGGCTTCAGCAGCGCGAGGTGCGCGCTCTGCCCGTGAATGTCAATCAGCGTTGAGGAAAGCCGCTGGAGGGCCGAGAGTGGGGTTGTCCTGCCGTTGATACGCGCAAGGCCGCGCCCTGCGGTGGTCATCTCGCGACCGAGGATCAGCATCCCTTCCTCGGCCTCGATGCCCAGATCCGCCAGCGCGGCGCCCAGTGAACCCGGCGCAGTCTCATCCGTCGCGCCGTTATGTGGCCCTTCACGCGCCAGCACGGCGCTCACGTCGAACACGCCTTCCACTGTCGCGCGCTCGCTGCCCGCGCGCACCACGTCGGCGCTCATGCGCTCTCCCACCAGCGCGGCGATAGCGTCTACGATGATTGACTTGCCCGCGCCCGTCTCCCCTGTGAAGACGTTGAAGCCAGGCCCCAGCGTCAGGCGCAGGCGCTCGATAATGGCGAAATCCGTGATGTTGAGCTCAAGCAGCATGTCACAGGTTGTCCCGAAGCTTGGCGGTGAGGACACGGTAGAAGGTGGTTGGCGAGCGGCGTCGTAGAAAGCGCGTCACATGCTCGCTCGTGAAGACTTGCACGCGATTCCCTGGCGCAAGTGAATGGTTTAGCTGGCCATCGGCGGAGAGCATCGCGCCATCAGATCCGGGCTGTATCTCCAGCATGATGACTGCGCCCGGCTCCAGGACGAGTGAGCGATCGGCGACCAGGTGCGGCGAGATAGGCGTCAGCACACTGCTGCGCACTTGCGGATACAGGATCGGCCCGCCAGCGGCGAGGTTATACGCCGTCGAGCCAGTCGCGGTCGAGACAATCACCCCATCGGCCACGGTCGTGTTGTACTCGAAGCCGTCCACCCAGACTTTGATGCGGATGACGTGTGGCTCGGCGCCGCGCGCCACTACCACGTCATTGAGCGCGTTGACCGTGAGCGTCCCTGATGCCGTCTCCAACTCCGCGCGCAGCATCGAGCGCTCATCAATCCAGCAGCTTCCGTCGAGGTAGGGTGGCAGCGACTCCACTACGTCGTCTGGCTCCAGCTCCGTCAAGAATCCTACCCGCCCGAAGTTGACGCCCAGAATCGGCACACCGCGCGGCGCACAGGCGCGGGCCGCCGAGATGATACTGCCATCGCCTCCCAACACCACGACCAGATCGGTGCGGTCGAGGCGACCATCCAAATGCTCCGGGTCGCGCCCCGACGCCCGCCACACCTCGTGGCCCGACGCGCGCAGCATCTCCGCCAGCGTCTTCGCCATCGCGACGGCGCCCGGATTGTGCTCCTTATAGAGGATGCCGATCGCCTGGATGGGCTTCTGCTCGCTGGCGCTCATGTCGCCTCTCGCTTTTCCGCGTCCGCTGCCGCTTCGTCATCACGTCGCTTCGCGCTAGGCGGGCCGCTCCCCGTTATGGTATGCGCGACGGGCCAGTGTGTCAAACCGCTTCAGCCACCCAGCGCCCCATCCACCGCTGTCCGTGTGAACCGGGCCAGGCTGAAGCGGTCGATCGGGAACTCTGGCTCGGCTCCTAACGCGACCGCCGCCAGCAACTCGCCAATCAGAGCGCCGAACTTGAAGCCATGTCCAGAGAAGCCTGACCCAACCACCACGCTCTCGCTTCCCGAGAGCTGGTCAAGAATAAAGTCCTCATCGGGGGTCATGTCGTACATGCAGCGGTCCACCTGCGCAATCTCCAACCCATCCGCCGCGGGAATCACCCGCCGGATAAAGTCGCGTACGAAGTCGATTTCCTCGCTGATCGGCTCGTAGCCCGCGTTTGGGTCCACGGTAGCGCCAGTCAGGTGTGAGGCGATCTTTAGCCACCCCAGCCCCTGAAGCGGGAATCCGTAGCACTCCATCTCCGCCAGGAAGACCGGGAAGGTCCCAACTGAGAAGCGCGCCGGGTCGGCGCCCGCGAGGTAGAGGACCTGCTGGCGGGTCGCGCGCACGCGCGCCCCCAGATCCGGCAGCACATCATTGACCCACGGCCCTGCCGTCACCACCACGCGGTCCGCCGTGAGCGTCTCGCCGCCCACCAGCCAGACCCGCGCGCCCGCTCCCACCTGCTCCACGCGCGTCACCCGCGCGCCCTCGCGCAGCGTCCCGCCGCGCGCCGCCAGCCGCTCGCGCAGGGCCGACAGGCACTCCGACGCGTGCAGCATCCCGCCGCGAGGGTTCCAGGTGATCGCGCTGTAGCTCTCCGGCTGGAATTGCGGAAAGCGCGCCGCGCACTCCACTGGCGTCAGTCGCTCAACTGACAGTCCCTCGCCGCACATGACCTCGTAGCCCGCCAGCGTCTGCCCGTCGCCTTCTTGCCCGAGCGTCAGCACACCGGTCTCGGTGTAGAGCGTCCGGCCTGTCTCGCGCGCCAACTCGTCCCAGAGTGTCAGGCTGCGCGCTACCATCCGCGTGTAGATCGCGTTTGGCCCGTACTCATGCCGGATGGCGCGCGTCAGCCCGTGTGACGACGCCCAGCCATGTCCGACAGTGTAGCGCTCCAGCAGCGTCACCCGCGCGCCGCGACCGGCCAGCGCGCAGGCCGCAGCCAGCCCCATCACGCCACCGCCCACGACGATCACGCTGGTTTCCGCCATCACGTCACCCGCTTTCTCGCTCCCCCTAGCGACTTACATCGCGCCGTCGCGCAGCGCGCCTGTCGCGGAATCGTACACCACGTAGCTCGGCTTGTGGAAGTCGCTGGTGGTCACCCACACCGGCAGCGGTCCCGTTCCATGCGCTGTTGTCGCTTTCACTCCGATGTGCGTATGCCCGCTGACCACCGCGCGCAGCTTGCTCATTCCGCGCAGCCGCTCGCCTAGCGTGAGATTGCCGAAGAATGCGTTGCCATAGCCCCAGCGAGGAATTTCTTGCTTGATCACCAGTTGCTCGCGAAAGACCGGCACATGCGTCACCAGCAGGATCGTCTCCACGCTTCCGTCAGCCTCCAGCCTGGCCACCCGCGCTACCAGCGCATCCGCGCGCGCTGTGGCGAAGGCGACATCCGACCACGGCCAGTTGATGAACTTGGCGTCAGGATGCAGCGTGCGCTTCAACTCTACCCAGTATTCTTCGGTTTGCGCGGGGATGTCTTCCGCCGCGCCTGAGTAGTCGTACCAGGCGATGGAACCCGCCACCGCCAGCGATCCGCCGCGCCATGCCTCCGCCTCCAGCCAGCGCATCCCCGCGTCGCGCACAGCGCCGGGCAGCGCGCGCTCCCACATCTCCTGGCTGCTCGCGCCGCCCAGCTTCCACGGCTCGCTGAGCGCCCAGACATCGTGATTCCCGCCTATCACCACGATTTCGCCGGGCAGCCCCTGGAACAGCGCCAGGCAGGCTCGGATGTTCGTCTCACCCTCGCCGATGTCGCCCGCGATGACCGTCAAATCGGGCCGCTCCGCGCCAATCGCCGCCACCAGCGGCTCAATCTCCTCTCGCGTCGTGATTCCTAGATGCAGGTCGCTTGTGATGACGACTTTGGCCATGTGCGCCTCCCATCCATTCCTCCCTTCCATGCTCAGTCCAGCGTGACGGAAGGGTCAGGGATAGTCGAATGTGATCGAGCCAGGGCTGCCGTACTCGCTATTGACTACCATCACTGAAACAGGCTTGCCCGAACGCGGATGCGATCCCGAGAGCGGCACATGCGTATGTCCGCTGATGACACCGCGCAGCTTGCTAGCGAAGAGTAGCCGCTCGCCCAGCGTCATGTTGCCAAAATAGGTGTTGCCGAACGTCCAGTCCAAATCATGTGGCTTACGCAGCATCTGCTCTTCGTAGAGCGGCACATGCGTCGCCACCAGAATCGCTTCGACGGTTGGGTCCGCTTCCAGCCGTTCGACTCGCGCCACCAGCGCGGCGCCTACCCGCTCGGCGAACTCTTGATCTGACCACTCCCAATCCACGAAGAAGGCGTCGGCGTTCCAGCGGTATTTGTTCTCCAACCAGAACGTATCTGTCTTGTCGAGGTGCGGCGCGGCCGCAGAGTAGTCATACCAGGCGATCGAGCCAGCGACCGCCAGCCCGCCCTGACGCCAGATTTCATCCTCCAGCCAGAGCATGCCTGCCGCGCGCGTCGCCTCTGGAAGCGCACGCTCCCACAAATCGGCGCTGTGCTGGACCATCCGCCCCCACACGTCGTGGTTGCCCGCCAGCACCGCCACATCGCCGGGCAGATTCCGGTAGAGTTCCAGGCAGCCGCGAAATCGCTCCAGCCCCTCGCCGATGTCGCCCGCGAGAACCGTCAGATCTGGCCGCTCCGCCGCGATGGACGCGGCGTGCCGTTCGAGGATATCCTCATCTGTGATGCCCAAATGCAGGTCGCTGGTCACGACAACCCTTGTCATGCGCGCCTCCCATCATGGTTGATGCCGGTTGCTCCTCAGAGGTTCGCCGTCCTCATTGTAGCAGCGATGACGCAAACGGGCGCTCCAAGACTATCCCTATCTCGTGCATCGAGAAACCGAAGGCGTCGTTGGGCATTCCGCGTTGCGCCGCCGTGCTCTACGGAGAGATAGTAGCCGGAAGGGCTAAATGAAGCCCACCCTCTTCCTAGCCGCTCCTTCGCTGGAATGGATGATATACTCGCCAGTAGGAGGGCGCGCTAGCGGCTGCATGTGGCGCTGGCGCCGCCCGATTTTTCTCAGCGACGAGAGATGGAGATCCAGAGACGATGGCCGTTCTCGAGAGTCATATAGATCGCTCCAGCGCGGAGTATCACGATAGCCACGAGTATTTCGCCGGCCTGGTGGCCGAGTTGCGCGAGCGCGTGGAGCGGGTCCGCGAAGGAGGCGGGGCGCATGCGGTGGCGAAGCATCGCGCGCGGAACAAGCTGCTTGCCCGCGAGCGTATCGAGCGCCTCTGCGACCCCGAGACGCCGTTTCTAGAGTTCAACCCGCTGGCGGCGTGGGGGATGTATGGTGGTGATGCGCCCTCGGCGGGGATCGTCACTGGCATCGGGGTCATCGAGGGGCAGGAATGCGTGATCGTTGCCAACGATGCGACGGTCAAGGGCGGCACGTACTATCCGATGACCGTCAAGAAGCATTTGCGAGCGCAGGAGATCGCCGAGCAGAATGAACTGCCCTGCGTCTATCTGGTGGACTCCGGCGGCGCGTTCCTGCCGTTGCAAGCGGATGTCTTCCCCGACCGTGAGCACTTCGGGCGCATCTTCTACAACCAGGCGCAGATGTCGGCCAAAGGCATCCCGCAGATCGCGGCAGTGATGGGCTCCTGCACAGCGGGCGGGGCGTATATTCCCGCTATGAGCGACGAATCGGTGATCGTGCGCGGCAACGGCACGATCTTCCTGGCTGGGCCGCCGCTGGTGAAAGCCGCGACGGGCGAGGAGGTGACCGCGGAAGAACTGGGCGGCGCCGATGTCCATAGCCGCAAGTCTGGCGTCACCGACCACTACGCGGTGAACGACGAGCACGCGCTGGCGTTGGTGCGTGAGATCGTTAGCAATCTGAACCGCCGCAAGACCTATCCCTGGGACGTGGCCGAGCCAGAGGAACCCAAGCACGACCCGCGCGACCTCTATGGCATCGTCCCGCGCGATCCGCGCAAGGGCTTCGATGTGCGTGAGGTCATCGCGCGGCTGGTGGATGGCAGCCGCTTCCACGAGTTCAAGGCGCTCTACGGCGAGACGCTGGTCTGCGGGTTCGGGCGCATCATGGGCTATCCCGTCGGGATCATCGCCAACAACGGCATCCTCTTCTCCGAGAGCGCGCTGAAGGCGGCGCACTTCATCGAGCTCTGCAGCCAGCGCAAGACGCCGCTCGTCTTCCTGCAGAATGTCACCGGCTTTATGGTCGGCAAGCAATACGAAAACGGCGGCATCGCCAAGGACGGGGCGAAGATGGTGATGGCGGTCGCCAACGCCCGCGTGCCGAAGTTCACCGTCATCATCGGTGGCTCGTTCGGCGCGGGGAATTACGGCATGTGTGGCCGCGCGTACAGCCCGCGCCAGCTGTGGATGTGGCCCAATGCGCGTATCTCAGTGATGGGCGGCGAGCAGGCGGCGAGCACGCTGCTAACGGTACGGATGGAAGGGCAGGCGGCGCGTGGCAAGCCGATGTCCGCCGAAGAGGGCGAGACGTTCAAAGCGCCGATCCTGGACGAAGTACGAGGAAGAAGGCAACCCCTATTACAGCACCGCGCGGTTGTGGGATGACGGCGTGATTGACCCGCTCGATACGCGGCGGACGCTAGCGCTTGGCATCGCCGCCGCGCTCAACGCGCCAATCCCCGACACGCGCTTTGGCGTGTTCAGGATGTAGCGGCGCGGGAGCGTTCTAGCGCGGCAGGATAAAGGTGAGGGCGATCAGGATGGCGAAGGCGCCGACCGCCAAAACCGCGACGAGCTTGAGGTCGCCCAGGACGTAGCTGTAATTTTCGGCGGAGATGAGGCCTGCCTGGCGGGCGCGCTGGGTGGCGCGTGCGCGGGCGATGCGCGTGTCCTGCCGCTTGCCAGTAGCTGGAACGGGCTTTGCGGCGGGCTCTGCGGCCTTCGCCGACGGGGCGACGGCTTTCGCGGTTGGCGTGCTAGGGGCGATTGTCTTCACGGGAGCGGCTTCGTTTTCGCGGGGGCGGCTGGGGTGTCGCGTACGATCGAGGCGGCCGAGGGTGCGGGTTGGGTCGCCGCGCTGCTCGTGGACTTGGTGGCGTCTAGCTCGGTGGCGCCTGGCTTAGGCGCGCGGACGAGCATGGGCGCGCTCGACTGGCGCGCTGTCGCTTGCGCCTTGCTGGTCGTGCCGCTCCCGGCCTGAGACGCCTGACGCTGCTTGTTGGTGGAAGACTTCTTCGCCATGCCGCTCATATCTCCTGGTTGTGTGCCGCGCGCTCGCTCCGCTCACATACGAGCGCCCAACCGCCGTATACTCAGGGCCAGTATAAGCCTGATGGGGGTAGCGGCGCAAGCGCGATGGCCACCCTGGCAGATATTGAGAACGAGCCGCGCGGCGCGTTGGGCACAATTCCAACCAGATGACGCCAGCGCACGTGTGTGATAGAGGAGATCGCTCCATGGACTTGACCCATTTCGATGAGGCTGGCCGCGCGCATATGGTGGATGTCAGCGAGAAGGCCGAGTCCACGCGTGAGGCGGTGGCGACAGGGCTGGTGCGGATGCGTCCTGAGACGCTGCGGCGCATTCGCGAGGGCGGCATGGCGAAGGGGGACGTACTGGCCGTTGCGCAGGTGGCCGGGGTGATGGCGGCCAAGCAGACGCCGCAGATCATTCCGATGTGCCATACGATTTTATTGACGGGGGTAGATATCGCCTTTGAGCTGGCGGAGCGCGATGGCGTCGGGCTGGTCGCGATCCGCGTCAGTGTTCGCACAGTGGGCAAGACCGGGGCGGAGATGGAGGCGCTAACGGCGGTAAGCGCCGCCGCGCTGACGGTCTATGACATGTGCAAGGCGATTGACCGGGGGATGGAGCTCACCGATATCCGGCTGGAGCGTAAGAGCGGTGGCAAGAGTGGCGACTTCCAGCGTGGCGACGCGAGCTAGTGTGGTCGTACGTCTGGCCGCCGCTGTGGTGAGCGTCAGGTCGAGAGCGATTGAATTGGAGAGCAGTGGGGCGGGATCGGGGGCCTGAGGCGCGCATAAGCCGAATTCTGTCCCCCCGCGCGGCTTGCGCCATGCGGAGTGGCGATCATCTCTCTACGGCGGCGGTTACCCGCCGTCTCTAGCGGCCTACCCGGAGGGGTGACGGGCGAGCAACCCGCGGGCCGTTGGGCTTGCGCCCTTCGACCGCTCCTCCTGTTGGCCTTGCTCCAGATGGGGCTTGCCTCAGCCGGCCAGTCACCTGACCGCTGGTGAGCTCTTACCTCGCCATTTCGCCCTTACCCACGCGGCGCTTGCGCGACACGCGGGCGGTATGTTTCTGTGGCGCTATCCTTGGGGTCACCCCCACTGGCCGTTAACCAGCATCCCGCTCTGTGGAGTTCGGACTTTCCTCGCAGGAGCCACTGTTACCAGCGGTCCCCACGCGATCACCCACGCGCCTCAAACCCCCGTCCCACTTGTCAGTATATCACCAACCATTGCTCGCTTCCCGCGCCAATGGGCCGCGCATGGGCGTACAATTACGCTAGTATCGCGCGCTTCATGTGCCTTCCCAACCCGGTGCGCGCCGACAAGGAGGCTTTCCACGTGACTGAACCGCTGCTCTACCCTGTAATAGACCTGCTTGGTGGCCGGCTCGTGCGCGCGCTGCGCAACGGTGGTGATGGCCAGATCCTCGCCGACGCTGATCCCATCGCCGTGGCGCTGCGCTGGCGCGCGCAAGGCGCGCAGTGGCTGCATCTCGTAGATTTGGATGGCGCGCGCGATGGCGCGCCCCGCCAGACAGAGACCATCCGCGCGATCATCGAGGCGGTGGGGCTGCCGGCGCAGGTGGCGGGTGGCCTGCGCGATACCGCCAGCGTGGAGGCGGCGCTGGCGGCGGGCGCGACCCGCGTGGTCCTCAGCGCCGCGACGCCTGACGATCAGGCGCTGGTTGCGGAGTGCGTCGCGCGCTGGGGTGAGCGGATCGCTGTGGCGCTGGAGGCGCGCGATGGTCGTGTGACCGTCGCGGGCTGGCTGCCCTCCGACGCCGCGACGGCTTTGGATGTCGCGCGGGCGATGAGCTATCTCGGCGCCGCGACAATGCTTTTCACCAGTATGAGTACTGGCGGCGGCAGCGACCCGCTGCCCGGCGCGCTACGGCGGGCGCTGCCCGATATGCGGCTCATCACGGGTGGCTCCGTCTCCTCACTCGCTGACTTGCGCCGTCAACTCGCGCTGGGCGTGGACGGTGTTCTGTTGGGGCGCGGGCTCTACGACGGATTGTTCACACTGGAAGAGGCGCTGACCGTGGCGCGTGAGGTGGGTGAGATAACGCCCAGCTTGGCCAGGCGCGATGAGGAAACTGAACAGGAGGCTGAATCGCTGGCGGCCATGATTTCGGATGGCCCTACTATCTTCACGGCTCTGGAGATGCCAGTGTTCACAGATGCGCTAGAAGCGCCAGGCGCCGCGTCGCCCGATCAGCCTGAGCGAGTCATCGAGGATCCGCGTGATGGCGGCGCCGCTGCTGGCGAGGACGCTGACCGGGGGTGAGCGCCAGTCCCGCAATCGTACCATCGCGCTCAATCCATTTGGAACTCATTGTGTCTTGCCTGAGCGCTCACAACCCGAGCCCAGGGTGGCGCGTATCGATTCGTGAGAGCGATGTCAGGCCGAGCCACCAGACTCTAGCCACTAATGAGGCCCGCGCGGAGCGTGCGGATGGTGTGGCGCGGACTTCGCACCGGCATGGAGACGCTATGTACAACAATTACAACACCACTCAAACGACGCTGGGCATTCCGGAGCAGTGGGAGCGGGTGCTTGCCTACGCCTTCGGTTGGGTGTCGGGGTTGATCCTGTTGCTCGTGGAGCATCGCAACCAGACGGTGCGACGTCATGCGACGCAGTCAGTGATGATCTTCGGGGCGTTGAGTCTGGTTGGGTTGGTTCTCGCGGTACTGACCGGCGTTTTCGGCGCCATCCCTTTGATTGGCTTCGCGCTGGGTGGGTTCTTTGGGCTGATTCTTGGCGCTGTCAAGGCGATTGGCATCATCGCGTGGATCGCGCTCATGATTATGGCGTTCTTCAGCGCCAAGACCATCCTCACCGGCCCGCGCTACGAGCGCTTTTTCTAGCGGGCATTCGCCACTTCGCGGGCGCGCTGTGTCATACTGTGACGCGGCGCGCCTTCGCTTATGAGGTGTGAGCGGCGCGCCAGACAGCGAGGGGAGCGCGCGTATGAACCTGGCGGCGAAGGATGGCGGCCTGGCGGACAGCGACTACCGGCGTGAGCTTGGGGAATGGGCTGGTGTCTGCGCTGGTCGCGCGCGGGAGACACCGACGGGCTGGCGGCGCTCGCTGGGACCGTCTTCCGGCATAACGAGAGCGAGGAGCCGGGCAGCACACGCATGGCGCGCTGGACGCGTGAGCTGCTCGGCGGGCGGCATCCGCTGATCGGGCCGGATGGCTTCGCGCTGGTGGAGGATACCGCGCGCGGCGTGATCGCGGCGGGGGCATGCCTGCTCTCCGAGGCGTGGGACTACGATGGCGTGACGCTGCCGGTGGGCCGTCCAGAGATTGTGGCGACGCTGCCGGAGTACCGGACGGCGCGGGCTGGTGCGCGCGATCTTTGAGTTGCTGCATGCCCGCAGCGTGGCGTTAGGCCATCTGCTTCAGGTCATCACCGGGATTTCGTGGTATTACCGCCAGTTTGGCTATACCTACGCGGTCGAGATCGCGCAGGGCTCCAGCGTTCCCGTGAGCGAGATTCCGCCGCTGGCGCCAGGGCGTGGATGAGCCATACACCTTGCGGGCGGCGACGGTCGCGGATATCCCAGAGCTGGCGCGGCTCTATGACGAGGAGCGGGCGGGCGCGCTGGTCTCGACGCCGATCAGCGCGGAGTACTGGCGTTGGGCCATCGCGGGCGCCGATCCGCTGGGCGATTCTTTCTTGTTCCCCTGGATGTTGACCGGGCGAGATGGCGCGGTCGCGGGCTATGCCCTGACGTCGCTGGAGACGCACAAGGGCGCGCTCAGCATTGACGCCGTGTGGCTGAAGCGCGGGCTATGGTTGCCCGCATGGCCATCGCTGCTGCGCGGGCTAGTTCCGGTGGGCGCCCGGCTGCCGGTCCATTATCCGGGTAGTCCGCCACTCTCCTCGCTCGCGTTCTATCTGCCTCGGACGCATCCAGCGCACGCCGCGCTGCATGCGTTCGTAAAAAGCCCGCGCGACATGGACGATGCCTACGCCTGGTATGTGCGAGCCCACGACCTCTCTGCGCTGTTGCGCCGGCTGGCGCCAGCGATGGAGCGGCGGCTGGCGGCGTCGCCGTTCGCGGGGTATACGGGTGAGCTGATGGTTGATCTCTATCGGGACGCTGTGCGGCTGGTGTTCGCGGATGGGCGGATAACGGAGGTGCTTGAGCGACGAGCGGTGGCCGCTAGCGAACCCACTGTGGGCATGCCACCAGATGTGTTCCCGCAACTCCTGTTCGGCTACCGGGACCTGCGCGAGCTGCGCTACGCCTACCCTGATGTCACGGTTGGCGGGGTGGCGCGCGCGCTGCTGCCCGTGCTGTTCCCGAAGCGGGAATCATGGGCGCTGCCGCTGGGGTAGAGCAGCGGCCCAGAAGCTATTCTGATGAGTTTGCGGCGCCGGGGAAAGAAGGTTGCGCAGATCTCGTCGCGCTGTACCCGCGGCTATTTTGCTTCCCGGTCACGATATCAGGAGATGCGTTGGCCCTGGAGAGGAGCCGCGCCCGCCGTCCCGCCCGCATGCCTATGTGCTATCATGCGTTCTGGGCCGCATGCGCGTTTCCAGGGGCCTGACACGCCCGCTTCAAGCGGACGTCGCGGCGCCTTCACACCCGTTTGAATCACCGCCTGAGATGGAGAGAGCCGTTATGGAGGGCCTGACGCAGCGCGAGATGCTATCCGCGCGGGTGCGCGCGATCAAGCCATCGGGCATCCGCAAGTTCTTCGATATCGCCGCCGCCATGCCCGATGTCATCTCGCTGGGTGTCGGCGAGCCGGATTTCGTGACTCCCGAGCGCATCAGCCAGGCGGGGATCGCGTCTATCCAGGCGGGCATGACGCACTACACCTCCAACTATGGCTCGATCGAGCTACGCGAGGCGCTCTCCGCGCATCTTCAGCGCCGCTATGGCGTGACGTGGAACCCGAAGACCGAGATCATGGTGACGGTCGGCGTCAGCGAGGCGATTGACGCCACATTGCGCGCCGTGATTGACCCCGGCGACGAGGTCATCATCCCCGACCCTGGCTACGTCGCCTACGAGGCCGACGTGACGCTCTCCGGCGGCGTGGTTGTTCCTGTCGCGACGCGGGTGGATGACGAGTTCGAGATCAAAGCCGCCGCCATCGAGGCCGCCCTGACGCCGCGCTCTAAGGTCATCTTGCTGGGCAACCCCAATAACCCCACCGGCGCCGTCATCGCCCGCGCCGAGTTGGAGAAGATCGCCGAGTTGGCCCAACGCCATGACCTGCTGATCATCAGCGACGAGGTCTACAGCCGCCTGGTTTACGGCGAGGAGCATGTGAGCATCGCCGCGCTGCCTGGCATGAAGGCGCGCGTCGCGCTGGTGGATGGGTTTTCCAAAGCCTATGCGATGACCGGCTGGCGTGTGGGCTATGTCTGCGCCGACGCCCATTTGCTCGAAGCGGTCCTCAAGGTCCACCAGTACACCATCATGTGCGCGCCGACGATGAGCCAGGCGGCCGCGCTGGAAGCGATCACGCACGGCGAGGATGATGTGCTGGCGATGGTGGCCAGCTACAATGAACGCCGATCACTGATAGTCAGCGGCTTTAACTCCATTGGCCTCACCTGCTACGAGCCGCGTGGCGCGTTCTACGCCTTCCCGTCCATCGCCGCTACCGGCCTCACCTCCGACGAGTTCGCCGAGCGACTGCTCAAAGAGCAGCAGGTGGCCGTGGTGCCAGGCGCGGCGTTCGGCGCGGCGGGCGAGGGATTTATCCGCTGCACCTACTGCGCCGCGCGTGAGAAGATCGAGCAGGCTATCGAGCGCATGGGGCGCTTCGTCCAGGCGCACAAGGGCTAGCCGCGTCTAGCCTCGCAAAACCGGCCATCCTGATAGTCCATCCAGAAGGTGAAGCTTCATGACGTCTGTCGCTGAGAGCGTCGCAACTGACTACGAGATCGTGATTGGGCTCGAGGTGCATTCACAGCTCCTCACCGCCAGCAAGATGTTTTGCCGCTGCCCGGCGGACTACGCCAGCGCGCAGCCGAACACGCACTGCTGCCCGATCTGCATGGGCTTCCCCGGCGTGCTGCCCGTCATCAACGAGCGCGCGGTCGAATACACCATCATGACCGCTCTCGCGCTCCACTGCGATATCCCCGAGTTTTCCAAGTTTGACCGCAAGAACTACTTCTACCCCGACCTTCCCAAGGGCTACCAAATCTCGCAATACGACATGCCCTTCAGCCGCGACGGCTACCTGACCATCACACATGACGGCCAGGAGAAGCGCATCGGCGTGACACGCGTCCATCTGGAAGAGGACACGGGGCGTCTGGCGCATGTCGCGCTGGATGGTGACAGCTACAGCCTGGTGGACCTCAACCGCGCGGGCGTCCCGCTGATGGAGATTGTCAGCGAGCCGGACATGCGCAGCCCTGAAGAGGCGCGGCTCTATATGGAGAAGCTGCGCTCGATCCTGCTCTATCTGGGCGTCAGCTCTGGCAAGATGGAGGAGGCGGCGTTGCGCTGCGACGCCAATATCTCCGTCCGTCCGCGCGGCCAGCAAGCGTTCGGTGTCAAGACCGAGATCAAGAACATGAACTCGTTCCGCGCCGTCGAGCGCGCGCTGACCTACGAGGCGCAGCGCCAAATCGAGGAGCTACGCGCCGGGCGGCGCATCGTCCAGTCCACGCGCGGCTGGATCGAGGATCGCGGCGTGACTGTCCTCCAGCGGGTGAAGGAAGACGCCGACGACTATCGCTACTTCCCGGAGCCTGACCTGCCGCCGCTGGTTGTCAGCCGTGAGTGGGTTGAGGGCATCCGCGCCGGCCTGCCGGAGCTGCCCGATGCCCGGCGCGCGCGCTTCGTCACCGAGTTCGGCCTCTCGCCCTACGACGCGGACCAGCTTACCTCCGAACGGGCGATGGCGGACTACTACGAGGCCGCTGTGGCCGCTGGCTCTCCCGCTGACCGCATCGCACGCGCAAAGGCGGTGGCCAACTGGACGCTCGGCGACCTGCGCCGCCTGCTCAACGCCGCCGGGGCCGACATCGCCGCCAACAAGGTGACCGCCGCCGGGCTGGCCGAGCTGCTGGACCTGATCGATAGCGGGACGATCAGCGGCAAGCAAGCCAAAGATGTGCTGGAGAAAGCCTTCGCCACCGGAGCCGGCCCCAAGGCGGTCGTTGCTTCCGAGGGCATCTCACAGCTCAGCGACACCGGCGAGCTGGAGTTGGCGGTCGCCGCCGTCATCGCCGAGAACCCGAAGGCGGTGGACGACTATCGGGCTGGCAAGGCCTCGGCTGTCCAGTTCCTGATGGGCCAGGTGATGAAGCGCACCAAAGGGCGCGCGCGCCCCGATGTCGTGACGCCGCTGCTTCTGAGCAAGCTCGACCAGGGCTGATGCGCCGCGACACCCTTGTTTTCAGCGCATCGTCAACCCAACACAGTCCAGGAGGGCCGGTCAATGGGCGGTGAGACGCTGGGCGATGGTCGCCCCAATCCCTATGCGATGGCGCTCGAACAGTTCGAGGCGGCGGCTGAGCGGCTTGAGCTGGATCCTACTATCCGTGAGACGCTGCGCGTGCCACAGCGTGAGCTGACCGTCAATTTTCCCGTGCGTATGGATGACGGTCACGTCCAGATGTTTACCGGCTATCGTGTGCAACACAACATTGATCGCGGGCCGGCCAAGGGTGGTATCCGCTACGATGCTGCTGTCACGCTTGATGAGGCGCGCGCGCTGGCGATGTGGATGACGTGGAAGTGCGCTGTCATAGACATCCCGTTCGGTGGCGCGCACGGCGGCGTGATTGTGGACCCCAAACGGCTCACCATTACCGAGGTCGAGCGACTGACGCGGCGCTTCACTACCGAGATTTCGATCCTCATTGGTCCCTCCAGCGACATCCCCGCGCCCGATATCAATACCAACGCTCAGGTAATGGCCTGGATCATGGATACCTACTCGATGCATCAGGGCTATTCCGTCCCTGCCGTGGTCACTGGCAAGCCGCTCTCCATTGGCGGCAGCGAGGGCCGCAATGAGGCCGCCGCCACCGGTGTGGTCATCGCCCTCCAGCGCGCGGCGGAAGACGCGGGCATCCAGTTGTCGTCGGCGTCCGTCGCCATCCAGGGCTTCGGTACGACCGGCTCCATCGCCGCCGAGTTGTTGAGCAAGTTGGGCGCGCGCGTCGTGACTGTCAGCGACCGGGGCCATGCGCTCTATAACCCGGATGGCCTGGACATCGCCGCGGCCCAGCGTCACAAAGCCGAAACCGGCGCGCTGGCGGGCTTCCCCGGTGCGAAGGAGCTTCCCTTCCATCATGCGCTGGAGGTCGAGTGTGACATCCTCATCCCTGCTGCTACCCAGACACAGATCACGGTGAAGAACGCCTCACAGGTGCAGGCGAAGCTGATCGTCGAGGCTGCCAACGGTCCGATTACCCCAGAGGCCGACGCCATCCTCCGTAAGCGCGGCGCGCGCATCATCCCTGACATCCTGGCCAGCTCCGGTGGCGTCGCCGTCAGCTACTTCGAGTGGGTGCAGGACCTGCAGGCGTTTTTCTGGGACGAGGCCGAAATTCACCGACAGCTCGAGCGCGTCATGAACCGCGCGTATGACGAGGTCACGCGCTTCGCCCAGGACCATCATGTTGACCTGCGTCTAGCCGCCCACATGGTCGCTGTCCAGCGAATTGCCGAGGCTGACACTGTGCGCGGCATCTATCCGTAGGTGGTTTGGTTCGCATTCCCAGACGGCAGGCGGATAGGGACAATGCCATGCCCGTGGATAACACGCTCTATAATCAGCCTGGCGACATCTGGTGGGATGAGCGTGAGAGCCTCTCTGTGCTGCGCACGAGCCTCAACCCTGCCCGGTTCGGCTACTTCCGCCACGTGCTGACCGAGCGGTTGCATATCAATCCGCAAGGGATGGCGGCGCTCGACGTGGGGTGCGGTGGTGGGCTGCTCGCCGAGGAGTTCGCTCGGCTTGGCTGCGATGTTACGGGTGTTGATCCAGCGGAGGCCGCGCTAGAGGTCGCGCGGGCGCACGCCGTCGCGTCTGGGCTGTCGATCGTCTATCGAGCAGGAGTTGGTGAGGCGCTGCAGTTCTCCGATCGGTCCTTCGAGATCGTGTACTGTTGTGATGTGCTGGAGCATGTCGCCGACCTCGACCGGGTGATTGGGGAGATCGCCCGCGTACTGACGCCTGGTGGCGTCTTTTTATTCGACACGATCAACCGCACGTTTCTGAGCAAGCTGCTGGCGATCAAGGTGGCCCAGGAGTGGCGGACTACGCGCGTGCTGCCACCCAACCTGCACGACTGGGGCCAGTTCATCAAACCCGCCGAACTCCAGTCTTTGTTGAACCAGCATGGACTCGAGCGTCAGGAGATTGTTGGGCTGCTGCCAGGCGCCAATCCAATCACCGCTATTTTTGCAATGTGGCGCTACAAGCGGGGCGCAATCTCCGTCGGTGAGTTAGGGCGCCGCCTCTCATACCATGTTAGCGGAAACCTGTCCGTCTCGTATGCGGGCTACGCGCTCAAGATAGCCGAGAGAAAGAACTGGATAACATGACGGGAGCCAATCCCATCTCAAACGCTGACCTCGCTGACCTCAAATCACGGCTGGCGGCGCTGCTGCTCCAAGGCCACGCCGACGAGCGCGCCTTCGGCGAGACACTACCGCCTGAGGAGCGCGAGCGCACCGGAACCGTGGACGCCTGGGCGCCGAAGGAGTACATCGCGCACCTGGCGTTCTGGCGCGACCGCGAGACGGAGCGCGTCCAGGCGCGCGGGCGTGGTGAGGCGGGGACGAGCTACGTGGACTTCCAGCCCTTGAACACTGAGTCATTTCCCGATCTGGCGGCAAACACCTGGGATCAGGCCATCGAGCGGTCGCGCCTATCCATTGAGGCGATGATCGCGGCGCTGGAGGCGCTGCCCAGCTCCGTGCTGCTGGAGCCAGCCAGGGAGCCAGATGAGACGGGTACGGTCAGCGTGCTGGAGATGGTCGTCAACAATGGCTATGCGCACCCGCAGCAGCACCTTGCGGAGATGACCGCCGCGCGAGGCGATGCGGCAGGCGCAGCGGCCCTCCAGCGGCGCATGCTCGACGCGGTTATCGCGCTAGACGCTGGTCCGGCGATTGCGGCGAACGCGCGATATAACCGCGCCTGCGCACTGGCGGCCACCGGCCAGCGCTCGGAAGCTATCAGTCTGTTACGTCAGTCATTCGCGGACAATCCCCGATTGATCGCCTGGGCGCGCCAGGACACCGACCTCGACCCGCTGCGCGACGATCCCGCCTTCCAGGCGATGGTCGCTGAAGGGCAGGGCTAGCCGGTGGAGTTTCGCTTTACGCCTGTGAGCGAGGCCGACGTTCAGGCTATCCTCGCCTGGCGCTATGACCCGCCCTACACGACCTACAACGCGGCGGCGGATGGGTCGGTGGACTTCGACTACGTGGCGGAGATGACGGACCGTCGCAGCCCCTACTTCGCCGTGCAGATGGTTAGCGATGCGGACTGGGAGCGCGAGCCACCTGCGGGGTTCTTCGCCTTCGGCAGCGCGTGCGAGGTTGGCTCCGAGCCCGACGCGCACGCCGAGTCGCATCTCCATCGCGCCGATGGCTCCATCACTATCGGCCTGGGACTGCGGCCCGACCTTACCGGGCGCGGGCTGGGCCTGCCCCTCGTCGAGGCCGGACTGGCGCTGGCGCGCGAGCGCTACCACCCTACCCTCTTCCGCCTATTCGTCTACGCCTGGAACCAGCGCGCCATCACCATCTACGAGCGCGCTGGCTTCACCGCGATTGGCCGCGCGGGCGCGCCTGGCCCCGATGGCCAGCCTACCTTCGTCGAGATGACCCGCCAGCCGTAACGTCTGTTCCGCGATTATTGCCGGACGTAGGGCAGAACGTCGCGGACCATGAACGCCAGGAACGACGCGGAGGCGGCGATTGTCGCCAGGTGGAAGACCTCGTGATAGCCGAAGACCTTTGGCCACGGATCAGGCTTGTGGAAGGCATACGCCAGCGCGCCCAGGGTATACAGGACGCCGCCCAGCGCCAGTAGCCCGATGGCCGCCATCCCGACCGCTGAAGCGATCTGCGGCAGGAACGCTAGCGCCACCCAGCCCATCGCCAGATACAAACCTGCCATCACGGGACGCGGCATGCTCAGCGCGGGCGCGGCGGCGATCATCCCCAGCGCCGCCAGTGACCAGATGATCGCTAGCAGCGCCACCCGTCCGCCGCCGGTCAGCGTGTTGTAAGCGATTGGCGTGTACGTCCCCGCGATCAGCACGAAAATGTTGGCGTGGTCTATCCGCCGGAACAGCTTGCGTGTTCCCGGTCGCCAGTTCCCCAGATGGTAGAGCGCGCTCCAGCCGAAGAGCAGGATCGAGCTTGCTCCATAGATTATCAGTGAGATCTGCTTGGCCGGGTCACTCGTGCTGGCCACCGCCAGCAGGATCGTGCAGATCACCGCCGCCACCGCCGCGCCCGCGTGGAGATAGCCGCGCAGCAGCGGCTTCTGCGGCTGGCCGGTGTCTTCCTCGGGCCTCGAGTCCTTCGCGGTAGAGGGCTGCTTCTCTCGCACGCCGCTCCGAATGAGTCGTGGCGTCATCTGACGTTCCCTTCTCGGTATACCTCACAGAATATGAGATACATCTCATATTCTACGCGCAGACACGTCTCTCTGTCGCAAGCGCACCGAAAGTCAGCGAGCGCCGAAGGGTAATCCTTGCAACCATAGGCGCAGGTGGCGCGCATGAACACCATTCAGAGCGACCGTCTGTCGCGAATGTTTCAAGTGAAACACGTGTTTCACTTTCTGCCATGCGGGGAGGCGCTTGACTGGCGCGCGCGCTGGGTGCGATACTTTCCGCTGAAGGCGCGCATGACGCGCCACCATTTCACACCGGAGCCTGATACCCCCATGATAGCGGACATACGCGGCATTCCCGCCCGGCGACTTGCGGACGCGCCTGACCTCTCCGCGCGATCCAGCCGCTCGCTGTGTCCGCTTCGCTCCGGCTGTAGCCACGCCCGCCGGTAGCACGCTCCCGCGCGCCGCTCACACCTGAGCGCGACCAAGATACCGCGCGGCCCCGGCGGGCGGTTCTCCTCGATGCGCCCTCGCGGGCGCCTGACGAGCGTGACCGTAATGCACACTTTCCCGGCCGGAGACCAGCGCCTGCGCTCCACTGTGGTATCGTGGAGCCGCACGAGGCGCGAGAAGGAGAGCGATCCAGCATGCAGCTGTACAATACCGAATCAGGCCGCAAAGAGACGTTTGAGCCAATGGGCGACGTGGTCAAAATGTACGTCTGCGGCCTGACGCCCAAGAACGAGCCACACCTGGGTCATGCGCGGGTGTTCGCCATCAACGACACCTTGCGCCGCTACCTGAAATATCGTGGCTACCAGGTGCGCTACATCCAGAACTTCACAGACATAGATGACAAGATCATCGCCGCTGGCCAGCGCGACGGCATTCCCGCGTTCGAGGCCGCCAAGCGCTACACCGAGTCGTACTTCCGCGACATGGGGCGCATTGGGATCGAGCCGGCTGACGAGTTCACCTACGTCACCCAGTACATCCCACAGATCATCGAAATGGTGGCTGGCCTGATCGAGAAGGGGCACGCCTACGCGGTGGATGGCGATGTCTACTTCTCGGTGCCCAGTTTTCCGTCGTATGGGCGGCTCTCCGGACGCGACGAGAAAGCGATGCGGGTCGGCGCGCGCATCGAGGAGGACGAGCGTAAGCGCGACCCGCGCGACTTTGCCCTCTGGAAAGCGGCCAAGCCGGGCGAGCCATGGTGGGAGAGTCCGTGGGGCAAGGGGCGCCCTGGCTGGCACATCGAGTGCTCGACGATGGCGATGAGCGCGCTAGGCGCCCAGATTGACATCCACGGCGGCGGCTCCGACCTGATCTTCCCACACCATGAGAACGAGATCGCCCAGAGCGAGAGCTATAGCGGCAAAGCGCCGTTCTCCCGCTACTGGGTGCATACCGGCATGCTGAGCCTGCCCGCCGCTGGCGACGGTCCAGCGCCGCAGGAGGAGCTGGAAGCAGAGGCGGAAGCGGAGACCGAAGCCCACGAGGCTGAGGCCACGACCAAGATGGCGCACTCCGGCGCGTTCGTCACCATCGCCTCGACGCTGGCTTCAGGCGAAATCCCGCCAATGGCGCTGCGGACGTATCTGCTGGGCCAGAAATACCGCGCGAACCTGGTTTACTCGGAGGAGCAACTGCGAGCGACTATTGTGCGCTGGCGGTTCTGGGCCGAGACGCGCGCCAACACCGAGCGTGTCATCCTCTGGGCAGATGGCCAGCAGGTCGAGGTGGGCGCGGAGGATACGGAGGCCGTAGCCCTGAGCGCCAGCGCCACAGCGGCCCACGATGAGTTCATCGCGGCGATGGATGATGACCTGAATACCTCGCGCGCGCTGAGCGTGATTGATGAGCTGGCCCATCGCATCAACGATTACGCCACTGGCCTGCGGGCGCATGCGCTCTCGCCGGAATCGGCGCCCGCGCTGCGTGACGCGCTGGATGCGCTGGTCGAGCTGACCGGCGCGCTGGGTATCTCGCTGGACGAGGAGAGCCGCGCCGGTGGCCTCTCGGAGGCTGACCGCGAGGAGATCGAGACACTGGTGAAGCGACGCGGCGAGGCCCGCGCGGCGCGCGATTGGGCGACCGCTGACAGTGTCCGCAAGGAGCTGGAAGAGCGCTTCAATGTCGTCGTCAAGGACACGCCACAGGGCGCGGTCTGGTCGGTCAAAGAAGGGTAGCGAGGAGTCTCGCGCCGCCCGGTCGGTATGGATCGGGCGGCGCGCTGGCATGTTTCATCAACGGTTTATGAGGCGGTAAAGAGTCATGGCGGATTACGTTTGGGGGCGCTACCCTGTATTGGAGGCGCTGCGTTCGAAGCGGCGTGTGCACCGCATCATGATCGCGCAGGGGCCGCGCGACATTGGGCTGACCCAGGTGCTAGACCAGGCCCGGCGTGTGGGGGTGGTTGTTGAGCCAACCGCGCGGCGAAGGCTGGATGAGATCGCGAAGGGCGCCAACCACCAGGGAGTGGTGGCGCTGGTCGCCCCGCGCGAATACGCCGAGCTGGAGGATATTCTGGAGCGGGCGAAGGAGCGCGGCGAAGACGCGCTGGTGGTTGTGCTCGACGCCATCCAGGATGTGCAGAACCTCGGCTCACTGATTCGTACCGCCGAGGCGATCGGCGCGCATGGCGTGGTCATTCCAGAGCATCGCGCCGCCGGGCTGACGCCGGCGGTGGACAAGACCTCGGCGGGCGCGGTGGAGTTCCTGCCTGTGGCGCGGGTCACGAACATCACCCGAACGCTGGACGACCTGAAGAAGCGCGGGCTGTGGTGTATCGGGCTGGACGGCAGCGCCAAGACGCGCTTCGACCAGGCGAACCTGAAGGGGCCAATCGCGCTGGTGGTCGGCAACGAGGGCAAGGGCATTAGCCGGCTGGCGCGCGAGCATTGCGACGTGCTGATCAACCTACCGATGCGCGGCCATGTTGGCTCGCTCAACGCCGCCGTGGCTGGCTCGATCGCGCTCTACGAGATCTGGCGCCAGCGCGAGTGGGTGATGCCTCGCGATGTCGAGGCGGAGAGTGGCGGGGGCGGTGGGAACGGTGGGGAAGGCGGAGACTTCGGGGAAAGCGGAGACTTCGGGGAAGGCGGAGACTTCGGGGAAGGCGGAGACGGTGAGGGTGAGTGAGGGTGTTGCGGCGGGCTCCGTCCGCACGGTAGGCTACACGCAACGGGTGGCCAGGAAGGTTCCACGCCTCCCGTTAGGCGGTCGGAGGGCGCGCGATGGGGCCTCGCACGGTCTTCGTTGACGGCTACAATGTAATCCGCAATACACCCGCGCTGGCGGCGGTCGAGCGGGTCAATATGGCGGCGGGGCGGGATGCGCTACTGCAGCGGCTAGTGGCGCGCTACCGTCACACGCCGCACTTGCTGGTGGTCGTCTTCGATGGCGATGGCGCTGGTGAGACGAGCCAGCCAGTAGCGGGCTTCGCGCGCGGGCGGGTGATCTTCTCGCGGCGCGACGAGACAGCGGATAGTGTCATTGTACGGATGGCTGCGGAGGTGTGCGACGCCGCCCGTGAGGCGGTGGTGTACACCAACGACCGCGAAGTGCTCATCGGCGCTGAGCGGCACGGCGCTGCGCCGGCGCGGGTAGATGACCTGCGAGGCGGCATGGAGGGAGCGCCGCGCCTGCTACGCAAGCGATTCACCCATCAGCAGGCGGTGAGGCGCGAGCTGGAAGATGTGGACCCTGATGTGCGGGCAGCGGAACGGAAGAAAGGCAACGGACGCCGAGCGCCGCGCAAGCGTGGTCGCGACCAGTGAGCGACGCCGTTCGAGGCGATTGGCGAGAGGAGACGCTGGATATGGCGAAGCTAACGGCGGAACAGATTTCTGAGAGCCTGGCAGGGCTGCCGGGGTGGTCAGCGGAAGATGGCGCGCTGGTGAAGACCTTCGCCTTCCCGACGTTTCTAGCGGGCATCGCGTTCGTGGACCGGGTAGCGGTGGCCGCCGAGGAGATGGGCCACCACCCCGACATCACGATCTCCTACACACACGTCACCATGCGCCTCTCGACCCACGACGAGGGCGGTGTGACCGAGAAGGACATCGCCCTCGCGGGCCGGATCGAGACAGCGTCGCGAGGTTGATGTGGTGAATTCGCAGGTCCCAGATTCCCAGGTGGCTGGTATACTGGCGCGGTGAGTGAGTAGCGCACACGGCGTGGATGATCTGCGCCGGTTGACCAGCCAGCGAGGTGATGTGTGGCGTCGCGGCGAGAGATAAGCGGCCTGATTGTGGGCACGGGTGATGGGAAGCGCGGCGCGCTGTCGGAGCGCGGGCGGCGGCTGGCGGCGCAAGTGGGGCTGGGGGTGGCGCTGGTGGCGCTGTGCGCGGTGTTCCATCTCTGGCGGATGCCGCAAACGCCGGGCTGGGATCCCCAGGAGGGGTATAACCTCGATCTCGCCTGGAACCTGCTGCACGGGCGGCTGCGACTCTTTGCGCTGACGCAGGTCTTCGTCCAGCACCCGCCGCTGTATTACTTCCAGCTTGCCCTGGCTATCCACCTGTTTGGCTATGGCATCACGGCGGCGCGGGCGCTCTCGGCGCTCTACGCCACGCTCTCGTGTGTCGCTCTGCTGCTGGTCGGACGGCGCGTGCTAGGGGTGGAGGCGGCGCTGTGGGCGGCGGCGGTCTATACCGTCGCGCCGGTGATGCTGGAGAATACCCGCTGGGGCTATAGCTATGGGCTGCTAGCGCTTGTCGGATTGGTGGTTCTGTGGCTGGGCTGGGAGGCGTTGACAGCAGCGGACGCGGCGCGCGGACGGCGCTGGCTCTACGCGGCTGCGGTGGTTGCGGGCATGGCGGCGTATAGCGACTATGTGGGCGTGGCGTGGATCGCGCTGGTCGCGCTCGTTGGAATGAAATGGGGCTGGCGTCCGGCGCTGGCGGCGTTGGGGATTGGGGCTGGCGTACTGGCGCTGGGGCTGCTGGCGCTGTTCGCAGTGTCGCCGGGCGCCTTCCTGGCGGATGTGGTAAGCACGGGCGGACGCGCGGCGGGCGGGAATCCGCTGATCCAGGTCATCTTACTGCTGCTCAACTACGAGCGCTTCCTAACAGTGGACGCCTGGCTGTTGCTGGGCGTCGCCGGATTGTTCCTGGTTCGGCGGACGCCCACGCGAGGCTATCTGTTGGGTTCCGTGGGGTTGCTGGCGCTGGTGGTCCTCAAGACGCGAACAGTGGGGCCGAGCCTGCACACGGTGACGCCACTGCTGCCGCTGCTGGCGCTGGGCGCGGGCGTGGCGCTGGCAGCAACTGTGCACGCGCTCTTCACCTGGTCGGTGGGCTGGCTGGCGCCGCTGGATAAGTGGTTTGCCCGGTGGCGCGGGGCTTCGGCGGATGCTGCGCTGGCGAGGACACGGCTCAGCCAGGCGCTGTCGGCGCTGCTGCTGTTTGTGGTGATTGGGGCTCCGCTGGCGATGGCGGCCGCGAGCGATGCGGTGGGGCTGGCTGGAACGCTCGCCACCCCGCAGGACCCGCTGCTGGCGGCGCCAGCGGACGCGGCAGCGGCGCAGCGCTACATCCTGGCGCATGCGCGGCCGGGCGACCTGGTTCTGGCTTCACCGCAGATCGCCTGGGCCTTCGATCAGCCAGTAGGCGCGAATGGGCAGGCGATGGGAATCGAAGGGGCGGACATTACGCAGACGGTGGCGTATGGCGGGCAGACGGCGGCGTTCTACCCGGCGGGGCTGCCGCGCTACCGCTGGGCGTATGACGTGTCGCTGAGACGGGCGCGGTATGTGGTGGTGGATGACCTGATTCGCGCGCTAGCGGCGCCCGACCAGCTCCCCGCGCTGGCGCCCATTCTGGCCCAGGCGGAGCGCTGGCCGGTGGTCTTCCGTAGCGGGCAGTATGTGATCTACGAGCAGCCTGGGGCGTAGCGCGCTACTCGTCGCGCAGGAGCTCCTGGGCGAGGTCGGCCACGAGATCGTAGCGCCCGTAGGATGGCATGAGGTAGCAGCCCTGGATGAGGCCGCGCCCGCGCGCTTGGGTGATCACCTCGCGCGCCAGCTCGATGCCCACCTCGCGCGCACGCTCGCCCGCGTCGCGCATGCGGGCGCGCACGTCGTCGGGGATGCTGATACCGGGGACCTCGTTGTGTAGGTATTCGGCGTGCTTGGAGCTATGCAGCGGGATCATGCCGAGGATCAGTGGCGCGCCGACCGGACCGAATGCGTCGAGGAAACGCTCCAGCGGAGCAAGCTCGTAGACCGGCTGGGTCATGATGAACTGCGCGCCCGCGTCCAGCTTGTGGCGCAAGCGGTGGATCTCCAGCTCGGTCTCGGTAAGGCCTTCGTGGGTATGGCTTTCCATTCCCTCTTGGGGCGCATGACCGCCGAGTGGCTCCAGCTTCCCGCGCTGGCGCTCCTGGTCCACGTCTATCAGGCGGTCTTCCATGTTGAGATTGAGCGCCGCGCCGATGAAGAAGCGCGCGGGCATGCCCAGCGAGGCTCCCGCGACATCGTGGCCCTCGTTCATGCCGTGCAGGACACGCACGAGGCCGACGGAATCCACATCCCAGACGCCGGTCAGGTTGGGGTAGTTGCCCGCGCGCACGGGGTCGCCGGTCAGGGCGAGGACGTTGCGGACACCGAGCGCGTGCGCGCCGAGCAGGTCGGATTGCAGCGCCATCATGTTGCGGTCGCGCGTGGTGATGTGGACGATGCTCTCCAGGTCGAGATGGTCGCGCAGCAGGCGGGCCATCGCGATACAGCTCATGCGCACGCGGGCCATCGGGCTGTCGGCGATATTGATGTAGCGCACACCAGCCTCACGCAGGCGAGTGGCGCCCTCCAGGATCTTGCCAGGATTGAGACCCTTGGGCGGGTCAAGCTCAATGCTGACGGCGAAGCGCCCGGCGGCGAGGTCGCGCTGAAGCTGGCTGGTTTCCGCGTCGGCGGCTTCCGCTGGAGCCTCGGTAGACGCATGCTGGGGGAGTATCATCGTCGCGGCCCAGGTCGCTGTCAGTGGGGTGGGGAGATAGGTTGCCAGTGAAGCGTTCATGGCGGCGATATGGTCGGGCGTGGTGCCGCAGCAGCCGCCAATCAGACGCGCGCCCGCTGAGGCGAAGCGCCGCGCGTACTCCGCGAAATAGGCCGGTGTGGAGACGTAGAGGAAACGGTTTTCGACGCGGGTGGGCAGGCCAGCGTTGGGCTGGGCGGAGAGCAGGATGTCGCGCTCAGGGTCAATGCCAATCTCGCGCAGCGCGGTCGCTATTTCGGTCACCACGTCGAGGATGCCCGCCGGGCCGACGCTGCAGTTCGCGCCGATGACATCTACGCCCAACTGTGCCAGGACACGCGCCGCCTCGGCGGGTGATTCACCGGAGAGTGACTGCCCGTCTTCGGTGAAAGTCATCTGAGCGATGATCGGTAATTCGCCAGCCTCGCGTGCGGCCAAGACCGCCTGGCGCAATTCAGCCAGGCTGGAGAAGGTTTCCAGGATAATCAGATCGGCGCCACCTTCGATCAAGCCTTCCATCTGCTCGCGGAAGAGCGCGCGTAACGCGACCATGCGCGGGTCATCGTCGCGCGCTGTGGCGGATACCGGCTGGCCAGAGGGGCCGAGGGCGCCGGCGATGAAGACACTCCGCCCGGTGACCTCGCGGGCCTCGCGGGCTAGCTGCGCGGCGCGGCGGTTAATGACGCGGACCTGGTCCGCCAAGCCATAGGCTTCCAGTTTGGCGGCGTTGGCGCCGAAGGTGTTGGTTTCGATGATCTCAGCGCCAGCAAGGATGTATTGCCGGTGAATCTCCTGCACCAACTCTGGCGCGGTCAGGTTGAGCTCATCGAAGCAACGCCCATGCATTTGGGACGCGCTGGCGCGGGCATAGAGCATAGTGCCCATCGCCCCATCGCATAACACGGGCCCCTGACGCAATCGTTCGAGCGCTGGCTGGCTCATTGGTTTTCCTCCGGCGGGTAAGGCTCCTCGCTGATGGCGCGCGAGCGTCCACGCGGCAGGCGCGACGTAAAGCACGCGCTTCCCGCCGGCCTCTTCGCGCGGACGCTCCGAGGTAGTATAGCCGCCGCTAGGGATAGGTGTCGAGGTGAGAACAGACGACGCGAAAAACGTCCCCTGGTCAGCCACTTTGCGGACCGGGGGACGCGCGATGTCAGTAAGTCGGAATTACGCTCAAGCCTGCGCGCGCTTGCCAGACTTCGTGCTGATCCGGAATAGCGCGTAGAGCGGGCAGAAGCCAACAGCGGCGGTCAGCAGCATGACCGCTGCGACGACCGCTGCGATGATCTGCCACACGCCGGTCAGACTTGTGAAGACCAGGATACCAAGGCCGATGCCGATCACGAGGCGGATAACCCGATCCAGGGCGCTTTCATTTTGCGGGAGCATGGGAGTGACCCTTTCCTGTTGAAAACCGAACGATTGCTGATTTCTGTATCGTTATGGGCGACTCACCGCCGCCTTTCGTAGATGAAATGCGCGAGGTGAGAAAAGGTTACAGCGAGTTTCTAGCGCAGCGGGTATTGGTGGGTGGGGTGATATAGTGCCAGCGGTATGGGACGTGTCAACGATGGGAAATCTTTCGCCATGGCGGATCAGATACTCGACGAAGCTGGGCTGGTGGCTGGCCTGAAGCGGCGTGATCCAGAGGCCTTCGCGGCATTCTTCGAGGCGCACGCTGATCGGGTGTACCGCCTGGCGCTGGGCATGCTGGGGAATGAGAGCGACGCCGAGGAGGTCACGCAGGTGACGTTCATCTCGGCGATGGAGGCGATTGACCGCTTCGAGCCGCGCGCGAAGCTGGATACCTGGCTGTACCGCATTGCGCACAACCATGCGCTGATGCTGGCGCGCAAGCGGCGGCCCGCTGATCTTCTCCCGGATGGCGACGATCCTGATACGCCATCGTCGCTCGTGGACTGGCGGGATTTGCCAGAGGAGCGGCTGCTCGGCCAGGAGGCGCAGCAGCGGTTGTGGGCGGAGATCGCGCGGCTGCCGGAGGGGCTGCGGGCGGCGTTCACGCTGAGGGACGTTGAGGGGCTGACGACGGCGGATTGCGCGCATGTTCAGAGCATCACTGAGGCAGCCTGCAAAGTGCGGCTGCACCGCGCCCGGCTGCTGCTGCGTGAGCGGTTGAGCGATTACTTCGGCGAATGGGCGCACAGGCCCGGCGCGCATGAGGAGGGAGAAGCATGAAGCCGCTGACTTGCGATGATCTGCTGGCGTATCTCTCCAGTTATCTGGATGGCGAGCTTGATGAGGACTTGAGCGCCGCCGCGCGGGAGCATCTGGCGACCTGCCGTCACTGCCAGGTGGTGCTGGACTCGACGCAGCGGGTGATCCTGCTGGGCGAGGGGCAGCGCCAGCGGCGCATACCGGCGGCGCGGCGCGGCGCGCTGTTCGAGCGGCTACGGGGCGCGCTGGACGCGCCTGACTGGCAGGCGTGAGCGGAGGCGCTGGGCGTTAGCTGATGGCCGCGATGGCCAGGAGAATGCCAAACGCGCCAAAACAGACGCTCTCGAAGTTGTCATCGCCCACCAGCCACCAGGCGATGGCGCAGAAAGTGGCGCTGAGGGCCAGGGTTTCCGCGCGGCCATGCCACCACGCGCGGCGGCGCTCGGCGCGATGGATCTTCCGCAGGCGGTGGACGAGTTTTGCGAGTTCTTGCTCGGTCATCGTTGATCCCCCGTTCGCTGAAGCGACGCTGGATCGTCGCGCGGCGTGGCTCTCCCGCCGCGACGCTTGGCAGGCAGTATACACAGCATGCGGCGTGGGCGCAACCGGGTAGTGAGGCGTGTGGTATCCTCTGAGATGGCTCAGTGCCGCGCGCTCGCGTGAGCAGTGACAAGACGATGGCGCAGGCGCGGGGCGACATGAGTGCGAAATTCCGGTTTGTCCGCTCCCCATGAGCGGTACAATGGCGTACTTGAGAACTGGGAGTGATACGCAAATGGCGGATATCATGGAGCCAGCCAAGAAAGCTGGCCATTCAAAGCACGGTGTTCCAACCCCGTCGCCGATGGACTTCTACAATATTGACCACCTGCTGACAGAAGATGAGCGGTTGGTGCGCGATACAGTGCGGACGTTCGTCCGCGAGCGGGTGCTGCCGGTGATCGGCGAGGCGTTTGAGGAGGGCGTGTTCCCGCGTCAGCTTATCCCGGAGATCGCCGAGATGGGCCTGCTGGGCATGCACCTGGAGGGCTACGGCTGCGCGGGACTGAGCGCGGTGGCCTACGGGCTGGCCTGCCAGGAGCTGGAGTACGGGGATAGCGGGCTGCGCTCGTTTGTCTCTGTGCAGGGCTCGCTGGCGATGTTTCCGATTCACGCCTTCGGCTCTGAGAAGCAGAAGGAGACGTGGCTGCCGCGCATGGCCAAGGGCGAGGTGATCGGCTGCTTCGGGCTGACCGAGCCGGATTTTGGCAGTGATCCATCGGGGATGCGAACCACGGCGGTGAAGGACGGCGACAGTTACATTCTCAACGGCACGAAGATGTGGATCACCAACGGCGGCATCGCTGATCTGGCGGTGGTCTGGGCGAAGGCGGAGGACGGCATACGCGGCTTCCTGGTGGAGCGCGGGACGCCGGGCTTTACGACCAGCGATGTGCATCACAAGCTCTCACTGCGCGCCTCGATCACCTCGGAACTCAACTTCGCCGACTGTCGCATCCCGGCGGAGAACATGCTGCCCGGCGTGCGCGGGCTGCGCGGGCCACTCTCGTGCCTGGATGAGGCGCGCTTCGGCATCGCCTGGGGCGCGAACGGCGCGGCGATGGCCTGCTACGAGTCAGCGCTGGACTACGCGAAGTCGCGGTCGCAGTTCGGCAAGCCGATCGCGGGTTTTCAGCTGACGCAGCGCAAGCTGGCGGTGATGGCGACGGAGCTGGTCAAGGCGCAACTGCTGGCGCTGCAGCTTGGCCGGCTGAAGGATGAGGGGCTGTCGCATCCAGTCCAGGTCTCGATGGCCAAGCGCAACAACGTCCGCGAGGCGCTGAACACGGCGCGTGAGGCGCGGAGCGTGCTGGGAGCCAACGGCATCACGCTGGAATATCCCATCGCGCGGCACATGAATAACCTGGAGTCGGTCTACACCTACGAGGGGACCGATGATATTCATACACTGATTCTGGGCCAGGCGATCACCGGGATCAGCGCGTTCGAGTAGCGGTCGGGCTGATTTCCATTCGCACCCGTTCTGGGATAGGATTTTGTCGGGGACGGGGCGATGACCCAGATACAGCAAGGGGTCACGCCCTGTGCCCAGCTATCGGGTGGCTAGTGTCCACAAGGAAGGCGGAGGCGTCTATTCTTTGGCCTTGGGGCTCGACTTGGGCGCCCCCTTCGCGGCTCGCGGGGTGGCGCTGGTGGGTGTAGCGGCTGGCGCTGGCTCTGGGGGCAAGCTGGCGTAATACTCGTCGAGTGCGGCGCGGTCTTCGGGCAAGAACGTGGTCTCGAACTCGCGCTCCAGCTTCCCCTTCTTGAGCGCGATGTCCCAGCAGGAGCGTCGCGCGCAGACATAGGCGCCGCGCCCGGACTTCTTGCTGGTGGGGTCGAGCGTGATATGGCCATCGGGCGAGCGCACGACGCGAATGAGCTCACGCTTGGGGCGTGTCTGCTTACAGGCGACGCAGGTGCGTTGTGGGATGTGCTTCTGGCGTGGCTGCGACTTGCGCTTGTGTGGCTGCGCGGCGCCGGGCTGGGCTGTCTGTTCGGTCGGCATGGGAAATCATGTGCTCCTGGCCATGCCCCAGATATGTGGGGGTGTGGCAAGCTGGGCGCCACCGCCCGCTGGCGTTCTCCGGCGGGAGTGAAGAACGAGCGGGGGTGGTATGAGCCCAGTTAGGCGCGGGCGTTGTCGGCGGCCTCAGCGGCCTCAGCGACCTCAGCGACCTCAGCGGTCGCTTCCGGAGCGACCACCTCGGGGGGTTCGGCGGGTTTCGTCACATCCACGCGCCAGCCGGTCAGCTTGGCGGAGAGGCGGGCGTTCTGCCCCTCTTTGCCGATGGCCAGCGAAAGCTGCTTTTCCATGACGGTCACAATCGCGGTGTGATCCGACTCGCGCAGCTCGACATGCAGCGGCTTGACGGGGCTGAGGGCGTTGGAGACGAACTGGGCCGGCTCAGGGCTCCACAGAATGATATCAATCTTCTCGCCATTCAGCTCGTTGATAACATTATTGATGCGGGAGCCACGTACGCCGACACAGGCGCCGATGGGGTCAACGCTGTCTTCGCGCGCCCAGACAGCCACTTTGGAGCGGCTGCCCGGCTCGCGCGCGATGGCCTTGATCTCGACGCGCCCTTCGTAGATTTCTGGCACCTCCAACTCGAAGAGGCGTTTGATGATGTTGCGGTGGGTGCGCGAGACGAGCGCCTGTACACCGCGCCCGCCGCCACGGCGGAGCTCGTAGATGTAGACGCGGACGCGCTGGCCATTCTTGAGCCGTTCGCCGGGAATTTGCTCTTTTTCCTCCATGATACCTTCGACCTTGCCAAGATCGAGCAGGTAGGAGCCGTCGCGAGGATCGCGACGAAGCACTGTACCGACGACGAGATCATCTTTCATGTCCTTGTAGGACTCGAAGATGTAATCTAGCTCAGCCTCACGGATGCGCTGCAGAATAATCTGCTTGGCGGTTTGCGCTGGGATACGGTTGAAGATTTGCGGTGAATCCACCTCAATGTACTGACCAAGCGCGGCGTGCGGGTTAATGAGCTGGGCGTCAGCGAGAGATATCTCGGTCATGGGGTCGTGGGCCTGCGCGACTACCCGCTTGCTGGCCCAGACACGCACATCACCGCTGCGCTCGACTTCGATACGAATATTGTCTCCGTTGTCGCTGCTCTTGCGGTAGGCGACGAGGAGCGCTTTCGCGACCGCTTCCATGACCGCTTCCTGAGGCAGCCCCTTCTCATGGATGAGCTGGGCGATAGCCGCCTGAAACTCCGTCCGCATAGATTGCCTCCCTCCTGTTTGAGCGCGGGTCCGCCGCGATAGTTCGTAACACATGCGATGCGCGCGAATCGGCGCTCATACGTCTGGCGCGGTCGAACCCCAGAGAATGACGAAGGCGCGAGATCCGCTCCCACGCCTCTCTGGTTCCTTATGCAGCTCGACGCTCACACGCAAAGACGCGGCGCCCGCTCGCCGACGGTCCTGAGGCGCGAACCTATCGCGCCACGCTCAGAATGCCGTTCGCTCTTGCCCGCACGTATACGAAAAAGCGGGCCGAACATCAAAGAGATCGCCCACTTTTTTCGGATGCGCTCAGTTCTTCCGCAGTATATCATCTGGAGGGCGTCCACCGCAAATCCGTTCGGTCGCTTTTACGATGCGCTGAGGGATGAGCGTCTGGGGGTGGTGACTTTGAGGCATGGCAAACCGTCCGTTCCACACAGAAGGGCTAACAAGGAGTCGCTCAACAAGAAAAGGTGGGCTGGCAGATGGAGATGGATAAGGGGCGGTCATCAGAGGAACGCTGGCTACGGCGATTTCGCATGTTGTGGGCGTTGGTGATTCTGTCGCCATTTCTGGCGATTGTGGCGGTGATTGGCAGCCAGACGAACGTGAGCTATATGCTCTTTCCACCGCTCGCGGCGATTGGCTACATGCTGTTTCTTGATCCATTCAACGAGCGCGTCACTGTGCGGGGAATTGTGGCGGGGCCGGTGATAGGCGCAGCGATTGGCGCGCTGGCGCTGGCGTGGCTACCGAAGGGGCCACTACTCATTTTGTTGGTGACGATGTTGGGTATCCTGTCACTCTACTGGCTGGACAGTGAGATGGCTCCGACGCTGGCGGTCACACTGCTGTCGCTGCTGGTTGGCGTGCGCGATGGGCCGCTGTACGTGGTGGCCGTCGCGGCTGGAACCAGCGCGCTGGCGGTGATCTTCTTCGCCTGGCGGCGCTACGTCTACGAGCGCGCGATCACGCCTCCCCCTGAGGTGGATGCGGACGCCAGCGGGACGGAGCCGCAGGCCGCGACGCCGTGACGCAGCCGCATGCGGGCATGTCAGCTACGCGCCGGCAGATGGCTCACTGCGCAGCGAAGCGATGATTGTGGCTCCAACCACGGGCATGAAGCACAATGCCACATAGAATAGCATCGTGAACGCGGGGATGAGCATTGTCCACATGGCGACGAGCAGGCCAATCAGGCAAACAATCAGCAGTTGCTTGCCCGCGCGGCGCTGTCCGGACAGATCGAGCCAGGTCCCAGCGATGGCCCCGGCGAAGAAGATAGACGCGGCAATGATCGGGAGGCCGCTCAATACCGCGAAGAGTTGCGGAGTGAGCGCGCCAGGGGAGTCGTAGGAGACTGACGACGCATATGCGGTGGAGAAGTCGAGCGCGCGTGGCCTAACCAGTGACAGGGCGAACGTGAGCGCCAGACCGAGTCCACCGCCTCCCAACCCGAGCAATCCTTCGAGCGCTTTTACCGGCGATTTCATCCGGGCCCTCCAGCCCATTCATGACGCGCTTGGATAGTACATTCAGCATGCTGCAGAGGCCGTAGGCGTGTCAAGCGCCGCTCGCTAAAGCGCCGGGATGCGCTCGATGGCGGCGAGCAGGGCAGGCTGGCCGTCGGCGTGGATGCGGTCGCGCCACCGCTCGTGGCAGACGATGCGGATGCGACGCTGGTGGCGCTCATAGAGGCCGAGGTCATCGGGGCGCTGGCCGGTGGCCTCGGCCCAGGTCATCAGCGGGCGCATGCCAAGCGGCGGATCGTCGAACGTAACGAGCGTGTTCATCTCCCACTTCTCCGGCTTGGGAATGTCCACAAGCAGCTCCCAGGGCGCTACCGTCTCCTCGATAGCCGCCGAAACCTCAGCCGCGAGTGATTCTTCGACGCGGCGCCGTTTGCCCTGGTCCCAGAAGAGGGTGTCGAGAAGCTGGTAAGGTTTGCCGGCGCGGGCGCTGATTTCGAGAGCGGTCTTGTAGGGGCGGCGCGCGCGCAACGCTTCGACCAGCGCGCGAGTGGCGTTGGGCATCGCCGCGCTGGAGAGCAGCGCAAGCAGCGAGGCGTCATCGTGGCCCGCGAGGCTGTCGCCGGTGATGGCTCCCGCCAGGACAGCTTCCTGGGTGGCGCGCAGCAGCATCGCCATCATAGCGCGGTTGGTATGGTGCCAGTAGACGTTGTCGAACATTTCCTGGCGGGCGTGCAGTAGGGAGTTGAGCGGGCTGATTCCCTTGTCACTGACGCCGAGGCGGGGGCCTTCAGGTGTGGGGATGACACGCAGGGCGCCAAGCAGCCGTGTGACATCCACACCGCCGTAGGGGACGTTGCAGGCGCGGGCGTCGCGCGGGAGATAGTCGAGCTTGTCCACATCGAGCGGGCCGCTGAGCAGGCGCGCCAGCAGCGCGGGGCCTGGCTCCAGCGGGCTGTCCTTCGGCGGGTCAATCATGCTGGCGACATGGTTGGGGCGCAGGCCGTGGCGCTCCAGGGCGGCGGCCACCTCGCCGGTCTCGATGATCTGGCGGCCCACGCGCTCATGGGGCAGGACGGGATAGCCAAGCTCCTCGATGGCATGGGAGAAGGGGTAGTGGCCGATGTCGTGGAGCAGGGCGGCGGCGAGCGCGGTGTGCGCCTCCTCCTCGGTCAGGCCCCCGGCGGCGAGCGCGCTGGCGTCATGCGCCAGGAGGGCGCGCAGACCGCGCAGCATGAGATAGTAGACGCCGAGGCTATGCTCGAAGCGGGTGTGTGTGGCGCCGGGCCAGACGCGATAGACGAAGCCCAGCTGCTTGATGCCCTGCAGACGTGTGAAAGCGGGCGTAGCCAGCAGGTCGAGTTCCAGCGGGCCGAGCGGGATAAGGTCGTAGAGGCTGTCGCGGATGGCGCTGGCGGGGGCGGTGTCAGGGAGGCCTGGCCATGCGGCGGCATGCGCGGGAGTCTCCGCGTTCCAGAGGGAGGGCGCGGCGTCTGGCGTGGTGGATGGCGTCGCGCGGTCGCGTGGCTTGGCGCGGCGCGGTGGAGGTGACTGGGTCATCGAGTGTGACGCTCCCTTGCTGGAAGAGTGTGATACAGTTCACAGATGAGGGGCGGATTGCTCCTCAGCCGCGCCTGACCCCGTTGATCCATGCTATTATGGCAGATGACCATCGGCGGTGCGAGGGATGAGGGGTTGTGGCGCCGCGACAGCTTCTCTCCCTCATTCTCCCCGCGCGTCGCGTGAGCGGTCGTGACGTCTGGCGCGGTGGCGCTCCTTTCGTGAAGAGATCGGAAACGTGACGAAGCGAAACACGGAACGTGAGGCTAATACTCCCGAGGAGCCAGCCGCCGCGCCACACGGGAAGACGGTGGATGAGTCGCGGGTGGTGATGGCGCGCACGATGCAGCCGCCTGACGCGAACGTCTGGGGCAACGTGCATGGTGGGACGATCATGCGACTGGTGGATGAGGCGGGCGGCGCCGCGGCCATCCGCCACTCGCGGGCGCGCTGCGTGACCGTGGCGATGGACTCAATGGTGTTCAAAGAGCCGGTCTATATTGGCGACTTGCTGACGATTCGCGCGTGCCTGACGTATACAGGACGAACGTCTATGGAGGTTGAGGCGCTGATCGAGGCCGAAGACCTGCGGACAGGTGAGGTGCGCAACGCGGGCGCCAGCCATCTGGTCTATGTCGCGATTGACGATCTAGGCCGACCAGCGCTCGTACCCCCGCTAATCCTCCAGACGGAGGAGGAGCGCCAGCGCTGGCGCGCCGCCGAGGAGCGACGCGCATTTCGCACCCGCGTACAATCTCGCTAACCAGCAATATCCTAACCGGCGCGCGCCGGATGACGTCGAGGAGGCGCGGATGACCCCGCCAGCGCACGAGCCGCAGCGCTCTACAAACCTGCCGACCGGCGTTGAGCGCCCGGAAGACGCCGCGCGCGCGCTGGCGCGTGTGGAGACGCGCGGCATTCGCTTCATCAATCTGGAATTCACCGATGTTGTCGGCATGGCGAAGTCGGTGACCATTCCCGCCAGCCAGTTGCGCGATATCCTCACCCGCGGGCGTTGGTTTGACGGCTCGGCGATCGAGGGTCTGGCGCGGGTGGCGGAGACAGACATGTATCTGCGCCCCGATCTCACGACGTTCGCGGAAATTCCGTGGCAGCCGGCGAACGCGCCGGGTGAAGGGCGCGTCGCTCGGCTGATCTGCGATGTGCTGATGCCGACCGGCGAGCGGTTCGGCGGTGACCCGCGCGCGGTGCTGATCGAGGCTGTGCGCGAGGCGGAGGCGCAGGGCTACCGCTACCAGGTGTCACCGGAGTTGGAGTTCTTCCTCTTGCAAGAGGAGGGCAGCCGCGCGGGGCAGCCGCTGGCGCATGATCGCGGCGGCTATTTCGACCTCTCGACGGACCTGGCGGCGGATGTGCGGCGCGAGATTGTGGCGGCGCTGAACGAGATGGGCGTCAGTATCGAGAGCAGTCATCACGAGGTGGCGGCGGGGCAGCACGAGATTAACTTTTCGGTGGCCGATGTCGTGAAGGTGGCGGATGGGGTGGTGACCGCGCGCTATGCGGTCAAGGCGATCGCGCAACGCCACGGCCTGGGGGCGACGTTCATGCCCAAGCCCTTCTATGGGGTCAACGGCAATGGGATGCACACCCATCAGCGACTGGCTCGGCTGACGGATGGGGCGAACGCTTTCGCCGACCGCGCGGACACGGGCTACGGTCTTTCTGGCGTGGGGCGGCGCTTCATCGCGGGGCAGCTTGCCCATGCGCGCGGGATGTGCGCGATCCTGGCGCCGCTGGTGAACTCCTATAAGCGACTGGTGCCGGGCTTTGAGGCGCCGGTGATGGTGAGCTGGGGGCGTGTAAATCGGGAGGCGTTGATTCGGGTGCCGCGCTTCGAGCCGGGCGTGCCGGAGAGCCTGCTGGTAGAGCTGCGGGCGCCGGATCCGAGCTGCAATCCGTACCTGGCGTTCGCCGCGATGCTGCGTGCGGGGATGGATGGCGTTATGCGTGATCTTCCGCTGGCGCAACCTGTGGAAGAGGGGCTCTATACACTGGATGAGTCGTCGCGGCTGCGGCGCGGCATCGCGCTGCTGCCTTCGAGCCTGAGCGAGGCGCTGACCGAGCTACAACTCGATGAAACGATGGTCGCCGCGCTAGGCGAGCAGATCGCGGCGTGGTTCATCGAGGCGAAGTCGGAAGAATGGGATGCGTACCGTCAGCAGGTGCATCCGTGGGAGCTGGAGCGTTATTTGCCGACTTTCTGAAATGCGCGGCGTTCCTCCGCGCGCGATAAGGACTCTTTCGCATGCCGACGAATTTCAATGACGCGCAGACTGAGCCTGACGTGGCGCCGTCGCCGCCACCGGTCCCACCACTGGGGCCAACCATCCCTTGGGACCCGAACGCGACGCAGACGGCGGCTGGACAACCAGGTCAGCCGCCGCCTTACAGCCCGACGGTTCCTTACCCTGGACCATTTGCGCCGCCAGCCGGTGGCGGGCCATTTGCGCCGCCAGGCGCTGGCAGGCCGCCCATGCAGCCAACCGCCGCCAACCCAAGCCCAGCGTATCCCGTTCCGGCTCCTCAGCAGTGGCCAGGCGGCGCCAGCCCAATCGCGCCCACCGTCGTGAATCTGCAGCCCGCGCCTCGTCGGGCGCCCCCATGGGGCTCGAGATCGGGCTCGCCAATCGCGGCGCCCTTCCCCGCTCCGCGTGCGGCGCCGCGTCCGCTGCCCGCCGCCTCTGCGCCGGCGCCGCGCGTGTCCACGCCCTCCACGCCCGCGCAGCGGGTCTGGCGGCTGCTGCCGTTGCCGCATATCCTGCTGGGTGTGGGACTTATCTTGTTGATGGCGGCGCTCAACATTCCCTGGGGGGCTACCGCTGGCGGTACGCTGGTCTACGCGCAATCATTCTCTATTCCGTTCTTTTCCAACCAGCCCGACGTCGCGGCGCAGCTCGCGCAGGATGTTGTAACCAGCGCGGGCGTGCTCTCGCTGGCGCTAGCGGGTCTGAACTACCTCTTGACCGGTATGAACTGGTTAGCGCGACCGATTGGTGTGGCGGGTTGCGCGACGGCGCTGTTCATGCCGCTGATGCTCAGTCTGATGTTCCTACTGCTCATGGTTGACGGCGGCGCGCTGATCTTCGGCGCGTTCGATCCGCTCGCGGGGGTCGCGCTTGCTCCGTGGCAGCAAGGCTTCACGCTCAACGGCGCGCATGCCGAATTGGGATATTACGCCTGGTATACGGGCGTCATTCTCAATGCGGCGGGCATGTTCACGCAGCCATTCGTGCGCCGCTGAGTGTTGCCTAGGGGGCGTCCTCATTGCCAGCGCCATCAGACGCCAGTTGGCGCGCGCGGCGCCAGTCCTCCGGTGTGTTGGCATTGAAGGTGGAGAGGTGGCGTGGGTCGAAGCGGCCTACATCCGCTGGCGTGACCTCGATGACATGCAATCGGTCGAGCAGGCCCCGCATCGAGGGGTGTGGGCTGGCGAGCGTTCGCGCGACCTGCGGCGCGATGACGCGGCGATAGACAGCGTGCAGCGGCTCTAACCCGCCCGGCGCGCGCAGCGCGACCGCTTCGGCGTCGGGCGCCCCAAGCGCCAGCGACGCCATGTGGCGTACGAGCGCAGGCTGGATGAAGGGCATGTCGCAGGCGACCAGGAAAATCCATTCTGTGCTCGCCGCTTCCAGCGCGGTCGCCAGGCCACCCAGCGGACCCAGGCCGGGCCGCGCGTCGGGGATGATGGGCGCGCCGGGCTGAAGCGCTGAGAGGCTGTCAGGGCCGATCACGATCACACTGGCCAGCGCGAGTCGCAGGCGCACCACGACGCGCGCGATCAGCGGGCGGCCATCGAGGATCAGCGCGGCTTTGTCGCTGCCCATGCGGCTGCCATGACCGCCGGCCAGCGCGACGCCGGTGACACTCGCTAGCGGTGGAGGCGATTCCACAACCTGCGCCATAGCATCATCTCCACCCTTTCGGGCGTTTCTCGCTCAATGCGCGCCCGCGACGCTGTCAGGGTGGTATCGTACCATTGGGGCGGGCAGCGGGGATGGGTGGACTGGCGCAGCGAGGAAAGGTTGGCGGGTCGCGATGGCGGAGATCGAGCAGACGGTAGGCGCGGAGGCGCGAAGCCCCCAGGTTGACCATCCAGGTTTTTCGCGTCTTTTCGAGTGGCTGGCTAGCAGCTCGATGGGGCGCGCGACATTTGACGGGCTGAGGCGTAAGACGGCAGGCGTGGCGGAAGGTCGCGTCCTGGAGATCGGGGCAGGCGCGGGCCACAACTTCGCGTTTTACCAGTCCGCGCGCGTAACTTCCGTCGAAGCGATCGAGCCAGATGCGACGATGCTGCAGTATGCTCGCGAGCGCGCCGAGTCGGCGCCGGTTCCGATTTCGCTCGCGCAAGCTCCCGCTGAGGCGCTGCCGTTCCCCGATAACAGCTTTGATACGGTAGTGGTCACGCTGGTATTCTGCTCCGTTGGCGACCCACAGCGCGGGCTGAACGAGATCTTGCGTGTGCTGAAGCCAGGAGGCCGGTTGCTGATGGCGGAGCATGTGCGTAGCGGCAACGGCGCGCTGGCAGGCATTCAGTCGGCGATGGTTCCGCTAACGGTTGCCTTTTCGGGAAACTGCCACTGGAACCGTGACACGGCGGCGGCGGTGCGGGAGGTGGGCTTCGCGGAAACGCGCGTTGAGCAAAAAGCTGGTGGGCTGCATCCGATCATCCTCGTCGAAGCGCGCAAGGCTGTCTAGTGGGTTGTGATAGTAGAACATATGTGCTAGTATTTCCTCTGTGGGTCTGTCCACATGTTTCGTCATAGACCGTCATAGACCTGAGAGGAGCAACCCAACGATGGCGCTACGCTATGCCTTCACGCGCCTGCTCGTGCGCGATTTCGCGGCTTGTTTTCGGTTCTATCGCGATACGCTGGGATTCACGCCCGCTTTTGGCGAGGAGACGGATGTCTACGCGGATTTCAAGACTGGCGAAGTGACAATCGCGCTTTTCGATCGCGGTCAGATGGCGGAGGCGGTCAGGACCTCCGCGCTGGCGTCCTCCGCGACGGCGCAGGACACTGTTGCGCTTTGCTTTGCGGTGGATAATGTCAATCAAACCTGCGACGACCTGCGCGCAAAGGGTGTGACGCTGGTCACGGAGCCGCAAGATCGACCTGACTGGATGATCCGCACGGCGCACTTCCGCGACCCAGATGGGAATTTGCTCGAAGTGTTCAGTCCCATTCCGGCGTAGCTTCACCGCAAGCTATTCGCTGGGTTTGCCGCCCGCCAGTGTGGGGCGTCCCGTTCGTTGGGACGCCTCCCACTGGCGGGCGGAGTGGTGTCCGCGCAGGGCGGCGTCGCGGAAGCGGATGAATCACTGTTAGCGTCAGGATGGCTGGCTCTCCGACGCGCCAGACTCTGTGGGCGCGTCGGACGTGACGAGCGCGGGCAGGTCGGCGGGGGTGTCGGGATAGCGGCGAATGCCGGCGCTGGGGCCGAGCGTGTCAGGAGCCAGCGCGAGCCGCCGCGCTTTGTGCTGCAGCGCCATCGCGATCAGGTCTACGCAGCTATTGAGATCGAGAACGGCGGTATTAAGGATGAGGTCGTAAAGCTCGGTGTCCTCGACGCGGCGCGCATGCGTCGCCCATAGATAGCGCTGGCGGTCGTGATCTTTCCGCTGAATGCGGCGCTGGGCGGCGTCACGGTCGAGCGCCTCTCGGCGGGAGACGTAGATGATGCGCTGCTCAAGTGGGGCGACGACGCGGATATGCAGCGCATCGCGCCGCTCGTGGAGGATGGCCTGCGCGCCGCGCCCGACAATCACGACCTGGCCGGCGGTTACCGCGCTGAGAACGGTTTCGCGTAGCGCGAACGCGTAGTCGTGCGCCTGAGGCGCCGTGAGCGGATTCGGGTAGCTGAGGAGGGAGAGTGGCGCGGGGTCTACAGCGCGGATGCCGTGGAGAAGTTGGTCTACGAAGCCCTCCGCCCGTTCATCGCGCTGGGCGGCGTCGTTCTCGGTCACACCGAGGCGGCTGGCGACCTCCACGATTACCTCGTGGTCAATCAGGCGCCATCCGAGGAGTTCAGCCAGGCGCGCGGCGATCTCGCCTCCGCCGCTGCCATATTGGCGCGAGATGGTTATCGCGCGCATCTCGGCGGTGATCGGAATTTCGTCTGCGGGATCACTCATCCTCGAGCCTCGGTTCTGAACTGGGGTAGCGCCTGGCGTCAAAGGGCCGTTTCTTGTATCAGCATACCCGGCGCAGAGGCAGACGGCAACTAGAGCGGCGCAGGGTCGCGAGGCGCTGGTGAACGCAGGTAGCGTACGGCTGGCGCCGCGTGCCATACTGGAGTGGGGCGCTGCGACTCTCGCCGCTTCGCGAGAGGATGACGAAGCCGGGCCCCATCATCACAAGGTCGATTTTGTATGTCCGCGCGTGATGCGGACCGCTACGTTGTGAACAGGGGCAATGTCGTGGGGCATGCGGATTACGCGGCTCGCCTGGCGAAGACGCGCCAGCGCATCGAGGAGGCGGGCCTGGATGGCCTGCTAGTCGTTAGCCAGTATAACCGGCGCTTTCTGACTGGCTTCACGCCGGCGGACCATGATGTGACCGAGTCGGCTGGTCTGGCGCTGGTGACGCGGGGCGGCCTCGCGCTCGTTACCTCGACGTTCGCGCTCAATGGCATCGAAGATCAGGTCAAGCCGAGCGGGGCGACAGTCATGCTGACGGATGGCGACTTTCCCTGGAACGTGGTGGCGAAGGCGCTACGCGATGAAGGTGGCGTGAAGCGGCTGGGCTTCGAGAAGGACTGGATCTCCTACGAGCGCTATTCGCGGTTCCATGACGCGCTGGGCGAGGACGTAGAGCTGGTTCCCGCGGATGACGTGATCGAGCGGGTGCGCGCGACGAAGGATGACGCGGAGATCGACGCCATGCGCCGCGCCGCTGATGTCGCCAATCGCGCGTTTGCGGCGTTGCTAGGCGAGTTGCGGGTCGGGATGACCGAGCGGCAGATAGCGGCGACGCTGGAGCGCCTGATGATTGATTTGGGCGCTGAAGGGCCGAGCTTCCCAACGATCGTTGGCGGCGGGCCCGGTGGCGCGTTGCCGCACTGGGTCCCCAGCGACCGCCCCGTTCAAGTGGGCGAGCCGCTGCTGATTGACTTCGGCTGCCGCGTTGATGGCTATTGTTCCGATCTCACGCGCACGATCTGTATCGGCGAGCCGGACGCGAGGCTGGTGGAGATCTATGGTGTGGTGCGCGCGGCTCAGGACGCCGCGCTCGAGGCGCTGCGCTCCGGCGTGCGGCGCGGGCGCGACGTGGACGCGGCGGCGCGCAAGGTGATCGAGGAGGCGGGCTACGGCAAGGAGTTCATGCACAGCCTGGGGCATGGTGTCGGGCTGGCGGTGCATGAATTGCCGGTGGCCAGCCGTGTGCGCGTCAGCACGCCGGAGGTCGAGGCCGAGATGGCGGAGATGGAGCGCATCGGGCCAAATTCGGTGGTGACGAACGAGCCTGGGATCTACATCGCGGGCTGGGGTGGCGTCCGGCTAGAGGACATGATCCTTGTGGGCTCGGATAGCGTAGAGGTCTTCACAGACCGCAACCCGGAGCGGATCGTCACTGTTGCGGGGTGAGGCGCTCTGATGGCGGAAGATGAGGCTTCACGGGTGAATCCAGGGACGCTGGCGCGCTTCTCGCTGGCGGGCAAGCGCGCACTGGTGACAGGCGCCAGTCGCGGGCTGGGGCATGTGATTGCGCTGGCGCTGGCGGAAGCGGGCGCGGATGTCGCTGTCTCGGCTCGCGACGCCGCCGCGCTGGCGCACGTCGCGGAGGAGATTCGCGGGTTGGGGCGATTGGCCGAGCCGGTGGTGGCCGATCTGGCGGAGCGCGGCGCGCCGCGCGCGGTGGTCGCGGCGGCGTGGGAGCGCCTGGGTCCGCTGGATGTGGTCGTGGCCAGCGCGGGCATCAGCCCTATCTGGAAGCGCGGGCTGGACATTACCGAAGAGGAGTGGGACGGGGTCTTCGCGCTGAATACACGCGCCACATTCTTTCTCTGCGCGGAAGCCGGGCGGCGAATGGCTGAGGGCGCGGGCGGATCGATCATCACGATGGCGTCTGTGACGGCGCTGAGCGCCGCGCCACGAATGGCGGCGTACAGCGCGAGTAAAGCGGCGATTATTCAGTTCACCCGCACGTTGGCGCTGGAGTTAGTGGATCGGCGGGTGCGCGTGAACGCCCTGGCTCCAGGCTATATCGAGACGGATATGACGCGCGATCTATTGCGGCATCCGTACTGGGGGCCGGAGATTCGTGGGAAGATTCCGTTGGGGCGCGCCGGTCAGCCGGAGGAGGTCACCGCGCTGGCGCTCTACCTGGCCTCACCAGCGTCAAGTTATGTGACGGGGCAGGTGTTCGTAGTGGATGGCGGGATGGCGGTGGGGTAAGAGCCCGCCAGGAGCCCGCGCGGCGCGTGACGTGTCATTGTGTTGGCGGATAAATTGAGGCGCGGCGCATGGACCAGATGGTCGCGCGCCGCGCCTGTTTTCATGTGAGCGCTAAGCGCTCCGTGATTCGACTTCCCTGACGATCGCGCAGGCTTCTTCCAGAACGGAGCTGGTGGTCTCACCGCGCTGGGGTTCTGGGTCGGCAGCGCGCTCGCGGCACTCCCAGCAGAGCTGGCGCATAGAGCGGGACGCCGGGGCGTTCAGATCGCCGCCGAGCTGCCACATGTGGGCGTTCTTGAGCACTCGCCCGCATTGCTCACACCGCATGGGACCTCCTCTCGCGCTAACGCGATAGATCCTGAGGACGCGGCGCGCGGCTCTGCGCTGCCTGGCGTCAGCCAATCAAGCGGTCCGGAGCGCGACGTTGCGGCGGATATGGACAAAGCATACCACACAAACACTCCATACTGTCCAGAGTAAAGCATTGGCTTCCATTCAGCCTCCAGCCAGGCAGGCGTGATGGTTGCGTCAGTGGACGTGGTGGGCTACAGTCAGACATGCGATGAGGCGTTCAGCCGCCCTATCTGGCGGCGGGGTCTCCAGTTCAATCACAAGGAACAGGCTGATGGCAGCGGAAACGAATGACCCGTTGAGCGAGCCGGTGGATACGCAGCGTATCCGGGCGGCGGTGCGCGAGATTATCGTGGCCGTAGGTGAGGACCCCGACCGCGAGGGGCTGCGCGACACGCCGCGCCGCGTGGCCGAGATGTACGCAGAGGTGTTCTCTGGACTACGCGAAGACCCGGCGGACGTGCTGAGTGTCGGCTTCGAGGAAGGTCACCAGGAGATGGTGATCGTCAAGGACATCCCATTTTACAGCATGTGCGAGCACCACTTCCTGCCGTTTCATGGTGTCGCGCATGTGGGCTATATCCCCAATGGGCGGGTGGTGGGTCTGTCGAAGCTGGCGCGCGCGGTGGAGATTTTGGCGCGGCGGCCGCAGTTGCAGGAGCGCCTGAGCACCCAACTGGCCGACGCGATTATGAAGTCGCTGGAGCCGCAGGGGGTCGCGGTGGTGATATCGGCGAATCACCTCTGCATGCAGATGCGCGGCGTGCGCAAGCCGGGCAGCCTGACCGTGACGAGCGCAATGCGGGGGGTGTTCCAGCGCAGCAGCGCGACGCGCGCCGAATTCATGTCATTGGTCAGCGAGCGCTAACCAATCCTGCCCCACGCCAAGTCCTACGCGAGTTGCCCGGCGCATGCGAGCGGCATACAATTCGGGCGTGGCGGGCAGTGCGGTCGTGGAGGCTGAGGAGGCTGAGGAGGCGCGCGAATGAAGCCTGGTGTGGCAGGGCGGACTGTTACCGCTGGCCCGCGTTTGGCGTCAGCGGTGGGCGGCTGGGATACGCGCTTGTATGATGGGCTGCGCGTGTCGCGCGTCGCCCCGGATGTTCGTGCGGGGCTGGGCGCGGCGCTGGGGCAGATCGGCGTCGAGTCGGAATACCTGCTGGTGCTCGTGTCGTCGTTTCCGGGCGAGGCGCGGCCTGGGCGAACGCTGGGCGCGCTCTTCCTCACACGGCTGATGACGGCGCTGGAGCGGTTGGTGGATGCCTCCGCCAGCCTCGAAGCCGCCACGCAGGGTTTCCTTACCGCGCTGGATGACGCCTACCCAGAGCTGCGCCACGCGCGCGGGTGGTCTGGGGCATGGTGGCCGGCGTTCACCGGCTATACCGCGCCGGGCGCGCCGTTGGAGGCGCGGCTGCGGCGTTGTGGCTACGCGTACCGCCATGTCGTCGAGTCGCATCTGCCAGCGCACATGGAGGCGATTCTTGAGCAGATGGCGCTCACGCTGTATGCGCTCAGCGCGCTGCCGCCCGCTGGCGTCGCGCCAGTCGCCGCGCTCGCGCAGGGGCTGGACGAGCTGTCGTCGGCGATGCAGGGTGAGATCGTTCCCCGGCATATTTTGGGGCTGTCGAGCGATGACCGCTACTATCCCGGCGCGCTGGTCGCCATTGAGCGGCTGATGGCGCTCGATGTGGCGGACGATACATCGCTGGAGAGCGACATCACCTGGGCGCGCGCGCTGTACGTCGCGGCGCGCGATGAAGAGGCGCGGCTCGCGGCGCAGCCTGGAAACGACCAGTTGCGGGCGCTGGCCGCGCATGACGCATACGAGCGAGCGGCGACGGTCGGATTGCTCGAAGGCATGCGGCGCTATGAGACGGCGACGGGGCGCTAGCGGCGCGCCGGTTTGCGGGGCGCCCGCGCCACTGCTACAATGCCGAATGAGCGCCAGATGGGCGCGCGCAGGCCGCTCAACGCCACAGGGATTATCTTGTCATGATGGAAGACCTCGACGATTCGCCACTACCATCCCCTGCGATGGACTGCGTCTCCGGCAGCGGCGCCCACGGGGCCGCGCGCGCCAGTCGCCGCGCGGGAGTGGGTCAGCCCTGGCGTTAGCCTGCGCAAGCGGATTGTGACGGCGTTAGGCGTGGCGCTGGTAGCGGGGCTATTTGTCCTGATTGCGCTCTACGAACAGACCTCGATGCTGGCCAGCACGATCATCGGCGCGATTTTCATCTTGGGATTCGTGGGGTACCTGCGGGTGGTCGCGCCTACGCCCTACACGTTGCGCCTCGACGAGAGCGGCGTGACGCGGACCGATCGGGGCGCGGAGCCGCAGCTGATTCTCTGGGGCGTCGTGGCGAAAGTGAAAGAAGAGCTGTTCAAGAGTGGCGTCTCGGTGAGCGTGACGGTCTACAAGCGGGTGGGCGAGCGAGGATTGCATCGCGCGTGGGTGGTCTATCGGGACGACATCCCCGATTTCGATGGTTTTGTCCAGACGCTCTCATCCGCGCTGCCAGAGAGCGCGCCCTGGCTGCGTGAGATGGTGCATGAGTAGCGCGCAAGGGCGCGAGGAGGACTGTTGTGGGCTTGAGCGACATTCCCTTTTGGGGCCGCATCGCGAATGAACTGGCCAACGTCGGGCTCGACCGCATGGGCGCGCGTACTTGCGCGACGAAGGGCCACAAGTGGCGCGATGTGAAGGCGATTGTGCTACGTGAGGACGGTGGTGTGGAGGAGCTGGCGCGCGGGGCGGCGCAACGCTGTGGCCGCTGTGGCGAGACCCGCGAGAAGCCCGCGGAGTAGCAGGCAGTCCTGGCGGCGGTGTAGCGCCGCCCACTCAAATAGCTGTGAGAAGGATGGCGCCGTGGGTGAGCCGGGCAGTGTGGTTGCGCTCATCCGGCGCAAGCGCGACGGTGGGGCGCTGACGGCCAGCGAGATCGACTGGCTGATCAAGGCGTACACACGGGATGAGATGCCCGACTATCAGATGGCCGCGTTGCTGATGGCGGTTGTCTGGCGCGGCATGTCTGAGGATGAGACAGTCGCGCTGACGCTGGCGATGGCGCGCTCTGGCAAGCAGTTGCGGCTGCGTGAGCGCTTCGGACGGGTGGCGGACAAACATAGCACGGGCGGCGTGGGCGACAAGATGACGCTGGTGGTCGCGCCAGTAGTCGCCGCTTGCGGCTTGCCGGTCGCCAAGATGGCGGGGCGTGGGTTGGGGCATACTGGCGGCACGATCGACAAGCTCGAATCCATCCCTGGCGTGCGGACGGAGCTAAGCGCGGACGAGTTTGTCGCGCTGGTGGAACGGCACGGGCTGGCATTGGCGGCGCAATCGAGCGAGCTAGCCCCGGCGGACGGCAAGCTCTACGCGCTGCGCGATGTGACGGCGACGGTCGAGAGCATCCCCCTGATTGCGGCAAGCATCATGAGCAAGAAGCTGGCGGTTGGCCCGTCTGACCTGCTGCTGGATGTCAAAGTCGGGCGCGGAGCGTTCATGCGGACGGAGATTGACGCCCGCGCGCTGGCTGAATTGATGGTCCGCATCGGGCGCGCGGCGGGGATACGGACGACCGTGATCCTCACGGCGATGGATCAGCCACTAGGCTTAGCTGTGGGCAACGCGCTGGAGGTAGCGGAGGCGGTGGCGGCGTTGCGCGGTGAGGGGCCGCCCGATGTGATGGAGTTGTGCCTGCATGAGGTGGCGCTGCTGCTGCGCTCCGCTGGGCTGGTCGAGACGCTGGCGGCGGGTGAGGCGCGCGCGAAGCGTGTGATCGAGTCAGGCGCGGCGCTGGACAAGCTGGCGGTGGTGGTCGCGGCGCAGGGTGGCGACGCGGCGGTCATTCACGACCCGCGCCAACTGCCGCGCGCGCGGGTCGTGCGGGTGGTAAGCGCGCCGCGAGCGGGCTGGGTGGCGTCGTGGGCCGCTGACGAGGTGGGCGCGGTGGCGATGGCGCTGGGAGCGGGACGTGCGCGCAAAGGTGATGCTGTCGCTCCAGAGGTCGGGCTGCGGTTGCGAGCGACGGCTGGCGACCGGATTGAGGCTGGAGAGCCGCTGGCCGAGATTCACGCGCGGAGCGAGGTAGACGCGGAGGTGGCCGAGCGGCGGCTGCTGGCGGTATGCGCCTGGAGTGACGCGCCGGTGGCAGCGCCGCCGCTGGTATTGGGCGAGATCGTTTGAAGGCTGTGAGAGCGTGGCCCTATTCCCCAACGGCGACTTCGGCGTACTGGAGCTCGTAGAGGCGCTTGTAGTAGCCGTTGCGCGCCAGCAGGTCGTCGTGTGAGCCCTGCTCGACAATGCGGCCTTTGTGCAGGACGATGATGCGGTCGACGTGGCGGATGGTGGAGAGGCGGTGGGCGATGATGATCGAGGTGCGCCCGCGCATCAACTTCTCCAGCGCGTCCTGGATCAGAACCTCGGTCGCGGTATCCACGCTGCTCGTCGCCTCATCGAGAATCAGCAGGACTTCGGGATTGAAGGCGATGGCGCGCGCGAAGGCCAGCAGTTGCTTCTGACCCACGGAGAGGCTCGCGCCGCGCTCCCGCGTGACCTCGTCGTAGCCGTTGGGGAGCTGCTCGATGAATTTGGCGGCGTTGACGAAGCGCGCGGCCTCGCGCACGCGCTCATCGCTGATGTCGCTGGCGCCCAGGCGGATGTTACTGGCGATCGTGCCAGCGAAGATGAACGGGTCCTGCAGGACGGCGCCGATGTGGCGGCGCAGGTCAGTCTGCGCCACGTCACGGACGTTCACGCCGTCTATCAGCACCTCGCCGCGCTGGACATCGTAAAAGCGCGACATCAGGCTGATGAGCGAGGTCTTGCCCGCGCCTGTCGCGCCGACGAAGGCGACGCTCTCGCCGGGCTCAATGCGGAACGAGACGCCTTTGAGCACCCAATCTTCGCGGTTATAGGAGAACCAGACATCGCGGAACTCGACCGCGCCGCGCACGCTGGTGAGCGGGACGGGGCTGGCGGGATCGTCGATGGTGATCGGTTCATCCAGTACGCGGAAGATGCGCTCGGAACTGGCCATCGCGGACTGCAGCGTGGTGTAGCGGTCGGCCAGGTCGCGGACCGGGAGGAAGAAGCGGTCGGTGTATTGCAGGAAGGCGACCAGCGCGCCGATGCTGAGCAGGCCGCTCACGGTCTGGGCGCCGCCAACACGCACGATCAGCGCGGTGGCCGCCGCGGCGAAGAGATTCACGACGGGAAGAAAAACCGAATAGAGCGTCAGCGAGCGCAAGCTGATGCGGTAATAGTCGCGGTTGAGGTCGTCGAAATAGGTGAAATTGCGATCTTCGCGGTTGAAGAGCTGGACGACCTGCGTTCCGGCGATGTTCTCGGCGACGTTGGCGTTGATGCGCGCCAGGCGCACGCGGATGGCGCGGAAGGTGTCGCGCATGACGCGCTGGAACAAGGAAGTGACCAGTCCGAGCGGAGGGATGACCAGGCAGACGACCAGCGCCAGCCGCCAGTTTTCCACGAACAGGATGACAATGATGCCGAGCAGCGTCAGCAGGTCGGTCAGCAGGGCGACTGAGCCGGAGGTGAACAGGTCGTTCAGCGCGTCCACATCGTTGGTGATGCGGGTCATCAGCCGCCCCACGGGGTTGTGGTCGAAGAATCCGAGTGAGAGCCGCTGCATGTGGCTGAAGAGCGACGAGCGCAGGTCATACATGATGCGCTGGCCGAGCACGCTGAGGGAGAAGGTCTGCTGGTAGCGCAGGCCAAAGCCGACGACGAGCGTGAGCAGGTAGAACAGACCCATCAGCAGCGCGCCGTTCATGCGGGCGGCGTCGCTCATGCCGGTGGGATTGGCGGGTGCGATGTAGCGGTCAATCGCAAGCTGGGTGATGTAGGGCGCGAGCAGGTCGTCGGCGACGATCAGCAGCGCGACCAGCAGCGTAATAGCGACCTGGCGCTTGTAGGGGCGAACAAAGCCCCATATCCGGCGGGCGAGCCGCGCGTCATAGGCTTTGCCGAGAATCTCATCTTCCTGGAAGAATGATTGCGCCACCGCTACGCCTCCTCTTGCTCATGCTGGATGTCACTCGTTAGCGCGTCATTCCGCTCAAGAGGCGGTCGTACAGGGTCGTCCTCCTCCATTTCCTCGGCGAGCAACTGCCGCCGGTACATGCCGGCGTAGAGGCCGCCGAGCGCCAGGAGCTCCAGGTGGGAGCCACGCTCTACGATGCGCCCCTCATCCAGGACGACAATCTGGTCCAGGTCTTTGATCGTCGAGATACGATGCGCGATGACAATCGTCGTGCGGCCCTCCATAACGCCATGCAGCCGCTTCAGGATGGCCGCCTCGGTGTGGGTGTCCACACTGGAGAGCGAGTCATCGAGGATCAGAATCAGGGGGTCTTTGGCGACCGCGCGCGCGATGCCCGCGCGCTGCTTCTGGCCGCCGGAGAGTGTGACGCCGCGCTCGCCAATCATCGTTGCGACGCCTTCGGGGAAGTCCGCGACATCACTGGCGAGCTGTGAGATGTCGAGCGCGCGGGCTAGTTCCTCATCGGTGAGATCAGGCGCGCCAAAGCCAGCGTTCTCACGAATGGAGAGCGAGAAGAGGAAGTTTTCCTGCGGCACATAGCCGATGGAGCGGCGTAGCTCCACCAATGGGATGTCACGCACGTCGTGGCCATCAATCAGCACGGCGCCGCTGGTGACGTCGTAGACGCGCGCCAGCAGGTTGACGAGCGACGACTTGCCCGCGCCTGTGGGGCCGACGATAGCCAGCGATGAGCCTGCGGGAACGTGAATCGAGATGTCATGCAGCGTCTCGCGCCCGCTGTAGTTGAGGCTGGCGTGGCGGAACTCGATCTCGCCGCGCGTTGGCGCCGCATCGGGGCTGGCGTCCGGAGCGCTGGCGATAGCTGGAACCGCCTCGCGCACCTCGTTGATGCGGCTGAGTGAGGCAGTGCCTTGCTGCACGAGGTTAACTGTCCAGCCGAGGCCGATCATCGGCCAGACTAGCGCCGCTAGATACGCATTGAACTGGACCATTCGCCCCAGTGTGATACGGCCAGCGATGACATCTACGCCGCCGCGCCAGAGCAGGATGGCGACCGCGAGGCCGGAGATGAAGTACATTGCTGGCCAGAGCAGCGAGTTGACGCGCGCGAAGGAGATGGCGCGCCGGACGTACTCGGCGTTGATGCGATTGAAACTGGCAAGCTCAGCCTCTTCCTGGGCGTAAGCTTTGACGACCCGGATACCGGAGAAGTTCTCCTGGGCGCGGGCCGATACCTCGCCAAACTGGTCCTGCACGAGGCGGTAGCGGCGGTGGATAGAGCCGCTGACCAGGATGAAGAAGACGGTCATCAAGGGCATAACGCTCAGCGAGTAGAGGGTGAGGCGGGGGTCAATTGTGACCATCGCGATACCGGTGACTGTGAAGGCGACGAGCGAGTTGACGAGATTGGTGAGGCCGGGGCCGAGCATTTGCCGCACCTGGGAGAGGTCGTTGGTGGCGCGAGCGACCAGGTCGCCGATCTTGCGCTCCTGGAAGTAGGCGACATCCATCCGCTGGAAGTGGCGGAAGAGGTCGCGGCGCATCTCATACTCGACGCGCCGTGAGGCTGAGTTGACCACGAAGCGTGAGGAAAATTGGAAGATGCCCGCGGCGAAAGCGATACCGATGATTTGCAGCGCGTAGACGGTAAGAGCCCCGGTGTCCACACCGCGGCTGATGGCATCTACCGCTCGCTGGAGGATGAGGGCGGGAACGAGCGCGATGAGGTTGGCGATGATGATGAGGACAAGGCCAAATGAGAGGGTAACCCAGCGGCGCAGCATGTAGCTTTGGATGGCGCGTAATGTCTTCATGATACGCATGATAGCGCACAGCGGGCGCGCGCTTCAAGCTCACTGGGGTGGCTTTGGCGCCATGCAGTGTTTGATGGGGGTCTAACGTCGCGTTGCGAGGCTGGTCACGTCAGCGCGGCCCCAAAGGCGCGCAGGAAGTTGGCGCCCATGATACCCGTGATGTTCGCTTCGCTGTAGCCGCGTCCACGCAACGCGTCCGCGATTCGCTCCAGGTCGGCGACGGTGTCGAACGGCGCTGGGGTGGCCTCGACACCCGCTCCACCGTCGAAGTCGCTGCCGATGCCGCTGTGGCGCGCGTCTCCGACAAGCTGGCAGACATGGTCAATGTGGCGCACAACGGCGTCCAGCCCGATCGGGGCTTGCTCGCGCGTCCAGCCAGGGACGAGGAAGCCGTTATGGAGCACAACGCCGATGACGCCGTCGCGCGTGGCGATGGCCTGTATCTGCTCGTCGGTGAAGTGGCGGTCGGTGGGCGTGTGCGCGCGGGCGTTCGTGTGGCTGGCGATGATTGGGCCGGGGTAGCGCTCCAGCGCCTGCCAGACGGCGTCATCGGCCATGTGGCTGAAGTCGAGGACCATGCCCAGCCGAGCCATCTCGTCGAGCAGAGCGAAGCCCAGGTCGGTGAAGCCGCCAGGATGGCCCGTGCCGCCGCAGTAGCGTGAGCCGCGCCAGGTAGGGCCAATCAGCCGCAGCCCGGCGTCGTGCCACTTTTGCACCTCGGACGGGTCTCGGATTGGGTCGGCGCCCTCCATGAGCATGAGGAATCCCACCGGGCGCGTTTCGGGCGTTTCTGCGGCGGCGTGGTCGTGGATGAGGGCGTCGAGCGCGGCGCGTGTGGAGATGAGGCGGGCCCCCGCCGTGTCTGGCTCGGCGGCGAGGCCCTGGTAGTAGCGCAGTTGCGCCCAGGCGTCAGCGGTCATCGCTTCCTGTTCACCAGGCAGGCAGAAGATGGTGGAGCAGACCAGGCCGACACCGCCGCGCCGCAGGTCTGGTAGGCCGATCATGACGGTATCTGACATGTTGGCGAGCGCGCTGGCGCCGTCTCCAGCGGTGGTCGCGGCAGCCTCGCGCGCGCGCTGCGCGCTGGTGGAGCGGCGCACATCACGGTCGTGGTGCAACGCGTTATAGCCGATATCTTCGTGGGCGTCAACGATGAACATGAGCGGCTCCTTCGATCAGCGCGGTAGTTATGGCTAGCGCCATGATGGTACCGGGTTGGCGGAAGGAACGCCCGCCAGCCCGGCTAGTTGAGCGCGGATGCGATGCGCTGGCGGAAGTCATCCGCCGTGAGGCCTTCGATCGCGATTCGTTTGACGCGGGCGCTTTCGCCCTGCGTGATGGCGATGGCGCGGCGGGGCAGCCCCAGCCGCTCCGCGAGCAGGGCGATGAGCGCTGCGTTGGCGGCGCCATCTACCGGGGCGGCGCGGAGACGGACGCGGAGCACCCCATCTTCGATGGTGAGCGCGTCGCGGCTGGCGCGCGGGGTCACACGAACGGTGACCATCAGAGCGCCATGTGTGACGCCGAGCGCCAGTGTAGCCACTGGCGCTGCGTTGACGTCTCCGGCTGGCCCGGCTTCGCGCGGAAGTGGCTTCACCACGTGAGGGGAAGCGAGCTTAATAGCAAGCCCTCGAGCACCATAAGCGCCCACCAGGAGAAGATGAGCGTGATCGTGGCCCGTAGATCGAGCATGCTGATGCTCATGCGCGGCAACACACGATAGACGGGGTCGTAGATCGGGCCAGTGATGTTGGTGAAGAAGCGGACAAACGGATTACTGGGCGAGACTGACGGCAGAAATGACAGGAGCCATGAGAGGATTACCCGTATGAAAAGGCAGAGAATCAGGAAGTCAAAGAGGAGCGTGACGAACACATGCAGCAGATGCTGGGACCCGATAGCTTGTAGGGCGGCCATGACCGTCAGGCTCCTTTTCTGTGACTGTTGTAGCGCGCCGCGAATGGGCGTCTGATCACCCGATGGTCGCGGTTACTGTCTCCACGACGCGACGGCCCAGCAAGCGACACGCGCGCACGTCCACAATGCGCACGTCCCTGAGATCAGGCTGGGTGGTTAGGTATTTCTGCGCCAGTGAGCCTAGAGGCCGGGCGACGAGGAAGCTGGCGATGGTACTGCCGAGCGCCGTCGCCAGGCGTGTCCGCTGGCGCATGGCGGTAAGCGACCAAAGCGAACCCACAAGCGCCAGCGACATCCCTACCGCCAGATTTGTGCCGCAATTGGGATGGATCGCCAGTTCCGCCTCGCCAGCGCGTAGGCGTTCCATCGCTTCGTCGGCGGCCCGTCGCACGAGCACGGGGTCAAGGTCGGCGAAGATCGTGAAACCGCGCATATTCGAGCGGGCGCTGACGCTCAATCCCGGCAAGTCGTTCGTGAGGATGGTCACGGTCGCGTGTTCCAGCGCATGATTCTGGCGCACGCGCCTGGTGAGCAGCAAATCGCCCGCTTCCATAAGTCTCCCTCGATTTCACCCGTTTCCCTATTGGGTGTACTGGCGTGTCTTCCAGTGTATCACGATCATGTCACGTTCGCTTCATGCGCTTCATTCGGACTCTCCGGCTTCTCCACGCTGGCTACGTGAGCGGTGGGGCCGCTGGACGCTCGCCGAAGATGCCGCGCCCGATACGGACCAGCGTTGCCCCCTCCTCAATAGCGATCTCGAAATCGTCGCTCATGCCCATCGAAAGTTCGTCCCAGCTCCCAGCGTCAAGCGGGATAATGGCGCTCAGGTGGTCGCGCAGCACGCGCAGGCGATGGAAGACCGGGCGAGCCTTTTCTGGATCGGAGACGATGGGGGCGACGGTCATCAGTCCCTCGATGCGCAGGGCAGGCAGCGTGGCGATGGAGCGCGCCGCGCGCTCCACCGCGTCGGGCGTGAAGCCTGATTTACTGGTCTCGCCACCGGCGTTGACTTCCAGCAGGATAGGCAGCGCGCGATCGAGCGCCGCCGCGCGCGCGTTCAGCGCTTCCGCCAGGTGGACGCTGTCAACGCTCTGGACGCGGTCGAAGAGCTCCAGCGCGCGGGCGGCCTTGTTGCTCTGCAAGTGGCCGATCAATTCCCAGCGCGTCTGGGCCAGCAGCCGCGCCACACTGGGGTCGCTCTGGGCGAGAGACTCCAGCCGCACGCGTTTGTCGCGGGCCTCCTGGACGCGATTTTCGCCGAAGACCGTCAGGCCAAGCGCCGCCGCTGAAAGCATGCGCTCGACGGGGATGGTCTTGGTGACGGCGACCAGCGTTACGCTGGTGGGAGAACGGCCTGCGCGCCGCGCCGCCGCTTCGATGCGGTCCCGGATATCGCTGGCGCGCGCCGCCAGCGCATCATCAGCCCAGCCGCCGGCGCTGGATGGCGCTTTCTGATTCATGAGCGGAGACTCCCACGACTAGACGGCGATCAGGCGGCGAGGCCGATCACGACGCCGAATCGCCCGTCGGCCTGGGGGCGCTTGCGGTGAGAATAGAACAGATCGGCGGCGCAGCCCGTGCAGTGGGACGCCACCTCAAGGTGGTCGGAGCGCACACCCGCAGCCAGTAGCTGGCGCGCGTTGCTCTCGGTCACATCGAGGTAGAGCGCGGCGCTGTCGTTGTCATCTGGGCGCTGGGTGAAGGTCGCGCTGTCGCGTGCGCGCGGGTCGCGTTGAAATGCGTCATACACGGTGTCGTCAACCTGATAACAACAGGACTGGATCGCTGGGCCGACGCCAGCGAGCAGCTCTTCGGGGCGGGAGCCGAACCGCTCGCCCATGGCGGCTATCGTGCGCGGGCCGATGGCGCCTGCCGCGCCGCGCCAGCCACCGTGGGCGAGGGCGATGACCCGCTGGCGGGGATCGTAGAGCAGGATAGGGGCGCAGTCACCGAAGCCCCAGAACAGGCCAAGGCCAGTCTCGGCGGTGATCATCGCATCGGCGACTGATTGCCGCGTGCGAGCGCGCAGCGCATCGTCTGGCTCATTGGGGGTTTCGCGCTCGATAACGCAATAGTCAGCTCCGTGGGCGATGCGCGCGCTGACGAGTGGGAGGCCGAGCTCGCTGGTGATCACGCGCTGGTTGCGGCGCGCGGAGGCGGGGTCATCGCCCGTCGTAGTGGCGACATTCAGCCCGTCGAAAGGCGGCGCGCTGTGGCCGCCTTTGCGGGTGAAGACGCCGTGGAGCAGGCCGGGGGCCTGGCTAAGGCGCTCGAAAAGCAGGTAGACACATCGGTCTCCGGTACGCTCGATCACACAGGCTCCTTGGACATGCTGTGGTGGTCCATCTTTGGCAGTGTGGGCATAATAGGCGGGTACGCCTGCCACGGAGCATAACACGCCGCGTAGCGCGGCGGCCGAGAGTACTAGTCCTCGCCACGCGGCGCTATGCGCTGGGTCGCCTGGACTGACGCCACGCGAGGGTGGAGAGAACGCCCGCGACGATGCCCATGACCACAGCGACCCCAGCGCGCAGGAGCCACACCCACTCAGGTGTCGAGCCACTGGTTGGCGGGTTTTGCAGCGTGACTGCAAAAAGCGCGACGCCCGCGACGACCATGATGACAGCCATCAGGCCGAAAGCCACCATGTAGAGTCTCCACATTTACTTGCTCTCCTACTCGCTCACCGCCGTTGTGGCGTTCGCCAGACCGGCCTCGCGGCGCAGTATCTCCGCTTCACGCACGGTCAGCTCGCGCGTCTGGCCGGGGGCGAGGTCGCCGAGCGTCAGCGGGCCGGTGCGCACACGCCGTAGGCGTATAACAGGATGGCCGATGGCGTCGAACATACGGCGGGCCTGCCGGTTGCGCCCCTCGTGCAACTCCAGGCCTACCCAGGCCGAGTCGCCGTCACCGCCGCGCAGCAGCCAGGCGCGGGCAGGCGCGGTTGGGCGGGTCTCGCCGGGGAGCAGAATGCCTGCCGCCAGCCGCGCCAGCTCCGCTGGCGTCGGGCGCCTTTCGACCAGCGCGTGATACTCCTTCGCCAGCGCATAGCGCGGGTGGGTGAGGCGCAGCGCGAGGTCACCGTCGTTGGTGAGCAGTAGCAAGCCCTCGGTGTTGTGGTCGAGCCTGCCGACGGGATATACCCGCTCTTCGCGCCAGTATGCGGGCAGTAAGTCAAGCACTGTGCGCCGTCCATGGGGGTCGCTGACGGTGGTGACGACGCCGGCGGGCTTATTCATCAGCAGGTAGAGCTTGTGAGTGGCGGGGAAGACGCGCTCGCCGTGTACGCGCACGACATCGCGCGCGGGGTCTACACGGACACCAAGCTCGCGGACGGTGGCTCCGTTGACGGTGACGAGGCCATCGGTGATGAGGTTCTCGGAGTGGCGGCGTGAAGCAACGCCGCAGCGGGCGAGGTACTTTTGTAGGCGCTCGCCTCGCTGCGTAGTGGAATGGGTCTGGTCTTCACTCATGCGACGAGCGCGCCGAGCATGTTGACCACGCGCCCTGCGCCGGGCGCGACAACGGCCTCGGTCACACTGGGGATAGCGAAGCCGATGGCGCGTGTGACCATGCGCTCCTGACCGCGCAGGGTGAACGCGATGAGCTCCAGCAAGTCGGGCGTCGCCAGGTCAAGGGCGGAGGCCAGACGCTCCAGCACGACGGGCGACGGATACTTCTTGCCGCGCTCGATTTCCCCCAGGTAGACGACGGAGACGATGGCGCGCGCCGCCAACTCCTTCAGTGTCATGCCGCGATCGCGGCGCTCACGGCGAATCACGGCTCCCACCGCCGCTTGCAGATCATCCATCGCGTCGCCTCCATCGCTGACACGCTGACCGGCGCCGATACGCGCATACGCCACGCATGCTCATAGCATCGCTCATTACGCCAGGGATGCTATGAGCATCAGATTTGCCTTCAATTCTACGCCGCGCGCGCCTATCCTACAAGCGACACGCATGGATGGCGCATGGCGACAGGCGTGTCGCGCCGGATCTATCCACGATTCTGGCTTTCCGGGAGGAGCGAATTCCGATGTTGAGTGTCAGACGGGCAGGCTTCGAGCATATGCCGCCGCAGCCTTTCAGTGTGCCGACGCCTATTGTCTATGAGGGCGCTAGCGAGCCGCAGCGCTGGGAGTACCACTGCGTCACGATTGACATGCGCGAGGACGAGCCACTGGACGAGCGGGCGCTCAATGCGCTGGGGGCCGAGGGATGGCTGCTGGTCAGCGTGATACAGCCAGCGGGCAAAGGGGAATCCGCCCCATTGATCTACTACTTCATGCGCCCGGCTTAATCCTGGCCTGAGCGATTTACCACGTGAGGAGGATACAAACGATGTCAGCTGATTATGGCGCGGGCGACGCGCGGATGCAGGCGGCGTCGCTGATCGTGCCGACGGTGATCGAGAGTGGGGCGCGGGGCGAGCGAGCCTACGACCTCTATTCTCGCTTATTGCGCGAGCGCATCATCATGGTGAACGGCCCCATCGAGGACCAGCTGGCCAACCTGATCGTGGCCGAGTTGCTGTTTCTGGCGAGTGAGCAGCCCGATCGCGAGATCAACATGTACATCAACTCACCGGGCGGCGTGATTACCGCCGGGCTGGCGATCTATGACACGATGCGCTCGCTGCGCTGTCCAGTCGCCACAACGTGCGTTGGCCTGGCCGCCAGCTTTGGCACGATCCTGCTGATGGCTGGTGATCCCGGCAGGCGTTTCGCGTTGCCGCACGCTAAGATACATCTGCATCAACCGCTCGTACAGAGCGGGCCAGGCGGACAGGTGACCGACATCGAGATTCACGCCCGCGATCTGCTGAACACTCGCGATGTGATGAACGATATCATCGCGTTGCACACTGGCCAGCCGCTGGAGCGCATCCGACGTGACACCGAGCGCGATTTCTTTATGACCGCCGAAGCCGCGCGCGAATACGGTATCGTGGATGAGGTGCTGCCGCTCGAAGATTGGAAAGCGCGCGCACGATAGCGCCTGGCCGTGGAAATGCGGCGTGGTTGTCGCGTAGGAGGGGAGAGCATGCGCGTTCTGGTGATTGGGGGCGTGAGCTTCATCGGGCTGGCCGTCACGCGCGAGTTGCTGGCGGGGGGCCACGAGGTGGCGCTCTACCATCGCGGGCGGACGGAGCCTGACGAGGCGCGCGGCGCGACGCATATTCACGGCGAACGGGATGATCTGGAGGCTGCGCGGCCCCAGATCGAGGCGTTTCAGCCCGATGTCGCGATTCATATGATCGCGATGACAGAGGCGCAGGCGACGGCGTTTACCCGAACGTTGCGCGGGGTGGCGAAGCGCGCCGTGGTCATCTCCAGCCAGGATGTGTATCGCGCGTTTGGCCGTGTGAACGGCATCGAGACAGGGGAGCCCGATGCGACGCCTCTGAGCGAGGACGCGCCACTGCGCGAGCGACTCTATCCCTATCGGGGTGAGCAGCCACGCGCGGCGGACGACCCGGCGCGCTGGATGGATGAGTATGACAAGATACTGGTCGAGCGGGCGGTGATGGCGGAGCCCGCGCTGCCGTGCGCGGTCATTCGCCTGCCTGCGGTGTATGGCCCGCGCGACAGCCGGCGCCGTTTCCGGCAGTGGCTCAAGCGGATGGATGACGGGCGCCCAGTGATCCTGATGGATGCGGCTGAGGCCCGCTGGCGCTGGACGTATGGCTATGTGGAGGACATGGCGCACGCGATCAAGCTAGCGGCGCTGGACCCGCGCTCCGCTGGCAACATCTACAACGCGGGCGAGCGGGACACGCTCTCGATGAAGGAGCGCGCGCGTGCGGTCGCGGAGGCGGCGGGTTGGCGGGGGCGCATCGTACTGGCGCGGCAGGAATCGCTGCCAGAGCGGTTGCGCATGGGAGTGGCGACAGCTCAAGACGTCATCGCGGACAGCGGCCGCATCCGCGCCGAGTTGGGGTATGCGGAGCTAACCCCACTCGCGGAGACCTACGCGCGCACTGTCGCCTGGGAGCGGGAGCATCCCCCAGAAAGCGATGATCCCGCCGACTATGACTATGCGGAGGAAGACCGGCTGCTGGCGGACCTGGGCTGAGGCTCACGCGCCGGGCTGGCGGTATATCACGTCCCAGTAAGGATTGGGCGCCCGCACGCGTCATAAGCGAGAGAATCCGCGCTGAAGGCAGAAAATAAATCGGGCGAGCGCCCGATTTATTTTCTGCCTGGCGGTTGTATACTAAAGCCAGAGAGCGGGTAAACCTTGTATCAGCGCTTGTTTGGTTTTGCGCAGTGATATCCCCACGATGGCAGTGGGAATCCCCAAGGATGTGGCGCCGGGGGTGCGTGCGGTGTATGCGCCAGATGGTGGCGATCGATAGCCGATTTCGTCCTATTGAGGCGCGTACGTTGCGAAGACCGGGCATGAGCCGTCTTATCCAGGTGAGCGGACGCGACCGTCATGGAACCTGGGCGCGGTTGCGCTCGTCATCAACTGGAGCGTGCGGGGGGAAGCGGCGCTCACGCGCGATACGTGCGGTAGGGTGCGGCAGAGAAGCGGCTCTAGCGGGTAAATGGGGATTCGCTGAGGGAAGGCAGGCGACATATGGTCTGGCGAGATACGTTTCCGCCGGTGAACGAGCTGACGCTCGACGCCGAGGCGGAGCGTGAGCGGCGGCTGGCCGCGCAGGCGCGCGCCGGAGCGGATTGGGCGTTGACCGCATTGATCGCGCGCTATCAGCCGACCGTCACCCGCTACCTGACACGTCTCTGCGGAGATCAGGGCCGCGCGCGCGAGCTGGCGGAGCGTGTTTTTCAGCGCATGGAGCGCCGTCTGCATGGCCCGCATGGGGCCGAAAATTTGCGGCTGTGGCTGCTGCGATCCTCGACAGAAGCTGGCCTGGAGGCGCTACGCCGCCCGCAGCGCGCGCAGGCTCCACGCCTGGGGGCGACGCAGGTCGCCGGACTGCTTTCGGCGGAGTCTAGTTCCGGGTCGGAGAGTGTTCTGCGGGGTGGGATTAGCCGGCTGCGGAACGTCGTCGGCGCGGTCAGCCGTCAGGCGCGCCCTCTCGTCTGGCAGGAGACGAGCGCAACCTCGCATGCTCCTATCGCGGGCCCGGGCGAGCAATCGCGTGAGGCGGTAGAGCTGGGGCCGGTGGATGAGTCGCTCGACACAATTGACCCGCGCGAGGCGTTGCGTCACCGCCTCATCCGCATGACACTGGCTGACTTGCCCTATGGGGACGCGCAATGCCTGGCGCTGCATCTGGTAGCGGGGTTGAACCAGGCTGAGGTGGCGCGCGCGTTGGGGATCACAAGTTCCGCCGCGCGTAAGCGGATCGTGCAGGGGCTCTCGCAGTTCTCCGAGCGGTATCAGGCGGCGGTACTGTCGCTGGGGCTTCCGCAGGAGCTGGGATATGGCGACTCGCTGCCAAAGCGGTTCGAAGAGGCGGCTCCGGCCGCGGAGCCAGAGCCGGAACCGGTGATTGTGTCAGCGTCGCCGGAGGATATGGTGACTGGACTGGGCGAACCTGCGCCATCTACCATCCCACTCTCCGTGGACACGTTCGACGATGGCGGCGAGACGCTGAACGGGGTCACATACTACGCAGGCTCCCCATCTGAGGAGCTTCCCGTGTACCATATTCCGGTTGAGCCTGATTACGACACCTCTGCATATGAGCCGGAGTATGAGTCGAGGTTTGAATCGCCTTTCGTGGGATTCGCCCCCGACCCCAGCGCCATGTCATCCGCGTACACAGCGTCGTACGCGTCGGCGCCCCGCGTTGCGGTATTGGTGGATGAGCCTGAGATGATGCGCGATGTTCAAGAGGTGGAGGAAGCGGACCCTGACGAGATAGATGCGCCGTACGTCGGCGTTGGAAGCGTCACGCGGATTGCCGCTGATGCGATTGTTGGCCCGGTGGTAGACGCGCTGCCAGTTCACTCGGAGCCGCTCGCGATGGCGCCTGGCTTCGGTTCTCCCAGTCCTCGCTCGACACCGCTGGCCTATGAATTGGCGTCAGGTGGCGTGGAATCGGGCAGCATTACGATGAACTGGATAGACTCCACTGGAATGATGGCGCCGCTCAGCTTTGAGACGATTGTCGCTTCCTCGTCAGTGGCTGTCGAGCCTGAGGGCAGCGATGACCCCTGGGCGCGCTCTGCGATCCTCGCTCTGGAGACACCCGTGGAGCCAGATCCCGTCAGCGCGCAGGTCGAGGCCTCCGAGGAAGCGGTCAGCCCCGCTGAGATCGCCGAGGAAACGCCCGATGCTTCCGTGTCTCTGCTGGACTTGAGCATTGCGCTGCATGAAGGGGATTATGGGTGGGAACGCTCGAATCACGGCGCTGAAGCGCCTGAAGCGTTCTTCGATGAACCAGCCTTCGATGACTCGCCCGAACACGCGGAGCCGGATGCGCGACGGGCGCGGCCAGTAACTCGCACGCTCGAAGATCTCTGGGATGAAACGCCAGATACCGGCGAGCGCTAGCGCATCCTGCATCATTTCCGCCGTTTATCAGAGAGCGGCTGTCATCTATCCATCCATTGTTTATCCAAGCCGATAGAGGAGAGGTAAGGATGCCGGAGACTGAGACGCCCTTCACGCGGATGAGTCGGGTGACCACCCGCCGGGGCACGCTGCGACAGCTCAACTGCCCACTGGAGCCCGAGTTGCTCGTCGCCGAGTTCTCCGATGAGCTTCCCCCCGAGGTAGCGGTGGCGGTGCGCGAGCATATGGCTGTTTGCGAGATTTGTGGCAAGCGCGCGCAGGAGTTGCGAACGCCCTATGCGCTGCTGTCGTCGTTGGGCAGCGCGCCAGCGCCCTATGTGCCAGACCTGCGGGAGAATGTGCGGGCGAAGGCCGCGCGGTCCGAGCGGTATCTGCGCCCGTTGCGGACGTTGGGCTCGCTGGGCCGTTTTGGGCTGGTCGTCATCATGCTGGCGGTTGTGACGCTCGTAGCGGTAGTCTTTGGCGTGAGTGGTCTGGCGAAATCGCTGGGCATTTTCACCGTGCAGCGCACGACCAACCAACTTCAGCACGTGCCCCTGGCCGCCTCGCGAGGGGCGCTACTCGCGGAGACGGACAAGCTGGTGACGCTGACCACACCGCAGGGCGCGAGCTGGCAGGTAGCGGAGGTGATCGTGGCGGACCAGCGAACCGGGCAGGTGATCCGGTCGCTTCCCGCCTCCAATGCGGCGCTGCACTCCGCCAGCGACACGACGCTGCCCGTAGGGGTTGTCACTGATGGGCGCGTGATCTACGAGTTGACCGCGCGTGAGAACTCTGGAAGACAGGCGCTCGTCGGATTCGATATCGCTTCGGGCGCGACGCGCTTCATCACATCGCTCACGCTGCCGAACGGGCAATCGCTGCCGGCGGATATCAGCGCGGTATCGCTGGCGCTCTCTCCGGATGGCGCGACCGCGTATATCGGCCTGAGCGGTACTAGCGGGGCGCTGAGCGGGCCGCGCGCGTTGGTGTTCTCAATCAAGACGGGCAAGGTGACGGGCTCCGTGAGCGTTACAACCCCTGACAATGTTCCGCTGCCGCCGCCGCCGGGAAGTCTGCCGCCGTCCGCGTTTCCGTCGGTCATTCCGTCCGTCTCAATGAGCGGATTGCGTCAGGTTGAGGCGGCGGGCGGCGCGATTGCGATCTCTCCTGATGGGCAGGCGCTCTTCGACGCTGTGCTGGCTAGCGACGCGAAGGGGGTGCGGTACGCAATCATTCGCCGCATCGCGTTGCCGTCGGGGCAGGTCACAGTCCTGGGCTTGCAGGGTGATTTCACGGCGACCCAGCTTACTGCCAGCTCGTCGACCTCATCGTTGCAGGTGTATTTCGTGACCGGAAGCCCGCAGGCAACCGTGTATGTTCTTGACGCCTCAGCGCAAGGACCCACGCTGCTGGGCCAGATCGCGCTGGGCGGGCCAGCGGCCCCAGCCACCACAGGCCTGAATGACACGCTGACGATCAGCCCGGCGGCGGCTGGCTCGCGGCTCTACATCACCCAGGACGCTACATCCAGTGATGGCGTAATCGCCACGCACAGCCGCTGGCTGGTGGATACGCAGGGTATGGGCGTGCTGGCCAGCGTGACCGATCCCACCACGGCGGGCGCGCTGCTGGCGAATACAGAACCGCAGGGCGAGACGTTCGCGCTCATCAGCGGGCAGGTGGCCATCGGGGCGCCCGACCTCAGCACCGGCTGGACGCCATGGTTCCAGACGAACGATAATTCCCCAATCATTCGCCTGATCGCCACGATATCCTAGGATCAGGAATGTCGTCACGCGCCAGGGCGCATCCCGCTCTTATTCTTCTGTTTTCGGGCCAGTGTATCCAGGGCGCGTCAGCGTGCGGCGCGGCTTGCGGCGGTAATGCTCCAGCCCGTGAAGCTGGTAGAGCGCCTGGATGATCGCTTCTTCGTTCCAGCGTGAGTTCCGCGGTGGTGGCTGGCCGAGGTTATCCACAATCCCGTCGCTGCCGGTGAGCGCGACCATGACGGTGGAGGCGCACTGCGCCATCGCATGGAGATGGTAGCCTCCCTCCTGCACAACCACCAGCCGCCCATCGCAGTATGCCTCGGCGATCTCGATGACCTCCAGCGTCAGATCAGAGAAATCAGCGGTGGAGAGCAGCATTTCGCCGAGCGGATCGCGCCAGTGGGCATCAAATCCTGCGGAGAGCAGGACGACGTCGGGTTTCATGCGGTCGGCCACTGGCCAGAGGACCTGGCGGAAGACTGAATCATATTCACTCCATCCCGATCCAGCAGGCAGCGGTACGTTGATCGTTGCCCCCAGACCCGCTCCTGAGCCGCGCTCGCCTGACGCGCCGGTGCCGGGATACCAGGGATACTGGTGCGTGGAGAAATAGACTACGTCGGGATCGTCATAGAAGGTTTCTTCAGTCCCGTTGCCGTGGTGAACGTCATAGTCCACAATCAGGACCTTGCGCCAGTCGTAGTGGTTCTGCGCGTAGCGTGCGGCGATGGCGATGTTGTTGAAGACGCAGAAGCCCATGCCGCCGCGCGGGCGCGCATGGTGGCCGGGGGGACGCACGAGCGCGTAGGCGTTGCGCGCTCGGCCTTCCGCGATGGCGTCCAGTCCAACGAGCGGCGCGCCCGCGGCTAGTAGCGCGGCATCCCAGCTTTCAGCGGAGACGAAGACTTCGCTGGCGACCTCGCGTGATCCGCGCTCGCCGCTTTCTTCGTCCGCTTTCGCTTGCGCCTTTACGGCGCGTTCCACTTTGCGCATATAGCCCAGGTCGTGGATCGAGGCGATCTCGAGTTCGGTGGCGGGTCGCGGCGGCTCTCGCAATACCAGCTCTTTCGGGATCGTGCCTTCGGTTATCAGCGCGTCAATCATCTCCATGGCGAAGCGCACGCGCTCTGGCTGTTCAGGGATGTCGGACGGAGGCTGGTGTTCGAGGAAGGCGGTATCGTAGAGCAGCGCGGTGGGTAGGCGCGGCTTCGGCTTGGGCGCCTTGGGCGCGGCGTTGCGCGGCGCGGGCTGCTTCTTGGGATCAGCGGCGCTCGTCTCATGTTCTGGGGCCGGTGTGTCGGCCATGGCGGCTCTCCTTTGATGCGTTGCTTGAAGAGCGCCAGGGCAAAGGACGCGGGCTGGCGCGCATTCGTAAGAAACACACATGCGCGCGGGCGCTGTCAAACAGGGGCGTTCCCTCGATCAGGTGTAACACTTTGACGTGGATGCTGTCCTCTCTATTGCGAAGGGTATCGCCGAACTCTTCGAAAGACACCTTGATACATGAAGTCCAGAAGAGGAGACGCGGATGAGGGAGATTGATGGCGCTCTCGTCAACGCCTGGCGGCGCGGCGATGAGTCAGGGACGCGAGCGTTGTTCAACGCTATCTATCCGTACGCTGTACGGGTGGGCGCGCTCAGCGGGCTGACGGTGGATGATGCGCGCGAGTGCGCGCAGGACGCATTCACTCACGCTTATGAGCGGCGAATGCAGCTGCGAGACGCTCAAGCGTTCGCCCTGTGGTTTCATCGCATCCTGACGCACAGCATTCTCGATCAGATCACGAAGCGCCAGCGCCTACGCATCACGCCGCTCGGTGATGCGGGCGAGCTGGCGGAAGATTGGCAGCGGAACGCGCCACTTCAGCCGGATGAGGTGGCGCTCGACGCGGAGCGCAGCGATGAGCTATGGCGGCAGGTTCAGACGCTTGCGCCACGCGCTCGCCTTGCCATTACGTTGCGGTACTACAGCGACTTGAGCACACGTGAGGTTGCGGAAGCGCTGCGCATCAATGAAGGCGCGGCGCGCACGCTCTTGAGCCGAGCGCTGGCCCAGCTTCGTCAGAGTCAGACCCGCGATCCGCGCCTGGTCCAAGAGATTCAGCGTGAGACTGGCCCTGTCGCTCGTTGACGTGATTCCGATATGCCCGAGCGGAATACGGCCACACGGCCATACGCTGGAATTGAAAGAGGATATGCATGCGACCTTCTACTCCGAACGAGATTGAGGATCGTTCATTCGCCGCTGATGAGGCGCTCGTGCGCGCGACTCTGGCTGAGCGCGCTGGATTTGATGTGGAGAGCGAGCGCGATTGGCGCCGCGTCGCCCCCTACCTGCGCTTTGAGTCGACGCCTACACGCGCGACGTCCAGCCAGGCCGGGAAGACGCCAGCCGCGCGGATGCGCGGCGCGCTTCACCGCGCGCGGCCACGGTCATGGCTGGGCGCGGCTATGATTGCCGCGACGTGTGTGGCGCTGATGGGCATAGGGTTTGCCACATTCGAGTGGGCTGGCCCATTTGTGGGCCATAAGCTCGGATTGATTGGTGAGCAGCATCTCTACACGACTGTCAACCAGGCGCGCGATGACGCTGGTGTCACGATCTCCGTGGACAAGGCTTACGCCGATGCGGGTAATGTCTATATCGCGTTCCGCATCCAGCCCGATCAGGCGATCGCTGGCTCATTTTCGCTCGCTACATTCAGCCTGACTGACCAATTTGGTGAAGAGCCGGGCGGGGGAAACATCCAGTGCGCGGCGCGCACGGACGCCACCGCGCCACAAGTCTGCGTCCTCGACTCACCACCATTCCATCCACCTTCAGGCGCAACTTCGCTCACGCTGACGCTCGACATTCAAGCGCTCTATCGTGTTCATCGCATGGTGACTCGCAGCGAATTGGAGGGTTCTGGCGCTTCGGTTCACCGTTCCGTTCCACGCAAGAATCTCGGGCCAGGAGGGCCGTACGTTCAGCCAGCGACTCACTAAGATCGTCGCTCGCTAGGCGTGCGACGCGCCTGAAAAAAGAGCCGCCTCCATGCCCTGGACAGGAAGCATGGAGGCGGCTCTTTGGGACTGCTACCCCTTGCCGCAGCGGATTAGGCTTGCGGCTGGGTGAGCAGCTGCGGGTTGGCTGGCTGGCGGACGATCGGCTCGCCGGTCGCCGTCACCTTCACCTTGCCGTCTACGACCGTCAGAACGGCCGTCTGGCCAGGCTGAACGGCGCCGGAGAGCAGCGCGTCGGCGAGCGTGTCGTCCACGGATGTCTGGATAGCCCGGCGCAGTGGCCGCGCCCCGAACTCCGGGTCAAAGCCTTCCTTCATCAGGAAGTCGCGCAGGTCGTCGCCGAACTCCAGCTTGACGCTCTGCTCCGTCAGACGCGCTCGCGAGTGCTCAAGCAGCAGGTCTACGATCTGCCGCAACTCGTCGCGGTCCAGCGAATGGAAGACAACGATCTGGTCAATACGGTTGATAAACTCGGGCCGGAACGCGCGGCGCAAGCCCTCTAGCGCCTTGGCGCGCATCTGCGCCTGCTCGCTATCGCGCTCGGTCTCCGCGTCGCCCCACTTGGGCGCCAGGAAGCCGATGTTGGCCCGGCGGATATCCTCGCTCGCCGCGTTGCTGGTCATAATGACGACGGTGTTCTTGAAGTCCACTGTGCGTCCCTGGCCGTCGGTCAGCCGGCCATCGTCCAGGATTTGCAGCAGCGCGTTGAAAACCTCGGGATGCGCCTTCTCGATCTCATCAAAGAGCACGACACTGTACGGGCGGCGGCGCACACGCTCGGTGAGCTGGCCTCCCTCGTCATGTCCAACGTAGCCCGGAGGGCTGCCGAACAGGCGTGAGACTGTATGCCCCTCCATGTACTCCGACATGTCAAGGCGGATCATCGCGTCTTCGCTGCCGAAGATCGTCGCAGCCAGCGCGCGCGCCAGCTCCGTTTTACCGACGCCGGTCGGGCCCATGAACAGGAAGGAGCCGATTGGGCGGCGCGGGTCCTTCATGCCCGCGCGCGAGCGCCGGATGGCGCGGGCGACGGCGTTGATCGCCTCGTCCTGGCCAATCACGCGCTTGCGCAGGTCGCCTTCCAGATGGATCAGGTTGACGCGCTCGGCGTCCACCATCTGGCTGACCGGCACGCCCGTCCAAGTCTCGATGACACCCGCGATCTCGTCCGGCGTCACCATTAGCGTGGGGACGCTAGCGGCCTTCTCGCGGGCCTGGTCGAGCTTCTGTTGCGCCTGGATCTCGCGCTGGCGCAGCTTGGCGGCGCGCTCGTAGTCCTCCGCGTTGGCGGCGGCTTCCTTCTCTTGCTGGATCTGGGCCAGCTCGCGCTCCAGGTTACGCACCGCGTCAGGGCCGAGCAGGCCATGCTCGATGGCCTCCAGCCGCAGGGCCGAGGCGGCCTCATCCATCACGTCAATCGCCTTGTCAGGAAGGAAGCGGTCGTTGATGTAGCGGTCGGAGAGCTTCACAGCGGCCTCGATCGCCTCATCGGTGATGCTGACGCCGTGGTGCGCTTCGTAATTCGCGCGCAGCGTGCGCAACATCTCGATCGCCTCATCCACCGACGGCTCGCCGACCTTCACCGGCTGGAAGCGCCGCTCCAGCGCCGCGTCCTTCTCGATGTGCTTGCGATACTCATCGAGCGTCGTCGCGCCGATGCAGCGTAGCTCGCCACGCGCTAGCGCCGGCTTCAGCAGGTCTGAAGCGCCGACGGCGCCCTCAGCGGCTCCCGCTCCGACGATGGTGTGCAACTCGTCAATGAACAGGATGATTTCGGGGTTGGCGCGGACTTCCTCAATGATGCCCTTGATGCGCTCCTCGAATTGGCCGCGGAACATCGCTCCGGCCACCACGCCGCCCATGCTGAGTGAGACGATGCGGGCATCGCGAAGTGTCGGCGGTACGTTGCCTTCGGCGATGCGGCGGGCGATGCCCTCGACGATCGCCGTCTTGCCGACGCCTGGCTCACCGATCAACACCGGGTTGTTCTTCTGGCGGCGGCCCAGCACCGTGAGGACGCGCTTGATCTCGCGCTCGCGGCCAGCGGCCGGGTCGAGCTTGCCATCGTGCGCTTCCTGGGTGAGGTCACGCCCGTACTGGTCAATGATCGGCGTCTTGCTATGCTTGTTGGGCTCACGTTGTGCGGTAGCGGTTGCGCCGGGGCGGCCAGCGTTTGCGGGGCCTCCACCTTGGGCGCCGTTCGTCGCGCCAAGCATGCCGGGATTATTGAAGAGTGAGCCGAACATGCCGCCCAGAGAATCATTGCTGATTCCACCGTTCGCCTGGCCCAGCAGTTCTTCGGCGCACTGGCGGCAGTAATAATGCTGCTCGCGGCGTCCGTCTACCATGGAATCCAGGCGCACGCGGGCGTCTCGTGTTTGGCAGCGCTCGCATTTTTGCATCGTTGAATGTCCCCCTCTAGTAGGGATTCCGCGCGCCTCTACACGGTCTCTCGTATCTCCGCGCGCGGGTTGTCGTTGGAATTCGCTCGGGCCTCTCGCGCCTGAGCGCTGGTCGTTACTCCTCCAGCCCGGCCTCAGTCGAGGCGGGTGGCGTTTTACGTGGGCGGCCACGTGGCCGGCGCGGCGGCTGGGCCGCCTCGAACCGGAGCAGGACCTCCTCAGCGCTCAGCTGGTCACCAGCCATCACCAGGTAGGCGCGTGTCCAGAGCGTCGGAATGCGCGTCAGCTCCGGGAACTCGCCACGCAAGGCGCGCGAGGTGCGCGCCTTCACCTGACAGACAATCTGGTGTGGCGACATCGTCGGCGGCGCAGTGGCGGCCAGATACACACGGTCTGGTAGCACTACCACCATCAGCGGGGCATAGTCTGCCTCGCTGGCGCCTTCCTCGATCAGCGCCCGTAGCCGCTCGGCGATTTCGCCGATAAGGCAGGGCTTGAATCGCATGGGCCCCCACACAAAGTGATACGTGATGCTCCACGTCTCATCAGCGTCCGGGGATGAATTGTGTATATCCATGCGTCACACCTACATATTTTATATCGCACGCCCTGATCCCTTGTCAAGGGCGGGATACTCCAATCCTGTAGATTCGCTAGCGCGATCTACACAATTAATCATACATGATCTACGCCAGGCGCTCCATTGAGGTTGTGGATATGCCCATTGGATTGGTGAAAGGGAACAATCTGTCAGAGTGTAGCGTCCCTTCAAGCGAGCCGCCAGCGGGCGCCGGAGTGCTCCCGTGTGAGGGCGCGGCTCGTCGCGAAGGAGAACGGTGGTATGTGGAATCAGATGGCTGGGCGGCGCAAGTGGAGCGTCGCGGGTCTGCTCGGGGCGGTTGGACTGGCGGCGCTGCTGGCTGGTTGTGGCGGATCGAGCGCTGCGCCAGCGGCCTCTTCGCAGGATTATTCGCGGACCACGACTCAAGGGGCGCCGGGGAGCTCGGCGGGCGCGCCTAACTCATCAAGCTCGTCATCGCCGCAGACCTCGAACCAGCCACCGAGCGCTCAGTATCTCATCAAGTCGCTTGGCGTGAACATGACCTCGCCCGATCCGCGTAAGGCGGCGTCAGAACTGCAGGCCTGGATTCTGACCACGGATCCGAAGGCGCAGTCAGCGGGTATCACCTATACGCAGGATGGCGCTAGCTATGACGTGGGGATGACGTTCAACGTCGAGGCGACCATCTATCCACAGATTGAGAACTATCTCGCGGGCTACGCGCAGGAGCATGGCGGCAAGCTCACCAACCTCCAGGAGACGGTGCAGGATGTCACCAACGACTATGTGGACAGCCAGTCGCGGTTGACGAACCTGCGCGGCGAACAGCAGCGGCTGTTGGCGCTGATGGGACAGGCGGGATCGCTCAACGATGTGCTGACCATCGAGCAGCGGCTAACGGATGTTGAAGGGCAGATCGAGGATATTCAGGCGCATCTGGCCATGCTGAGCGGGCAGACGACGTACTATACCGTGCGGATTCAGCTGAGCCCGCTGGACACGGTGACGATTCCGGCGCCAACGCCGTGGAATCCAGGGCAGGTATTCCATGATGCGCTGGGGGCTGCGCTTGTCTTCGGGCAGGGGCTGCTGACGCTGCTCATCTGGCTTGGAGTGTTTGCGCTCTACTTCGTGCCAGCGGGCGCGCTGATATGGTTTGGCAGGCGGCTGGTCCTCCGGCGCCAGGCGGCGCGCACAGCGACGCCCGGCGCGCCCGCGCCGTAGAGGCCAGCGCGCGAGCGCGCCGGACTAGCTCAGTGGCTGGCGGAGGAGCTCTTCGATTTCCGCCAGCCGCTCGGCGGAGATGCCTAGCGGATCCATCGCGGCGGCCGGCACACGCATCCGCTCCGCGTTCGCTTGGAGGGCGGCGGCGTACTGTCGCATCGGTGGAACCTGGGTGATGAGCATGCGAAGTAGCGCGACGGCTTTTTCCCGGCTGCCACTCATCCACATCGGGTCACCCATAAGGCTGAAGACATCCTCGTCGGCGCGCTTGCGCTCGTCTGGGGCGGCGGCGGACATACCGCAGACCTCGGTCAGGAACGCTTCGATTTCGCCGCGCGCGACGGAGAGGAGGCTGGAAATCTCGGCGAGACGGCGCGCTTCGGGGAAGACGTTGCCCATCAGCCACCATTCCTGGTCGGTGAGCGCCTCTTCCACATCACGCAGGCGGCGGAGCAGCGTATCGGCGCGGGCCCCGAGCTCCATCACCATCTGTTGCGCCGGGCCTGAGTCAGCTTGTTGCTGCTGATCCGGCGAGGTATTCGGCGCGGACCACTGTTGCTGCATCATCCAGTTCCTCCCGCTGGCGCTCACGGGCGCGTCCGCGGCGCGAACATCCTTCTGGGCGCGGCGCGATACGGCTGACGCTCTGGCGCTCCGCCCAACATTCCCTGACTACATCCGCATGCCAGCGTCCGCCGTCACGTCCAGAAGGCGGAAAGTCGGGCGTGTTCTTCTACACTCTAGCTGGTTGATAGGCGCGCGTCAAGCATTTGCGCGAAGCCCATCGTGATCGTGTGATGTCGCTCAGTAGCCTCGCGCGGCATGGACGAGATTCCGCATGGGCCGCTCGTCGCGATAACGTGCGATGTTGTCGAGCAGGATGTTCGTGAGGCGTTCGCTGTAGCGCGGTGTGAGGCCTGAGAGGTGGGGTGAGAGGAATAGGTTCGGCGTGGTCCAGAGCGGGTCGCCGGCTGGCAACGGCTCGCGCGCGGTTACGTCGAGCGCGGCGGCTCCCAACCTGCCGTTGGTCAGCGCCGCGATGAGCGCTGGCTCGTCGATGACATCGCCACGCGCGATGTTGATGAGCATGGCGCTGGGCTTCATGCGCGCTATGCGCGCCGCCGAGATCATACCGCGTGTCTCTGTTGTGCTGGGTGTCGCGATTACAATGTAGTCGGCATCAGGGAGCAGCGCGTCGAGGCCGTCCATCGAGGCGATGACATCCACATCGGGGTCGGCCGCGCCGGGCGCGACGCTGCGCCGTGTGGCGAGTGCGCGCATGCCGAAGGCGCGGCCAAGCTGGGCGATCCGCCGTCCGATGGCGCCGAGGCCGATCACCAGCAGGGTCGCGTCTTCCAGCTCGCGCCCGGCGTACATCGCTTTCTCCATGACGCTATCTGGCCAGGAGCGCTCTTGCTGCAAGCGCAGCAGATCTGGCCAGCGGCGGCTCCAGAGCAGGATGCTCGAGAAAACGTGTTCGCTAATGGGCGTCGCGTGAACGCCGTTTGCGGTGGTGATGACCGGCGCGTTCGGCTCAGTGGCCCACGGCTGGCCGGTTACATGGTCTGCGCCCGCGCTGGGCAGCGCGATCCAGCGCAGGTTGGGCAGCAAGGGCGGTAGATCGCTCATAAAGAAGGTGGGGCACAGAACATCCACCTCGGGATGCGCGCTGGCTATTTCCACCAGCTCCTGATGGCTGCGCGCGGTGAGCAGCCGCCCTTCGCCCAACGTGGCGGCGAGGCGCGCGCGATCAGCGCTCTCGAACGGGAAATCAGTGGCGAAGCGGGTAATCTCGCGACGCGCGCCAGCCGTCCCATCCGGTGGGAGGATTGGGGATGACATGTACGATATAGCTCCTTGATACAGGGGTACGCTGTAGGTTTGGCTGTCTGGCACTCGCGCGTTAGCGGATGTTGAAGGCGACACAGCGCGCTTGCTGCGGACTTGTGGCGCCATCGCTGTTTGACGAGTAGGTTACTGTCACCCGGTAGAGACCCGCTTCCCAGGCGTTGGCGTCGGCGCTGGAAACTGGCGCGAGGGTGAATTGTTGTTGGGAGTTCTTGGCGATCGCGAAGGTCTGCGCCGTCCCTTGTGACGGGCAGTTGTCAACGGGTTCCCAGACGCCCTTGGTCGTATTGTAGCGCTCCAGTTGGACGATGACACAGGCGGATTTGCCGTTGACGGTGTAGTAATCAGTGGTGGTGGAGGTGTTGCTGACGATGACGCCGATCGCGTCGTTGACGCTGTATGCGCTCAGGTTTGTGGTCACCGTCACGGGGCCTGTGGTGGCGGCGGTCTCGGTGGGCGGCTTGCTGACTGTCCCGCTGCCGCAAGCGGCCAGCGCAGTCATGCAGACTAGCCCCATCAGAGATGCCATCAGCCATGTTCCTCGCCAGTGAACGCGCATCCTGTATTCCTCCAGAACGGATATAGACACAAATCGCCGCCACTACCATCGCCATATGCGCCGCGGGCTTCAGCGCCGCGCGGGTGGCGCTCTCTAGCATACTACGCGGGCGGCGCATCTGGCCTCTCGCTTGATTGAGAAGACGAAATATGGCGCGCCCCGTTGAGGGCGGAACAGGCCTTTAACCAGCGCTAAGGTCAGGCGCCATCCGGGATGGTATAATCTTGGCGCATGTCCGCGTCATGTCTATCTGGCGTGCGCGGGCTCTGGCGGCCTGAGAGCCCGATGGGTGAAGCTCTGTCGCCGTTACGATACATGCTCTGGAAGGCGCGATATGTCGAAGAAAATGCTGAGCACGGCGCTGCTGTTTCTGATTGGGGCGGGTTTCGGGCTGTTCAGCCTGTATACCCTGATCAACGCGCGGGATACTGATACGGTCATGGTGGGGGTGCTCTACCTGATTCCAGCGATTGCGGCGTTTGTCGCGCTGATTATGCTGCCGTTCAAGCCGATGCCAGAAAGCAAGTAGTGTCTCGTTGTGTCTATTGGAACGCGCCTTGTGAGGCGTGGTGAGGCCTGGAAATGACTGCGACCACATCTGGGTCCGGGGCGGCGCCCACGGATGTTACGCCGCGCGAGCCGCATATCGCGGGTGGATTCCCCGCGCGGCGGATGCGCCGTCTACGCCGGTCGGAAGGCCTGCGGAGGCTCACCCGTGAGACGGCGCTCGATCCCGCTGATTTCATTTTCCCGTTCTTCGTGAGCGAGGTGATCGCAGAACCCGTCGCGATTAGCTCGATGCCGGGGCAGTTCCAGTGGCCGGTTGGCGCGATGGCGCGTCAGGCGGAGGAGTTGGCGCGGCTGGGTATTGGCGCCGCGCTACTCTTCGGTGTGCCAGAGCATAAGGACGAGATTGGCAGTTCAGCGTGGGATGAACGCGGCCCCGTGCAGCGCGCGATTCGTGAGATGAAGGCCGCTGTACCAGAGCTGGTGATCGTTACCGATGTCTGCATGTGCGAGTACACGAGCCACGGGCATTGCGGACTTGTCCGCGATGGTGAGGTCCAGAACGACGAGACGCTTGAATTGTTGGCGCGCGAGGCGCTCTCGCACGTTGAGGCGGGGGCTGACATCGTTGCGCCATCTGATATGATGGATGGCAGGGTGGCGGCGTTGCGCGAGGCGCTGGACGGCGCGGGTTTCAGCGCGACACCGATCATGGCCTATTCGGCGAAGTTCGCGTCAGTCTTTTATGGCCCCTTCCGCGAGGCGGCGGAATCAACGCCGCAATTTGGTGACCGCCGCGCGTATCAGATGGATCCAGCGAACGGACGCGAGGCGCAGCGCGAGATCACGCTCGACATCCAGGAGGGCGCGGACATCGTGATGGTCAAGCCGGCGCTGCCGTATCTGGATGTGATAGCGCGCGCACGCGACCAGTTCGATCTACCCATCGCCGCCTATAACGTCAGCGGCGAGTATGCGATGGTGAAAGCCGCCGCCGCGAACGGCTGGCTGGATGAGCGCCGCGCGACCCTGGAGACCCTGATGGGCATCAAGCGGGCGGGCGCGGACATGATCATCACCTATCACGCGATCGAGGCGGCGCGCTGGCTCGCTGAGGGCTAACCAGCGCGCGCTGGCCACCCAGGTGGGCTGCCAGCGCGCCGTCCACCACGTGAGGAGCGCGAGGATTACGCATCTGTGATTGAGGCGCACGCGGCGGAGGCCAACCAAGCTGGCGCGCGACGCGCCTGGCGGGCATGGCTGACGCCGCCGCATGGCGACATCGGGGTACGGCTGACGCTGATTGCCCTGGTGATCGCCCTGCATAACGTACTGGAAGCCCCCCGTGACGCGGTCACACGGGCGCTGGGCTCCGCCGTGACGGGCGCGCTAGCGTTTGTCGCGCTCTCCGTTTCCCTCTGGCTGTCTGTATCTGGCGCTTTGGGAGCGACCCCCTGGCTGGCGCTGGCTGCGCAGCCGGTGGACGCGGACGCTGGCGCTGGCGCTGACACTGGGCGCGAGCCTGATCGGGCTGCGGCAGGTGGGAGTCATGGTGGCCGCCACCGTTCAGCCGCCGTACTACCCCAACGATGGCGCCACCCTCGACCAGTACGCCGCTCAACAATTGCTGGCGGGACACAATCCCTACGTGACGACGGACATCGTCGCCGCGATCAACCAGTATCGCCAGGACCCCTCCTTCACCACGCCGCTGCGGAACGGGCCGTTCGCCTCCCATGCCTGGGCCGATTACCCGTCGGCTGATGAGCGGCGCGCGGCATTCAAGACTCAGACGGCTGGCAACCCTGAGGCGGTTCAGGGCTTCGAGACGCGGATGAGTTATCCGGCGCTGGCGTTCTTGCCGCTGGTCCCGCTGATGTGGGCGGGCTTGCCCAACGGCGTGCCACTCACGGCGCTCTGCTGGCTGGCGCTGGTAGCGCTGCTGGTGATGGCGGCGCCACGCGACCTGCGCGTGTGGGTAGGGCTGCTGGCGCTTGCCGATGTGCCGCTGCTGAACGCCGCTGGTATCGCCGATCCTGATATCTTGTACCTGTTGCCGCTCTTCGCTGCGTGGCGCTGGCGCGAGCGCGGGGCGCTCTCCGCCGTGACGCTGGGATTGGCGCTGGCGGCCAAGCAACTCGCGTGGTTCTCCGCGCCGTTCTATGTCGTGCTGGTCTGGCGCGAGCGGGGCTGGCGCGCTGCGCTGGGGCGGCTTGCGGGCGCGGTCGCGGTGTTCGTCGCCATCAACCTGCCATTCTTCATCAACAACCCGCGCGCCTGGCTCTCAGGGGTGCTGGCCCCGCAGCTCGACCCTATGTTCCCGCTTGGCAATGGGCTGATTCGCCTGTCGCTATCCGGCGTTCTGCCGCTGGCGCCGACGCCGGTCTATACGGTGTTGGAGCTGCTGGCGATGGGAGCGGCGCTCGTCTGGTACTGGCGCAACTGCCAGCGCGCGCCTGCGCTGGGGTACGCCCTGGCGGTAGCGCCGTTGTTCTTCGCCTGGCGCAGCCTAACGACCTATTTCTACTTCACCGCGCTGCCTGCCCTGGCGCTGCTGCTCTCGGCGCGCCGTCTGGCCAGCGAGCCATCGCCGCTACAGGCTGGAGAGGCGCGGGCGCTATGAATACAGCGACGGATCGTCCACTTCGGGAGGTTCCCCAGCGGCCGCGCGAGCGCAACGAGCCGCATGGCTGGCGCGAAGCCGCGCGGCGCATTGTGCGTGCGCTCGAGGCCCGGCCCGGTCTGGCGAGTGGCATAACGCTGGGTATCTGGACGGCCACGCGGCTGGCGCTGCTGGTAGGGGTGATCTTCGGCGCGCACTATGCCGACCCGCAGTTCTACGACTATGCGGGCAAGCTCGCCGCGGGTCTCTGGCCTTATCGGAATGTGCCAGTCGAGTATCCCCCCGGCGCCATCGCGCTGCTGCTGCTGCCCGCGCTGCCGCTGCTTCTGTTCCCCGGAATCGCGCCGCGGCCTGATGCGGCGTTCTTGCATGTCACCCATCTTCCCGCGCCTGATCCGACGCGCTATGGCGCATATGGGGTCAGCTTCGCGATTCAAATGTTGCTGATTGACGCGATCACGCTGTGGCTCGTGACACGCGTGGCGCGGCGGCTGACGGGGCGCGATAGCGAACTGGTCGCCGCGGGGGCAGGCCTGCTCTACACCCTGCTTACCTTCCTAAGCGGTGGTGTTTTGCAGAAGTTCGATCTAGCGATGGGCGCGCTGCTGCTCGCGGCGGTTCTGGCGCTCGTGGAGCGGAAGCGCCGGCTCGCGTGGACGCTGCTGGCGCTGGCGACGCTCATCAAGGGATTCCCCATCTTTGTCGCGCCGGTGTTCGCGCTATATGAGCTGGAGATGACCGGCGAGCGTGATATCGGCGCGGCGCTTCGGGCGGCGGCCCGTCCGATCATAACGGGCGTAGCGTGGCTGGTGGGTGTCATCGGCGTGGCTACCGTCGCGGTCACTGCGTTTGCTGGCTGGGGCTCCGTCGTCCATACCATCACCTACCATGCTGGGCGCGGAGCGGAGATCGAGAGTCTCTACGCTTCAGTCGCGCTGGCGCTCGCCTGGCTGCCAGGACTTGCCGCGCACACGGTGTTCAACCCCGCGGACCTCTCGCGGGTGGTCGTCTCGCCACTGACGCCAGAAGCGCCGCTGGAAATGGTCTCCTCCGCGCTGTTGGGCCTTGCGCTGCTTGTCTCATTCGTGGCGCTCTGGTTCGGCTGGCGTGGCCGCGTGCGCCGCGCGCTGGCCAGTGACGTCAACGCCGCTGAGGGCGAGCGCGCCTGGCGCGCGGGGCAAGCGCTGGCGCTGGGCGTAACCCTCGTTTCGCTGGCGTTCATCCTCACATTCCGAGCGCTTCCTACGCACTATCTGCTCGATTTTCTTCCACTCGTTCCGCTGCTCTGGCTGGGAACGCGCCGGCGAACGGCGCTCTGGCTGGGCGGGTTGATCGCGGTGGGGCTGCTTGGCCAGATACTCGTGGATCCTGGCGTGTGGAAGGGCGTGGTCACGCTGCGCCCACTGCCGGTGGTCGTGCTGGAGCTGCGTAATCTTGTCTGGGTTATCGCGTCTGCTACACTGCTCGTGACTTTGTGGCATGACGCTCGGGCGAGAGTGGAGCGAAGAGGTGAGCAAGGCGTGTCAGACGGAAACAGCGCGAAACCGTTACGGCTGCGAATTCGCGAGGCGTGGCGGCGGCTGATCGCGTCCGCGCCACCGATCCCTGGATTCCGTCCGCGCAGCGAGGATGTATTCGCACACCTGTTTACCCAGGTGTCGCCGCTTGCCGCCATTCTGAGCGCGGGTCTCATCTCGGTCATTTGCTATACTGGCCTCGTGGCCGCGTTCCCATTGACCATATATTATAACCAGCCGCACATTTCCCCGGAATCGTCGCAGATCAATGACATGGGGGCGATTACTCGATACAGTCCACTGGCGGCCAGCAGTTTTGTGGTGGTGATCCTCCTGCTCTTCGGCGCGCAATTCATCGCGCTGCTGGCCGCCAGCCGCGCCCAGCGGGATGAACGCCCCATGGCCCGGCGCTGGATCGCACTCCTGATCTACGGCGCGCCCGTGATTTTCACGCTCATCATGATCTGGATGCAACCCGTCACGACAACTGACCTCTACGGCTATGTCGCGCGCGGCTACCTGTCTGTCCACTTCCACGAAAACCCCATGATAACCGCCGCCTCACGCCTGCCGGGCGGTTTTGCGGTGGATCGCCCCGCGTCGCCCTATGGGCCAGGATGGCTCATGATCGCCTCGCTTTTCTCCTGGATCAGCGGCGAGAATCTGCTCGTGAACATGCTGCTCTTCAAGGCGCTCGCGGCGATCAGCGTTCTCGTGGCGATGGTCCTGGTGGACCAGCTAGCGAAGCGGCTTTACCCCGAGCGGCGCTTGCGGATCGCGGTGCTGTTCGGCTGGAGTCCGCTCCTATTCTTCGAGACGGTGGGGAACGGACACAACGACATCGTCATGGTGGTTTGCGTGCTGGCTGCGTTTGCCCTGATGCTGCGGGGGCGCTCGCAGGCCGCGTTCGCCTTCCTGGTCATCGGCGCTGTTATCAAATATCTCTCGGCCTTTTTCGTACCGCTGTGGCTGGTGTATGAGCTTCGCCACCGCGCACTGACGGGTCCTATGCGGATAGAGGAGCGCCTTCCTTCCGGATTCAGGGGGCGTATGGGCTGGCTGCGCCGCGTCGTGTCCGGATTTATCGCCGAGTTGGATTTCTGGGCCGCCGCGCGCATCCTTGCTCCTGCCATCATTATCGGCGGCGTGATTACTTTCGCCGCCTACGCGCCCTACTGGGCGGGCATCCAGACGTTCACTGGGCTGGGCCAGCAGTTGCGTCCGCTGTACTACAACGGCTCCATTGTCCAGTTCATTACCGCGCCACTCGAACTGTTCGTGCAGCCCGCGCAGTATCCCGCGCTGGATAAAACCGTCCGTCTCCTCTTCTACACCCTGTTCGTTATCTACGCCGCTATCCAGACGCAGCGGCTGTGGGTACTGGGCGCGGCGGCGGAAATACCGACCTCATCACCGCCGCCACCAAAATCACTTTCGCCGCGCTAATTCTCATTACCTTCTGGTTCCAGCCCTGGTATATCGTGTGGCTGCTGCCGCTCGCCGCGCTCGCCCGCGAGCCGTTCGTGCGTAGGCAGGGAACCTTGATCTCCGTCGGCGCCCTGCTTACCTATGCCGTCAGCAACTTCCTGCTCGTTGGCACGCCTGGCATTGGTCGCGACCTTTTCGTCCAGTTCTTCGAGGTCCTGCTCACCTTCGCGCCACTGCTTCTGCTGCGCGCCGCGCCGTACGAAGAGGGGTGGGTCAGTATTGTGCGCCGCTACTGGAGCCTTTTCGCCGAGGGCTTTAGCCAGCGCCCTGTCTTCTGGCAGCGCGTGATGCTCGTGCTGGCGATGATCGTCGCCGCGTTGCTCCGGCTGCTGCGGCTGGGTAATCTTAGCCTCGACCTCAGCGGTGGCAGCGCCGATGTCAACGCGCTCAAGCAGATCAGCGGCGACTTGCGTGTGTTTCTGGCCGACCCACAAGGACTCAATGGCCCCTTCTCGGCGATGGAAGGGCTACTCGTTCGTATCTTTGGTCCTACACCGCTGGCGGCGTTGCTGCCGAGCGCGATCATTGGCACCATTACTGTCCTTGTGATCTATGCCCTGACGATCGAGATTTTGCGCCAGACGGGCAGGCACGAGCAGCGTGGCGTAGCATTGTTGGCGGCATTGCTCACCGCTACGTCGAGCTGGCATGTCTCGCTTAGCCGCTCGGGGACCGAAGTGGTGCTGCTTCCGCTGTTGCTGAGCGCGTCGCTGTGGGCGCTCCTGCGCGGTTTTTACCTGTTGGAGCAGTCGCCGGTTGAGGAGCCCGCGCGCGGGTGGTTTCGCTCAACGCGAACCCGGACGCTTGGCCTGTTCGCGCTCGCGGGCGTCACGACGGGCCTGGCGTGTGACCTCGCGCCTGGCCTGTGGATTACGCCAGCGCTGATGATAGGTTTCCTGCTCGCTTGGCGCTGGAGGCGGCCAGCGCTCTTCACCCGCATGCGCGCGCCACTGGCGGCTCTTGCCGTGGCGGGGGGACTATCCGTTTCGCCGGTCGTGTGGGGCCTCATCAGCCCGAATGTTGGGTTTGCCATAGGTAGTCCGGTCTTCGCGCAGTCCAGTGAGCCGATCCAGGCAGGGCTATCGCCACTGAACCCGGCCTATTGGGCGGGTGTGGGCGCTAATGCGCTCGATGTGCTCAAGCTGTTGGCCACGCAGGACTACAGTGCTGGCTATCCCGCCGTTGGCGGCGCGCCAATCATCCCACCGTACCTTGGCGTGTTCTTCTATCTTGGCCTGGCCATCATCGCTTATCGGTTGATTCGCTCGCGCGACATGACCTCGCTGGCGCTCGCGCTGCTGCTGGCGCTCCCCATGGTGGCGACAGTGGCTGTCAGTGCGCCGACCAGTATCATCGAAGCCGCCAGCGTTTTGCCTGCCACCTGCATCGTTCCCGCGTTGGCGATGTATGAAGCGGCGTCTTGGGTTGGCCGCCTACCCATCGTCCTGGATCGCCTGAACGGCGTGCGCGTTTTCACCACGCCTGAGCAGATTGGCCGCGTCGCGCTCTTCCTCTTCCTCTCCATCAGCGCGCTCCGTACCTTCTACTGGTATTTCGAGGCCACTCTGCCAACCTCGCCGACGAATACCTTCACACCCAGCGCGCTCGCGCTTCAGGCTGGACTGACGCTGGCGCGTGTCGCGCTCGCCCTGGCGCGCGCGCTACCGGGAATACATCTGCCATGAGCATTCCCCACAGCGCCCTCACGTCATATGATGAGGCGGGCGCGAACCGGGCAAGCGGGGACGCGACCATGCCGATGAGCGAGCCGCATGAGCGCTTGAGTAGCATGAGGAAATGACCGTGGACGAACGCCCAACCCCTAGCGCCGCCGAGCGCGAGCGCGCCAGCAAAATTGTCGCGACATTGCGCGATCAGTATCCCGGCGCGAAATGTTCGCTCGATTTCTCCACCCCGCTGGAGCTTCTGGTAGCGACCATGCTTTCGGCGCAATGTACGGACGAGCGCGTCAATGTTGTCACCAAATCGCTCTTCAAAAAATATCGCTCGGCGGACGACTATGCTAGCGCCAATCCAGAGGAACTGGAGCAAGACGTCAAGCAGACGGGATTCTATCGCAACAAGGCGAAGCATATTCGCGAGGCGTCGCGGCTGATCGGCGAGCGTTACGATGGCGAAGTTCCGCGCGCGATGGAGGAACTGATCACTTTGCCAGGCGTGGCGCGCAAGACGGCCAATGTCGTCATGGGCAACGCCTACGGTATCGTCGAGGGTGTTGTGGTGGATACCCATGTCGGACGCATCTCTCGCCGGCTGGGTCTGACCGCGAGCGATGACCCGGTCAAGGTCGAGCAGGACTTGATGGCGCTGCTTCCTCAGTCCGACTGGCTCGATTTCTCGCACATGCTCATCATGCACGGGCGTATGATCTGCCAGGCGCGCAAGCCTCTCTGCGCCGAGTGCGCGCTGTCCTCGCTCTGCCCCACGGGACGCGCGGAGCTTGGTCAGGTGGACGGCGCGAGCGCCGCTCCTGTCACTGCCACCAAACCGCGCCGCTCCGGCAAAGGCGCTTAGGGCGCGTCTACTTCGCCTGGCTGCCGCGCATGCGGTACACTGTTGGGCGGCGCGCTGGCGCGCCGGAGAGGCCCAGAAAAGGAGACAATCCATGGCCACAACTGCCGGGGAAGTCGCGATGATGAAGGCGACCCCCTTTACCAACGAGCCGTTGACCGACTTTACCAATCCTGACCATATCGCCGCGCAGGAGGCCGCGCTGCGGTCCGTTGCCGGTGAGTTCGGCAAGACCTATCCGCTGATCATCGCCGGTGAGCGGCGCATGACAGCCGAGACGTTCACCTCCAACAATCCCGCTCATCCCGACCAGGCGCTAGCCACCTTCGCCAAGGCGGGTATCGTCGAAGCCAATGAGGCAGTCGAGGCGGCGCACAAGCGCTTCAAGACCTGGCAGTACACACCCGCTGAGGAGCGCGCGGGGTATCTGTTCGCGGCGGCGCAGCGGCTGCGTGAGCGACGTTTCGAGTTCAACGCCATCGAGATCTATGAGGCGGGCAAGAGCTGGGTTGAAGCCGATGGCGATGTCGCCGAGGCGATTGACTTCCTTGAGTTCTACGCGCGCGAGGCGCTGCGCCTGGCCGAGAAACAGCCGGTGACGCCGCTTCCGGGTGAGGAGACATCTGTCTTCTACATCCCGTTGGGTGTTGGCGCTATCATTCCACCCTGGAACTTCCCGGGCGCGATCATGATTGGCCTGACTAGCTCGGCGCTGGTGGCGGGCAACACGGTGGTGCTCAAGCCCGCATCCGCTACGCCCTGGGTGGCGGCGAAGTTCGTGGAATTACTGGAAGAGGTGGGCCTGCCGTCGGGTGTGGTTAGCTTCCTGCCCGGCTCAGGCGCTGTGATGGGTGACACGCTCACGCGGCACCCCCTGACGCGCTTTATTTCCTTCACTGGCTCGCGCGAAGTTGGCCTGCGTATCAACGAGATGGCCGCGCAGGCGCAAGCGGGTCAAATTTGGGTCAAGCGCGCTGTGCTGGAGATGGGCGGTAAAGACGCGATTGTTGTGGACGAGACTTCCGACCTGGACGCCGCCGCCACCGCGATTGTCGCCTCCGCGTTCGGTTTCCAGGGGCAAAAATGCTCCGCCTGTTCGCGCGCCATCATCGTTGATAGCGTATATGACGCTGTCCTGGAGAAGGTCGTCGATCGCGCGAAGACGCTGACCGTTGGCGATCCCGACCAGCGCTCCACCTACATGGGGCCGGTGGTGGACGCCGCCGCGGAGCGCAAGATTCTCGAGTACATCACGATTGGCAAGGGTGAGGGCCGGCTCGCGCTGGGCGGTGAGAAGCTTGACCGTGAGGGGCATTTCATCCAGCCGACGATCATCGCTGATGTCGCCCCAACCGCGCGTATCGCCCAGGAGGAGATCTTCGGCCCGGTGCTGGCCTTCATCCGGGCGAAGGACTTCGAAGAGGCGCTCGACATCGCCAACGGCACGGAATACGGCCTGACCGGCTCGCTCTTCAGTCAGGACCGCGCGCGGCTGGAGCGCGCCCGGCATGAGTTCCACGTCGGCAACCTGTACCTCAATCGCAAGTGCACCGGCGCGATGGTTGGCGCGCATCCGTTCGGCGGCTTCAATATGTCAGGCACCGACTCGAAGGCCGGCGGGCGCGATTATCTGCTGCTGTTCACGCAGATGAAGTCGGTCGCCGAGAAGCAAGGCTGATTTCCGCGCGCGGCTGATGCGAGCGCATCGTCGCGATCTATGCGCCAGGGCTTTCCCCGAAAGAGGAAAGTCCTGGCGCGCGTTAACACTGATAGTGGCGCATGAAGGCGCGCACGGGCGTTCACGATTCGAGCATGGGAGACGGGCATGAAGACGCGATGGCGTAGCTTTGGGCTGGCGCTGGGCTGGCCGCTTATCGTGACCTGGGGGACGCTCGTCGCTACGCTCTTGCTCACTTTTCACCCGACAGTGGCGCCTGACTCGAATATGTACTACGACACGGCGCGCGCGTTTCGTGTGATGCCGCACGCGAACCTGGCGCAGTTCGCGACTACTGTGTGGGGTGGCGCGCAACCGGGCGGCTGCCCGGTCTGGGCGGGCCAGTCGTTTAAGTACCCGCCCCTCCTCGCGATACTTTTCTCACCGCTCACGCTGCTTACATGCTCGAAGGCGACGCTCGTGTGGCGTGTCATCACGCTCGCGCTTTGGGGCGCCTGCGCGTTTGCGCTGACGCGTGCGCCATGGCGGACGGCCGGGCGCTGGTGGGCGTTTGCTGGCGTTGCGATGATCGCGCTCTACCTGCCGCTGATTGACGGCATGCTCCTCGGCCAGATTCACCTCGCGATTCTGGCGAGTTGCCTTGCTGGCGTAGCGCTGGTCGCGCGGCGGCGGGAGTTCTCAGGCGGCGCCGCGCTGGCGGCTGGCGCCTGGATCAAATACGTGCCAGGCGCGATCGTGGCGTATTACCTGCTCACGGGACGGTGGCGAGTCGCCGCGGGCGCGGCGTTTGCTGGCGTCGCGTTGCTGCTGGCGCAGGTCGCGATCGTGGGACCTACGGCGATGATGGACAGCCTCAGCCCTACGTTGTTTGCTGTGACTGGCGCGGTGTGGGCGGGCTGGCCTGGGGGAATCGCCTGGGGGCTCGCGGCGGGCGTCTTGTTTGCGGCAGGAGTAATCACGGCGCGATGGGGAAAGGGCGCAAACGGCGACGATACGCTGGGCATTGGATGGGCGCTCTGTACGATGCTGTTTTTCTCGCCCGTGATCCAATGGCTCTATCTGACCTGGCTGTTGCCCGCATTCTGGGCGTGTTTGGTCGAGACGGTGCGAATCGCCCGTAGTGGCGTCGTGACGCGAGACTGGGGTCGATGGGCGCCGCTTGCCGCGCTGGCGTTCATCTTTGTGATTTCGCTTGTTCCGTTCAATCACATCGCCAACTCGATGACGATCATCTCGCTCTGGCTGCTCAGTGGCGCGCTCTACCTGCGGAGCGCGGGATTGCGCGCGCCGTCGCGTGGGCGCTCAGCCCACGCGACGGCGCGTCTGGTGGCTCGAGCCACCGGCCTCGATTAGTGGCCGCTCGTCAGGTAGCCCACGCCACGAATCAGCATCTCAATGGCGATCGCGGCGAGGATCGGGACGAAGATTTTGCGCAGGGTGGAGTTGCTGAAGCGCGCCAGCGTCTTGGCTCCCATCGTTGCGCCTAGCAGCACGCCTAGCGCGACCGGCGCGGCGTAGAGCGGGTTGATGTCGCCGCGCTGGAAGTAGATGCCCGCGCTGGCCGCCGCCGTGACGCCGATCATGAAGTTGCTGGTCGTGGTGGAAACCTTCATCGGCAGGCGCATCGCGGTATCCATCGCCAGCACCTTGAACGTGCCGCTGCCGATACCGAGCAAGCCAGAGAGCAGGCCGGCGATGGTCATCAGGCCGAAGCCCGCAGGCACGCGCGTAACCTGATACTCGATGGTGCGGCCAAGCTTCTCGTCGGGATAGTTCGATGCGAGCGCGAGCCGCTTCGCCCAGCGGTCGTTGGTGACGCCTTCTGGGATTTCCTCGCCGATCTTGACGATCAGCGGCACGGCGGAGATCAGCAGCACGATGCCAAAGATGATGAATAGCCAGCTGGGGGCGATGACTATCGCCAGGAACGCGCCGGAGATCGCGCCGATCGTCGTAGCGATCTCCAGGAACATGCCGACGCGCAGGTTGGTGATGTGGTCTTTCACATACGCCGCCGCCGCGCCGCTGGAGGTGGCGATGACCGAGACGATCGAGACGCCGACGGCGATCTCAGGGGAGACTGCAATCATGGGGACCAGTGTGAGCAGAGGCACTACCAGCACGCCACCGCCCAGGCCTACCAGCGAGCCAACCAGCCCGGCGACGATCGAGGACCCCGCGATCAGCGCGAAGACGCCCAGGCTAGGCGGCTGTTGCGGGTCTACTACGCCATGGCCGAAGACGCTGCCCAGCACCAGGATGCTGGAGAGCAGCAGAGTCAGCACCAGGACGGTGATCCCGACATACATCCAATCACGTTCCAGCGCGAAGGCGATGATCGAGACAGCGACGCGGATAACAGGGGTGGCCAGCAGGATGAGCAGGCCGAACGTGATGATTCCCTCTGGTGATCCAGAGATGAGCGCAGGGATCACGGCGCCCAGCGAGTGAGGGTAGGTCAGGGTCGCCGCTGCGCCACCTGGCTGGGGCGTGGCGTAATACAGCACGACGCCTACGAGAACGACCGCCGCGCTGAGTAGCACGCCGCCGCGCAGCACATGGCTGATGATTAGCTCGGCCTGACGCACGAGCGATATCTGACGCTCTCGCTCAGCGTCCTGGCTCTGTGACGTTGATTCAGTAACACTCATGATGTCCCAATGTTCCCAGTGTTGTGCTTGTCAACTAATGTCCAAGCGCCTCTGTGGTTGAGGCTGACACTCTTAAAGAGTATCACGCGTTGCGATAGTTCGCAGCATTTAAGGTTGGGGAGATAGGCGGTTCTTTGCTACAATCCCTGGTAATCCGCGATGGAGGTTGGCTTTGGGCTTGAGGCTTTCTGGTTTTTGGTTGTGAATGACCCGACCTTTCCCACGGCGCTGGTCGCCAAGCATACGAGCGGCGATCTGTGGGCCAGGCGGCAGATGGCGCGCGAGTTTACCGGCTTTTGGACCTTCAATCCGTCGGTTGTCGCGCAGGTCGTGAGCATCCTTCAGCGTGGCGCGCGCATGCTGTATGATAAGGGCCCCAACGCCTGAGGCGCGTCCAGTGGTGAGCGCGTGAATCGCGTCGCGGGAGGACAACCGAAGGAGCGTGGCATGGAGCGGCGAGACGGAGCGAAGTACACGCCCTATACTGAGGCCAACCGCGCGACATGGAATCTCTGGGTGACGCGCGACACCGGCTCGGACCACCACAAGGATGTCGGGCGCTACCGGGCGACTGGCTCCAGTCTACGGCCTATCGAGCAGGCGGAACTGGGCGATGTGGCGGGCGCGTCGCTGCTGCATCTCCAGTGCAACCTGGGCAGTGAGACGCTCTCGTGGGCGCGGCTGGGCGCGCGAGTCACCGGCGTGGACATCGCGGATGACGCGATTTCCTTCGCGCGGGAGCTGGCGGAAGAAGGTGGGCTGACGGATGTGGCGCGCTTCATTCGCTCCGACATCTACGATCTCCCCACCACGCTGGATGAGCGCTTTGACATCGTCATCGCCACCTATGGCGCGCTCTGCTGGGCGCCCGATCTGGAACGCTGGGCGCAGGTGGCGGCGAGCTACGTCGCTCCGGGCGGAAGGCTGCTGCTGGTGGACCTGCATCCATGTGGTATGGCGATGGACTCCGATCGAGACGATCCGCGCGGCTTGAGCTTGCGGCTGAGTCAGCCCTATTTCCATACCCCCGCGCCGTTGAAGGAGGAAAAGCCTGGTGAGTCCACTGTCTATGCGTGGACGTACAGCCTGGGCGAGGTCGTCTCGGCGCTCGCGGACACTGGGTTGCGGGTAGAGTCACTGCGCGAGTATCCTTGCGCGCACTGGCGGCAGTTCCCGCAACTGGTGGAGGGCGGTGATGGTTACTGGCGCTGGCCCGACCCCGCTAACACGCTGCCGCTGCTCTTCTCATTGCGCGCGCGCAGATAGCCGGGTTAAAAACAGCAGCTATCCTTGAAGCCGCAGTTCGGGCAGATGCTCGCCTTGCCACCCTTCAGGTCGGGCATGCTGGCGCCGCACATCGGGCAGGGCATCTCACGGTCGCTGCTGGGGTCAGCGAATGTCCCCTCAACCGGCTCTGTTTTCGTGGTCGTTTGCTCCTCAGCTCGCATGTCACCCATATCAGCCTCCTCACGGGACCATCGCCGCGCAACCGTTTCCTGGCGCCGGATCCATTGTATCGCGGCCTTTGCTTGATAGCGAGCGCCACTCCTGAATTAATGGGAGCTTCTGGCGGGTCTTGACGGGTGTTGGCGTGGTGTGCGGCTGGCGTGGTATAATCTGGCAACACGAGTTAGTGTACAAAGTACACTAAACGCGAACTCGGATTTGGCGCACGCCTGGAGGCTGCTAGGTTTGTCGATAGAGCGCGTTGGTATGTCGCGCTGAACAGCGAAGAGGGCCGCCGGGGCAGAGCCGCCTCGGTGGCAAGCGTGAAAGGAGACCGGCATGACGGGGCCGGCGGATGCGACGCGGGGGGAGCGGGTCTACGATCTCATTATCATTGGTGGGGGCGTCGCGGGTCTCTCAACGCTGCTGACGCTGCCTGAGCGCGCGCGCGTCGCGCTGCTCACCAAGGCGGCGCTCGGTGAGAGCAATACACGTTACGCGCAGGGTGGTCTGGCCGCGCCTGTCGGGCTGGATGATGACCCTGAGCTACAACTGCGCGATACGATCATCGCTGGGGCTGGCCTGGTCGACGAGGCGGCGACTCGCACGATGCTCTCCGAGGCGCGTGAGTCGGTCGCCTGGTTAGTGGCGCGGGGAACCCATTTCGATGAGCGTGAGGCGGAGCCTGGCGTTCCCTCGCCGGAAGCGGCTGAGCCCAGCGCGCCGGTGGACCCTATCCGCGAGCTGGCGACGCGCTACGACCTGACGCTGGAAGCCGCGCATAGCCGCCGGCGTGTGCTGCACGCCCACGGAGACGCCACCGGCGCCGAGATCGAGCGCGCGCTGGTGGACTCGGCCCGCAGCCGCCCCAACACGGATATTTTTGAGGGCGCCTTCGCGCTGGACCTGCTGATGGATGGCCCGCACTGTACCGGCGTTGTGGCGCGCATAGATGAACGGATCACGCGCTTGACGGCCACACGCGGCGTTGTGCTGGCGAATGGCGGCGCGGGCCGCCTCTGGCTGCGTACCTCCAACCCACCTGGCGCGACGGCGGACGGTGTGGCGCTAGCGTGGCGCGCGGGCGCGGCGCTGGCTGACCTGGAGTTCTGCCAGTTTCACCCAACGGTGCTGGTGGATGAGGATCCGCATGCCGAGCCGCTGCTCGTTTCTGAGGCGGTACGTGGCGAGGGCGCGTACCTGCTCAACAGCAAGGGCGAGCGGTTCATGCCAAACTACCATCCGAACGCCGAGCTAGCCCCGCGCGATGTCGTCGCGCGGGCCATCCTGAGCGAGATGCTAGCTGAAGGCGCTCCCGCCGCCTACCTCGACCTGCGTCACCTGCCCGCCGAGGAGACGCGCGAGCGCTTCCCCAGCATCACCGCGGGCTGTAAGGCGCGCGGCCTCGACCTGGCGACTGACCTGATTCCCGTCTCCCCAGCTGCCCACTACTACATGGGCGGCGTCGTCACCGACACCTGGGGGCGCACGACGATTCCCGGTCTTTATGCGGTCGGCGAGGTTTCCTGCACGGGCATCCACGGCGCCAACCGGCTGGCGAGCAACTCGCTGCTTGAGGGACTTGGTCTTCGGGCGCCGCGCCGCGCGGATGATCGCGCAGACATTCGACAATCCGGCGTTGGAGCGTGAATGGCCAGTGACGCCCGCGCTCACCGGACCCTGGATGGATATCTCCTCGGTTGTCATGCCGCGAGTCGCGCTCGACGCGCCGTTAGCGAGCGCGACTCGCGCGACGATCCAGCGGATTATGTGGGAGCGCGTCTCGCTACGGCGCGACGCGGAAGGCCTCACGAGCGCGCTGGCGGAGCTACGCGCGCTGGCTGCTGGCGGTCCGTATGACCCGGAGACGGCCAATATGCTGCTGGTGGCGCAGGGCGTGACACTGGCGGCGCTGAGCCGCGACGAGAGCCGTGGTGGCCATTACCGTATGGACTTTCCAGAGCGCGATACCAGCCGCGACGGCCGCCATTCGATGTTGTGGCCCGCACTTCCGTCGCCAGGAGGGAGGCCGTCGCGGGAGGTGGCCCATGCCTGAGCGCGCGGGCTTTGACCCGATCTTCGACCCAGAGCTGGCGCGGCGCGCGCTGGCGGAAGATGTCGGGCGGGGTGATGTGACCACAGAGGCCACGATCCCGCTTGGCGCGCGCGCGTCGGGGCGGATCTTCGCCAAGGCGGACGGCGTGGTGGCTGGCCTGCCGATGGTCGAGGTGGTGTTCCTGCAGATGGACCCGAACGCGCGCATCGAGCGGGTGGGGCAAGACGGCGACCATGTGACGCGCGGCCAGACGCTGCTGCGGCTGGAGGGCGACGCGCGGGCGCTGCTGACGGCGGAGCGCGTGGCGCTCAACTTCCTGGGACGGCTCTCCGGTGTGGCGACGATCGCCGCGGCCTGCGCCGCCGCGACGGAAGGGACGCCCACCCGCGTGGTGGATACGCGCAAGACGACGCCCGGCCTGCGCGCGCTGGAGAAGTACGCCGTGCGGATGGGCGGCGCGGGTAATCACCGCGCTGGGCTGGACGACGGCATTCTGATCAAAGACAACCACATCGCCGCCGCTGGAGGCGTGACCCAGGCCGTAACCCGCGCGCGGGCCTACGGCTCGCATCTGCTAAAGGTGGAGTGCGAGTGCGAGACCGAGGCGCAGGTGCGTGAGGCGCTGGCGGCGGGTGTGGACGCCATCCTACTCGATAACATGACGCTGGAGGCGATGCGCGACGCGGTCGCGCTGATTCGCGCGAATGATCCGCATGTCATCATCGAGGCCTCAGGGAATATTGGCGCCAATCCCGCGCGTATCGCGGCGGTAGCGGCGACAGGGGTTGATCTGATCTCAACAGGCGCGCTGACACATTCCGCGCCAGTATTCGATGTCTCACTGGAGTTCGATGCGCAGTAGGGCTAACCACCGCGCGGGATACGAGGAGCGCGCCGTTATGGCGACCGAGATAAGCAAGCTCAAGCAGAACCTTCCGCTCATCGTTGAGTGTGAGGAGAGCAAAGAAGAAACCACACTGCCGTCGCTGACCGAGTGGCGCGAAGAGGAGGCCGTGAAAGCGCCAGGTGTGGCGCTCCATCGCGCGCTGCACGCGGGGGCGGACCGCGCCGACCAGATCCCGCGCGAGTACGCGCTGATGAGCCAGGAGGAGCTAGACCGGCGCATCGCCGCCGCGCGCGCGACGCTGGGCGAGCGCCTGGTGATCCTGGGCCACCACTACCAGCGCGACGAGATCATCAAATACGCTGACGCGCGCGGTGACTCGTTCAAGCTGGCGCAGTACGCCGCCACGAAGCGCGAGGCGGACTACATTGTTTTCTGCGGCGTGCATTTCATGGCCGAGAGCGCGGACATCCTTAGCGCGCCGCACCAGCGCGTCGTGCTACCTAATCCCGCCGCCGGCTGCTCGATGGCGGATATGGCCAGCATCGCCGAGGTGGACGAGCTGTGGGAGGTCCTCGACGACCTCTACCGGGACGAAACACTCGCGGAGGGCCAGCAGTCCATCGTGCCGATCACGTATATGAACTCGGCGGCCAACCTGAAAGCGTTCTGCGGGCGCAACGGCGGTATCGTCTGCACCTCGTCGAATGCGGCGCAGGTGATGGAGTGGGCCTTCGCGCGGGGCAAGCGCGCGCTGTTCTTCCCCGATGAGCACCTGGGGCGTAACACCGCGCTCAAATTGGGCATTTCAGAGGAACAGATTGTTGTCTGGAACCAGCGCAAGGACTTCGGCGGCCTGGATGACGAGCAGACGCTGCTCGATGCCAAGGTGATTCTCTGGAAGGGGTGGTGCTCCACCCACCAGCGTTTCAGCGTCGAGCAGATCGAGGAGGCGCGCGAGCGTTTCCCCGGCGTGCGTGTGGTCGTGCATCCTGAGTGCAGCCATGAGGTGGTCGCCGCCGCCGATATGAACGGCTCGACGGAGTACATCATCAAGGTGGTCGAGCAATCGCCCGCCGGGACTATCTGGGCGATTGGCACTGAGGTGAATCTGGTCAAGCGGCTGGCGCAAGAACATCCCGACAAGACCATCTTCTGCCTCGATCCCATCGTCTGCCCTTGTTCCACGATGTACCGCATCCACCCAGCCTATCTGGCGTGGACGCTGGAAGAGTTGGTCGAGGGCCATGTCATCAACGAAGTGACCGTTGATGAAGAGACATCCCGCTGGGCGAAGGTGGCTCTGGAGCGCATGCTCGCCACCAAGGGCGCGTAGCCAGCGCGTCGTATACTGCGAGCGAATGCTGGGTGGCGAGAGCGGCCAATTGGGGGCGCTCTCACGCCACCCGTCCGCTTGCGACCGAGGAGCGCCGCGCCACATGCTACCGCCCGCCAGCCTGCCGCCCACCATCTGGGGCGCGCGCAGCCTCACCTGGGGCGAGCGCACCTATGTGATGGGCATCTTGAACATCACCCCCGACTCGTTCTCGCGCGATGGTTTGGCGCTCTCCGACCTGACCCCCACGCAGGTGGTCAGCGTCGCCGTGGAGCAGGCGCTGGCGATGGTCGCGGCGGGCGCGGACATGCTGGATGTAGGCGGCGAGTCCACGCGCCCCTCAACGGTGGGGGTGGACCCGCTGCCGGCGGAGGTCGAGCGCGCGCGGGTTGTCCCGGTGATCGCGGCGCTCGCGGCGGCGCTGCCTGCGCATGTCCTGATCTCGATTGACACCTACAAAGCCGCCGTGGCTGAGGCCGCGCTGGATGCGGGCGCGCACATCGTCAACGACATCATGGGGTTGCGCGCCGATCCCGCGCTGGCGCGCGTCGTCGCCGAGCGCGGGATCCCCGTCATCCTGATGAGCAATCTGCGCGGCCAGACCCGGCGCGACCCGCTTGCTGATGTCGTTCGCCAGCTTTCCGCCTGCGTGGACATCGCTCTGGGCGCGGGGATTGAGTGGGAGCGTATCATCCTCGATCCTGGCTTTGGTTTCGGGCTGCATGCCGAGGAAAACCTGGAGGTGCTGGCGCGGCTGGGCGATCTGCGGAGTCTGGGCCGCCCGCTGCTGGTGGGTGTCTCGCGCAAGTCGCACATCGGACTCGTGCTGGATTTGCCAGTGGACGACCGCGTTGAAGGCACCGCCGCTGAGGTGGCGCTGAGCATCGCGCAAGGGGCGGACATCGTCCGGGTGCATGACGTGCGACAGATGGCGCGTGTTGTACGGGTCTCCGACGCCGTCACGCGCGGCTGGCGCGGATACCAGCGGGCGGAGGAGCGCCGGTCATGAGCGAGCGAACGCCACCCACCCAGCTGCGCTACCGCCATGCGTTGCGCTGGCTCTACGCCTTCAGCGACACTGAGCGCACAGGCGCTTTCGTTCGCGACCGTGGCGACAATCTGCGGCGCGAGCGGGCGCTGCTGGCGGAACTCAGTGACCCACAGCGCGCGTATGGGGTCATCCACATCGCCGGCTCCAAGGGCAAAGGCTCGACCTCGGCGATGATCACCTCCATTCTGTCGGCGGCTGGCGTGCGGATAGGCCTCTACACTTCGCCCGATCTGCACACCTTCCGCGAGCGCATTCGCGTCGCTAGCGAGCCAATCAGCGAAGAGGAGATGGCGCGGCTGGCGGAGCGCGTGCGCGAGGCGCTGGAGCGAGTGGGCCCGTCGCTGGGGTCGTATATTACGTGGGAAGTGGCGACGGCGCTGGCGTTCCTGGCCTTCCGCGAGGCGGGCGTCGAGCGCGCGGTGATCGAGGTAGGGCTGGGCGGTCGCATGGATGCGACGAACGTGGTCGAGCCGGATGTCTGCGCCATCACCAGCATCAGTTACGAGCACATGGAGATACTGGGCCACACGCTGACCGAGATCGCGCGTGAGAAGGCTGGAATCATCAAGCCCGGCGTTCCTGTCGTGACCTCGGCGCGCGAGCCGGAGGCGCTGGTGGAGATCGCCCGCATCGCGACGGAGCGGGGCGCGCCGTTGACTCGCGTGGGGCCAGCGGGCGCGGATGACTGCGCCTATACCTGGCGCGAGGGCGAGGCTGGCGAGACGTTTCAGCGCTTTGATGTCATCACTCCAACCGGCGTCTATCATGACCTCGAAATCCCGCTGCTTGGCGCGCACCAGATCGAGAACGCGACCGCCGCTGTCGCGCTGGCGGAGATCACCCGCGCGCACGGCCTGACCGCGCTCGGTGAGCGCGCCATCCGCGACGGGCTGAGGGCTGTGCGCTGGGAGGGACGCTTGCAGGTGGTTGGGCGCGCGCCATGGCGGGTGGTTGATGGCGCGCATAACGGCGCGTCGTTCGCCGCGCTCTTCGCCGCGCTGCGCCGCCACTTCAGCTACCGCCGTATCATCCTCGTCCTGGGCATGATGGCTGACAAGGATGTGGAGGGCATCATGCGCGAGATCAACGCCGCTGGCGTCTCCACCATCATCGCTACGGCGGCGAATAGCCTGCGCGCAATTTCGCCAGATGACCTTCGCGACCGCGCCAGTCGCGCCACTGACGCCGCTGTTACCTCCGCGCGTGACGCTGCCAGTGCGCTAGCGGCGGCGCGGGCGATGGCAGGCCCAGATGACCTGATTCTCGTCGCGGGGACGCTCTATCTGGCGGCGGAGGCGTTGCGGTGGTACGCCGCCCAGCCGGAGACGCCCGCAGGGGCGATACAGATCGCTGGCGTGGACCACTGAGCGCGGGAGGGCGCGATGCTTGGCTACCTCGACCTCTTCTCCGGCGCTAGCGGCGATATGCTGCTCGGCGCGCTGATCCACGCTGGCGCGCCGCTCGATGACCTGCGCGTGGGGCTGGCTCGCCTGCCACTGAACGGCTATACGCTGGAGGCGGAGGAGGTCAGCGACCACGGCATACGTGGCGTTCGCGCCCATGTCCGGCTGGATGACGCCACCGAGCATGCGCACCGGGGGCTGGCGGACGTGCGCGCGATCATCGAGGCGGGCGGGCTGCCCGAGCGCGCGCGCGTCCGGGCGCTAGCCATCTTCCAGCGGCTGGCGGAGGCGGAGGGCGCGATACATGGCGTCGCGCCAGATGAGGTCACGTTCCACGAGGTCGGCGCGGTGGATTCGATCGTGGATACTGTGGGGGTCGCGCTCGGCCTCGACCTGCTGGGCGTGGATGACCTGTATTGCTCGGAGCTGCCGCTGACATCGGGCCGCGCGCGCTCATCGCACGGCCCAATTCCCGTACCCGCGCCCGCCACGCTGGAGTTGCTGAAGGGGACAGACGCCGTTTGGCGCCCCGTTCCAGGCGAGGGTGAACTGGTGACACCGACCGGCGCGGCGGTCGTAGCGGCGCTGGCGCGCTTCGCGCGGCCCGCCATGCGTGTCATCGCCACCGGCTACGGTTTCGGGACGCGCGCGCTGCCCTGGGCCAACTGCCTGCGGCTGCTGCTTGGAGATTCGCCAACGCCAGCGCCATCACGCGAGCCGGACGGCTTCGAGCGCGACCAGATTGTGGTCATCGAAAGCAACATAGACAACATGACCGGCGAAGCGCTGGGCTGGCTGATGGAGCGGTTGCTGGAAGCGGGCGCGCTGGATGTGAGCTATGCGCCATTGCAGATGAAGAAGAACCGCCCCGGCGCGCTGCTGACGGTCATCGCTTCACCCGACGGCGCGGACGGGCTGGCGAGGCTGATCCTGAGCGCGAGCGCGACGCTTGGCGTGCGCATACGCCACTCCGAGCGGCTGATCGCTGGGCGTCGCGTCGAACTAATCGAGACGCCACTTGGCCCCGCGCGGGTCAAGCTCAAGCTGGTGGGCGAGCGGGTGATCGCGGTCTCGCCCGAATACGACGACCTCCGCGCGCTATCGGCGGAGCACGGCTTGCCATTGGAAACTGTGGTCGCGCGCGTTACGCACGCCGCGCGGCTTCATTTTGGGCTGGACTCCTGAGATACGCCTATTTCCCTTGCCGCGCCCAAATAATGACGAGCGCGATGATCCCGATTGGAACGATGAGCGCGAGGATGATGAAAGCGCCCAACATGTAGGCCGTACCGAGCGACGTCGCCGCGCCGCGCGCCACCTGCACGGCCTGCCATTGGATGCCGCCGAGCAGCCAGACCAGCGCGTTCACCCAGCGCAGGAGTAGTCGCCCGCGCCTGTACTGGCGCATGGCGTTTTCCTCAGTGATGCGCACAGGATAGTTGAATATCCACGGGTAGCGACACAAGCTCTGGAACAGGAGGGTCATCCCAAGCGCCACGCCAGGATAGATCAGCAGTGCGGCTTTTGAGCCATAGGCGTTCGGCTGACCATAGAGGTCGAAGTGGGTGGGGATAGTATTCGGGATGCTGGACCACCAGAGCGCTAGCGGCAGGAAGGTAAACAGCAGCCCGCCGACGGTGATCGCGATGGCTACGATTTCCAGAGTGGTGATGGGTGGCCGGATATGCGGACGCTGTTCATCGCGTCGCAAGGTAGCGCCCGCACTGCCCGCCGGTCGCTCACTACCCAAACCACGCATAACTGGCTCCCCATTCCCCATCGCTCAGAGGTCGAATTAGCGCGCACGGCTCCATGATACACCGGGCTGGTATCACGCGTGTTTCTGTGGAACAGGCGGTTGGCAGGCTAGCGCACAGTGCCGAGCGAGGATTCGATGGCGGGCGCCATCGCTGGCTCGTGCTCCGCTACCGCGCGTAGCAGCCCGAAGCAGCCGGCGAGCATCATGTCGCCATGCGGGGCCGGCTCGTAGGGGCGCAGCGCCGAGCCGCGCAGTAGCTCACGACGTGGCCCCGTGACCGCGAGGAATGGCGGCTCGCCGTTCGATGTGGCGCCAGGCGGCTCTAGAATCAGCGCGCCATGCCCACTATCAGCGAAGATACGCTCGTTGTCCAGGTCGCCGCGCGCGAGATCGCGCAGGTACCCCTCCAGGCGGGGACGGTCGAGTTCGCCCGTGTGATGCTCGAAGAGGCCAGTGATATGTCCGTCGCGCAGGTGGAACGCCAGTGTGTGGAAGTTGCCGATGTTCGCGACCAACGCCTCATTTCGTGCGCGCACCGTTGGGTCTTCCAGCGCGCCCGCGAGCGCGGCGGCGCCTGTGTCCATCACAATCACCGCTGGCGCTGCGCGCCCGTCGCTGGCCGGGTAGCGCGCGGCGGAGGCGGCCACGGCGGCCAGGCGTGTCAGGGCGGGCGGCAGGCTCTCGCGTGGCCAGGCGAAGGCCAGCGCGTCGGGGCGTTCGCGGACACGGGCGGTGATAGCGTCGAAGCGGAAGCGGCGGTCGCTGAGTCCGGGTGGGGCCGCGCCATGATCGAACGCCGCGACGGCCACCGCGCCTACGCTGGCGTCCACGCCAAAGGCGTCGAACGCGGCGCGCAAAGCGGACGCGTTGAAGTCACCCATCTCGATCTCGACCAGCCTGGCGCCTTCGCGGGCGCGAAGGCGCGGAATCTCATCGTCGCTGATGACGCGCAGGCCCAACGCCTCGACCTGAGTGAGGTCGTCATCGAGGGTGCGCGCGGCGTCGGGCGTCGCATAGCAGGGGTGGCCCGCGAGCGCATGGTCGCGCGCGGCCCAGGCGCAAGGCCCGCCACCCATGATGTGGCCAGTCAGCAGCACAGGAGCGCCAGTGGCGGTGGCGCGCAGGATCCGCCGCTGGACGATCACAGTCGGCGAGGGCATGATGAGCTGAAAACAGTTCTCGATGCTCTCGCCGCTGTCGAAGAGCAGGATATCCTGTGTGCCAGTCCCAACGTCTACCGCCAGGATACGGACACGCTCGCTCACCATGCCCTCCCTCGTCTGTGCGCTGGCGAATCCCGCGCTACTGTTGCATCGAGAGGTCGGCCAGCACGGCGGCGACCTTCGGGTGCTCGCGGTTCAGCCGCAGATTGTGGTTGCCCAACCCGTCTGGTTCATCTTCCAGGATGCCCTGCTCGATGCAGGTGATGAGCAGCTCGCGGGCTGTATCGCGGGTGAGGCGGCCACGGAAGCGGTTCTTCGGATTGTATGGGTCGCCGATGAAGTTGGCGACGCCGCCAATCGTGCGCCAGGACCAGTGACGGTCAATGTAATCAAGGAACTGGATGAATCCAGGCTCATCCGGCTCGACTGGGGCGAAGGTGGTTCCGTAGGTTGCGCCGCCGCTATAGGGCGCGCCGCCACTGTAGGGCGCGCCGCCAGCGGGGGCGTAGGGACGGTGATAGCCGCCCTGCCCTGGTGTATAGGGACCCATCGGCGCCTGCGGCTGCCCGCCGTATTGTCCTGATGTGGGCGCTATCGCGCCATAGCTGAGAGGAATGAACTGCTCGGCGGCGCTGATAAGGTCGCGGCTGACCGTTCCGGGCACGCCGCAGACGATCACGCGCTTGTTCAGCCGCAGCTTGAGCCGCGCGCTGATGCGAGTGAAGTCACGGTCGCCAGTCATCAGCACGAAGGTGTTGATGTTGGGTCGGTCGAAGACCGTCTCGATGATGTCCATGAGCATGTTGAGGTCAACCGTGCTCTGGGTGATGATTGTCGAGGTCTGCTGGACCGCGGCGCCATTGTTGGCGCCGCCGTAGTATGGCTGACCTTGATAGCCATACTGTTCCTGGTGGCGCTCTTCAGAGTTGTCACCTGAGGTGTCCGCCCCGTCACCCTCGGCGGCGTAGGTCTCCTCATCGTTCTCATCATGGGAATCGGTTTCTTCACCCTCTTCCCGCTCATCCTCCAGCTCCTCGACGTCCTCGAGCTCTTCCTCTTCTTCTTCCTCGTCACCCTCGTATGGATATTCACGGGATTCAGCGGGCTCGCGCCACTGCTGCCGCTCGTAGCCGCCTTGCTGTTGCTGTTGCTGCTGCTGCTGCTGCTGATAATAAGCCTGCGTCTGGCGCACGCGCTCGCGTACCTTGGCGGGGCAATCCACGCGATCAATCATCGCGGCGGTCAGGCTACCCTTGAAGAATTCCGGTTGGCGGGTCCAGTCGGCGTAGGCGCGCGCTACCATCACTGTACCAAAGCGGCGGGCAATGGCGATGAGTTCCTGCGGATCCGGTTCGCGGCGCTGCACATTCAGCAGGCTGTACCGAATATTTTCGAAGTCAATGAACAGCGCGATCTCATCTTGCATGAGGGGACTCTCCTGTGTTTCATCGCACGATTATAGAACCAACATACTGCGCAATGTCCTGGTCGCCGGTCGCTCTGCGCCTCCTAGAGTGACGCTAGTGATCTTCGTTTCGGCTCCCAATGGATAGATGTCGCGTTCGATCTTCGCGGGTAGTGTGTACGGTCAGTCGTGGACCACGCTCCAGAAACAGTGTCGCGAGTTCATATCGCGAGACAGCGTCAGGGCGCGCGTAGGGAGGGCATCACCACTCCGCTCATCAATGGCGCCAGAAACGCGCCAGTAATGCCAGAAAACGCATTGCGTGGACATTCGGTACAACAAGACTGCGAGTGACCAGATAAACAGTTCTGAACGAGCGCAACCATCATCTATGTTAACACGCGCGTTGTGTCTGCCGCAAGAAAAATGCCGGGAGCGAGTTGGCTTCCGGCATTTTTCTTGATGAGTTGAAGAGCCGATACTTACATATCAGCATACGTGCGGCGCATCTCGGCGAGATCAGCCGCGATGACATGGGCTGGATGGGCCGCCGCCGTGCGGCAGAGGGCGCCAGCCTCGGTGAGTGGCGCGCTGAGCTCAGCGTGCGTGTCAATGGGCGCCTCGTGGTTGGCTGAGCGCTCGCCATACCAGCCCGCGAGCCAGGCGCGATGGGGATTCCACGCGTCATACGGCAGGCGTAGCGCGACGGCTGCCACCATCACCCAGTAGCCCACCTGGCTCGCCTCGAGCGTGACATCACGCTCACCGCCGAAATGCTGGTGGGTTCCAGCGATGACGCCGCGTAGCTCATCCAGCTCCTGTTGGGCGCGGGCGAGCGCATGCCGTCTGGTCGCCTGAGTGTCTGGCGCGTGGAGCAGCGCCGCAGTGCGTGACCCGGCCACAAGCGGCGCGTCGCGCAGGCGCTCGTAGGCTGCGTAAAGCGCGCGGGCGTCACGCTCCAACGCGTCGTCGTTGTTCCTGGCGGCGTAGACTTCGGCGGGATCGAAGGCGCGCGGCTCGACAATTCGCGCGGTGAGGGTGTCCGCCGTTACGCCACTGAGCGCGCGGTAGTAACAGCCACGATAGCCCTCGTGGCACGCGCCAGGGCCAGCCAGCGCGACAAACGCAAGCAGGCTATTGGCTTCACAATTAACGCGAAGCTCCAGCACACGCAGGTTGTGGCCTGACGTTTCCCCTTTGCGCCAGAGCGCACGCCGTGAGCGGCTCCAGAGGGTCAACTCGCCGGTCGTCAGCGTGGCGTCCAGCGCCTCCGCGTTCATGTAGGCCAGCAGCAATGTTTCGCGCGTCGCCACGTCTTGCGCGATGACAGGAATGAGCCCCTGTTCGTCAAACCGCACAGTGATTGGCTCAGCATGAACGGTCGTCGCCAGCAAGGATGAATCGTCGCTCATAACCGCACCGCCAGTCCGCGCTGGGCAAGTCGCGCCTTGACATCACCGACTGTGTAGCGCTGGTCATGGAAGATGCTGGCGGCGAGCGCGGCGTCCGCTCCCGCCGCCAGCGCGTCGGCGAGATCATCCGGGCTTCCAGCGCCGCCTGAGGCGATCAGCGGGATGGAGATAGCGGCGCTGGCGGCGCGCAGCAGGTCGAGGTCGTAGCCACTCTGTACGCCGTCGCGGTCCATGCTGGTGAGCAACACCTCGCCCGCGCCACGCTCAGCGCCCTCGCGCAGCCAGGCGATGGCGTCACGCCCCGTCGGGCGGCGACCGCCATGTGTCACGACCTCCCAACCCGACACCGTCGCGCCCCGGCGAACGTCCGCCGCCAGCACGACGCACTGACAGCCGAACGCCCGCGCGGCCTCTGAGATGAGCGCTGGGCGCTCGACCGCGGCGGTGTTCACGGATACCTTATCCGCTCCCGCGTGCAGCGCGGCGCGCATGTCATCTACCGTACGCATCCCGCCGCCCAGTGTCACGGGAATGAAGACGCGGCCAGCCGCCTGGCGCAGAATCTCCAGGGCAGAGGCGCGTCCGTCGCTGGCGGCGGTGATGTCGAGCAGCGTAAGCTCGTCGGCGCCCTCGGCCTCGTAGCGCTCGGCAAGCTCTACCGGGTCCCCCACATCGCGCAGGCTGACAAAGTTCAGCCCTTTGACGACACGGCCACCGTCTATGTCCAGGCATGGGATGACACGTCGAGTCAACATATCTCCTCCACCCGCCCCTGCGGCTGACTGTCGGTTTCGGCGCGAGATTCACTCGCCGCGCCCGCTCGATCAGATTCAGGCGCGCGCTGGTTCGTAACCGCAGAGGTGACGCGCTGCGCATCTGGAAGGGTCAAGCGACCCTCGTAGAGCGCGCGGCCCAGTATCACGCCATCCATGCCGAGCGCGGCGAGACGGCGCACATCGTCGCGCGAGGCGACGCCACCACCGCCGATGATCCAGCTATCAGGCAGCGCCGCGCGCAGTTCGCTCAGCAACATGTCATCGGCGCCTGAGAGCGTGCCATCACGGTCCACATTGGTGACGATGAGCGTTTTTACGCCAAGCGCCACCATCTCACCCGCAAAGGCAACCGCTGTCGCCGCAGCGGACTGGAGCCAGCCCGCGATGCTGACACGTCCGCCGCGCGCATCCACCGAGACAGCGAGACGCTCGCCCCAGCGCTCCAGCGCTTCCTGGAGGAGCGGGCGGTCGAGCACAGCGGCGGTGCCGAGCGTCACGCGCGCCGCTCCAGCATCGAGCGCGCGCTCGATGCTGGCCAGTGTGCGCAGCCCTCCACTGTACTGGATGGGTAAGCCAGTCGCGGATGCGATCGCTCTGAGGGTATCGAGGTGGCGCGGCTGTCCCTCACGCGCGCCGTCCAGGTCCACGACATGCAGCCAGGCCGCGCCTTCATCGCGCCAGCGACGCGCCATCCGTACGGGATCATCGTCGAAGACGCTGACCTGGTTGTAGTCGCCGCGCACGAGGCGCACACAGCGCCCACCGAGGAGATCAATCGCGGGATAGAGGGTGCAATCACTCACGAGACGACCTCCTGAGTCGCGGTGGTCGCGAGCGCGCTGGCAGAGCCGGTTACACTGGATTGAGCATCGGCGCTAACCGCGACGACCCAGTCGCGCAGCATGCCAACGCCAGCGACGCCACTCTTTTCGGGATGGAACTGTACGCCCAACAGCCTGTCATGACAGACGGCGGCGCAGATCGGCGCGCCGTACTCAGTCCAGGCGATTGCGTATTCCGGGCGCTCAGGCTGGCAGGCGTAGGAATGCACGAAATACGCCTGCCAGCCAGGCGTGAGCGACGCGAATGCGCGCGCGGCCAGCGGTGGCAGCGCTTGCGGGTCCCACGTCACGCTATTCCAGCCGATGTGCGGCGTTTTGGGGGCGTTGCGCAGTCGGGGCGAAGCGCCTTCAAGTAGGCCCAGGCCTTCCGCGCCGTCCTCTTCCAGCCGCTCAAAGAGCAGTTGCATGCCCAGGCAGACACCCAGCAGTGGACGCCCGCCAGCCACCGCAGCGCGCAACGCCGCGTCAACGCCGTTGCCGCGCATACGCGCCATAGCCGAGCCAGCCGCGCCCACGCCTGGCAACACGATGGCCTGTGCGGCGCGAACGCGCTCTGGATCGTCGCTCACCTCAACGGTCGCCCCAGCCGTTTCGAGGGCGCGCGTGATGCTAAGCAGGTTCGCGGCGCCATAATCCACGACGACAATCACCCCAGCGCTCCTTTCGTGGATGGCGCGTCACCACCTGGATCAGTCACGCGGCTCGCGGTCGCCAGCGCGAGGCCCGCCGCTTTGAACATCGCCTCGAAGATGTGGTGCGCGTTGCGTCCGCGAATGACATCGAGATGCAGCGTCAGCCGGGATTCAGCGCTGAATGCCCGCCAGAACTCCTCGACGAGTTGTGTGTCGAACCGGCCTACACGCTCCGGGATGGCGATAGGCCCAGTTTCATAGGCGAGGAAGGGGCGTCCTGAGATATCCACCACCGCGCGGGCCAGCGCCTCGTCCATCGGCGCGTAGGCGTGGCCAAACCTGGCAATGCCGCGTCGCGCCCCGAGCGCGGCCAGAAGCGTCTGGCCGAGTGTGAGGCCGACATCCTCGACGGTATGGTGGTCGTCTATCTCGATGTCGCCCGTCGCGGTGATAGTGAGCGCCAAACGGCCATGACGCGCCATGCCCGCGAGCAGATGATCGAGAAATGGAACACTGGTCGTGATCGCGCCGTTCCCAGCGAGCGGGCCAGCGTCCAGATCGAGGCGCACGAGGACATCCGTCTCGCGGGTGACACGGCGCCGCTCGGCGCTGCGTACAGGCGCGCGTTCGCTGTTATTAACTGAGGACATCGAACTTATCCTTCCCGAACGCGAATGAGCGCGGAGAGCAGCGCGTCATTTTGCTCTGACAGGCCCACACTGAAGCGCAGCAGCCCGGCGAGACGTGGCCCGCTCAGCCGGCGTGTCATCACGCCCTGGTTGAGTAGCGCTTGCCAGAGCGCATCGCCGCGTTGCGCGCGCGCCTCTGTCTCCGTCAGCTCGCCTCCCGCATCCACTAAGAGAAAATTCGCGGCGGAGGGCCAGACGCGCAACCCTATTTGAGTGGTCAGCAGATGCGTCAGTCGCTCGCGCTCGTCTGTAAGTTCCTTGGCGCGAGCGCGCAGCCAGTCAATGTCGTCCAGTGCGGCGCGTGCGGCGTGTTGCCCGGCGAGATTTACGTTGTATGGCGCCTTCAGCGCTGCGAGCCGCGCTACCAGTTCCGGGGCGCCCAGTCCATACCCCACGCGCAGGCCCGCCAGCCCAAACAGCTTGCTGAACGTACGCAGGACGATCAGCCGTCCACCTTTGTCCGCGACTAGCGGCGCCGCTGTCCATGCGCGGGTGTCGCCCGCGAAGGCGCCTATTTCGTAATAGGCTTCATCCACGACGATTACGGGGCCTTGGCCGCCTTGCTCTAACGCGAGCGCTTCGGCGCGGGCCAGCGCGGCATCGAGCGTGTCGCGATCGAGCGGCGTGCCGGTGGGGTTATTCGGCGCGCAGAGGAAGACCAGCCGTGTGCGGGGCGTCATGGCCGCGACCAGCGCCTCCGTTGGCATGCGCCACTCGCTGTCGCGAGGAATATCAACAATGCGCGCGCCGCGCCGGAGCGCCATGACCGCGTACACGCTAAATGTCGGGTCACTGACGATCACCTCATCGCCCTGCTCGATCAAAACCTCCACGAGCAACTGGATAATCTCGTCGGACCCATTGCCCACGACGATGCGCTCCTGCGCGACGCCAGTGTAGCGGGCCAGCGCCGCGCGCAGCGACCGCGCGGTCGCATCTGGATAGCGGCCCGCCGCGCCAAACGTCGCGCCGTCCGCGTCAGCGAATGCGCGCAGCGCGGCGCGCGCCGATGGAGATGGCCCCCAGGGTGATTCGTTCGCGTCGAGCTTGACGATGCGCTCCAGTGGCAGCCCCAGGCGCGCGGCAAGCTCATCCGGCGAAGGTGGAGCGAGATATTCTTTAACTGTCGCCTTCATCCTTGCGCCTCCTTGCCGCTCGCGGAAGCGCCGTCGCGCTCGAAGCGAATGCGAACAGATGCGGCGTGGCCGGGAAGCCCCTCCGTCGTGGCCAGTGTCTCGATGGCCGAACGGATGCGCGCCAGACCGGCGGGTTCGAGTCGCTGCGCCTGCATCTTGCGCCCAAACGCTTCGAGCGAGAGGGGGCCGAACCCACGGGCGTAGCCAGCTGTGGGTAGCGTGTGGTTGCCGCCCGTGGCATAGTCACCTGCTGCTTCGGGCGTCCAGTCGCCGATAAAGACCGAGCCAGCGTGCCGCACGCGATCGAGCAAGAGTTCCGCGTCACGTGTGGCCAGTTCCAGGTGTTCAGGCGCGTACGTGTTGGCGAAATCGAGCGCTTCGTCGAGCGAATCAGTCACGAGCAGCGCGCCGTTGCGCTCCAGGCTTATGCGCATGGTTTCGGCGGTGGCGAGCGTGGCAAGCTGCGCGGTCAACTCATCGCGTACGCGTGCCGCAAGCTCGGCGCTGATCGTGACAAGCACGCACGCGCTCTCTGGCCCGTGCTCGGCCTGAGCCAGCAGATCGGCGGCGAGCCATGCGGGGTTGGCGCTGTCATCAGCGATGATCAGAATCTCGGATGGGCCAGCGGGCAGGTCAATCGCCACATCGCTCGCGGCCACAGCTTTCGCCTCGGCTACCCACGGTCCTCCCGCCCCAAAAATCTTGTCCACTTTGCGGATGCTCTGCGTGCCGTAGGCCATCGCCGCGATAGCGTGCGCGCCACCCACCGCGTAGACCTCAGTGACGCCAGCGAGAGCCGCCGCCGCGAGGATTGGCGCGGGTATAAGGCGTCTTCGCCAGCAGGCGTGCAGACGGCAATCTCAGCGCAGCCAGCGACCTTCGCCGGGATAGCAGCCATCAGCAGGCACGAGGGATACAGCGCCCCACCGCCCGGCACATACACGCCCACGCGCTCGATGGGCCGCCAGACGCGCCAGACGCGCACGCCCGGCGCTGTCTCAACGGCTGGCTCATCGAAGCGCTGCGCCGGTGGAATGTGGTGATAGCCTCCGTCGCCTGGCGCAGCGCCGCGAGATAGTCGGGATCGGCCGCTTGTAGCGCGCGCGCTAGTTCCTCTTTGCTCACGCGCAAGGCCACGGGGCGCGCGCCATCGAAGCGCTCGGCGTACTCCAGCAACGCCGCGTCGCCCCGCTCGCGCACATCGCGCAGGATGGCGCTAACCGGTTCGCGCAGGGAACGCAGGCGACCCGCGCCGCGCTGGAGCAGCGCCGCGCGTCGGGCAGGGTCTAGGCGGCTCAGCCGTTCAACGGTCAGGAGCGTTTCGTTTTCGGAAATCTCGGTTATCATGCGATCACCAGCTTTTCTATCGGACTGACCAGTATCTCTGAGGCCCCTGCGTCTCGCAGGCGCTCGATGACATCCCAGAAGGCGCCTTCCTCAATGACCGTATGGACGGCTACCCAGCCAGGGTCGGCCAGCGGTACGACGGTTGGCGCGCGCATGCCGGGGACGATTTCGCGAATGGCGGGTAGCGCGGCCAGTGGCGCGTTCATCATGACGTACTTGTGGCGGCGCGCAAGCTGCACGCCGCGGATGCGCAGCAGCAATCGCTCGATCACCGCGCGGCGGCGCTCGTCCGCGAACGCCTCGGGATTGGCGACCAGCATCGCCTCTGATTCAAGAATGGTCGCGATGACCCGCAGATCGTGCAGCGCGAGTGAGCTTCCAGTGGCAGAGAGATCGGCGATGGCGTCAGCCACGCCCAGCGCGGGCGTCATCTCAACCGCCCCAGCGATTTCGCGTATCTCGACAGAGATGTCCGCCGCCCTGAAGTAGTCACCGACGATCTGGGGAAAACTGGTCGCCACACGCAAGCCCGCGAGCTGTTCCGGTCGCTTGATGGGCGATTCATGCGGGACGGCGACGACCATGCGGCACTGGGCGAAGCCGAGCGGGGCTAATTCGCGCACACGGTCGGTGGCTTGCCGCTCGATCAACATGTTCGAGCCGACAATGCCGATGTCCACGACGCCGGTCGCGACATAGCCAGGGATATCGTCATCGCGTCCATAGAGGATGGAGAGCGGAAAGTTGCGGCAGGGGGCGAAGAGGCGGCTGCGGTAGCGATCAAAGTCCAGTCCGCAGGCGGAGAGAAGCGAGAGCGTGTCGTCGGTGAGCCGTCCATCTTTTTGCACGGCCAGACGAAGCGCGCCAGCGGGCCGGCCACCCGCCGGGTCAATAGTGATCACGAGACACTCCTCGTAGGTCGAGGGTCTCATGCGCTGCGAGAAAGGGCCAACGAAATCCTGGATGATTTCAGTTCGCCAGAAACCTCACAACTCAGCGAGAACCCATCACCACATCTAGAACCGCTTGAGAAAAACAATTCGCGGAAGATCCGGCGTCATTGCCTCGGATCTTCCGCAAATTATTCAGTTCTATGACGGGGTGAGCATTAAGGGCGCGCGACCCCTAACCCTCACCCCTGCTTGTGGTGATGGTGATGGCGCTGAGTGTTCGGCTGGCGCAGACAAATCGCCCGCTGGCGCGCGATGGCGTCAGGGCGTGTGCGCAAGCTCATCATGCGGTCATAACTCCGAACGTGTTCACGAGACGCTTCGCCGCTCCGGCTGTTCTCGTTCCGGGGATACGATATGAGATAGTGTGATGTTCTGTCAAGGGCAACCTGAGGGCGATACGCCGCTCGACGGCGCCTGGGGGGCTGGCGCCTGGGGGCTGCGCTGTCTGGCCGCGTGTACGATATACTGCGTCTATGAGTACTGCAACGACCATTTTTCATATACAAGGCCAGGCGCCTGACGCGATCGAGCAGGCGCTGGATGCGATCTTCGCCAGCGAGGGCCGCGCGCGCGCGCCGCGTGTCGAGGGGACGTATTCCGCTGTGCTGGAGCGTGTCGCCAGCCCTGAGTTGGATGCGCCGTACCGCTATCTGCTGCTGCGGACGCGCCCGACTGGCTGGACGCCACTGCTAGAACTTGGGTTACGCGCCGAAGGGCTGGATATTGAGCTATCGCGGAGGCTCGGTGGCGCGACCGTGGTCGCTGTCTTCCAGTACGGCGAAATCGTTTCTGGCTATCGTGTTGTACGGCAGGGCGCCGAAGTAGACCGTTATCTCAGCGACCCCACCGCCTTCGAGGAGGAAGCCGGCGAAATTGAGGAGACGGGCGCGGTCGCGCCGGCGCTTTCTACTGAGGAGATCGAGGCGACGCGCGGACGGCCCGATCGTTTCGCTGATCTGTTGCCCGCTGGTACCTCGCCTGAGGATTTCACACGGGTGGTGCTGCGCCCCGGCTGGTGGGAGGAGCGCGACGCGGGCGAGAGTAGCGCCGCGGATGAGGCTGGCGAGGGTGATCTGGTGGATGAGGTGGACCGCGCGCGCTGCATTGGCCTGGCGCTGGAGCTTTGGGCCACAGACAGCTACCCGCTCACGGATGACCTCGAAAACCTGCCCAACTTAGAGGCAGGCCCAGCCGTAGCACTGGCGTGGGAATAACGAGAATATAGCTGGCGCCCGCCCATCCTGGCCCCCCTGTTGCGCCCCGCGCGGGAACTAGTGTACGCTAGCATGCGTATGTTTACGTAGTGGCTGGCGTTGCGCGTATATTTGCTCTCCCAGCCGATGTGCGGGAGGGCGTATGGCCAGCGAGACGAGGCGGGACGAGCGCATGGATCCGCGCGCGGGAGGAAGCGAAGCCGGAGCGGTTGCCGTGGCTTTTCAGCCATCAGCGCAGAGCTACCACGAAACGCGCTGGCCGCTCGTCAATCAGGCGCTCGCCATCACCGAGCAGTTGACAGGTGGGCGCGCTGGCACGGTGCAGCGGCTGTTCACCTATGTGATGATTGGTGGGACGGCGGCGGTGGTCAACCTTGGCGCCTTCGCGATCTTCGAACATTTCGGCTCGCTCAAGGTCTTCTCGATCTATAGCGCTTTCGCGTATGTCACTGCGTATGAGGTTTCGATCCTCGCCAACTTCATCCCCAACGACTATTTCACCTTCCGCTTCCTGCCGGGCCACCAGCGCTCATGGCTGGCGCGTTGCTTACGCTTCCACACTACCAGCTCTGAGCGGTGTGCTAGTGACGATGGCGCTTTCATGGATCTTCTACCATCCGCTGAATCTGCCACTGCTGGTTTCCCAGGCCCTTGCGCTGATCCTGGCCGTCTTCTACAACTTTACTGTCCATCATCTCTTTACTTACGCCGACAAGCATTAGGCCGTGCGCCGCGCCGTTGACAGCATTATCCCTTGCGGTGGCGCGCGGTCGGTGCTAGCATGCCATGCGGTGTGGTTGACTCCTTGGAGTCAGGGTGAAGGAAGATGAGGCGAACCTCGTGCGTCTGGCGGATATTGGCGAGTTTGCGCTGATTGCGCGGCTCACCGCTGGGCTGGAGTCCCGGCCAGATGTGGCGCTCGGCGTAGGTGACGATACGGCGGCGCTCGATCTGGGCGCAGACCAGCTGCTTCTGGCCACCTGCGACTGCCAGGTTGAGGGCCGCCACTTCCTTATGCATGTCGCGACTCCTCGCGAGATTGGCCACAAGGCGCTGGCCGTCAATCTGAGCGACATCGCCGCGATGGGCGGTGAGCCGCTATGGGTCCTGGTCTCGCTGATCGCGCCGCCAGAGCTGGATGTGTCAGTGGTGGACGGCATCTACGAAGGGTTGCGCGCGCTGGCGGAGCGCTACCGCGTCGCGATTGTCGGTGGCAACATCTCTTCCACTAGCGGCCCGCTGACGCTTGACATCACCGCGCTGGGCCGTGTCGCGCGCGAGCGGATGGTGACGCGGGCGGGCGCCCATCCGGGCGACCGTCTGCTGGTGACGGGCAGTCTTGGCGCGGGGCGAGTTGGGCTGCGCGCATTTACCTCCACTGGCGGCGTCGAGCCGCCGCCCGACGCGCTGGCGTGGGTCCGCGCGCGGATGACGACCCCCGAGCCGCGCGTGCGCGAGGGGATGGCGCTGGCCGCGACGGGCGCGGTAACGGCGATGCTGGACATCAGCGATGGGCTGGCGGGCGACCTCGGCCATATTTGCGAGCGTAGCCATGTGGGCGCGTTGGTGGATGCCGCCGCGCTGCCGCTAGATGATGCGACTCGCGCTGTTGCGCTTGCGCTGGGCGAGGACCCTGTCGCGCTCGCGCTTTCTGGTGGCGATGACTACGAATTGCTCTTTACCGCGCGCCCCGAGGATGTGGCGCGCGTGACGGAGGCGGCGCGGGCGGTGGGAACGGCGGTCACCGTGATCGGTGAGATTACTGCGCCCGAGGCGGGCCTGCGCGTCCGCAGACTCGATGGCTCCATCCGCCCGCTGGTTCCGCGCGGGTGGGACCATCTCGCGCCGGGTGGCGTTGACTGACGGATGGCGTGACGCATGTCACACCAAACGGCGCGTGAGCGTGATAGACTCAGAAGAGATTTTTCTAAGAAAGACACCTGGCGCCTTGTGAAGCGCCGGGCGCGTGAGGCGACCACGATATGGCGCAGACGGCTGGACCCAACGATGAGTTACCAGATGCGTTGGGCGCGCTCGCAAGTGATACGACGGAGCTGGGTATCGTCGTTGGCGATATGTTCCAGTACGCCGCCGCCAGCCTGTTCGGGCGTGAGCCCGAGGCGGCGCGCTACGCTATGGAGACGCGCGCGTGGGTTACGCAGTCAGTGAGCGTGCTGCGGCGCCGTACGCTCTACCTGATCCAGCGCTTCGCACCCCAGGGTGATGACTTGCGCCGCATCGCCGAACTACAGCAGGCCGCAAGCGAGTACGCGCGCATCGCCGAGCGCGCGGGGCATGTGGCGGAGCATGCGCTCCACCTGGACGGCGGCGCCGATGCCCTCCTGGCCAGCATTCATGCTGAGGCGCCCGATTTGATGCGCGCGCTCATCAGCGAGATCGTCGAGCGGATGCGAGGGGTGTTTCTCGTGACCGCTTCTCGTGACATGGCGCTGGCTCGCGACCTGATCGAGCGCGATGCCGAGGTAGAGACGCTCTACCGGCGAGTCAAGGCGCTGCTCGACTGGCGCATCCGCAACGACCCCTTCAACGCGCTTCCCATGCAGCGTTTGCTGATCGTCGCCAGCGACGTCCGCCAGATAGGGGCGTCGGTGGTGGCGATTTGTAGCGCGGCGCTAGGCGCCGCAGGGCGATAACTGGCGGCCAGACCGGGTGATGGCGTGTCGCGCCCTGGCTTAGGATGGCGCACCGAACAAGATGTCGAATGGCGCCTCGCCACGCTGGAGGTGCGCGTGCAGCGCATCCAGCGCCGCCAGCGCCTGGGCGCGCTCTTCCGCGCTCAGGGTGAGGTCCGTCTCGAATTCGTCCACATCGAGCGTCAGTGCGGAACCGTCGGGCGCGACCCAGAGATCGAGCGTCAAGTCGCGGTAGCTGACCATATTGTCCGTGATCTCGGCGGGCCAGGTGACGTTGCAGTACCACCCCTTCAGCCCACCGCCCCGCTCGCGAACCTCCATGATGTTGTACCAGCGGTCGGTGTAGAACCACTCGGTGAAGCGGTCACCCGGCTCGAAGGTGGTATACCCCAGCTCCATACGCGCTCGCGTCCACTCGGCGTCTATCCGCACCCCAGCGATGAGCGCCGCCGCGATCACGCCCGCATAGGCGAAGACGGGCTCGCCGCGCGCGCTCAGCTTGCGGATGGTGATAGCCCGACCTATTATTCTGGCGTCTGGCGTCTCTTTCTTCGTCATCGTCTCAACAATCTCCTGTCGCGACAGTATACCCGCTCCTGTTAGCTGTGTATTTCCCCCGCCATCGTTTGCGCAAGCGCTTGCTCTTGCTTGCTCGCCAGTGGCAACGTCGGGAACAACCGCGCAGCTTCAGTGTTCGCGGTATAGAACAAGCCGAAGCGCCAGAGCAGAATCGCCCGCGACCCCGAGGCGCTGGTCTGTATGATGACGACCGCGCCGTCCGCTGCGTTCGCGCCTGAGCCCGCGCCCCACCCTGCCCCATTCTGGATGTTGCCGTATTTTGCTGTCATGGCCTCCATCGCCACGCCCGGTGTGATGCTGTCTAGCGCGCTTTGATCCTGAGATGATACCTTCCATGCCGTACCGTCGAGGACCACGGCGACTGTTACTGCGTCCGTCGCGGCGAGGTCTGGTGTGAGAGGGGGCGAAAAACTGCGCCCGGTGGCGTCCGTTATCGTCCACGTTGGATCAACTTGCGCGTCGAGAAACCAGGCATTCGTGTCGATGGTTCCATCTGCCATCGTGGGGCAGAGCCACGGGCAGTTGGGGGCGCTTTGCTGCTGGACCAGTTTCAGCCCCATAGTAAATGACATCGCTGTTTGGGCCGTCTCTATCTGGCCAAGCTGGTTAATATACCGCTCGCCCGGATGGATGGCTGTGGAAGCCGAGTAGCCGCTCAGGAAAGCTTTGACGCCACCCATCAACAATTTGTATTGATCGGAACGCATCTTGGCAGGCGTATCCTGAAAATCCAGGATGCGTTGGAAAGTGTCGCCGGCCGTTCCAGCGGAATTGGCGAGCGGGCAGGTGTCCGAGAACGACTGTGGCACGCTGATGACGCATTGAAGCGTGGTGAAGTAGCGCGCCTGATATACCAGATGGTGGACGCCGCGTGCAAGGTTGAATCCTTGGCCCAGCGGGACGAGGGAGACGATGGTGGTGGCGCGACCATCAATTCGCAGGACTCCCCAGGGAACTGCGTTGACTCGTCCGAAGGCGTCGCCACCAGGCGGGATGATCGGTGTGGGCGTAGGTGCGGTATATCCCAGAGCTATTCTTGCCGCGTCGATAGGATCAGGGTTTGATTGCGCGAGCATCCCTACCAGCGCGCCCAGGACAAGAAGCAGCGTGATCGCGGAGAGCGCCAGCCGTCCAGGTCTTGAGCGCAACCAGCGCTCGATGGTGGATCGTCGCGCCTGCCTGGGCGTAAGTGGATCCAGTGGAGTGATCTCAATCTCTGATGTCCTTGCGTCATCCTGTTCCATCAAGCGCCTCTTTTGCGTCTTCACCACCCCGCACGCTCGCCCCCAGGAGTGGAGCTTCCGCGCATACGTCACCGTCCGATTGTACATCGCCACAAGCGCAGTTGAAGGTTGTTCTCTTTTCTGAAAGTTATGATCTTGTCAAATCTATCGTGCAGTGATACGTTATGCAACAAAGACCCAATACTCGTATTACAGCCCATGCCAGTTCTTAACGCTTACGCCACACGACGCTGGCGTGAGCCCGATTAAGCGGGCTCTGTAAAGGATTGCGGTTGCTCCGTTGATGGGACGCCTCCCCAATGTTAAATCAGTCCGTTTGCTCGATGTCATAGCGCGCGGCGGGTGCTATACTACAGTTGGCGCCGCGCAATGGCGCGCGGCTCATTCTCTCTGGACTATGGTGGACTATGCGGATCAGTCTCATGAGCGTTCCCATGGACCTTGGCGCCGACCGGCGCGGGGTGGATATGGGGCCCAGCGCCATTCGCTATGCTGATATCGTCGAGAAGCTACGGACGCTGGGGCATACTGTTACCAGCCTCGCCCCAATTCCGATCGCCGAGCCTGAAACCCATGATCCGGGTGACAAGCGCATTAAATATCTGGAGCCCATCATCACCGCCTCCACGCTACTCGCAGAGCGTGTAGCGGACGCCATCGAGCAAGGGGCGCTGCCCCTGACGCTGGGCGGCGACCACAGTATCGCGCTCGGCTCCATCGCTGGGGCCGCGATGGCCCGCAAACCGCTCGGTGTGGTCTGGTTTGACGCCCACGGCGACTTCAACACGACGGAGACCTCTCCATCAGGCAATGTGCACGGCATGATTCTGGCCGCGCTCTGCGGCCTGGGGGATGAGCGGCTGGTGAGCGTCGGCGGGCCAGGGGCCAGCATTGACCCGAAGCGGCTCGTAATCGTTGGCGCGCGTGACCTCGACAGCGGCGAGCGTGATCTGCTTCACTCCGCTGGCGTGCGGGTGCTGACGATGAGCGATATAGACCGGCGGGGCATGGAGGCGGTCACGCGCGAGGCGCTCGACATCGCGCTCGATGGCGCGGCCGGTCTGCACGTGAGCTTTGATATTGATGTCGTGGACCCCTCGGAGGCGCCGGGTGTAGGCACTCCCGTGCATGGGGGAATCACCTATCGCGAGGCGCATCTCGCCATGGAGATGGTGGCTGAGACTGGCCGCCTGACCAGTCTCGATTTGGTCGAGGTCAATCCGATTCTCGACCTTCACAATCAAACGGCGATTCTCGCCACCGAGCTTGCCCTCTCAGCGGTCGGCAAGCGCATCTTCTGACAGGCGGCCAGGACCGGTTGGTACGCGCCCTGGCCGCCTGAGTGTTAATAGCCGTGTAGCGCGTCGTTCACATCAGGTGAGATTAGGCGCCTCGCACAAAGAAGCGGCGCTGGTTTGGGGAAATCCTTGACACTCCACCGGCGCGCCCATTATGCTGCGTGCGGCGGCGCGCCATGCGGCCCGCGACGAGCTGCATCGTTCGCGCATCATTCGCCTAATGATGGGGGCTGGCGCCCAATGGCGGGCGACCCAAGCCACTCGTGTCAGCGACGACGCCTAGCTCCTCTTCGGGGCTTTAAGGAGGCGATTGAACGTGTCCAAGTCTTCCAGCAACGCGCCCCTCTCGCAGCGGTCGGATATGACCGTCTTCCTCAACGGTGAGTTCATCCCCGCCGATCAAGCGCGAGTCGGTATCGCTACTCACGCCATCTCTTACGGCACGGGATGCTTCGAGGGCATTCGCGCCTACTATAACGCTGAAGCGGACCAGCTCTATATCTTCCGCGCGCTGGAGCACTTTGAGCGCCTGCATCGCTCATGCAAGATCATGAACATCCGGCTGCCCTGGTCGGCTGAGGAACTGGTCGAGCTGACGGTTGAGCTGATCCGTCGCAATGGGCTGCGCGAGGACTGCTATATCCGTCCATTCGCGTACAAGGCTGATGAGATCATTGGCGTCAAGCTCAATGGCCTGCGCGATGATTACACGATGTTTGTCGTGCCGATGGGCGAATATGTCTCCACCAGCGGTCTGCGCTGCATGGTGTCATCCTGGCGCCGTGTGGACGATAATATGATCCCCGCCCGCGCCAAGATTTCCGGCGCGTATGTGAATAGCGCGTTCGCCAAGTCCGAGGCGCTGATGGGCGGCTATGACGAAGCGATCATGCTCACGCAAGAAGGCCACGTCAGCGAAGGCTCGGCGGAAAATATTTTCATGGTGATAGGTGGCGAGCTGGTCACGCCGCCGCCATCTGAGAATATCCTGCAGGGCATTACCCGCGATACGGTGATCCAGCTTGCCCGCCGTGAAATGGAGATGCTGACCCGCGAGCGCGTGATTGACCGCACCGAGCTCTACATCGCCGATGAGATCTTCTTGACCGGCACCGGCGCGCAGATCGCCCCAGTGGTTGAGGTGGACCATCGCCCCACTGGCTCTGGTGTGGTTGGCCAGGCCGGCTCCACGCTCCAGCGTCTCTATCGCGAAGTAACACATGGCTTGCGCCCAGAGTATTCCTCGTGGCTTACGCCTGTATATCCAGCGCCTGTCGCGGGCGAGTCGAACGGCCACAACGGCCAGCACGCGCTCAACGGCGCAAAGACGAAGCGCGGCAAACAGACCGCCGCGACGAAGTAGCGAATCTCTTCCAGCTGGGTGATCCGCTTGGACGGAAACCCTTGCGCGCGGTATGGTGTGCTGGGTGACTACGCCCGCGTACTCTACCGCGCGCTTCTTTGCGCCACCGCCCTTCGGGGGGAGAATAACCCGGATGTCTCAGATGACCCAGACAAATCCCGCGCCCCAGGCCGGGGCGGCTCCTGTTTTGAGCGGTCTCGCCCGCGCCGAGCGCATCGCGACGATTGTCGCGAGCGTTCTTGGCGTCGTCGCCGCGATCTATCTACTGGTGACACTGCTTACGGAGCATGAAGTCTGCTATGGCCTGCAAGCCAACCGGCTCCTTTGCCAGCCAGTGGATGTGATCGCGGCGGAGCGCGCGGCGCTGGTGCTGCTCTATCCCGGTGTGCTGTTCGTGGGGGCGACGGCGGGCGCCTTTTGGCATACGCGGGCGACCGAGCCCAGCGCGCGTAGCACGGCCTACGGGCTGCTCGTCAGTTGCGTGGTGGTGCTTATCGGCATCATCGTTCCCGCCATCGCGGGCGCGGGCCTCTTTCTGCTGCCCGCTACCCTTGTCATCACTGTCGCCGCCGTCCTGGGCACAATCAAGTTCATCCAGGATTTCCGCGCCGGACACCCCTTGAGCCCTCCCGGAGATCACTTCAACTCCTAAGCTAGCAGGGGCTACTTGCCAATCGGGCGCGCGTAGACCTCAGGCTTGAGGACGCCGACGTAGGGCAGGTTCCGATAGCGCTGGGAGTAGTCGAGGCCGTAGCCGACGACGAACTCATCGGGGATGAGGAATCCGGTGAAGGCGAGCGTCTGGGGATTGGCGCGCAGCGGGAATGGCTTGCCCTTATCTAGCAGGGCGCAGACACGCAGGCTGGCCGGGTTGCGCACTTCGAGTGTCTCGACCAGTTTTGCCAGCGTGAGCCCGCTATCGAGAATGTCCTCGATAATCAGGACATGCCGGTTCTCGATATTGGTCTCCAGGTCTTTGAGGAAGCGCACAGAGCCGGATGTCATGGTTGAGTCACCATAGCTTGCGGCGCTGATAAAATCAAGCTCGACGGGCAGATTGATGACGCGCGCCAGGTCGGCGGCGAATACTGCGGCGCCGCGCAGCGTGATGGCCAGCACGAGCCTGCTCTCCGCGACATGCGAGGCGTAGGCGCGTGTGATGGCGTCTCCCAGCTCGCGGACGCGCGAGGCGATGCGCTCGCCGTTGATAATGACCCGCGCGATGTCGTTCCGCTCAGCTCCTGGCGGCGCGGCTTCGGCCCAGGCTGGGTCAGTCACCACCGGCTGGCCCACCCGTACATAGTCCATAGAAGTCGCGCTGTCACTCATGGTCGTTGTTCTCCTCCGCGTTTTCGCTGTGATCGCTCTCATGATCGTCTTGCCTGCGTGACACATCCACGCTCCAACCATCCCCATCGCGCTGATCGAGCGGTTCGGCCTGTAGCGCGAGCGCGCGGTGTGTCTCACCTGTCAGCTTGAACTCGTCGCCGATCCGCACGCCCGCAATCCAAACGATGCGCTCCTCCGCGCCCTCGCCCGCGCATACCAGCGGCAGGCTCCGCCGTAGCTCGCGCGGGACTTTGGCGTCAGCGAACACGTCCTGGAGCTTTTTGGTGTGCGCCATGCCCAGCGGACGGAACCGGTCGCCGGGCCGCCAGGCGCGCACGGTGAGCCGCTCGCCGGCTACAGCCGCGTCGGCGTAGACGCGCCATTCGCCGCGATGGACCGCCGCCGCGGTCCCCGCCTGGCTGATTGGCGGCAGCCGTGGCGGCTCTGGCAGGGCGCCGCCTTCCAGGCCGGGCGGCGTCTCGATGACCACTGCGCGCACCCGCCATCCCAACTCCGCCGCCTCCACCACGCCTGGCGGCGTCAGCGGCCACACGCGCGCGACCGCGCCTCCCATCGTCTCACGCTGTTCGCGCGCTGGCTCGCGCCGCGCAGCGCGGCTCAGGCGCAACTCTGTGTAACTTCGAGACGCGCGCAGCCCGCTGGGCAGTGTCAGCATGGCGCCGGTCGCGCCGGTCGCGGCCAGCCGCTCGATGAGGCTGATGTGTCGCGCTTCCAGCGCGGCCAGCGCGTACCCCAGATCATCATGTGCGGGCGGATGCGGCGCCAATCGCTCGACCGCCTGGCGGATGAGCCGCCGGCGCAGCCCGCGTGGCTGCTCACCCAGCGCCGCCAGTCCAAGCGCGACCGTCCCCGGCGACTCGCCCACCACCACCTCAGCCCAGGCCACATTGGTCGCCGCGGTGAGTAGCGCCTCATCATCCGCGAGCGTCGCCGCCATACGCGCAAGCGCCTTCCGCAACTGGGGATTGTACGCCTCCATCGTGGGCAGCAGGCGCAGCCGGACGCGGTTCCGCAGGTAGCGCTCGTCGCGGTTAGTCTCATCTTCGCGTGGCTCCCAGCCGCGCGAGGCGCAGTACGCCTCGGTCTGGGCGCGGGTGATAGTCAGCAGCGGGCGCGCGATGTCGCTTTGCAGCGGGCGCATCCCCGTTAGCCCTGCAAGGCCGCTGCCTCGCAGCAGGTGGAGTAGCACAGTCTCCGCCTGGTCATCCTGGGTGTGGGCGACGCAGATGCGCGCGGCGCCAGTGTCACGGGCGACCTGACGCAGGAAGTCGTAGCGCAGGCGGCGCGCCGCGTCCTCCAGTGAGAGCCGCCGCTCCCGTGCGAGGGTGCGCGTGTCCACCTGGCCGGTGACACAGCGCACTCCCAGTTTGGCCGCCAGCGCCGCAACCCAGCGCGCGTCATCGGCTCCAGCCGCGCCGCGCAACCCGTGATCGAGCGTCGCCACCACCAAGTCGCCCGGCGCGCAGGCCATTCCGCGCTCGCGCAGGTCGAGAAGCGCGCCAAGCAGGCACAGTGAGTCGGCGCCACCGGAGACCGCGACGATCAGCGTTCCGCCCGGTTCCCAGAGTTCCGTATCCACCGCAGCGCGGGCAACTTCAGCCGTCACCTCGCGCCGCGCGTCGCTCACGCCCACTCGCCCTCTCCAGCGCATGCGGTGATAGCGAACGGCAGCCAGCCCCGTATCGCCCTCGCATGATCGTTCCCATTCAGCATACCACTCCACGCGCCTTGTGAATTGCGGCGCCTGATGGGCTGTGTTATCCTGCCAGCAGCGGCGCGGCAATGGCGCCATGCCGCGCATGCGACGGCGCGTCGCCGTCAGATACCCCTGTCACTGATGACTGCGGGAATCAAGGAGCTGGTTCATGTCTGCTGTGGTTGAGCGTACCAAGCGTCAGACCAAAGCGTATCGCGAGCGGGTCGCCAGGATGCGTCGGGAGGCCAGCGCGCGCGCGCAACCATTGCTCGCCTCAGGCGCGGCTCCCATCCGAGTGATGGCGCGCATGGTGAATGACCTGATTGCGGAGTGCCGCGAGCAGGGGATTCCCGAAGACATCATCAGCCAGGAAATCGTCAACCGAACAATCGGCGATATAGATGTCCGCCGCATCTCTGACTGTGACGACGGGCCGGAGTTCGTCTCGCTGGCGGATGAGATGGGGCTGGCGCTGCCGGGCGAGGTGATCGGCGGTCATACGGCGACTGGAGCGCGCACGCTCTGGATTCACCAGCGCATGATGGAACTGGAGCGCGAGTTGCTGACGCGCCATGTTGATCTTCGCCTCTATGACATCGCTGGCACGGGCGCGATGGCCCTGCGAGAGCACGTGGCGGCGCACATCGAGCGCTCGTGGGGGGTGAGCTTTTCTCCTGCGGATATCTTTGCTAGCCTTGGATCACTTGACGCGCTCGGCAAGTTCTGGCAGGGGTTGATGGCGTCAGAGCGCAGGCCTGGCGCGCCGCACCCCGACTTTCATGTCATCTTTCCCGCCCCAGGCTTCAACGTGCCAGAGTGGCAGGCGAACAACATCGGCATCCGCTCGCAGCGCATCGCCACGCGCCCCGAAGACCGTTTCCAGATCACGCCCCAGGCGCTAGCGGAGGCGCTCGACGCCGCTCCAGACGCGCGCGCTCTCTATCTCACGGTCTCGAACAATCCAACCGCCTTCGCCTACAGTCCTGACGAGCTTGGCGCGCTCTATGACCTACTCGACGAGCGCGGCAGTGATCTGCTCCTCGTCGCCGATCTGGCGTACATTGGCACTGGTGATCCCGCCGAAGATCGTGAGCGCATGCGCGCGCTAACCGCGCCAGGCCGCCGCGCGCGCACCGTCTATTGCGGCAGTTTCTCCAAGTCGCATACGCTCACGGGCGACCGTTTCGGGTGGGTGGCGTTTGGTTCTGCGGAAGTCGCTCAGAGCATGCTCCCTGGATGGACGAACACCACCGCTTCGCTCCCCGCTGATTGGCAATTGCGCTACATGGCCGTGCTGGAGCTTTTCGGGGATCATCCAGAGATCGAGACGCGCATTCGCGCGCTCTACCAGTTGCGGCGTGAGCGACTGACTCGCCAGCTACACGCCCTGAACGCGCGGCAGCCACTCTTCGCGACGATCAATCTGGATGATGGCGGCACGGTCTACAACTGGAGCCAGCTCGCGCCAGGCGAGAACGTCTTTACATTCTTTGGCCAGACAGGCATCGCGGGCGTGCCGGGCGGCGCGTTTGGCTATTCTGATGACTATGTGCGCCTCTCCGTCGGCTGTATACCCGTGCCAGACGTGTAGGGAGCGCGTGATGCAGGGAATAGTCTCGTTGCTGGATGACGCGAGCGCTCAGGCGACTCGCGCGCTGTGGGCTGAGCTGGAGCGTAAGCATGGCTTGCGCGAAGCCGCGCGCAGCACGCCATATCCACACATTTCTTTCTATCTCGCCGAGGACTATGACCTCGCGCGGGTTGGGATGGTTATGCGCAGCATGGCGGCGCACATCGCTCCATTCACTTTGCGTATTATAGGGTTAGGGGCGTTCACCGCGTTTGAGCCCGTCTTGTATCTCGCTGTCGAGCGAACCCCAGCGCTTGACGCGCTGCACGCGACGCTCTGGCGCGTGCTGGCTAACGAGCGCGTCGCGCGTGAACCATCGCCGCTCTATGCGAGCGCGTCGTGGATACCGCATGTGACACTGGCGCAGCGCGATCTGACGCCTGAGGCGCTAGAATCGCTGCTGACCGCCTGGTCGTCGCGCGACTTCCGCCGGGATGTCTTCGTGAGCGATCTGACGCTGCTCTACCGGAGACCAGGCGAAGCCTCGTATGCGCCGCTGGAACAGGTCATGCTGAGCAGCGCGGGCGGAACGCGGTAGGTTGACCAGCGACAAGACGATAGATATCACAAGAGGAGAGGCGCGCGCGATGCTGGCGTATGTCTTCTGGCACTGGCCCCGTCCGGGGATCGCTTCCGATGAGTACGAGGAGCGCCAGCGCGTGTTTCATGCGGCGCTGGCGGCGCGCGGGCCATCGGCGCTGCTGCGGTCGCATATCTGGCGCGTCACCGGGCCGTCCTGGACACCCGTTTCGGTCGTTTGGGAAGACTGGTACTTGCTGGCGGATAGCGCGGGACTGGACGCGCTCAATAGCGCGGCCATCTCAGACCTCTTACAGGATGAGCACGACGCGGCGGCCTCGCTGGCTGGCGGCGGGATGGCGGCGCTCTATGCGCCCGCTGGCCCGCGCGTGGGCCAGCCCCTCTCGCTGGAGGGCCGCTACGCGCTGTGGTTCCACAAGCCCGAAGATATGCGGTATGCGGCGCTCTATCAGCGGATGGGTTCCGACCTGCCGCGTCTGTGGACGCGCATGATGACGCTGGGTCCCGCGCCGGAAATGTGCCTGATGACCGATGACCCACATACGCTGGAGCCCGACTGGCGCCCGCATCTGACGCGGCGTGAACGGGTCTGGCCACTTGAGAATGACGCAGGCGCGCGGGACTCGATCGAGGAATAACCATGACAGGCTTTCAAACGCGCCGGGCGGTCGAATCTGACTTGCTCCGGTTGTACGATATCTGGTACCACGACGAGGTCGCGGGCGAAGAGGATACTCCGCCGCCCGGCCCGCCTCTTGCAGGCTTCGCGTACTCCATAACGCGTGGCGAGATGCGCGTGGCGGTTGATGAGAGCGGTGTAATTACGGGATTCGGCGCTACCCACACCTGGCCCTCGGCAGGCGGTCCGCTCACCTATCTCAGCGATTTATTTGTGGCTCGTGATACGCAGTCGCATGGCGCGGGACAGGCGCTGCTCTCCGCATTGCCCATGCGCGAAGGCGCGCGCTGTGTGATGGCCTCGCGCGATCCTCGCGCCACCGCGCTGTACATCCGTTGGGGAATGCGCCCGCAGTGGCCGAACTACTGGCTGGCCGCCGATACACCCGACGTCGCTCACCGGCTCGATGCGCTACCAGGCGCGGAGCTAGGGATTACGCCCGCTGATATGGATGATCCAGAGTTAGCGCGGTGGGACCTGGTTAGCTGCGGCTTCGAGCGGTTACAAGACCTACGCTGGATGGTTGCGCATCGCGACGCGCAACCGCTCTGGCTGACGCGCGGCAGTGAGCGCGTAGGCTACGCCTTTGTCCAGCGGCGCTGTAATGAGCTCTTGTGGCGTCCCAAGTCCTGGATCATTGGCCCGGTTGGCGCGCTCACACCCGATGACGCCGCGAGCTTGTGTGGGGGCCGTCATGCGCTACGCTGTAGAGCGCGCTCCCACGGTACGGCTGGCGGTTCCAGGACCACACCCAGCACTGACGCCGCTGGTGGAGGCTGGATTCCTCATCGTCTATCTAGAGACCTTTTTGGCAAGTGAGGGCGCGCCGCCGTTCGATCCTACGCTGTATCTGCCGGGGGGCGTGTACCTGTAGCCACGCCTGTTATCGCGCTGGGAGGAGTGACTTGGTGAGGTACTGCACCTGGTCTTCCCATATGCGGGTGACACCGTCCGGGCCGGCCCACTGGCCGCTCGTCACGCGCGGCCCGATGCCTGGGTCGCGGTAGCCCAGCCGCTCGTAGAGCGCCCGCGCGCGCGTGTTCGTCACCGCGACGCCTAACCCGATGGACGTCGCGCCGCGAGCGCGGGCGGTCTCTTCACACACTCGCAACATGGCCGCGCCTACACCGCGAGAGCGGTAATCGGGATGCGTCAGCACATCGTAGATCCACGGGCAGCCCACCCATTCGACATACGGATCGCCGCGCGGCGTCCATGCGACCATAGCGTGTCCGATACCAACGCAATCTAACCAGGCGGTGAAGAGTGTGATGCTTCCCTGCTCCTGGCGTGTCAACCAGTCGAGCCATTGCTCATGCGAGTGGAATGGCAGATCGCGCTCAATTTGCGCCAGCTCGCGTGCGCGCAAGGGATGGATGTCGAGCGCCATATTCCACTCCTCAACAGGTGTCATGAAAGGTGTCATCGCTTTCTACCGCGAGAGCCGTTCACCCATTCAGTATACGTAGACGCGCGCCGCATGCGCTCATTGACATGCGCATAGTGTTGCGTTTATTCTACGGGCGACATCACGACTCGGCGCGCGTACCGCGTTGCGCGGGGAGGATGCTGTGCGGCTTTGAGTGAGAGGAGTGACGGCGATGGGCGCGTATCCAGCTCTGCCCGCGCGTATTCCCTGCTCCGCCGCCTTCCAGCAGCGCCAGCCTCTCTCTGGGAGGTCTGGGTAGCTTCGCATATTCTCCGTTCACGGTGAGCCATCGCTCATCAGCGCCCGCCAGACCTCTCCCAATGAGGTGGCGGGCGCTTCGCTTGTCTCTCCCGGCTCCATCATGGCTGTGGGAGGAGGAGTTCTCTTCGTGCTCACCGGCTTCTTCGACTTGCTTCCCTTTACGATGCGCGGTCTCGCGCTGGGCCTGGCGATCGCTGCGCCAGTCGGCCCTATCGGTGTGCTCTGCATTCGCCGCACGCTGGCGGAGGGTCGCCTGACCGGCTTTGTCACGGGCCTGGGCGCCGCCACCGCTGACGCCTTCTATGGCGGTGTCGCGGCTTTCGGCGTCAGTGCGATTCCGTTGCTGCTCTCTGGCGCGCGACTGTGGATTCACCTCCTCGGCGCGGTCTTCATCGGCTGGCTTGGCGTGCGTACGCTGCTGGCGAAGCCCGTTGCGTCCGTCAAACCCGCCGCCGCGTCCGGCGCGGCGCCGGTTCCAACGGCGCAGCATGGCTGGCGGCTGGTGTCCGCTTGGCTCACCACACTCGGCCTGACGTTGACCAATCCGACGACGATCCTTGCCTTCGCCGCCGTGTTCGCTGGGGTTGGGCTTGCGAACGCGGGCGCGCCCGTCGCCATCGCCAGCGCAACGGTGGTCGGCGTTTTTCTCGGGTCCGCGCTCTGGTGGTTCATCCTCAGCTTGGGCGTCAGCCTCGCGCGCTCACGGTTGACGGCTAACGCCATGCGCTGGGTCAACCGCGTGTCGGGCGTCACGCTGCTCGGCTTCGCGGCCTACGCGCTGCTCAGTCTGTAGCCGCTGAGGCTTCGGCCTCGCGCGCTCTATGCCAATCCACCACCGCGGCGCGGAAGGCCACACCCTGTGCGATGATGGCGAGAAGCTCGTCAGGGACCTGCTCTCCCGCGTAGCCGCTTCGCACCGCGCTCATGAAGGCTTCCGCCTCGCGGCGGAGCGCCATCGCGGACGGTAGCCTGGCGATCGCCTCGGCCTTCGGTAGGCGCCACACCACGATGGGATCGGGTTCGGTCAGGCTGAGTACGTGATACATGAATGGCCAGACGTCCGTACACATCAGCCGCACATGGCGTTCGAGGCGTGGCATGCTATAGGTCAGCAGACCGCTCTCGATGTAGCCTGGGGTGGGGCGCAGGGCCGCGAGTGCGCGCTGGGCTGATGCGCGCAGGTCCTCAGCGCTCGCCTCAACGATGGGTAATGAGCCGAGAAGCATGTGATACGCGCCGGGGACGGGGCCACCCAGTCCGTCGCGCGGGTGTGGGGAGCGCGCATAACACTGGATGTACTGAAACGGGCCAAGCGGAATGCTCGCGAGGTCGCGGTGGATCGCCAACCCAAGCTCCAGCGGCAGTTGCCCTTCGCTATCGAAGGCTTCCTCTGTGAGATAAAGTTGCATGTCTATATCGCTGCAGCCCGGGATAAAGCCACCCTTGAGCGCGGAGCCATGCGCCAGCAGCCCGATCAGCCACGGGCGTGTGTGGCGCGCATAGACCTCCGCCGCCGCCCGCGCGATGGGCTGCGCCTCCGGAACGAGTGGGGTGACATCGAGTTCCATCTTGGGCTGCATACCTTGCTCCTTCTCGCTATGCGCTACTCGGCGCGGTTTGCGGCCTGCCCGGCCCAACCAGTATACTTCTGAGTGTGAAGTATGCGCGAGCCGGCCCGCGCGCTCCTGGTTGGGAGCGCGATGAGGCTGGCGGAGCTATCGGGACCGTCGCGGAACGACGAGGGCGCCTGCCCGCCGGTCTTGCGAGCGGGCGCTGGGATACAGCGCGGTAAGCGGCGGAGAGCGACAGATGACGGTAAGTGACGTGGAGTTCAGGGCGGTCCTCGGACGGTTCCCAACGGGTGTGACGGTCGTAACGACCTGTGAAGGAAAAGCTCCCGTTGGGGTGACTGTGAACGCCTTTGCTTCGATCTCACTCGAACCGCCGCTGGTGATGGTCTCGATTGACAAGCGCTCACACCTGCATGTCGCCATTCCCCAGGCGGCCTACTTCGCCGCTAGTATCCTTACCGTCGAGCAGCAGGATCTGTCGCGTCGCTTCGCTGGCCAGACTGGTGATCGCGCCGACCGCTTCCGTGGCGTAAGCTGGCGGAGCGAGGCCACTGGCGCGCCCATCCTCAGTGACGCGCTGGCGTGGGTAGATTGCCGCGTGGAAGCGATCTATGACGGTGGCGATCACAGCATCATTCTGGGGCGGGTTGAGGCCCTGGGCGCCACATCAGGTGAACCGCTGCTCTACTATCGTGGCCGCTACGGGCGTATAGAACTGCCTGCCGATATCACGTTGCGCAAGGGCAATCCGTGACCGGCGCCTCTTTGTCTGTGCGCGGCGCGCTGGAGGCGCTGCACGCTGAGATCGGCGCTTGCCGCGCCTGTGAGCTGGCGGGATATCTGACCCGCGCGTTGCCGGTAGCTGGCCGCCAGGGGCCGCCCGGCGCGCGTGTGATGGTGATTGGCCAGGCGCCAGGGCGGATTACCGTCGAGCGCGGGCTGATGTTCGGCGGGCCGAGCGGCGCCGCGCTGGAGCGCTGGCTACTCCGTGCGGGGTTCGCGCCAGGGGCGCTGCGCCGCGAGGTTTACCTCTCCGCGCTGACCCGCTGCGACCCGGGCCGCAGCCCGAAAGGCAAAGGCGACCGCAAGCCCTCGCTCGCCGAAGTGGCGCTCTGCCGTCCCTGGCTGGAGCGCGAGCTGGCGATTGTGCGCCCGCGCGTTATCCTGCTGGTGGGCGGTATGGCCATCGAGGCGTTTCTTGGCGCCGCCCGTCTGGATGACATTGTTGGCCAGACTTTCGAGCGCGACGGCGTCACGCTCATCCCACTGCCGCATCCTTCCGGCGTCAGCCGCTGGCTCAATGATCCCGCGCGCCAGGCGTTGGTGGCGCGCGCGCTGGAACGGCTGGCGGCGCTGCGCGCGGCGTGGGAGGCCTGCGAGACGGCGCCGGGTGATGCGGGCGCTGTATCATCATCTGGAGACACAAGTCAGTAGAGGAGAAGCATTTATGACCGACGCGAACGAGGCGGCGGCGCAGCCTGAGGAGGCGAAGGCGCCTAAGCGTGTACTGATCGTCATGGCGCACCCTGACGACGGCGAGTTTGGCTGCGGCGGAACCGTGGCGCGCTGGGCGGCGGAGGGCCGCGACATCTGGTACTGTCTGGTCACCGATGGGCAGGTGGGCGACGCGGGCGATAACGAGATCACCAGTGAGCAGCTGGTGGCGAAGCGTCAGAAGGAGGCGCAGGCCGCCGCTGACGCCTTGGGCGTCAAACATCCAGTAATCTTCCTGCACTACATGGATTCACAGCTCGAACCGACGCTCGCCGTGCGCCGCGATATCGCACGCGTGATTCGCCAGGTGAAGCCGGATGTGGTGATCTGCCAGGACCCGACCGTGCGCTGGAGCGGGCAGGGCTACATCAACCACCCTGACCACCGCGCGGCGGGTGAGGCGACGCTGGCGGCGATCATGCCGGTGGCCAGCACGCGCCTCGCGTTCCCTGAGTTGGCTGCGGAGGGCCTGGCCACGCATAACGTCCGGGAAGTCTACATCACCGGCACGCAGAACGCGGACCGCTGGGTAGACATCGGCGGCCATGTCGAGACGAAGATCACGGCCTTGCGCCAGCATGTCAGCCAGATTCCCGGCTGGGACCCCGCCGAGGCGATGACCCAGTGGGCGAAGGAAGGTGGCGCGGCTGCCCGCAAGATGGGCCACGATATGACCTACGCCGAGGGGTTCAAGTACATCCGCCTCGAGGACGATTAACCGCCCGCGCGGCGGTTAATCGTCCTCAGTGGGCAGCGGCGCGGTTGGCTCGCCTTCAGGATGAGTGGACGCTACTCGCGTCCACTGGATGCGCTCCGTCGCGCCGATGTCGCGCGTATGCAAATCGTCGTTGTAGCGGATCAGCCGCCAACGCTGTGTTTGCGATGCGCGGACGAGCAGCCCGCGTTCCCACTCCGTGATAGACGTATTGTGGGTGTGGAACTGGCCTACCGCAGGCGCGATGGCAGCCATGCCCAGTCCGATGAGCAAGGATGCGTCCACTACGCCACCGTGGCAGACGATCACCACGGTTTTGCCATCGTGTTCGCGAGCGATGCGGTGCAGGGCGTCACCCACGCGCGTCACGAAACTGCCCCAACTTTCACCGCCAGGCGCCAGTGGATAGTAGGGCTCTTCGCGAAAGTCGCGGAATGGCCCGTAGCGTTTGAGGTATTCACTCACGCGCAAGCCGTCGGCCTCACCGGGACGTAGCTCGTGTACGTCATCGTCCGGGATGATGTTGAGCCCCAGCGCGGGGGCGATGATCTCCGCCGTTTGCATGGCGCGCGGCAGCGTGCTGGCGATCAGCGCGTCGGCGGTGATCTCACCCGTCGCTTCTAGCCGGTCGCGCAGCCGCTCGGCCTGGGTCACGCCGAGCGGGGTCAGCCCCGTATCGGAGCGCATGCCAGCCAGGATGTTCTCGACGTTGGCGACTGCCTCACCATGCCGGATCAGATACATATGTGTTGCCATAGGTAAGGGCGTTCCTCACAATCACTCGCGGACCCCACAGGAGAGCCAGCTGGTTCGGGCTGCGCGCGCGATGGGGTCCGTCTCATCCGGTCGCCCGCGTGCTTGGGAACGCCGTCTCAATGGCGGCAAGGTAGCGTTCGGGCTGAGTTGGAACGCTCAGATGCCCGGCGTTGGGTTCCATCACCCGCGCCGCGTGCGGGTAGAGCGTGTCGAGCGCCCGCCGCTCCGCGGGCTCTATGATCCTGTCGCGCGCCGAGTTGACAATCAGCGTCGCTGGCGCGGGCCACCCTTCTCTGGTTGGTTCGACGCCTACTGGCCCACTCAGGAAGTCTACCACTAATCGCCCGTGCGTTAGCATCCGTCGCTTACCCACCCGTTGCGCCATTTCCGCGAAATATCCACGCCAGAATGACGCCGCGCCTCGGTCCAGTCCCGGCGCTTCCAGGCTGAGCAAGGCTGTCGCGCCGGCTCGCGACGCTGTGCGCACTACTCCTCCAGGCGCCGCCGCGAGCAGCGCGTTCTGGAGGGATACGCCCCGCACGGCGCCTGGCGCTGGTCCGCCCGTATTGAGCAGCGCCAGGCCCGCCACATACGCGGGAAAGCGCCAGGACAACGCCTGCGCCAGATACCCACCCAGCGAGTAACCCACTACCAATGCGGACGACATTCTCAGCGCGTCGAGCAGGCTGGCTAGCCCATTCACTACAGCGGCTATGGTATGCGCGCCATCAGGGTAGGTCGGAGCCACGACCCGATACATGCGTTCCAGCGGCGCCATCAGCCCGAAGAGCGCTTCACCGTCACAGGAACTACCATGTAGCAGGAGCGCCACGCGCTCGCCCTGGCCGCCCAGCAGGTAAGGCCAAACCTGCTCGCCGATCGTCTATATTCGCTGCTCATGTCCGGCGCGAAATTCGCGCAGCCGCTGGGTCCAGACGCTCCCCATGTCCAGCGCGCCAGATCCAGCGGCGAGGAGTTGAGCGCCGCTTTCATCTGGATGTATGGATACTTCGCCCATGCCCGCCCCCACTCCAGCCAGCGGTCCGCGCCTCTCGCGCGGTGTTGTGCGACGCCTGTACGATAGCGTAACGCGCGAAGGGGTGATATGAGAATACGCTGAGCGCTTCGCCGTCGCGAGGGAGGCGGCGCGTCAGTCCTGCCCTCCACTCTCTTCGCTTAGCGTAATCTCTGCCATAAATGGCGCCGTAACCGGGCCAAGCGCGATGCGCAGCGCCGTCTCGTAGCGCCGTCTCTCGCTGGTCACGGACGCCGCCACATCCAGCGGCTGGCTCTCGAGCGTGACGGCGCGCGCGACCGGGTCAGGCGTCGCTGGCGCGAGGTCGCGGCGGAGCAGGCGGAGCTCCAGCGTGAGCGGGCGCGCTGGCGCGTCGTAGGCTCCCTCGGGCTGGGCGGCGCGCAGCGTGACGCGCTCGCCCGCGCGCTCGATGGTGAACGCTGTCCGCCGCCAGACGCCGCTCTCGAAGGCGCGGGTCGCGCCGTCGTCCTCGTAGAGCGTTCCCTCCGCGCGGGCGTCCGCCTCGGGGCCAAGCGCGCAGACCAGCGTCAGCGGCTCCACGTCGAGCTCACCGACGTATTGCATGACGGGTCCCAGCGGGATGATCGCGTCCTCGCGCTGATAAAGCGGGAGTACGTCTATGGGACACTCCACCCGCGCCGTCACTGGCCCGTCGTAGCGCTGGCCCGTGAGCCAGTCACGCCAGGCGCCCGCCGGGAAGCGCACATTTCGCTGGCGCTGCTCTGGGGCGAAAACCGGCGCTGCGAGCAGGTCCGCTCCAACGGTGAATTGGTCATCCAGCCCGGCGACGGTTGAGTCGTCGGCCCAATGGTAGAGCATGGGGCGGGTGATCGGCGCGCCCGTCCGCGCCGCCTCATCGGCGAGCGTGTAGAAGTAGGGCAGCAGACGGTAGCGTAGCTCTATCGCCTGGCGGATGAACGCCTCGAATGGCTGCCCCAGCGCCCACGGCTCCTGGGGTGGCATGCTCAGCGCGCAGTGGTTGCGGAAGAACGGGAATAGCGCGCCAAGCTGGGTGAAGCGCGTCAGCATCTCGCCGGTGGGCGCGTCCCAGAAGCCGCCGGTGTCGAAGCCTGTCAGCGGCGCACCCGACATGCCGATGCTGAGGCACATTCGCGCCGCCAGCCGCAGATGTTCCCAGCGGCTGTGGTTGTCGCCAGTCCAGATGGCGGCGTAACGCTGGATGCCTGCGTAGCCGGCGCGGGTCAAGATGAATGCGCGCTCGTTCGGGCGCAGTCGCTCCAGCCCTTCGCGGGTGGCGCGCGCCATCTGCATGCCATAGGCGTTGTGCAGGCTGGCGTGCGGGGCTGGCGCGCCGTCGGGGCCGTCGGGCCGCTGGATGGCGTCTGGCGTCATGGTCGAGCCGCGCGGCGTGCCGGCGCCGGGAACCAGCCGGTCGGTCAGCGCGGGTTCATTCATGTCGTCCCAGATGCCCGCGACGCCCGCATCGAGCAGCGGCTGGTGCAGGTCGCCCCACCACGTGCGGACATCGTCGCGGCTGAAGTCCGCGAAGACGCTCTCGCCAGGCCAGACCACACCAGTGAAGAGCGTTCCATCGGGACGGCGGATGAAATAGTCACGGCGCACGCCCTCCGCAAACGTGGGGTCGGTTGGGTCAGCCTTGACGCCGGGATCAATGATCGTGACGGCCTTGAACCCTTGCTCACGCAGGTCCGTCAGCAGTCGCGCGGGAGCGGGAAAGCGCGTCGGGTTCCAAGTGAAGACCCGGTAGCCGTCCATGTAATCAATGTCCAGCCAGAGGTGGTCACAGGGGATGCGCCGCGCGCGGAATAGAGCTGCGATCTCACGCAACTGTTCCTCCGGGAAGTAGCTCCAGCGCGATTGTCCATAGCCCAGCGCCCAGCGGGGAGGCAGCGGCATGCGTCCAGTTATCTCTGTGTATTGCCGCAAGACGTCAGCGGGCGTTGGCCCAGCAAGTAGGTAGTAGGTCAGGTCGCCGGACGCGACGCCAAAGCTCATCAGATTGGGGTCACTGGCGCCCGCGTCCAGGTCGGAGCGCGCCACGCTATCCATGAGGACACCCCAAACACGACCATCGGGACGCGCCACCATCCAGAACGGGATCGAGGCGTACATCGCGCCGGTCGTCTCATCGTGCGGGTTGGGCGGGTCAGTATTCCAGAAGGTGATGCGCGCGCCACGCCGGTCTAGCGGCTCTGTCCGCTCGCCCGCGCCGATGATCCGCTCGCCGGGTTGGAGCCGTAGGTAGCAACGCGCGCCTCCAGCGGGTATGAGTGGGTTAGGCGCCTCGTCACTCGCGGGTGGGGCGATCAGGCCCATGCCGCGCGCCGGGTCGTGATCGGCGAAGGCGGTCCCATCTGGCCAGCGTAGAGACAGGCGGAGTGGACTCAGGGACGCTTCCAACGCGCAGTTGGACAGTCGCAGTGAGAAAAACTCATTATCAACCGAATACTCGCACCAGATGAATTCCCACAATGTGCGCTCCACTGCCCACGAGCGCTCTGGCTCGGAGTCAGCAGCCAGAAGCCGGACGCGCACGATGTCGGACGCGAGGGCCGTGATGCGCGCCTCAGCGCCCGATACGGAGGTGAAGCGCCATTCGCGCGCCGCGCCTTCCACTACTTCCGACGAAGCGAGTGATACCGCGCCGACTGGGATGTAGCCACTCGCAGGCGATTGATCTGGCTGGATCATGTGGCGCCTTTCCGAACAGCGCGCGCAATCTTGGCATCGCGCGCGACGTGTCACAAGACGTGACACATTCTGTCCCGCCATTGTCACGGCGGTCGCTCTGTACACACTATCATTCTGGCGCGCTATATGCCGAATGGCGCCGGAAACGCGGAAGAAGCATGAGCGAATTCACCTATTACTCTAACAGGCTGGCGTGATATGTTTGTGACACAACCCTATGCCGCGCGTGACAACGACGTGAGTGAATTCCCGCACACTTGCATGTATGTGAGCGGTACGCGATTGTTCGTAAGGCTCGACAGCCTGACGAGGCAAACCCCGCGACGGTCGCTCATCAGTCAGTGTCGAAAGGAGCGTTCCATGGCTTATCGGTTCCATGTGAACGAAGTGACCTGTATCAACTGCGGCATCTGCATGGACCTCTGTCCGGTGCGCTGCCTCGACATGACGCGACCCACCGCGGAAGGTGAGCTTGCGGTCGAGTCGGAGCGGCAGACGCCAATCCCAGGGGCTAACGGCGAGCGCGGGTGGATGATGATGGCGCCTGTCCAAGTGTCCGCCTGCATCGGTTGCCAGGTATGCGCGCAAGAGTGTCCCACCAACGCAATTGTCATTGAGAGTCAAATTCCATCGGTCACCTTCGCGCAGCGTGGTCCCGTCTCGTATCTCCCGGCGGCGGATGGCTGGCAGCCACTCGACGCGTACACACGCGCCTTCGCTGAAGAACCGGGCGAACAGCCCTGGGGTGAGGAGCACGAGTGGCGGGTGGCTGAGAAGACGGAGACCTGGCAGAGCTGGCGCAGCTGGCTAGGCGAGCGGTCCGAGGATCTGCGCGCGCCGTGCCAGGCGGCTTGCCCGGTCGGCACCAACGCCGGGCTGTATGTCAGCCTGATTGGCGCGGGGCGCTATGACGAGGCGCTACGCGTGGCGTCGGAGCCGAATCCCTTCCCGGCGATCTGCGGGCGCGTCTGCACGGCGCCCTGTGAGGCCGTCTGCCGTCGGGGCGAATTTGACGCCCCTATCGCGATTCGCGACCTCAAGCGTTTCGCTACCGATCACGGCTCCCCCTGGAAGCGCTCCATCACACAGCCGAAGCAGCGCTATCAGGAGACGGTCGGCATCGTCGGCGCTGGCCCGACCGGCTTGAGCGCCGCCTATTACCTCGCGCGGCGAGGGTACAGCGTGACCGTCTACGACGCGATGCCCGTCGCTGGCGGCATGATGGCCATCGGCATCCCGGAATACCGTCTGCCCCGCGCCGAGTTGAATCGCGACATTGACGCCATTCGCGAACTTGGTGTGACTCTGACACTCAATACGGCTATCGGACGCGACATCTCGCTGCTGGACCTGGAGGCCAGGCATGACGCGGTGTTGCTAGCGGTTGGCGCGCAACGCAGCCAGCGGCTCGGCGCTCCGGGCGAAGAATTACGCGGCGTGACTCCCGCTACGACGTTCCTGAAACGCTACAACCTGGAGCCGGAGACACGTATCGAAGGCGTTGTCGCGGTGGTCGGCGGCGGTAGCACGGCGATGGACGCCGCGCGGTCGGCGCTGCGGTCAGGCGCGAGCGCGGTTCACATCCTCTATCGTCGCTCAAAGGCCGATATGCCCGCTCAGGCGGATGAGGTCGAGGCGGCGCTGGCTGAGGGCATCCAGTTGCATGAGCTGGTCGCGCCAGAGCGCCTGGTAGGCTCCGATGGAGCGGTGACGGCTGTTCGCCTCCAGCGGATGGCTCAGGGCGAGCCGGACGCGCAGGGTCGCCGCAAGGTGACGCCTATCACCGGCTCTGAGTTCGACTTGTCAGTGGATAACGTTCTGGTGGCCATCGGCGAGGCGCCTGATCCGAGCTTCCTACCGGAGGGTACGAGTGTCGAGCTGGCGGCCTGGGGTGGCCTGCTCATCAACCCTGAGACGCTGGCGACAGGCGCGCCGGGTGTCTTCGCCGCTGGTGACATCACCTACGGCCCGAAGACGGTCATTCACGCCGCCGCGCACGGGCGCAAAGCCGCGAAGTCCATCCACGCCTACCTACGTCATCTCACGCCGCGCGATGTCGCCGAGATGCCCGATGACGAGTTCGAGACCCATTCAACCTTGCCTGAAGGCGGTCAGGTGACGATTGACCTGGCTCCATTGCCGCGCCCAGTCATGCCGTTGCGCACGGCCCAAGAGGCGCGTGACAAGACCATCGAGTTCGCCGCTGGCTTCACCGAAGAGCAAGCGCGCGCGGAAGGCGCCCGCTGTCTCCGCTGCGATCTCGCCTACCTTTGCCCAAGTGTTCACGTCAAAGGCGCCCCTGTTCAGAGTGCGATTAAGGCGAGCGCAGCCGTTCTGGATCCGGCGCGCTAATCAAGCTGGAGCTGCGCGGGCTTTCCCGCGACGTCTGACTCATCGTATCGAAACGAGGAGACACACCCAATGGATGTCAATAGCTTGACTCAAGCGATCATTGATGGCATCAATGGCGGCGGCGAGGGCTTCCTTGAAGGAACGCTCGCTGCGGCTGTACCCATCGTCTGGCTGGCCATCCTGGGGCTGCACTTGGGCCGCCCCTATATCCTGGACATGATTGACCGTTTCACGCTGCGCCTGGGCGCCGACCTGCTCTGGCTGATCTATGTCGCCCTGCGTGACTTCATGATCGTGTCTGGCGTCGTCATGAGCTTCATGTTCTTCTTCCCGGATGTCGTTGTGGCAGACAACCTGCCAATCACTGGCGGACTGGCGGCGGCGACCCTCTTCGCCGTGCTGCTCATCAAGCTGATGGGTGATCCGGATCACGACCCACGCCTCTTCGCCATCACGACCTGGCTGCTCGCCCTAGGCGCCGCGCTCTACTTCGTGCCGTATATGCTTGGCGTTCAATTGATGGGCGTCGCCACCGGTCAAATGGCGAATATCAGCAACGCGATGGTTTCCGCCACAAATCCGGTATGGGCGGTTGGGTTCGCCTACCTCTCGATCGCGCTGATAGCGATAATGGGCGCTATCGCCGCTATCTACGCCATCCGCACGGGCGGACGGCCTGAGGTTGAGGCCACCGCGACGCCCGCCGCGTAAAGCGCCACTCATCTTACTGATCTTAACATCACCTCCTGAGGAGTTTTCAGATGACGCCAGATGATGTCGCAACCGCGATTACCAACGCGCTAACACAGGGTGGCGCGCAGTGGCTGGTCGCTTCGATTGTCGCCTTCTTGCCCGCTCTGTGGACCACGGCGCTGATGCTGCACCTGGGCCGCCCGTATGTCATCCGCACGCTACGGCGCTGCGGTCTGCGACTCGGCGCTGATGTGTGGTGGATGTCCTATCTGCTCATGCGCGACGCCGTGCTGCTGATGACCTTCGCGCTGAGCTGGATATTCTTCCTCCCCGCGGTCGTTGCCAACGATGCATTGCCGATTACTGGCTCGGTAGCGACGCTCTTCCTCCTGCTGGCGCTGGCCGTCAAGCTCTCGCGGCGTGTGGATGATGACATCAACGCCTACCGCCTTGCCACTGTCTTCCTGGTCGTGGGCGCGACGCTCTACTACTTCCCGCAGGTGTTCGCCGTCGAGGCCGCCTCGCAGGATGCCCTGGCTGGAATCGCCCAGGCGTGGACCAGCAATACGAACGTGACGGTAGCGCTCTGGCTGATGTGGATCTCGCTGGCCGGCGTCATGCTGGTGGCAGCGTACCTCTTCTACCGCGCGCTCGTTTCGGTCAACCGGAAGGCGCAGTCGCAGATGCCTGCGCCGACGTCGCCGGTGCGCCGCCCCGTCCGCGCCGCGTAATCTCTCGCGTCGCTTGCTGGCGCGCACGGCCGCGCCTCTAAATCACGCGTCGTGATCGCGTCCGTCCGCTCCAGGGTTTATCCCTGAACGGGCGGACGTTTTCGCGTGCGCTATACTGCGAGGAGTAGGGAGAGATGCGACCATGAATCGCCGGCGCACGGTCGCCGCGTCCCCAAATCAGGCCCGGCATTTGGGTATTTGGAGTGAGTGAGGAGCGCACGCATGGCGGGCGAGCGGGTAGCGATCATTGGTGGCGGGGTGACGGGAGCGCTGGCGTCTGTACGGTTGGCGGAGCGCGGCTTCGAGGTCGTCGTGTTAGAGAAAGCCCACATTGGAAACGGTTCCTCCAGCCGCTCAATGGCGGGCATCCGCGCGCAGTGGGCCATTGAGGAGACCGTGCGCGGCATGCGCTACTCCGAGTGGTGGTACGCTCACTTCCACGACCTGCTCCACACCCCCGCCGGACAGCGGCAACCTGTGATGCGCTCCAATGGCTACCTCTTCCTCCACGAAGACCCCACCCAGGCGCCCGAAGCGGACCGCGCGGCGGTCGCCGCGGCATGGGATGGGGCGCTGCGCAACGCCGCGATGCAGCGCGCGGCTGGGGTGCGTGTCGAGACGCTGACGCCGGGCGAGGTGGCAGCGCGCTGGCCGTGGATTGCGACGGACCGGTTGGCCGGTGCGACTTTTGGGCAGGACGATGGCTTTCTCCACCCGCACATCATCTATCAGGAGGGTTTTCGCCGGGCGGGCGAGCTGGGTGCGGACGTGCGCGTGGGGACGGACGGTGGTGGGCGCCGAGACGCGCGGTGGGCGCGTCACCGCGCTGCGACTGGCGCGCGGCGGGCAGGAGGAGCGGCTAGCAGTGGATTGGGTGGTGAACGCCACCAACGCCTGGGCGTCGCGCGTCAGCCGGGCGCTTGGCGGCATGGAGTTGCCCATCCAGCCGCTGAAGCGCTATCTCTACCACGTCAACATCATGCCGCCGGTGATGAGCGACGAGGCGTGGGAGCGACTCCCGATGGTCGTCTTTGGCATGGGGGCAGGACGTGGGGCGCACGCGCGCCCAGATGGCCCGCTGCTCCTGCTTGGCGGCGCGCACGCTCGTGAAGCTGAGCCGGAATTCTCTGACACTGACCAGGACGCAATCCGCGATGGCTATAATCATGCCGTGGGCATCGACAACGCCGCCTGGAACCTTCTGGCGCAGGTGGCAGACTTCGCGCCCGCGCTGGCGGAAAACGCTGGCCCGCGCGCCACCACGTGCGGTTTTTATGGTGTCACACCCGACTCCACCCCGCTGATCGGTCATGACACGCGGCTTGATAACCTGATCCACGCGGCGGGTTTTTCTGGCCACGGCGTTATGCACGCCCCCATCACCGCGCTGCTGGCCGAAGCGCTGCTGACTGGCGCAGCGCCCGCCAGTCATGTCGCGCTGCCGGAGGGCATGGGCGCTATCAGCCTCGCCGCTTTCGATCCCGCCCGCGATCTAAGCGCCTCGCCGCGCGAGTCCTTCGCGCTGTGAGCGGGATGCCGTCATACAATCGCGGAGACGACCCAGCCAACCGCGATCACCAGCGCGGTGATGACGGTCAAGATGAAGTTGACGCGCAGGCGCTGCCGCTCTGGCCGGTCGCGGCGCTGATACTGGACGGCGGATGTCAGCAGCAGGGCCAGGGAGAGCGGCGCCGCTACGAACAGGACTGCTGGCCGGGATGGGGTGGCTCCCTTCGCCGCCAGGAGGACCACTAGCAGGCTCGCGCTCGCCAGCAGCAGCCACTCGACGCCGAGCGCGTAGCGGCCCAGCGCCTGCGTCAGCCCTCGCGCGCCGGCGGCCTGGTCAGCGGCGGCGTCGGGCAGCGCGTCGGCGATATGGATGCTGGCGCCAATCGCCAGGCCAATGGGGAACGTCCAGTAGAGCGCTGGCTTAACTGTCGCGAAGAGGTCCCACGCCAGCAGTGGCAGGAGCGGGAACGCCAACCCCATCATCACGGCCCCCAGCGGCGTGGTCTTCAGCCCCAGGTCATAGGCGAATCCCAGGACGAGGAAGGCGCCCGCGATGAGTAGCGGCTCCAGCCCGTATGGCGCGTAGCAGGCTATCATGATGGCGGTGAAGAGTGCTGTCGCCGCCAGTGCGGCGCGCGGCGACAGCACCCCCAGCGCCACTGGCTTGAATTTGTGGCTGAGCGCGTCGGCCTCCCGGTCGCGGTAATCGTTGAACGCGCTAATGGCGAACTGTAGGGCGATCATGCCGATCACAGTGATAGCGAGCTTGGCGGGTTCGGGCCGTCCGTGCGCCGCCAGCAGCGCGAAGGCCGCGTAGGCCAGCGCCGTGACGAGGCTTGGTCCAGGATGGGTGAGCGCCCAGAGGCCTTTTAGCCACATGGCTCCGTCGCTCCCAGTGGCTCTTGCGTCTTCGCTCATCGGTGATTTCCCGCCTCGCGTGGTTTCGTCGCGATCTGTAAGCCCTGGCCGGGCGCGGTGAGCAGGCGAATGGGTCGCATGGGACGCAGCCCTGCTTGCTCCTGCCATCCGGCCATCTCAGCGAATGACCAGAAGCCCGAAGCGCTGGTTAGGGCGAAGTAGAGGTCCCCTATGGCGGCGGACATGCGATCACTTCGCCGCCGCCGTTCACGTACCCCATCCTGAATCACCCAAATACCGCCCGGACGCAGCGCGCTCGCGATCCGCTCCGCCAGCGACGCGATTTGGCTGGCGTCGAAGTGGTGCAATAGGTTGGCTAGATAGATCACATCATAGGTTTCGTGGCCCAGGTCAGCGGCCAGCGCGTCGCCCGCGCTTCGCTCCACGCGCTCCGCCACATCCGCTGGGAGCGGCGCCGCTCCCGCTAGCGCCTGGGGCAGGTCGAGCACGGTCGCGCGGAGCTTCGGGTGGCGCTGGCAAAACCGCGCGGCGGCTAGTCCGTGCCCGCCGCCGATATCCAGCAGCGCCATCGCACCCGGCGGGACGGGCGTGCGCCAGACCACCTCGGGTAGCGTCAGCCGCGCTATGGCCGCCATGCCTCCCTCGTAGTCCTCCCACTCCGCGCCCGACAGCCGCTCGTGGAAGGCGATCGGGGTTCCCGTTTGGATGAAGCGCTCCAGGTCGCGGAGCCAGTCCCATTGGAGGTAATTGAAGCGGATATAGGCGCTGAGATCCGCTGGATCGCCACGCCGCAGCCAGCGCCGGGCTTTCGCGCCTAGTGTATACATCTCCCCGCGCTCGTCGAGGTATCCGGCGCTCGCCAGCACGCCGAGCAGCGCGACGGTCGCGCGCTGGTCAGTCCCGCACGCCTTCGCTATGCTATCCCCCGTGAGCGCCTGGTTAGCCAGCGCATCGAAGATTCCCAGCTTTGTCGCCGCCATGATGCTCCGCGCCAGCACGAGCGGCGGGAACGCCTCGACGATGGGCTCTGGGATTCTTCCCGTCGCCAGCGCGAAACGCTCAAGGATAGTCTGCGCGATGATGCCTACCCGCACGCATGGTCCTCTCTCTGGAACGTGAGCGCGTGACTTATATGACTAGCCGCAGTAGATAGCCAGGCCGCAAGACGGCGCTGGCTGGAAGAAAATCACCCGTTACGGCGATCATCGTATCCGCCATCGCCTTCCGGCTTCGCAGCACGCCAGCGATGTGGTTCATCAGCGGTGGGGTTTGCACTGCTAGCTGGATGATCTGTTCGACCAGGCGTTTGCCCCGGAATGCCTCGCGGTAGAGGCGGTCGTAGGCGCTCAAGCCCCTGGCGGAGAGATCGTCACGCGCCAGCGCGGGCAGCGCGATGCTCGCCACCATCTCGGCTCCATGCAGCGCGCGGTAGATGCCTTCGCCGGTGAATGGGTCGTAGTATCCCGTTGCGTCACCGACCAGGAGGAGATGCGCGTCCGAGAGCTGGCGGGCATGGACGGAGAGGCGGCTGATGGTAAGTGTGCGCCGCTCGACGCTGAGATGATCGAGGCGGTCGCGCAGGCGTGGGAACGTGCGCAACGCGGCGAGCAGGAACGCCTCCGGCTTGCCCGCCAGCCGCCGCCCGTCGCGCTCCTCATCCACGACCATCGCTACATTGCATAGCGCGTCATGGTCGCCTGGCTCCATCGGCGCGATACCGACATAGCGGCGTCCTGCGACGTGCATCTCGCCGTATTCCTCCAGGCCGGTCATTCCGCGTATGTGCGCGACCAGGCCGATCTTACGCATGCGCCCTGGAGTATGGAGCCCGAGCCGCTGGGCGACCGTCGAGTGCAGACCGTCAGCCGCCACCAGCAGTCGCGCCTCCACTGGCTCGCCCGCGCCGACTGGCTGAAGACGGTAGCCGCCGTCGATCCGCTCGACCTGTCCCAGTCGCCATCCTTCGCGCACTTCGGCCCCCGCCCGCCGCGCGCCCTCCACAATCGCCGCGTCGAGCAGCAGGCGGCGGATTACCAGTCCTGTCTCGTAGAGGCTCTGGCCATCGGCATCGCGCGTCGCGGCGAAGTCGCCCTGGATCACGTTTCCGTTGGGCGCGAAGATGCGAAAGCCGCGTAGCCGGTGTGGGTGTGCAGCTTCCAGCGGCGTGTCTATTCCCAGCGTGTGAAGCAGCGGCTCGGCGGCGGGGCTCAGATACTCCGCGCAGGGTTTGTCGCGCGGGAAGACGGCGCGGTCTACCACCACCACGCGCTGCCCGCCGCGCGCCAGGTGAATCGCGCTGGCCGCGCCTGCTGGCCCGGCGCCAACGATGGCGACATCATAGCGCATCCGGCCCTCCTTCAGCGGCTGCCGCGCCGTCCGCGGTGAGTGACAGGCGATACGGGAAACGTACCTGCGCCTGGACGTTCCGTAGGCCCGCGTCTGTCGCCAGCGCGCGCGCTTCTTCCAGCGAATAGGCGCGGCGCACCGATGCCGGCCCGTCGTGGCGCGTCATCGCATGCATGCCCGCGATGCGCGTCAGCGCCACGACCCCCGCGTAGGCTAGCGGCGAGCGGACGACATCGTAGACGAACACTCGCCGCCCAACGCGCGCCATCGAGGCGAGCAGCGCCCGCGCGGTGTCCGGCTCGAAGTGATGCAGCGCCAGGGTGCAGAGCGCGATATCAAAGCTCCCTGTTGCATACGGTAACGCCAGCGCGTCCTGTGTTTCCACCCGCATCGTTGGGATGCCCGCGCCGCGCTCGCGCGCGATGGCCGTGATCTGCGGGCTGCGGTCGGTCGCCGTGACCTCCAGCGTGACTCCGGCCCGCGCCGCCGCGCGGGCGATGGCGATTGGAATGTCGGCTGAGCCGGAGGCCACATCGAGCAACGTCCACGCGCGTCGTGGCTCGCGGCGCGTCCAGTTGACGATGGAGCGCGAGGTAAACGCTGTCCAGCCGAGCAGCGCGTTGATCCGGCGAATATCGCGCAAATTTCGCTCCAGGTCAGCGCGCTCGATCGTTTCGGCGTCCAGCAATTCCGTGATATCGGCGTCGCGTGACCGCCAGGAGGACATTGTACGCTCGCTTTCGTTCGGGTTTCACAGTGGCTTATCGCGTCTCGCCGGTCACCCCTGGGCGTCTTTTCGCTTCAGGAAGATGCCGATCACGATCATCAGGATGACGGTGATGGCAGCCAGCGCAATCCACGAGACGGTGAGGCGGCGCAGCGCGTCGGCTTGCGAATAGATCGAGAAGAGTGTGCCGTGGTACGTATAGTCGGAGCCGAACAGACGGTCTCCGCCGACGGTCTCCGCGTGCAGGCCTACGGTAGACCCCAGCGCGGCCATCGCCCAGCGCGAGGGAAAGATCGCCGCCACAAGCTGCGTCAACCAGTCCTTGAGCGGTATGATCGCGCCGGAAAAGATGACCTGTGGCAGCAGGATGATGGGGACAAAGCTGATAGCGCGGTCCGTATTCGGCGCGACCGCTGAGATCGCCAGCCCGATCATCAGCCCCGCGAAGGACGTCAGCGTGAGCGTGATATACGCCTCCAATGTTGGAGAGGTGAATATCCCTTGTTGGAGCGGCTCGCCAAGCTGCACCACGAGAACGAACACGGCGCTTTGGAACAGACAAAGCAAGCCTAGTACGGCTATCTTGGAGAACATATAGGGCAAAATGCCGAGATTGACCGCGCGCTCGCGCCGGTAGATTGGAGCCTCCTTGACGAATTCGCGCGCGCCGTTGATACAGCCGAACAGGATCGTCGCGAACGCCATGATGAACAGCGCTTTCTGCGCGTCCGCGCCCGGCCCTGGCGTGATGAAGTCCTGCAACGCCTGGTTCGTACCGCCGCGCGCCCGCGCATACGCCTGGCCAGAGGGCGTCTCTTTCAGGAAGCTCAGCGCGTTCTTGCAGTCCGTCAGAATCGCATGTTGCGCCTCCGGCAGCGCCAGCTGGCCGGTAGTGGTAACGATCTGAGTCCGGCACTGGGTCAGCGAGGTGGCGTTGAAGATGCCTGCCCCAATCTCGAAGCGCAGCATCAGCACCAGCATCAGGGCAATGATCGGCGCCTGCAAGAGCAGGATCATCAAATTGACCGAATCGTTCTTCAGCAGCTCCACATAGCGCATGGAGAGCAGCCAGAACTGCGACCAGCCATGGCCATGTTTGGCTGTCGCGCGCCGCTGCGCTGGTACCGTAGCTGTGTCTCGCTTTGTCGCGGCGTTCTGCGCCTCACGCAGCGGCGCGGCGATGTATCGCGTGTATTCAGGCGAGGCGCGGAAGCGTGACTGCGCTTCCGCAGGGACGGCAGGCGCCTCTTCCGTTGGCTCCAGGCTGGTATAGATTTCGGCGAAGTCGGTTTTGCCGAAATAGGTTTTCGCTTGCTCTGGCGGTCCGAAGTACGCGAGACGTCCACCCGCGCTGAGGAAGCAGACGTAGTCGCACGAGTTGATGTTGTTCGTCGCGTGCGTGACGAGGAGGATCGTGTGGCCCCGGTCGGCTAGCTTACGCAGCAGGAACATCATCTTGCGGTCCAGGCCTGGATCCAGCCCCGATGTGGGCTCGTCCAGGAAGAAGACACTCGGATTGGCCAGTAGCTCCAACGCGATGGAGACGCGCTTGCGCTGCCCGCCGGAGAGATCCCTAACCATCAGTGAGCGCCGGTGCGTCAGCTCCACCTCTTCGAGCACTTCGTTGATGCGCTGCTCGATCTGTTCCTCGGTAAAGTCGCTGGGCAGACGGATCTTCGCGGCGTAGTACAGCGCGCGTTCCACCGTCAGGTCACGGTGTACGATGTCATCTTGCGGCACATAGCCAATCTGTGTCGAGTAGGAGGCCATGTTCTTGTAATAGTCTTGCCCGTTGAAGAGTACGCTGCCATTCTGCGCCGGTCGTAGGCCGTTGAGCGCGTCGAGCAGCGTGGATTTGCCCGCGCCGGAGCCGCCGACGAGCGCTACGAAGCTGCGCGGCGGGATCGAAAGCGTGATGTCGTCAAGCAGCGTGACGCCATTGGAGCCCTTCTTTTCCAGGCCCATCGCGTCAATCCGGATGAAACTGCTCTCATCGTATGGTTTGAGCTGGTTGCCTTCATAGACCAGTCGGTACGGGCCGATGCGAATCTCATCGCCCGTTTTCAGCGTGTGGCTGGTAATGATCTCGCCATTGACATAGACGTGGTTTGTGCTGTTGAGGTCAGCGATACGGTACGCTGCCCCCTCGCGCGTCAGTTTGGCATGATGCGCGGAGACCTGGGGATGCGCGAGGACGATGGTGTTGTCCTGCTTGCGGCCAATGGTCAGCTCTTCGGCGCCGAGCTTGATCGGCTCGATCGCGGTTGGCGCCGACTGCGCGGAATCCGTTCCGTCGTGGAAGGTCAGCGTGACCAGCGTTCCATCCTCATCGCCAATGCGGAACAGATCGCCCCTGGCCAGCGTTTTCGTGAAGTGTTCATCCCCTCGTATCTTGCGTCCTTGATAGAGCAGCCCGTTGAGTGTCTTGGGTCGGTCTGGATGTGGGTGGATGAGCGTGAAGGTGTCCCCCTCGCGCACGATCTGGAGATGGTGAGAGGAGACAATGCGGTCGTTGATAACAATATCGTTCGCGGCGTCCCGTCCGATAGACGTGACAGCGCCAGTGAGCGGATATGTTTGCTTGCCATCTTTGGTGTTGCTGGTCACCTCCAGCGATGGCAGCCCAACCTCGTCCAGTGACGCGAGCTGTGTGGCGTCAACGCGGCTTACCCGCTCACTCGTTGTGGCTTCTGGAGCGATCCGTGTGGGGGGCGCGGTGACGTGAGACGCCTGTTTGCGATCCGCCGGAGACGTTTTGCCTGCCGTCGCTGGTTGTGGCGCTGCCTCTATCGCGTGCCCATCTGCGCTCTCAACAGGGAGTACGATGAATGAGGTGAACTCGCCGAGGCTGACAACCGCGCCGCTCTCCAGCGTCTCGCGCTGGATTTCCTCATCATTGACCCGGATGGTATTGCCGTGCGACAGATTCTCGATCCGCCATTCCTCGCCGGTCCAGACGAGGCGGGCGTGCTGACGCGAAACCTGGCGGTCCGCTTTGATCACAATATCATTCGCCAGGTCGCGCCCGATTGTTAGGATGGGTTTCTCAACGAGAAACGTCTGTCCTTTCAGCGGGCCGCTCAGAAACCGGATGGATAGAACTACCTGTGCGAGATGGTCTCCCGGTTCCATGCGCAGGACCTCCAAGCAAATCAGACGACCGTGCGCCGTGCAACGGCGCGTCACTCAGGCTCGCTGGCAGTATAGCGTGCCACCAGCGTTTGCGCCACCTTGCTATTTTGCTGTCTAGCCTTGATTTTAACGCGCGCCTATCGCTTTACGTCTGGCTTGGGCGCTGTGTATACTGTGGCAAGCAGTGTTTTGCTATTCGCCTCCTTATGCTGCCTGGCGTTCGCGCCGCGCTTCGGCCTTCGTTGTCAGAGGTTGATGGTCTGTTTTTCGCGTGGCGCGCAACCGCTCACGCTGGCGCTTTACTGGAGGTCCCGCATGGCCGATCTTGTTGGCCAGACGCTAGGCAATTATCGCATCGAGTCCCGCCTGGGCGCTGGCGGCATGGGCGAAGTCTATCGCGCGGTTCATGTCCGGCTGAACCGGCCAGCTGCGCTCAAGGTGTTACACGCTAATCAGGCCGGGGATCCGACCTTCCAGGCGCGCTTTCTGCGCGAGGCGCGCGCGGCGGCGGCGCTCTCGCATCCGAATATCGTTGAAGTATTCGACTTTGGTGAGCAGGATGGCGCGTCCTATCTGGTGATGGAACTGATCCCTGACGGCTCGCTCAGGACACTGCTGCGGCAGCGCTCAACAGGGCAAGGATGGTCGTTGGGCCTGGGCGTTGATCTGGTGCGTCAGGCCGCTGAAGGGCTAGCGTACGCGCACGCGCATGGCATGGTCCATCGGGATATCAAGCCCGATAACCTGCTCCTTCACCGGCTCGATTCGCTCAGCTCATCAGAACGTGGAGCCTCTGCCGAGCGCTACGAGCTCAAGATTAGTGATTTTGGACTGGCGCGCCTGGTGGACGACGGTGGTGAACTGACCGTCACCGGGATGGTCATGGGAACGCCCACGTATATGTCCCCTGAGCAATGCCAGGGTGGGGCGATCGATGGCCGCAGCGACCTGTACTCCCTGGGCGTGGTGCTCTACGAGGTCGCGACTGGCTCGCCGCCATTCCGGGTCAAGTCTCTCAGCGAGGCGGTGTTCAAGCACATCTCGACGCCTCCTGTTCCTCCACGGGAGATTCGCCCTGATCTTCCGGTGACGCTGGAAGAAATCATCCTGCGCTGCCTGGAGAAGCAGCCCGAAGATCGTTTCGCGACCGGGACAGAGCTGGCCGAAGCGCTGGATGGCGCCCTTGGCGACACTGAGCTGCGAACGATCATCACTACCAAGCGCGACAGTGCGACGCCCGCCACACCGACGCCCGCCGCACTCGCTGATTCCACGGCGCCGACAGTCGCGGAATCCACCCCAGGCCGCCGTGCGTCCAGACCGCCAGCGCCTCTCGCGGCCGCATCAAAGCGAGATGTCGTGGGTGAGGCAGAGGGGGCTGATAATGACGCGACAATCCGCGCGTCTCTCGCGCCCACTCCCAGACCGCGCGTCAGAAACACGATAAGGACCACGTCCGGCGGGACGCCAGTGAGAGCGCCAGTGAGAGCGCCGGTCAGGTGGCCGCAACCCGGCGCGGACTCGAATGTTCCACCAGCCGCTGGCGGGTGGGGTTCCGTTCAATCGCTTCTAGCTCAACCCAGGATCCTTGGTATCGGCGGCGGTGTCGCGATCGTGATCATTGCGCTGATCGTGGCCCTCACGATTGGGTCGCATTCAAACGCCAGCCCCAGCGTCAAACGCGGCACGCCAACCGCCACCGTAAACACCACTCCAACCGTGAGCCCTACTCCGGTCGAGACGGTTAAATTTCAGGACTCGCTGAACGCATCTTCGCGCAAGTGGCAAATTTCCTCGCACACTTTCTACGGCAATGGCGGCTACGAAGTTGCGGGAGCCTGGACTACGTACTCGCCAATCGGCAACCTGGGTGATGGAACTATTTCGGTGCGCATGCGCCAGCTGAGTGGCCCGAATAATCAGTATTACGGCATTCTGTTCCGCGCCACGAACGATTCCATACCTACGGGTTACTTTTTCGGCATCGCGCAAAACCAGCAGTGGAGCTTCTCGCTCCTTTCAAACGGCAACAGCACCGCTATTGTAGCGCCAACCACAGATGTCCACATTAAATCTGGGTTGAACACAAGCAACACGATTGCTGTCCGGGCGATAGGCAGTCACTTCGTTTTCTACATCAACGGCGCGCAAGTGGGGCAAGTGGACAGTCGCGCGTTTTCTTCAGGCCGGATCGGCCTCATCAATACGGACGGCGGTCTGTATGTGGTCTACAACGACTTCACCGTCACGGTTCCCGGGTCGTGACTGATTAGAAGCGCAGCAGGCAGGTTTCCAGCGTCAGCCCGGGGCCGAACGCCATCATGACGCCCCACTCGCCGGGGTGGGTGGCGCCGCTCTTCAGCGCTTCCTCCAGCACCATCAACACTGTGGCGGATGAGCAGTTTCCATGCTCGCGCAACACCTTCCAGGAGTGCGCGAGTTGTTCGTCGCTCAGTTCCAGCCTGGCCGCGATGGCTTCCAGAATGCTCGGTCCGCCGGGGTGCACCAGCCAGTGTGTTACGTCGCGAATGCTCAGCCCATGCGGCGCGAGCAGGCGCTCGGTCGCGGCCTGAACATGGCGCCGCAGGGTGACCGGGACGCGTGGCGAGAGGCTCATGAAGAACCCATCATCCCCAATCTCCCATGTCATTTGGCTCGCGGCGCTGAAATCGGCGACACAGTAGGTGTCAACTAGCTCTGGGCCACCCGCGTCCTTGTCGTTGGTCAGCAGCGCCGCCGCCGCGCCATCGCCGAAGAGCGCCAGCAACGCGTGCGCGTCGCGGTTCAACGTCGAGGCGAAGTGCAAGCTAGACAGTTCGACGCTCAGCAGCGCCGCGACCGCGTCCGGGTAGGCGCGCATCGTCGCGAGGAGCTGGCGTAGCCCGACGAGCGCGCCGAAGCAGCCCATATGCCCCACGACGACTCGCCGCGCGTCAGGTCTGACGCCCAGGTCACGGGAGAGGCGAATATCCAGCCCAGGGGCGGTATAGCCTGTGCAGGAGACGAGCGTGAGGTCGGTGACGCTGGCGGCGTCGATCCCCGGCGTGGCGCGCAGGCATGCCTCCAGTGCGTCGCGTCCCAGCGCGTACGCAGCGCTGGCGTAGGTCTCCATGCGCTCGCCCGTCGTGCGCGGCTGCTCATCGTCGGTATCAAGGTCCACGCTTACCTGGCGCTCCTCGACTTTGCTCGCCTGGAACATGCGCTCGAGCTGGCGCGCTTCTTCGCGCGACTCCCGCCGCACAGCCCAATCCTCGCCCAACATGCGTTTACGCACGAAGGTGAGCAGGCTCTCGCGTGTATGACGCCAGGGTGGCGTGGCGGTGGCAAGCGCGGCGATTCGCGGGTAGGTCCTCATGTTCGAGCGCTCCTAATGAATGAGCAAGGCGACACAGCATCCTGTCTCTTCGCTCGCTTGCGATTATTCTCTGACACGTCTGGCGCCTCTGTACCACATACGCAAGCAGATTGCCAGTGAATCTCGTACGCTTACCAGGTGAATTATGCGCGTGAGGGCGTGCGTAGGTGTTAATGCGGAGGCAAGGAACGCGTGCTTTCGAGTTGACTGGACATAATCCCCATCAAACGCTGCGCGTGAAGGAGTAGGATGCGATGCGAAAGGCGCGGAGGTGGGCGTTGCGAGCCCACCTCCGCGCCTTTCAGCGCCACTTCCTCGCGGCGCTATCGCGTGTTGTGCATGGGCATGATGACGTAGGTGTACTTGCTCGCCGCGCGCGCCGACAGGGCGGATGACGCCCGGCGACTGTGGCGAGTTCAGCTCCAGCGCCACCTGAGGCGTGTCAATCACACCCAACACGTCAGTCAAATACTTGACGTTGAAGATGATTTCCATGCCACCGCCGTCCACCGCCGCTTCTTCGATGGTGGTGGTCGTGTCGCCCACTTCGTCAGCGGTCGCCTGAAGCGTAACGACGCCTGGCGTTAGGCCGCCTGGCTCGCCCGCCTCCACTTTCAGCCGGACGATGTTGGCGCTGTCGCGGGCGAAGAGTGTGGTTGTCTTGGCGGCCTGCTTGAACTGGTCGGTGGGAAGCGTCACGCGCGTGGAGTGACTCTTTGGCAGGATCGCCTCGAAGTTCGGGAACTGGCCCGCGATCAGATTCGTCACCATCTCGATATCGCTTGCGCGGAAGAGCGCCTGATTACGGTTTGAAGTGATGGTCATGGTCGCGGAGCCTTCGGCGGGCAGGATGCTCCGCAGTGTTTTCAGCGCGTGCGCGGGGATCAGCACATCGCTCTGGGCCGCCGCGCCGGGCAATTCGACGGTGGCCACCGCGAGACGGAAGCTATCCGCTCCCGCCATTGTCAGCCGCTCGTTGCGCACTCGCGTCAGCACACCGGTAAAGACTGGGCGGGCGTCATCGGTCGCGGCGGAAAACTCCACCTCTTTGATGATCTGGCTCAGTTCGGTGGCGTCGAGCGTGATGCTCTGCTCGCCCGCGTCGCCTGTGGGGATGCCGGGGAACTCGCTGGGGTCCATGCCGCGAATGGTGGCCTGACTACGCTGTCCGCTCACCTTCAGCGCCTGACTCCCCTCCGGCGCTTCCAGTTTCACATCCGCCGCGGGTAGCGCGGAGACGAAATCGCCCAGCAACTTGCGCCGGCGCGCTCGTCGAGCCTTCCTCCTGGATGTTCGCTGGAACCCAGCAGGTGATGGCGACTTCCAGATTTGTGGCGGAAAGTCGCACACGGTTACCCTCCGCCACCAGCAGGATATTGGAAAGAATCGGCAGCGTGGTGCGAGTGGAGACCGCATGACTGACGGTCGAGAGCCCCTTCGCCAAGTCTTGCTGCTTGCAGGTGAGCTTCACTTGAGCCTCCTCGGCTGGTGATCGAGACGGGTCCGCGCTGGCGGCCCGGCGCGATGCGCCAGGATAGTATACACCGGCGCTCCCTTCGTTGGCGCCGCATGTGACCTCTACATCTTCTTCTTCTCAGACGGGCAAACGGCGCCTGGCGTTGCGGAGCGCATTGCGCCATCACGACGCTGGCCACGGCTCGACCAGCGGATCATCATCGCGCACAGCGAGGTCCATCACCGCCTGGCCCGCATAGACCCCCGCGCCTGAGCGCAGATTGATGACCCATCCGTCTTTTCGGGAGCGCAGCAGACCGCCGTCCTCTCCCAGCGAGCGACCAAAGATATCGCGCAGCTGCGCCACCGGCTGCCCTTCGTGTACCATCTCCCCTGGGGCCACCAGTTTCTCGACGATACCGGCGGTTGGAGCGCGTGGGTGCGGCTCGCGCCGGACGGGATAGCCGGGGTCGGGCTGGGGAATCCAGTCAATCACGGTAGGCTCGCCGGGCAGCATGCCCGCCCAAATCATCGCGTTGTGTATCCCCGCGACGCCCGCGCGCAGCGCCCGTGGCTCTACATCACCGCCCATTCCTAGCTCTGGTGTGATCGCTGGAATCCCCGCCACATGCAGCGCCGCGCCCGCTGTGGAGCGGTGCAACTGGCTCTTCAGGTACTTGCGCGCCGCATACTCGTTCACCACTGGAATGCCGAATGCGCGGGCAAGACCCTCCACCTGGGTCGCCAGTCGCTCCGCGGCTGGGCGGCTCTCTTCCCCGCGATAGAGAATATGGTCACGAATCGTGAACGGCGTCGCCTGGATGTCCATCGCATGCAGGTCAATCAGATAGCTGGCGCTCTGGTGGAAGAGATCGAACCACCGCGCGCTGACGGTCTCATAGGGTGTCGGCGGATTGTCGTCATCGTCTGCGCTCTCGTCGCTGGCGCTGGCAAAGGTGCGATTGGGATCGGTCTCGGGATCATAGTACGGCTGGCGGCGGCCCACACGCAGTCCGGCGGGATTCAGTGTTGGGATCGCCACCACAGTCCCGCGTAACTCCCTCAGCCGCTTGCGCAGCCCCTGTGTGATGGCGTTCTGGATGGTGAGCAAACCGACATACTCATTGCCGTGTATGTTCCCTGTTACCCACAGGCATGGGCCTTCTTCCCGCCCGCAAGCGATCACGACTGGCAACCGCTCTGGCGTCCCGTCGAAGTGACTCAGCGCCTCCAGATATCCTACCGTCATGCGGCCTGGCCGCGCCTCCGCTGTGCCGACCCGTAATCCCACGCCACATCCTCACTTCTCTCCGCATCGCGTCATTGCCCAGCCCCCTTTGTAATTCCCACGCGTCGGGCGCGGGCGGGGACGCTGGCCCGCAATAGGATAACACAGCTTGCCCTCGCGGGAGCTATTGCGCCGGCATTCGCGTCTACTTCCTTGAATGTGATATACGCGCGGCGCCCTCGCAGGATACGATCGCGCGCCGTGGGGAAAGCGAGAGGAGGCGCTAGATGGCGCGCAGTCGGGTAGTGGGCATGGGGCGGTATTCGGGCGCGATGGCGTATGGCGCGGCGCTGGTGGCGCTGGCGATACTTCTTGCGGGTTACGTCATTCCCCAAACAGGGAGCGGCGCGCGCTTCGTGCGATCAATCCTGCCTGGTGGAGCGGCTGCGCGCGGCGGGCGCGCTGGTGAGCGGCGGCGGCGCTCTCCCTGTCGCTGGCGCGCTCTGGGCCAATGCGCATGGCTACGTCTACATGGTGAACGGCGAGAGGGTGAGGGTCTACGTATTCGCGGACAGTAGCGCCGCGAATACTGCGTCTTCCAAGGTCCAGGGTGGTGGCGACCAGATCAGTCATCCAGAGCTATTTGGACTATTGGGCGGGAGCATGGCAACCATTGACTGGGTCGCTTCGCCGCATTTTTCAAACAAGGCAAGCGCATCGCGCTCTACGTTGGCTCTAATCAGGGAGCGCTATCTCCGCTCCATCGGGTGATGGGGTCACCTTCGCTGAGGAGCGCCCTCTCTAGCGACTCGCACTCTTTCTTGACGGCAAGGACGCTGTCGCGCTCCGTCTAACAGTCGCATTGCGTGTGATGTTTGGCAAGCGTCACGCGTTCTGTAAAATGACGGGTCGTATGGTTCTCACCAGGCAGGGCGGCCTGTTCATGCGGCGACCTGCCCGCGCTGGGACTTCGCGCCATATTCTTTCCAGCGCCTCCAGGAGGATTACCTCTTCTCGCAAGGAGTTCGAGACACGATGACAGAGCATGATCCCGAAACCGCAGGTGGCTTGCCCGCCACGCCCCCCACAACTGAGGCCGCACCCATCCCGCCGCGCCCCGCCCCGCGCCTGACCAGATCGCGCTTCGCGCTGACAGCGCTCAGTGTGGTCGTGCTGCTCATTGCCCTATTGAGCGGCAGCGTGTTCGCGGCGCAGCATCTATCGGGCGCCGCCTCCATCGCGCCTGAAGCGTCACAGTTTACGACCATCCAGAGTGGCCAGCAGGTGCTGTCGCAGGCGTCCAGCGCAGCGGGGCCGACCTCGCAGGCGTCTTGTAATTGCACATCGAAGCATAGCGCATACGCCGCGCCGCCATTCCAGCCGTCAGGCGCGGGGCAGGTCGTCATCGTGAGCCTGAGCAAGCAGCAGCTTTGGGCTTACCAGAATGGCCATTTCGTCATGACCTCGCTCGTAACGACGGGTATGCCACAGCTTCCAACTCCAACCGGCACATTTCATATCATGATGAAAGAGTCTAATATCTGGTTTTACTCCCCATGGCCTTATGGCTCGCCTTACTATTACACCCCCGAGCATATTGATTACGCCATGCTATTTCGCACTGGCGGCTTCTATCTGCATAACGCCACCTGGCGCGAGACCTTCGGCCCTGGCACGAATGTGCCGCACACTGAGCCGGATGGCAAGTGGGCCACTGGCAGCCACGGCTGTGTCAATATGCCCACGAATACCGCCGCGCAGCTTTATAGCTGGATTGGCGTAGGCGCGACCGTCATCATCCAGAATTGAGATATCCACGCTTTTCCCGCTGATCGCGGGGTAGAAACGAACAGGAGAGGCGCTCATGCCTCTCCTGTTCGTGCTTACGATGCGTGTTTCGTTGATTGAACGGAGAACGCTGCCACCTGACCACTGCTGATGCAACGACAGTGGTCAGGCGGCTACAAAGCCCAATCAACGATGAGATGTGGACCCCGTTAGTGGCGCGCTTCGGCGCGCTTGCGATCCTTCCGGTCTTCCTGCTCCTCGCGGTCGCTCTGGCGCTCGCGGAACTCGAGCCGGACAGCCGTTCCCGAGAAGCCGAACGCTTGCCGCAACTGGTTCTCAAGATAGCGGCTGTAAGAGAAGTGCAGCAACTCTGGATCGTTGACGAAGAAGATGAACGTGGGCGGGCTCACCTCGGCTTGCGTCACATAGTAGATACGCATGGGCCGTCCCTGCACCACAGGCGGGCGGTGGCGTCGCACCGCCTCGCGCACGACCTCGTTGATCTGTGATGTAGGGACACGCTGCTGCCGGTTTTCCCAGATGAGCAGCGCATGGTCGAGGATGTTGTTGATGTGGTACTTCGTCTTGGCGGCGGAGAAGATCACCGGCGCATAGGGCGCAAACTTGAAGCGCTCATGCACCAGATCACGATAGTATTCCGCGTCTGGCGGCTCTTCTTCCAGCGCGGCTGGATTACCGCCAGGCTTGAGCGAGACGACGGCTTCGGGGTCAGCGGCTTCTTCGGCCAGCCGCTGCGCCTCGCGCACGAGGTCCCATTTGTTGATGACGATGATCATCCCACGCGCCGCCTCGTGGATGTAGCCGGCGATGTGGGTATCCTGGGCAGTAATGCCTTCGACACCGTCAATCATCAGTACGGCCACGTCGCAGCGGTCAATCGCGCGGTTCGAGCGAATGACGCTGTACTTCTCTACACCCGCTCCGATGTGGCCGCGCCGCCGGATGCCCGCCGTATCGAGCAGGACCACGCGCTGACCCTTATGATCGACCTGGGTATCGATTGTGTCGCGGGTCGTGCCGGGAATGTCACTAACGATCACACGGTCCTGTCCCAGGATAGCGTTGATCAGTGAGGACTTGCCGACATTCGGGCGCCCTACGATGGCGATACGCGGCAGCCCAGCATACTCTTCCTCACCCTCGGTCTCATCGGGTGGGGGGAGCGCCTGGGTCACGGCATCAAGCAGATCGCCCGTACCCGTTCCAGAGGTGGAGGAGAGGGTGATTGGCTCGCTGAGGCCCAGAGCGTAGAACTCGACGGCGTCCTGACGCCGGGCGGCGTTGTCGGCCTTATTGGCGCCCAGCACAACGGGCTTCCCTGACCGGCGCAGCATCTCCGCGACCTCGGAATCCGCCTCGGTGGCGCCGGACTTCGCGTCTACCAGGAAGATAATAACGTCAGCTTCCTCGATGGCCAGGCGCGCCTGCGCGGCGATGCGGCTGGTAATCTTGTCATCGCTGCCCAGCTCCAAGCCGCCGGTATCCACCAGGGTGAAGACGCGGCCATTCCACTCGGCGTCGGCGTAGATGCGGTCGCGGGTGGTGCCGGGCATGTCTTCCACGATCGCCAACCGCTCACCGGCGAGTTTATTAACAAAGTGGATTTGCCCACATTTGGGCGTCCAACAATAGCGACCAACGGTTTCATCGCGCGTTTCTTCCTTTATGGCCATCGGGCTTGTGTGGCGCGCGTGCTACGGGTTGAGTCGTCAAGGCGCGCTGTTCTTGTTTCTGGGCAATAGACATATTGTATCATGCGGCCTGACACGTTGCTGACTCGGAATGAGCGAGCGCGTAAACCAAAGTGATTCGCGGGCGTCTGAGTGAGAGATACCGCCGTGATTCGCGGATGACGGTGGCGATAAGGATCAGAAACGACCGGCGTCATGAAAGGGGCCAGTGGTGATGGTGAACAGGCGCGGGACGGCTTCGCGTCGGGCGGTAGTCTCCCTGGCTGCGCTGGTGGCGCTGATGGCGCTCGCGCTCGCGTGGTTGGCTCCCGCCATGACCGCAGATGCCCACGCGGCGAAGCGATCCGCCACAGTGACGCCTGATGTGGGATTCCCCGCCATAAACCCTGATTATCTCTACACGCAGCTCGCGACCATGGCCACGACTTATCAGGCGCGTGAGGCGGGCTACGACCGGGCGAATTCCAGCGCGACGACTGGCCACGATGGCTTCGCTACCTACTGGCAAGCGGAGATGCTGCGTAACCTCAGCGGCTTCGGCGCGACCGCGCGCCGCGATTCCTTCCCCATCCCCGGCTGGCAGGGCCGGCCCGCCACGTCGCCAGCGTTCAACGTCGAGGTGAGCGTGCCGGGTGTCACGCATCCCGATCAAGTGGTGGTTATCGGCTGCCACTACGATGGTGAGGCAAGCTCGACCCAGTCAGCGAACGATGACGGCAGCGGCTGCGCGATCGAGCTTGCCGTCGCCCATGCGCTGGGCGCCTACTGGACCGCGCATCATCTCTACCCCGCGCGAACATTGCGCTTTGTGATCTACGACGCCGAAGAGCAGGGGCTCTATGGCTCATTCCACTACGTCAACCAGACCATAAATGGGGACTTGGGCAATGTCGTAACGATGATCAACGAAGAGCAGAACGGCATCGGCTATCCCCTCCGCTTCCTCGGCAAGACGGCTAATCCCACGTTGCCAACGACGATTTTCGTGACTCCGCTGTCTAATAATCGAGGTCTACCAGGACACTGGCAATTTTAGCTCTGGGCAGGTTCAGGCCATTCAGCGGTTCCATACATTGGAGCAGGGCGCGGCGCCCGCCGTGTTCGCGGCTTTTCGCGCGTTGGGCTACACTAGCCTTACCTATCGTAATGCCCAGAATCAGCCAGTCACCCAGCAGATATTCACTCAAAGTGATCTTACCCATGTGACGCAGCAGGATGACACCATCGCCTCCAGTGATCAGTATCCCTTCTCGCTCGGTGGCATCCCGACCGCCACGTATATCGGAAACTACAGCTATTACGACCGCAACCCGCCGCCCTGGTCGTACCCTTACGATCAGCCACAAGACACCATCCAGCTCATGAATATCTACGCCAGCGGCTCGGAGGCCCCCGCGCAAGCCCTCAAGCTGTCGCTGGCGCTGCCCGGCATGTTGACCACCTGGACTCTGGCGCAGCCGCAGGTTTTGGGTTTCGCAGCCGCTCCCGCCGGGCCAGTGGCCGCCGTCGGTGACATCGGCTTGACAGCGCCAGGCCAGGAGATTGCGCTCAGCGCCGAGGGCGGGTATGACCCTACACATGTAGGCGCGTCGCTCAACTATTCTTGGAACTTTGGCGATGGCGCGACCGCGACTGGCGCGAGCGTCAGCCATACTTGGGCGTCTGCGGGTGACTACCAACTGAAGCTGACGGTGACGGACCAGGCTGGCTCTCGGATGATCATTAAGACTGTTCACATCACGAACACTCCGCTGGTCATTGCCAACCCCTATATCCAGTATCCTCAAGACGGCGTTCCACCCGCCAACCCAGCTGTGACGTTGCCTGTCGCGACTAGCGCCGGCTCCAGCGCCTCCCAGCCCGCTACCCCGTCGCAAACTGGCGGCGCTGGCCAGCCCGGTTGGCTCTGGCTGCTGGTGATCGCAATCGCACTGGCCGTCGCGCTGCTGGCGATTGGGTTGGGTCTCAGGTTTAGCAGGCCCGCTCCTGGAGGCGCGTCCGGCGTGTCGTACGGGATGACCGCTGAGGACCTCGATGCCCGCAAGCGGCGTGAGCGCGCGCTGCAGGATTTGACGCGGCGGCAGAGTGATCCGGAAGGGTCGTGACGGTTGTGATACGCTGGCGGAGACAGTGATCCAAACGAGGAGTGTCTCATGCCCAACGAGGAATCCAGATCGCCCGCCCCTACCACCCCCGTCACGCCGCGCTTCGCGTCAGCCACCGCGCTGATGCGGGAGCGCGCGGGCGGTGGTGTCGAAGTCTTCATGGTCCGTCGCCATGTCCAGAGCGAATTCGTCCCTGATGTCTACGTCTTTCCCGGCGGCTCCGTGAAGGACGCTGACCGTGAGGCCGAGCGAGCCCCCGGTCTCTGCGCTGATGCTGGCTCCGGAGTGACTGCGCTGGGCACGGGCTTCCGCGCGGCGGCGCTCCGTGAGTTGTTCGAGGAGGCTGGCGCCCTCATCGCGCGCCGGAATGGCGCCCATCTGCGCGTGACGGTGGACGATCTGCCGCGACTCGCGTCGTATCGTGACGCGCTCAATCAGAAATCGCTCACCCTTCAGCGCGTGGCTGAGTCGGAAGGGGTGACACTGGCGACCGATTCGCTGCTGCATTGGGCGCACTGGATCACACCTGAAGCCTGGCCGAAGCGATTTGATACCCACTTCTTCCTGGTAGAAGCGCCTGATGGGCAGGAACCGGCGCACGATGCGCTGGAAGTGACACAAAGCGCCTGGGTCACGCCCGAAGACGCTCTGGCGGGCTACGAGCGCGGCGAGTTTCCCATCGTCTTCGCTACCATTCATCAACTTCGTGAGTTGACGGGGCTTTCTTCACTGGCCGAGGCCCGGGCGCGCTTCACCGGCCAGGCGCCGCGTACCATCATGCCACGTGTGGTCAAGCGGGACGGGGCGGATGTGATTCTGCTGCCCTGGGAGCCGGACGGGGTGTAATCGCTCCGGCGAGGAAGGTTTTACATGTCGCTACCAGATGGCGTCTCGCTGTTGCTCGCCCCGAATCCGTCACCCATGACGCTTTCGGGGACGAACACCTACCTTGTACACGGCTCGGCGGGTTGTGTGGTGATTGATCCCGGACCCGAGATCGAGACACATCTACGCGATGTGGCGGATGAGGCGCGGCGCCTGGGTGGCGCGCTGGCGATTCTCATCACCCACGGCCACCGCGACCATGTTGAAGGCGCCGCGCGGCTGCGCGCGCTGACGGACGCGCCTGTCTGGGCCTGGAGTCGCGAGGGCTCGCCTGTCGCCGATCAGACGCTGCCGGACGGCGCGAGTGTTTCACTGGGTGATCGCGCGCTGCGAGTGATCTACACGCCCGGACACCGCTACGACCACCTCTGCTTCTTGCTGGAAGGCGATGAGCGGAATATGGGAGCTGTTTTCGCTGGCGATTTGGTGGCTGGAGCTGGCACAGTGGTCATCGCTCCGCCGGAGGGTGACCTGAATGACTACCTCACTTCGCTCCGCCGTCTGCTGGCGCTGGAGCCGCGCCTGCTGCTCCCCGGTCACGGACCCGCTCGCGAGGATGCCCGCGCGCTGCTGGAGGGGTACATCGCGCATCGCGAGGACCGAGAGCGCCAGCTCCTCGGCGCGCTGAGCGTCGAACCAGCCACCGTGCCAGTCCTCGTCAAGCGCATCTACACCGATGTCCCGGAGGTCATGCATCCCGTTGCGGCCTACTCGACGCTGGCGGGTCTTATCAAGTTGGAGCGCGAGGAGCGCGTCATCCGCCTGGCCGCCTATGACGGAAATGAGGATCCATTCCCAATCTCTGCCCACTCCCCGCTCGCGCTGGAAGGGGTGATTGGGCGTCCAGATGGCCTCGCCGCGCGCTGGAGGTTGGTCTGAACGGCATTCGCGCCCTGATGAGATAGCGAGCGAGCGGCGGAGGGCAAAGAAGAGCCGGCGGCAGTGGTGTAGAGAGGTGCGAATGAGACCGTGTAGAGCATATCCACGTCCGTCGGCGTGACTTTGTTATATAGGATTGTCGCCACGCCGTCAATACCCCCAATGGTCCCACGCGCGAAACGCTTCAGTCCTGTTTAAAGTGGACGCTGTAAACGCAAGACGCAAACCTATAATAGGTCTCCCCAAATCGGGCAGTCCGTTATGGGCCGGAACGGCCTCACGCTTGACGGCGTCTTGGCCGCGCGCTTATCATCGAGACATTGCGAGCGCGGCGCCGCTTCATCGCGAGGATCGTGCGAGCGAAGCGCCCGCTCCGGTGAGCAGGCTGAGGAGAGGACGGCAAGCATGCCGGAACGGTCAGGCGCGCGGGAACGAAAAGATGGCGGGGCGAGCCAGCGAGGAACTCTTGCGGACAGCTTCGCCCGCACACCTGCTGTGCGCTTTAATGCCACTAGCGAGCCGCGCCAGCGCTCGCGGCGTGATGCGCACGATGAATTCGACACTCCAGGCCGCTTGACGTTGCCCAGCATGCCGATCGCGACTCCTCACGAGGCGTGGGATGACGAGCGGCTTCCTGCTGGCTATGGCGATGATCGCTACGACGATAGCCAGGATACTGGCGATGGTGGCTATGACGATAGCGGTTATGATGATGGCGGCTATGACGAAGACGCTAGGTATGACGGCGAGCCGGATGGATATGGGATGTATTCGTCGCGATCTCGTGAGCGTTCGCTCGCTCGCCCGCTGACGCCCGCGCTGCCGGAGTACAATTACCGCGCTGCCTCCGACCCACGCCTCCAACTCTATCCAGCTTTGCCGCAAGCGAGTGCGCCTGACCTGGTCGCCTACCGCCCGCCGCGCCCGCGTGTTCGTCGCGCGACCGAGCGCCTCATGCAGTCCGCGCGAAACCCGTGGATGGTGGCCCGGCTGATTCTGTCGTTGTCAGCGGCGATTATCGGATTCATGCATGCGCCCATGCGCATGGGCGAGCCGTCGCAGCCACTGCAGGTGGCGCAGGCGCAGGTAGCGATCTCACCTGGCGCTTCCATCACCAGCCTGGTCAAGCCGGAGACCCAGCTCAAGCGTCCAGACCTCTACGACAACTACGCCCAGTTCCAGCTATGGGGCGGCGCGGCGTGTAGCGCCGCGGCCTTCTCTGAGGTGCTCACAGCTTACGGTGTTCATGGCGCGACGATTGGCCGCGAGATTGACGAGTTCGGTAAATATATTGACCCCAATTGGGGACTGCTGAACCGTCACGCCTTCGCCATCATGGCCGCTCGGCATGGTCTACGCGCCGACGAAAGCACCTCATGGTCCTATAACCAGATTGTCTACGTGTCACAGCAACTCGGACTCCCGGTGATCGTCAATGTCCGCATCGCGTATGGCTACTACTCCTTCTTCTCCGGCGGGCATTTCCTTGTCGTTGTCGGCGGTGACGCCCAGGGCCTCGCGATTGTGGACTCCTCGGAGTACTACATCCACTATCTCCCCAAGGATGTGTTCTACCAGATGTTCACGGGCTATACCGCCGCCATCGTCCCAGCCAGCGACAAGTACAACCTCCCCGCGAATTGAGCCTGCGCCCGCTGGCGCTCGTCGCCAGGCGCTGGCGTGTATACTGAGGACTGCGCGGGTTGCGCGCCAGTCTCGGATACCAGTATTCCCAGGAGCCAACCATGTCAGGGCAGGATGCGACCCCCTATTCAGCCGAAGCGGCTTTCGCAGCGGTGAACGCGCTCTTTGGCGCGCGCGCGAAGGCGATGGAGCCGCTATCGCAGCACGGCACCTTCGGCGTGGGCGGGCCAGCGGATGTGTGGGTCTCCGTGAAATCCGCAGATGAACTGGCGCGGCTCGTGGCCCTGGCTTTCGAGAACCATTTTCCCCTGCTCCTCGTTGGCAATGGCACCAACATCCTCTATGCCGACGCAGGCGCGCGAGGGATCGTGGCGCGCGTGGCGATCGAGCATATCGAGTTGCAGCCGCGCGACGAGGCGCACGCTGTGTTGCGCACTGGCGCTGGCGTCAGCCTCCCCGCACTGGTGAAAAAGCTAACACCCCTTGGCTGGGCCGGTCTCGAATGGGCGGCGGGTGTGCCGGGAACCATTGGCGGCGCCATTGTCAGCAACGCGGGCGCGCACGGCAAATTCGTCGCCGATACGATCCTCTCCGCCCGCACGCTGCTCGCGCCCGGCGCGTTCGGTGGCGACCTCAATGAGGTGACCGTGCGTGACCTTTCGGTTGAGGAGTTGGGGCTTGGCTACCGCACGAGCCGTTTCCGTACTGGGCGCTTGGTGACATTCGACGACGAAGGGCGTCCACATGCGCCGCCACGCGCTCTAATCGAGCCAGCGGAGATCATTGTCGAGGCGGCGTTCCTCCTCAAGCGCGACGATCCAGCTAGCATCGCCGCGCGCGCCAAATCGAATCTTGATCACCGCAAGCGCACGCAGCCACCGCAGAAGAGCGCAGGCTCGGTTTTTAAGAACCCTGAGCCGCAAAAATCTGGCAAGCTCATCCAGGACGCCGGACTGAGACCGTATCGTATCGGCGGAGCCGAGATTTCCGAGAAACATGCGAATTTCATCATCAACGCGGACGGCGCCACCGCCGCCGATGTCGCCGCGTTGATCGCGCTCGCCCGTCGCACGGTGCGTGAGCGCTTCGGCGTCGAGCTGGAGCTGGAGGTCGAGCCTCGTGGCGATTGGTGAGCGCGCGGAGTCAAATCAAGAAGCGATGCCAGCGCCCTACTACAACCGGCGCGTGCCACCTGGCCCAGAATTGCGCCCGCGCGCTCGTTGCCACGAAACGCCGCCGGAGGGCTTGTTGAGAGGAATCGAGCAGTTCAACCGCCGCGAGTATTTCGAGGCGCATGAAACGCTGGAAGCCCTTTGGAACGACGAGCCTGACGTTTGCCGTGTGCTCTACAAAGGCATCCTCCAGGTTGGTGTCGGTTGCTACCACCTGTTGCGCGGCAACCGGCGCGGGGCGCTGCTCAAGCTCCAATCTGGCTCTGAATACCTGACGCCATTCGCGCCGCGCTGTATGGGTGTTGAGATCGGTCGCTTGATCGCAGACGCGCGCCACCTGCTCGCCGCTGTCGAGGTCGCTGGCCTGGACGGGCTGGCGGACGTGGACCACGCGCTGCTGCCGATCATCACACTCACTGCGCCTGACGATGCGGAGGCGACCGAGGAGGGCCAGCGCGATGGCGCACGCAGCCTGGGCGACTGAGATGGAGCCTGTCCCCGAAACAGCCTATCCGCCCGCGCCCTGGACGGCTACCAGCCAGTATTGGGCTGGCTTTTTCCGCGCTGACCAGCCAGCCAGCCTGCCGCGCGGGCTGCGCCCGTTGCTTGGCGCGCGCACGCGGGTGGTGACAATGGTGCGGTATCTCCCTGGCTCAACGCTGGTCTACGATGAGTTGATCGTGGCCGTTCCTGTTCTGCTTGGCTGGCGGCCGGGCCTCTACATTGACCACATTTGGGTGGATAGCCTGGCGTCGCTTTGGGGTGGGCGGCGCATCTGGGGACTGCCCAAGAACCTCGCCAATTTCGCCTGGACCGATCATGGGGTGACGGTCACAGACAGCGCGGGTCTCATCATCGATCTGGCGTTGGAGCGTCGTCCCGCGCATGGCTTGGCGCTGCCCTTCGCCACGGCGGGAGTTGGCCGCTTGGGCGAGCGTTGGGCATGGGGCTTTGTGCCAATGCGCGCGCGCTTTGGCCGCGCTGGGCTGCGTATCAAAAAGATGTCGCCGCGCTTTGGCTTTCAACTAGGCGCGCATCCATCCATCACGGTTGCATCCCGAGAGTGTCGCGTCAGCTTCGCCGATCCGGCGCTGATACGCTAGCGCACTCCATCCCCGCCCGCATGCTATACTGCCGCTACCGGCGCCGCGCGGCGCCGGCGCTCATGGCACATCCTCATCACTGGAGGACGCGCATGCCGGACACGGAAGACAGCCAGCCAACTAACCTATTCATCAGCTATTCCCATGATGACGTTGATATTGTCGAGCGCCTGAAGCGCGACCTCACCGCCGCTGGCGCGACCATCTGGATTGACCACGAGCAGCTTCAGCCGGGCGCGCCGGATTGGGAAGAGGCGATCCGCGCGGGCATTCAGCGAGCGGGTTTCGTGATTTTCATCGCCTCGCCTACCGCGCGCGCCTCGCAATATGTGCGCGATGAGATTGGTCTGGCTCGCGCCAAAGGTCGCCGCGTGATCCCGTTCTGGGCGCGTGGCGACGAATGGCACGACTGTATTCCCCTCGGTTGGGGTATGACCCAGCACGCGGATGGACGCGACGCGCGCTATCCCACCGGCCTCGCCGAACTGTTGCGCGCGCTGGGGCTACACCCGCCTGTCTCGGCCTCTGGCTCCCGACTGACGCCTACGCTTCCGCGTTCCTGGCATCCGCCCGCGCCCGCGGCAACGGCGCGCAACGGGAAGGCCGGATCCCACGCCCCCCGCGCGCTGATGGCGCTGGAGCGCTTCAACGTGCAAGCGCCCTCCGCAATCGCCAGTGTCGCCTGGTCTTCTGATGGACGCCTTGCCACAGGCAGCCCCGATGCCGTCGCGCGCGTCTGGGATGGATTCGCGGGGACGGCGCTCCACGCGCTGAATGGCCACACCAGCCCGATTTATTGTGTTGCGTGGGCCCCCGATGACGCGCGCCTAGCGACCGCCGGAGCTGACCGCACCGTCCGTATCTGGGATACCTTCGCCCACGCGACGGCGCTCACCTGTACTGGCCACACAGGTGATATCCTTTCGGTCGCCTGGTCGCCCGACGGGGCGCGCCTGGCGACCGGTAGCCGCGACCATGCGCTCTGCCTCTGGGATGCGCGCACGGGTGAGCGCGAGGTCGTTCTCGAGGGTCACGCGAGCGCCATCTACGGCGTGGCCTGGTCACCCGATGGCCAATTTGTGGCCAGCGGCAGTGATGATAAGACCGCTGGTATCTGGGATGTGGAGAACAAGCGGCAGTTTCGGGCGCTGGCCGGTCACGCGCAGGATGTGAACGGCGTGGCCTGGTCACCCGATGGCGCGCGGCTAGCGACGGCCAGCGATGATAGGAGCGCGCGCGTTTGGGATGTGGCTTCGGGGCGCGCGCTCCTGAGTCTGACGGGCCACAGTGATCGCGTCCGTAACGTTGCCTGGTCGCCTGACGGCTCGTGGATCGCCACCGCCAGCTATGACCACGACGTCCGTATCTGGGACGCGGCGACTGGCGTGCTCATGGCGACCCTGACGGGACACACCGACTCCGTCTACTCCACCGCCTGGTCAGCCGACAGCGCGCGCCTGGCCACCGGCTCCAATGACAAGTCCCTCCGCGTCTGGGATATCACCCACTGACGCACAGCCTCGCCGCTGCCTTGTCGCATCCTCGTCCGCCCGCTATGATAAGCGCCGGGGCGCCGCGCGCCACGCGACTTGCGTCCCTGAAGCATGATCGTTGCGGTAGATTGGCCATGCGGCGTGGATTTTTCGTTCTGTTGCTCGTTGCTAAAGGTTTGGCTGGAAAACACGGGCGATATATCACGAGCGCGGCGCTGGCGCTATTCCTCGATATGTACGCCGCTCTCGCACAGCATGGCTTCTGACACACTGTAGCAAAAAGCGACTTATGCTTGCGCCTTACACCATCGCTCCAGCCAACCGGCGGGCGATCACCACGCGCTCAGGGTAGTCAGTGAAGACGCCGTCCACGCCCCAGGAGATCAGCTGGCGGATGGTGGTCAGGCGGTTGGCGGTCCACACGTTGACACGTAGCCCTGCCGCGTGAGCCGCTTGAACGGCTTCCTCGGTGAGGATGCGCGGGTGTGGGTGGATGGCTTCCACGCCCAGCCGCTGCGCTGTTTCGATCATCGTCGCGCGTGTCCAGGCGCGGCCACCATACAGCGCGGCGGTCCGAGCCCATGGGGCCAGCTCACGCATGCGGGCCACCGCTGGCAGGTTGAACGACGAGAGTAGGACGCATTCGCGTAGCGTGTCATCGGGGGGCAGCGCGTTCAGCGCGGGGGCTATCGCCTCGGCGACCGCGACCGCTTCAGCGTCGGTGTCGGCCTTCAGCTCCAGGTTGAGCAGCCCACCGTGCCTGCGGACCAGGGCGAGCGTCTCCTCCAGCGTTGGAATGCGCTGTGGCAGCCGCATGAGCTTTCCCGCGTCCAGCGAGCGCAATTCCTCAAAGGTCATCACGGTCACCAGGCCGCGCCCGTTCGTCGTGCGGTTTACCGTGTTGTCATGGATGATGACTACCTGTCCATCTGCGCTGAGCTGCGCATCGCACTCGATGCCATCCGCGCCGAGGTCGAACGCCAGATCGAACGCCAGCAGGGTATTTTCCGGGGCATGCCCGCGCGCGCCACGATGCCCGTAACAGACTGGGTTAGCAGCGGAGCTCACAGGGATTGCGCCCAGTTCGTCAGCGTGGCTTGGCGATTGTAGCGTCATGGGGCGCCTCCCTCAGGCAATGACGGCTTGGCCAACGTCGCTAAGAATTACCGCCCTGGCCGTCGCTATGGTAGCACAGTCGCCAGGCGGAGGCTAGCGTCACAGCATCATCTCAGAAAGCGGGCGGCGCCGCCTCAGGTGGTACAATTTACCTGGGAATGGCCACGACGCCGGACGCGCGTCGCGGCGCGACTACACCATGATTTGGGCTGATACAGCCACAGATGAGAGAGTAGCGATCATGCGAAGCAAAGTGACCGTCGTTGGGGCCGGGAACGTTGGCGCGACGCTGGGCCAGCGAGTCGCGGAGCGCGATTACGCCGATGTCGTCCTGGTGGACGTGATCCCCGATATGCCGCAGGGCAAGGCGCTCGATATCCTGCAGGCTGGCCCGGTGCTGGGCTACGACTCCCTGGTGATCGGCTCCAATAGTTACGACGAGACCGCAGGGTCCGATGTTGTCGTTGTCACGTCGGGCATCGCTCGCAAGCCGGGCATGAGCCGCGACGACCTGATTCGCACCAATCAGGGCATCGTCACGCAAGTCACGCAGGAGATCGTATCGCGCTCGCCCAACGCAGTCCTGATCTGCGTCACCAATCCGCTCGACGCGATGGTCCAGCTTGCCTGGAAGGTGAGCGGATTCCCCAAGAGCCGCGTGATTGGCATGGCTGGCGTGCTGGATACCGCCCGCTTCCGCACCTTCATCGCGCAGGAGCTGGGCGTCTCGGTGCGTGACGTGCAGGCGTTCGTGCTGGGTGGCCACGGCGATACGATGGTGCCGCTGGCGCGTCTCTCCAGTGTCGCGGGCGTCCCCCTGCCAGACCTGATTCCCGCCGAGCGGCTGGAGCAGATCGTCCAGCGCACGCGCGACGGCGGCGCCGAGATCGTCCAGTTGCTCAAGACCGGCAGCGCCTACTATGCTCCCTCCGCTTCTGTCTTGCAGATGGTGGACTCGATTATCCTCGATAAGAAGATGATCATGCCCTGCTCAGTCTATCTGGAGGGCGAGTACGGCATCAACGGCCTGTTCGTCGGCGTGCCCGCCAAGTTGGGCGCGAAGGGCGTCGAAGAGGTCATTCAGCTCGATCTCACTGAATCCGAGCAGGCCGCTCTGCAGAAATCCGCCGACTCGGTCAAGGAACTGATCGGCGTCATGGGCATCTAGCGCGTTTCGCCTCCTGTGCGGCGTCGGGGTCATGCGGCCCTGACGCCGCAACGTGTCTCTGGCGTTCCTGTCCCTAGCGCGCTACAATCCCTGCTAACAGGCGCGACCGGCTGACGCGCCTGGCGTATTGCGATGCCATGTCGGAGGGAGCAGGCGAAGGTGACGGATGAGGTCAAGCAGCGTAAAGCGGAGCATGTGCAGGTTTCCCTCGCGCATGACATCTCCGCGCCGCAAGCCGCCTCATGGGCTGATATCCGGCTCGTCCATCAGGCGCTTCCAGAAGTAGACGTGGACAAGATAGACATGTCCACTATCTATCTCGGCAAGACGTTGCGCTACCCCATCTTCATTTCTTCGCTGACCGGCGGTCACCCCGATGTCGCCATCATCAACGAGCGGCTCGCCATCATCGCTCAGGAATATGGCCTGGCGATGGGGGTGGGCAGCCAGCGCGCCGCGCTGGTGACGCCCGATCTGGCGGTGACCTACAGTGTGACCCGCTCTAAGGCCCCTGACGCCTTTTTGATCGCCAATGTCGGCGCCCCGCAGCTCATCGAGCAGCGTGGCAAGCCGGCGTTCACGTCGGACGATGCACGCGCCGCCGTGCGGATGATTGGCGCCGACGCGCTCGCCGTGCATCTCAACTATCTCCAGGAGGCCGCCCAGCCGGAGGGTGACCGCAAGGCGAAGGGCGCGCTCGCCGGACTGCGCGCCATCGTGGAGAGCGTTGGCGTTCCGGTCATCGCTAAGGAGACCGGCGCCGGCGTCAGTTTCGAGCAGGCCGCGAAGCTCGCCGCGCTCGGCGTCGCCGCGATTGATGTTGGCGGCGCGGGCGGCAGCAGTATGGCGGCCATGGAAGCGCAACGCGCGCAGGATCGCGGCGACCAGAGGACGGGCGCTATCGGCGTGCTCTACCGCGACTGGGGTATACCAACACCCATCGCGGTCGTGGAGACGCGCGCCGCCGCTTCCAATCTTCCCATCACCGCGACCGGCGGGGTGCGCTCCGGTCTGGACGCCGCGCGCGCCCTAGCCCTCGGCGCGACACTCATAGGCATGGGGTTTCCGTTCCTGAAGGCGGCCTCGGAGAGTGAGTCCGCCGTTCGAGAGTTTCTGGAGCAGTTCCTCGCCGAGCTGCGCGTCGCCATGCAGTTGACCGGCGCCGCATCGGTGGATGCGCTGCGACGTGTTCCGGTTGTGGTAACTGGAGCCGCCCGCGAATGGCTGGAACTGCGTGGCTTTGAACAGACCTTGCGGGCGATGGCGCGCCGTGGCATGCGCGATTAAGCGCCTGGTCACGAGTAGCGTGTTAGGATCGCTGGTCGCGTAGTGTGGTACCACCGTCCGATAAGAGTGCATGGTCGCGCTGTACGGACGAGTTTGGACGGATTCGCCCACATTAGGTGTTGTGGATGAGTTTTTGGCGCCGCATGTGCGCCACGTGCGCGATGTTGTAAAGGCCTCCCGTGGCCCGCCGTACAGACGGCCGCGCGCGCCTTGCTCGCATGGATCATCGCTGGCGTGGCGCGCGCGCGGGCGCATGATGTGGCCCGCAGCCGGGCAGTGTGTTACGCCAGCGGTGATCGCGAGAGTTCCAGGCGGGAGGATCGTCTGGTTAGCGAACAGGAGAACGAGATATGGGGGTGTTGCGAGTACTGTCGCATCACGGTGACGACAAAACTGAGTGGAGCTACCCCGCCGTTCTAACAGGCGACGAGGAGGCGCGACGGGCGGTTGAGGAAGCGGAGCGCATCTTCGCCGATCAGCGCGCGCGCGGCGCGACCGCCGTGCGTGTTTCGCCGGGCCAGCCGGCACAGCGCATTGACAGCTTTGATCCCGCCGCGGAAGAGATCGTGATGATCCCCCGCGTGGTTGGCGGTTAGACATGATCGGGCCAGTGAAATGAGCGCCAGTGTGGTGTTGGTGTTTGTGTCGCTGATCGCGATGACTGTGGTGGGGTTCAAGATCATGGCGCTGATGACGATGAGCCCGTTCTTCCGGTCGCGAATCTGGCCATGGCTGCGCTCGCGCGGCTGGTGGCCCGCTCCGGCGGAGCGCGCCGCTGAGGCGCTCCTGCGCCGTCTGCTGAGTGTTCCCGAGTATGACACCCTCAGCCGCAATGGGTTCCTTGACGTACCCAGCCAGGAATATCCCGGACGTATCTATCGCATTCCGCGAGGGCCGGGACAGGTGCTGGTTGTCGAGCGTGGCCGCGTGCTGGAGCGTCTCTGCGTCCAGCCAGCCGCGGTTGGCTTGCCGGAAGCGGATGTCGTGCTCATGCACAAGTTGCTGTTGGAAGCGGACGAGCGGCGCTATCTGATGACCGCAAATCACTTCCCGCGCGCGATTTGGTACTGAGCGCTGTTCCTTCGCCCACCCCGCCAGCGTACGTGACGGCTCAGACACTGCTCACGCATTCTGGCTGGCGAAGTCTGGCGCGCCAGAGACGCCAGAAAAGCGCCCATCCCTCTTGATTGGGGTGGGCGCTTTCTTTGAGTCCCGCGCATCGTTGCGCAGACGGCGCGGCATTACGCCGGTGAGGTCTGCCTTCGAACCAGTTCAGGATCTCGTTCATGCGGTGGATGCGCGAGCGTGGATGCCCCGTGCGTGAGAGGTCATGCGACTGCCCCTCGAAGATCACCATTTTCGTCTCGCGTCCAAGATACTTGAGCGCACTGAAGAGTTGCTGGCTCTGTTCCAGTGGGCAGCGCAGGTCGTTATCGCTGTGCAAGATCAGCAGCGGCGCGTGGATGTCCTGGACGTAGGTGATTGGCGAGAAGCGCATCAGCCGGTTCAGGTCCTCCCATGGGGTGGCGCTTCAGCTCGTCCACTGTCAGTGACCAGCCGATGTCGCTCACTCCGAACATGGTCGCCATATTGCTCACGCAGCGCATCGTCACGCCCGCTTTGAAGCGGTCGCTGTGGCTGACGGCCCAGTTGGTCATGAAGCCGCCGTAGCTGCCGCCCGCCACGCCCAGCCGCTCCGTGTCAATGCCGCCGCGAGCGATGGCCGCGTCGAGGCCCGCCATGATGTCCTCAAAGTCCTTGCCGCCCCAGTCATTGATAACCGCGCCGGAGAAGAGCCGCCCGTAGCCCGTGCTGCCGCGTGGATTGACATACACCACGCTATAGCCGCGCGCCGCGAGGAGCTGGAATTCCAGGAAGAAGCTCCATCCGTACATCGCCGCCGGGCCGCCGTGTATCTCCAGGATCGTGGGTAGCGTGTGTTCTGGCGAGGCGCCAGCGGGTCGCAACGTCCATCCCTGGATCTCCCAGCCGTCCGCGCCAGTAAACGATCATCTCCTGTGGCTCGGCCAGCGTTACCTCGCCCAGCCAGCCAGCGTTCACCTGCGTCAGGCGGCGCGGCTGCCCGGCTCCATCTGTCTTCACGTACAGGTCGCCAGGGATGGTAGATGTTGAGATGCCCAGCGCCAGCGTCCGCGCTTCCGCATTGGTCGTGTAGCCGTAGACGTGGAGCGCGCCCTCGGTCAGCGCGCGCGGCGGGGTTGAGCCCTCTACCGGCGCGGCGTAGACGTGCGTCGTTCCGCGTGTCGAGGCCAGGAAGAGCGCCTCGCGGCTGTCGGGCGTCCACGCGATATGGTGGGAGCCGTGTGAGCTGCGCTGGTCATCAATGCAGGTATCATCGCAGGTTGGGATGAACGCTTCGGTCAGCAGGCGCTGCCCTGGCTCACTCGCCCCAGTCTGGGTGACGTAGAGGTCGACATGCCCTACGCCCGCGCGACGTGGAGAGGCGAGGAAGGCGATGGTCTGGCCATCCGGCGACCAGGATGGCGCGGAGCAGCCCAGTTCCTCGCCCGTCATCCGCGTCTGTGTCCCGTTGATGAGGTCAACTGTCCACACCTGGGAGGCTGGCCACGACCAGCGCTCATCGGTGCGGTCGGAGGTGAACGCCAGCCGCCGCCCGTCCGGCGACCAGCACGGCTCGCCGTCGTCCCACTCGCCATCGGTGATTTGGCGCGGCTCACCGCCCGCCGCCGGAATCGTGAAGAGGTGTGATCGCAATTCGTAGGTGAAGCCCGCGCCGTCCAGTTTGTGCCAGAGCCGCGTCACCGTTCGCACGCGCGGCAGCGTTCGCCCGTCGAGCGCGGCGTCATCAACCTCGTGATCATCGGCCTCGCCCGTCGGTGCGGCGAAGGCGATCGTCGCGCCATCTGGCGACCAGACCGCCAACCCCGCTCCGTGGCGCAGGCGTGTCAGTTGCTCTGGCTCGCCACCACGCATCGGCAGCCGCCACAGTTGCGGGCTGCCCACCCCGCGCTCACGTTCCTCGCGTGTTTTCGGCTTCACGCCGCTCGCGGGTCCGCGCATGAAGACGATGGAAGCCCCATCAGGCGACCAGCGCGGCGTCGTGTCGCTGGGGCCGTTGGTTAGCCTGCGCGGCTCACCGCCCTCCACTGGCGTCAACCATACGCTGCGTCGGTACTCGAACGATTCGCGGTCCATCTCCATGCGCACGAACGCCACCAGTGTTCCATCAGGCGAGAGCTGAGGATCCTCGACGTGCTGGATCGCGTAGAGATCGTCGGGCGTAATTGGTCGTGTCACGAAAATGGCGCCTTTCTCAATCAGTGAGTGTTTGCCTAATCTTCGGAGGTCTCGGCCACGGGCTTCTGATAGTTGCGGTCCACTTCACGCAGCACCACGCCGGGGATAGCCCACATCCTGGGGGTGAGGCTGTGGTATTCGCCGTCGCAGGATGGCACAGACCCAGAGCAGCGGATATGAGGATTCAGCCGGAAGCGGAGCAGGTCGCCCTGCACGTCTACCCAGATATGGCGGCGGGTGACGCTCGTTCCCCACTTGAAGAGCAGGCCAGAATCATATTCCTCGAACCAGCCGCGCCCCTGCAGCGCCTGCCGGTTCAGCGTCTGGAGTATCTCGGCGACGCCGCTCTCGCGCAGCACGCGCCGCGCGTTCTCGCGGATAGCGCGGCGCTGGGCCGCGCTATCCGGGGTATCAGCCGGGCCGGTGGATGATGTCTCAGGTTGCTCGCTGAAGGTGGCATAGGCGCTCGTCTCTCCTGGAGAATCCTTGTCGCCTCGGAGATAGGCCGGCAGTTACGCGTCCTGCCCCGCGATGGTCAGCGTACCACGCGCTGCCGGGCATGCTCTTCGCCATGCGCTTTACCTCGGCGGCGATGCGGCTCACTTCGGCGGGCGCGGTTACGGGCCGCCGCTCGTTTGTCACTACCCCGATCGAGAGGCTCACCAGCGAATAGGTTTGCCGCTGTCCGCGCCGGTCCAGCGCGATCAGTGTACCGCGCGCGAGGTCTTCGGCGGAATACAGTGCGCGGCTCTCGATGTCCCATCGCGTGATTATCCGCTCGCAGAGCGACGCGACGCGTTCCGGCGTCGTGATAATGACGAAGTCGTCGCCGCCGATATGCCCGACGAAGTCACCCTGACCGCCTAGCTCATGTGTGACTTCGGATGCGATGCGCGCCAGCAGCCGGATCAGCTCGTTACCCCGCAGGAATCCGTAGACATCGTTGTAGGCTTTGAAGGTGTCCAGGTCGAGATAGAGGATAGACCACTGCTCACCAGAAGTCAGCCGGTCTTCAATCGCTCGCTCCACTCGCATGCCCGCGGGCAAATTGGTCAGCGACGAGAGTTGATTCTCCCGCGCGTGGCGTAGCTGGGCGCCAATGCGTGCGACCAGTTCACCGCTATGAAACGGCTTCTTGATATAGTCGTCCACCCGCGAGCCAAACGCGCGCACGACGTCGTCGGAGTCGTGTCGGGCGCTGACAACCATGACCGGAATATGCGCGGTGCGCACCGACCCACGGATAGACTCGACGACCTCGAAGCCATCCATGCCGGGCAGCATCAGGTCCAGGAGGATCAGGTGCGGGGCCTCGCGTGTGGCCAGCGCGACACCTTCCTCACCGGTGCTGGCCATCAGCGGGATGTAGCCTGCGATTTCCAGCGTTTCGGCCAGCATGCGCGCGACGATCGCCTCGTCCTCGATCACCAGGATGGTCGCGGGCGGCGTCATGGGCGTGGCGATTTCGAACGCATCCACCTCAGCCATTGGCGCCTCCAAGCGTGATACGGGAGCGAAAACATACTCGCGTGAGCGCATGGGGAAGCGCCCTCACCATCCCTATTTACGCACACGCGCGGCGCGCTGGCGCTGGCCCACAAGTACCAGCGCCGGGGGGACTTTGTGGGACGAGCGGGTCAGGTTACGGGAGAGTGAAGGGGCGCTGGTCATCGGCTGTGGAGGTCGTCTGCGTGCGGAGGATCGTCTCGCGCTGGCCCAGCGCCGCATCGGCGACCCGCTGGCGGTGCTTGGGGAGGGTGTCATCGGGCAAGCGGTCTGGGCGAAACCAGCCGACCTCCGAGACCTCGTCGCTGGTACCAGGCTCTTGGTCGCTGGCAAGTTTGCAGAGGAAGGTCATCACGATCTCGTTCTTCTGTGGCTTCGAGTAGACACCCACTAGCCGCACGACGCGGATCGTGACGCCAATCTCCTCCATCACCTCGCGCGCCAGTCCATCCTCGACCGTCTCACTCGCTTCCATCCCGCCGCCTGGAAGATTCCACAACCCGATGTCGCGCCGCCGTGCCAGCAGGTACTCTCCGCCGCGCTCGATCAACGCAGAGCAAGCGACACGGAACTTCGCGCCATTACCGTCGCTGGAGTTGCTGGAACCGCGTCCCTTCTTTGGCATTCGCGCCTGTCCTTTCAGCTGCTCACCCGCTGTCAACCGTACGATAGTCTACCACGCGGCGTGGGAGGAGTTGAGGGATTCAGGTCGCGCTCAGATCACGTAGTCCAGCAGGAAGTCGCCCTGATCGGTGAGTTGTGTGTCGAGGTCAGCGGAGCCGCCGCGCACGGTGTGCATCTTGGCGGGTTGGGCCACCACCACCGAGCGCGGCGGAATGTTCTCAAGCACCAGCGCCATCGCGCCGATCTTGCTGTCATGGCCGATGGTAACCGGGCCGAGCACCGAGGCGCCGACGCCTATGGTCACGTTATCCTGGATCGTCGGGTGGCGCTTGGCGCGTCCATCATCACGATGTTTCCACCAGCCTGTAGCGCCCAGCGTTACCTGGTGATACAACATCACATTGTCGCCAATCTCGGCGGTCTCGCCAATAACGACGCCCGCGCCGTGGTCAATGAAGAAGCGCTTGCCGATACGCGCGCCGGGGTGAATCTCGATGCCGCCGGTAATGATCCGCGCTACCTGTGAGATGAGCCGGGGGATGAACGGTACGCCCCAGGTATACAGCTTGTGCGCCAGGCGGTGCAGCAGCAGCGCGTGTAAGCCCTGATAGGTCAGAACCTCGAATACGTTGCGCGCGGCAGGATCTTTCTCGAAGATCACGTCAATGTCATCTGGCCAGCGCGTGCGCGTGCGCGGCGGCGTGGGCAACGGTGGCTGCGCCTCGCGCGGCGTATCCATGTCTGAGAGCTCAGTCGTCGGAAGCGCCGGCGTGCGCTGAGGTACCGCATACAGCCCCGCGGACGCCTTTTGGGCGGAGCCGCGCTCCTCGGAAATCAACTTTGTCCGCGCCATTCCGGCCATGCCTTCCGCTCTGTCTCCGCGACCCTGGCAGTCGCGCCTCCACTTGACGCCGCTCTGCTGTCGTCGCCAATGGTTTCTTTCTTGAAGTGTAGTGATATATTGGGCGCCGCGTCAAGTCGCGCCGGGCTTCCCACGCCCCCTCCGCTGGATCCTCCGCCGCGCGGCGCGTCGTTTCGCGGGCCGGAGGGATAGCCTCAGCGCCCCGCGCTTATCTCTCGCTCGCACGGTGAAACTGGCGACCAGCGCCAGAATTGGGCGTTGGCTAGACGAGCAAGCCGTCTGAAATTGTCATCACGCGGTCGGCGACGGAAACGACGGTATGGTCATGCGTGGCGATGAGTATTCCAATGTTCTGCTCGTGCGCGATGCGCCGCAACATCGCGGCGATTTCGCGCGCAGTCGTCGAATCAAGATTGCCCGTCGGCTCGTCTGCCACAACAAATCGCGGTTGGTGCGCTAACGCACGCGCCAGCGCGACGCGCTGTTGCTCGCCGCCAGAGAGTTCGAGCCCACGATGATGCGCGCGTTGCTCAAGGTGGATCATCCCGAGCGCCGCCAGCGCCCGTTCCGCACGCAGCTTCGGATCGGTCCGCGCCAGCCGCAAGGGAAGTTCCACATTTTCCTGTGCGGTCAGCAGTGGGAAAAGATGAGCGTTCTGGAAGAGCATGCCCACCTGGTCGCGCCGCAAGGTGGCGCGCGCCGTCTCATTCAATCGCGCCAGATCGTGACCCAACAGGTTGATATTCCCTTGTGTCGGATTATCCAGGCCCGTGAGAATATTGAGCAGGGTCGTTTTGCCTGAGCCTGAGCGTCCCCGGAGCGCTACCAACTCGCCCTGCTGAAGCTGTATATCAATGCCTCGCAGCGCGCTCACGACGCCGCCGCCAACCTTGAAATCCCGGGTGATGTTGTGTCCCTCTACGATGAGTGCGGCGCCTGCTATCGTCGGTCTCATGCTATGCCTCCTCGTGGGTTGTTGGCGGGCGGCTTACTACGGGTGATTGGTACGCTGGAGCGGTTTCTGGGATATCCACGACGTCTTCCGATGGCCAAATCTCCACATGGTCATCGTGAATGCGCACGTCGGCGTGGCCGTTGAATGGGACGCGCACGATAGCCTCATGCGGAAGCTGGAGCCGCCCGACGCGGTCGATGAGAATAGACTCGCGGTGGGTTTCGTTGGGCAGACCGATTACCGCGCTCGAGCCTCCCAGCGCTGTCGGCGCGCGCGCCAGCGAGCGGGGCGTCGCGACGTACTGTCTCGGTGCTCATGCGTCCGTCACGAATGGCGATGGTGCGGTCGGCGCCGGACGCCACTGTCACATCGTGGGTGACGATGAGGATAGTGAGCCCAAGCTCGCGGTTCAGCTCGTGCAGCAACTGTAGAATCTCGTCAGCCGTTGTCGAGTCGAGTTCTCCGGTCGGCTCATCGGCCAGCAGCAGCACAGGGGAATTGGCCAGCGCCACGCAGATCGCCGCACGCTGCTGCTCACCACCGGAGACCTGATTGGGCTTCTTGTGAGCCAGTGTTCGCGATGCCCGTTCGCTCCATCAGCTCGTGGGTACGCTTATTGCGGAACCGGGCGTTCGCGCCGCCAATCATCTGCGGCAGTGTGATATTCTCGGCGATGCTCAGTTCTGGCAGCAGATTGCGTCCCACTTGCTGCCAGACATGCCCAGCGGTGAAGCAGCGGTAGTTGGTGCGTTGCAGAATCGTTGAGGCGGGTGAGGTCGTGGCCCGATACGATGCAGCGGCCCGCACTGGGGGCATCCAGCGCGCCGAGTATGTTGAGCAGCGTCGTTTTCCCTGAGCCTGAGGCTCCCACGAGCGCGACCATCTCGCCCGGCGCAATCTTCAGATCCAGTCCTTGTAGCGCCACGACTTCCAAGTCGGCCGCTGAATAGATTTTGACCAGGTTCTCGCAGGTCACGAGCGCGTCGTCCATGGTTTTTCCTCCCCAAGTTGGTGGGTTTTCTCAGTCCTCGTTGAGACGCAGTGTCTGACCGAGCGAGAGCCGTGCGAGGGCTCCCATCGTGAGAATGAGGGCCAGGACACAGATCGCGATGAGTACGCCGAGCGCCAGCGCCAGTTCACTACCTGGCACGATCACTCTGGCCGGTGGGACATTCGGCACAATCAGGAAGTTGCCCTGTGTCGCCAGTTCCACAAAGATGAGCAGCGGCAGCGCGGTCAGCGAGAGTACAGCGCCTAGCGCGAGGCCCAGCGCCCCACCCGTGATGTAGATAATCACCTGCTCCCAGACCAGCATGGAGCGAATCTGGCGCGGAGTGCTGCCGATGGCGCGCAAGACCGCGAAGTTGACCAGGCGACCACGCGCATTGAGCCAGGAGCCAGCCCAGATGCCGATCAGCGCCAGCAGCAACGCGGTGGCCGCGCCGATCAGTAAGGTATTCGCAATGTCAATCTGCAGCGGGTTGTTCCGCTGATTATCTACGTTTTGGCGATAGTCCTGGAGCGAGCCCAGCGCCAGGTCGCCGCTGCTAAGCGCCCGGCGCACGCTCGCCAGTGAGGCCGCATCGTCGCGCGTGGCGATCCAGGCGGTATTGGGATTGATAGGCGTTGTCGCCGTGACGAGCGCCAAATCCTTGTGATAGACCGCGGCATAACTCTGATAGTCCGCCAGCAGACCACCGGAGCCGCTGAATCCACCGCCCTGGTAGCTATCGTAGACGGTGGGTAGTAGAGCCACATGTCCTGCGGCGACAAACGACATACTCAAGGCGCCATACCCGGGCGGCTGCAGTGTGAAGCGCGCGCCTGGCGTCAGATGCAACGCCTGCCACGTCGCATCGTCTAGGATCGCGGGAACGCTATCATTTGTGGTGGCGGTTGGACGCGCCGCGCGGAGTTGCGCCATCAGGCCGCTCAACGATTGGGCGCTATCCTGATTGGGCCATAGCGCGCTCTGCGCATAGGTGTCGGCGTCCACCGCAAAGAGCTGGAGGGGTATGTCCGATGCCACACTGCTTGGGTTGAGGGTCGTGGTGTAGCCGAGCGTGGCGGAGGTGACACCGGGAATCTGGCGGTACGTCGCCGTGAGATCCGCGAGGGTTCGATTTGCGGAGGCGCTCGCTGCTATCGTCCCGGTGAAGTCCGCGCCGGTCTGGAACGCCGCGACGTCAACGAGCCGCTGCGCCTGTGAAGCGCTATAGACCAGCGTGAATATGGTGAAAGCGGTGGATAGCGCCAGGAGCAGCGTCATGCGAATTGGTTGTTTGGGCGCGCGCGCCATCTGCGTGAGCGCGAGCATGGACGATGCGCCGCGACCGCGCGTGGCAAGTCGTGATCCGATGCCCAGCAACAGCGGCAGCAGGCGGAGAAAGAGCAGCGCCGCAGCCACCAGCATCAGCAGCGCCGCGATCAGCGAGAGCGGCGAAATGATCAACTGAATGCGAGGATCGACTTGTCGTATGACAATAAGGTAGGCCACGTAACCAATCAGCGAGAGACCTCCAAAGATCAGGTCGAGGTTCAGCCGCTGCCAGAATGGCTTCGTGGTCGTGCGCGCGTTTTCACGGCGCAGGGTGAGAATGTTGTTACTCGCGGCTCGATTCGTCGAGAAGATCATTGCGACGCCGGCGGTGACCACGGCGACCAGCACGTACCAGCGTAAGCCATACGCTACTATCAGCGGGTTGCCGGAGATCGCGTCCACCGCGCTCTGGCTCGTGGGTGGCAACGAGCTCAGGCTGAGCGCGCGCACCAACGGAATGGCGGCGAGAGGGGCGACGATGAGGGCGATCAGGCTGAGGCCGATGTTGTGCAGCGTGAACGCATTGAAGATCTGACGCCGGGTAGCGCCGCGACTGCGCAGTGTGGCGATTGCTTCAGCCTGCTGGTCCACGAGCATTTCCGCCATCATGCGAATGAAGAGCAACACCAGGGCAATGACTTGCAACAGCAGCAGCAGCAGCGGAATCTGCAGGACGAGAATCTGGATGCGGAGGTTGCCCAGCACCTGCAAGGCGCCTGCGTTGAGGTAGATGCCTTGCAGACCGTTCGCGCCGTTGAGGCTCCCTGTGACATCTGTCTGCACCTTGCCGAGCCGATCAAGCACATCGTTCAGCGAGTTCGCGCCCATGTGTGACGTGTCTAATTGATAGGTCCAGTTCATCACTGGCGGTGGTCCGCCCTGCTGTTCCTGCGCGCTCGGTTCATGCGCGCCCAGCCAGGCGAGGAGCGCCTGATTAGACGCCAGCGCTGAGAACGTGGCGGGGCCGCCATAGGCCACGGAACCGTTCCCGAAGACGGCTGGTCCTTGCTGAAATTGCTGGTTTGGGGACTGATTCGCTGATGAGGGCGGCATCACGAAACCAACAACGCGCATATCCATCGAGATTAACTGCGGCCCTCCAGGGATCTGGGCGTGCAAAATGGCGCCGAGATGCGTGTTGAGACTCGTCGCATCGGCTTGCGTGAGCGCGATCTCGACGGTATCGCTCGATGCCGCGGGCAAGCGCCCAGCGATGAGCGTGTACTGCTTGGCTGCCTGCGTCATATCGGCGCCGACCACTTGCAACTGCTGCTGCGGCCCACCCGATGAGGCGACCGAGCCTGAGTTCGCATTTGGCGGGAGTATCACAAATGGCAGAGAAACAGAGAATTGCGGTTCGCCTGTCGCCACGTATGATCCCATGTCACCCGCGACGATGCCATCAAGCTGCTGCTGGATCGTGGATACGTCTTGCTGTGTCGGCGCCGAAGCAAAGCCGCTGATGAATATCTGGGAGGCGCCCGGCTGCCCGGCGAGCACGCTGCGTACCCCCGCACTCAACGCAACCTGCGTAAAGAGCGGCACGATGCAGACGAGCAGCACAGCGGCGATGTTGCCAAGCCCGACAATCAGGAGCAGCCTCCACGTCTGACGAAGACGCCAGATCGCAAGCGTGAATGACGAGGAGATGAGCCTGGCGCGTCGCCGGCGAATCGTGGCTTGCGCAGCGGTGTTGACTGGTGAACGAGCCATCCATTGCCTCCGTTCGTGTATATGGAGAGTGTGTGACGAGCCGCTGCGTCGCTTCCTCGCCTGGCTGCTCGTCGTCTCGCGTCGCTTCCCTACGAAGGTGTGGGAGCTGAATGGCTCCGTGTCGCCATGCGCTCGACTGCTATAGGTCGCGCCTATTACAGCATGCGCTTGCTACTCTGTCAATGACCGGAGTCACAGTGTATGAGACGCTGTCAATCTGCTGGCATCGCGATCCAGCGCTTGTGCGTTGATTGTTGGCAGGCGGCTGCGCGAATGATTTTGCGCCTGAAGCGTCTCGCGGGCCTCAATCCAGACCTGCGGAAGCGGGTCTGGCGGCTGCGCGCCGTCTTCAGGCGCGGTTTCAGCGACCTGTTTCCCCGCGCTGACAAATCACAAGACTCTGCCTGAGATGCGGCGCGGCGTTGCGCCCGCGCCCACTCGCGCGTAGAATAGTCAAGGCGCCTCTATGCGCGTGGCGCGCTCTGGCTGGGCCACGACAGGGATCGGCGACGAAAGGGACGATAGGCCTATGAGCCTGCATTTCGAGTTGGGTGACGCAGACCAGCCGCGCGGGCACGCCATCCTCTACGCGCGTCTCTCTGGTGGTGGCGAGCGCTACGTCGCGACCTATTGCGTCGTGCTGCCCATCTCATTCTCCATCGGCAAGTTCCTGCCACCAATCCTGGGCGGGCAGATCCCAATGGAGGCGCTGGGCGAGGCGAGCAGCGCCAGCCCAATGCCCATCCCGCCGATGCTGGAGGATGTGCAGAGCATCGAGTCGCTCCGCCTGCTGGCCGAGCGCCGCGGCGACGATCTCTGTGACCTGGGTGTGCTGCTGATTACGGACGATACCCAGCGCATGGCTTTCGCCGCCGAGGCTTCCGCCGAATATGGCCGCGCGTATGCCGACTACCAAGCGCGCTGGCCGTCTCAGCCCGCCCCGCGTACGGTGTCCCCCGCTACCACGCCCGCCGAGCTGACCGACGCTGACGCGCGTGACGCGGTGACGAGCCTCATGTCTGAGCGCGACCGCCTCAGCGAGCTCGCCCACCTGATCGGTCAGACGCGCTACGCGATGGAGATTCACGACCAGCGCCAGCTCGATGAGGTCGCCGCGCAGATGCGCCACATTGCCGCGACGCTGCCGGAGAAGTACCGCGCGGACCAGCTCACGACCGCCGCGTTGCGTTCCGACGCTGAGGGCGCGCAGCTCGCGGAGCTGTACCTCCAGCGGGCCTACAAGCTGCTGGACGAAGACTATATCGGCATCCCACCCATCGAACAGCGCATTCGCGAGCTGCGCGGGCCTGACACGCCTGGCGTCCTGTAATACGGGTTCGAGGGCGCATACAACCAACACATGACGGCGCCTGGTACGGCGCTGGCGTCAGATAACAGAGGAGCGATGAGAAACGCATGACGATGATGCTCTATGCGGATACGACACCGCTGGCTGAAGCGATCGCGGCGGCCAGCGAGGCGCGGGTGATCGCCGAGACGCTCAAGCTGCTCGGCCAGCGCAACCTGAAGCCAGCCAAGGTCGCCGGTCGCGTGGGGATTGACGCGCTCTGGGGCGCGGGCGACCCTGCCACCCTGGCGCCGCTGGCCTCCAGCGGGCGCCTTACCGACTGGATGCGCGCCATCCCGCTCGGCCCGGAGCCAGGCGAGGAGCTGCGCTCTCAGCTCTCGCCCGCCACGCCGCTCGTCCAGGCGTTCATGGCCGCGCAGGCCGCGGTGGCGAAAGGCATGCCCGACGGCAAGCCCGCGCTACCTGACCCGATGGAGCCGATGGAGATTCCCGGCGGCAAGTCTGTCCACCAGGCGCTCACCGACGCGTTCGATGCCCGCGATGTGACGGCGATGCGCCGCGTCCTGCTCGGTTTGCATGCCACTGGCGCCGACTACCGCTCGACCCTTGAAGCGCTCTACGTCGCTACTCGCTTCAGTTACGTGGGCGGGGGCGAGCCGCTGACCTGGATTCTGACCGGCAGCGAGATCATGGATATGGCTGAGTGGGGCGGCAACAATCCACCGTTCGTCTACTGGATCACTGGTCTGCTGGCTGGCCTTGGCCCCAACTCCGCGACGGGCGAGGCGGCGCGCGCCTACGCCTCTGATCCCCAGCATGACCTCTCGTGGATGCGCTCGCGCCTCTCCATCCCCAAGAATGAGGCGGCGGGCAAGGCGTTCCAGGTCGCGCTGACCGCTGGCGACGCCGCTGCCGCGTGTGACGCGACGCTTGCCGCCCTGCGCGCGGGCGCGACCCCGCTCGGAGTCGCGAGTGGCATGGCGCTGGCCGTCGCCGAGCAGGTGAACGCGGTCCCTGATGGCGACATCCCAGGGCTGCTGAAGGCCGGGCGCACGCTGCGCTCCATTCACGCGGTCGCCACCGCCGCCCGCCAGACGCAGCATCACGACACCTGGCCCATGCTCTACACCGCCGCGTGCGCGGTCAACGCGCTCGGCGCCGCCGCGCCGGTCGGGCTGCCCGCCGCGCCATCGATGCCCGTCGGCGGCACGCTCGGCGGCGCGCTGCTGCGGACGATGGAACAGCAGGTGGCGACTGGTGAGGCCGTCAGCGCGGTCGCCGCCGCCCGCCGCTACATGCAGATCGAGAATGCGCCGCGCGCCTTCGCGGGCGCCGTCAGCCTGGCCGTCGCGCAGACCGACCTTACGCCGGGAACGCCCGCCGCTGAGGCCGCGCCGCTGGTGGCCGCCGCGCTGGAAGAGTATCTCTCGCTGCCCGCTGTGCTGGCGAACAACGGCCAAAACGCGCTGCTGGCCGCCGCCGTCCGCCTCGCCACCACCCTGCGCGGCGAGCATGCCCGCGCCGATCGCGTCAACACCGCGATCGAGGAGGCCATCGGCGCTGGCGCGGGTCTGAACTAGCGCCTCACCCCCTGCCCCCTCTCCCTGCGGGGCGAGGGGGTCGCAATTCGGGCGTATCAGCGGAGAGCCTGCGTTTTCTTTCACTCCGCCGCTCACGTTGCGCGTAGCGTACTCAGCGCTTGGAGTACGCTACGCGCAACGTGCTGTATGGGAACCCTCGCTTCCTCCTCTATGCGCTATACTATGCCCACAGGCTGGCTGTGAGTGGGGAATACCTTACGTGCACGCTGGCGGCGAGTCGCGATGCGGGCAGGATGGTCGTCGGGAGGGCGGGTATGGCTGGGTCAGCGCAGGGAACCTCACGGATTTTCGTCAGCTACAACCGCCAGGATGTGGCCTTTACGCGACGGCTGGTGGAGACGCTGGAGCGACTGGGCGTCTATGTTTGGGTGGACTGGGAGGGCGCCACGGAAGGCGACTTCATCAAGCGCATCAACCAGGGACTGGAGCGCTGCGATGAGGCGGTAGCCGCGCTGACCGAGGCGGGCAAGCGCTCACCAGACGCCCCGCGCTGGCGGCGGAGCGGACGGCGCTCCTGCCCGCGCTCACTGCCCTCCGCGAGCGCGAGGTGGCGGCGGGCCATCTGGTGGAGGCGCTGCGCCCGCTGGAGGTGGAGCTACGCTTCGCGCCGGGTGACCCCGCCCGCCTTATCGCCCGCGCCGACCTGCTGCGCCGCCTGGGCCAGCCGGCGGAGGCGGGGCAGGCGGTGACCGCGCTCCTCGCCGCTGGCGCCAGCCCGATCCGCGACGCCGCGCAGGCGCTGGCCCTGGCGCGGCTCTGCGCCGAGCTGGGCCTGGCGTCCTATGGGTGGAGCGCGCTGGAGCAGGCAGGGCTATTGGCGCCCGCCGCGCTGGGCAGCGGGCGCGGCGCGGAGACGTTGAGCGTAACGTGGGAACTGGCCAGTAAAGGCGTTGCCCCAAGCCAGCGGGTCGCGCTGGCGCGGGCGCTGGCGGCGGGCGGCCAGCTAAAGGAAGCGTGGCCGCTGCTCAGTGGCAGTGACGCCAGTGACCCGCTGCTGGCCTCCACCCGCGCCGCGCTCTTCCCGCCGCCCGCGCTGCCGCAGCGGCTGGCCAGTCTGGGCTATCGCGGCGGGAATCTGGGAGGCGGTCAGGCGATCCTGCCACCGCTGGTCGCCATTCCCGCTGGCGCGTTCCAGATGGGCGAAGGCGCTGAACAGCACTGGGTCGAGGTGGCGGCGTTCCAGATCGGCAAATATCCGGTGACGGTCGCTGAGTATGCGCTGGCCGTCGCCGCGAAGGCAGTGGGCGAGCCGTCCGGCTGGGCGAATCAACACCAGCATCCCGACCATCCCGTGGTTTACGTTTCGTGGCAGGACGCGGTGGCGTACATCGCATGGCTGGTGGAGGCGACGGGCTGGCGCGGCTGGCGGCTGCCCAGCGAGGCCCAATGGGAGAAGGCCGCGCGCTGGGACGCGCAGCGCAAGACCAGCCGCGCCTACCCCTGGGGCGAGACCTTCGATCAGGCCCGCTGCAATACGAGCGAGAGTGGCATCAGGACGACCAGCCCGGTCGGCTCCTATCCCGCCAGCGATCCGCGCCGGAGCGGCGCATCTCCATTCGGAGTGGAGGAGATGGCGGGCAATGTGTGGGAATGGACATCCAGCGTGTACAAGCCCTATCCATGCATTCAGAATGATGGTCGCGAAGACCAAAAATCAACTGAAAATAGAACGCTGCGTGGCGGCTCGTGGAGCAGGGACGCCTCGAGCGCGCGCGCCGCGTACCGCAACGACGGCAGGTGGGACGGCCGCGTCAGCCACGTTGGGTTCCGCCTGGCGTTGTCGCCCGGGGCTGGTTCATCGCTATCGTGGCGATGTGGGACGCGGCGGCGAATTCGTGCCACCGCTGGTCGCCATCCCCGCCTGCGCGGACCCGATGCGACGAGGAGGATGCGGACCCGCAGGCGGGTCTTGTGGCGGCGCTCCAGATCGGCGAATTCCCTACGTCGCCGAGTATTCCTGGCCGTCGCCCGCATGCATGCTATACCTACAACATGCGCGCAGTGAATACAATCACGACCATGTGGTTTACGTCGTGATGCGGGCGAACAGATGGATGGTGTGTTATCCACGCTTGTTGCTGGGCTACCTGGGACCGTGAGTCCGCGCTGGTACGTCGCACGCAAGATCGCGCCTACCGCCTCCGCGCTATCGACGCGCGCAAATCCGCGAGAGCTTGGCGCCACCATCATTGCACTGGGCGGCGTCGCTGACCATGTACACCTGCTCGTCCGCTTACCACTCACCATCAGCGTCGCGCAGGCGGTCAAGGATATCAAAGGCTCATCGGGTCATTTGCTCGCCCGCATCGCGATGGAGCGCGATACGTTCTTCAAGTGGCAAGGCTCCTATGGAGCGTTCTCAGTCAGCTTCCGCGACCTTGATATGATCGTGGAGTATATCAACCACCAGGAAGAGCATCATGCGCAACGCTCTCTCATTCCCGACTGGGAGCTACCGCCGCCAGAGGATAGCAGGCAGAGTAGGTGACGGAGGGGCGCGGGCGAATGAATTCGCGCCTCAAGGCGGCGCGGCCGCCACAAGACCCGCCTGCGCGGGTCCGCATCCTCCGTCGTCGCATCCGGGTCCGCGCAGGCGGACCTGGTGGGCCGCATGGCCCTTCAGGCGCGAATTCATTCGCCCGCGACCCCATTCGCCCGCGCACCCCATCGCCGCCTCGTTCACCCTACAGCGTGTTGAACTGGCGGTCGCCAGCGTCGCCCAGGCCGGGGCAGATGTAGCCGCGCTCGTCGAGGCGCTCGTCTACCGCCGCGACGATGATTGGCACGTCGGGGTGGGCGCGTCGGACGGCGAGCAGTCCGTAGGGCGCGGCGATCAGCGAGACCAGGCGCAGGCCGCGCGCGCCGTAGCGCTTGAGCAGGTCTAGCGTGTCTATGGCTGAGCCGCCGGTGGCCAGCATCGGGTCAAGCAAGAAGCTGGCGCGAATCTGGCCGCCGCGCTGGAGGTGGTCCAGGTTCTGGTAGTAGGCGATCGGGCGCAGCGTCACCTCATCCCGGCGCAGGCCGATGTGGGCGACGCGCGCCTCAGGGAACGTCTGGCGGAAGCCCTCAGCCATCCCCAGGCCCGCGCGCAGGACCGGCGCGATGACCACATCGCCAGCGATACGGGCGCCCACCATCGGCTCCAGCGGCGTCTCAATCGGTGCGGGCTCTGTCTCCAGGTCGGTCATCGCCTCATAGGCCATCAGCGCGCCCAGGTCGCGCGTCAGCGCGGCGAAGCGTTCTGGGGATGTTGTGCGGTCGCGCAAGCCAGTCAACTTGTGGGCGATCAGCGGGTGTGATACGACCCGCATGCCCTCCAACGCCAGCGCCGCCGCGCGCGAAGGCTGCGCGACGCCGCGCATCGGCAGCGCGACAGCCGCTTCGCCGTCACGCTGGTGGCCGGTATTTTCCATCGGGCTTCTCTCCTCCACGGGATATCTTAGGGGATAACTCGGTTTATATGTTGGGCTGGGCCACGCGCGCCAGCCGGAAGGAAAATGCGACGTCCACCGGGTCATTCCAGCGCGCGCCGTAGCGCGCCCGCGCCCAGTCTTCCAGCCGTCGCACGGACTCGGCGAAGATGTCCTCCGGGACCTGCCAGGTCAGCGACCAGAGGCGGTCCGCGATGTCAGCGTAGAACGAGGCGACCGTATGTGTCGCCGTCCACTGCGCAATGGTCCATTCCTCGACCAGCAGGCCGCGTGCGCGCGCCTCCGTAAGGATGTCCGCGAAGGCGGGGGCGCCGAGCCGTTTCGGTTCATAGCCCAGGTCGCGCGTAATGGCGATCCACTGGTCTTGCAGCGGCTGGGCGATGGACGCGCCGTGCGACATGTCCTGGCCCATCAGTAGCGGCGCGTTGGGGCGCAGCATCCGCAGCGCCTCATCCAGCGCGCCGCGCCAGTCAGTGATGAGATGCAGCACGTGGACGGCGATGACGGCGTCAAAGCGGGCGTCCGCGAAGGGCAGCCGCACACTGTCCGCCAGCGCCACGGCAAGCGCGCCCCAAGGCTGATCGGGCCGCGCGGCGCGCTCGCTCATCGTATTTCGTGCGCAGTCGCTCGGTCATGCGCTCCGAGATGTCCACACCGGTGATATTGACGCCGCGCGCGAGCAGCGGCAGCGCGATGCGCCCCGTTCCCACGCCGATCTCCAGCGCCGTGGCGCCGGGCGCAAGCGGGCCGTAGCGCATCATGCCCTCAGCGATTGTCGTCGCTCACCCCTGGCGGATAGCCGCGCGTGCCATCATACTGGCCCGCCACGCGGTCGAACGAGAGCGAGCCCGCGCCGAGTGGTGGACTGCCTGCTCCATCTTCCGCCCGCGTCATAGCGTATCGGTCCTTCCATTCGCACCGCCGCTCCGCTTCGCCAGGCGCGCCTGGGAGAGCGAATAGCCACGGCTGCGGTAGAGCCGGATGGCGGCGTCGTTGTCAAATGATGTCGTCACCAGCACCGTGCTAAAGGCGCATTCATCCAGGAAATAGCGCTCCGCCGCATCCAGTAGCTCCATCGCCACGCCACGGCGGCGAAAGGCGGGATGCACCAGGAGCTCATGGATGTACCCGGCGACCTCTTCTGCCTCAGCGTCCACTTGCGCCGTCGCCAGCAAGAGGCCAACCAGCGTCTCGCCCTGCTCTTCGCGCTCCACCGCTACCCACAGAATCCCTTGTTCCGCCCGCAGCAGCGTCTGACTGGCGCGCCCGCGTCCGGTCGCTGGTGAGATCAGCCCCAGAGCGGCGCTGCGATCGTCAGCGGCGGCGCGGCGGACTACAATCGGCGTCTCGTCTCGGGTTGTCATCGATTCCTCCAAGCCGTTGGCGTCTCTCACCTGTACCGTTTCATGGTAGCAGTATACGCGGCGAATCGTTGAGCCGCTCGCTTGTGGCGCCAGAGCGCGCGGTTGACGCCGGGCGGCGGCTGTGCGCATCCTTCGGCGAGGGCGCGCGACGAGGCGGTCGCGGCGCCAACAGAGGAGCGGAGCGAGCATGAGCGACCAAGAGACAGGCCAGCCCCCCGTGAACGACCAGACGCCGCTGAAGCTGGGGCTTATCGCCGATAGCCCCGTCTTCCCTGGCGCATGGAGCGCCATTCTCGACCACGTCCACCAGGCTGACCAGCTTGGTTATGATTCCGTCTGGCTGGGCGAGGCCTGGGGCTACGAGCTCTTCACCTCCCTGGCCGATCTCGTGCGCGTCACCAGCCGCATCAAGCTGGGCGCAGGCGTCGCCAACGTCTTCTCGCGCACCCCCGCCCTCATCGCCAGCACCGCCGCCACCCTCGATGAGCGCTCCGGCGGGCGCATGCTGTTGGGGTTGGGGACCTCCGGCCCGCAGGTAATCGAGCACTGGCACGGTGTCCCCTATCAGAAGCCGCTGCGACGCCTGCGCGAGTACACCGAGATTATTAACACGATCATCGCCCGCCAGCCACTGAGTTACGCGGGCGAGGTCTTCAAGCTGGAGCGCGGCTTCGCGCTGCGTTTCCACCCGCCCCGGACGCACATCCCGATCTACATCGCCTCGCTAACCGAGAAGAGCATCATCCAGACAGGCGCCATCGCTGACGGCGTGTTGCCGACCTACTGGCCAGCCCACGCCTATCCCGAGATGCGCCGCCTGCTCGATGAAGGCTCTGTCTCCGCTGGACGGCCCGCTGGCTCGGTCAAGATCGCCTCGTACATCATGTGCGAGATCCTGCTGGATGAACGCGAGCGCGAGGCGGCACGGCGTCGCGCTCGCGGCCCGGTCGCGTTCTACATCGGACGCATGGGCTCATTCTATGCCGACATGCTGGCTAGCCACGGCTTCGCCAGTGACGTGGAGGCGGTGAAGAAGGGCTGGGAGTCGGGGCAGCAGGCGGGAACCGCAGCGGTGAGCGATGCGCTGCTAGACGCCACCGCCGTCGTCGGCTTCCCGGATGAGATTTGCGCCCGGCTGCGCGAATGGACCGCGCTCGGGCTCGACGAGCCGCTGCTCTCATTGCCCCAGGCCGCGCCTGAGAGCGCCACGGAGCGGCTGGCGGCGCTGGCGAAAGCCGCCGGTCTCCCCACCATGTGACCAGCGCGCTGGCCGCATGGGCGGGAGACCGTCAGCGGCCAGCCCTACTGGCCCAGGCCCTCGACATGACGGCGAACTTCCACCTCATCATCGGCGGAGAGGTTCGCCATGCGGGCGATCTCGTCGGGTGTCGCGGTGGCGTTTTGCGCTAGCTCTTCCTGAATCTGCCGCGCCGCGAGCGCCATGTCCATATCCGCCGGGACTTCGCGCTCGACGATCTCTTCGCGCACCACCTGGCCTTCGACGACGATGCGGTGCTTCACGCGAATCCGCTTCATCTTCGGCGCGGCAGGCTCAGCGGCGACGGGCTCAGCGGCGACGGGCTCAGCGGCGACAGGCTCAGCGGCGACGGGCTCAGCGGCGACGGGCTCAGCGGCGACGGGCTCAGCGGCGACGATGGGCGCTGGCTCCGGAGGGGCTGTGTGATGGATCAGCGTGTCAGCGGCGAGCGCGCCCGCGCCCGCGACGGCGCCCAGTCCTGCCAGCTCTGCGAGCGGCTGTGGCTCATGGGCGGGCGCCACCGGCTCTGGCGCGGGCGAGACGGGAGCCGTCGGGGCTTCCCAGCTTGGGGTGTACGTCTCTGGCTGTGGCGCGGACGCGCTGTAGACATCAGGTACCGGCGGCACATACGATTCCGCAGGTGGCTCTGACGTAGGTGGCGGGGTGTACGTGGGCGTGGGCGCGGTCGCCTCAGGCGTGAGGTGGAGCGGAATATCTGGCTCTGTGACCGCGTCAGCGGCGCTGGTTTCAGCGAGCGGCTCCGTATAGCCCTCATTAGCGAAAATGGGTTCGGATGGCGCTATCGTGGGCTCCTCAGGGAGCGTGATGTAGCCCGGATAGGAGCTGGCGAACGCCACGTCAGCGGCAGGCTCGATGTAGTCGGGCGCTCCAGCGTCCGTGACATCACTTCCTATGCGCGGCGTGACCGGCTCGGCAGGTGTCTCTGGCGGGGCAAAAGCGACCGGTTCGGCGGGAGGCTCTGGCGCAGCGGGAGAGACTGGCTCTGCGGGCGCGAAGTAGGAGGGCGGTTCCATTGGCGCGGTAATGTTTTCGGCCAGAGGAGCCGTTAGGTCTTCGGCGGGCGACTGGTCGAGCGTCTCCGCGATGGCAGCAGGCGCCCGCTCCGGGGCGACAGCAGGCTCGGAAGTCGCTTGAAGCGCTGGCGCGCTTGCCGGAACGTCCTGCGGATGTGCGGCCTCGGCCATGCCGAATGCCAGACCTGCGGCGCCGAGGGCGGCGGCGCCAAGTCCGACCACTTCCGCCGCTGATGGGCCGGAAACGCGGTCCGTCTCCTCTGTGTCGGAGACGTGGTAGCCATTTTCGGAGTGGGTATGCGTCTGCGCCTCTACGACTGGCTCTGCCTCGGGGCTGGCGGGCAGTGGCTCTGTGTTCACATGGCGCTCGGTGACGGTGGCGGGCTTGAACACCGGCTCAGTTCCCGATTGCTCCTCGGGTGTCGCGCTGACCGTGAAATTCGAGAGCTCCTGGTACGAGATAGACGCGCGTCCGCTCTCTTCCGCCAGCGCGCGCGCTTGCGCCAGATCCTCAAGAGAGATCATCCCGGCGGTTGCGTTGCCAGCGTGAATGACGCCCGCCGCGCGCGACTGGGCGGCCGCCGTGTGGACCGCCTCATCCACCTTGCGCGCGATGCCTTCAATGGCGGTCGGATCAGTGAGCAGCGCGCCCGCGATCAAGCCTTCCGCCAGGAGCGTGTTGCGATGGTGAATCTCGCGGTCGATGCGCCCCAGATCAATGATCTCCCAGATCAGGCTGGCGAGGACGAGGACGCCGCCGATCACGAACAGCGCGGCATTCAATGGCGCTGTTGTCAGAAAGCCGGTGATGACGCTGGTGGCTCCCAGCGTGAAGACCACCAGGTGAGCAAGGCCGGAGCGCCACTGCCCCAGATAGAAGCGGTGCGCTCCGAGATAGCCCAGGAAGAAGCAGAGAAGAAAGGCAACCGTCGCATTTGTCGCGCGGGTGTCGTACTGCTCTTTAACGTCCTTCAGGCGTTGCCGGTCGAGATGTGCGGCCATCTCTTCGATATCCACGCTCACCGTGATGTTCCCTCCGACGTGACAGCCAGCGCCGCCACCTTACGATAAACGATGAGAACAGCGTTACTATTCCGCGCTCCCTGACGCGCCACCGTGCGAGACAGCGGCGATCTCCAGGCGGCGGGCGTTGAGGATAGAGAAGGATGGGGATGGCCGCCGGAGGGAGCGCACATTCAGGGGTACCTTAGCATAGCCCACAGGCGGCGTCAAACGCCGTCCGGCAGTGCGTTGACCGGAGTGGCCTAGGCCATCTATACTGGGCGGGTGAAGCTCGCTAGGCGCAGGGGCGCCAAAGGTGGTGGGCATAACCAGACATTGGGGAGTGAGGACACGATGGCTAGCGTGGTGGCGCACGACGCGCCAGCGTCGGCGGCGCCGGCGGAGAGCGATGTAATCGTGCGGACGGAGGGATTGACCAAGCGCTTCGGCGCGCGGGTCGCCGTAGATGGCCTCAATCTGGAAGTACGGCGAGGTGATGTATTCGCGCTGCTAGGCCCCAATGGGTCCGGCAAGACGACGACGCTGCGCATGCTGCTTGGCCTCAACTGGCCAAGCGCTGGCAATTTCCAAATGTTCGGCGCGGATATGGCGGATGACGCGTCTCGCCAGGCGGCGCTGCGCCGCATCGGCTCGGTCGTGGAGCAGCCCACGTTCTACCCCTATCTTAACGCCACCGAAAACCTGAGTGGCGTCGCGCTGTACGCAGGACTGCGCCAGGACGCTGCGACCCGCGCGCGCATTCGGTGGACGCTGGAGACGGTGGGGCTGCTGCCACGCGCGGGCGACGCCTACCGCAAGTACTCGCTGGGCATGAAACAGCGGCTCGGTGTCGCGGCGGCGTTGTTGACTGATCCCGAGCTTGTGATTCTCGATGAGCCAACGAATGGCCTGGATCCCGGCAGGCATCACGGAGATGCGCGGTTTGATTGGCGCCCTGCATAGTCGTGGCATCACGGTCATGCTCTCCAGCCATCTGTTGCACGAGGCCCAGCAAGTCTGCACCCGCGTCGCGGTCCTCCAGTCTGGTCGTTTGGTAGCGCAGGGCGCCGTCAGTGATCTGCTCAGCGCGGGGCGTGGTGTGTTGCTGGGCTTCGAAAGCGAAGATGGGGCGCACCGGGCGGCGCAAGCGTTGCGTGAGGCGAGCCTGCCTTGGGCTCCAAGTGGCTCGTATATTCGCCCGGAGCCGGGGACGTGGTCGCCACCTGGCGGCTGGTTCCTGCTCGTGCGCGCGCCTCATGAGCGCGCGCGCGGAGCTGAACGCGTTCCTCACCCGCGCTGACTTGCCACCAGCGGAGGTTCGCCACTATGAGGTCAGCCTAGAGCAGTATTTCCTGACACTGACTGGGGCGTTTGGCGCGGAAGGCGCCGCAGGCGCGCCCGCGTACCAGATTGAGAGCGCGCCCGCCGCGCAAGGAGGCCAGGCATGACTCTACCGGTCCCACCCGCTGCGCCCCTGAGCGCCGTCCCCGTCAGCGCCCCAGCGCCCGCGCCACGAGCGGTCGGTAGCTGGGCAAAGCAGTTGGCGCGGCTCGTTCGTTGGGAGCTGTACCTGGCCTGGCGTCGCCGTGGCATGATCATCACGCTGAGCGCGCTGCTCCTCGCTGGCTACGCGCTGGTTGAGGTTTTCATATGGCTGTCTTGGGCAAGTCTCAATCAGTATAATGAGCCGCAGAGCCAAGTCGCCAAATTTCTCGTGTTTCCCACCTCCATTTCCATGTCGGGGCAATATTTCAACGAGGTTGGCGCCCTGCTCTTGATCGTGCTGGCGGGCGCGCTCGTCGGCTCCGAGTACAGCTACGGCACCCACCGCCTCTCACTCGCGCGTGGTGTGGGGCGGGGCCAGCTCATCGCGGCGCAGGTGATAGCCGTGGCGATTCTCGCGCTTATCGCTAGTGGCGTGACGCTTCTGCTGGGTACTATCGCTGGCGCGTTTGGTGGTCTGGCGCTCGGTGGCTCCTCGGGGCTCAGTGTCGCGGGCGCTGGTGAGTTGCTCGGTTTCTGGCTGGCGATCGCGCTCAACACCTTCGCATATGCGCTGATCGCGGTGTGGATTGGCACACTTGGCCGTTCGGTCGCGGCGGCGATCGCGGGGCCTCTGGTCTATATCTTCATTGAGCTGGTCGCTACGGAGTTTCTGAGCATCTTCCGGTACACGCCAAATCCTGACGCGATGACGCGATTCCTCACCACGATCCCAGATTACCTGCTCGGCAGTAACACGAGCGAGATAATCCAGCTCAGCGGGCAGACTCCGTATGTATTGCTGCCTCATACAGGTCAGCTTGGCTGGGCGCACGCGCTGATCGTGGTGGGTGTCTATTGCGCGCTGTTCATCGTCTCAGCGTATCTGGTGTTTCGTGGCCGTGATGTGCGTGAATAGCGCTCAGGCGGGAATCGACTCGATCTGAGCTAATCTGTTGGTCATCTCGCAACGTGTCGAGGACATCGTCAATCGCGCGCCATACACGTGCGCGGCGTGCGATTGACGGGGCGATTGACGGGGCGATTGGCGCGTGCGAGCCGTAGAGCGCATGGCCCCCGTCAGGATCCTCTGGCTCGTGGCGTTGGAGCCATTCACGGGCCGCCTCCACCCAGACGTCGCTCTCGGAGCGACCCAGCGCGTGGGCGGCGTCCGCCATGCGGCGCAGGGTCCCAGCGGGGGCGGTCAGGCGCACACCCGCTGGCTGGCGCGGCGCGGGTGGGACAGAGTCGACCGTGTTGGCTGGGGCGTTATCCCAGGACCAGGGGCCAGCGACGGCTGATCCCAGGCCGCCAGCGGCTGGCCAGGAGGCCCAGATGTCTGGCGCGACGCTGCCGAACCGGTCTTCGAAGGCGACAAGAACAGGAGCAAACCAGGTCATTGAAAAGGCCCTCCGCATCTCGTGTAACCAGGGTTGAACGAATGACTGGGACGGTGGTCGTAGGCGCGCCTACCGCCTGTGATTGGCGGTGATGAAATGCGACGTTTTGTTTGAAACATTTGTTCCATATCGTACTCGGTGCGTCCGTAGATGTCTAGGGACGGGGACCTTTAGCCCCATATGACGGGGGTGGGTGTGGACGCTGGAGTGCGGTGTCCGGCACAAATGCCTAGCGGTCGCACGCCTGCCTCCTGTACACTGTGGGGGCCAACCGGCGCTCGCCATCCATGCACGAGGTGACATGGCCATGACTCTGGTCTTATAGGAGGTTCAAGTGCCTTACGACCCGAACACACCCACCAATCCTGATCAACCTGAATACCCGCAACAAGGGGCTCCCCAGCCAGGATACGGTCAGCCGCAGCAGCCCCAGCCAGGATACGGTCAGCCACAATATCCGCAGCCAGGGTATGGCCAGCCGCAGTATCCGCAGCCAGGGTATGGCCAGCCGGGAGCGCCGTCTCAGGGAATGGGAGGGTATGGCCAGCCGGGAGCGCCGTCTCAGGGAATGGGAGGGTATGGCCAGCCCGGATACCCGTCGCAGGCGATGGGATATGGTGGGCCGCCGCCGGGAGGTGGTTATCCTGGCGCATACCCGCAGCAGCCGCAGCAGCCACGCCGTAGCCGTGCTCCGCTCATCGCCGGGATTATTGGTGGCATTGTGCTGCTGTGTATTGTCGCGTGTGGTGTGGGGTTGTACGCAAGCGCGAACGGCCTGCTTGGCGCGGCGTCGAGCATCACTACGGTTCTCTCGGCGACCGAGACGGCGATTGCGCAGGATGTGACGCCGACCGTCAACGAGACAGTGATATACCAGGATTCGTTGACTGATTCGCCTTCAGGCTGGGCGAACGATAGTCATTGCGCAGCCAAGGCCGATGGCTATCACATCACAGGCGGCTATGTGTGTAGCGCTCCTGATTCCGCTTCAGCGCCCAATGTGGATGTCACGGTGACGGCAAAGGGTGTGAAAACAAGCGCGAATACCGCGTACGCTATTATCTTCCGCCATGAGTCGTCGGGAAACTTTTACTCGTTCGAGGTTACGCCTGATGGCCAGTGGGGCCTCTACAAGTTCGTCAATGGGAAAGCGACGGCGCTCTCCGACTACCAATCCGACGCAGCGATTCAGACTGGCTCTGGGGTGACGAATGAGATGCGCGTGCTAGCAGTCGGCTCGCATTTCGTGTTCTATGTCAATGGCCAGCAGGTAGGCGTCGCGGATGATTCGACCTTCACCTCAGGTGGCGTCGGTCTGGCAAACGATGACAACGATGTTACCAGCGATATCGTTTTCACGAGTTTGATGGTGGCGCAACCCGCATAAACGGGGCATAGCGGTTTTCACTTCACCTCTTGCCGGCTACTTCTCGCTCGCGCGCTCGATTACGCGGGTGAAGTAGCCGGCGATTTCGTCAGGGGTGAAACGCCGACGCGCCATCACCGATGGTCATCTCGAACATGGCGTAGCCTGGAACTTCGCTGGGGCGCAGCCATGAGAAGAGCGCCACGCGCTGTTCTCGGGCTAGCTCTGCGCTGGCGTCGAGGAGCGCGTCTGGCTCGCCGCGCAGGTAGATGTGGGCCATGTGGGCGTGTGGTGGATCGGGCTTGAGCGCGACGCCATCTACCTGGCGCAGCGCGGTGGCGATCGCCAGCGCCCGCTCGTGATAGCTGGGGAACCGCGCCAGTCGCTCGCGCAGATTGGCGCGGGCGGAGAGGACGTAGGGGTAGAGGTGGACGAGATTGCCGCCGTGCCGCCGCTGCCAGATACGCGCCTGAGCGATGAACTCCGCGTCGCCCGCGAGCGCCGCGCCAGCGATGGCGCCGACGCCTTTGTAGAACGAGACGTAGACGCTATCGAAGAGCGCCGCGACTTCGGCGTAGTCGCGTCCGTAGGCGGGGGCTGCTTCCCAGAGGCGGGCGCCGTCCATGTGAGCGGCGGCTCCACGTGAGCGCGCCCATGTGGTCTGCTCGACCAGTTCATCCCAGGAGGGAAGCAGGCCTCCGATCTCGCGTTGGGGCAGTTCGAGCAGCAAAGCGGCGAGTGGCTCAGGCGCGGCGCGCAGATCTTCGATTGTGATGAGGCGGTTGGCGTCACCGATCAGTCGGCCTGAGAGGCCATGCAGCAGTTCGTAGCCTTTACGCTCGTGGAGTTCCAGGTGGCAGGTGGGATGGAAGCCTACGGCTCGACGCCCGGAACGCTCAGCCCAGATGCGCAGCGCAATCTGCTGGGCCATCGTGCCGCTCGGCATAAAGACGGCGGCTTCTTTGCCGAGCAGGCGCGCAATCTCGGCCTCGAAGTCGCTCAGCAGCGTCCCCTCGCCATAGCGATCTCCCTCCTCATCTGGGCCAACCGTCGCGGCGAGGTCAGCCATCTCATCATGTAGAGGGCGCGGGGGATGACCGTTGAGGAAACGCTCGCATTGAAGGAATGCGGCCTTGCGCTCCGCCACGCGCTGGGTCACTGCGGATGCGGGCACGGCCTCGCGCAAGTCGTTTGACGCCGAACGTTTCTCCATGTCGCGCCTCCGTTGTGAGTATCTTCCAGCCTGTACGTTTGCTCCAGCGCCTGTATTGTGTCACACCTGGACGCGCTCGCCAGGCGGGCGTCACAATTCGCTCACGCCAACAATATTCGCCCGGAATACGTATCGTTCGTCGTTTCGCGGAGACAACATGCGCGCAGGTCGCCACGTATCCTCTATAGGAGGCGCTCGCTATCACAGATTATCCAGGACTTGCATAGGGGCGACGCCTCGATAGAGGAGAAGAGAGATGAGCGCGTCGTTGGTAGTGAGAATATGGGAAGCGTTCCGGAAGACGATCGGGCGTGTGTTGCGCGCGACCTTGCTTGGTCTGCTCATAGGGTTCGTGCTCGTTGAGGGGTTAGCCACCATCCTACATCTCACGACAGGAAGCCCGGCGGGTCTGGTGTTAGGCTGGCCACCTTTCATTAGCTTCGCGCCGAACACGGCGTTTGTCCATATCACGGCTATCGTGTTCGGGCTCACGGTGGGCTACCTGAGCGGGTTTACTGTGGCCGTTACGCAAACGATTCACGGGCTGGTCTACGCGGCGGAACATGTGGATGACGCGATCGGCGCGGTGGCGAACGAGGGCCTGAATATGGCGGATGCGGTGGTAGACGCGGTGGATGGGCCTGACCGCCACGGATTCCTTGGCAAGCGGGGATCTGGCCAGGAGACAGGAGCGCGGTAGTAACCGGTTATCTGACTACGCGCGAGGTAGACCAGCGCGCGCCACCCATCTACGCATGGGTGGCGCGCGCTGGCGCTTAGGTCAGGATGGGAGATAGGCGTTACTGTAGGCCTGTGTTACATCCGTTGAGCCGCTTAGCTGGCCGCTGGCTTGGAGGAACGTGGCCATGGATTGCCACGCGGTGGGGTCATTGTAGCCAGGATGAGCGCTATTCGGCGCGATGGCGGGCAGGGTGGCCTGGAGCACCGCGAGCGCGTTTGCGGCGGTTGCGGGATCGCTGAGGCCCGGTACAAACTGCTTGCTGAGCGTTACCGCCTGCTGTGGGTGGGCGATAGTGTAGTCCACGCCTTTCAGCGTCGCGGCGATCAGCGCCTTGATAGCCGCTGGCTGTTCTTTCAGTTCGCCCGCCTGGGCCGCCAGGCCGTTCGATACGAGCGGCTGCGTGGAGGCGACGGGGAACGTGCGGATGGCGAAGCCCGCCTTCTGGAACTGAATAGGCTCGTTGTTGATGTAGCCCATGACGGCATCCACTTTGTGGCCAACGAGCGCGGGTACTTGCGTGTAGCCAATGCTTTGGATCGTGACATCCGAGGTGGTCAGTCCAGCGCTTTTCAGCAGCGCCAGGAGGCCGATATAGGTGGCGCCATACTGGCCGGGCACGCCGATGGTATGCCCACGCAGGTCGGCGAGCGACTGAATCGAGGAGCCAGCAGGCACGATCAGCGTGACGGGATACTGCGTGAAGATATTCGCGACATAGACCAGTGGTAGTCCCTTGGTGCGCGCCTGGAGTGTCTCGTCACCACCCGCGAAGATAACATTCTCCCGTCCAGCGGCGATGGCGGCGAATTCGTCTTCGCCGAAGTTGTGATGGCGCAGGGTGACGTCAAGGCCAGCGGCTTTGTAGTAGCCGAGCGCCTCAGCCACGTAGAACGGCGCGAACTGGATATTGGGAACGTAAGTCAGGCCAACGGTGAGCGGGGTGAGGGAGCCGGAGTTACCGGGCGTAGCGCTCGTGGAGCCGCACCCAGCCAGGGTGGTGAGCGCGACGAGCAGACACGCTGAGCAGCGCGAGCGCCGCCGGGTCGCTCGCACGGTGGGATGTGTATAGGTGACGCATGCGCGTTTCAAGCCTCCAGTGATTCATGCGATATGATGAGCCGCTCGATCAGGCGCGCGAGGCCGTACAACGTGATGGCCATCAGCGCGAGAGCGATCAGCGTTGCGAAGACGAGGGGGGCGTCGAAGTTGCCGCGAGCGATGGTGAGCAAGCCGCCGAGACCCTGATCGCCCAGCACGAACTCGCCAACGACCGCGCCAGTCACCGCGAGGGTGAGGCTGGCGCGCAGCCCGGCAAGGATGCTCGGTATCGCCAGCGGCGCCTCGATGTGGCGCAGCAGCGCCCAGCGTCCAGCGCCGTCAATACGTGCGGCGTCAAGCACGTCACGGTCGATCGTGCGGAAGCCGAGTGTGGTATTGACGGCGGCGGGAAAGAAGACGATCAGCGCGCAGAGCGCCGCGACGGGGAGAAGCCCATAACCTAGCAGCAACACCAGCAAGGGCGCCAGCGCGACGGCTGGCACAGCCTGGCTGGCGGCGAGATACGGCTCCAGCATGGCGGCCAGGGCGTGGTTGCGCGCGATGGCGTAGCCAGTGGGAAGCGCGATCAGCGCCCCGATAGCGAAGCCTGTGAGGCTCTCGACTCAGCGTCGTCGCGGCATAGCGGGGGATCATGCCGTCTCCAACTGACGTGAGGAACGATTGGAGTACGGCGGCGGGCTCCGGAACGAGATATGTGGAGACACCGCTCAACTGGACGCTGAGTTGCCAGAACAGCAACATCGCCATACCGGCGATGACGGGCGCGAGCGCGGACGCGCGCCGCGCACAACGCCACCGCGCCGGACCGGCGCGCGTGTACTGATGCGCGGCCGGAATACTCGACGAGCCAGCGCCACGGCGGGATCGCGCGCGGCGCTGTTCGCGACCTTCCCTGAACGGGATCTAGGACGCGATGCGAATGGCCATACGAACCACCTCTCTCGGAGACTGTGGCTGAGGTGGTGTCCCGCGTGCATTGAGGGGAAACCGCCCCAGTCCAGGCGCCGACCTGGGGCGGACACGCAAGGCGAAGATAACGACGCGCAGACATGGCGCGCAGCCTCCCAGAGGCACGCGCGTATGTGAAGCGCTTCGACCTTCTCCCATCCGGACTGTTACCGTCGGCTCCGGCATCTCACCGGAATCTGCGCCGTTCGCCGCGTACTGAGAGGTGGCGTTGGACGCTCGCGGGCTCGGCGCGTTGCGCGCCATACCGCCGGTCGGGAATTACACCCTGCCCCGAAGGTCAACCTATTCGATTCAGTTGCCGTGTCACAGAGAGACGTTTACGCTGTGGCGGACGCGCTCTCCGAGACGGTGAAATTATACCGCTCAATGACCGGATTCGCCAAGAGGCGGTCGCACATCTGGCGAACGGTATCCTCAGCGGCGCTCTGATTGGCGGCGGTAAGGCTGATCTCCAGGTACTTGCCGACGCGGACGCCGGATACGTTCTGGTAGCCGAGCTGTTGAAGGCCATGTAGCACCGCTTCGCCTTGAGGATCAAGGACGACGGGCTTGAGCGTCACATGGATGCGCGCCAGCCAGGTTGTGGCGGCGGACGTGTCGGTGGGGGCGCTTTGGGCTGTGTCGCTGGCTGTATCGCTCATGGGGTGATTCTCCTCACTGGCTGGCGCCTCATCGGCGCGGCGGAGTCAGGCCTGGCCACGCGCGGCGCGGCATTCTGGGCACACGCAGGTCGCGCGCAGGCGCTCGTAGGTGTAGATGCCGGTGCGGTGACCGTCGCCCCAGACGGGGGTCAGGCCATAGCGTCCGACGGGCTGTAGCTCGTAGAGCGTGGTCTGCTGGTCGGTGAACTGGGTGTGTTCATCTACACTGCCCTTCTCACCGCCCTCGCCAGCGCACCAGGCGCAGGGGCAGCCGCGCCGCAGCGTCTCGTAATCGTGAATGGACGCGTGGCCATCCGACCAGTCTATGAGAAGCCGCCTACCCTCTTCGTCCATTGTGTAGGAGAGCGGCATGGTGTCATCGGGCAATCGCATGCGAGTAACCTGCGCCTGTCTTTTCGTCAACGCTATCGAAGCGGGCGCCTCTAGCTATCAGCGGATACGCTGAGCGCCATCTCCGGTAGTATATCCCGTGGCGCGGCTTCGGGGTGAGGCGCGAGCAACCGAAGAATGAGTGGGCCGGCGAGCAGCGCGCCGAATGTCAATGCCACGGCGATGAGGTTGAGCAGCGCCAGGATCAGGCCCCATGGGGGAAGCCAGCCCGCATAATTGGTCGCCTCCAGACCATATTCGGCGACCAGCGCGCAGGTGAGTATGCCGAGACGGGGAAGCCATGCGAGCGATATCTCAGCAATGCGCGTGAGCCACGACCTCCCGCGCTCGCGTATGGGCGCGACAGAGCGCGCCAGCGCCCAGACAGTAGCGAAGAGCGCCGCCTCCTGATAGTAGTACGGCCAGAGTGTCTTGATGAGTAGCGCAAAGCAGAGGGTGGTCAGCGTCAGCAATCCGAAAAGATCAGGTGAGGTCAGGGTAAGATCGCGGCGCACGGCGAGGACGGCGACCGTGAGCAGCGTGGCGACGCCAATCGCCAGCATGGCGTCGTATCGCTGGCCGAAGAGCAGGAACGCGTTGGCGTTACTGAGGCTCCAGATGTTCCCGCCGCCGACGGGCAGCGCGCTCCGAAAGGCCACGAGCGAGAAGAGTGTGTCGCGTGTGTCCGCGATCAAGAATGGCACGATGCCAGCCATGAACGCGCTCTACCATGCCGACGGTGAACCATAGCGCGGTTTTTACCTGCCGTCTGAGGAGCAGGAGCAAGACGACGGGCAGGATGATGAGCGCGACATCGCTGCGCGCCAGCAGCGCCAGGCCGAGCAGCGCGCCTGAGGCGATCGCGTGTCGCTCGATTAACAGGCGCAGGGAGGCCAGCGTGAGCCAGACGGCGATGATCTGTTCGATGTGGCCATAGTAGAGGGCGCTGAGCCAGAGCTCCGGAGCGAGAACCATTGGCAAGGTAGGGCAGCGCGCGCGCCAGGCCGCGCAAACGTCCGCCGAAGCGCTCGACGATGCGCGCGGCCTCCCAGCCCGCGAGCAGAGGGAATGGGGCGGTGATGGCGAAGACCAGCGCGCGGCGCAGCACGACATCGCCGAGCCACCCGCGCATGTCCGCCAGCCATGCGGCTAGCAGCACGGGCGCGATACCAAGCGGGCCGTTCGCGTTGGGATAGATCAAGCCGACGCGTAGCTGGTAGATATCGAGTGGGTGGCCAGCGAGGGCGATGCGGGTAGCGGGAAAGAAGAAGACATCAAGATCGGTTGGGTTGACCTTGTCGAACGCGGTTGTGACCCAGATGATCTCGTAGACGAGCGCGGCAAGGGCGATCAGCGCTCGGCGCGCCCACCGCTGGCGGCGCGAAAGCGGCGCGAGCGGTGGTGGATTCTCATTGTCGGGCGCGATATTCGCGTCTGGTTGCGGATTACTCACGCCTCACGCGCCCCAATATCTGTGCGCCAGTGAGCGCCGTCGAAGCGCACGCGCTCGATGTTGGCGTAGACGCGCTCGCGCGCGGCGGTGACGCTCGGCCCGCGTCGCGACGAGCGTCAGCACGCGCCCACCATTGGTGACGAGGTTGCCATCTGGATCGCGGCGTGTACCCGCGTGGAAGGCGAGGATGTCACTGTCAAGTGTATTCAGGCCGGTGATGGGTTTGCCTTTCTCATAGGAGCCAGGGTAGCCGCCGGAGACGAGCGCCACGCCACAGGCGGCTTCATCAGACCATGTCGGCGGAGGAACGGTATCGAGCCGGCCAGCGGCGACGGCGGCGCAGAGCTCGGCGAGGTCGCCCTGCAAGCGGGGAAGGACGACCTGCGTCTCGGGGTCACCGAAACGGCAATTGAACTCAATAACGGAGGGACCAGCGCTGGTCATCATCAGGCCCGCGTAGAGCAAGCCGCGAAATGGCGCGCCAGCGGCGGCCATCGCCGCGACGGTGGGCCGCAGCACCCGCCGCTCGATCTCCGCCAGCGCGTCTGGGGTGGCGAAGCGCGGCGGTGAGTAGGCGCCCATGCCGCCCGTATTCTCGCCTTCATCGCCATCGTTCACGCGCTTGTAATCACAGGCGGGGGCCAGTGGAATGACCCGCTCGCCATCGGTCAGCGCGAAGAGGGATAGCTCGGTCCCCTCCAGAAAGTCCTCGATCAGCACGCTGGCCCCCGCCTGACCAAGCGACTGGTCGCGCATGAAACGGTCCACAGCCGCCAGCGCCTGGCGCTCAGTCTTGGCGACGATGACTCCCTTGCCCGCCGCCAGGCCGTCGGCCTTGACGACGACGGGAAACGCGCCGCCGTCAGCCGTGCGACGCTCGATGGCGTGACGGGCCGCGCTGTAGGTCGGTGAACCGAAGGGCGGATGCGGTGGGAACGCCGGCGCGCTCCATCAACTGCTTCGCCCAGATCTTGCTGCTCTCGATGCGCGCGGCGGCTGCTGATGGGCCGAAGACGGACAATCCACGCGCGGTGAAGACATCAGCGATCCCAGCGGCGAGCGGGTCTTCTGGCCCGATGATGGTAAGGTCTATCGCGGCGCGCTCGGCCCAGGTGGCGCAGGCGTCCGCGTCCATGGGGCTCAGCGGGACGTTCTCCGCGACATCGCCCGTGCCGCCGTTGCCAGGGCCGCAGTAGAGCTTTTCGACGCGCGGGGAGCGGCTGAGCGCCCAGCAGAGCGCGTGCTCGCGCGCCCCTGAGCCGATGACCAGCACGCGCATATTAGGTGTATCTCCTCTTACAGGTGTTAACGTGGCTGCTCGGCGGAAGAATAGACTGCCAGCGCCGCGCGTGCGGAATCGCGAACATCGCTCGCGCCTTCGCGTTCCAACCGTCGCAACTCGCGAAGTACCGTCGCGTCAGATAGCGGCGCTCGCCGCATGACCTCGCACGCTTCGCGAGCGCCAACGCCCCCTGCCTGTAGCTCCGCGATCAGATATGGATTGTACCGCGCCAAAAAATGGCGCTCAAACTAGGAGCGTGCGCTCACAGAGCTCGCGTAAGCGCGCGCGGTCTTCCGGGGCTTCCGGGATGCGATATGACCAGCGTGTGCGACACAGGTTGTAGACATCCGCGATCAGCGTGTCCCACGGGCCGCCAATGCGCTCGTGATAGAGCGTGTGCGCCTCGCGCTTGCGAGCGGCATAGACTCCGCACTGGAGCGCGAGCAGCGCGGTCGCTGCCCAGCCAGTCAGGCGAATGAGGTCGCGTGTTGAAGGCTCCTCACTCCCATCGGCGAGGCGAATAGTACGCCGGGTATAGCCCAGAAAGGGCTGGTCTGGCTCGGGATACTCCAGCGGTGGTGTGATCACAGCAGGGCGAGCGAACAGGCGGGCGACACGCCACCAGGACGTGTGCATGCGGTCGCGCGTCCACTCCGCCAGCGGAACGAGGGGGATTTGGTCGCGGATGTCTGTACCGTAGATATGCGCGCTTGCCAGCTTGAGGTTTGGCCCAGCGCCGTACGAGAGCGTCTCTTCGTCCTCGATCTCGATATCCAGTTCGACAGGCGCTTGTTCAGCGCACACGCTTGCCAGACGCCACGTCGCGTCGCGCTCGTCAGGACTTCTGAATGCGCCAGCGAAGATGAGTGTGAGGTCGAGGTCGCTGGTGGCGATGGCGCTTGCGTCGGCGTAGCTGCCGAGGAGATAGCAGGCGCGCAACCGGCCAGGAAACGCGCGCTCGAACGCGGCGATGACGGCGTGCGCCGTCTCCTGGTCCGCTTGCTCCAGCCATTCCATTGAGTTTGACCTACCACTTGGGCAGGCGCTTGAGCGCCGGCGGGGGCATCATTGGCAGATAATGGAAGGCTTCGGCGTACTCGACGCCGATTTCCTGGCCAACGGCGCGTGAGCGGGCGCGTATTCGCTCGAGTGTCGCTTCGCCTTTGACCTGGCTGGTGTGGGCGCTGATTGCCGCGAGCTTCGTTTCCAAGTGCGCGGTGATGTCCACATAGTAGTTCGGGTTGTCGGTGGCGAAGAAGTAGACATTGTGGACGCGATGCTCGGTGAGGCCGTCGGTGAGCTGGTCAGGATAGTACATATGGTCGCGGGCGGCGGCGACGGCATCGAGCGCGGTCTGACCCACTGCGCGGTGGTCGGGGTGGATCTGGTAGCGCTGCCACGGGTCGAAGGTCAGGACAACATCAGGGCGGCCCTCGCGGATGACCTTCGCCAGCTCACGGCGGAAAGGGATGCTCACCTCGACCTCGCCGTCGCGATGGCGCAGGAAGGTGACTTCCTCGACGCCGAGAATCTTGGCGGCGGCGAGTTGTTCGGCTTCGCGGGTGGCGATCAGGAACTCCGGTGTGGCGGCGGGGTCGTCGCTGCCTTTGTCGCCGCTGGTGGCGAGGACATACTGGACACGATAGCCGCTCGCGGCGAAGCGGGCGATAGTCCCAGAGCAGATGAATTCGGCATCGTCGGGATGCGCGAAGATCGCCATGACACGCGGACGGGTATCAGAGCCAGCTTCGCTGGTAGGACTAGTGGGCGGTTGAGACGCCATCGTTGAAACCTGCCTTGCCAGGATGTGCGTAGAATCTGTCATGAGACAGCCGGGGCGCGGCGCCCCGCGGCGCTGGCAGCATACCAGCATGCGGCGGGGCGCGGCAAGCCTTGACGGGAATAACAGCGGCTCGCGAGTCTGATGAGTGGCCACGAGCCGCGACTACGTGACAGCTGTGTGAGTAGCGAGGTAATCGGGATGTCAGACCTGCCGATAAAGCCGGTAACGTGGGCGCGGGTAGCGATTGCGCTGGGGATTATGGCGAGCGCGCTCACCGCCTGCTCGATCTCGCCGGGAAGCGCGCCGACCACGATCACGGGCACGCCCAACGCACAGGGAACGGAAACGGCGCCGGATGTGGGGTTTGGTACAGCGTACACCCCGCAGCAGATCCGCGACGCCTATGGCATCACGCCGCTATATAACAAGGGGTATCGTGGGCAGGGACAGACCGTTATCATCATCGACTCGTATGGCAGCCCAACCCTTCAACAGGACCTCGCGGTGTTCGATAAGCAGTACGGATTGCCAGCGGTGAAGCTCAAGGTGCTGGCCCCGCTTGGGACTGTGCAGTTCAATCCGGGTGACAAGGAGATGACGGGCTGGCAGGGTGAGACGACGCTGGATGTGGAGATGGTCCACGCGGTTGCGCCAGAGGCGAGCATCGTGGTGCTGACCAGCCCAGTGGACGAGACGGAGGGCGTGGCGGGCCTGCCGGAGTTTCTGAAGCTTGAACAGTATGCAGTGAGCAACCATTTGGGCTCGGTGGTGTCGCAAAGCTGGGCTGCCTCGGAGGTGTCGCTGAACGACGCCGCCGGTCAGGCCGAAATCGCGAAATGGGATAGCTTCCTCCAGCAGGCGACGACACAGGAGCACGTTACATTCTTCGGCAGCTCCGGCGATAATGGGGCGACGGACTACACCGACGCCTCGCTAAGCACGTATTCTTCGACCCCGACGACGAGCTTCCCGGGCGATAATCCGTGGGTGACGTCGGTGGGCGGTACGACGCTGACGAATAACGGTGGCACGTACCAGGAGGTCGTGTGGAATAGCCAGGGCGGCGCGAGTGGCGGTGGGTTCAGCCGGTTCTATTCGACGCCGTCGTTCCAGCAGGGGCTGCCGGCGAGCGCGCAGAGCCAGCTCAATGGGCGGCGCGGTGTGCCTGACGTATCAGCGGCGGCGGATCCAGGAACGGGACTGGCAATCTACATTGCGGGCCAGTGGACGCTGGCGGGCGGCACGAGCGCGGGATCGCCCTTCTGGGCGGGCGTGACGGCCATCGCTGACCAGATCGCTGGGACGGCCGCTGGGCTACCTCAATCCCGCCTTCTATAAGATCGCGACCTCAGCGCAGTACGCCAGCGCGTTCCGCGACGTGACGTCGGGTGACAACTCCTTCAACGGCGGCGGCGTCAATGTGCAGGGGTATCAGGCGGGGCCAGGCTGGGACGCGACGACCGGGCTGGGCTCGCCGGACGCCGAGAACCTGATACCGTTGCTGATTCAGGATATCCCGGCGTAGCGCAGCGCGGCACGCGCAGTGAGTCGCGTCAGTCCTGGCTGGGTCCCTGGCTGAGGAGGCTGACGCGACTGCGCGGGCCATAGAGCCAGACGGTAAGGTCGCGGCTCACGCCCTCGGTTTCTATCTGGAGGTCGAGCCGCTCCGCGAGAGCGTCCGCGAGGGCCAGGATGCGGTCACGCGCGTCGGGCTCGGTTCCCCGTGCGGAGAGCGCGGCGCGCCCAAGGCGCTCGCCGGGTTCGAGTAGCGAGTCTACCAGCGCGATCAGGTTCTCCATGCCGAAGATCACCTGCATTGGCGGGGTGTCGGGCTCCAGGCGCGCGGCGAGGTCGTCGCCTGGTGTATGACGGCGAAGCCCGGGCTGTGGCCCCGTCACGCGCGAGCCTGAGGCGCGCTGGCGCTGAGACAGGATGCGATCCGATTCGGCAACCGCCGAATCGTAGACCTCGCGCAGGCGCTCCAGCAGGCGATCGCGGATCTCCTCAGTGGCCTCAGCGTCAGGGTGGACGTAGGCGAAGAGCCCGCGGGTCATATCGTGATAGACGAACGGCAGCGCGGCCGCAGTCTTGCGCCCGCAGTTGGGACAAACGGCGACATTGAGCAGGCCAGCCAGTAACTGGTACAGCAGGTGTGGCTCGATGGTCACGTTCACCGTCTGGTACACGGGGCTGGTAAACTCTGTCCCGCACTCACAGGTGTAGCGAATCATGGATGAGCGCGGCATGTGTTCCTCTCACTTTGGGTTGGGCGTCTCTCAGCGTTGAGGCGTCGCGGGTGGTGTGGATACGTTCAGTTTACCACGCGCTCAAGCCCGTTGACCCCTGATTTTACCGGACATGGACGGTTGTCTGGTTAGGGGGGCTATGCTATAATACGAGATGGCGCGCTACTGTCCATGCCACAGCGCGTGGCGACACGGACGAGCCGTCAGCGCGACGATGCGAAGTCGCGAGCGCCGTAAGGCCTCCCGCTCGCATGGTGGCGCGCGCACCGGCGCGGCCTACGCCGGGATGACCTCCACAAACCCTCTAGGAGGCGCTCGTGATTGCGCTAGGCTATCTCATCGCCGCCATTTTCTTCCTCGGTGGGTGCGGGTTCGTGCTCTTCGGTCTCTTTGTCGCTGACTATGCTCAACAACTTGTTGTTGCGCAAGCGAGACGTCGGGAGCAAGCTCGTCACGTACGAGTCGGGCGAGACGCCCATTGGCTCGGCGTGGGTGCAGTATCCGCTGGCGTTCTATATTTTTGCGCTGCTCTTCGTCGCTTTCGATGTGGACATTGTGTTCATCCTGTCGTGGGCGGTGATTTTCCGCCAGCTAAGCTGGTTTGGCTTCATCGAGATTGTCTTTTTCATCGGCGTACTGGCGATTGGTCTGGTCTACGCCTGGCGGAAAGGAGTCATCCGGTGGATTTGAGCGTACACGGCGGCTCACAGCCGGGGGCGGCGGCTACGCGCGCCTTCGCTGATCGCCTATGACCGTGACCATATCAACGCGCTGCTGACCCAACTGGGGGCCATTGACCAGGCATCGGCGTAACGCTGCCCAAGAGCCGGCTGGCAGCAGGGCATGGTCAGCGTGGATGTCCCATCCGATAAACTGTTGGAAACGGCGCGGCTATTGCGAGACACCGCGGGATTCGAGATGCTGACCTGCGTGACAGCGGTGGATATGGTGGACCACATTCAGTCCATCTATCATTTCCGCTCGCTGGCCAATAACTGGCTGCTTCAAGGTCCGCGTGCGGCTGACGGGTGAGCACCCTGAGGTGGATTCGCTGGTGAGCCTGTATCCATCGGCGAACTGGCTTGAGCGTGAGCAGTACGACCTGCTGGGTATCATTTATCGCGGGCATCCTGACCTGCGGCGCATCCTGCTGGAAGACGAGTTCATCGGCCATCCGCTGCTGAAGAGCTTCCGCACGACGCCGATGGCGTATCACGATCCTGCGACGACCCAGACGCCGGCGGTGCGGGCGATATCCGGCGAAGGCATCCGCCATCAGGAGCGCGTGCAGACGAAACGGCTCGGTCAAGGCTCGTTAGAGCGCATCCATCCCGGAATGACGACTTTCGGCGGCGCGGCGGTCTATCTGGAGACCGGCCAGGGTGTCGAGCCACAAACCAAGCGCGAGCCGGGCCGGTATCTCACTGAGCCGTCCAGCGAAGGCGCAGTGAGCGAGTCCGCTCAGGAGCCGTCCAAGTAGCGGCGCAAGAAGGGTGAGCCAGCATGTCCACAGACGCGATTTCGCTACCCAACGCGCAGTATGAAGACGTCGCCGGCCTGCGCAGCGAGGAGATGATCCTCAACATGGGGCCGCAGCACCCCTCGACTCACGGCGTGTTGCGCCTGGTGCTGACGCTGGACGGCGAGACGGTGACCCAATGCACCCCGGTGATCGGATATCTGCACCGGGGTATGGAGAAGATCTTCGAGAACCGCCCGTATATGGCGGGCATTCGCTATATTGACAACGCCGACTATCTCAGCCCAATGCTCAACGAGACAGTCTACGCAATGGCGGCGGAGCAGCTTACGGGCATCGAGCCACCGCGCCGGGCGCAGTATATCCGGCTGATCGTCGGGGAACTGGAGCGCATCGCCAGCCACCTCGTGGCCGTCGGCACTTACGGGATGGATTTGGGCGCGACAACGCCAATCCTATGGGCCTTCCGCGACCGCGAGCAAATTCTCGACATGTTCGAGTCGCTCAGTGGTCACCGCTTCACTCACAACTACATGCGTGTCGGTGGTGTGATGCATGACTTCCCCAAGGGCTGGATCCAAACCTGTGAGGAGTGGTGTGACCAGTTCATCGAGAAGGGCCTGAAAGAGCTGGACGCGCTGCTGACGGGCAACGAGATTTTCGAGGCGCGCACGGAAGGCGTGGGCTACATCGACCGCGACCAGGCGATCGCCTATGCGCTGACCGGGCCACTGTCGCGCGCGTCTGGCGTTCCCTTTGATGTGCGTGTGGACCGCCCCTATGGGGCGTACCGCGAGATCGCCGTGCGGCCTCAAACCCGGCAGGAGGGCGATTGCTTCGCCCGCTACCTGGTCAAGATGGATGAAATGGCCGAAAGCGTGCGCCTGATCCGCACAGCGATAGACCGGCTGCCCGGCGGCTCGATTTGCCAGCGGACGCCGATCGCGCTGCGCCCACCGCGTGGGGAGACCTATGCGGCGGTGGAGAGCGCGCGCGGTGAGGAGAGCGTGTACATGATTAGCGACGGTTCCGAGTACCCATACCGCGCGAAGCTGCGCGGGCCGTCGTTCCTCAACCTGCAAATTCTGCCGGAACTTCTGCGCGGCCACAAGATCGGCGATGTGATCGCGATCCTGGGCAGCATTGATATCGTCCTCGGCGACGTTGACCGCTAAGGCTGAAGGCGAGAAGCATTTATGAATGATACCGTCCTGAACATCATCCACTTTCTGGTGACGTTCCTGTTCTCGCTTGGCTTCCTGATGATGGCGGCCACGATCCTCACCTACCTGGAGCGCAAGGTGCAGGCCTACATGCAGGACCGCTACGGGCCGCTGCACTATGGGCCGGCGGGCCTGTTCCAGTCTCCATTCGATGTCGTCAAGCTGTTGTTGAAAGAGGACATCCGCGGGCTGGCGAAGGTTGACAACATCATCTTCAAGATGGCCCCGATGATCTTTTTCGCGCCAGTCATCACGGCGTTTGTCGTGCTGCCCTTCTCGCCCTACCTGACGGCTGCGGCGCTGGGCACAGGCATTATTTTCTACGTCGCGCTCAGCTCGATTGATGTGATCGGCATCTTCATGGCGGGCTGGGGCTCGAACAACAAGTACGCCTTGATTGGTGGCCTGCGCTCGGCGGCGCAGATGATCTCGTACGAGTTGCCGCTAGTGCTTTCGATCGTTGGCGTGGTGATGCTGACGAGCGTGCTGGCGCCTGGCTGCACTGGGGCCAACCCGAATCTAGCGACCTGCGGAATCGGCTCGATCTCGTTCAGCCGAGATTACCGCCGCGCAGATGCAGCCGAATGCGCCGTGGTTCTGGTTTGTGCTGGCGCAGCCGCTGGGTCTCGCGATTTACTATGTCTGCGGGCTGGCGGAGACCAACCGCGCGCCGTTCGACTTGCCTGAGGCGGAGTCGGAGCTGGTAGCGGGGTATCTGACGGAGTATAGCGGCCTACGCTGGGCGATGTTTTTCCTGGGTGAATACGGCAACATGACCATCGTCTCGGCGGTCGCGACAGCGCTGTTCCTCGGCGGCTGGTCAGGGCCGGGCGCGTCGATTGGCCTCTGGCAGGGAGTCTTTGGCGCGACGGGCGCTGGCGCTTTCATTGCTGGGCTGGTGTTCAACGTGATCGCCGTCTTCTGGTTCGTAGCGAAGCTGAGCGTGTTGCTGTTGATCTTCATGTGGATTCGCGCGACGCTGCCCCGATTGCGCGCCGACCAGTTGATGCGCTTCGCCTGGCTATTCCTGATGCCGTTGACGCTGGTGAATATCGTGGTCACTGGCTTGTTGCTGCTGCTGCCCATCGGGCTGGTCAACCAGATTGTGATATCGGCGGTGGTAAACTGGGCGCTGATGTTTATCATCGTCTTCTCGTTCAGGAGGCTCACCGGCGTCTCGCCCACTGGCAAGCTACCCCGCTGGCTTAAACAGCGCGCTCCTGCTGGCAAGCCCGCTGAAAAGACCGCCCCCGCCCTGGCTACTACGGTGGTGGAGTCGCGGTAACTATTGTCGGCGAGCAGCGTGATTGTGCGTGTGGGATGACTGGACCGTTTATCGGCGCCAGTCATCCCACATTTTTCTCTTGCTGTGCGTGAATGGTAACGCTGGCGAGTCGGGCGCGGTTGCGGTTACGACGGCAGGGCGTTATACTGACGGCGAGGCGCGGCAGCAGGGACACGCGCCCTGCTGCCAGTGCGTGGAGGCAATGCTCAGTGGGCAGGTGCGAGCGATGCGGCGCTGATGCGCTCAATGTACATGGGGTCTGTCGTAATTGCGGATGGCAGGCGCCGATGGACGGTTACGACGACGATCCTTCACTCGGTGAGACTCGTGCCGCTGACATGGCGATGCAACCAGCGCCAGGTAATGGTTATCCAAGGAACAACACCTATCAAGGCGCGACCAGTGGCGTGACTGCTGCGACTCCCGGGCACGCGCGCTCAGCGCTCCGCTCCGGCTGACAGCGGCGCTCCGCGCTATTGCGGGGTATGCGGCGCGCGGATCACGGGGTCGGAGGCGTTCTGCGGCCAGTGTGGCTCACCCGTCGCGTCCGCGCCAGGACGACCTGGCTCCCAGCCTGGTCCGAGCCGCTATCAGGTCGGACCTCGTCAATTGGGGCGAGGGGGATGCCGACGCCTACACCGAAGCGATGATGCCGGAGCCACCGCTGGTCGCCGCCTCGCGCAACCCATATGTGAAACGATCCGTACGCCCGCTCCTACGCGCCCGCCTTATGGCGGGAGCGCTGGAGTCGCAGCCTCCTGTAGAGCGGTCTCTCGCGAAGCGCGCGTGTCACCATTGGCGCGCTGTTTCTGGGCGCGAGCGTCCTCATCGCCATCATTACGATTACGCTGGCGGTGATCTGGTTCTCAGGCTCCTAGCGTCAGTATGATCCACGTCGCGCCGCCTCTCGTTACGAGAGGCGGCGCGAACCATCTGTCGCCTGACAAAAATCCTCGACTCCAGTTTCGCACGGAGGAACCTCGCCTCATGACTGCAGCACGCTCGTTCGATGAGCGTCTGGACGCCTATCTTGGCATTCTGTTGACGCTTGGTGTCAATCTCCAGCAGGATCAGACACTGGTCGTCAACACGAGCTCGCCCACAGCGATCGAGGATATGGCGCCTGTCGCGCGGCGGCTGGTACGCAAAGCGTATGAGATGGGCGCGCGCCATGTCTTCATGCAGTGGGAGGATGCGGAGGTCGCGCGAACACGGATGCTGCTGGCGCCAGAGGAGGCGCTAGGCGAGGTCCCGATGTGGCGCGTGAAGTGGCTGGAAGAACTGGCGGAGCCAGGGAGCCGCGTTCCTGGGCTTATATGCGCCTGACGCAGACCTCTATAGCGGTGTAGACTCCGCCCGTGTGGCGACGGCGACGCGAGCGGGCGCGCGAGCCGGAGCGCGGCGCTCGCCGCTTCAGCGGCGACCTTGCGCCATCCGTGGTCGGTGGCCTCGATCGCGACACGAGCATGGGCGCGACAGGTGTATCCCGCAGCGCCGGAAGCAGAGGCGGTAGCGAAGCTCTGGGACTATATCTTCGCCGCGACGCGTATCAATCAGGATGATCCGCTTGGACGCGTGGCGGAGGCATCTGTCTGGGCTCAACGAGCGAACGCGGTACCTGAATACCGCGCGCTTCCGCCGCCTCCACTACCGTGCGCCAGGGACCGATCTGCGTATCGAGCTCCCTGAGCGGCAGGTGTGGGTTGGCGGCGGGAATTCGGTTAGCGCGCAGGGCATCGCGTTCGTGCCGAATCTGCCCACCGAGGAGGTATTTTCGCTGCCGGTGCGCACAGGTGTCGACGGCGTCGTGGCGAGCACGATGCCGCTCAACTACAACGGCGCGCTGATCGAGGGGATCCGGCTGCGCTTTGAGCTGGGGCGGATCGTCGAGTTTGACGCGAGCACAGGGCGCGAAGTTCTGGCGACAATCATCGAGACGGACGACGGCTCGCATTATCTTGGCGAGGTCGCGCTGGTACCACTGGATTCGCCAGTCAATACGGGAACACCGGTGCGCAACACACTGTTCGACGAGAACGCCTCATGCCATTTGGCGATTGGGCGAGCGTACCCGATCTGCCTGGAGGGTGGAGCGACGATGTCGCCGGAGGAACTGGCGGCGCAGGGCGCGAACACCAGCCTGGCGCATGTGGACTTCATGATCGGCTCTGACAAACTGGACATTGATGGTGAGACGGCTTCCGGGGAATTGGTTCCCGTCTTTCGCGGCGGGATGTGGGTCCGTTAGGCGAGATCAGCTAGCGCATGAGGGGCGTCGGGCGCTAGCTCGGTGGGAGCAGCCGCCACCTGCGCCTGGCGCATTCGCTTCGCGAGGACGAGTGCGAGGGCCAGCGCGGCGGCCTGGAAGACGACCCCGACATAGAATGGCGCGCGTAGGCTCACGCTGGCGAGCGCGCCTCCCAGTAGCGGGCCGAGGAACCATGAAAGCTGCGAAGGAAGCAGTGAGAAGTTGAGGATGGAGGCGCGTCGCTCTTCTGGGGCGAGCAGCGCCAACAACGCCACCACCGTCGCGCCGAGACTGCCCTGGAAGAGACCGACTCCAGACGATGGACGCCTGGAGTGGGAGCAGCGCCGGAGCCAGACTCTCAGCGGCGATGCCCACGGTCAACGCGGCGAGAATGATAGGCAGAGTGCGCCATCTCCCTATTATGTCACCCAGCCGTCCCCAGAGCGGCGTAGCGAGCGCCATCGCGACGCCGAACGCGGCGAGCGTGCCGCCGATGAGCGAGGGCAGCCGGTCGCTGGGGCCAGTATCGAGCCGCTGGATCAGGATGGGGAGAAGCTGAGTGTAGAGCGAGACGCTGAAGACGGAGAGAAAGTACAGGCCGAAAATGCTGACGACCAGCCGCGAGGAGAGGATATCGCGCGCCGCCTGCCGGAGCATGGTCGCCACTGTGGCTCCGGTCGACGCGCGACGATGCCCCTCGTGGACTGCCAGCGTCAGCAGCAGGCCGGTCAGGGCGGATGCGACGCCGTCACCGAAGAGCAGTGGTCGGATGCCAAACGTCTGCGCGACATAGCCGCCAATCAGCGGGCCAACCGATGAGCCGATGGGAAAGCCCGCGCTGGCGATACCGACAGCCAGGCCCAGCCGCTTTCGTGGCGTGACATCCGCCAGCATGGCGAGCATGACGCCTGTATTGCCGAAGATAAAGCCAGCGAGCAATTGAGCGCCCGCCAGCGCCCACACATTCGGGCTGAGCGCCGCCAGCGCGAACAGCAGCGCCCTCGACATAGGCGCTGCGAACGATGATGAGCTTTCGGCTGTATCTATCAGCCCATACACCCCAAAAGGGAAGCAGCGGCAACCCGATCACAAAGCCCAGCGAGGCGAGCAGGCCAGTCCAAAAGGGAATCTGGGCCAGAGGGACGCCGAGTTGCTGGAGAAATAGCGGGCGGAACGCGGCGAGGTGGCCGAACGCCTGCGACTCGACGACACCAGCGAGCGTAAAGAGGATGAGTAGCGAGCGCCAATCGCTGGCAGGCTTTATGGTCGCGGATGGTTCATCGGGGCGCTGGGCCTGGGACGACTGGACATGCGCGATAGATTCGGCCATATGGAGGGGGTGAGCGCTTTCTTATCTTGTGGATTCCTGTTTTCTCTATTGTATCCACGCGCCTGAGGACCTATCAAGCGCGCGGGTAATATGGGAGCGATGAGTTGTGATCAAGCTGCCTGAGTGGCGAGGCGTCGCCGCTGGAAGATGATGATGCGGCTCACGATGTAGTACGCGTGGAACATCATAATGCTCAACGCCGCGGTTGACCATAATCCATCCAATGCCACGATTTCGCCGGGGCTAGTATTCAATGGGGGCAAACCGGAGAGGAGGTGGAAGCGAGGTATTGCTCGCTATTTGGTCGCAACAGTCGCACTGACCATGAGATGGGCGTCTCTCGAGAGATTATGGAAGAACTCAAGGCCGCATCGCCTCTTGTTTTGTGAAATGATAAACGGGGCGGCCTATAACTTGCGCCTGAGTTAGGCGCATGCGGGGAGAAAATGGGGGATGTGCGCGACTGCGGGGCCACGTCGCTCGCGACGCGCATTCAACGAGGCTTCTGACCAGGTGAATGCAATGATCCAGTTTGGCGCGATTACCTGCGTGTCAGACTGGATGTGCTTCCAACTTCGCTCGACCACTCCGAAGAGCGCGAACGTGATGGCCGCAGACCCGTGAGAAGAAACCAACTCCATCGTGTCACAACTTATCTGCATTCATGCGACAATCAGCCCAGCCCGCGCGTCTTAGCCTGTATGGCTGGGCGCGGTGGCGCGCGAGCGGGGTGGAGAAAGTGACGGTGAGCCGGATGGCAGCGGTAGATACAGAGCAAGGCGCGCATCGCGGCGAGTTATTCATCAATCGGGAGATTGCCGCCATCGCGTTCATCCGGCGCGTGCTGGAGGAGGCGCAGTCCGACCGGCACCCGCTGCTGGAGCGCATCAAATTCCTGAGCTTCGTGAGCAACCAGATGGATGAGTTTCTGGTGGTACGGATGGCCGGGTTGCATGACCAACTCTCCGCCAGCGTGCGCTCGCACGGACCGGACGGATTGACGCCGGCGGAGGAGATACAGGCGCTGCGCCAGTTGATTGGCGATCTGTTGCGCGAGCAGCGCGCCACCTACTATGATGTGATCTTGCCCCGACTGAACGACGCGGGAATCCAACTCCTTGACTACGCGCAACTCTCCGAGGCGCAGCGTGAGGAAGCGGCGCGCTACTTTCATAGCGATGTCTTTCCCGTGTTGACGCCGCTGGGTGTGGACCGCAGCCATCCGTTCCCGCTGATCTCTAGCCGTAGCCTTAACCTGGCGGTGACGCTGCGTGACCCAATCGCGGGCGCGCTCTTCGCCCGGCTGAAGGTGCCAGACACGCTGCGCCGCCTCGTGCCGGTGACGGCGAATGGTCGCGAGCGGCGGCGCGGCGCGCAGAAGCGCGTGGCGTTTGTCTGGCTCGAGCAAGTGATCGCGGCGCATCTCGACCAGCTCTTCCCTGGGATGGAGACTATCGGCGCTTTCCCGTTCCGGGTGATGCGTGACGCGGATTTTGAGATTCAGGCGGACGAGGCGGGCGACCTCTTGGTGACGATGGAACAGGGGTTGCGGCAGCGCCGGTTCAGCTCGGTGGTGGCGCTGCTGGCGCAGAACGATATGCCAGAGTCGGTGCGCGATCTATTGGTGAACAACCTGGAGATGAACCCAGAGGATGTTTTCGAGCTAGCAAGCCCGCTCGGCATCAGCGACCTTATGGAGTTGATGGAGCTGGACCGACCTGATCTGAAGGACCGCCCAATCGTCGCGCGCACACCGTTTGATCTGGGGCGCTCGTTCGATATTTTCGCCGCGATCCAGAAGGGCGACATACTCGTGCATCACCCATACGATTCATTCAGTACGGTTACTGAGTTTATCGAAGCGGCGGCGCGCGATCCAGAGGTGCTGGCTATCAAACAGACGCTCTACCGGGTGGGAAGTAAATCGCCGATTGTGCGCGCTCTCCAGGATGCGAGCGAGCGCGGCAAGCAGGTCGCGGTGATGGTGGAGCTGAAGGCGCGCTTTGATGAGGAGAACAACATTGAGTGGGCGCGTGCGCTGGAGCGCGCGGGCGTCCATGTCGTCTACGGGCAGGTGGAGCTGAAGACGCACGCCAAGGTGGCGCTCGTCGTGCGACGCGAGGGTGGCCGGTTGCGGCGGTATGTTCATCTTGGCACGGGCAACTATAACGCTTCGACCGCGCGGGTGTATGAGGATTTGGGGATGCTGACCTGCCGGGAAGACCTCGCGGAGGATGCTTCGAACCTGTTCAATACACTAACGGGCTTCGCGCGCGGGGTCACCTATCAGAAGCTGCTCGTAGCGCCCGTCGGGTTGCGTGCGGGCGTGCTCCAGCGCATCGAGCGGGAGATCGAACGGACGAAGGCGGGGCTGCCGGGGCGGCTGATCTTCAAGATCAATGCGCTGGTAGACCAAGAGTTCACCGAGACGCTTTACCGCGCGTCGCAGGCGGGCGTGCAGATAGACTTGCTGGTGCGCGGCATGTGCTGCCTGCGACCAGGTATACCGGGTGTCAGCGACAATATACGTGTGACCAGTCTGGTTGGTCGGTTTCTCGAGCATAGCAGGATCTATTACTTCGCTAATGGCGGTGTAGAGGGCGAGGACGAGGTGTTATTGGGAAGCGCTGATTTGATGCCACGCAATCTTGACCACCGCGTCGAGACGCTCTTTCCCGTAGAAGATCCGGCGTTGCGTGCGCAACTGAGCCGCTTCACGTTGCCGTCGTATCTGCGCGACACGGCTAACGCGCGCCGTCTGCTGGCCGATGGGACGTACAAACGCCTCAAGCCAGCGCGAGGCGAGCAGCCCTTCGATGTGCAACAGTGGTTCGCGCGGCAAGCGCCTGAGGCGCCTGATGCCGCGACTCTGACCGCGCTCCGCCCGGCGCTGCTGCCGCCGCCGCCGTCGTCGTGAGTTTCGCGCGCAGATGGCCGCCGCGCATGGACCCTTGACAGAGAGGGGCCGCGCTGACTACGATACCGCTGAAGCGTGAAGCCGCGACGCCCTGTGCGGGCGGCGGCGCGCGCGACAACAGTCAAGCATGCACAGGCGCTACGCGAGACACGCCAGCCAGCCGGAGCCCACAGAAAGCCGCGGGATGATGCGACGCGGCGCCCGGCGGATGGTATCCCCTCGCGTGCCTCTCATTCAACCGCAGGGGCGCGCTCCAGCGTTAAGGTGAGACGTGACTTCCCGGCGTTAACGGGGCCAATGAGGTTATCGCGCGGTCAGGCATATCTGAGAGCGCGGTGACGAACAAAGGTGGCGCCACGAGGCCTACGCCGCTCGTCCTTTGCGATGGGCGGCGTAGTATGTTTTCTGGGCTCCCTGATTGCGCCGCGGCGCGTGGGGAGCGCATGAGCGGGAACGAGGCGCCGCCGGATGCGACGCTCTTGGGCCTGTGGCGTGAGGAGTAGTCGCATGCTGGACCTGGCATTCATTCGCGAGCATCCTGATCTGGTCAAAGAAGTGGCCCGCCGCCGCAAGACAGCGGTGGATGTGGATGAGTTGCTGTCGGTGGACAATGAACTGCGCGTCGTGCGCCGTCAGGCGGAGGATCTGCGGGCGGAGCAGAACCGGCTCTCGAAGGCTATTCGCGAGGCGGGGCCCGACAAGGACGCGCGCGACGCGGCGATTGCGCGAGGGCGTGAGGTAGCGGCGGAGCTCAAGGAACTGGAGCCACGTGAACGTGACCTGGAAGCCCGCCTCAAAACACTGGTGCTCTTGACGCCTAATATCCCCGACGCCAGCGTGCCCGATGGCGAGAGCGAGGATGACAACGTCGAGGTGAAGCGTGTCGGTGAGCCGCGCCAGTTCGACTTCGAGCCGCTCGATCATGTGGCGCTGCTGACCGGGCTAGGAATGCTCGATCTGGAACGTGCGGCGAAGGTGGCTGGGTCGCGCAGCTATATTCTCAAGGGTGATGCTGTCTTTCTGGAGCTGGCGCTGATGCAGTTCGCTTTGCATCAAGTGTCGCGCAAGGGCTTCCTGCCGCTGGATGTGCCGGCGATGGCGCGTGAGTTCTGCTTCATCGGCAACAGCCAGTTCCCGCGCGGACGCGAGCAAACCTATGCCCTGCCCGATGACGAGGTCTATCTGGTTGGCACGGCTGAAGTCTCGATCACCGGCATGCACAGCGGGGAGATTCTGCGTGAGGCTGAGCTGCCGGTCAAGTATGTTGGCTACTCGCCCTGCTACCGGCGCGAGGCGGGCACGTATGGCAAGGATACACGCGGCATCATGCGCGTGCATCAGTTTTACAAAGTGGAGCAGTACATCATCTGCCGCGCTGACCACGAGGAGTCGGTGCGCTGGCATGAGGAGTTGCTGGCGAATGCTGAAGAGCTCGTGCGGGCGCTGGAGCTACCCTACCGCGTGCTGAATCTGTGCGTGGCGGACCTGGGTGATGCGAAGGTGAAGGGCTATGACATCGAGTGTTGGGTGCCATCGGAGGGGCGGTATCGCGAGACGCACTCGGATTCGTATTTCCACGACTATCAGGCGCGGCGCGCGGATATCCGCTACCGCGGCGAAGATGGTGTGGTGCGCTACGCGCATACGCTGAACAATACCGCGCTGGCCTCGACGAGGGCGATCATCGCGCTGGTGGAGAATCACCAGCAGCGCGACGGGACGATACGGGTGCCGGAGGCGCTGCGTCCGTGGCTTGGCGGCCAGGAGTTCCTTGGTAAGCCCTGGCGGTAGCGTCCTCCGGCGGCGATCAACCCGTGCGTGTAGGATTTCCCTACACGCACGGATTGAGTTGTGTCCTAGTGCGTGTCGTACCAGTAAAGGTTGTACCGTTGCATAATCGCGATTATGGACGATCCGGGCGACCCACGGTTCGTGTAGTGCCCCCAGTCCCATGGTGAACGGCCAAGGGCGCTTGCGGCGGCGTTGGCGCCGCTGCTTCGCCCTGCACGCGCCACAGCGGAGTAGTAGCTAAGATGGGCGACATGCACATACTCGGCGACACCCTGGGCAGGTGAGTAGGCGTAGGCGAACGCGGCGGGCGAGCCAGGCGCGCTGGTGCCACCGACCGTTGGCTTGCCGGGCATGGCGCCGCAGTTGCCCCAGTTGTACCCGGTGAAGGTCTTGACGCGCCAACCGGTCTCGAGGCCCCACTGCCCCAGGATCATGCTGACGGGCCATCCGGTCTGCTTGCTGGCCTGCTTGGCGTAGGGCAAGGTAAACGCGATGAACGCCTTTACGTTGCCAGGCGCATTCGTCGCAGGCGGCCGCGAGGTCGTGGGCTTATAGGTACTCGCGGAACTCGCGATCGGCGTCATGGGGATGCACAGCCGCTGGTCCACATAGATCAGGTTGATGTTCTGGATGTGGTTGGCGGCGGCGATTCCGTTGATGGTCTTGCCGTAGTGATTACTAATCTTCCAGAGCGTGTCGCCAGAGCGAACGGTGTACCATGTACAGCCCGCCTCGGCGCTGGCGGTCATGATCTGCGGCGCAAAGCCGATTAACAACGCTACGACAATCGCGAGGTTCGTGAGGACCCATACCGGCGGCAGCTTCAGCCTGCGCTCGCGTGGCTCTTCAGCAGCTTCTACTGAATCGCCAGCCATCTCGGTCGCGCTACTGTCGGCGCCAGGGCAGCCGTGGTACGCGAACCTCAGGACGGGCGGTCGCCAGGCGGCCTACGCGCTCGGTGGCGCGGGCCAGGCGGCTCTGATCGCGAGTTGACCGGGGTTGTGGCGCACGCGGGGGCGCCAGGTCAGGCCGGGTAGAGGTGAAGAACTCCAGGAATTCGTCCAGCTCCTGGTCATTGTTTCTGCCGTGGCGCGCGGGCATGTCGCGCGTGTCTTGGGTGTCGAGCGGCGGCAGTGGCTTCTGATAGCGCTCGAGCGTGGCGACGTAGGACGAATTTTCCTCGTCGCGGTTGGGGTTCGATCGGTCCCAATACGTTTTCCCCAGACCCATCGCATCCTCTCTCTATTTGACTGGCGGCGCTCGTCCGGAGCGCGTCAGTGCGCCCGAGAGGGCACGGGGCTGACTCTAGCAGGGTGTGACGTGTCACACAAGACATTGGAGCGTTGGGTAGGACCATGGTACAGAGGAGCGGTGAGCGGTGGATTGGGCAAAGGAGCAACGGATCAAGTGAGCAGAATACCCATCACAATACCGATGAACGCGCCTGTAATGACTTGAATTGGGGTGTGGCCAATTAGCTCGCGCAGGCGCTCTTCACGCAGGCCGCGATCGTGGAATACGTCGTCGAGCATCATGTTGAGGATGCGCGCCTGCCGGCTAACGGCCAGCCTGACCCCAGCCGCGTCGTACATCACCACGCCCGCGAAGACAGCGGACAAGGCGAAGACCGACGAGTTGAGACCATCGATACGGGCGACGGCGGTGGCGAGGCCTGTGACAAGCGCTGAGTGGGAACTGGGCATACCGCCCGAGGCTACGAGATGGCCGAGGTTGAACTTCCGCTCTTTTCGCAATGTCAGCAGTGTCTTGATCGCTTGAGCGATGAGCCAGCCAGATATGGCAGCCCATAGTTCACGATTGGCGGCTAACGCAGCCAGTTGCGCATTCATCATCACTACCCGTATTGTCTCTGCCAGCTCTAGCAGTACCAAAGCATTAGACGCCATCAATCTCGATGGCTTCAAGGATAAACGCTCCGTCGCCGGTCGCACTGCTCTCCGATGGATCTCCCGCGGCGCGCAGACGGCTCACACGAAGCTCGGCGTCATCGAGACGCCGCTGGCAGGATTGCGCCAGGCGCATGCCACGCTCGTAGAGTGTCAGCGCCTCATCGAGCGGGAGTTTGCCCTCTTCGAGTGTCGCGACGATGGTGTCCAGCTCATCGAGTTGCTCCTCGAATGGGCGCTCGTCGGGTGTGTCCGATGACACATGTTTGCCGCGCCGCTTGCCTTCATCAGCTGTCTGTCTCATGACGCTTCTCGCTTTCCTTCTCGCTGACCCGCGCGCGCGGGTTGGGATGCCAGAGAGGCTTCGGCGTCCGGCGCGCCGTCCGGCGCGTCGGGCAGGCGCGGCCCGGCGATCGCGGCGATGCGTCCATCGGTGAGGTGGATGCTCAGTCCGTCTCCAGCCGTGACCTGCGCGACGCTGGTGACCAGGGCTCCATCCGTCTCGCGCCGCACGATGGCATAGCCGCGCGCGATAGTGAGCAACGGGCTGAGGGTGTGTAGTCGCAGCGCGCTGGAACGGAGAGACGCCGCGCGCAAGGCGAGTACGTGGCTGGCGCGCAGTGTCAGGGCCTCGACGGTCTCGTCCACGCGCTGGCGCGCCGCTTCGATGGAACGAACGGGGCTGGCGCGGTCGAGCCGCCGCTGAGCCATCTGGAGATTATCGGCTTGCCCCGCGATATGTGATTCTATTGCGTCATCGAGTCGTAGGGCGGCAGCCTCAATTTCCACGCGCCACTGGGCGGCGTCTGGGACGGCGGCGATGGCGGCGGCGGTCGGGGTGGAGGCGCGGGCGTCGGCGACAAAGTCAGCGATGGTAAAGTCAGTCTCGTGACCCACGCCCGTTATGACGGGCACGCGCGAGCGGACAATGGCGCGCGCCACGGGCTCTTCGTTGAAGGCCCACAATTCTTCGATGGCGCCACCGCCGCGCGCGACGACGATAACATCCGCCTGGCCGTGCGCGCTGAGCAGGTCAATCGCGGCGGCGATCTGGCTGGCCGCGCCATCGCCCTGTACCAACGTTGGCGCGACAATGACCTCCACGAGCGGGCAGCGCAGCCGGAGCGTGCGCAGGATGTCGCGCAGGGCGGCGGCCTGGAGCGAGGTCACGACGCCGACGGTGTGAACGCGCTCCGGCAGCGGGCGCTTGCGCTCCGGCGCGAACAGTCCCTCTGCTTCCAGACGTGCTTTGAGCGCTTCGAAGCGCAGGTTGAGGAGCCCCTCGCCCGCGTCGCGCACATCGTCCACATAGAATTGAATGTCGCCGCGCTGCTCCCATAGGCCCATGCGACCGTGGACGATAGCCGCCATGCCATCACGCAGCGGCGGGACGCGGTAGCTGGCGAAGAGCGCGCAGCGAATCGCGGCGGAGCTATCTTTCAGCGTGAAGTAGCGGTGACCTGACGCCGCCTGCTTGAAGCCGCTGATTTCACCCTGTACCCAGACATCCTGGAGCGTGTAATCCTCAGCGAGCAGGTCTTTAATATAGCGGGCGAGCCATCCAACCTCGACAATACGCATCGGCGTCATCCGCGGCCTAGCCCTGTGGCTCGATAGCGAGCAGTGGCTGGCCATACTCAACCGGCTGACCGTCGGTGACGTAGATGGCCAGGATACGTCCGGCGGCTGGGGCCTCAACCTCGTTGAAGACGTTGAGCGCCTCCACCGCGCAGACTACCTGGCCTTCGCGCACGACATCGCCCATCGCGCAGAGTGGTCGGGCGCCAGGTTTCATGCCAGGGTGAAACAGGCCTACCAGTGGCGATGTGACCTCAACCGTGGTGGAAGGCGTCTCCGCTCCCGCTCCATCAGCGATGAAGTATTCAAGGGTGTCGTCGTCAGCGGAGGACGCGACTGCGGCGAGAGGGGCTGGCTTGCGGAGGGAGAGCCGCAGCCCAGAGGAAGCCTCCTCGATACCAATCTCCTCGATATCGCTGCCATTCATCAGGGTGATGAGCTGGCGTAGCTCCGCAACGCTTAGGGAGGCGCGTGGCGTGTCGGACGCCGCGTCGCCGGGTTGCTCGGTCTTCTCACGCGCCATGATGGCCCTCCTCACAGGGGAGCAGTCAACGCCGTCTATACGCGCTCGACGTATGCCCCGCCATCAGTCTTGACGCGGATGCGGTCGCCGATGGTGATGAATAGCGGTACCTGAACGGTGACGCCGTTCTCCAAGGTCGCTGGCTTGGTGCCGCCGGTGGCGGTGTCGCCTTTGAACCCAGGCTCGGTGTAGGTGACTTCGAGTTCAACCGTCGTCGGCAACGCAACGCTGAGCGCTTCATCATTGTAGCTGATAACTTCCAGCTGCATACCATCTTGCAGGTAGAAGCGGGCGTCGCCGAGGAGATCGGCGGTGATGGGAAACGTCTCAAACGTCTCATTGTCCATGAAGTAGTACGTGTCGCCGTCGTTGTAGGAATACTGCACGGGACGGTGATCGAGGAAAGCGCGGGGGAAGCGCTCGCCGGCGTCCACCGTTCGCTCGACGTTGGCGCCCGTACGCAGATTGCGGAGCTTCATGCGGACAATCGCGCCGCCACGCCCCATTTTGATATGCGACCAGTCCACGATCTGGAAGAGCTGGCCCTCCAACTCGATGGAGATGCCCTTTTTGAGGTCACCCGTGGAAATCATGCGTGTACAATCCTCTCCCGCGCCTGCCCTATCTGGGGATGCGCGTATAGCGCCCGGGCCGCCCTCCAGCCAACCGGCGAAAGCGATCCGGCGCGCCGCCTGATGAAATTCAATTCTGCTGTGTGAAGGTCGTCATGCTCTACGCGAGACGCGCGCCATATCGCGTGTGGCGCGCCACCGCCCGTTTGGTGAAAGCGCTTTCCACGTCATTACCTGCGGCATGATGGAGAACGCTGGACACTCAGACTATCATATCATGCGGTTTCAACGCGCGCGCGGCATTCTGGCCTAAGATTCACGTAGCGCGGCGAGCAACGCCTCCAGCGCGAGCAAGTAGCCGCGCCAGCCAAGGCCGGTAATCTGCCCGCGACAGATGGGGGCCAGCAGCGATGTGTGGCGGAATGGCTCACGCGCGTAGATGTTGGAAAGATGGACCTCGATCGTAGGCAGTCCACTCCCTGCGACCGCATCGCGCAGGCTGACGCTGGTGTGGGTCAAGCCGCCAGGGTTGATGATGAGGCCATGCGCGCCAGGCGCCTCGGCTTGCAGAAAATCAATCAGCGCTCCCTCGTGATTTGACTGAAAGCAGCGTGTGTCGGCGTCTAGCTCAGCGGCGCGGGCTGTTACGCGCTGGTTGATCTCGTCAAGTTTCACGCTTCCGTAGAGGTGTGGCTCCCGTTGGCCCAGTGTGTTGAGATTGGGGCCGCTCACAACGAGAATGCGCGCTCGCGCGGCGCCATCAGGCTCTGGCATGGGGGCTTCTCCTCATAATAGGTCTATGACGCGCCGCCGGGTGTTAGGGCTTGACTATCCCTCGCTCGCGCCAAGCTCGGCGAGCGTCTCGCGCAGCGAATCTTCCGGCGCGGGGCCGGCGAGTGTGGCGGCGCCGAGCGTGGTGAGAAGGACCCAGCGGACTTGTCCGCCGCGCGCCTTTTTGTCCCAGAGCGTCGCGCGCAGCAGCGCGGGCGCGCTGAGACCGTCCAGGCGCGTAGGCAGGCCGAAGCGGGCGAGAAGGGCCTCGAGGTGGGCCGCCACATCGGGCGGGGTGATGCCAAGACGGACGCCCAGCCGCGCCGCGAAGACCATCCCCGCGCTGACAGCCTCGCCGTGCAGCCACGCGCTGTAGCCGGTCACGGTCTCGATGGCGTGGCCAAGGGTGTGGCCGAAGTTGAGTAGCGCCCGCTGGCCGCCCTCGCGCTCACGTTCGTCGCCGCCGGTGATGGCGCCTTTGATGGCCACTGAGCGCGCGATGGCGGCGGTGGTTTCGGCGGGGCGCACGGCGAGCAGCGCCTCAGCGTCGCGCTCGATGGCCGCGAAGTAGTTCGCATCGAGCGCGGCGCCGTGCTTGATGACCTCCGCCCAGCCTTCGACGCGCTGGCGTTCTGGTAGGGTGCGCAGGGTCGCGGTGTCCGCGACGACGAGGCGCGGCTGGTAGAACGCGCCAATCAGGTTCTTTCCGCGTGGGTGATCTATCGCCACTTTGCCGCCGATGGAGGCGTCCACCTGAGCGAGCAGTGAGGTGGGTAGCTGGATCAGTGGCACGCCGCGTAGCCAGGTGGCGGCGGCGAATCCCGCCAGATCGCCTACGACGCCGCCGCCCAGCGAGAGGAGCGCTTCGCCACGCTCGGCGCGCCGTTCCGCCAGCCAGTCGTGGATGGTGTCCAGCGACGCGCGCGATTTACTGGCCTCGCCTGCCGGGACGGTGAATGTTGCCGGATCGAAGCCCGCTTGCCGTAGTCTCCGCGTGAGTGGCTCCGCGTAGAGCGTGCCCACAGATGAGTCGGTGACAATGCTGAGGCGTAGGGGGAGCTTGAGCGCGGTAAGCTGGTCGGGGAGATCCGCCAGCGCACCCCAGCCGGTGAACGCATCGTAGCCCGCGCCTGCCGCGATATGGCAGGCGCGCGTCTCAGCCCCCTCAGGCGCCAGTCGCCCAGCCACGATGAGGCCAGCGAGCGCCCGTGCGGCCACATGGCTTGGGGTGGCTCCGTCCACATTGACGACGTCATCCGCGAGCGCGTAGCGAGGCGCGCGGCGCTCGTGGAGCGCGCGGATGCGGTCGAGCGGATCAGGGCCGGCGAGCATCGGGCGGAGTTCGCCGATGGAGCAGGCCGCGCGCCTCAGCCTGGGCGTCGTATGCGGTCATGTGTGGTCTCAGGCGACGCATCGAGCGAGAGAGTCCAGGCGCGCGCCGCAGCGGCCACAGCGAGGTTCTCTGGTCGCTCGACGATGCCCGCGCCGGTGGCGATCACCACCCGCTCAACGCGCAGGGCAATGGCCAGCGCCGCAGTCTCGCGGGCACGCCAGCCATCCTCGCCTTCCTCGGCGAAGATGGCGGTGACACTTCGTCCAGCGCCGGTGGCGATGGTCGTCGTCGAGGTCCACAAATGACCAGTCAAGCAGGCGCGCGAGCGCCTCCCCAACGGTGGTCTTGCCAGCGCCGGAGGGGCCAGTGATGACGATGCGCGCGACGGGCGGAGGGTTCAGAGTTTCCATAGCGGGCATTGTAACACGGCGTGGCGGTCTCGCCCGGTTGTGTGGCGCACCCGGTATGGGTAGGGTATGCTAGGAAAAGGCGCGTTTGCGCCCGCGCGTGAATGTGGCGTGGCGATAAGAACGAGAATGAGGCGAGCGTGGCGGACGAACCCCTTCAATCAGACATTCCAGAGAATGGCGAGAGCGTCGCGGATCCCGCGCGCGGTTCGGAAGACCCGCGACACGAGGGCGCGACGCCACCGGGATATGACTGGCCAACGCATGGCGGATATTTGGGCTGCCTGCTAGCGGTCATGTTCGCCTGTCTGCTCGCTCCGCTGGGCTACATCGTGGTCGGATTCCTGGGGGCGTTCCTGTCACAGCCACTAGGCGCTGTTGGTGTCGGATCGCGGTGGTGGTGACGGTAGTTGGGTATTTGGCCCTCTTCGTCGGTCTGGCGCGTCTGGGATGGAGGGTGGGGAGACGGTTCTTGCGAGAATATCCACAGCCCGTAAGCCCTGTGTGGGGCGAGGATGACGATGTGATAATCGTGGATGCGGATTCACCACAGGTCGTCGATGCTGACCAGCCAGACAGAGAAGACGCCACCGACGGCGGCAATGAGGTGACGACGACGCGGTCATAGAGCCGCCTGGGCTCAAGCGAGAGCCTGGACGGGACGCGCGTCAAGAGTGTAGTGTGGTGACTACGCTGGGGTCCGGCGCGTCTAACGAGCGGACGTCGCGGAATCAATATCCGCGTCTTCTCCCCTCTACCAGATGACCGGCTTCCATCAGTAGCCGCCCACGACATGCGCTCCACACCCGCGCCCGCCTCATTTCGGCGCCGGGAGAGGTGGAGTGGTATGGACGAGAGGATCGAGAGCACATGCCCGCACAGGAGACCTCGACAGACCCTACGCCGCGCCCGGCGCGCAAGGCGTCCGCTACACCTGCTCCGCGCCCTCGCCACATTCCGCTGAGCCCGCTCCACGCACGTCACGCCGACGCGCGCCAAAATCGGTGCGCCGCCACCGCGCCACAGACGCCCCCTGCGCTTCCCCATGGCATCTCGCCAGAGAATACCGTGTTCGTGTCACTGTGCTTCGAAGGGCCAGATGTGTACTCGACCGCCGGCGGGCTGGGCACGCGCGTGGCGGAGTTCACGGAAGCGCTGGCCTCGCTCGGCTACCAGACGCATCTGATCTTCGTCGGCGATCCCAATAAGCCAGCGGTGGAGGAGCGAGTTGGGGGACGGCTGCGCATCGAGCGCTGGGGGCAATGGATCAGCAAGTATTATCCCAACGGCGTGTACGATGGCGAAGAAGGCAAGCTGAACGACTACAACGATTCCGTGCCGCGCCACGTCTGCGACGACATCGCCCAGCCCGCCATCGCGCAGGGCAAGATCGTGGTCGTGATCGGTGAAGACTGGCACACCGCCGAGGCTGTTAGCCGGGTCTCCGACCTGCTCCATGCGGCTAATCTGCGTCACCGCGCGCTCATCATGTGGAACTGCAACAGCCTGATGTCGCTGCACCGCATCAACTGGGAGCGACTGGCGTATAGCGCGACGATTACCACGGTCAGCCGCTACATGAAACACCGGCTGTGGCAGTACAATGTCAACGCGCTGGTGATCCCGAACGGTATCCCGCAGCGTTTTCTGGACCCGGTGAACGCAGAGGCGGTCGAGCGGCTGCGCGAGGTCATGCGCCGGGGTGACGCAAACCGCCTATTTTTGTTCAAGATCGGACGGTTCGATCCTGACAAGCGCTGGGTGATGGCGGTCGAGGCGGTTTCGCGGTTGAAGTATAGCGGCGTCCCGGTGGCGATGGTCATTCGGGGCGGCATCGAGCCGCATGGCGCCGAGGTGCTGGGGCGCGCGCGGGCGTTGGGTCTACGCGTGGTGGATGTCGAGGCGCGGCGGCCAACAACCGAGGAATGTATAGAACTCCTGCGTGACGCGGGCGACGCCGACATCTATAATCTACGTTTCTTTGTGCCGGAGGAGTTTGTGCGCCTGTGTTACGCCGCCGCTGACGCGACGCTGGCCAACAGCGGACACGAGCCGTTCGGTCTGGTCGGGCTAGAGGTCATGGCGGCGCGCGGCATCGCTTTCACCGGCTCGACCGGCGAGGATTACGCGATTTCGTTCGAGAACGCGGTTGCTCTAGAGACTGACGATCCCGATGAGATCGTTGGCTACCTGACGCACATCCGCCGCCACCCAGCGGAACGCGAGAAGATACGGAAGGAAGCGTATCGTACGGCGGCTGAGTTCGTATGGGAAGAGACGATTGACAACTTGACCGGAAAGCTGGGCTATATGGCGCGCAAGCAGAGTCTGGCGCTGGATTAGCTGGGCGTCGAGTGGCGCGAGGAGTATTAAGAATATGAGCGGGCATTTGGGCGAGACGTTTATCGGAGGTCGCGACGAGGGATGGATCGAAGTCGTCGTTGAGATTCCGCGCGGCAGCCGGAATAAGTATGAATTTGACCATGAGCGCGGTATCTTCCGTCTGGACCGTGTGCTCTATTCATCCGTGCACTATCCGACGGACTACGGCTTTATCCCCGGCACGCTCTCGCTGGATGGAGATCCGCTCGACGTGCTGGTGATCGTGGATGAGCCGACGTTTACTGGCTGTCATATACGCGCGCGTCCGGTTGGCACGCTCATCATGGTGGATGAGAAGGGCGAAGATGAGAAGATTCTGGCCGTGCCGCATGACGATCCTCGATTCGCGCAGACACTCAAGTTGCATGATCTGACAACTCACTGGCAGCTCGAAATCGCGGCGTTTTTCCGCACGTACAAAGAACTTCAAGGCGTCCAGACGGAGGTGCGCGACTGGCACGATGTCGCTGAGGCGTGGCGCATCATCGAAGGGGCACGCGCGCGTTTCCTGGCGCAACCCTAGCCACGTCGCATCCACCCCAGAGCCGCGAAAGGTCGTGATTGGTTATGACGGACAGTGCGCCTGGCATGACAGCGGCGGAGGCGATGGCGAGGCTGACGCGCGAGGGCGCTATCGGACAGCTCCGGCGGCGCGATGGGGAGATGGCGCTGCTGGGCAGCGAGGGCGGCGCACGGAAGCTGGATTGGGTGGAGATGGTCTCCTGGCTGCTGGCGCATCCAGAGGCGCTGGCGCAGGTGGAGCGCGAGGCGGCGGCGCTGATCGCGCGCGGTGTGCGGCATGTCATCTGGGCCGGAATGGGCGGCTCGGTGTTGAGTGTGCACGTGCTGTGCGCGCTCGGGTATGGACATGGCGCGGTGATCATTCACCCGCTCGACAGCACTGATCCCGCCGCGCTGAACGCGCTCACCGGCGCGCTGAGTAGCCTGGATGACACGGTGATGATCGCAGTCGCGCTGGGGATGACCTCTGAGGAGCCGATCAGTCATCTAGACTGGTTCGCGGGTATGCTGCGCGACGTTGGGCTGGATCCGGCGGCCCACCAGATGGTGATGGCGCTGCCGGATTCCTATCTGGACCGCTACGCGCGTGAGTGGGGACTGCCAAGGATGGCGCTGCAACTCGATGGTGGCTCAGGGACCGGCGGCAGGATGAGCGCGCCGGGAACGCGCGTGTTCCTCATGCCAGCCGCGCTGTATCTTGCCGGGCAGGGCCGCGGGCCGGGCGCGCTGGGCGCGCTGCTGCGTACGGCATGGGCGGCGTATAACCTGGCCGGGGCGCAGGCGACCCTGGCGGATAACCAGTGGGCGCGCCTGGCCGTCGCGCTGGCGGAGGCTGCTCGTGATGGCGCCGTGCGGCTTAGTATAGACACGCCGCCAGGGTGGGAGACACTGCGCGAGTGGTCTGAGCAGCTGATGGAGGAGAGCCTTGGCAAGGAGGGCAGGGGCGTGACCGTCTTTGCGCCCCAGGCGCTGCCAGTGGGCGCACAAGCGTCGCTACGCGTGCGAATTACTGGCGGCGACCCGACTCAGACCGCTGGCCTGGATGGCGGCGAATTTATCATCGTTGAGCCGCTGATCGCTTCGGCGGACACGACGGAACGGCTAGCCGGGCTGGCGGCGCTGTATTTGGGGCTCCAGCTTACGATGGCGCTCTATGGCTATCTGTGGGACATTCCCTTCGCTGGCCAGCCGGCTGTGGAGGCGTACAAGGCGGGAGCGCGGGCGCTGCGCGACTCCGCGGACGCCGACCTGGCCCGTCCGGTTTATGACGGGGCGCGGCTGCGTGAAGGGCGGCTGGCGCTGGTGACGCCCGAGCGATGGTACCCCGTGGGGCAGCGCGGAGACACCTGCGAGCAGGCTAACTGATTGGCTGCGCGCCTGGCGTGCGGAGCAGCAGCTCGCGTATCTAGACGTGACGATCAACGGCGAGGTGGATGCGGGGGCGCTGGCTGCGCTCGACGCGAGCCTGCGGCGGCTGGCTGTGGAGCGGCTTGACATCCCGTATAAGCTCCGGCGCGCGCCTGCGGCGTATCATTCGACCGAGCAGAGTGAGATGGATGGCCCAGTGGGCGTGGTCAGCCTGCGCGCGATGGCGCTTCGTCATGCTACCGTGGACGCGGGCGTGTATACGGCCCGCTTCCTGGAGGCGCAGGCGCTAGCGACATGGCAAGCGATGAACGGGCAAGAACGGCCCTGCTTCCTGGCGCTATATGATGGGGATACGGCGGGGATGGTTGAGGCGCTGCGCGCGCTGTTCGACGAAGTGGCGCTCAATCTCGGCGCTCCTGGTTCGGGCAGGTCTAGGGGGTAGCTGACATGACTGACAGCGATAGCGTGTACAGCCTGTTCGACATTCGCGACAAGGGAGCGGTAGTCACAGGCGGCAGCGGCGCGCTGGGTGGCGCGATCGCGCGAGGACTGGGGCGTGCCGGCGCGCGCATCGCCATTGTCGGACGGCGGCGCGAAGGCTGCGAGCGTGTGGCGGCGGAGTTGGTCGCGCTGGGGGCGGAGGCATTCGCCGCGCCCTGCGATGTGCTCGACCGCGAGGCGCTGGAGAGCGCTGCGGTGAGCATCGAGGCGCGGCTTGGGCCAGTGGATATCCTGGTGAACGCCGCCGGAGGAAATGATCCGCGCGCGACGGCCACGCCCGGCCAGCCGTTCTTTGATCTTGACCCGGCGGCGATCGAGGCGGTGTTCAAGAATAACATGCAGAGTGTGACGATGCCATGCCAGGTCTTTGGGCGGGGCATGGCGAAGCGTGGGGCTGGCGCCATCCTCAACATCGCCTCCATGAGCGCCTTCCGTCCACTGACTCAGGTGGGGGCATATGGCGCTGCCAAGGCGGCGGTGGTAAATTTTACGCAATGGCTGGCGACGCATATGGCGCAGGAGTATGGCCCTGAGATTCGGGTGAACGCGCTCGCGCCTGGTTTTTTCCTGACGGAGCAGAACCGCTTCCTGCTGTTCAATGCCGCGACGGAGCGCTGGACGAACCGAGGCCGGACGATTGTGGCGCATACGCCGATGGGCCGGCTGGGTGAGCCGGATGATCTGATCGGGGCGGCGCTCTGGCTGGTTAGTCCAGCGGCGGCGTTCGTGACCGGGATCGTCGTTCCGGTTGACGGCGGATTCTCGGCCTACAGTGGCGTCTGATGGTGGCGCGATGAGACAGGAGTGGGGCCGATGTACGCGCGGGCGAGCGATGACGTGGGGCTGAGCGAGTCGCAGGTAGCGGAGGCGCTGGCGACGACCTTCGAGGCGCTGCCACTAGAAGGCAAACGTGTGCTGGTCATCATCCCTGACAGCACGCGGACCGCTCCGATCCCGCTGATCTTCCGACTGCTCGGCGAGACACTGGGCCAGCGCGCAAGCCGGCTGGACTATCTGATTGCGCTGGGAACACACCCACCCATGAGCCTGGAGGCGGTAGACCGGCTGGTGGGGGTCACGGCCGGGGAGCGCGCCGTGCGCTATCCACGCACGTCCGTCTTCAACCATCAGTGGGACCAGCCCGACGCGCTGGTGACTATCGGGACCATCTCGCGCGAGGAGACGCTGCGGCTTACTGATGGTCTGCTGGGAGAAGAGACGCCGGTCGCAATCAATCGCAGACTGCTAGAGTATGACCATATCATCATCTGCGGGCCAGTTTTTCCACATGAGGTGGCAGGCTTCTCCGGTGGCGCGAAGTATCTCTTTCCAGGGGTCGCTGGGCCTGAGATCATCAATTACACGCACTGGCTGGGCGCGCTGGTGACATGCATGAAGACGATTGGCATCAAGGATACGCCCGTGCGCCGCGTCATCCATCGCGCGGCTGAACTTCTTCCCCGCCCGGTCACAACCCTGACGCTGGTGATGCGCGAATCGCGACTGTGTGGGCTCTATGCTGGAAGCGTGACAGAGGCGTTCGAGGCGGCGGCGGACCACTCAGCGCGGCTCAACATCGTCTATACGCCGCGCGCCTACAGCAGCGTGCTTTCCGCGCCCTCCACGCGCTACGACGACCTGTGGACGGCGGCGAAGGCGATGTACAAAACAGAGCCAGTGATCGAAGATGGTGGCGAGGTCATCATCTTCGCCCCGCATATCACTGAGGTGAGCTACGCGCACGGCGCGCTGATTGATCAGGTGGGGTACCACATCCGCGACTATTTCCTGGGTCAGTGGGAGCGTTTCCGTGACACGCCAGGCATGATCCTGGCTCACAGCACGCATGTGCGGGGCGCGGGAACATACGATGTGGCGACGGGCGTGGAGTCGCCGCGCATCCAGGTGACGCTGGCGACGGGCATCCCGCGAGAGCGCTGCGAGCGCATCAATCTGGGCTACCGCGACTATCGCGAGATTGATCCGCGTGACTGGAGCTGGGCGGGAGGATGAGGGGCGGCTGCTCGTCGAGCATGCGGGCGAAGTACTCTATCGCCTGCGGGACGAGTAATCGGGACGCGGGTCAGGCGGGCGTGATACGCTACCAGTGGCGCCAGTGCCGCGCCAGACGGCGCGCGAGTGTGGATACGCGCCAGTTATGCGGCCCCGCCTGGAATGATTCATGATGGCCCAGAAGATACAGCGATCACCCAAAACACGGAAGCCTCGCGCGGCGCGTCCCGCCGCAACGCCTCAGCCACGGCGCAAGCGGCTGCTGCTGCTCGTCACCCCTGGCACCTACCGCGCGGAGGCCTTCATGGAGGCGGCGCGTGCGCTGGATGTGGACGTGATACGCGCGCTCGACCTGCCGCCGCAACTAGCTGATGAGTGGGATGTGCCACTCAAGACCGACTTCGCCAACATCGAGAGCGCGACGAGCGCGATCGTGGAGTATGCGCGGGAGCATCCCTTCGATGCGATCGTGCGCGGTGGACGACAGCGCAACACTGCTTGCCGCGCGCGCCGCCGCCGCGCTGGGGCTGCCGACCAATCCGCCGGAGGCCGCCGAGGCCGCGCGCGACAAGGGCATCATGCGGAAGCTGATGTCGGCGGGAGGCGCGCCATGTCCAGTGTTTCGCCGCTTCCCTCTGACCGATGACCCGCGCGAGATCGCGCGAGCAGGTGACGTTTCCCTGTGTGGTCAAGCCGCTGCGCCTCTCCGGCAGTCGGGGCGTGATCCGCGCCAATACGCCGGAAGATCTGGAGGCGGCGTTCGCGCGCACGAAGCGCATGCTGCTCAACGATGGCTATGCCTGAGGACAAGACCGATATCCTGGTAGAGGACTTCATCCCTGGCGTGGAAGTCGCGCTGGAAGGGCTGCTGGCGGATGGTCAGCTCCGTACGCTGGCGCTCTTCGACAAGCCCGATCCGCTCGATGGCCCGTTCTTCGAGGAGACGATCTACGTCACGCCGTCGCGCCTGTCCGCCGAGACGCAGGCCGCTATCTCGGCGAGTGTCTCGCTGGCGGCGGCGTCCATCGGCCTGCGGGATGGGCCAGTGCATGCGGAGCTGCGGGTGAATGAGCAGGGCCCCTGGATGCTGGAGATCGCCGGGCGCTCGATCGGCGGCCTCTGCTCGACCGTGCTGGAGTTCGGCGCGGGGATGCGGCTGGAGGAGATTCTGCTGCGGCACGCGCTGGGGATGGAGACGCCGGCGCTGGAGCGGACTGGCGCGGCGGCGGGCGTGATGATGATTCCCGATCCCGCGCGCCGGAATCCTGCATGCGGTAGAGGGTGTCGAGCGGGCCTGCGCCATGCCGTTTGTGACGGGGGTGGAGATCACGGCGCGGCTGCGCTCGCCGATCATACCGCTGCCGGAGGGCGCAAGCTATCTGGGTTTCATTTTCGCCCGCGCGGAAGACCCAGCGACGGCCGAGGCCGCGCTACGCGCCGCGCACGATGAGCTGACGGTTCGATATCCGCCCGATGCTGACGATTGTCCGTTAGGATTACGCACCCTGAATTTGACGCGTGTCCAGTCGCTACCATCAGGAGGACGTCATGAAAGCTGAGGAATTGCGCGCCATACAGACACCGCTGAAACAACGCTATCGTGAACAGCCAGAGGTGGCGCAGATCACGCTCAAGGCTCAGGGGAAGCTTGGTGAAGGTATCACCTGTAGTGTGCAAACAGGGAGAGCGCTCGTTGAGGCTGGGCTGCATCCGTTGACGGGCGGTGACGGCTTGGCGGTGTGTTCTGGCGACATGTTGCTGGAAGCGTTGGTGGCATGCGCTGGTGTGACGCTGTCATCCGTCGCGACAGCCATGGGCATTGAGATACGTGAGGGAACAGTTCGAGCGGAAGGCGTGCTGGATTTTCGCGGCACTCTCGGCGTAGCGAAAGACGCGCCGGTCGGATTCCAGGGTATCACGCTGCATTTTGATCTCGCCACCGATGCTGATGATGAGCAGCTTGCGACGCTTCTTCGACTCACAGAGCGATACTGCGTCGTATATCAGACACTTCAGCATGCTCCCGAGGCCCATATGATGGTACACCGGGAACCAGACACTTTGTCCTGATAAGCTAGATAGCGGAGAAGGATGAGACGTGGAGACTATTCCAGAGCGCTACCAGGACCAGAACGTTATTTCCGAGATCATCCGGTCGGCGAAGGTCATCGCTGTGGTTGGGCTCTCACCGAAGCCTGATCGCCCCAGTCATGAGGTGGCAGCCTACCTGAAGGCGCATGGGTATCAGATTGTGCCGGTTAACCCCACCGAGACGGAAATCCTGGGGGAGAAGAGCTATCCGTCGCTCAGCGACATCCCGTTCGCGGTTGATATTGTGGATGTCTTCCGGCAGCCTGATGCAGTGCCCACAATCGCTGAGGAAGCGGTCAAGATTGGGGCGAAGGCGCTGTGGCTGCAACTTGGTGTCATTAGCCAGGAGGGCGCGGCGACCGCTGAGCGCGGAGGCTTGAAGGTCGTGATGGACCGGTGCCTGATGGTGGATCATATGGCGCTGAGTGGAGCCGCGTAACGTTTAATCCAGCCTACCCAGCGCTTCGTGGCGCCGGGTTATGGCGGATATGGCGAAGGACAGCCGGAAGGATTGGGTGTGCTTTTGCGTAATGGTCCTGCGGTGAGGTTGCGCTCGTGTTCATCCTTGCGGCCGCCATTCTGTGGGCGATGTTGGCGTATCCATCTCCGAGCCGCGTGATCCGCTTCGGGCTAGGCCTGGCGCTCGGTTTCGCCATTCAGGAGATGCTGGCTGCGCCTCTCGCGGCGACTGTGGACGTCACATCCAGGTCAGCGTGGCAGTGGCTGCCCTCGACTGAAAACGCCGCTTATGCTCGACGCAGCCAGTACACTTGTCTTCGTTGACTCCTTGCTGGTGGTTATCGTGTAAGCTAAGAGCCTGTCGCGCGCCTCGCCGATATGTTACGCTTGCGCAAGCTGACGCGCGCCTCGCTTGCCGGAAACTAGAGCCTATCGTAGAAAGAGTTCGCTCGTGCTGTTGAGTCTGGCTCCGTTGGCCGCTGTGGCGGCGCTGGTCTGGTTGACTCCTGGGCTGATCTGGGCTTGGCTGGCGTATCCAGCGCCCGATCGGCTACCCCGGCTGGCTGTTGGCGGCGCGCTAGGGCTGGCGGTGCAGGTTGATCTCGCGGCGCCTCTGGCCGCGACCGTTGGCATTACCCGGGCGAGTGTTGCGCTCAGCACAGTGGTGAGCATCATTATCGCTACTGCGCTAGGGTTGGCGATGCGCGTGCGAACAGTGCGCTTGCCGTTGCACGCTGCGGCTCGACGCGCGGAAACACGCTGGTTTCTCGCCATTGCGCTGGCAAGCGTCGCAGTGTGCGCCGCGCCTCTCGCCTGGCAGATTATCCCCGATGGCTGGGACCCTAGCTTCCACTCATTGCTGGCGACATCAATCATCAACACCGGAAAGCTGCCGACGTGGCGGCCGTACGAGCCAATCTCCTCAAACTATCCCTACGGCGCGCATGTCGCGATGGCAGAGCTTAGCCTGCTCACCGGATTGCGGCCAGATCAGGTCTTCAGCACACTGCTCAATATCGTCGCTCCAGCGCTGGCCTCACTGGAGATCTACGCACTAGCCCGGCGGATGTGGAGGCGCGGTCCAGCGGCGCTAGGCGCTGTGGCAGCCTATGGGCTGCTCGGCTACTTCGGCTCCGTGGACTACGGAGCTTGGGGCGGCCTGCCAAATGCGCTGGGCCTGATTCTGGTGTTGGCCGCGCTGGAGCCATTCTTCGCGCCAGGCTATCGCTGGCGCCGTATTGGCGTCGCTGCCGCGCTGCTCAGCGCGATGCCGCTCACGCACCATCACGTTGCGCTTTCAGCGGGCATGGTCTTTGGTGTCTACATCCTGGCGCTGCTCGGTATCCTGGCGATACGTCGCCCAGCGTCGCTGGCCGCTCCTGCCCTCGCGCGTCGGTCGGCGCGTCGCTATCTACTGCGGCTGGCTATCGTAGCCGCGCTGGCGGTCGTGCTGGCTGCCTACAGTTTTGTTCCCTACGTGTTACGCGGAATCCGCACGTTAGGCGACACCTCTATCTTCACCGATCTACACGAGTATTCGGGCTGGCCATTCGACAAGAATGGCGTCGTGCTGTGGATCATGGCGATCACGGGCGCCGCACTGGCGCTGTGGAACCTCTGGCGCATGACTTTCGCGGAGGCAGGCCGACGCCAGCGCCTGTACGCGCTAGCCCAGCGCATGTACCCACGTCGGGGAAGCGGCCAGGCGCAGCTCTTTTCCTTCGTGGCGCTGGTCACGCTCGCCGCGGCCTTCATCATTGGACAGTTCGTGTTCCGCGATGTCGCCAGGGCGTTCTATCACAGAGATGCGACGGCTCTAACACCATCACGCTTCTTGTCTAACATGACGTACTTCCTGGCGCTCTATGCTGGACCAGCCTTCGCGTGGCTGTGGCGCTCTGGCCAGCGCGCGGTCGTCGTTGGCAAAACAGCGTTAGGAGCGTGGACGCGTCCACTGATGCGGGTGGCTCTCGTTGTTCTAACGCTGGGAGTCGCTATCGAATCGCTCTTCGCGTCCGGACAGGTGGGCGCCTCCGGCGGCCAGCCCGAGCCAGGGGAGATGAACGCCTACCTGTGGGTGCGCGCGAATACACCTGCCAACGCGCTGGTCATCGCACTCGACACCGCCGACCAGCGCTGGGCGCCGTATTTCACACAGCGCGAGGCGTACTACACGCCGCTGCCCACAAGTGAGGATGGCGCGGGCTACCCGGCGCAGAAGCGCCAACTGCTCGACTGGGCGCTGGTTGCGCTGCACGCCCAGCCGCGTCTGCGCGTGTTGGCGGTGGCGAGCGCCGGTCCCGCCTGGGGTTCCATCTCACAGCGGCCACTCGTCTTTATCACACATACTCTATCGCCGGAACTGGGAGCGTTCGCCTATTCATCCGGCTTGGCGCATGTCTACATCGCGCCATCGCTGATGTATCTGGTAGGCGCGGCGACTCCTCCAGGGATGCGTCTGTGGTGGCGTGGACAATCGGCGGGCGCGCCCGCGGCTGACTGGATGTCATCGGGGGTAGATCCCTCTTCGTCTGGTTGGGCGCCAGGGGCGCCGAATAGCCCCGGGCCAGTCGATGCATCCTGGCTGCGGATACAACTCGCGGCGGCCGCTCCGCATGGAATGGAGATTCTGTGCTCCGCTCAAGATGGAGCGACGCTGTATGTGGATGGTATCCCGGTTCCTGGCGGCTGCGATGGTAAGCTGACACCACTCGATCAGCTGAGCGCGGAAGGCCCACATGTGATTGCCGTGGCGGTGACGCATCGTCGGCGCCTCAATCCCTGGGTAGACGTCGAAGCGCTAGCGGCGAACGGGTAATCCCGGCGTTTTGCTCGCTGAGCGGTAGCGTCAGGCCACTTGCGCGCCGCGATACGCTAGCGCCGGTCTGTAGATCGCTTCCGTGGATCAGTCCGCTCTGGCGCTCCTCATCAACTGGAGGAACGTCAACCAACAGGATGACGCGCAATGCTGATCTGGTAGGCTGGACGCGAGGAGCGCCAGATGTCGTCGGTTCGGTGGGCGCACGGTGGCTGGTTAGGTGACTCAGCGGCCTGCTGCCCGCTGATGCGGGATTGCCTGTGACGAGGAAGTCGTGGCGCATCTTTGGGTGGATGGGACGCTCGACCCAGCGGTCTGTATGGCTGTGTAGCGCGGATTCCCGCACTGAGTGCGCCGGGTCCACATGTGATTGCCGTACGCGCATGACGTGGCGCGCATATTCGGCCCTGGCTCGATGTGATGATTCTAACGTACACGGGGAGAGCCTGAGCGCGCTTGCTACGCGCGTCCGAACGCTTTGCGGACGTGCGGAGCGAGCAGAAAGGCCAGTATCGCGCCAGAGATAGCGATGGTCAGCAATGAGGCTGGGATAGCGGCGCCCGTGAAGAGGCCCAGCACGGCGGCGATGAGGGTGAACGACTGGATGATGACACCCGCAATCCAGGCCCAGGCGCTCAGTCGCCACATGCCGATGCCGAAGATGACCTGGAGTAAGCCAGCGATCATCGCCGTGATGCCGACGATAATCAGCGCGTAGCCGCCCGTGATCTCGAGCGCGTCCTGACCGGGGCGCGCGAACACATCGAGCGCGGTACCTGTCACCGCGACCAGGCCGCCGATCAGCATGCCGGTGAGTACCTGAGACGATGGCGATCAATGCGATGGTAATGGCCCCGATCCGTAGCAGCATGAACCGCTTCTCCTCATGTCGCGTCGCTTTCCTCTACAACGTGTACTCGCGCGCACGCCGGCCAGTCAGGCTGTGCGCCACGTGTTTAGTGTACAGGAGGCCTGCCAGGCTGTCTATCTCTAAAAGGCGAGCGAGCGCTGCATTTTGGCGCATGCGCTGATTGCCCCGTTTCACGCGCCATGGTACACTGAAAATTGGGGCGCTACGTCGCTTCCATTGGGCATGCCTACAAGACGCGCCGCAATCGTCGCGCTTGAATAATCGAAGGTAACGAGTCATCATGGAGACACCAGGGGCTGAGTTCACCACCGCGCGCAAGATTCGCTTCGGCGCGGATGCGCTCACATCAGAAGGCGAGCGCGGGACGGTAACTGAGATAGTCGTGGATTCCCAGACCGGCGCGGCGGAACGTGTTGGGATCCGATTTGGTATGTTCGGTCGCACGGTGTATGTCGGATTTGCGCATCTCACCAAGGCGACGGAACGTGAAATAGCGCTGGACGCCCCACGTTCCGCGCTGGAGGCCGCGCCCCCTGTAGGGAGTGCGTCTCACTGCCGCGACACAGGTAACAATGGATGGTAAGCGTGTAGGGAAGCTGGCGCATATCACCTTTGACAGCGCGACGCACGCCCCGCTCAGAATCGTGATGGAACGCGGCGGCGCGGAAAGTGGTCATGTCCGCCAGAGAATTGGTCAAAGTGGATGCGGGGGCGCTCACGCTCACCGACCGGCGGATGGCGCAAGGCCGGCGCTGACCGCATATCATGCTGACAGCGACTTGGGCGCGGATGTCCGCCAGGCGATCGAGAAGTATGGACGCATGCGTGTGGATATCGCCGGTGTGGATATTCAGGCCGTAGATGGAGAGATCTGGCTGCGCGGGCATGTCTCGAGCGAGTTGAACCGGCGGCTGGCCGAAGACCTGAGCCGTGGCGTTGTGGGCGTGGCCGAGATCCACAATCTGCTGATCACTGACCCCGACCTGGCCGCCAGTATCTCCAGCGCGCTCGCGCGCGACCCGCGCACCGCCGAAGACCGTATCGGCGTGTATCCGTCGCTGGGACGCGTCCATTTGCGCGGTTCCGTCCATACAGCGGGAGCGCGTGAGGCGGCGGCTCAGATCGCGGCGGCGGATCATAGCGCGCGTCAGATCATCAACGAATTGCGCGTGGACTCCCAATGCGACAATGTTGCCAGTGCTGGCGGGTGTCACTGGCGATGAGGATGCTGTACCTGGTGGTAGATAAGCGTTCGCCAAGTCGCACGGCGTCGCACCGGGTCGCGCTACGCGATCGCAATCCTTGACGTAATCGCGCTCAGCGCCACCCTACAATCTTGTATTTAAGGGAGTGTGGGCGCAGTATTTCGCGTCCGTGCGGCGAGTCCGTCAGCGGCGACGGGGAAGCAGCGAGGCGCGACATGAGTAGCGAAGCGGAGCGCGACAACGGTGGCGCGCCCCAATCACTCACCGCCGCGTTGCGCGATGTCAACGCGGCGGTCAACTCAGCGCTGGACCTCGACCAGACGCTGCGTATCACGGCCCAAACCGTCGCGGATATCCTCCACGCGGACTTTTGCGCGATTTTCCTCTTCGATGAATATACCCGTCTGCTCGAGATCAGCGCGACCAGCGAACGCCCCGTCAGCGCGTGCCGCACTATAGTGTGGCGCTAGGTGAGGGCTACACCGGTCTGGTTGGCGATCAAGGCCGTCCGCTGCGTGTGACCGACCTTGCGCGAGGAGTAGCGAGGACAGCGAAGCCTTCGCGGGGAGCTACGGCGCTATGACACGCCTGTTCGCGGGCTGATCTCTATGCCGATTATCTACTTTATGATCGAGAAGCTGGAAGGTGTCATCAACGTCCAGACGCGTGACCCGCGCGCCTTCACCGATGATGACGAGGCCTTTCTGGAAGTCGTGGCCGGGCAGCTTGCGATGAGCATCGAGAACGCGCGACTGCACGAGGCGACCGATGAGGCGATCCGGCGGCGCTACCATGAGCTGAGCACGCTCTACGATGTGTCGGCGCAGGTCGCATCGTCGCTCTCACTCAAGAATGTGCTCGATAGCATCGCTGATCGATCAGTTCGCCTGAGTGGCGCCGACAAATCCGTGCTCTTCGAGTTTGACAGCGTCTACGAAACGGCTCCACGCGCGCGCCGCGTCGGGATTTGATCTGAGCGTCATCGAGCGTGTGACGACTGCCGGTGGGCCAGTGCTGCGCCGGTCGCGCGGTCCAGTCAGGAGCGTCGGTCACGAACATTGATTGTATGCGGCTCGATCCCGATTGCTTCCTGCGTGGACTCTCGGATGAGACGCTGGGTGGCGTGCGCTCGGCGCTCTGTGTGCCTCTGGCGACTACCCATAACTCGATGGGCGCGCTGTGCGTATTCAGCAGTCAGCGGCACATGCTCAGCGATTATCAGGTGCGGCTAGTGATGACATTCGCCAATGTGGCCGCGATTGCGATGGAAAACGCGCGTCTGTTTGAGGAGACGCAGGCGGGCCTCCGTAAGCATGAGGCGCTGCTACGCGAGATGCATCACCGGGTCAAGAACAACCTGGCCCAGATCGCGGCGATCCTCAACATGCAGAAGCGGCGCGCGACGAATGAGGAAATCATCGAGATCCTCAATGAGACGATTGGGCGCATCCTGGGTATTGCCGCGATCCACGATCTGCTGACAGTTGGCGAGTTGGGTGTCGCGCGGATAGACGAGATCGCACGGAACATCGTCGGGGTAGTGCAAGCCAATCTGGTGCCACCCACGCTGCGCATCACCTTCGAGATTGGCTCCGCGCCCTACATGCTGCCGACGGAGCAGGCGACGACACTGGCGATCGTGTTCAATGAACTGATCGCCAACGCGATCGAGCATGGTTTCGCGGGCCAGTCGGCGGGAGAAATCCGCATCACGGCAGCGGATGACGGCGAGCAGATCATCGTCCGGCTGGCGAATGACGGTGTGCCTCCGCCCGAAGGTTTCTCGATGGAGCGCGCGGAAGGTCTTGGCCTTCAACTCGTGCGTAGTCTTGCGCGGTCGGATCTGCGCGGATCGGCGACGATGTACACCACCTTTGATGAAGCCGAGACCTACGCCGCTAGCGGGGTGGGGAAGCTCGCCACGCGCAACATGCCCTGGGATGCGGCGTCAGCGCGGGCGGGCGTGGCTGGACGGTGGCCGAGTTGCGCCTCCCCGCGACGCTGACACAACTTGGTGCGCCGGAGACCGCGCGCATCGAGGCAGAGCGGGCGCTGGCGCGACTGACGCATCCACCTGACCGGCGCTACTTCCCTCGCGCCAGGATGAACGCCGCCATCTCGTCACCCGCCTTGCGCGCCTCTGGCATCAGCGAGGGGAAGATGGGAAAGACATGGAACATGTCTGGCCATACTTGCAGCGTGACATCTACCCCAACGGCGCCAGCGCGCTCCGCTGAGTCTGCGCGAATCGTCGAGCAGTATCTCCGCGTCACCCACTTGTATGAAGAGCGGCGGCAGGCCGCGCAGGTCTCCGTAGAGTGGCGAGGCGAGCGGGTCGCGCGGATCAGCGTCGCCCAGGTAGAGCTTGCCGGTTGGCCCTACGCCGGGGGAATTGAGCATGGGATCTGCCCGCTTGCGCGAGACGAGCGTCTCTCCCGTACCCTCCAGATCGGTCCAGGGTGAGAGGAGCGCCGCGCCGGCAGGGAGCGGTAGCCCTGCGTCGCGGGCGGCGAGCAGGGTGGCGAGCGCCAGTCCGCCGCCGGCGGAGTCACCGGCGAACACAATATGCTCTGGCTCGACACCAGACTGGAGCAGCCAGCGATACGCGGCCAGCGCGTCATGGACGGCAGCCGGGAAGAGATGGCGCGGCGCGAGCCGGTAGTCTACGTAGAGCGAGCGAAGACCATGTTCACGCGCGAAGCGACCCAGCATGTCGCGATAGTTGAGGAGCGTTCCGCTGGTATATCCACCGCCATGAAGGTAGAAGATGGTGGGCGGGGCGCCTGGCGCGACAGGCTCGATCCAGGCGCATGGCACATCAGCGGCGTTGACAGGCGTAATCGTGAAGCCCCGATTAGCGCGGCGCCCGGCGGCTTCAATGCCGCCCCCACGGTCGCGTGGGAGGCTGTCGCCGGTCCATTTGCCAATCCAGCCTGGTTTATAGAGCGTCCGCAGGACACCGGACACGAAGCGCGCCTGAACGCTGGCCATGCTGGGCTATCTCCTCTGATTTGTAGCGGGATGTCGTAAAAGGGTGACGTTCCGTTACTTACCGGACTCATTGGCGCGGCGCGCGGCCGCTTGTCCTCGCGTTGCGCCGGGGCGGCCACCGAGCCAGCCGATAAGCGCCGCGATGCTGAGATAGAGCAACGCTGAGACCAGCCCGATGACGATCTGTTGCCCAATGGTGGTTCCACCGGCGTCCAGCGTCACATGCGATCCCACCGGGATGAATCCGAGCAGCAGGCCGTAGACCGCGAACGTCACCATCCCGGCGATGGCGCCGTACCCCGCGACACGTGTCTCGCGGCCCGCATAGAAGCCGGAGGTAGAGAACGCGAAGGCGATAAGCAGCAATTGGACGCAACCGAGCGCAAGGGTACCGGGGTGCGCGAGGTCGGCTTGAGCGCCCAGCGTGGCCTGTCCGATTAGGGTTAGCGCCTGAGCGACGATATACATTGCGACGCCGACGAGGGCGCCCCATTTAAACGCGGAGAGCATTGGTCAGGATGACTCCTCGACTGAAACGAACGAGCCTACGCCAGTCTATGAGACTGGCGGTATCATATTCTGGGATTATACGGCCTCAGGGTTGCTACGCACAGCCGGTTAGGTCAATCGCTCTTTCGCCGAGCGTCGTTTCGGCGTACCATGGCCTCAGGGCGTGTCGAAGGCGCGCGCCCACCGACAATGCGGTCATGCCGCGCCAACGCGCGGCGGATGTACGAAGGGAACAGCCGCGTGTGTGGCTGTGTTGGGAGACGATGAACTACTATACCTCGATTCTGGAGACGATTGGTGGGACGCCGCTCGTGCGGCTCAACAGGATAACGCAGGGCGTGAAGCCGCTGATGCTCGCGAAAGTGGAGTATTTCAACCCCGGCGGTAGCGTCAAGGACCGAATCGGCATCGGGCTGATCGAGTCTATGGAGCGCAGCGGTCAGCTCAAACCCGGCGGAACGATTGTCGAGCCGACGAGCGGAAATACGGGGACGGGTCTGGCGCTGGCGGCGGCGATCAAGGGATACCACCTGATTTGCGTGATGACCGATAAGGTGGCTGAAGAGAAGCGCAGCCTGCTGCGGGCATACGGCGCGGAGGTGGTGATCTGTCCCAGCAGCGCGGCGCATGGCGCGCCCGACCACTACCAGACTGTTGCGGCGCGTCTGTCGCGTGAGACGCCGGGCGCGTGCAGCCCTAACCAGTATGCCAATCCAGCGAATCCGCTCTCGCATTACCACGGCACGGGGCCGGAAATCTGGCGTGATACGGATGGCAAAGTGACAGCGTTCGTGGCGGGCATCGGCACCGCAGGGACGATCATTGGCACAGCGCGGTATCTGAAGGAGCAGAATCCGGCGATCAAGATCATCGGCGCGGATCCCTCTGGCTCGATCTACTCCGGCGACACGCCTCATCCATACAAGGTCGAAGGCATTGGCACGGATGTGTTCCCGGAAAACTGGGATGCATCTGTGGTGGATGAGGTGATCCGCGTAGATGACCGCGCCTCGTTCTCGCTCACACTACGGCTGGCGCGAGAAGAGGGCATCCTGTGCGGCGGTTCGTGTGGGACGGCGCTGGCGGCGGCGATGGAGTACGCCGAGCGCTGTGGGCCTGATGAGGTGATCGTGACGCTGCTCCCCGACACCGGGCGCGGCTATCTCTCAAAGATCTATAACGAGACGTGGATGCGCGAGAATGGCTTTTATGAAACGCCCACCCAGTCCACGCTGGCCGATGTGCTGGCATTCCGCCATCAGTCGGAGCCAGCGCTGCCATCGGTAATCGGTGTCGCGCCAGACGATCTCGTCGCGACAGCTATCGAGCGGTTCCACCAGTACGGCATCTCGCAGTTGCCGGTCATCGCCGGAGGCGCCATCGCTGGCTCGCTCACTGAAACGCAATTGCTGCAGCGGTTGGCGGCGGGTGAGCGGCTGACCGATCAGCGCGTGCGCGACTGGCAAGGGCCGCCGCTGCCAGCGATGCCAGATTCCGCCACAGTGCGCGACGCCTACGCGCTATTTGCTGGCGGGCAGACGGCTGTCGCGGTGATGGGTGACGAAGGCTTGCGTGGTGTGCTCTCCAAGAGCGATTTGATGGAGTTCTGGGCCCGCGCGGAGAATTAGCCTTCCGCGAGATGAATCTCAGGATACTTACGCGACGCCGGCGCGCTCAGCCATCTGTGACTGGGCGCGCTCGGCGCGGGTGGCGGCGTGTGTGGCGGCGTTATCCGCGCGGGAGGCCTCGCGGAGGGCGAGGTCGTTGACGGCGGTGGCGTAGTCTTGCCACTGCGCGGGATCAATCATGCTGGCGCGCCAGAGGAGCGCGGCGCAGCGCGCGGCGAGCTCTTCACTGAGGGCCTGCCGCCATGCGCCGTAACCCAGGTCGCCATCGCCAGCGGTCTTAGCCAGGGCGCGCAGCGCGTCAAGCAGTGGCTTTTTCAGGTGGTCAGCGCGCGCGCCCAGCTCCGTCCAGACGGGTGGCTCTGCTAACAGCGGCAGCGAGCCATCGCGCGCGGGATGCTCGCCGAAGGTGGCGAGCCACTCGCCGATCAGCGTATCCCACGCGAGCAGCGCCTGACTGGCGAGACGCCGGGCCTCGCGAACCTGCTCCACTGCTTTGCGCACTGCCGCGCGACCGGAGGCCCGTTGCGATGGGAGCGCCGCTTTGGCCTGCTCATCAGCGGTGGTCAGCACTGCGAGCAATTTCTTGCGAGCCGCCGCAGCGGCCTTGGCCTGGGCTTTCGCATCATCTCGCGTTTGCGCCCGCTCGCGCGCATATGCGGTCGCAAACCCCGCTAGCACGCGCTCCATGCCGTCGTGGTCGAGCAGTTCCGCGTCTGAGTCTGCGGGCGATCAGCCGCGCGCCAACGGTCGCTTCAGCCGTGGTGAGCGCCACAAGCCGCGCGCCTGGCTCATTTGCGGCGATGGTCACGAGGTGGCGCATGTCGGCGTCGAGCAGGGGCGCGTCCTGGGGGAGACGCAGCGCGCATACGATCGAGCCACTCCCGGCTTCATGCCGCGCCCGCCAAGCCAGAAGCGTGTCATGTTGTAACAGCGGGCGCTCTTCGACTGTATACCCCGCCTGCTCGGCAATCCAGCGCGCGCACTCCACCCAAGCGCCTTCTGTCATGTCGTCGAGGCCCGCGACGGTCAGGTCATCGGGTGAAGCTCCAGACGCGGCTTTACTCTTCGCGCGGCGCGCGCCAGGGCTGAGCGTGCGCCGCGCTTGTGATGGCGTCATGCGCAGCGCGGCAGCCTGGAGATCGAACCCCGATAGCGAAGCGCGCAGGAACTCGATCTTGGCGGCCGCCATCGCTGGACCACCAAGCGCGGCCAGGGCCGCGGAGACTTCCGCGCTGGTGGCGGCGGTATCAGTGACAAAGGGCGCTCCACTGTCGTCGAGCAGCGACTGGGCGCGCTGGGCGGTGAGCAGTTCACGCAAGGTCGGTTTCTCGCTCATCAGGCGCGCCATCCTTTGCGATGTGTGGCGATGATGTCGCCCTGTTCTGAGATGAGATAGGCTTCTTCGCGACCCAGGCCGCGCGAGATATAGACCCGCGCCAGCGTGTTTCGGCCCATCATCCATTTGCGCTTTAGCGATATAGCCGGCTCGCGCTCAGCGGCCAGCCGTAAGGGTATTAGATCCGACTCGCTGGCGGAAACGAGGCTGCGGCACGCGGGGCAGGCGCCTTCCGTGTCCCGGCAGCTTGCGCAGTAGCTTGCGCCGCAGGAGGAGCACGGCGCTGGGTTGGAGCAGGCGCAGAGCGCGCGGCCACAGCCCAGGCATGTGAAAATGTCGTCGTGGCAGACTGCCTGGCCACACTCCTCGCAGCGCGTGGTGTGCGCCGCGCAGAGCGGATGATGGCATGTGACACAGGCGGCGGCGTGCGCGGCGCACAACGGCTCACCGCCGGTCTTGCAGGCGCGGGTGTGGCTGGGGCAAAGCGCTTCGCCACAGACCGAGCAGGATGCGGCATGCGTCTGGCAGAGTGGCGCTTGGCAATCGCCGCACAAGGTGAGATCACTCATGCACAGCGCCCGATCACCCTCTGCACAGGTCCAAACGTGGTCTGTGCAGAATCGCCCGCCACAGGTGTCACAGGTCCGCGCGCAGGTGACGCATAGCGGATCCTGGCACAGGCCGCAAGGCGCCAGTGGCGCTTCACCACACGCGGGGCAGCGCATAGCGTCGCACTGCGCGCAGGCTTCCGCGCAACCCGCGCAGTACGCATGACCACGCGCGCAGACATGCCCAGCTCTGGTGGCGGCGCCACACCCCGCGCACGTGGGTGGCCGCGCGAGGCTGCGGCCCGCGTCTACGCTGACGGTTAGGCCCGCGCCATCTCCGGTCTCGATGGTGACAAGCGCGATTGGAGAGGTGATGTGACAGATCGCTTCGAGACTGGCCTCGATCTCGATGCCATATACATCGGCGAGGCTGGTTAGCTCGCGCTCGAGTGAGGTAGAGATGGCGTGTGTGTCATTGGGACGCTCGCGCTTGAGCCGCTCGTGCGTCGCGGTGAGATCTTCGGCGCGCCGCTGAAATTCGGCGCCAACCCGCTGTGACAGGTACGCGCTGAGCGCCTCCATACCAGGCTGAAGCGCCTCACGAGCGCGCGCTACGGCCGCGCCACCGGCGCCATCCACTGGCTGGGTTGTGGCGCTGGCTGGCTGAGCCGCGGCGAGCTGGTCAAGCGTCAGCGGCGCGACACGCTCGCCAGTTCGCGAATTGAACGCCAGACGGAGCCACTCATCACGGCGCCCGCGCCGGTCCCGTCCGGTAATCCGGTAGCTCAACTCGATGCTCTGCTCATCTTCCCAGCGCACTATCCGGGCCGAGATGGGTTTGCTCTCCCAGCGTAGCGCTGGCGCGTCATGGCGTAAGGGGCAATACTCGCAGGTTGGGACGCCTGCCTGCCACCGCTCATGGCCGCCACCCGCGCAGCGTCCGCAGGCCTCCGTAGGCGGCGTTAGGGTGCGCATGGCGAGCGCGGCGGCATCAGATCCCTTAGACAAAACTGCGGTGGTGATGCGCGCTTGCCGCTCGGCAACCTCGAACAACGCATCGAGGGCAGGCGCGCCCTGGGTGAGCAGCGCTGTCTCCTCTTCGGCGTGCGCGCGGGTGAGAGTGGTCGTGTAGCGCGCCGCGCCACCATCGGGGAGTGTCGCGGTGATGAGGTCATTTTCCTCGACGCGCACTCGCGCTCCTTGGGCGTTGAGCAGGTCGCGCGCGAAGGCCAGTAGCGCGTCGCGCGGCTCCATCGCGCCATCCAGCGGGCTAGAGCGAACGCCCGCGCGCGGCGACGTCACGCGCGTGGCGCGCTCAATCACATCGCCCCCCCGCGACGTGTCTGGCGGGGTTGCTTCCTTCTTTCGTCGCTGCCAGAACCACCTCATCCGAGCGCCTCCAGTGTGAGCGTCTCCGCCGCGCGCTGACGGCTCATGGCGACGAGCAGTTCGGAGCCCAACGATTCCACTTGCTGACGCACCTCTTCGCCGCTTTCGCTCCTGAGCAGGATCTCCAGGACACGCTCTTCGAGGTCTATCTCGCCCTCCTGGGCTTCGGCCAGCACGGTCTCGAGCGCGCCAACGGTCATCGTAAACAGGTTGATTTTCTGATAGAGCAGGCGGAGCACGTAATCATCCACGCTGTCCCGCAGGGCGAAATTGAAGACCGATACATCGCGTGTTTGGCCGAGGCGGTGTACGCGGCCAATGCGCTGCTCGATACGCATCGGGTTCCAGTGCAGATCATAATTGAAGACGACGTGGCAGCGCTGCTGAAGGTTCAATCCCTCAGCTCCGGCGTCAGTAGCGATCAGTGCGCTTAGCTCACCGGCGTTGAAGCGCGCGACCATCGTTTCGCGCTCAGCGCGTGAGAGCGCGCCAACGTAGCATTCTGCCGTGCGGCCGCGCGCGCGAATGACCGCGCGCAAATGGCTGGCGGTGTCGAGTCGGAGCGTGAAGATGAGCGCCGGCTCGTCTGGAATCTCTGCCAGCGTCTCAAGGAGCAACCGCTCCTTTGCGCTTTCAACGCCGACGCAACGATCGGCGAGCGCCAGCAAGGTGACCGCTTCGTCGCTGTGCTGCTCGGCGCGGCGGCGCAACGAGGCCTCGATAGCGCGCGGGCTGCTGCTGAGGGATTGCTGCAGCGCCATAATCTCGCGAATGACTGCTCCCCGATTGAGCCGGGTGGTAGGAGCGCGGCGGTAGAGGCGGCGAAGGTAATCGGTGACATCGGCGATCAGCGCATCCTCGTCGGGGGTAGCGGGAATAGAGCGTGTGTCCACGACGCGGCCAGCGAACGCGATGTCTGTATCAGCGCGGCGCGTCCGGCACATAACTTCGCGGGTGATGGCGCGGAGCTGTGGCGCGCGGTCAGGGCGCAGTGTGCGGGCGGTACCCTGGTCGGCGACGTACTCGGCTTCAAATTCGCGCTGCGAGCCGAGCTTGCCCGGCGCCACCAGGTCAATCAGGCTGTAGAGGTCGGTGAGTTTGTTGGAGACTGGCGTGGCGGTGAGCAGCAGCCGCCAGCGCGCGCGCAACTCGCCCACACGCTGGCGGCGCTTGGACTGGGTGTTGGCGAGCAGATGCGCCTCATCCACGATGAGCATGTCCCATGTGCGTGAGGCGATTTGGTCAAAGGAGCGCACAAACTGCGGGAGGGAACAGATGACATGCTCTTCACGCTCAAAACCCCGAAACCGCTTCTCGTCAGTGAGTACAAAGTCTTCGTCAAAGCGCTCTGCTAATTCGTTCTGCCATTGCGAGAGGAGCGCCTTGGGCGTCAGGATAAGGGCTGAGCGCACGACGCCGCGCAGCGCCAACTCCTTGAAAATAAGGCCCGCCTCAACGGTTTTCCCTAGGCCGACCTCGTCGGCGAGGATCACAGCGGGCGCTTTCTCACGCAGCGCCTGCTCAACCACGCGGAGCTGATAGGGATGCGGGCGTAGGCGTTCGTAGAGCGCCTGTGGAGCCAGGAGACGGTCGAATGAAGCGGTCTGGCGCAGTGATTGGGAGCGAATGGCCAGCGCGTACCATTGGGGACTGGCGGGCGGTAGCGCGCTGGCGCTTTCGCCGTCGAGAAGGGTGTGTGGATCAGTGAAGATGATCCGAGTTGGTATCCCAGCCAATGGATGCCGCTCCCGATCTCTGATGGCCCGCGCCGGGTGGCGCGGCCAGCAACGCTAGCAGGCGGGGGTCAGTATATCACGCGCCTGGCGGACGGTGGCCTTGTAGTCATGGGGTCATCAGGCTATCAGGTGAGCCCCCAATGGAGCCAGAGGGCAGCCGCTATTATGTAACCCAGGCGGGGTGTCATCCGTCTTATTGGCGATGCGGGCCCCTCGCTTCGTTCTTTGCGGAGTGTGATGAGCGGCGTGCAGCGCGATTCCCGCGAATGAGACAAGGGCGAGTGCGGCGCGAAGGCGCCGGAAGGAGCGAGACCATGGCGGAACGTCCCGAACGACCAGGTCGCAAGCGAGGTCCTGTCGCCGGCACTGAGGAGGCGCGGCGTGGAGGTCGCGCGGTGCGCGAGAAGTATGGGGCCGAGTTCTTCGCACGCATAGGGAAAAAAGGCGGTGACACTGTGCGCCGCCAGCATGGCTCCGAGTTCTACACCGAGATCGGCCGCAAAGGCGGGGAGACGACGAAGAAACGTCGCGGCTCAGCCTTCTACGCGACCATCGGCAAGAAGGGCGGGCAAAGTAATCACGCCCACGCCACTAAGAGGACTAGCCCCGCCGAGTAGCGGCGTCCTGGGCATCTTGCTTTCGCCCCCGCTTCGTTATGGAGTGGGGGCGTCGTGTGTCACGGGAGTTCCGGACGCCGCGCCCCGTTGCGGCTGCAGCGCAATCAGAAGCGCGATCACCGCCGCGACTCCCAGCGCGGCGGCGGTTGCGGCCAGTCTGCCAACTACGAGCGACGCAAGCCATCCACCAGCAGTGGTGGCGAGTGCGACGGCGGTGGGTGACAGCGCCCAACGGGCGAGGGAGGCCCAGCGACCCACGCCACGCGGATAGGCCGAGCGCGCGCCCGCGAGCCTGGCGAATAGGCCTATGAGCAGTCCAAGCGCCGCCCAGACGAATGTAATCTGAGGCATTAGCGGCTCCATATCCGTAAGGTACATCGCTTCATGCGCCCGGCTCCATGACGCGGATGAGGATCTGGAACAGCGACCAGCCGTCCTGCGCAAGCTGTCCAAACCCCAGCCCTGATTTCACCTCAACATGCTGAAATATGCTGAACTCGGCGAAACTATGTGGATGGCCGGCGCGCGTGAGTGCGGCGTCGAAGGCGCGCGATTCCGTATACGGAACGTAAAGGTCGCTGCGATCGTGAAGCAGGTAGACGGGCGCGCGCAAGCCAGCGATAGCTGAGCTAGGTGAGAGACTGGTGAGCAGGGATTGGAGCGATGAGGGCAAGGCCGCGAGATTGGCTGTCACCCGGTCTGGCTGATCGCCAGCGAGCAGGTGGTAGGCTGCCTGGCCTGGTGGCGAGAGTTTGGCGACATCGCTGGGCGCGAGCGTTATGCCATCTGCGTTATATCCAGAGCGCAGCAACGCCGCATCACCGCCAGGCAGCGCGTCGCCGATGACGTTCGCCAGCGTCTGTACGGGCACACCATTGACGGGCCATGGAGTCACCTGCCCGTTAGCGGTGAGCGCGCGGCGGCCTATATCGGTCAGCAGTGTTTTCGCGTTGTAGTAGCCGCCAAAGCTGGTGACGAACGCGAGTGAGTCGCGGATGCGAGGGTCGGCGGCAGCGATACAGGCGAGTGCGCCGCCCGCGCTGAACCCAATCAGGCCGACACGGTTTGCTTCCACGCCAGGAAGCCGCTGGGTATATAGCGTTGCCTCAACGGCGGCGTCAATGGTGGTCTGCGCAAGATCATAGTCAATAAGGGTGTTGGTGGTCATCTCCACCGCTACGACCCCAGAGCGCGCGAGCGACTGCATCAGGTTGGTAAGCTGCGGAACGGTGCGATTGTCACCGACACCGGGAATCACGACCAGTCCTTCGCGCACGCCGGGAATCATTGGCGCGGGTGAGGTGGGGGAGTAGATGTCGAGATAGACTGGGCCATCCCGAGAGGCGATCACCTGGCTGGTGTGGCTGATTGGCTCACCGAGCGTATAGAACGCGCCCGGTTCCTCTCCTGTGATGAGCGCGGGGAGGAGGAAGGCCGCCCGCGTGGTTGCGCGCCCGATGGGGCTAAACGCCACTGTGAGGCAGGCAATCGCGAAAATGGCGAGCAGGGCGCGTGCCGCCAGCTTCACGCGCCGTCTCATGTGTGAGACGCGCCTCTGCGAGGAGGATGTGGCGCTGGCTGGCTGGCGCTTTCCGTTCATAACGTGGCCCTCATCCTGAACCTGAGTTCGTGCGCCAAGGTGACGCTATGTTCACCGAAGAGTACGCCGTGCGGCTGGCGTATCTCACGGCGCGACAGATGGAAAGGCGTCAGGCGCAGGGATGGGCGTTCGCCGGGCCATGGCCGGAACTGTACGATGCCAATGTATCATGCCAGACGGTTTCCCAGCGATGAAGAAACGTGCTTGCGGGCGGGTTCCCGCTGAGCGTGATGATGGTGAATAGGCCGCTACTGGTGAGCAGAAGCGAGAGTTGAAGGGGCTGGAAAGCGCCCACGGGCGGTGGGGTTGTGAGGTTGTCAAACTGGCGTGCCGTGATGTTCGCGCCAACTGTTACCGGGGCGCCATGCGCTATCTCCGCGCAGAGGCTGGCGCCAGGCTGTGTCGTGACCGTCATGAGCAGTGTCGCGCCTCCAGTGGCGTCCTCCGCGCTGGGAAGGCGCCAGCCAGCATAGGCGAACGATCCCGCTGGATCTGGCGTCTCGAGGATAGCGCCCGGCGGATACTGGATCGAGAATCCGTATTTGGGGTCAGTGTAGAGCCGCCAGCCTGGGGCGATGGGGGTGAATGGCGCGCTCGCGGTCGCATGCGGCGCATATGCGCTAGATGTGCCTGTTCCGCCCGATGTACAAGCGCTTACAAAGAGCGATAAGGCCAGGAGCAGCGCCATCCAGAGCGAAGGCCAGCGCCAAACTGGATGGCTCGAACGGCTCGCGACGCGCACGGTATATCCCACCACGTATTCTTCGCTACTCCTATTCATAGCTGGCGGTATACACCGCTGCTAACTCACCGGAGTTTGTCATGGTGTAGAGCCAGATTACGCCATCACTCGCGCCGCCTGAATAATCGAGCGCAGCCGTCAAGCGATTAGGAAGTGGCCCCAGTTCGTCGGGGGCGAGAGCGCGGGGGGCCAGGCGCTCAGCCTCGCCGCCGGCGATGACGAGCGCGCTGCCGTCCGCTGCCAGCCCGTAGACCGCATTATCGGATGGCGATCCCTCGCCAACCCAGGTCCGCCCACTGTCGAAAGTACAGGTCAGCAGATTGATTGGGCCGGGAATCCCCGTCCCGGAGCTTGTATGGTCGCCGCAGACGCGCCAGTCGGAGCCAATCGCAGGAGCTACAAAGATAATTGTCCGCCTGTGGGGTGGTAATCCGCCGCCAGCTTGCCCCTCCGTCGTCGCTCTCGTCAAACTGAGTTGAGAAGATGAAGTTGGTTTGGGTCTGCGCCAGAATGCTCCCCGTCGCGCTATTCAGCCAGAACGCGGTCACGTAGCGCGAATTATAGGGATCGTTGGTATTCGCCACCAGTCCCCGATCTGCCGGTATCCAGGTTCGCATCCCGTCCTCGCTGACGACAAACTCAGTCTTGAGCGCCGCGAGGTCAGCGGGATGCGGTGAGAAGAGCGCATAGGTCAAGCCACGATAGGTCGCCAAGCGCTGGATGAGATCATCCACGCCGGCAAGCGCGCTCCAGGTCTTGCCGCCATTTGTCGTGACGAAACGCTTGTAGTCGCCATTAGAGCAGGCCATGCAACCATCGTTGACGGCGTGATAGGTGATGACGACCGCCGTGTTGGAGTCAGTCGAGTCCACGATGACATTGCACCTGGTTATGGTTTCCTCCGGGAAGACCCGCCCCGCTGAATTCCAGGTGACCGCTCGGTCACGAGTCACCCAGATCGGCGCGCCCGTCACCGCGGCGTTCGCGGGTATTTCGCAGCTATACGCGACCGCGCCATCGCTCTGTGAAAGCGCTAGCGCACTCAAGGCGTTGACGCTTGCGCCGAGATTGGGAGGCAGTGTTCCCGTGATCCACTTGAGCGGAGCCGCCGCCTGGACGGCAGGCGGCGAGGACAACGCTGTCTGCGTAGACGACATAAACGCCTGGCTACGCCCGCAGGCCGCCAGTGTCAATGCCGCCAGCGCCTGAGCGTGGCGGCGCATGCGTTCTTTCCTCTTCGCGACCCGCCGAACACCTGCCATCATCCCGTCTCCTTCGATTTTTCCGTGGGCGTCGCGCCACACTTCACAGGAAGGACGCTATTCGGCGGGAGAATGTTTCAGCGGCGCGCTACGGTTTGACGCCCGCGCTGTCGCGCACGATGAAGACGAAATCATAGTACGGGCCGGTGGTCGAGCCAAGCGGTTTACGGAACCACAGCCAGTTCCACAAGCGTGAAGACGCCTTGCCCAGATTGAAAGAGGCGTTTGGTGGCGGCGTTGGATCCATAGCTGAGCCACGGCCGGGTCCCTGCCCGTAGAAGGCGTAGTCAATGTTAGAAGCGCACTTCTGGCCAGGTTTCTGGAGGCACGGCAATTGTGGTTTGTAGGACTCGTCAAACCACGAGCGCAGCACATATTCTTTCATGTGGTAGCCGGTAGGATGCGCCTGGAAGAACTGCTGCACCTGCGTGCCTGGATACAAGATCAGCGCGTCCGGGTTCATGTTCGAGAATGGGTTCGAGCCGTTGACGCTCTGCGGATCCCAGGTGACGTAGGAGCTGGGATGCGGGTCGAGCCAATAATCGCGCAGATACCAGTACATCGGCCACTCCTCGCCCTGCCCAACGACGATCTTCAGCTGATGCTTGCCGTCGTAGAGATGCTGGTCCGCTGTCGTGATCTTTGCCATGACAGTGTCCACGTCTTGCGTCGTCTGGACGTAGACCATCATCTCCAGCGGACCGTTGGAAGGGTCTTGATAGGTCGAGCAGATACATGCTATGGACCATGGGGACAAGCAGCAGCGCGGAGAGCGCCACGCTCGCCAGGGCGCCACCTGTGCGCCAGGTGAGCGCCTCGCGGTAGGGCATGCCGTCGCGTAGCGCGCCGACAAAGTCTTCGCACACCCTCGATCGCGCGGTTGATGGCGATGGCGGCGAGCAACATCAGCGACAGCAGGATGTGGATGCTGAGCCAGGGCATCTTCTCACCCGCCCAGCTATAGATGCCCAACGAGCCGATGAACCACCAGACGAGGAAGAGACGGAAGCGCGTGGGGCGGAAGAGGGAGTAGACTACTCCCGCCAGCCCCATGACAACCGCAAGCTGTTCGTAGAGCGGAATCAGCAGGAAATAGTAATACACCGGCTGAGCGCCACGCGCGACATCCTGCTGCTGGAGCCAGTAATACAGGCCTTGCCAGACGCCATGGCCAATGCCCTCTTCGAAGCCCTGGCCGAGGGTGCGCCCCGCGCCTGGCGACTCCCAGTACAGCGCGACGAAGAGGAGCCAGCCGGTGACGAACGCGACGAACCATTGCGCCCACGAGACGCCGAGCAGCAGGCGCAAGAGCGGCTGCGCTCCTCGTCCAGCCTCTCACGCAGACGAGCGGCGAAGCGTCCTGGAGCGCCAAGAACCGCCTCGGCCCGCTCCCACCGGCTAGGCGGCATATCCTCCACGTAGCGGGCGATATCGTCTTCATCGTCAGCATGCGTCTCGGCGAGCGCATCGAGCCGTTCGGCGCGCGCGTAGGCTGAATTGTCGCGCGCGATCTGCCAGACGAGCGCGATGATGACTCACCAGGGCGATCGCGATACTGAGGTAGAGCAGGACGGTGACCGTCCGCTGTCTCGAGCATGGGCGACCTGAAGGTCGGCCTGCGTGGGATGCGTCGTGATAAAGGAGCTGAGCGAGCGCATTGTCCGTCAACGCCCAGACCGCGCCTATCGCGCCTAGACCAGCGAGTATCACCAGCAAGATCGCCCGCGTCAGCAGCAGCTTTTGCGAATCTGGCAGCGTCAGCGCGAAGCGGCGTGAGACGCTAACGGCGATCTCCCAGACCATGGCGATGGCCAGGAAGGACGGCGAAGATGAGCAGCGTCAGGAAAATGCCTTCGAAAGTGGCGTACGCGAGGATGGTGGCTGCGGCGGTCAGCGACAGCCAGATCATCCGGCGTGAGGTCGCGAAGCGCACAGCGCAAACGACCATCGCGAACATAAAGAAATTGAAGTAGATATCCTCACGGAGGAAGCGGGAGAAGTAGACGAAGGATGGTGAAACCGCCAGCAGCAGCGAGGCGATCAGCGCGCCAACGCGGGTCAGCTCACGCCGCAGGCCGAGCGGCAGCGCGACGATGCCCACCCCAAAGAGCGCTGGGACAATGCGCGCGGTGGCGTCGTTGATCCAGGGCTGGTTCCCTGGTCCGCCCACATGGAAGAGCGCCTGCGCCGCCATAATCAACATGAACATGACGCCTTCAGCGTGGAACTGGAACGGGCCATGCAGCAGCGGATTATACGCGTAGCTGGAAGGGTCGCGAGCGAAGAGCAGCGAGTAGAAGGCGTGCATGCTCTCGTCGTGGTGGAGCGCCTTCGCGCCGAGGTCCCAGAAGCGGAGAATGGTCGCGAGCGCCAGTATGGCTACCCATGCCCATTGTTCCCAGGTACGTGCGCGTAGCCATGCGCCCACCTGGCTCGCGAGCCCGCGCAGTCTGGCGCTCGCTGGCGCCTTCGATCCGCACGCCTCGCGCGCTGGGAGACGCTGACGTTTCCGTATCAGGCGCCTGAATAGCGAATGGCTGCTCCGGAGCGAGCGCGAGCGCGGCCCCTGGCGAGACGGTTGCGCTCCGCCGCGCCGCCGATTTCTTCTGGCGCCGGTATGCTCGCTGTGCGCTCATGGATTGCTCCTCATCGCTGATGCTTGCGCGTATGCTACTGAACGGGTGGAACGGCGTAGATCGTCACATTCGGAATCGTGATAGATCACGCGCAGAAAACTCGCGAACCGTCCGAGATTCGCGGTTGGGTAGCGCTGTCGCTCCGCCTGTCCAACATAGACGTAATTGACATGGTATCGCCGCAACAGCGACATGACGGCTCCGCTATCGGGATTGGTGTATATCTGGGTGACGTCATCGATTCGCTGGTCGATGACGCTCGCGTTCTGGGGCTGTTGAAGCCAGTTGAAGCGCCATTGCGTCTCGTGACCGCCCCAGCCGATGAGCGTTGGTAAGCCGGTAAACGCCGAGACCCGCCCTAGATGGGTGTACTCATTGTATTGTCGCGGCTTCCACAATTACCGCCTCGCCTGAGACATTCGCGTTCAGCCAGTTGATGGCTGGCTCGTCGCCGGTATCTGTGGAATCTTGGGCCATGAACGCGGCGCCGTCAAGTGAATGGGACAGGGAGAGATTCGCTGTGCGCGCGGCGATAGCCTGTATGGGGTAAATCGCCGACGCCAGCAGGAGTGTGATCAGCCCCACGCTCCATAGCGATGGCGCTCATGCCAGAGACAGCGCGTGTCCACATCGGTGGGACGGCGCGCGTCGGCTCCGTGTTCCATTCCCTGCTGTTTGTCGGGGGCTTTTCTGCAGGCCGTTAGCGAGAGCCAACATGTTAGCGGTCGCGCAATCGCTGGCTTAGAGACCGATATGGCGGAATTGATGCGCGGTGACACGCTTCGCAGCGCGCCAAGCGCGCCATTGCCCAGCCAAACGAGCAGAGGCCCAGACGCGATCCCCAGCAACAGCCAGGCCTGGTAGTAGAACTTGAACACGCTGTTCATGCGGAAGAGCGCGCCGCCGAAGACATCGCGGAGGTAGACTACCTCGCAAATCATCAGCAGCCCAGCGGCGCAGCCGATGAGCAACGTCGCCATCATCCCGCTGCGCTCTGGCGCAACGCTCGATCGTGTGATATCGACGAGCAGAAGCGCCGAGCAGATGATCACAATCAGCGCCGCCCAGAAGAGCGTCCATTCGGTGACGCCATTGGTTCTGATGGTTAGCGCCGCCAGAAGCGCCAGTGGAAGCGCGCCCAGCAGCGGCGCGGGGACTACGCTCAGGCGCTCCGCGATGCGCTTCCTCGATCCTGGCGTCCAGATCTCAGCCAGCGCGGGGAGCGCGTCCCGTTGGAGGAGCGGTCCAAGTTTGGTGGCGAGATAGGTGAAGGCCAGTAGCGCCTGGAGAGCGAAAATGCTCCACACGTCGCCGGGCAAAGACTCTTTGGAAGGTCGAACGAAGCCAATCCCCTGAGCGGGTGAGCTGAATCCCAGATAAAACGGGGCATACAGGAGGAAGGCCAGTGATGATCAGTATCACGGCCGCTGTTCCCGCATTGAGGAGCAGTTCGCGGCTGATCGCTCGCCCGTGCGCGAGCCACTGTTGCATCAGCAGCGCCAGCAGCGCTATGCCGAGGTAGGTCGGGAGGTCCCAGCCGTTGATGACATACAGTCCGCCAAGCGAGACGGCGGCGGCGAGCATCCCCAGTGGCCAGAGCCGCCCGCCGAACGCCAGTACCCCACGGCCACGCGCGCGCAGCAGGTTGAATGTCAGCCCTATGGCCATCGCGGCGAAGGGCAGCGCCAGCACATGCGCGTGCAGGTCGGCCAGCACGAAGCTAAAGGCGGGGAATTCGTTGATGGTGTTCGGCAGAACGCGCGATGGCGACCACCAGTCGTACGACATCCACAAATCGCGATGCGTCCACCATGCCCAGAGATTGCCGCCAAGCGCGGGATCAATCTTCGCCGCCTGCTGGGCCTGCTTCAGCCAGACCTGAGCGCCTGCCAGGTTGCCCGCTACCAGTGTCAGCAGCGCGGCGATCATTCCCGCTGGAGCCGCGGCGAGCAGGCTGGATGCCTTGGGCGAGCGCCGCACGCTGGCGACGATGTTCGTCGCCACGCCGAAGATTGCGACGAATGCCAGCGCGAACGTCAGACCGACGGCGAGATTGAAGGCGACCGCTGGGACGGTGCCGAGCGTCTTGGCAGGTAGACGCCATAAGAAAGTGGCCAAAGTAGTAGTAGTTGATGCTATAGCCGCTGAGCCAGGGGTCGGGTATCGGCAGATGCGGCGCGCGCCAGATAGCCGCCAGAAACGCTACATCCATGAATTTCTCAGTGGAAACCACCTCTGGCGTAAACGAGCGCTCCCAGAGCATCGCGGCGAAGGCTCCCGCGAAGAGCGCCTCGGTCAGGAGCGCGTAGAGCCACGACTCGCGGAACAGCCGTGTCAGCGCGCGGCGCACGGAGCGAACACGCAGCAGCGCGACGTTCGCCAGCGCGAAGACCAGGAATGTCCCGACGATCCAGGCGGCGTTGAAGGGCAGCGCGTGGAAGAGACTGAGTGGCATCCAGATCAGCCAGCCAAGCGCGAGCAGGCTCAGCGGTTTGGAGAGCGACCAACCCGCGTCGGGGAGGTTGCGAAAAACCGCGGCGGCCAGTGGCGCGCCCGCCAACCCCACCAGTTCAATGAGCAGCCACCAGTTGAACACGACACTCATACGCGCGTCACCTGATAGATAACCGTCGCGCCATCGGTAAACACTGGGCGAAGTTCTCCTTCTTGCGCCATGATCGTGAACTTGGCCAGCGATTGGGCTGGCAAGCCGATGCAACTTCCGTTCGGACCGGTCGTGATGCACGAGCGCTCCAGCTCACCGACATAGACATAGCGCACATGATAGTCGCTGAGGAACTGGAGCGCCGCTTTGGGATCGGTAGTCAGGTAGAACGATTGCACGGCGAACTGGCGGGCGACCACCTGATCGGGGTAGCGCTGTTGTTCCTCGTGGCTACCCCATCCGAGCACGTCGGGAAGGCCGGTGTAGATCGAGACGCGGCTGTACCACTGGTAGGGGTCGGCGCTGGCCTCGACGATGGTTGGCGCGCCAGACACATTGGCGTTCAGCCAGTTGATCGCCGCGTAGTCTTCGGGATACCAGCCGCGCATGTAGGCCATGCCATCCAGCGAGAGGCCCTGCGGCTGTACACCGCCCGGTGGGGGCTGGACGGCAGCCCAGATCGCCGGGTCGTTGACGCGCGCCTGCGTGCCGAGGATATCGAAGATCAGCGAGCCGCCGAGCAGTAGCGAGAGCGCCACGATCCAGGCCATGCGCGCGCCGTAGGTCGCGGATGACGTCGCAGGTGTCATGAAGCCCGCGCGTGTGGCCTTGCGCGCGCCGCTGGCGAACCCCAGCGCGCGGGGCATGAGCTGGCTGAAGATCAGCGCGCCAGAGAGCGAGAAGCAGACCCACACCTGATAGTAGAACTTGAAGACCGTGTTCATTCGCTCCCACGCGCTATTGTCGAGGAAGTCGCGCAGGTAGACCAACTCGACGCCGGTGGCGATAGCCAGGCCAAGCAGCGCCAGCGTATAGGTCAGCAGCTTCGCGGGCGAGTGGCGCAGATCGAGCGCGAGCCAGCCGCCGAGCGTGAACAGCATCACCAATCCGATATCAAGCCGTATCGCTGTACCGATGATGAGCGCGCCGCCCACGAGTATCGCGAGGAGCCAGAGCGGATAGCGCACGGGTGACTCGCCTTCCGCCTGGAGGGCAGCCGCGTCGCGCTCCAGGCGATCGCGTAGCTCAACGATGAAGAAGGTTACGATCAGGAACAGCCAGATGCCGAAGAGCGTGAAGAACTGGTAGGGATCGGTCGGCGTCGTGACCTGCGCGATGCCAGAAGTGAAATTGACGAACGTGGCGTGGAAAGGAAGGTAGAGCAGATACGTCGCCGCCAGCGTCGCGCCGATCGCCAGCGCCCATGCGCGTATCACGGGCCAGCGGATGAGCGTCGCGACCTGTCGCCATGATGGCGGATGCTGGCCGCCGAACGGCAGCAAGCGTAGCGTGCTTGCGGCTATCAGCAGCAGCGCGCAGGCGGGCAAATCCCAGGTGTTGACGCACCAGACCGCGCCCAGCGCCAGCGCCGCGACCGCCAGTGTCGGAGCCACAGAAAGCCAGCGACCGCCATCCCGTCGCGCGCGCGCAAGCAGTGAGGCGCACAGACCGACGATCATGATGACGATAGGCAGGTCAATCAGATGGGCATGCAAGTCGGCGTAGAGAAAGCTCCAGAAAGGGAACTCGTTGATGGTGTAGGGAATGACGCGGCTACTGGCCCAATAGTCGAATGGCGCGGCGAGGCCGCCAGCGCGAACCGTGAGCACATTCTGCCACACCTGCCAGAGTCCATCGAGGTTGGCGACGACCGCGACTGCTATCCCGCCCACTAGCCCGGCCCACCAGCGTCGCGTCACGCCAGCGACAACCGATGCGGCTCCTGAGAGTGTCAGCCCAAAGAGCAGTGGGATCGCGAGATTGAAGGCGGTCGTGGGAGTGATGCCCGTCAGGCGAATGAGTGTCGCGATCAGGTACTGGCCATAGTAGTAATAGTTGATAGCGCCGCCAGAGAACCAGGGGTCGAGTGGCGGCATGTAGCGGCTGCGCAGGATGCCGTTGAGGAAGGCGATCTCCATCGGCTTCTCGCCGCCGCGATAGATGTGCCACAGATCGGGATCGAGCGCGCGTATCCAGGTGAAGAACAAGAATCCGCCCACGAATAGCGCTTCGTTGGCGACGATCAGTCGCCAGCGGGAGCGGACGAAGGCCCACAGCGCCACACGGCGGCGCCAGGCTACGGCGACGCCTACCGCCGCGACCAGCGCGAAGGCGACCGCGACCGCCGCTGAGGTAAACGGAACGAGACGGAAGCTAGAGGGGAACCAGACGAGCCATGCCACCAGCAGCAGCCCCAACAGTTTGCTGAACCCCCAACCCCGATCGCGCAGTCCGCTGAAAACGGAGAAGGTGAGCGGGAATGTTAGAATGCCCAGCAACTCGACGATCAGCAGCCACCAGGGCAGCGGCGCGCGGTTCGCCAGACTCCCTGACGGAAACTGCGTCGCGAGAGGCGGCGAAAGTTGATTGGCGGCGCTTTCTTGAGAGCGTAAGCATAAGGGGCTTCTGACTGCCGGAGAGGTTCGTCACGGTGTCGAAATTAACGCCCTGGGTTAGCTCGGCGTTGATCTGGTCAGTGGTAAGTCCGGCGCCATCGCGGACGAAAATCCAGACCGGCGGATGGTCGTAGACAGAGAAGCTTTCATCGGCGCCGCTGTCATTCCACGTGATGCCCAGGAAGCTGGGCTGCGCTTGGAAGGTGGCCGTCAGATGAAAGCCGAGCTTGCCCTCGAAGAGCAACTGATAATAGCGAATGGTCATCGGGTAGCGGCTGGGCAGTTTGGGAATCGAGCGCAGGAGACGCTGGCTGCTGATGACTACGACGTTCGCGCCCGCAAGCGAAGCGGCAAGTTGACCAGCTTTCTGGGTCGTATCGGGATCATACAGGTTCAAGCCGATGTTGCCGTACTGGCCGGGGTCTATCACATGCCCTGCGCTAGTGTAAGAGACGCCGTTGATGACCTTCGCGGGAGGAACTTGGATCGGCAGTGAGTCGTCCCATACCTCACTCGTCAGAATGCTATGCGCGGGGACGTGATTGTAGATCCATTGTGAGGCCTGGACGCGGGTATTGGGCGCGCTGTAGAGGTTGTCAATGGCGAGCGCCTCTAGCCCGGCTCCAAGTAGCGCCACCGTCGCAAGTCCCACCGCTAGCGCGCGCGCCCAGGCGCCTGGTGAGATATTCCAGTGGCGCCAGATGCGTGGCGCATGGCCCATTCCCCATGTCGCCAGGGCGACTACCGCGCCCGCGCCGCAGATCGCCAGCGGCGCGAAGACTGGCAGCATGTAGCGCGTGAACTTGGTGTAGGCGTCTCCGATGATCGCAAAGTAGGGGACGATCCAGACAATGAGAATGCCCCAGTTATCATCCCACCGACGCCAGAGTCTGCTCAGCGCCCAGGCGAAGCCGCCCAGCCCCAGTAGCCCCAGCGGCAGGCCCATATCGTAGAGCAGCATTTGCTGGATTTGATAGACGAAGGGAATCGTGCCCGCGAACTGGCGCACGTAGGGATAGTCGAGCTTGCCCTGGGAGAGCGCTGTCTGCTCTGAGATCTGGGAGTAGAAGTCCTTCCAGTCTATGATCGCGTAGGGGCTGGTGACGAGAAATGTAATCATTGCGGCGAAGCCCGCGCCCGCGATCATAAGGAGCGCGTACTCAAACCCTTTGCGCCGCCAGACGAGAATCGCGGCGAAGAAGATTGGCGCAAGCAGTGGCGCGGCGCTGATCTTGGAGGCGAACGCCAGCGCGAAGGCGGCGCCCGCCAGCGCGCCCAGCGCCCATAAGGCCCAGGACTGCCGCGTCGCGCGCCGCCCTGTCACGGGCTCATCCGCGATGCGGGTGGCGTACTGTGCGATGGCGACGCATGCCCAGATGGTTAGCAAGATGAAGAAAACCGTTGGGGTGTCAACCGCGTAGAAGTGCGAGACCTGGACATTGAATGGGATGACCGCGATAAACGCCGCCGCCAGGACGCCTGCCCAGCGGCCAGCCAGGCGTCGAGCGATGAGGCCGCCGACGATTACCGAGCCGGTATCGAAGAGCGCTGAGAGCGCGCGCCCCACAAGGGCGAAGTGATTGTAATCGTCGAATGCGCCGCCGTCGCTAGGATGGAACGCGCCGTGGGTGAGGCTGGTCAGCCAGGCGAGGCCATGCGCGACGGCAGCGAGGAGATACAGCGGGAAAGAGCCGTAGGCGAAGAAGTGCGGGTTGAGCGGCGAGTTGATCGAGAAGAGCCAGCCGGGGCCGGTAAACGCCGGGCCGCAGGTGGGGTCGCGCGGCTGACCTGGGAAGTTGAGGCACATTGCGCGGAAGATGATCTCGCGCTCGTCAGGGTGCAGGTGGTTGTTGGCATCCCAGTTGATACCGTAGAGCCGTAACAGGAGCGCGGCGAACGCGATGGCGAGCGTCAGCCACGGCGTCCAGTCGCGTGGAAGCCGGAATCGCGGTCGCGCTGTATCGCTGGCGATTTCGTTCTCCGCCTCACGATCAGGCGAAGCGTTGGCGCCAGCGGTGGTGGCGAACGCCAGTCGCTGCGCCGGCGCCTGGTTGATACGCGCGATCGCGCGGCGCCACAGCGGCTCTTTGCTCACCATGCTCTCCCGCTCTTTTGATCCTCTTGTCGTCGCTCAAGTAGACGCCGCGCGCCTGTGAGAGGTTCCTTGATCCACATGACTGCCATCTTAGCATTGCGACGTGATGGGCGCAAAAATACTGACGCGGATGGGCGCCTGTCCAGTACTTTGCGCTCAGCGAGGTGTTAAGGGTTGTGATCGCCGTCTGACGCTGGACGGGCGCGCAGGAGCGGGACGAGGCGATCCCAGATGATCCGCGCCACCTCGGGCTTGGTCAGGAGCGGCAGTCGCTCGACAGCGCCGCCTGCGCTGAATAGAGTGACCTCGTTGGTCTCAGTTCCGAAGCCGCTGCCTGGTTTCATCACATCGTTGGCCACCAGCAGATCGAGGCCCTTGCGCGCTAGCTTGACCTCCGCATTGCGCTCCACGTCGGTCGTTTCCGCCGCGAAGCCGGCGCGGATGAGCCTGGGAGCGCCGCCAGCCGCTACGAGGGCGTTGATTTCCGCGAGGATATCAGGGTTCGGTGTGAGATGGAGTGCGAGCGAGCCGTCAGGATTTTCCTCCGCCGAGCCTTTCTTGATCTTGTGGCTGGCGGGACGCTCGATGCGGTAGTCAGCCACAGCGGCGGCCATCACCAGAGCGTCAGCTTCACGTATGGCTTCCAGTGTCGCGTCTCTCAACTCCAGCGCGGTTTCCACCCGTCGGACCTCGATGCCCACCGGCAGTGCGGCGCTGATGGCTCCAGCGATCAGTATGACCTCCGCGCCACGGTCGCGGGCTTCCTCAGCGAGCGCGAAGCCCATCAGCCCACTGGAATGGTTGCCGATGAATCGTACAGGGTCAATCGACTCGCGCGTGCCTCCCGCCGTCACGACCACCCGCATGCCCGCCAGGTCTCCGCCGCGCCCCAGCGTCCGGCTTATCCACGCCAGCAGCGCGGGGGGCTCTGGCAGGCGCCCGGCTCCCACCTCGCCCGAGGCTAGCCGCCCGCTCTCCGGTGGGATGATGGTGGCGCCGCGATCCGCCAGCAGCCGCAGATTTGCCTGAGTGGCGGAGTGCTGGTACATATTTGTCTCCATCGCGGGGGCCAGGAGCAGTGGAGCGGTGGTGGCCAGCGCGACGGTGGTGAGCAGGTCGTCCGCCATGCCGTGCGCCAGCTTGGCGATAGTGTTGGCTGTAGCGGGCGCGATTAGCATCAACTCGGCCTCGCGACCGATGGTGATGTGGCGCGCCGCCGCCTCGCCGGTCGGCTCCCACAGGTCACCATAGACCGGGCGCTGGCTGAGCGCGGTGAATGTGAGCGCGCTCACGAAGCGCTCGGCATGCTCCGTCAGAATGACATCCACATCCGCGCCAGCCTGCCGTAACTTGCTTACCAGATCGGCCACCTTATAGGCCGCGATGCCGCCGCAGACGCCGACAACAACTCGTTTTCCCGCCAGCATGCTCGATCCCGCCTTTCCGCATGTCACGCGCTCGATGGCAGTGTACCGCATGACGGGAAGCCACATGCGGCGCTGGAGCGACTTGTTCCCATCTTGAGGAGAGTGGAGCGACATGAGGCGCTGGTTGGTGGTGAGGGCTTGTTTGGAAAGAGACAGCGCGCCGTAGCGGGATTGGTGAATCCCAATTACGGCGCGTTGTCATGCGTGGGAAGAATTTGGGCGAGTTAGACGGTGGCGTTGTCGGCGACTTTGAGATCCTGGATAACCACCCCACGAACGCCGGGGATGCCCGCGGCTGTGTCTTTCGCCTTGTAGCGCGTACGCGAGTCGGGCACGACGCCACGTAATGCGATCAGGCCGTGTTCGCTAAGAACGGCGATGTCACCCATGCCTTTGGCGGCGAGAGCCTGCTCAACCAGGTCTTTGAGTTGATCAATGTAGATGATGTGGTCGTCTACATCAACAACGCCAGGGGCCTGGACGAGTGCTGCGCGTATCTCTTCGCCGAGTGCGGTGAGATCGGAGCGACCGTAGAGCGAGACACGGCCCGCCAGCACCTCGTAGGTGATAACATGCCGAGCGACGGCGGAGAGAATCGCCTGATCGAGTGTGACGCCGACTGTGCGGTGGATGCGGGCGTCGGGCATATAGGCTGGGGCGGCGGCGACTTGCGCGGGGGCGAGCCGCAGGTCGAGTTCTGCTTCCGCGCGAGGGCCGTGCTCGATGTACTGCCCCAGAATCATCGCCGAGATGGGCAGCACGAGTGGCGCGGTGGGCGCGCCTGGGCCGAGGCCTCCGGTCACGCGTACGACAAGATGGCTGGCGAATTCACCATCATCCATCTTGACAACGCGAACGCCGAGCAGAGCCAGCGCCACCGGGCTGCGCTGGTCGCGTGAGAGGCCGAGGACGGTTTCGCGTGTGAGGATGAAGGCGCCTTCGGTCTGTGTTTTCATGGCGGCTTCGGATTCGACCGCCTCGGCGCGCCAGGCTCCTTCGTCAGGGTAGAGGCGCGCGGCGACGCAGATCGTGTTATCAGGCGCCTCAGGTGATTTATCTTCTGGGGGCCAGTGGGCTAGTTCTTCCCGCACGACGCGCGCGCGCCGGAGAAAGAAGTAGCGAGGTGGGCCTGACAGAACGCGCATGAGTGCTCCTTTCGCAGGGCGCACGCCCCGTAGTCTTTCATATTTTACTCCACTTACCGCCCTTCCGCTAGCGTTCTGTTTGGCAACTGAAGTACTGTGTACGCATGGACGTGAAGTGAGAGGCAGTGTCGCCCGAAGCCGATCCGCAGCTTTCTTGCCACCGGCGCCGTACACTTTTGTGGGCGCGGCCCGCGCCCACAGACGCAACAGGACGGTCAATCGCGCGGATGAGAGCTGGATAGGGCGCAGCGGACTGCTGTGTAGAGAAAGAGAATGCAGGTTCGATGACGATGGGGAAGACGGCGGCGGGGACGCGGCCATTCAAGGAAATCCCAGAGATCACGCTACCGTCCGATTATCCGACGCGGGTCGGGCCATTTCTGGCGGAGATGTATCTGCGGCACGGGCCGATCTTTCGCACGAACAATTTTGGGCTGGACATTGTGTACATGGTGGGGCCAGAGGCCAACCGCTTTGTTCTACAATCCGATCGGTTGAAGTTTTCGCATCATCAGGGATGGGGCAATCTGTTTGGCGTGCTGGACATCTTCGGTGATGGGCTGTTGACGATGGACGGGCCGGAGCATGACGCTCACCGGCGGATCATGAATCCGGCGTTCACAATCTCGTACATAGACCGCTATGTACCGCTGATGAATCGCATCATCAGGGAGCGCATCGCAACCTGGGGCGAGCGAGGCGAGATTGATATCTACGATGAAGCGCGCAAGGTCACATTCGATGTGGCGGCTGAGGCGCTGACGGGCCTGCGCGCGGGGCCAGAGGTAGATCGTTTCCGCGATGTGTTCACGCAGATGCTGATGCTGGGTATGGTGGTGGGTAGCCAGGCGGAGTGGGAGACGCGCATGACTGCCCTGCGCGCCGAGCTCGATGACCTGATCCGCCCCAAGATCGCGGAGCGGCGCGCCCATCCGACCGATGACATCCTGGGGCTGTTGGTGACGGCGACCGATACCGAGGGGCGGCCACTAAGCGACGAGCGGATCATCGGGCACGCCAATATTCTGCTGGTAGCGGGGCATGAGACTTCGACGAGCCTGAGCGCGTGGCTGTTTGCGCTGCTGGCGCAGCATCCTGAGGCGGCGCGGCGCGTTCTGGATGAGCAACTGGCGTTGGTAGGGCCGGATGCTGAGCCGTCGCTTGCGGACCTCAAGGCGATGAAGTACCTCGACCTGGTCTTGCTGGAGGCGGAGCGGATGTATCCACCAGTGAGCAACGGACCGCGCGGGGTGGTCGAAGATTTCGATTTCGCGGGCTACCATGTGCCAGCTGGGACATATGTCTTCTACTCGATCGCGGCATCGCATCAGTTGCCAGAGGTATTCGAGCGACCGGCAGAGTTCGAGCCAGAGCGTTTTGCGGCGCCGCGCGAGGAGCAGAAGCGGACGCCGTATTCGCTGGTTGGATTCGGTGGTGGCCCGCGCGTGTGCATCGGCATCAACTTCGCTAAGGTGGAAATCAAGGCGCTGGTGTCGCAGGCGTTGCGGCGGTACGAGCTGGAGCTGGTCCCAGATCAGACACTGACGCAGTATTACCGGGTGACGGCTGTGCCACTTTACGGCATCAGGCTGAGAGCGCACAAGCGAGCGGGATAGACGATGCGCGTGGTATACTCTGTATTGAGTGCGCGATAGCTTCAGCAAGGGCGTGACGATTCACGCTGGCGAGCAGGATCGCGCGCGGCATAGTCAAGCGATCCGGCGGAGATGGCGGGCGCGGCGCGGGCCGATGATGGCCAGCGCATAGCGCTCGCCTTCGCGCGCATGCGGTTTAATGCAGCGAGTGGCTCATCCCGCAACCGCGATGGAGAGATAGTCACACGAGAGCGGATGGTTTTCGCGCGCCAGGGGATTCTGGAGATTCGGAGAGCGCGTGGCGGCGTCCTGGGAGAGCATAGCGACAGGTATGGAGACGATGGAACTGGCTGAGGGCGCAACCACGAAGCGTGTACGTGAAGATATCCGAAATATCGCGATTATCGCCCACGTTGATCACGGCAAAACGACGCTGGTGGATGGAATGTTGAAGCAGAGCAAGATATTCCGTGAGAACCAGCAAGTGGGCGAGTTGATCATGGACTCGAACGAGTTGGAGCGCGAGCGCGGCATCACGATTCTGTCCAAGAATACGGCGGTGCGCTACAAGGGCGTGAAGATCAACATCATTGACACGCCAGGACACGCTGATTTTGGCGGCGAGGTCGAGCGCGTGCTCAATATGGCGGACGGTTGTCTGCTGTTGGTGGACGCCGTCGAGGGGCCGATGCCTCAGACGCGCTTTGTGCTGCGCAAGGCGTTCGACCTGGGTCTGCGACTGATCGTGGTGATCAATAAAATTGATCGCCGGGACGCGCGCCTCGAGCAGGTGCTGAACTGGACGCAGGATCTCTTCCTGGAGATGGCGACACGTGACGATCAACTCGACTTTCCGGTGATCTACGCCATCGCGCGGGAAGGCATCGCGCGAACGAACCCAGATGACGCCAACATGGATCTGGCTCCACTGTTCGAGGCGATCATTGACCATGTGCCAGCGCCCGTGGTTGACGAGGGCGGCGCTTTCCAGATGCAGGTGACCACGCTCGACTACGATGACTACAAGGGCAAGTACGCGATCGGTCGCATCAAACGGGGAACGGTGCGGCCCGGCATGACGGTAGCGCGCATCTCGCGCGAGGGCGAGGTCACGCGTGGCAAGGTGACATATGTCTTCACCTTCGATGGCCTGAGCCGGCGCGAGACGGATGAGGCGCGCGCCGGCGATATCGTGGCGATCGCGGGGATGGATGACTTCAACATCAGCGACACCCTGACGGACCCGGATGTGCCTGAGGCGCTGCCGAATATCGCTATCGAGGAGCCAACGCTAAAGATGACCTTTGGCGTGAATACGAGCCCCTTCGCTGGTCGCGAGGGCAAGTGGAGCACTTCGCGGCAGCTTCGGGCCCGGCTCTATCGTGAGCTGGAGACAAACGTGAGCATGCGCGTGGAGGATGGCGCCAGCGCAGATGAGTTCGTCGTTTCCGGACGTGGGGAGTTGCATCTGGCGGTGCTGATCGAGACGATACGGCGTGAAGGCTACGAGCTTCAGGTGTCGCGCCCAGAGGTCATTACCCACGAGGAGAATGGCCACGTCGTTGAGCCGATGGAGCGACTGGTGATTGACACCCGCGAGGAGTACGTGGGCGCGGTGACTGAGAATGTCGCGCGGCGCAAAGCGCGACTGGCGAACATGGTCTACGATGGCGCGGGAAATGTGCGATTGGAATACGACATTCCGACGCGAGGGCTGATTGGCCTGCGCAATGAGTTCCTGACGCTGACGCAGGGCAACGGCGCGATGGGCAGCATGCTCACCGGATACGAGCCGTGGCTTGGCACGATCGGATCGGCGCGCAATGGCGCGCTGGTGGCGTCGGAGTCGGGCATGGCGGTGACCTACGGGCTGAACAATGCTCAGTCGCGCGGCCAGACCTTCGTTGATCCGGGTATGCCGGTGTACGAAGGGATGATCGTGGGGCTGCATATCCGCCCAGATGATCTGGTGGTGAATGTCTGTAAAGAGAAGAAGCAGTCGAACGTGCGCTCTTCGACATCCGACATCTCGGTACGCCTGTCGCCGACGGTCAAGCTGAGCCTGGAACAGTCGCTGGATTTCATCAATAGCGATGAGCTGGTGGAAGTGACGCCACAGAACATTCGCCTTCGCAAGCGGCTGCTGACCCAGCACGAGCGGTCCCGCTCGCGTGAGATGGAGCAGCAGGGCGCGCGATAGCCGCCAGCGGCGAGAATTGTTCGCGGCGAACGGGAAATCTCAATGGCGACTGGCGTGGCGCTGGGACTACTTGCGGCGGTCTTTTGGGGCGTGGCGGATTTCTGTATCCGTGGCGCCACACAGGTCGCCGGGACGTTTCGCACACTCTATTTCGAGCAGGTGATCGGACTACTGCTGATTGCGGTTGTGATCGAGCCGTGGAGTCCGTTGAGCTTCGCGAGAGCAACCACAGCGCTGACTCTGGCGGCTGTCGGGCTGAATTTGGCGATCATGGGTGGGGCTGCGCTGCTGTATCGCTCGTTCGCGATTGGCACTCTCTCAGTCGTCTCACCTATAGCGGCGTCGTTCGGGGCGATTACGACGGCGCTGGCGCTCATCTCCGGTGAGCGGCCCAGCGTAGCGCAACTTGCCGGCATCGCGGTGACGCTGGTCGGTGTGGGGCTGACCGGCGCGCATGCGGGTGGCGCACATACGCCTGGCGTCGGCAAGACTCGGCGGCGACTGCGATTGGACAAAGGTGTGCCAGAGGTCCTGCTGGCGACGGTAATTTTCGGGGTAACCTACTGGGCGTTGCGCTACATCACACCGGAGATGGGCGGCGCTCAGGTGGCCTTGATTGGCAAAATCACTGACCTGACGGCGCTGACGCTGATCGTGGCGGGAGCCTGGATTTGGCGACGGTCACGTTGGTCACCCGCGCTGGCAGCGGTACAGGCAACGCCAGCGTGGACGTCGCTGGTGTCGCGCGGGCCGCGCTTCTGGTGGTGGATCATTCCGGCGGGCGTGTTAGATGTCAGCGCCAATATCTTTTATAACATTGGTATTTCCGAAGCGCTGACCTCGATTGTGGTGACGCTTTCCTCGCTCTTCACCGCTTTTACAGTGCTGCTTGCGTGGATATTTCTGCGAGAGCGCCTGTCGCGCTGGCAATGGGGCGGAGTTGCGCTCATTCTGGCGGGTATTATCCTGGTGAATGTCTAAGGATGGGAGTTGGCGTGGCTACAAGTGTCCGGCGCAGTGTGTCACGGTGGGATTATTCCGGGTCGGCGCTTGCGGGCTTTGGGCCCCAGAGGCGGCGTGAGATGCGTCCGCCGAGCCAGTAGCCGGTGATGCCAAGGATAAAAGTGAGGCCGAGCCAGGCGGCGGTGGCGAGATTGGTCGCGGAGTCGGCGCGAACGACACTGATGATGACGAGTGCGATAATCAGGCCGAGAAAGAGGCCCAGCGTCAGGCCTATCGTGCAGCCCACGTGGGAGAGGTTGCGTCCTCGCAGTTGCTCCAGCATGTCGCCTCCACTGATTTGTTCTCAGGCGCCGCGTGGCCCTTGTGGGTTATAACGCCCGCGCCGCACCGCGTCAACCCGTCTGGGATAGGTCGCGCGTCATGTGAGGGGTAGAATAGAGGGATGCGCGACTACGTTCCGCGATCGCGTCGCGCGATGATGAGGCTCAACTCAACACGCAAGAAGGGGTTCATGCCAGCGATGAATATATCTCGCTCCGAAGAGCTTTTCGCCCGCGCGCGCCAGGTGATACCAGGCGGCGTGAATAGTCCCGTGCGCGCGTTTCGCGCGGTGGGCGGGCAGCCCATCTTCATCGAGCGCGGTGAGGGCGCATACCTCTTCGATGTAGATGGCAACCGCTACATTGACTATGTGGGCTCCTGGGGGCCGCTGATCCTGGGACATGCGCATCCGAAAGTGGTCGAGGCGGTGACGCGCGCGGCGCAGCGTGGAACGAGCTACGGCGCGCCAACGGAGGCGGAGACGCGGCTTGCGGAACTGGTGATCGAGGCGATGCCAGCTATCGAACTGGTGCGCTTCGTCAATTCCGGCACGGAAGCGACGATGAGCGCGCTGCGGGTGGCGCGAGCCTACACGGGGCGGCGGAAGATCATCAAGTTCGCAGGCGGCTATCATGGACACGCTGATCTGTTGCTGGTGGCGGCGGGTTCAGGCGCGCTGACGCTTGGAACTCCGGATAGTCCAGGCGTGCCCGAGGCAGTGACTGCGGAGACGCTGGTGGCGCCCTACAATGATCTGGCGTCCGTGCGGGCAGTCTTCGAACGATACCCGGACGATGTGGCGGCGGTGATCGTCGAGCCGGTCGCGGGCAATATGGGCTGTGTGCCGCCGGTCGCGGGTTTCCTGGAAGGGCTGCGCGAGCTAACGGCCCAGTACGGCGCTGTGCTGATCTTCGATGAAGTGATGACAGGGTTCCGGGTGGCGCGCGGTGGGGCGCAGGCGCTCTACGGCGTGACGCCGGATATGACGTGCCTGGGCAAGATCGTTGGTGGCGGGCTGCCAGCGGCGGCGTATGGCGGCAAGCGGGAGATCCTCTCGCTAGTCTCGCCTGCGGGGCCGGTGTATCAGGCAGGTACGCTGTCGGGGAATCCGTTGGCGATGGCGGCGGGCGCGGCGCAGCTCGAGCTGCTGCGGGGGCTTGACGTGTATGAGCGGCTCGATGCGCTGTCAGAAACGCTTGCGGCGGGTATTGGCGCGGCGGCGGACTCGGCAGGAGTTCCCGTGTATCAAACGCGGGTAGGCTCGATGTTTACAACATTCTTCACATCACAGCCGGTCGTGGATGAGGCGACGGCCAAGACCTCGGATACCGCGGCGTTTGCAGTGTATTTCCGCTCTCTGCTGGAGCAGGGTGTGTACATCGCGCCGTCGCAGTTTGAGGCGGGCTTCCTGTCTCTGGCTCACAGCGAGGAAGACATCGCGCGAACGGTGGCGGCGGCGGAGGTCGCGATGAGGGCCGTTGCGGCGCGGGGAGCGTGAAGCTGGACCCACGCGAATAGATGGCTGATTACAGAATGCGGGCCTCTCAAGCGAGAGGCCCGCATTCTGCGATTGAGAGATGCGCGCGTGCTGAGACGTCAGTCGCTCTCTCGGTCGAGTTCATCGGCGCGGCGCTGCGCCTCGGCGGCTTCGGCGTCGCGGCCCAGCTCGCGAAGTGTGTGCGCTTTGCCCTGCCACGCCCAAGAGAAGGTGGGGTCGAGGGCAATCGAACGATTGTAGGCTGTGAGCGCATCGTCGGGTCGATCCAGTATGGCGAGGGTGTTGGCCTTGAAGAGCCAGAGCAGCGCGTTCTCGTCATCCAGGCTGATCGCTTTTTCGAATGCGGTGAGGGATTCTTCGTTGCGGTCGAGGCTGGCGAGGGCAACTGCTTTGCCAGCCCAGGCGCGCGGGTTGTCACTCTCGAGCTGGAGGGCGCGGTCGTAGGCGTCGAGCGCCTCTTCGTGGCGATCCATGGCTTCGAGGGCGTCGCCACGGCCACTATGCGCATCGGCGTTGAGCGTCTCGATCGTCAGCGCGTGGTCGTAGGCTTCCAGCGCGGCGAGTGGATCTTCCATATCGGCGAGCGTGTCGCCACGGCCAATCCAGGCGTCCACGTTGTCGGGGTCAATGTCGAGTGCGCGCTCGTAAGCGGCCAGCGCCTCATCGCCGCGCTCAAGGTCGGCGAGGGCGTCGCCTTTGCCGGACCACGCCTCGGGCTCTTGCGGGTCGAGCGCGGTCGCGCGCTCGTAAGCGGCCAGCGCCTGGGCGCTGTCACCCATGTCAAAGAGCGTGGCGCCTTTGAGCAGCCAGGTGATGGATTGCGTAGGGTCAATCTTGAGCGCCTTGTCGTACGCCTCGAGCGCCTCGGGGCGGCGGTCAAGCGCGGCGAGGGCGTTGCCCTTTCCTACCCAGGTGTCAGCTTCGGCTGGCTCCAGCGCGAGCGAGCGCTCGAACGCTGTGAGCGCTTCAGGGTAGCGATCGAGTGAGAAGAGCGCCTCCCCTTTGAGATACCACGCCTCGGAATGGTTGGGCTCCTGGGCGAGCGCCTGCTCATAGATTTCCAGCGCCTCGCCGTAGCGCTCCTGCTCATCTAGCTCGTAGCCGCGCTCGAGCAGGGCCTCGATGTCCGTGTCGCTCATTGTTCCATATCCTTTCGGCGTCTCGCCTGATTACCACGCCCGCGAGAGCGTCAACGCAATACGGCCCGCGACGCCGTGGCGTAGTGGCCGGGCGTGCGGGCCCATAACGGACGCTGACTGGTCAGGCGCGTCGCGCGCGTTACTTATTGCGGTAGTAGTCGGCGTTGATCTTGATAAACTGCTGCCACTCAGCGGGAACCGCGCTCTCCTCGAAGATGGCGCTCACCGGGCAGGCGGGCTCACAGGCGCCGCAGTCAATGCACTCATCAGGGTTGATGTAGAGCTGCGTATCCTGCTCGAATTCGGGCTCGCCGGGCGCGGGGTGGATGCAGTCAACCGGGCAGACATCCACACAGCTGCCATCTTTCACACCCACGCATGGGTTGGTGATCACATAGGTCATCGGACACGATCTCCTTTGAGGACATCATCTGACGCAACTCGCCTGCCTCCAGAGGCAGGTTACGAGCCACACGGATCGGGCAGGACGCCAAAATGGCCGCGCGGAAGCGCGCGCGCTATGGCTTCTCCCATTATACAATCTCGTATTCACTCTCGCATAGCGGCTGGTTGTGCAGCGGTCCAATCCATGATAGCGCGAAGTATTTCCCGTGTACTTGACGGAAGAGTGATCACGACATATAATTTTTACAGATGTGAAACCTCGTTTTGGGGGATGTGATAATGGCTCCTGACCTTCGTGAACTCTCGCCACGCGCGGTGGATTGCCTGAAGGTGGTCTACAAGCTGAGTGAGCGGGGTGAGCGCGTGACTACTTCGCTGATGCGTGAGCGGCTCGCGGCGCTGGAGCCGAGCGGGCAGTTGAGCGACGCGGCGGTGACCCAGCTTTTCAAGTGGCTGGCGGAGCGGGGCTATCTGCGGCATGTCCCGTATCGCGGCGTTGAGCTGAGCGTGGCGGGACGGCAGGTAGCGCTGGAGATGACCCGACGGCACCGGCTGCTTGAGCTGTTCCTGACGCGGGTTATGGGCTACTCATGGGATCGCGTGGACGCGGAGGCGGAGCGTCTTGAGCATGTGATCTCGGAAGAGTTCGAGGACCGCATGGACGCGATGCTAGGACGTCCCACGGAAGATCCGCATGGGGACCCGATTCCGCTGAAGAGCGGTGAGATTATCGCGCCGATGACACAGCCGCTGCTGGACCTCGCGCTAGGCGCGGAGGCCGTTGTGCGACGTGTGCAGGACGATGACGCCGAACAACTGCGCTATCTATCGCGGCTGGGGATTATGCCTGGAGAGGCGGTGCGGGTGGTCGAGCGTGAGCCGTTCGGTGGGCCGCTGCGCCTAGAGGTGGGTGAGTTGCGGGCGAAGCAGGCGGTCGGGCCGCAACTTGCGGCGGGGATTCAGGTGTCACCTGTGCGCTGAGCCTGGTGGGGCGTGGCGTGATGTGGCGTGATGGGCGATCGCCAAGGACTTGGGAACGAGGGGTTTGATGGACGCGGGTATGCGAGAAAGCGCGCGGGGCGCATCCGTGGGGGCGCGCATGTTGAGCGCGGTGAGCGGGTGGGGTTCTGGCATGTCCGAGCGGACTGTCTCGCAGGCGCAGGCGACGCTGGCGCGAAAGCGGGGATTCAGCCTGCGCAGCATCCTGCCGTTTCTCGGTCCGGCATTCATCGCTGCGGTAGCGTATGTGGACCCAGGCAACTTCGCGACGAACATCCAGGCCGGCGCGCAATACGGCTACGCCTTGTTGTGGGTGATCTTGCTGGCGAACCTGACCGCGATTCTGCTCCAGACACTTTCCGCCAAAGTTGGCATCGCGACCGGACGGAACCTGCCACAACTCGCGCGCGAATATCTCCCGCGCCGGCTGAACATCCCGCTTTGGATCGTCGCCGAGTTTGCCGCGATGGCGACTGATTTGGCTGAGTTCCTGGGCGCCGCTATTGGCTTCAATTTGCTGCTGCATGTGCCCCTTTTCGTCGCCGGGTTGATGACTGGCGCGGCGACGTTCGCGATTCTGGCGTTGCAGCGCTTCGGTTTCCGCCCGCTGGAGGCGGTTATCGGGCTGCTGATCGCCGTGATCGCGGGCAGTTATCTGGTTGAGGCGTTTATGGCGCGACCTGACGCGGGCCAGGTGGCTTATCACACGGTCGTGCCTGGGTTTGGTGGAGCGGGCGGCGCGGTGCTGGCGGTCGGTATCCTCGGGGCGACGGTGATGCCGCATGTCATCTATCTGCACTCCGCGCTGACGCAGAGCCGGGTTCCAGCGCGCGGGTTGAAGGATAAGCGCCGTATTTTCGCCTTCGAGCGAATTGATATCTGGATTGCGCTGGGGATCGCGGGTCTCATCAATGGGGCGATGCTGCTGCTGGCGGCCTCGGTGTTCCATGCGACGGGACATTCGGATGTCGCGACGATCCAGACGGCGTACCGCACGTTGACACCGCTGCTGGGTAGCTCGGCGTCGTGGCTGTTCGCGGTGGCGCTGCTCGCGTCGGGGTTGTCCTCATCCACAGTCGGGACGATGGCGGGCCAGGTCGTGATGGAAGGGTTTCTCGGCTGGCGCATCCCAATCTGGCTGCGGCGCCTAATCACGATGGCGCCTGCGCTGATTGTGATCGCAATCGGAGTAGACCCGACTCAGACACTGGTGATGAGCCAGGTCGCCCTGAGCTTCGCCTTGCCCTTCGCGGTAGCGCCACTGGTCTATTTCACGAGCCGTAAAGACATCATGGGCGGCTTGGTCAACAAGCCGCTGACGCGCTGGCTGGCGTGGGGTGTCGCTGGGGTCATCATCGCCCTCAACTTAGGGCTGCTGGCGCAGACGTTCGGCTGGTTCTAGGCGCGTTGACGGCCCGGTGGGCGCGTGCTACACTCGTCTAGATGAGGCGCGCGTCCACTCTGCGCGCCCGCCGCCACGCTCATGGACCCGACCTTGGCGCCAACGACGGGTTATTCTGAGGAACCTTGCCCCCATGCTGACATTCTCCACCACCACCTCCCCTGTTCTTCGCTTTCTACGGCTCCCCGCCACCAAGCTTGCCTTAGCGCTCGGTGTGGCGCTGGCGCTGCTGCCCGCGCTCGCGGGATGCGCGCCTAGCGCAGGCAGCGATCCGCTGGTGGCGATGCGCGTTGGCGGGACGCCAGTGACGCTATCCGCGTACCAGCAGGTCCTCGCGCTGTTCACCGCGAGTGACGCGCTTGCAAGCCAACGCCAGCTCGACGGCGATTGGTTGGCAGTCGCCATCTGATCGAGTGACGCTCAACTCGGCGAAAGACCAGACCGTGAGTTTTTTCGTGAGCACGCTGACGCTCAAGTCGCAACTGGACAAACAGCATCTCGTGGTAACGGAGAAGAACATTGATGTAGCCATCGCGGCGCTTAGCGCGCAGGTGGCGAATGTTAACGCGCAACTGAAGCAAACCCCTGGCAACGCGCGTTTGCGACAACTGGCGAACTCCGCAACGCCAGACGCGCTCAGATGGCTCGCCGAACAGCAGGCGTATACGACTGTGTTTTCCCAGAAGGGGCAGCTTCCGACGGCCAAAGTGCGCGGCATTCTGCTCAAGACACAATCCGACGCCGATTCGATTGTCAAGCAGCTTCAGGGCGGCGCGGACTTCGCGGCGCTGGCGAAGTCGAAGTCACTCGACACGCAGAGTGGAGCGAACGGTGGCGACCTGGGTACGGTCTATGTGGGGCAGTTCGTGACGGCGTTTGATAAAAGCGTGTTCGAGTCACCAAGCGTCGAGCGCTATATCATCGTGCCATTCCAAGGAAGCTATGGCGTGTTCGAGGTCCTGAGCCGGGGGCAGGCGCCACTGAGCGCGGTAACAGACTCGCAAACGCAGCAGCAGTATCTCAGCGCTTGGATCAGACAACGTGGTGTCGCCGCACGTTCCAGTTGAGCAGTACGTTGGCAAGTAGCTGGCGCTTGGGGTGATCTGGTATGGCTCAAACCGTCCACAAGGCCGCACAAGGCAGCCAAGGTAGCATTCTCGTAGTCGGCCTGGGGCCAGGACGCTGGGCCGACTTGACGGTGGAAGCGCACGAGACGCTCATGGCGGCGCGTCGCATCATTTGCCGTACCCTGCGACATCCCACAGTAGATGCGTTGCGCGAGGCGCGACCTGATCTTGCCATCGAGTCGTTCGATGAGCTGTACGAGACGGCGAGTGACTTCGCGGAGCTGTATCCGCGCATGGCCCGAGCGGTTGCTCGATGAGGCCGCTGCGCTGCCGCCGGGATGAATCGCTGATATACGCGACGCCGGGGCATCCACTGATTGGTGAGGAGTCCGTCCGGCTGCTGCTGGAGCAGGCGCGTGAGCGAGGCGTGACGTCGCGGATTATCGGTGGGCTGTCGTTCCTGGAGCCGGTCTGCGCGGCGCTGGGGTTGAATCCGCTGGAGCGGGACCTGCAATTGCTGGACGCGACGCTGCTGGCGGCCACGCCCGCTGAGGCGGTGATGGGCGCGCTGACGCCGACAAAGCCCGCGCTGATCGCGCAGGTCTATAACCGGAGACTGGCCAGCGGCGTCAAACTGGCGCTGGGCGAGCTGTATCCCGATGACTGGGAAGTGACGCTGATCCGTTGGGCCGGGATTCCGGAGCGCGAGGAGATTCGCCGCCTGCCACTAGTGGAGCTAGACCGCGACGAGAGCGCGGATCATCTGACGACGCTCTACGCGCCGCCGCTGGACCCGCTGCGCGCGACGCGCTCTCCTGAGGGGTTACGCTATATCGTGATGCGGCTGCGGGCGCCTGATGGATGTCCCTGGGACCGCGAGCAGACGAGCCAGTCGTTGCGGCGGTATGTACTGGAAGAAGCGTACGAGGTCGCTGAGGCGATAGACGATCTGGATGGCAGCGTCGAATCGGCGGAGAAGCTGGCGGATGAGTTGGGCGACCTGCTCTTGCAGGTCTACCTGCAAGCGGAAGTGGCGAATGGCGAGGACCAGTTTCACCTGGGCGATATCTTCCAGGCGGTGAGCGAGAAGCTGATACGCCGGCATCCGCATGTCTTTGGCGATGTCGCGGTACATGACGCGGAGCATGTGGTGCGGAACTGGGAAGCGATCAAGCGGCAGGAGCGTGCGGCGCGAGGTGAAGTGGTGGAGCGGGAAAGCGTCCTGCGGGGCATCCCACGCAGCGCGCCAGCGCTGTATCAGGCGTTTGAGCTGAGCAAGAAAGCGGCGAAAACCGGCTTCGACTGGCCCGACGCATCTGGCGCGCTGGACAAGGTTGTGGAGGAGGCGCGCGAACTGGCTGAGGTGACGGGCGTCACGGGCGCCGCGGAAGAGCGGACGGCGGAACTAGGCGATTTGCTCTTCGCGGTGGCGACACTGGCGCGGCGGCTGGGCATCCACCCAGAGGAAGCGCTGCACGCCGCGAATGCGCGTTTCCGGCGGCGCTTCGAAGCGATGGAGGCGCTAGCGGAGGCTGATGAGCGGGCGCTGGCGTCGCTCTCACTAGACGAGTGGCTGCGGCTATGGGATAAGGCCAAGGTAGTTGACACAGGGCCGCAGCCCAACGCGTAGCGGCTTATTCGCCCAGACCGCTCGCCCGCACGGTTTGTTCGTCGGCCTGGCGTTCGCGGTCACGCTGCGCGCGTCTCCACACGCTCAATCCATGCGAAGAAGACGACGCTCATCATTATGACATCAATGATATTGCCTGGTACGGCCAGGATGCCCCCGCCAACCTGCTGGTCGACCGCGGCGGAGATTCCCCAGAGGCGCGGCGCGACGGCGTATGTGGGGTAGAAGATAATGCCCTGGGCGAAGATGGTGAAGACGCCGAAAACATCCAGCGGAATGCTCTCCCCCGCGAGATACAGAATCTGTAGAGGACTGGAGAGACGAATCTCGTGGTTGGCTGGTGTGAGCAGCGGCCACCAGGTGAGCATTCCCGCCACGACGAAGGTCAGCAACTGCACATCATGCCAGAAATCACTGTGGAGCGCGACTTCGTAAAGCGAGCCGGCGTGCCAGAACAGAATGAGCGCATTGAAGAGCAGGACGGCGATCACGGAGAACATTAATCCGCCGCTCGCCTCACGCATCGCGGGTGTAGGCAACGCCAGGCGGAGAGCCAGTCAGGCAGGCCTGCCATGAGTAGTGGGACGGACAGCGTGATAATGATGAATAGCTGTGCGGTATGTGCGCTAAACAGGTAGTAGCGTCCGAGCGTGTCGAGCGGGGAGATGATGGTGAGGGCCAGGGAAACCCAGCCTCCGGCGAAGAGCGCCATGCGCCGTACGGAGATGGGCTCGCTTCCAGGGATGCGGGCGCGAAGTGGACCGGCGATCAGCGCATAGCTCGCATAGAAGCAGCAGAAGAGTGATTAGCGCCGCTGGATCCATGTTCCAGGTGGTGGGGCTTGGTGGAGTGGACATGCGATGTTCTCGAATCTCGCTGATTGGACATGATGGTGGTATGAGCCACTATACGTCCATTATACTGATTACGACGGCCGCGCGCTGGCGTAGCGCGCATGGGCTATGATACAGCGCGGAGAGCGTTTTTGGTCGCGTCACTTGCGGTTGACAGGAGACACACGATGGCGATCGATGATACCGAAGCGCAGCCACCGCGCACGCCAGAGGAGATCGAGGCGGCGCTGACAGGTATTAGTGTTCGTCGCCAGCGCTATAGCCGTGTGGTGACTCGTATCGTTGATGGGATATTGAACCCATTCCAACAGCACTGGCTGGCGATCTTCAATGGGGCGTTGGCGCTATTCATCGGCGTGTCCGCGCTGGGACCCATGGGCTACGCGCTGGGGCTGACTGGGCCGAGTTCCGCGCTGTTTGATTTTTATCGCCTTTTCTGCGGTCAGGTTCCGTCGCATTCATTCTATATCGCTGGTTACCAAATGTGTTTGTGCTCGCGCTGTCTTGCGATCTATTCCTCGCTACTTGCTGGTGGATTGTTCTGGTCCTGTTCCGCCATCGCCCGATCGTCCATATTCGCCCTTTGAGCTGGAAGATGTGGCTGCTCGGCATGCTTCCGATGGCGCTAGATGGCGGGACACAGCTGTTCGGCTGGCACGAGAGTAATGTGTATCTTCGCTTATTGACTGGGATCATTTTTGGACTGATGACCGCATGGTTCGTGCTTCCGCAGATTGAAGAGACCTCCGATGGTCCGGCGCCAGCGATCCAGCGAGGCACGCTCTCAGTCCGCGAGTCGTAAGCGTCATGGGTTGACACGAAAACGGACGCTATCTCCAAACGAGGTAGCGTCCGCTGATGTCCGGAATGATTGGTAACCGTGCGCAGTATGCCGGTCGAAGGCATTCGCTTGCCGCAACTGCGGCGGCGAGGCGACGCTGCGACAACTCGCTCCAGCCTCGCGCGCGCTTCTGCCGCGACGGCGGTCAGGTCAGAGTTCTGGACGATGCCCATCATGCTGATCGGGTCGGCGACCTCGACGCGTGCGCGCGGCTGCTGGTCAACGTCGGGCAGAGCGCGCACGACGACGTTGCAGGGCAGGAGGAGGCCGACGTTTGGGTCGGCGGTAATGGCGCGATGGGCGAGCGGTGGATTGCACGCGCCAAGGATGACATACGGGGCCTGTTCGATGCCCAGCTTGGCTTTCAATGTCGCCTGGACATCAATGGTGGTCAGCACGCCGAAGCCCTCTGTCTTGAGCGCTTCGGTTACGCGGGCTATGGCGTCTTCAACGCTCAGGTTGAGGGTGCGTCCGAATCCGTATACGGGGCTGGTTACGTCACTGGTTGACGCTGAGGTCACTTCGGTTGTCATCGTTGATCTCTCCTCTGTCCGAGTCTGTCGCTGAATTGGTCGCGTTTTTAGGGTGCGGCATTGCGCCAAGGAACGGATTTACTTACGAGTGGCGGTCGTGGAGGTTACCTCGACGCCAAAGGCTTGCGCCTGTCGCGAGACATTTTCCCGGACGCCGGCGCATACGACATCGCAAAGATTCAGCACGAAGGAATCCGTGATGGAGTAGAGCGCGACGGCGCCTGACTTGCGGCGGCCAATCAGGCCTCCTTGAGCGAGGGCGGCCAGATGCTTGGATACGTTGGGTTGGCCAGCACCGGTCAACTCCACTAACTCGCTTACGCTGCGTTCACCGCCCGCGAGGGCGGCCAGCAGCTTGAGGCGCAGCGGCTCGCCCAGGAGGCGAAATCGTGAGGCAAGAGCCTCGATCAGTGGATCGGCGAACCCGTGCTCGGCATTTACCTGCCGCCAGGCCGTGCTTTCAGCGGACGCGCGTTCATTCAGATCTTTATCCGCGCTGGACGGTTGAGTCGCCGCCCAAGGCGCGCCAGTATGGCGCTCCATCAGTTCTCCTCCTTTGCGCAGGTTGTCACACGCAGGTCGTGTTTGCTCCTGTTACTATATGCCAATATGATAATATAGTATTGTATCGCGCGTCAACTTGAGCGCGCGCCTTTCCCTCATCATGCGAGGCGGATGAGGATTCCACGAGTATGGGTACCAATGGAAGCGGTGACGGTTCTTCAACAGGCGCTGGCGGTTTTTTCTGGCGCGCTGGTTGGTTTTAGTCTCGGACTTATTGGCGGTGGTGGCTCAATTCTCGCTGTGCCACTGCTGCTCTACCTTGTTGGCTATCACGATCCTCATACGGTGCTGGGAACAACTGCGGCGGCAGTGGCTGCGACGGCCTTCGTGAACGTCATTCCTCACTGGAGGGCGGGTCACGTGCGCTGGAAGCCGGCAGTGGCCTTTGCGTTGTTTGGCGCGGTGGGAGCCGCAGCGGGCGCGGCGCTGGGGAAGAACATACCAGGGAAGCAGTTGCTGTTTCTATTCGCGTTGCTGATGCTCTTCGTCGCGTTCACCATGCTGCGATCGGCGCTCCAGAAGCCACGCGCGGGCCTCGCGGAGGGAGATGATGTGAAGGAGGCGCCGGAGCGTGGCGGTAAGTCAATACTGGTACGCGCGGGGCCGGTGGCTCTGGCTGTTGGCGGATTATCGGGATTCTTCGGCATCGGAGGAGGCTTCCTGATTGTTCCCGGGCTGATCTTCGCGACGGAGATGCCGATCATTAACGCGATTGGCAGCTCGCTGCTGTCGGTAGGGGCGTTCGGCGCCACCACGGCAGTCAGCTACGCTCTGGCTGACAAGGTCAACTGGCTGGTGGCGGCGGAGTACTTTGTGGGTGGCGCGTTGGGTGGCTGGATGGGTGCATGGCTTGCCTCGCGTCTGGCTGTCAACCGGCGTGCGCTGACGTTGATCTTTGTGGGAGTCATCTTCGTAGTCGCGTTGTACATGCTCTATATGAACGCGGTGGCGCTGGGTTGGATCGGGTAATTCCTGAGCGAGATTCAGCGTTGGAAGAGGAGTTTCGACCAGGAGGGGAAAGTTGGGTGGAGGTGACTTGCATTGAGATATGCGCATATGGTAATATCGTGTTGTCGAGCGCGAGCCAAGCGATCACTTGGTTCGCACTCGTACAAAGCACGATGTGTGATTTCGCGAATTTGAGAAGGGGTACCAAACCGCATGTTCGACCGACTCTTTGGCCGCGCTTCGAGCGGCATCGCTAGCATCAGCCCGCGCGAGGCCTGGGAGAAGTATTCTGGCGCGACGCATGAGACCGCGCTGATTGACGTGCGCGAAGCCTGGGAGTTCGCGCGGGGTCATGCTAAGGGCGCGCGCAACATTCCCTTGAGTCAGCTGTCTAACCGCATCAAAGATATCCCCACAAACAAGGATATTCTGTTGATTTGCCAGAGCGGGCATCGCAGCATGCAAGCCGCCGAGTTTCTGAAACAGCGTGGCATCGAGCGAGTCTGGAACATCTCGGGTGGCACGACGGTCTGGCGCATGAGCCAGACGCCGATGGAGTAAGCCGTTCATCATTCGCGTTCGCACCCGGTGGCGCTTGCCGCCGCCGGGGCTTTCAATCACGATGGCGCTGGAGGGGTATATCAGCATGCGCGTACAGCAGTTCTTTCTCGAAGGTCTTGGGCACCAGTCTTATCTGGTGACGGATGAGACAGCTGGCGTTGCTGCGGTTATTGACCCGCGGCGCGACATCGAGATCTATCTGGAGGCGGCTGAGCGCGCCAGCGCGCAAATTACGCACGTCTTCGAGACACATGTGCATAACGACTATGTGACGGGCGCGATGGAATTAAACGCGCGCGTGGGCGCGACGATTGTTAGCGCCGCCGCGGCAGGTGTCACATACGATCATTTGGGTGTAGCTGGCGGAGACAGCGTCTCGCTCGGCGCGCTGCGCTTTGTAGCGATTGAGACGCCCGGCCATACACCCACGCATATGAGTTACGCGCTCTATGCGGATGACGCGAGCGAGCCGTCCGCTGTATTCACGGGTGGTAGCTTGCTGGTCGGTAACGCGGGTCGCACGGATCTGGTCAGCCCAGGCATGACGATCGCGCTGACTCGCGACCAGTACCGCTCACTGCGACGTCTTCTGGATACGCTGCCAGCGTCGGCGACGGTTTATCCGACGCACGGAGCGGGATCGTTCTGTGGCGCGGTGACCGCGGAGTCCGCGGAGCGCTCATCCACGATCGCGCGGGAGCGGGTGAATAGTCCGGTGGCGTTTGCCCACGATGAAGCCGAATTCGTCAAGATGCAGATGGCTGGGTATGGCTTGTACCCCTCCTATTACAGCGCCATGCGTGATATCAATCTCGCAGGGCCGCGCGTGCTGGGTGGGCTTCCCGCTCTGCCAGGGCTCTCGCCGAACAATGTCAACGATCTTATGCGCATCGGCGTCCCACTGATTGATGGGCGCTCGCGCGATGCATTCGCGCGTGAGCATGTCGCGGGGTCGCTGAATATCGAGCTAGACGCCAGCTTTGGCACGTATGTGGGGTGGCTGCTGCCATTCAATGCGCCGCTGACGATGCTCATCCCTGAGGAGGCTGACCGGCGCGAGGCGGTGGCGCAGCTCATCCGCATCGGCTATGAGCAGGCGCGCGGCTATCTGGATGGCGGCGTGGAGGCTTGGAAGGGCGCTGGGTACGCGACGGGCTCGTTTGAACGGGTGGCCGTTACGGAGTTGTACCAGCGCTGGAGCGCGGGCGGCGTTGCGATAATGGATGTTCGCGATGAGACAGAGTGGCGTTCGGGCCATATCCCTGCTTCCCAGCATCTCCACATCGCCGATCTGCCACGCCACATGCATGAGATTCCGCAGGACCAGCCAGTCGCTGTTATTTGCCGCTCTGGCCATCGCGCCTCAATAGCCGCCAGCCTCGTGGCTGCGCTCGGTCGCGAAGTTGTCGCGGTGAAAGAGGGTGTGGGCGACTGGATTGCGCAGGGATACCCGTCACGAACCGGCGTTACCAACGAAGCGGTTCCGGAGCAGGAGCACGCGCATCCGTAGCAATCAGTATATCCGTGTCCGAGCAGTTCGCCGCGCGTGACGGTGAACCTGGAAAGTGAGCTTTTTGATGGCTATTGTGACTTTGACAGACGAGAATTTCGCCGAGCACGTCGAGCGCTCTGGCGTGACTCTCGTGGATTTCTGGGCGCCGTGGTGCGTTCCGTGCCGGCTGGTGGCGCCGATCATCGAGCGTGTCGCCAGTAAGTACGACGGCAAAGTGACCTTCGGCAAACTGAATGTGGATGAGCAGCCGGAGACGGCGGCGCGTTTCCACATTACGAGTATCCCGACGATCGGTATCTTCCAGAATGGCAAGTTGGTCAACACGCTGATTGGTGTTCGCCCAGAGCAAGGCTATGTCAGCGCGCTCGATGCGTTGCTGGCTCCCGCGACGAGCAAGCCAGCCAGCGAGCAGGCGAGCGGGCGCAAGCATTCGGTGGTGGTCTTCTCGACGCCAACATGCCCCTGGTGCACGCGGCTGAAGGCCTACCTGAAGCAGAACAAGGTCACTTTCCGCGATGTGGATGTCAGTCGCGACGCGACCGCTGCCCGTGATATGGTCAGCAGGTCTGGGCAGATGGGCGTGCCGCAGGCGTGGATTGATGGGCAGGTCGTGGTCGGCTTCGACCGGGCCCGTGTAGACTCGCTTTTGGGTTTGTCCGCGTAGGCCTGGAACAAGGCGCCAGGGCGTTTGAGGAAACGTACCCAGGTCAGGTATTTGAAGGGATTGGAACGATGAAGACGATTCAGCCGCTAGGCGAGCGCGCGCTCGTCAAAGTGATCGATGCGCCAACTCAGACGGCGAGCGGGTTGTATATCCCGGACACCTCCAAGGAGCGTCCTAGCGAGGGCGAGGTAATCGCCATTGGTGATGGCTCCACGCTGGCTGAGAAGCTGGTCGTTGGTGAGCGGGTGCTGTTCCAGAAGTTCGCTGGCACGGAAGTGAAGCTGGATGACGGCGTGTACGTGATCCTGGCTGACACCGACATTCTTGGGCGCATCATCGAGGCAGAGCCGCTGAAGCGTCAGAGCGCGTAGCGCAGCGCGAGCGCCGGCTGGCGCTCGCGCGAGCCATTCAGACGGCCCGCGTAACAGCGGAATACCATGCCGCGCCCTGGCTTAATGCCAGGGCGTTTTTTATGTTGTTGAACCAGCGCGATGCAGGGGTATAGCCCATATTTCGCAAGCCCACTTGGTAAGCAATGAAATTAGGGGAGCTTGACGAAGGGCGCAATCTTTGGGACAGTACAAGGGAAGACTCCTGAAGGTGTCCCCAATGTCCCAGGCCGCTACATATGTCCCGGAACGACTCGACCATCTGGGGATCGTTTCCGGCGTGTGCCAGGAAATGGCCTAGCAGACTACGTAGCCCTCTTCTGTCATGTTGGGAGTGACAAGTGGAAGGTGTTGACCAGGGAAGCGAGCGCGGCGAAGCCGGACTGGACGGCCTGGGCGTGCGGGCGGGGGAGCAGTGGTAACCACGGCAGCAACAGGCAAGCGCAGACATACGGCTGCAGCAGCAAGCGCAGGTTGTTGAGATGGTGTTTCCAGCCGACACCCGTGTCCCTGGCGGGATGTTCGCTCACCGGCGCAGGAATGTCGGGCGCCGCCTCGGTGGCGCGGCGCTCGGCGTCTGCCGCTTCGTCTGCCGCTTCGTCGGCGAGGGTCTGCAGACTGACCAACGTGTAGGCGCTCATCACCAGCTCCCACCAGCGCTCGATGCTGGCATAGTCGGTGAGGCGGTAGTCCACCCAGCCCAGATCGTCCTTGGCATGCTTGAAGCCATACTCCACCCAGGTACGCAAGCCAAAGGTATTGCCCACCGTGCGCGCGATCTCCCTGGGCAGGTTGGTCATCAGGTTCCAGGTCGTCTCGGGCGGCAGCGTTGCCGAGTCGGTGGTGATCTGGTAGTAACGCACGGCGCGCCGTGTTCCGTAGATCGTCTCGCGAATGAAGCGTTGCTCGCTGCTGCCATCGGTGAAGATCCGCTCGAAGGGACGCCAGCGGGTCTGGCGAATGCGCTGCCCCGGCAGCATCCAGACGCCATGATTGGAGCGAAGCGCTACTACATACTGCAGTCCCATGCGATGCAGCGCGCTGATGAAGGGGCCACTCTCCCCATAGAGGCTGTCAGCGAGCACGACGCGAACGTGAAAGCCCAAGCCCAGCAGCTCCTCAATGATCTCAATCGCCAATTGCGGCTTGGTCTTGTAGACGTCCCCCGGCTTGAGACGAGTCTCCGGCTTGAAGACGCGGAAGAGCAGCGGAAACGTCGTTGAGCCGAGCAGACCGTAGGCGTTGACCGAGACGACACCGTTGGCCAGGGTGTGCAGGTTGCCGATGTATTGGGAGGCGGCGTAGTCCGTGGTATGTCCCTTCTTCCGGTCGCCGGTCTCGTCGATACAGAGGATGATCGGCGACTCGCCCAACGCCTGGCGCAGCAACTTCAGGCGCATCGTACGCAGCGCCTCCACCGACCAGTCGGCGTTGGCCAGGAAGTGATGCAGCGCTTGGGGATCGGCATGGACCGTCTTGCCGAGCCGAGGCAGCGACTTGTGACGGGTCTCGGCGAGCAAGCCGAGGTGGAGCGCAGTGAACTGCTCGAAGTGCCGCACATTCGAGAACAATGCGCGATACTGCGCGCAATATTGGTCGATGAAGCCTACCGTCGGGGTAGCTGGGCGTGTTCTAGTCATGGCGCGGCCTCCTTCCTATTCTCAGGAGGTGGGCCAGCAATCAGTGTGCCGAAGATGACAGAAGAGGGATA
>CAWEJL010000016.1:0-263607 GCA_963809385.1 uncultured Chloroflexia bacterium | reverse complement strand
TCATCCCCTCGCCGGATTCGAGCTGCGCGCTATCCACGAGGATCGCGCTTGGCCGCGCCGTCCACTGGCCGTCGCGCACGTTGCTGAAGAGCGGCAGCTGGCCGGGTACCGGGACAGACATCTTGCCATCGGATAGCTTCTTCTCCCAGCCGGCGATGTAGTTGAAGACCAGCTTCGAGACGTTCGTGTTGTTGCAGACGACGATGAAGACCGGCGGCGTCAGGCCGTTGAGCCGCGCCTCGCTGTTGTGTTCCCAGCGCTGGTACGCCCGCTCGTAGTTCTGGTAGAACGTGACCAGCGCGGCTTCCAGGCTCGGTGGGCAGTTTCGGCTCGCCGTCGTACTCTTCTTTCGCCCGGCCCTTGCGGGGCAGCGCCTCACGGATGCGCTGCCACAGGTCGCGAAATGTCGGTAGCTCGCCGGTCATCGCGTCGTCCGCCACCGGCACGCGCGGCACCTTCACGATGCCGCTCTCGATGGCGTCAATCAGCGAGAAGTCCGACACCACCCAGGGGAAGAGCGTGCCCTCCAGGTAGCCAGAGCCGCGCAGGAAGAACGGGGTAGCCGAGAGATCGTAGACGACCTTCACGCCGAGCTTGCGCTTGACCGCTTCGATGCCCGAGATCCAGATGCGCGCCTCCTCCTCGCGCTGCTCAGCCTCGGTGCGGTCCTCACCCGTCAGCTTCACCTCGACGGCGCCCTCCTGGCGGCGGCGGTAGCAGTGGTGCGCCTCGTCGTTGATGACGATGATGTTCTTCTTAGAGCCCAACTCGCGGCAGACGCGCCGCACCATCTGGTCGGGCGACTTCTTGAGCAGGTCCGGCTTGCCCTGGGTCAGCACGTCCTTGGCGAGCTTGCTGGCGTCTGTCACGCTTCGCGCAGCTTGAAGGCGTGGAAGTTGGTGATCAGCACCTTCGCCCGGCCCAGGTCTTCGCGCATGTCGGCGGGCGCGATGTCCATCTGGCGGTAGTAATTGTCGGGATCGCTCGGCAGCAGCACACGCAGCCGGTCGCGAATGGTGATGCCGGGCGTGACGATCAGGAACGTGTCGGAGAAGCGCGCGTCCTGCGAGTTGGCGAGCTTGTTGAGCGCCTGCCACGCGATGATCATCGCCATCACAACAGTCTTACCGCTGCCGGTCGCCATCTTCGCCGGCGATCCGGAAGAGGTCAGAATTCGCGTCCTCGGCGGCGCGGCGGAGATCGTTCTCGATCGAGGCGTCGCCATACTTGCCCGCAACTTCGGTGATATAGATCAGGGTCTCCAGCGCCTCGATCTGGCAGAAGAACAAGGGGCGCTCGCGGTCCGGACTCCGCCAGTGCTCCAGCAGCCGGACGGTGGTCTTGGTGATGCCGAACGTACCCGCCGCGACGCCAGAGGGCCACGCGGGCGCGAATACGGTTGATGAATTCGTTCTCCTGGATGCGGCTGGCGGTCCACTCCGTCTCTGGGAGCTGGGCTGCGACGGCTTGTAGCTGCGCGGCCGCGCGATGGGCACGAAGTATGAGCTGACGCGCCTGCTCTCTGATGATCTCATTCGTGATGCCGTCGTCTCCAAACCGGAAATGCCGCTTCGGCTCCTCGAACGGTGAATTGATCACCGGGTTCTCAATGATCGCGTCGCTCATGCCGCTTCCTTTTCACATGCCCACCCGCATTCCAGGCGCACACTATTCCAAAACGTCGCGAAGCAATTAATGAGTATCAAGTGCGTACAGCGGCCAGCGGAAGTCAATTTACAGCGTATCCAGTATAGCGCGGCGAGGAGGCTGTGTACATCCAGTATCATCGCTGAGGCGGCGCAGCGGCTGCGGCGCGCTGAGCCTCACCCCCTGGCCCCCTCTCCTCTGCGGAGGCGAGGGGGAAGCGTTGGCGGGCGGGGGGCGTTGTTGCGGGAGTCGGAGCGGCGGGAGGACACGCCAATCCGAAAGCGCGGCGGGAGACCGCGCGCGTGCGGAGGCGGCGCGGGGTGATGCGCGTGGCGCCTGGATCAAGGACGTAGCCGGCGACTCTCCGCAGCGCCCCCGCTCCCCGAGTATTTTCAGTTCCTCACGCGCCAGCGCCGCATCTGCAAATAAGACCGCGTATCCTTGCGCTCAGAGGTGGTTCCGCTCAGGGGCGCTCGACGAGCCGCACGGCGAGCTGTCGCAGAGATGCGCCCGCATGCCGCGACGCGGCGCGCGCAGTTCCCGAACGCGACGTGGATGCGCTGAGACCCAGCGGAATGGCCTCCAACTGGTCCGTCCAGTGTCCGCAGCTACGAACGCCAGAAGTGGAGGGCGCCGATGAACAGATAACGCTTCCGACCTGGTCAGCGGCGCGCCCGCGGCCAGGCAAGCCGGCCACTGGCCGGCGTCCGGTGACAACGAAAAAAAGAGCGGCGGCAGCGAGCTAGTTGAGCCCAGGTCACTGCCGTCCAGCCACAGAAGCGCTTTGAACCCACGCCATGTCGAGTGTGGGGCCTCTTCCTGCGTGTCACGGCATAAAGAAAGGCCAGCGCCACCATGATTGTACGCTATACACGTTCGCATACGCATCTACTCCGCTCCGCGCGCCGGGTCGTGGGGCGTGTCCATCTCTGGCTATTGGTCGCCGCGCTGGTTGTCGCGGGTGGTCTGGCGATCGCCAGCGCGCCAGTGGGCGCCCATGCGGTCGCGTCAGCGCAGTCGCAACTGGCGGATACCTGCGCAGGCTCATACGCGCCGTGCTGATAGGCGTGTATCTGTAGCGGTGTTTGTCAAGCTCAAGGTCAAGCTCAGGCGGTCGCCCCCGGCTCGATGAGAGCCGGTGGCGGCTTGCATTCACTTGACTCGATTCACTTGCATTCAGCGCCCGGTAGCGATATAACGCAGGAAAGGACGCCTGTCGCTAGCTATCCTCGCGTCCTTACAGGTTGATGATTCGCCAGGTGGCCTCCAGGCGGGCGCTCGCCAGTGAGCTCGATACGGCGTCCCGGCTCGTGGACGGTCGCGCCATTTTCTGCTATCGAGGTGGTTGTTTATGCCGCCACTCCAGTTGGTCTTCTCGTTGCGCCAGCCGGAGCAGGCCGAGTGGGCGCGCGATCCCGCTTTCAACGCGCGTGTCCATCAGCGCCTGCTCGCGGCGCGCGAGCGCATCCTTGCATCTACCGCCGCTGACGATCAGCGGCTGCGTGTCGAGACCGAATTGTTGCGCCTGATCGGGCGACCGATGTCCACGCGCCAGCAGATGCTGCACTACTACCTGCTGGCGCAGTGCGCGCGGGCGCGTGATCTGGCGCAGACGGCGCACTTCTATCAGGCGCTCGAATGGTGTTCGCGGGTGGAGGAGCTGGCGGGCGTCGCGCAGGACTACGGCGCGCTCGTGGACATCCACGAGTTTCGCGGGACATTGCACCGCGCCACCTCGCTCTATCGCGAGGCCGCTGAAGAGTTCTCGCTGGCGCTGCGCCTGCTGCGGGAGCACACCGAAGACCGGGCTTCCCGCGACCCGGAGTTCGAAGCCACGCTGGCCGCCAAGGCGGCGGTGATGGACTACTTCGTGGGGCAGTTTTCCAGGGCGCTCGAGCATCTGCAGCATGCGGCGAGGACGCTGCCTCTGGCGAACCTGAGTGTGATAGGGCAGGGGACGTTCGCCTGGACACTGGCGCTGCTGCGCCGGCAGCGCAATGAGCCGCGAGAGGCGTTGTTCCAGGCCGAGATGGCCGCCGCCCGCTACCGCCAGCTTGGCGCGACCAACTCCACCTGCCGGATTCTCGCGCTGGCCGCGGAAATCTGCATGGATGTCGTGGAGTCGCCAGTGGGCGATGATCCAGCGGCGCGCGGCGAGTATCTGGAGCGGGCAGAGCGCTACGCGGAGGAGGCGCTGGCGGTTGGGCAGGCGGCGAGTGATACGCCGGGCGTGGGGCTGTGTGAGCTGGCGCTGGCGCGGCTCTACCGGCTGCGCGATCCAGAGGGAGCGATAGACACGACCGCGCGCATCCGGGCCACGATCCGGCTGGCGCGCCGCATACGGGATGACTCGCTGCTGACGGTGGCGGAGACGTCGCTGGGCGAAGCTCTGCTGGCGCGAGGCAAAACGGCGGTGGGGAAGCGCTGGCTGCAGCGGGCGGTTGATACGGCGAGGCGCATCCATGCGCAGGGTCTGGCGTTTCGCGCGCAGCGGCGCTTGCGCCAGACGGAGGGGCGCAATGTCTAGCGCGCGGCGCGCCGCCAGACATGGGGGGATATTTCATCGGGCTTGCGGCAGACGCTCGCGGGCATGGTCGGCCAGCCATGCGCGGCGGGCTTCGCGCTTCTGGGCCTCATTCATGCCCTGGAGGTTGAGGCTGAGGTCTACCTGCTTCTCGATCTTGCCCACGAGCGTGGGATAGAGGCGCTGGGCCCGCGCGAGGAGTGACATCGCCTGCTCGAAGGCCGCGCGGGGATCAATCCAGATCAGCGCGTCGATCTCGGAGCATTCGAGCTCGGGCTCCATGTAGTAGAGCGGCACGCTGCTGTGGTAGAGGTTGATGTCATGGGTGGCGCGCGCGCCAAAGCGGCCCTGGCGTAAATCACGCAGCGTTTTGTAGGCGTTTTCGGCGAAGCCTGTCCGAACGCCGGGCCGTGTCTGCGAATACCACATGAATCGCTTGGCGCCGACTCCCTGGGCGTAGTCGAGGATGGCGTGGAGACGCGCGCGCTCGGTATGCGAGACGGGGGCGAAGGCGACGGCGTCGCGCGCGCGCTTCAGCTCGTCCTGCCACTGGGCGAGCTGGTTTTGCGCGGCGAGGGTGTGGATGCGCTGGGCGTTGTAGGCGACGATCAGGACGGCGCCGGCTGGCGCGTAGCCGATCTGGTCGATGTGGAGGTCGCCAGCCATGCCGGCGAGGAGATCGTCGGCGTCGGAGTGCTTGGAGCCTTCGCGCAGGAGGACGGCGCGGCGCACATTCAGCCGCAGGGCCTCCGTTCGCAGCAGGTCAGACCGTTCTTCGGCGTGACGGGTGGGGCGGATGTGCGGGACGACATCCTCAGCGATGATGCCGTAGGCGTTATCGGCGATGGTGGGCCGCGCGCCCCACCAGCCGAGGGTCATTTCCTGGAGGGCGGCGAGCAGCATGCCGCTGCGCATCCTGATCTCGAGCAGCGCCGGGTCGGACGCCCGCATTTGCCCCGACTCGCTGACAGCCTCGATCCAGTTATGGGCGGGCTGGAATGTTTTGAGCAGCGTGGCGGGGTCCTGATGGCCCTTCAGCGCCAGCGCGCACAGCTCGATGGTGGCGTAGTAGGCGTCGAAGTCGCGCCCGAAGTTGCGCAGGACGGTGAGCCCGGCGGCGCTGGCGCGCTGGCCATCGCGGGTGTCACCTGTCGCGCGAGGCGAGGCGGCGGGTGCGCTGGATTGGCTGGCACGGCCGGCGCGCGCTGAGATGAGGCCGTCCTTGAGGATCTCCAGGAAGGCGTCGCGCTCTTCCCCATGCAACTGGAGGGTTTCGCAGAGGACGCCAACCTTGATGGTCCGGGCGGCCACGCGGCCGTTGAGGAGCCGCGTCACCGTGGCGGGAGACACGTCAAGTCGCCTGGCGAGTGTCAGGCGGTTGATATTCAGGAAGCGCAAGCGGTCATGGATATACGTTCCCCACCGCGTTGAGGGCTCTCGCGGCGGGTGGCCCTGCGGGTTGCCATGCGGCTTGCTCGCCATTGGCGTGTCAACTCTCATTGCATGAAGAGTGGAGAAAAGTCGCCGTGCGTGTCTCGTCATCATTGATACGGATAGCGAGAGCGCTGAGTTTGATGGGGCGGGCGCGCGCGATGGATGGTTAGGGTTGGGGGAGGAGGCGCTCGAAGCAGACGAGGCGCAGGTCTTCGGCTTTGATGGCCGCGAAGTCCGCCTGCGCGGGCTGGGGCGTGGAGCGGAATAAAGAAAACAGGACGGGCTGCCGACCCGTCCTGTTTGACGCGTACCAGCGGTCAAGCCAGCCCGCGCGCAAGTTGATCGAGGCCGCTTCGCCATGGGGACAACGAAAGCGACGTTCAGGACCGCAGGGAGCGTCATCCTCGATTGGGTGGAGGAATCCATAATGCTCGCTCAACTTGGTAAGATAAACGCCGCCCGCGCGCATTCGTTATGCGTGAATACGTAGAAGTGGGGAAGACGCGGCCATGAATGGCCGGCGCACGGCGCGCGGGGGTGACGCGGCCATGAATGGCCGGCGCACGGCGCGGGCGGATTGCGCGGCGGGGCGGAATGCCCCATAATGCGGTCAACGGCGAGCGCTCGCCAGGTGGGGCGGGCGCGGCCACAGCAGGAGGGGAGGCGGCGCGATGCTGGCGAAGGCGCGGAGCTGCGCGGTGGTCGGGCTGGATGGCGCGCTGGTCGAGGTCGAGGTGGACATCGCCCACGGGCTGCCGTCCTTCGCGATCGTCGGCCTGCCGGACACGGCGGTGAATGAGGCCAAGGAGCGGGTGCGCGCGGCGATCAAGAATAGCGGCGCGATCTTCCCGCTCAAGCGCATCATCGTCAACCTGGCCCCCGCCGACCTGCGCAAGGCTGGCCCGGCCTATGACCTGCCCATCGCCGTCGGCATCCTGCTGGCCACCGAGCAGATCGCGCCGATGACGGCGACGGGGCCGATCGCGGAGATCGAGGGCGCGCTGTTCCTGGGCGAGCTGAGCCTGGACGGCGGCCTGCGCCATACCCACGGCATCCTGCCGATGGTGGCGCTGGCCCGCGAGCGTGGCGTGCGCGCCGTCTTCGTCCCCGCCGTAGACGCCGCCGAGGCCGGGCTGGTGGAGGGTGTGGACATCTACCCCGTCCACATGCTCGCCCAGCTGGCCGCCCACCTGCGCGGCGACGAGCGCATCACTCCCTGGCTCCCCGGCGATGGTCCGCTGGCCGCCGAGGACAGCGCGCCCTACCCCTACGACCTCTCCGACGTGCGCGGGCAGGAGCATGTGAAACGCGCGCTGGAGGTGGCGGCGAGCGGCGGGCATAACATGGTGATGGTCGGCCCGCCCGGCTCCGGCAAGACGCTGCTGGCGCGCACGATCCCCTCGATCCTGCCGCAGCTGACGCCGGATGAGGCGCTAGAGGTGACGAAGATCTTCAGCGTCAGCGGGCTGGTGTCGTCCGACCGCCCGCTGGTGCGCCAGCGCCCGTTCCGCGCGCCGCACCACACGACGAGCCACGCGGGCCTGGTCGGCGGCGGACGCTTCCCGCGCCCCGGCGAGATCAGCCTCGCCCATCGCGGCGTGCTGTTCCTCGACGAGCTGCCGGAGTTCGGCCAGACGACGCTGGAGGTGCTGCGGCAGCCGCTGGAGGACCACGTCGTCACCATCTCGCGCGCGCAGGGGGCCGTGACCTACCCCGCCAACTTCATGCTGATCGGCGCGATGAACCCCTGCCCCTGCGGCTACCACGGCGACCCGACGCGGGCCTGCACCTGCCCGCCGAGCGCCATCAGCCGCTACCAGAAGCGCATCTGCGGCCCGCTGCTCGACCGCATCGACATCCACGTCGAGGTCCCGCGCGTGGAGTATGAGAAGCTGACCGGCAAGGGCGAGGTGGAGTCGTCGGCGGTGACGCGCAGCCGCGTGCTGGGCGCGCGCGAGCGGCAGACGCGGCGCTTCGCGGGCTCCGAGCGCGCGCGTGTCAACGCCGACATGGGCCCGGCGGAGGTGCGCAAGTACTGCGAGGTGGACGCCGCCGCCCAGCCGCTGCTGCGCGCGGCGGCGCAGCGGCTGCAGCTCTCCGCCCGCGCCTTCCACCGCGTGCTCAAGCTGGCGCGGACGATCGCCGACCTGGCTGGCGCGGAGTCATCGCCGCGCCGCACATCGCGGAGGCGCTGCAGTACCGGCCGCGGGTGGACGTGGGGTGAGGGAGGGGCAAGGCGCCACACTGAAGAAATGCTAAGATGTTGAGATAGGAGAGGCCATGCCGCGCAAGATTCGGCAACTCAAAGCGGATCTGCGCTCTGCGGGCTGCATGATGCGCCCAGGCAAGGGAAGTCATACTGTTTGGGGACATCCACTCGTTCCAGACAGCGTGACTATTCCAGGCGCCGACGGCGATGATGCCAGGCCGTATCTGGAACGGGCGGTTCGTAGTCTGCTCGACAAAATAGAGAAAGCGCGGGAAGGCTCATGAGTGATTCAAACGAGCAGGACCAATACAACCGCTACTCGATGCTCATCCAATGGTCGGACGAAGACGGCGCGTATATCGTGACTGTGCCGGAACTACCCGGATGCGTCACGCATGGCGCGACCTATGAGGAGGCGCTGGCGCACGGACGCGAGGCGGTCGAGAGTTGGATTGAGGCCAACCGCGCCTGGGGGCGCCCAATTCCCGCGCCGCGCACGTTCGCCGGGGTATAGCGAGATAGCGGAGCAGGATACCAACGTTATGCGCGATGTGCAGCCGCCCATCACGAACGACCAGGAACTGGCGGGGTATCACGCCGCGCTGGCGCGCTTCAGCAAGATCGTCGCGGAGCGCGAGGCCGCCCTGTTCGCCAGCCGCGATGACCCAGCGCGGATCGAGGACGCGCGCCAGGAACTGTACCGCGTTTACCGCAAGCGCCAGGGCATCCTCGACGCAATTGCCGTCTATGAGCGTCAACATAGCGCGCAGAAAGAAGCCTAGACGCCCGCCCGCTGCCCCATGCTCCGCGCAAGAAAGCAAGGATGAGTCTGCCCAGCGCCTGTGGCTCTCCGCCCGCGCCTTCCACCGCGCGCTGAAGCTGGCAAGGACGATCGCCGACCTGGCGGGGGCGGAGCAGATCACGGCGCAGCAGATCGCCGAGGCGCTGCAGTACCGGCCACGGGTGGATGTGGGGTGAGGGTTAACAGTACCTGCAGACCGACCAGACAGAGGGGAGTCTAGGGGATATGACTAAAAACGACGAAGCTTAGCAGTACATTCCATTACACATCTCGTGTACCATATTGACAAAGTTATGTATAATACTGTACAGTCATATAAGCAACCAAAATTCTCTGTTAATCGTCAGGCGAGATCCATCCACTGCGCGAAGGAAAGTAAACGATGAAACCCACAATTCTCATCTTCTATGTCGCCGGAATAGCGGCAATTGTGATTGGAAGTTACTCTAGTAGTTCCTCAAGCACTGCATTCGCACTTATTATCATCGGCAGCCTCCTTATTCTCACATCCACTGTGTTGGCGTTAGTCAAGACTGCCCAAATTCGCCGCTGGGGATGGTTTATCGCAATTCTTGTTCTGACAGGGATAACCGTTCCCTTGTACGCTCTGTTCGGTCCCACAGATATATCCAAACCACAGGAGTCTGGTAGCCTGCATAGACCAGATCAGGCTCACTCCGATCTTACTCCTGGATATATCGCAACTGAAATCGCTGGCGGACTCTTAGCCGGAATTTGGGAGGGGATCAAGATTATAATTAAGAACATATTCTCATAACCACCGTGAGGTTTCGGACAGGTCGTCGTAGAGTAACCAGACAGCACTCTCTGTCAGCTATCATGACCCTGTGTACGATTTACATTCTTGGTGTGCAGTATCATGCTAGCGGCAGGTTGGCTAGCAACCTAGCTCTGATATGTCAGACTAATGGCACTGGCAGCTCTACCCTCGCATATACCCGCTCTAGGAAACCACGCCCAGGGTAATACCTACGATTGTTACTCGCACGGGCGCCCGTGCGGCTACCACGGCGACCCGACGCGGGCGTGTACCTGCCCACCCAGCGCCATCAGCCGCTACCAGAAGCGCATCAGCGGCCCCCTGCTCGACCGGATTGACATCCACGTCGAAGTTCCCCGCGTGGAGTATGAGAAGCTGACCGGCAAGGGCGAGGTGGAGTCGTCGGCGGTGACGCGCAGCCGCGTGCTGGCCGCGCGCGAGCGGCAGACGCGGCGCTTCGCGGGCTCCGAGCGCGCGCATGTCAACGCCGACATGGGACCGGCGGAGGTGCGCATGTATTGTGAAGTGGATGCGGGGGCGCAGCCGCTGCTGCGGGCGGCGGCGCAGCGGCTGCAACTGTCGGCGCGGGCGTTCCACCGCGTGCTGAAGCTGGCCCGCACCATCGCCGACCTAGCGGGGGCGGAGGTGATCGCCGCGCCGCACATCGCCGAGGCGCTGCAGTATCGGCCACGGGTGGATGTGGGGTGAGAAGGTAAGGATATAACCCATGCCTCTAGTGCTTGCAATCAACGAATCCACAGCATCAGGCCATAGGTACAACGACAAGTTGGGTATTTCTTATGAATATCCCACTATCTACCGCAACGCCATTCAAACAGGCGATCACTTCGTCTATTATCGAGGAAGCCGAGGCAGGAATGATACGGAATGAGGGGCGGTGGTTGTAGAATGGAGCACAGCCAGGCGGATTTATCGCCAAACGTACCTGAGTGTCACTGAACGAGAACGCCTTTCCCGCGCTGCCAGGGAGCCGTCCGAGTTGCCAGGCATCGAAAACCAGTTGCTCGCCGATGGCGAGCTCGGGGAGGAGGGGGGTCTCCCGCCGCATCTATCAGCCTACGTATTCGCTCGGCGCTACGGGAGGATTCCATGCGCGATTCCAAGATACCGGCCGAGACCGACACAGTGACCGACGAAATACCAGCGCTCAGATCGAGCGCCTCCAAGCACAACCCGCACACCTCTAGTCGCTGGCGGGCGCTCGTCGGCGCCGTCGCGGCGGTGGTCATCGTCGCGCTGCTCGGCGCCGTCCTCGGCACTCTCGCAAACAACCGCAAGCATCCAGGCGTTGGAAGCAATAATCCGACGCAGTCGCCCAAGCCGTCCAAGTCCGCACCGACCGCCACACCGCTCTCAAAGTTTGGCGTGCTGGCGAGCCAGCCCGGCGCCACCAACCAGCCCGGCATACCCATTGTCGCGCAGAGCAACCCGCAGTATATATACGAATACGCCGATAACCAGCCGGGGCCGGTGCTGCGGCGCAGCGAAGATGGTGGCAAAACCTGGAGTGATCTCGCCTTCCCGCTCAACACCGACTCGCTCGGCGCAGAGTACCTTGCCGTCAGCCCAATGGACGCGACGCTGCTGTTTCTGGAGATGGATATCAACATCCCGACCGGAGGAAACTGCGTGGTGCATGCCGACAGCCGGGGCGGCTTCCTCTCCTCATCCAGCGGCGGGACCCTATCCGGCGGCGGGACCCTCTGTCGCCTTACCTATCGCAGTGTAGACGCTGGCGACATCTGGCAGCCGGTGTCCTTCCCGCTCAACGGCTCGATCTTCGGCGACGGCGTCATCTTCTCCTTCGACACCACCGCTCTCCAGGCGCAGAACAACCGGCTCTACGTCCGCGTGTACGATAAACTCAACCTCAACCCCACTCACCCGATGCTTGATATCCGCATCTTCAGCACCGCCGATGGCGGCAAAACCTGGCAAGCGGCGGACACGTCGCTGGCAAGTCAGGCGCCACATGTCTGCTCCTTCGCCGCCACGCCAGTGGGTTCCACCCTCTTCGCCGTCAGCGCGCCGAGTTGCACCGGCGTCAGTGGGGGTGCGCTCTGGCGCAGCGACGATGCCGGTGTGACCTGGAATCGTGTGGGAACTGCTCCTGACTGGGCCTTGCCTGTTGGAGCGGAACTCGCCATGCCAACGCTCATCGGGGCAAATGTCCACGGCGATCCGAACCAGCCGCTCCTCTACGCGGAGCAAATGCCTAACCCGGTGACGCTGCCAAGCAACACCATTGTCGTCAGCGCCGATGGCGGCAAAACCTGGCAGCAGGCGCCTAATACCGGGCTGCCACGAGGGGCGCAGATCGTGGTGACGGGCAGCGCCCCCCTGCCGGATGGCTCCATTGTCGTCGCGTTCACCGACGCCATCTCGCAGTCGCCGCGCCCGATCGGCTGCTACTACTGGTCGCCCGGTGGGAGCGCCTGGCAGCGCATCACGCCAGATCGCTCGCTGACCGCGAATGACCTCGCGAACGTCTTCGTCTCGTCCACGACCGCAGGCGTGACCGTCACCCTCTCCATCGGCGATAGTACCACGACGAGCCCGCTCTACACCATTCAGCCGTTCGCGTAACAGCCGGCGCTACAGCAAGTGGACCGGCGTCTTGCCAGCCCGTGATAGCTATTGCCCGGATCTTGCCTCTAGCCCGTCCCGTCGTATCTGCCTGCCATCCTACGTGATACCAAATCTGCCTCCGTAGGTTCGGTAGGTGTAGGAAGCGCCGTACGAATCCCGGTTTCAAGGGATGTCGCTTGACGCCATACGACAACCACCCAAACCAACTTGGTATGACCAACGCATTACGCCTGCCTATCTAGGAATGGGCTTTATTGGGAAGATTGCTCCTAGCGAGCTTGTCTCGAACTGTCTTGTTTGCGAAATAGTTCACTATCACCCATTCCCAATTGCGCTGCCACTCAAGGACAGTGAGAATCATCCATTTGAGCCAGGTGGTGAAGTCGGCGGTCGGTTCTATCAGAAGGGTGTGTGAAGAATCACGGATGAGACATTTGCGCGAATCAAGGCTGAAGCAGAGTGGCTAGCGCGAGCAGCCACGTAACTCATTGACACCATCGCTGACCGTCGCGAGCGCCATCGCGGCGCCGCACATCGCGGAGGCGCTGCAGTACCGGCCGCGTGTGGAGGTGGGGTGAGGGATGATCCACGAATAATGCGCGCAGCCGTCATGCAGGAAGCTTCGTAGTACAGCTCAGACGGTGATGACGACCGTTCCGCGCGCATGTCCTGCTCCGACATGATCGATCGCCTCGGGGGTCCGGCTCAGCGGGTACGATCCGTCGATGACCGGTGTGACCTTCCCGGCTTCGATGAGTCCCTTCAGGACGACCAGGTCCGCGCTGTTCGTGAATTTGACGGACGGGCCTAACTGCTGGCGCACGAACAATGATGTCGTGGTCGCTTTGATGACGCTCCATAAGGGGCCAACCCAACGGCCCTTCGAATGTCCTCCGCCGTTGGAATAGAGCCTCCCGTTGGGAGTGAGTGCGCGTCTGGCGCCTCTCAACGAATGGTTCCCCACGTTGTCGAGGATGAAATCGTAGCGCTGGGCGCCTTGGGTGAAGTCCTCCTGGGTGTAGTCAATGACATGATCGGCTCCGATCGATCGGACCATGTCCAGGTTCCTAGAGCTGCACACGCCGGTCACTTCGGCGCCAAACGCTTTGGCGATTTGCACGGCAAACGTCCCGACGCCTCCCGATGCGCCGTTGATCAAGACCTTCTGACCTGACTGGACATTCCCTTGATCGCGAAGAAGCTGGAGGGCGGTGGATGCGGACACTCCAACGGCAGCGGCTTGCTCGAACGTGAGGTTGGCCGGCTTCGGCACGAAGTGGTCCTCTCCAGCGCACACATACTCGGCGAAGGCGCCCGTGCACCAGCCGAATACTTCATCGCCCGCGCGGAGCTGCGTCACGTCCTTGCCGACCGCCTCGACCGTCCCTGCGATATCCGTTCCCGGAACCTGAGTCTTTGGCTTGCGTATTCCGGTAAACATGCGGAGGACGTAGGGCACGCCTCTTGTGATAAGCCAGTCACCTACATGGATGGAAGCCGCATGAACACGTACCAGCGCTTCGCCATCCTTGACCCCCGGTTTGTCGATGTCCCGGAGCTCCAGAACCGCCTGGGGCGCCCCATACGTGTACTGGACGATCGCCTTCATCATCCCAGCCTCTCTTTCCTTTGGCAGACCCGGAAGCGATTGCAGTGGCATGCCTACATCACGCGCTTTTCTGAGCAATCCATATAGCGCGCCATGATCGACCAACGAGCCGGTCAAAAGCGTCTCGCCTGAATCCCAACCTCTCTACCTGCAAACCGTAGTAGCTCATTGATCTCGCCGTCCCTTCTCACTCTCTCACAGTGTTCTCACAGTGTTCTCACAAGCGCGTATCCTCGATACGGTACCGCGTTCAGGAGGGGAGTCGAGTTGACCTGACACCCAGAGTGTGTCCAAGGATTATGCGAGAGTCGTCGTTGAGAGGCTCCTCGGGTTCTGCCTGGCGCTGGAGTCGCCGTGACCAGTGACCGATTTCCGCTACGTCAGCGCGATGGCGTGAGCGCCTCTCCTTTCGCGTGAACCCGCTCCACGACGCAAGCGGCGATACGATACCTACTATTGTTACTCGTGTTACTCGCACGGATGTCCCTGCGGGTATCATGGCGACCCGACGCGGGCGTGCACCTGCCCGCCGAGCGCCGTCGCCCGCTACCAGAAGCGCATCAGCGGCCCGCTCCTGGACCGCATCGACATCCACGTCGAGGTCCCGCGCGTCGAATACGAGAAGCTGACCGGCAAGGAGGAGGCGGAGGCGTCGGCGGAGGCGCGGCGGCGGGTGCTGGCCGCCCGCGAGCGGCAGACGCGGCGCTTCGCGGGCTCCGAGCGCATCCGGGTGAACGCCGACATGGGCCCAGCCGAGGTGCGCACGTACTGTGAGGTGGAGACGGGAGCGCAGCCGTTGCTGCGGGCGGCGGCGCAGCGGTTGCAGCTGTCGGCCCGCGCCTTCCACCGCGTGCTGAAGCTGGCGCGGACGATCGCGGACCTGGCGGAGGCGGAGGTGATCGCCGCGCCGCAGATCGCCGAGGCGCTGCAGTACCGGCCACGAGTGGAGGTGGGGTGAGCGGGCATGTCGTTGCTCCGCTCACTTCCTTCCCCACGTCCATGGCGCTCACCGGGGGGCGGCGCACGACGGGGGCATCCAGCGACAGCAAGTCTGGATGCCACTCGTCTTCTTGCTTCTGCTCCCGTTCCTTCCGCAACTCCTCGATGAACGCGCGAATCGCCATCTCATAGAGCACAGGAGCGACCTTCGACGGATCGAACGGTGGAAGGCGCCACGTCACACGCTGTGTCTAAAGGCGCGTAAAGAAATGGCGCTCGTCAGCCGTCACCCAGGTCGTTTGTCGCACGGCGCCTATTGTTTGTCACACCTCCTCCGCCGCTTCCGTACTGGTACCGCGCGCCATCTGTGACGAGGCGCGCGAGCTTGCCACTCTGGCGCCCGCGCCTACAAGGGACACAACCGCGCAGCGTAGCTCACGTCGAGCGTTGGCGCCGTGGTCGACAACCGCTATACCGTATGGGTTGCTTATGTTGAGAAAAGGCCTAGCCCTGTGACAGGATCGATAGCGTGGGGGCGCCACCGCTCCGGCAGGCGCGCCGAGCGAGGCCTCAGCACGAACACGCGGTAATGGGCGCGTGGACCCACCGCACTCAGTCTGGTGGCCGCGAGGCATGCCCCTGGAGGTTGGAATGGCTCAGAACCTGTGGAGCGCCTGGCAGGATAGTGGTGTGAACGACGCGACGGCTGTATCCGAGGCGCGGCTATGGTCTGCGCCGCTGACGGGCGCCATCCATCTTAGGCAGCGTGTCACGCGCGTGGCAGGCGCTGACGTCCACTATCAGGTGGCAGGACAAGGCGAGCCAGTGGTACTTGTCCACGGGTTATCGGGCTCCTCGCACTGGTGGATCCGCAACCTTTCTGCCCTAGCCGGCAGTTACACCGTCTATCTGGTCGATCTCCCAGGATTTGGCGCGATGTCTCAGCATCCTGGCCGGCTGATGCTGTCTGAGCTGGCCACGTGGCTGCTGCAGTGGATGGACGCCGTGCGCCTGGAGCGCGTCCGCCTGATCGGGCACTCAATGGGCGGAGCCATTGCTATCCAGTGCGCCGCGCAACGTCCGGGCGCCATCGCCCAACTGGCGCTGGCGGCGCCCGCCGCGATTCCCGTAGGGCATCTGACATTGTGGTCGTACGCGCCGCCACTCGTGGAGGCGCTTGCGGCCATGACGCCCTCCTTCCTGCCTATTCTCGCCTACGATGCGCTGCGCGCAGGTCCACGGACGCTGCTCCGCATGTCGCGCGACCTGCTCACCCACGATGTCCGCGATGAACTCAGGCAGGTCACAGCGCCCACCCTGCTCCTGTGGGGACGGCGGGATTCGCTCGTACCGCCAGCATTGGGACATGTGATGCGGCAGGAACTTGCCCATGCTGAGCTGCACATTCTCGACGGCGCGGGACATGTGGTGATGTACGACCGCCCGGCGGCGTTCAACAGGGCGGTCCTCGCGTTCTTCGCGGGGCAGTCAGCGACAGGGCGCGCGCAGTCATGGTCGTGATCGCGCGCCGCCAGCATCCGCGAGGCGAAGAGGCTCAGGCGCCAGCCACGACGCAGCATGGCATATGGAGTGCGCTCTTGTACGCGGAGCCCGGGCAGTGTCTGGGCCCGACACAAGGCGCCAGCCCGTCGTTCCGCAAAGGCGCTCCGCGAAACACTGAGGCACGTGGCGGTGTGGTCGCGGTGGACGTCCCCAGACCTAGAGCCTGGTGTGGCGATTGCGCTGAGCGGTCGCGATCCGCCGAGCATAGGCGATATCATCAGCGCCGGCCAGGGATGCGCCGGCGAAGGCTGCCTTCAGGTGTTCAATGCCGGTGAACTTGGTAACTCTCCGTAGGGGCAGCTCGCATCGTAACAGCCGGGACGCCGCGGGGGAATAGACTCACGGTGGCCACGTTTCAAAACGCGGAGGCGGGCATGGACGGCAGGCGTGAACCGCTCGCCAGTGTCGATTCAGCATGGCTGCGGATGGACGAGCCGGGAAACCCCATGAGCGTCACCTCGGTACTTGTCCTCCGAGAGCCGGTTCCGTTCGCACACTACCGGGACCTCGTCGCGAGCCGCCTAGACGCGCTCCCCCGGCTTCGACAGCGCCTCGTCAAGTCAGGAATGACGTCCGGCTCGCTGGTATGGGAAACGGATGCGCACTTCGACCTGTCCTACCATGTCCGAGTCGCGCCGCTCGAACGGCCGGACCAGCCCTCGCTGCAGAACCTCGTCGGGCGCCTGATGAGCGACCCGTTCGACCCGTGCCGGTCGCTGTGGCAGATCCACTTCGTGCCCCAGTACGAGGACGGCTGCGCAGTCATTGGCCGCTTCCATCATTGCATCGGCGACGGCCTCGCGATGCTCTACGTGCTGCAGATGCTGACCGACGACCCGCCGATCGAGCTGACGAAAGCGCCGCCGGTACCGCAGCCGGCTGGAGACCACAAGGCGTCCGGGCGGCTTCTAAAGCGGTCCTTCTCACGGCTGATCTCCTTCACGCGCTCGGTCGAGGAAAGCCTCGCGCGTCATGCGCCGGCAATCATCGCTCATCCGACGAGCGCGCTCGATGCCATGCGCAGTCTCGCGCTCGGCGCGGGCACGGTCTGGAAGATTCTGTTTATGAGCGCCGATTCGCGCACCGTATTCAAGGGCCCGCTGTCCGATGAGAAGCGCGCCGTCTGGTCGCGGCCGATACCCATTGACACGCTGAAGGCCATCGCCGCGGGCGACGGGCTCCACGATCAACGACGTGGTTCTGGCCACCCTTGCCGGCGGACTGCGCCGCTACCTGATCGCGCACGAACAGCGGGTGGAGGGCGTCGAGCTGCGCGCCCTCGTGCCGGTCAACCTGCGGCCAATCGAGGAAGCGTCCAAGTTGGGCAACCGCTTCGGCCTCCTCTTCGTGCCGCTGCCGCTCGGCATCGCCGACCCGCTCGATCGTCTCTTCGCGGTGCGCGAGACGACGCGGCAGATCAAGCGATCGCCCGAACGGTTGCTGACGTTCTTGCTGCTCCGGATCCTGGGCATCACGCCGTCGCCGCTATTCGAGATGGTGGTCAACCTGTTCGCCCGTCGCTGCACGGTGGTAGTGACCAATGTGGTCGGTCCTCGCGAGCCACTACGGATGGCAGGAACGACACTGAAACAGGTGATGTTCTGGGTGCCCAGCGCAGGGCGCCTCGCGGTGGACGTCAGTCTGTTTAGCTACACCGGCAATCTCTGGGTCAGCATCGCAACCGACGGTAGGCTGGCGTCAGATCCGGAGGCGATTTTCGACGGGTTCGAGTCGGAGATGGCGACTCTCGTCGAGCGTGCCAGGTAGGCGCCGCTGGAACAGCCGGCCGCTGCACGTGAGGCCCCGTCCAACGGAACAGCCGCCCCAGGCCGAGCCGGCGCCCCGTCGAGGATCTGCGTACACGTTCCTCGGAGCGATCACCGGAGCGATGGCCGCGCGCGCACATCGCCGAGGCTATCGAGCGATCTAAGGTAATAGAGTGTGTTCCCTATCGATCCTGCCGCGCCAATTCCTCGTGCGCCAGCGCGACCACCGCATCCCACGAGAGCGCCCGCCCCGCAGCCAGCGCTCGCTCCAGGCCGTCCTCGCCCAGCGCCGCGCGCAGCCGCTCCAGGTCACCCGCGCTCAGGTCGCGCTCGGCGGGGTCCACCGGTCCGGGAGCTCCCTCACGGCTCACCAGCGCGGCGGCGTAGAGCCGCGCCGCGCGCTCCGGCTCGCCCCGCCGCGACGCCAGCGCCCCCACGCGCTCGACCACGCGCCAAACCGGGTCACTCCCGCGCGTCCGCTCGATGGCCTCATCGAGCGCCTGGGCCAGATCGCGCTGCGCCGCCTCAACGTCACCCTGATCGAGCGCGAGGCTGGCGCGGCAATATTGGATGCGCGCTACAATGGCCTGATTACCCAGGTCGCGGAAGAGGCGCTCCGCCTCGTCGAAATAGGCCCGCGCGGCCTCCGCCCGCCCCAGCCGCCACTCCGCCCGCCCCAGTGTGAAGGCGCATGTGGCCGCGCCATAGCTGTCATGCGCGTGCTGGAAGACGTGGTAGGCTTGCAGCGTGACCTCGATCGCGCGAGCGGGCTCGTCCAGCACGACATACGCCTCACCCACATTATTCCAGGTGAGCCCCCGCGCCCAGTCGCTCTCGCCCGCCTCATGGCTGAGCGCCAGGCTCTCCTCGTAGTAGGCCAACGCTTCGCGTGGCTGCCCCAGCTCGTACTGCAGCGTGCCCAGATTCATCAGGGGGAAGATCATGCCGGGCCGGTTCTTCGTCTCCCGATGGATCGCCAGACAGGCTTCGAGCAACTCGATCGCGCGCTCATGCTCGCGCAGCGTGACGAGCGGATTCGCCAGGTTCATCATGGCGTAGGCGATCTGCGTCTTGTCGCCCAGCGCGCGCCGCAGCGCCAGCGCCCGCTCCCCCGCTTCCACCGCTCGCTCGAAGCGGTCCTGCCGGTGGGCGATCACCATCACCCCGGTCCACGCCTCCGCCAGCGCGGCCTGCTCTTCAGGCGTCACAGGCTCGTCGGCCCGCGCGATGAAGCGCTCGAGCCAGTCCAGCCCCTCCACGTACTGTGAATGGCTGGCCCAGAACCGCCGCAGCGCTCCCACCATGCGCAGGCCGTGCGCCGTCGCCCCCGTCTCCAGCGCCCACGCGAGCGCCGCGCGGATGTTCTCGTACTCCATCTCCACCCGCGTCATCGCGACTTCGGGTTGATTGGCGCCCGTTGGAATGATCAGCTCCACCAGCTCGAGGAAATACTCGGCATGCCGCCGCCGCGCCTCCTCCCACTCGCCCTCCGCGCACAGCCGCTCCTGCGCGAACGCCCGCAGCGTCACCAGCTGGGTGTAGCGCCGCACCCCCGCGCTCTCGGCGGCGTGGATCAGGCTGGCGTCCATCAGCGCGGTCACGCCGTCCATCAGCGCGTCGTCCTCGGCGCCGATGACGGCTACGAGGGCGTCCATGGTCGCCCCGTCAGCGAAGGCGCCTAGCCAGCGGAACAGCCGCTGCGCCTCCTCGCTCAGCAGGTCATAGCTCCAGGCGATGGCCGAGCGCATCGCCCGCTGGTGGTCGGGCAGGTCGTACGGCCCCTGCGCCAGCGCGCCAAGCAAGGCCGGCCGCGCCAGCCGCTCATGCAAGTCGCGCAGCCCGAGCGAGCCAGCGCGCGCCGCCGCCAGCTCGATCGCCAGCGGCAGCCCATCCAGTCGCGCGCAGATCCCCGCCACCAGGCGCCCTTCCTCCAGCGTCGCGACGGTGAAGCCGGGCGCCACGGCGCTGGCCCGCTCCACGAACAGCGCCACCGCGGGAACGCCCAGCAGCGCGTCGAGCGAGCCCATCTGCTCGGACGTAGCCAGCGCCAGCGGCGCAATCGCGAATCGGCGCTCGCCGCGCACGTTGAGGGCCGCGCGGCTCGTCACCAGCGCCTGGACCTGCGGGCAGGCGACCAGCATTTCCAGCACATCCCGTGCGGCGGGCGCCACCTGCTCGAAGTTGTCCAGCACGAGTGTGAGCCGCCGCGCGCGCAGAGCGAGGATCAGCGCGTCGCGCAGCGGCGTCGCGCCGCTGTCCCGGACGTCGAGCGCCCGCGCGATCGCCTCGAGCGCGCGGGCAGGCTCGCGCGCCGGAATGAGATCGACAAAGACCACGTCCCAGTCATGCTCGCGTCGCTGCCTCGCGGCCAGATGGAGCGCCAGAGTCGTCTTGCCCACCCCCGCCGGGCCGGTCAGCGTCAGCAGCCGCGTCTCTGGCCGCGCGAGCAGCGCGAGCAGCGCGGCGACTTCCTGCTCGCGCCCGATCAGTGGCGTCAGCGGCAGCGGCAGGTCGCCGCCGCGTGCGGCGGTGGCGGTGGTTGATGGGGCGCTGGCCGGATCGCCCACCTGCTGCGCGCGAGGTGTGCCTTGCGCCGCCGTGATGAACGCCGCTTCCTCTTCGGGTGTGAGCCTCAGCGCGGCGCTGAGCAGCCGCACCGTGCCGAGCTGCGGCGCCTGCGTCAGCCCACGCTCGAGCAGGCTGATCGCCGCTGGGCTGATTCCGGAGCGTTCCGCCAGTTTCTCCTGCGTGAGCAAGGCGCGCCGCCGGTGGCCCCGCAGCAAGCTGGCGAAATCAGAATTGTCGATCGTTCCCATGACGTCCTCCGGGTCCACCAGCCCGCCGGTCATCGCCGCATTATAGCACCGCGCCGCGCGCTATCGAAGCCTCCATGTCGCCAGCCTCTTACGAGCGTTTTACGGGCGCACTACGGATTCTCTGTGGAGTCCGGGCGCCTCTCCCAGGCACAATTGCTCCTGTCCATGCGGTGACCGCGGCGCTCGCGGGGCGGCGCCCGCGATCCGCTATCAGGGAACGGAGCCACGGCCCATGCCCATTGAGCCGGATATCCCGCTGACCTTGGGCGCGCAGCTCGCTCACGCCGAAACGCTCCTTGCCTCGGCGGGATCGCTCGCGCCACACGAGGAGGCCACCGCGCTGCTCAGCGCGCTACTCAACACGCCCCCCGCGCTGCTGCGCGCCCAGCCCGGGCGTCGCATGAGCCGGGAGAATGCGGAGATGTTCGCCGGGTGGGTCGCGCGGCGGGCCGCAGGCGAGGCGCTGCCCCATATCACCGGACGGCTGCCGTTCATGGGCCTGGAGCTGGTCGTCGGGCGGAGCGATCCACTGCCCGCCCCCAGCGCGTGGAGGCTGCTGGAGGCGGCCCTCCAGGTTGCGCGCCATCACGCCTCCGGCGACTTGCTGGCCGCCGATATCGGGACGGGCTGCGGCGCGACTGCCCTGGCGCTGGCCGCCTTTGAGCCGCGCTTCACCCGCGTCTACGCCGTGGAGTCCTCCGTGACGGCGCTGGAGACAGCGGCCGCCAACGGCGCGCGCTACCTGCTAAACCTGCTCATCAGCTGGCTGGAGGGCGAAGGGCTCGACAGCGTTCCCGAGCCGGTGGATGTGGTGGTCTGCGGCCAGCTCGAGCCGTCCACGCCCTCAGCGGCGCGGCTGCTCGAGCAGGCGCCCGCGAAGCTGCGGTCCGGCGGCGCGCTGGTCTGCGCGCTCGACCGCCAATCAGTCTCCGAGTTCAGCGCGCTGCTCGCGCGCGCGCTCCCCACCGCGCAGGTCTGGGCGGATCCCCATCCTGCGGGAGCCGTCCTCGTCGCGCAACTGCCGTCCCCTGCGACGGGCGATACGACATTCAACAATGGCAACTCTAGGAGGTAAGTGGTGAAATCGCTCTCTCTAGCATTCATCCGCATCGCGCTGCTCGTCAGCGCGCTCTCGCTGGCGGCATGCGGCGGCGGAACCGCGTCCGGCGGCGGAACATCCAGCGGCGCTGGTGGCTCGTCGTCTAACGGTAACTCGGCGACAGCGACAGCGCCTGGGCCGACAGCGACGATCGCGCTCCAGCAGATCACGGTCGCCTATTGCTCACGAATACTCCCGCTCGCTACGGCGAACCAGATCATCCCCTCTTCGCCTCCGGCGACCTCGATCACACAAGGCAATCCCAACAATGCCCTGAGCGGCGCCTGCAACTATGAGGTGTCTCCGTCCAAGTTGCTATTGGTCGTCTACTTCATTCCCTATCACGGGCCCGATCCGATCCCACAAAGTGATATTCAGTCCGTGTTGTCACAGGCGGCCGGGAGCAGTATGACGATCACCACAGTCAAGACGGTGTCAGGCATCGGCGACCAGGCGGCATATGTGGAGGCGACCGGGAACTACACCGGGATCTCGGTCACTGTCCATATCTTCTATGTGCTCGAAGGTCCGTTCATTTTCGATTGCTTCACAGAAACCTACCTTTCCCAAGTGATGGCGAGCCAGAGTCAGCTCCAGCAGTGCGCGACGACGGTGGATACCAACTTGCGGGCATCGTAGCGGCTGTACGTTGGCGCGCCTCCAATCCGGAAATTGCCGGGTCAGATGAAAAGCCGCTCGATCTTCCAGCGGTGGCGATACCGCTGGAAGATCGAGCGGCTACCTGGGTCTCGCGCCGCACCCGCTCGCGGCGATGCGGCGCGATCACCAATGAGTCGCTGTGGCAACTCTTGGAAGAAGCGCAAGTCGAGCGCCGGCGGGATCTATCTATGGGAAGGTCGCGTTCATGTGCGACGACTTCCATATGAACACCAAGCCCAATGACACCGCGCAGCAGAACGCGCTCCAGCAATGCGCCGAGCGTGTGGTCAGTCGACTCAACCAGTAGCAGATGACGAGAGGCTGGAGGCGCATGCCTGGTGGCAGCGCTCCTGTCTCTCGTCATACTCCATACGTCCGCGCAAGGGCGCGCCCGTGAATACCCAGTATTGTTACCCACACGGGCGTCCCAGCGTGCGGCCAGGCGCCAGGTATTCTCCACCGCGCCCTCGCGCTGGCGCGCACGATCGCCGACCTGGTGGGGCCATCGCCGCGCCGCACATCGCGGAGGCGCCGTGGTACCGGCCGCGGGTGGATGTGGGAGAGCGCGCGACGGTCATGCGCGGCGTAGTCGGGCCGAATCGAGATCACCGCTCGCCCGCATCGCCACGCTTCCCCTGCCGGGCGCCGGGCTGGCAGGTATGGCGAGCGCGGCGCCCCGGCAGGGCGTATATGGTCGCGGTCAGCTAGCCGCCTGCTGAGTTTGCGACTGATAATACGCCGCCTGCTCTGTCTCGTACCGGGACCCATGCTTAGGCGGCAGTATGGCGCCGATCAGCCAGAGGAAGGGCAGGAAGATTCCGACGATTCCGAGAACAATGTGGCCCTTGCGGAATGTCATGAAACAAACCGTGAAGAGCAAGAAGAAATAGAAAAAGCCCAGTGTGAACGTGAAAATCCACTCAAGTACTGACATGATGATCCACCTCTCTGTCTGACATGCGCGGCGTGTGAAACGGGGCGCGATGCCCGGATGAACCCACTCCTCGCTGTGGGGATAACCTCAGTGTAGGCGAACCGCCGATGCATCGCATCGCACCAAAGGACTGTCCACAGGGCTAGTCTTTCGCTCACCGCAGGCTCGGCATCGCCGGCCTCGCCGGAGCGAGCGCCATCGCCGAGGCGCCGCGATAACGATCGCGGGTGGATGTGGGGATACACGTTAAGAACCCTATACGCTAGAATAGCAGCCAGGTCTCTATCAGCGATGGGCTTTGCCGTATCAGGCCATCGCTGAAAAGGCGCTCACGTGGGGGCGTCTCTGGAGGATGTGGCTGGGCGTCCGCTGCGCAGCTACGCGGGCCGCGTTGGTGGAAGGGATAGCGGATGCTGGTGGGAAACCTGTGGCGCATCGCGCTGGCCGTGGTGTGCGCGCTCGGGGCGCTCGCACTGGTGGCGACGGCGCTCGCGTCGCGGCGAAGGCGCTCGCGCCTCGCATCATCCTGTCGGTGGTTCTCGCCGGGGCGCTGCTCCTCATCGGCGTGACGCCCTGGCTGCTCAGCGCCGGGCAGACGCTCTCGCATGATCTCGCGCCGCCGCCGAACATCGCCAACCGCGCCGCGCCGGTGGATCCGGGGCTGACCGTGTACGACATCACCAATACCAAGGCGACAGGGGATACGCTGGTCGCGCTGAGCGCGAGCGCTGGAACGATCCGGTGGTCGCGTGTGTTTACGGGGGGCGTCGTCACCATAATGGCGCGCGGGCTAGCGGATGTGATCGTCGGGGTGGACAAGATGGGTGCAAAAAAGGGCGACATCATGGCGCTGCGAGCGAGCGATGGCTCTACGCTCTGGCAGCGCGAGCTGGATGGCGGCATCTCCCTTCGGAACCTTCCGAGCACACCGCTGGCCCTGGACGCGACTGGCGCGGCGTCATCGCCTCTCTATGTCGCGACGTCCGAGATATCGCAGTCCTCGCTCCAGCCATTGACAGGCTTTACCGCGCTGCGAGCCAGCGATGGGGCCGTATTGTGGCAAGACACCGCTCCGGCCAGCAGGCCGATACGGTATAGCAACCCGTTGGTCACACCGCGCACGATCCTTTTCGAGTCGTCGCTCTACCAGCTAGACGGCGTTGCGGGCGACATGGAATTTCTGGCGGCGGACGCGACAACTGGCCAGACGACCTGGGTGACGATGATTCATCAGGGGCCTAACGCCGTCCAGCGAGACTTCGTCGCCGGCACGAGCGCGGCCTATATCACGACCTACGATACCGCGCGACAGCGGCAGGAGATCGAGGCGCTGCGCCTCACGGATGGGAAGGTGTTGTGGCGCGCGGACGTTGACCCGACGAACGGGATGCTTGGCCTGACGGGCTCTGGCGGCGTTCTGGCCTGGACGCAGACACAGGTGATCGCGCTGAACGTCGCGTCGGGGAAGACGCTCTGGACGGTGGGCCGGAACGCCAGCGCCAGTGCGGATGTGACGCTGCAGGCGGCTGGGGACGAGCCAGTCGTTCACGCCAACACCATGTACTTCACGGCTGAGGTGGGGAATACGTACCCACAGCAGCCGATGGTGTACGCGGTTGACACGGCTTCGGGGAAGCTGCGGTGGACGTACCACCTGCCAACGAGCGTGGGCGTCGCGCTGCAATGGAAGAACGACAAGGTGTACATTCTGGATGGGGAGAATGGCGTTACCGCGCTGGACGCCGCCACTGGGGCCGTGCGCTGGCGCCTGACGGAGTCGAGCGGCGTGTGGAACCCTGATTGGACGGTGGGAGGCCTGGGGAATTCCGATTGGACGGTGGCGCCAGATACGGTATGGCTCGGACTTTCGATTGATACACCACCGAGGCCCGGAGACATCTGCGCGGGTGGTGTGATGTATCCGTTCGTGTGGGCGCTCTCGAGCGAGGATGGGGCGGTCTACTGGCGTACATTGATCGCGGAGGGGCATGCCTTTGGGTCTTCGGCATGCGCTTGACGTGATGGAGCCGATGTTCTGCTTCGCGTTACCGTCGCCGGCGCCGAGACGCATCTCGCTTGCCACTAAGCCGGAAAAATCGGGACAGGCGTGATACCCGCAACGGTTAAGAAGGGCATCGCATCCTGTCCCTGGACATCGCGACTCGCTCAGCGCCTGGGAGGCGCCGTCATCTTGCCGGATGCGCCGCGTAGCGTTAGCAGGCGTAATCCTGGTCGAGGGAGCCAGAGAACTGGATCAGGTAGGTCGGACCGCCCGTGAATTGATGGCCCGTGCAGAACGTCGCGGCTTTGCTGGCGGTGCGCACTGTGGTGGCTCCCCAGTTGGGCCAGTTGTTCAGCCACGTTCCGGTCACGGTATCCCACTGATAGGTCGTGCTGTAGGCCCCAACGGTTGTTACGCCATTCGCTACCAGCGCGTCATACTCGCCTTGCAGACTATTGCGGTTTTGTGTCGTGTCGGTGTTCCAGGTGTTGCTGGTCTCCACGTCCAGCCACCACACGCTGGCATGGATGTTCAGGCTGTTGGCGTAGCTGAGCGCGTACAGTCCGGCGTTGTAGCCATAGTTGTAGGCGAGGCAGTTGTTATCCCCACTGGCGCAGGCCTTCGGACTGCTGGGATTGATGTATGACGACTGGTTGTACCATCCGGTGTTGACGTAGAGGCTGAGATTTGGAAACCAGGAAGCTTCTTTCGCCAGGCAGGGGTTCTGACTGTAGCCTGTCCCATCGCTGACGCCGACGATGCCGAACGGTGGATGCGCTGGCGGCTTCGCAGCGCAGTTCGGCCAGGAGACATCATAGCCGGTCGAGCCGGTGGGATAGGCCGACGCGGCCGGCGTGGCCGACGCGGACGCGGCCGACGCTTCCACCGGACGCGCTACCACCAGCATCACCAGAAGCGCCCCCACGACGACGCTTACCAGACGGAGTGCATTGCGTGTGCGTTTCGTGTTGCTCACCGGCTGTTCTCCATATCTTCATAGCGCGAGATATCTCGCATCGGCGGAGGTATCGTCCGCACATTTCGCCGCTACTACTACTAGTAACGAACGAAGGAGGCGCACTGGTTTGAATCGCCATTGACGATCGTATGGGCGCCGAAGACCAGATGATACACATGTCCGCCGGGACGCCCCTGGCTCACAAAGCGACCACTGCAACTCAGACACAAGAGGCGTGCCAGCGTGGCCCACAAGGGGTGATCAAGCGTCAATGTGAGACTCATCGCCGTTGTGATGTCGTTACCGTTCTGTTTCAGCCTGATGGCGTGTTGACCAGTAACCGGTCACCGATCGCGAGCTCGCCCGGCGCCATCGCGGACCTCGTTGCCGCCGGCCACGGGTGGATGCGGGGTGAAGGGAAGAACTGGAGAGGCTGGCCCCATCACTCGACGTCACCAGCGTGGTTACGTCACCATCAATGCTGATACCGAAACTGAGCGCGTACGTACTCTGGCTGGTCAGCCCATGGACGCCAACAACAAGCGAGATCGACTCATTCAGGCTGATCGTAGCAGGCGAGTTCAGCCATGTGACGGGAGTCGAGGCGCTGGCGCTGTCGTACGGCAGGGCAGCCGCGATCACCGACCGGCTTGCCAATCTCGTTGAGGCAATAGTTGATTAGCTCATTCGAAAATAGCGCCGAGTTGCTGCGAAGTCATCACGAGCCGGCCTTCATCCGAAGAAACGGATTCATCAGTGGGTTTCCAGCGTTCTTGCCCGATTTCTCTTCTTCTCTCCTGCGCGGCTGTGCGCTGACTGTGATATGCATTCGGCTGCATGTGATGGAATACGTACCTCCCCAAGGTATCACTAGACGCGATAGGGACATCGCGGACATGCGCTGTATCAACACCAGCGCAGATGGCGTCTCGTGCGACGCGGCGCGCGTAAGGAAAAATTCCGGCGCGATCAGAGCCGTCGCGAGTGGAGCGCGCTGAGCGTGTGAGCCGTCAGGAGTAAAGGGACCTATGTCAATCAAAGACCGCGTGACGCTGCCACCATCAGGCGACTCGGCCACGCCAGAAACGCCCTGGATGTCCATGAGCGCCATCCTGCAAAGTTTCCATCCGGGCTGGTTTGGCGCGGTGATGGGAACGGCGATTGTGGGCATCGCCGCATCGCTCAATCCTGGCCACATCGCGGCGCTGCAGCCTGCCATGCGCGCGCTGAGTCTGGCGATGGCGGCGCTGGCCTATCTGCTCGCCCTGGCGCTGGGCATTCCCTATGTCGCCCGCTGGATTCGCCATCCGGCTGCGGCTTGGCGCGACCTGCGGAGCCCCGTGTTGGGCGCGCTCTACGCGACCTTCCCGGCTGGCCTGCTCGTGCTGGCGACGACCACCGCCGCTGTAGGGCCGGGCGTCCTGCCGCCCCACACGATCTGGCTGATCGTCGCCATCCTGACGGCGGTTGGTGGAGCGCTGGCGCTGGTGATCAGCGTCCTGTTCGCCTATATCCTGTTCGTGACGCCGAGTGTGCCGGTGGAGATGGCGAATGGCGGCTGGTTCATTCCGCCGGTCGTGGCGATCATTGTGCCGCTGGCTACACTTCCACTCTTGCCGGGGGTGGATGCGCCCACGGCGCGCCTGCTGCTACTCGTCGGCTACGCCGCCTGGGGGATGGGCTTCCTGCTCTTCCTGTTGATCGCGGCGCTGCTGTACTCCCGCAGCATCCATCATGCGCTGCCCGCGGCGCCGCTCGCGCCATCGCTCTGGATTGGCCTCGGCCCGATTGGCGTTGGCAGTCTCGCGCTGCTGCGTCTCGCGCCAGCCACCGCCCACCTGTGGGGGCCGGAGTTGGTTCCAGTCATCAGCGCCATCTCCACACTCACCGCCGCCATGCTCTGGGGATTTGGCGTGTGGTGGCTGGCGACGGCAGTCCTTCTGCTGATCCGCTACCGGCGCCAGGGGCCGCTGCCCTATGGCGTGGGCTGGTGGGCCTTCACCTTCCCGCTGGGCGCCTATACGGTGAGCACGCTGGCGCTGGGCCGCGCGTGGCAAGTGGGCGCGCTCGAAGGACTGGGCGCGGCGCTCTTCCTGCTGCTGCTCGGCTTCTGGCTGGTCGTCACGACGTTTACCCTGATCCACCTCCGCACCGGTCTGGCCTGGAAGCGGTAGGGGCGCGGCATGGAAACGCCGCATGCGCATTTCAACATCAGGTTGCTGGCCTAGGCTGTTGTACTGGCGCTCGCGCCACGCGACTGAGTCAGTCTCACAGATTATATGGTCTGTGTCCTGAGACGAGAGCCAAGCGAAGAGGAGTACAAGACACATGAGTAGCTCAACGATGACACCGCGCGATGTGCTCAATAACATGGCGCGCAAGATGGGCGGCAAGACGCCGCGGGCAATCGAGCTGGCGGCGGACACGCTGCCAGAGATGGTGCTGGAGCAGGCGCGCAGCAGCGCCTTCGCGATGCCGCCCGAGGGTGGCGCGCTCGACGAGCAGACACGCACCCTCATCTACCTGGGGATCGCGCTGGCGACGGACAGCCAGGCCTGCATCGAGGCCATGCTGAACAAAGCGGGCGCATTGGGCATTGATAAGCCACGCCTGCTGGAAACGTTCAAAATTGCCCGCTACGCCGAGGCGACCCGCGTGGTCGGCAACGCGGAACACTTTTTTGAGCGCATGGCGCGCGACGGGAAATAGCTGGTCTGGATCACGGACGATACCAGGATGCGGCGCATGGGCTACCCATGCGCCGCATCCTGGTATGGCGGCGTTGACTCAAGCCAGGCTATACCGTCACGGACGCTTTCACAGGCCTGGGCGCGCCGTACAGCTGCTCGCCGACCGCGCGCAGCACCACAAGTCCGCGCACGTCCTCTGGCTGCAAGGGCAGCAGGCTGATGTCCACCCCAGGGAAGATGCCCGGCAGGCGGTTCAGATGGGAAACTTGCATCGTGCGGCGGTTGCGGAAGAACGGGTTGACGCAGACCTCCTCTGGCAGCACCTGATTGGCGACCACCAGCCCGGTCGCGATGCCCAGCCCCGCCAGATCGTCCGCCGCGCGCTGCGCCTCGGCGATGGGCGTCGTCTCCGGATAGAGCACCAGCGCCAGCGTCGTCAGCGCCGGATCGCCCACTACGTCCAGCGCAGCCGACATGCGCGCCAACTCGGCCGCGTCCACATTCGCGCTCTCCTCCGAGACATGCGCCTTCACGCTGAGCTGATCGCGATAGTCGAGCGGGAGTGAGAGCAGCCGCAGCGTATGGCCGGTCGGCGCGGTGTCGAAGACCATCACCTCATAGGCGTCGCTGAGCAGATGCGTGAGGAAGCGCTGGAAGACGGCGATCTCCTCCGTGCAGGGCGAGTCAAGCTCTTCGGCGATCTGGGCGACGGTCGCCGCATCGAAGCGCGCTCGCGCGTCGGCGAGCACTTCGTCCTTATACTGCTGCGTGACGCGCTTGGCGTCCACTTTGACAGCATTGAGACGCGCGACGCCCGGAACCAGCGCGGGGGTGTCGCCTACCTCCGCCTCCAGCACGGCGCCGATGTGGGCGGCGGGATCAGTCGTGACGAGCAGCGTGCGGTAGCCCGCGTCCGCCGCCCAGAGGGCGGTCGCGCAGGCCGCCGTGGTCTTGCCCACGCCGCCCTTGCCGGAGAAAAAGACGCGACGTGGTCCCGCCGCGCTTGGGCGGATACGCGCGGCGCCCGCCGCGATCATCGCGTTCGTGACATTCGTAGCGTTCATGGCTGCGCTGGCCACCTCAGCGGGCGACGGGGACAGCGAGGAATCCGAGGCGTTCAAGGTCTTCACCTAGCTTTCGAAGGGATGCGATGCTGGCGACATCGTGATCGAGCAGCGGCATCTGCCAGATCGCCAGTGTGAACTGCGCGCGCAGGTCGGCGATGATGCGCTCCTGCATCTGCCGGCGGCTGCGGAAGAAGGGGTGATCGGCGGCGGCTTCGGGAATCACGCCGTTGATGATGAGGTCCTGCGGCGCAATGCCCAGCGCACGCAGCTCGCCGTCCGCGCGCAGCGTCTCCTCCAGGCTCGTGCGCTCCGGCTGGGTCACCAGCACGAAGCGGGTCGCCTCCGGCGAGCGCAAGAGCGCCACCGCGCGGTCGTAGTCCGCCTTGGAGGCGGCGAGCGCATCGACTGGCCCCAGGCAGGTCTGCCCACTGCCACGCGCGCTGGCCTCGATGTGCGTGCTCCAGCCAGCGGGCAGCTCCAGCAGCCGCAGCGTGTGGCCGGTCGGCGCGGTGTCGAAGACGATGCGGTCATATTCGGGCATCTGCAAGCAGGCGATGAAGCGGTCAAAGCTGGCGATTTCCTCAGTGCAGGGGCCACTCATCTGCTCCTCGACCGAGGCCAGCAGCGCTGCGGGCAGCAACTCCCGCAGCGGCTCCAGCGCGCGCTGCTTGTAGGCGCGGGTGGCCGCTTCCGGATCGATCTCCAGCGCCCACAGGCCATCGACCCCAGCGATGGGGACCGCCTCTGGCCCGATGGGCTGCTCGAATACGTCGGCGAGATTCGAGGCGGGGTCGGTCGTGACGAGCAGTGTGCGCAGCCCTTGCTGGGCGAGCGCCACCGCCGTCGCGCTGGCCATTGTGGTCTTGCCAACGCCCCCCTTGCCGGAAAAGAAAAGATACTCAGCCATGTGTCTCGCTACCTGTTCGTTCTTTGTCGTGCGCTCTCGTGCGCTGTTAGCGCCGCTCCACTGATACGAATCAATGGAATCAACGCAATGTGTGGCGTTGTCTGACAGGAGCCTGACAGGAGCCTAGCAGGAGCCTAGCAGCAGCCCGAGGAGCCGCAGCCGCAGCCGCCATCACCCACGGCAGGGTCTGTGTCGCTGTCGGCGGAGGATGTCGCCACAGCTACCACGACCGCTTCCGCCGCGACGGGCTGGCGCGCCTGAATCTGCTCATAGGTGGGGTATGCCCCAGCGGAGACCAGCACGTCGTCGACCATGACCGCTGGCAAGGCCTGTGTTCCACGCTTGAGCAGGAGCTGGTAGACAGTGGAAGTGGCGGTGAAGGCGTGCGGCTGCCGGCTCAGCTGGTAACGTGAGACACTGGCGCCCTCCGCCTTGAGGCGCTCGACCAGCCCGCTCACCTCGATCAGCGTGGGGTCAGGGGCTGTGCCACAGACACCGCTGGTGCAACACATCTCAGGATCGAAAATCTGCACTTTCATGCGTGTATGACCTCCTCAGGTCGTGGTTGGGTCATGGTTGGCCCGTGTCCGGGTCGCTGTCAGGATCTACTGAATGGCGCTGAATAGCGCGAACCAGAGAAACGGAATGAATGCGCTCGGCGAGCGGTGGCCGCTGTTAGTGACAGTCGCAGTCGGGACCGCAGCTACTCCCCTCGGCGCTCGCGTCGGTCACGCTGGCGGCTACCGCGACGGGCAGTTCGGGCGCGTTCGTCAGCCGCTCCGCCACCTCATCGATGCCCAGCACAGCGGTCAGCCGCGCCGCGCGCGCAATCTCTACCGCTTGCTGGAGCTCAGTCGCGCTGGCCCCGGCGCGGCGCGCGGCCAGGGTGTGCTGGCGCAGGCACTTCTCGCACCCGGCCGCGAGCGATGCCGCGACCGCCACGAGTTCACGTGTCTTGGCATCCATTTTGGATGCACTGCTGGTCCCCGTGCTGGTCTCCGAACTGGCGCTGGTGGTCATGGGTGTTCCCTTCTCAACGACGATAACGACGATCACGACACTGCGCATATCGCAGTCACCGACAGCAACTATATCAACGGGCATTGATGTATTGGCCACGCGATAGCGTTTCGCCACGCCAACGCCCCTCCCATATGCCCAGATAGGCGCAGCGTCTCAATTTTGCTCGCCCTCGCATCCATCCGGGCCGCACGTCTCTGGCCCGCACATCGCCGCCGGACCGCAGGTCGGGACGCGCACACCCAGGGTACGCGGATCAAACAGCGCGCTCACCGCGGCATGCGCCCGGTCGAGCTCTGCCGCATCGAGTGTATAGTAGACCCAGCGCGCATCTGAGGCGTCGCGGCGATCGCGCACGAGTCCAGCGCGCCGCAACGCGCCGAGGTGGTGCGAGACTAGATTCTCCGCAAGCCCCAGGGCGCTGGCCAGCTCGCATACGCACGCCTCGCCCTCACGGAGCAGCGAGAAGATGCGCAGCCGTGTGGGGTCAGAGAGCAGGCGTAGGAGTGGCGCGATGGCCAGCGCCGTCAAAGTGGCAGCGTCCGCCGCAACATCCGCTGGAGCGATCGTCTCCGCGCTGCGCGTCGCCGCCATTACGATCTGCGTGTGTTGTATTCGGCGGGATGCTGTCATCGGGTTCGATCCTTTCACGTCTTTCGGGGCGTTGCGGCGCGATATAGCGTATTGCGGCTCCTGGGAGATATATCAATGTCCGTTGAGATACTAGCACGAGATACGAAAGGCCGTCAAGGGAACCGCCGTGCGCAGCAGGGCCTGTGAATTGTCCGACGCTCTCGGCCTTGAAAAGGCCGGAGCACGCGGACGCGGACTGAAGTCCGATGCGCCGGCGCACGCGGCAGACAGGGCATTGATGCCCCCGTCCCCGCGTGCGCCAGCCATTCATGGCCGCGACGTAGACAATTCACAAGCCCTGGCCATTCATGGCCGCGACGTAGACAATTCACAAGCCCTGCCGTGCGCAGGTGCGCCATAGACGTCTCAACGATCTGGACATGAGGGTGTCTGGGCAGGTGAGGCCAGGGCCCAGCGGAGCGCTTTGTGAAGCGACTGTGAGCAGAACCGCTTGAAGACATGCAGCGTAACGCATATGCTAAAGATTAAGCGAAAACGAAAGGAGATATATGGCCATGACGCGCACGCGCAGAACCTCCGAGCGCCTGGGGCCAGGCGGCGCCCAGCGGATCGATCAGCCAACGTTAGTAATCGCCGAAGCCGAGACACCGACACAGCGCGAGGCAAGCCTCTTCCATCTTCTGGCGCATCCGGCGCGCCTGGCGCTGCTCGATGCGTTGCGCGACGAGGCGGCTTGTGTCTGCCACCTGGAGGCTCTGCTAGGATACCCCCAGGCGTATATCTCGCAGCAACTGGCGGTCTTGCGCTCAGCGGGTCTGATCGAGGGGCGACGTGAGGGCTGGAACGTCTACTACCACGTACGCGATGCGCGCCTGTTCGCCGTACTCGATGCCGCGCTCGAACTGCTCAGCCCGACCGATCCGGCGCACTCAGCCGACCCGACAGGCCCGACTTCCCTGGCGCAACTGGCGAAGCGGGAGCCTGGCGTCATCGTGCCCGGTTGCGCCTGTCCACACTGCTCGGCTGGCGCGGCTGGAGTGGCTGGCGCGGCGGCTTGCGATGTGCGCTCTACGTCTGCGGATGGACAGGAGAACCGCTGATGCCACTGCACTATAGCGTCCACGCGAGCCGCCTGGCGCCCCATGTTGGGATGGCGCGGGCCAAGCAGGCGCAGGTCTTCTTCGATGTGTCACCTGAACAGAGCGATGACCTGCTGAATCCGGCCGAGTTGCTGCTGAGCTCACTTGCGGCCTGCATGCTCAAGAATGTCGAGCGCTTGAGTCCCGTCTTGCGCTTCAGCTATACGGCGGTCGCCGTCAATATTGAGGGGACGCGTGAGGATCGCCCGCCACGGCTAACAAGCATCAGCTATACACTCCACCTCTGGACGGATGAGCAACCTGCGCGGGTCGATCTCCTCCACCGGAATCTCCAGCGGCAGGGGACCATCTACAACACGCTGGCCGCCAGTACGCCACTGCAAGGTCGCGTCGAAGTCCACGCCACCACTGAGCGCGCCACGATGGACCCCGAGCGCAGCGACGACTGAGCAGCGACGAAAGGGGCTGGCGGCATACCCGTGATACCCCCTGATATCTCCGCTGCGCTTTCTCCGTGATCGCGCTGTGACCGGAAGCTTGGAAATCTTGACACAACTGTGATAAGCGGTCGGTAGCCTGAGTGGGCGACTGCCACCGGCTGGCGCCCTAGCGTCGCGCCAGCGTCGCGCCAGCGTCGCGCCACCCGGCTTTCCGCCCTCCATGGCGCTCGCTCCTTGTGTGGTGTGGCGCATGCGCAGCCCTTCATCGCCTGGCCAGATGACCGGGCTCGCCGTGAGGAGCCTGTGATTGCGCGTCCCTACGCGAAGAAGGGAAAAGGCTGGGCGGCGAATCGCCGCAGGCTCCGCGGGCGCCGGGGTGGCGCGTCTTTGGGAATAACACATAATTAGGAGGGCCTGGTGGCGATAGACTTTGACCAACGGCCGATTCTCGTGTTCTGGGAATCTACCCGCGCATGTTTGCTGGCCTGCAAGCACTGTCGAGCCGAAGCCCTGCCGCACCCCGCCCCCGGCGAACTGTCGCCGTCCGAAGGATTGCGCTTTCTTGACAGCCTCACGGCGTTCGGACGCCCGTACCCCGTCCTCATTATGACGGGTGGGGATGTCCTGATGCGCCCCGATGCGTTCACACTCATCGAGCATGCGCGCGAGCTGGGTATCCCCGTCGGGCTGGCGCCGAGCGTGACACCAAAACTGACCGATGAGGCGATCTCCCGGTTCGCGGACCTGGGAGGGGCGATTGTCTCCCTCAGTCTCGATGGCGCCAATGCCGCTACCCATGAGGGCATCCGCGGCGTCGCCGACCATTTTGACGCGACCATCAAGGCGCTTGAGCGGCTCGTCGCCGCCGGATTCACCGTTCAAGTCAACACGGTCGTTATGCGTGACAATGTGACCGAATTGCCAGCGATCGCGCAAATCCTGAAAGACGTTGGGGTGAAGGTCTGGGAGGTGTTCTTCCTCATTCCCGTCGGACGCGGCCAGGACGTTGGCGCGCTCGACGCCCAGGCGTCTGAGGATGTCTGCCACCTGCTCTACGATGCGTCCGCCTATGATCTCATCGTCCGGACGGTCGAGGGGCCATTCTTCCGCCGCGTGGTGGGCTGGCGCAAGACGCAGGGGCCCGACATCAACGCCTCGCCCGCGCAGATCACGCGCCAGTACGGGCTTGGGACGCTCTACACAACACTGGCGGAGGAGCTACGGGAGCGGCTGGGGCCGCCGCGCTCCGCTCCGCGCGCGCAGAGCACGGGTACCCGCGATGGCAAGGGTATCATCTTCGTCTCGCATCATGGCGTGGTATACCCGGCTGGCTTCCTGCCGCTGGCCCTGGGCAATGTTCGTGAGCGCGACATCGTCTCCATCTATCGCGATGATCCGCTGCTCAAGGATATCCGGGCGTCGCGCTTTACCGGTGCGTGCGGGGGCTGTGACTACCGCGATAGCTGCGGCGGCTCACGGGCGCGCGCCTTCGCCCTCACCGGCGACCCCCTGGGCGAAGACGCTGCCTGCGTCATGGCGGCTTCCGGCGTGCGCTAACTACGCGCCGCCCCAGCGCCGCAACGCTCGGCCCGCGCCTTCCACCGCGTCCTCACGCTGGCGCGCGACGAGCGCCGATCTGGCCGCCGCCGGACGCATCGCCGCGCCGCAGCCTCTCGCGAGGGGCGGCGGCGGTTCGCTAGATTACTCCGGCTCAGAAGGCGGCGCCGCCAACAATGCTGGTTGCATGCTCGCGTCGAGGGCGGGTGGCGCGGCTCCATCCCCCTGCTCCGACGATACCCGCTGCTTGAAGAGCGGCGACGGCCACCAGTTCCAGCGCCCCAACAAGACGACCATCGTCGGGACGAGCAACGTGCGCACCAGGAAGGTGTCCATCAGGACACCAGCGGCGATGCCGAAGGCGATCTGCTGGATTTGCGCCGACGTTGAGCCACTGCCGACGGCAAAGCCAAGCACCGCGAACGTACCCGCCAGGATCAGGCCCGCTGTGGTGATCGTGCCGCCGGTGATGTTGACGGCGTGCCGCACCGCCTCGCGCAGGGGCTTCGTGTGCGCCTCCTCGCGGATGCGGGTCATCACCAGGATGTTGTAGTCCGAGCCAAGCGCCATCAGGAACACGAACATCAGGAACGGGAGGATGAACTGGATACCATCCTGGCCTTCCAGGCGCACGAAGACAATCGCGACCAGTCCGAGCGAGGCCAGATAGGAGAGCACAACGCTCACGACGAGATAGAGCGGCGCGATCAGGCTGCGCAGCACCAGCCCCAGCAGCAGCGCGATGAGGACGGCGACCAGCGGAATGATGTGGAACAGATCGCTCGTCGTGACCTGGCCAACATCGTAGGCGAGTTCGTCCGTGCCGACGATGCCACTCTGATCGGCGCCCGAGACCTGCGCGGCGAACGTAATCCTGCTTCGCAGAGCGGGTACCGCATCGGTACCGCCGCTGTTCTCCTTCAGGATCGTCACAAACATGACGGTGCGCCCATCCGCGCTGATGTACTGCGCGATGCCGCGATAGATGTTATAGAGCTGGAACGGAACCGCGCGCTGGAATTGCGCTGGCTCTTCCACAGGCAGCGCTTGTGGTGGCCCCATGACGCGGTACAACTGGGTCAATTGGTCCACCGTCAAAGGAATACCGCCGGGTGATAGCGGACCCATCACGAACTTTACGGCGGGGATCGCGCCAAGCTGCTCCTGGGCGACGCTCAGTTGCGCGGGACTCTGCCAAACGGATTGTCCGTACTTAAAGTACGTCTGGGTGAGGACGCCGCTGGGCGCCGGATAGTGCTTGGTGATCAGATCCGACCCGAGCGTGGAATCGGCTCCTGGCGGCCCAGCGTTGATCGCCCCCAGGCCCGCGGTCGGGGCATTGATGGCGCCCAGAGCCAGGCCGCCGAAGAAGACGACGCCGAGCAGCAGCGTCAGCGCGGGGCGCTGCACCAATCCGCCCGTGAGGCGCCCCCACATGCCGACCGGCTGGACAGCCACCGGTTTGGTCGAGGTGGGCCAGAAGACGGCGCGCCCGAAAATCGCCAGCAGCGCCGGTAGCAACGTCAGACCAGCCAGCAGCATCAGGAAAATGCCGATGGCCAGGGAGGGGCCGAGGCTCTTGTAGCTGCCGAATTGGGCCACAACCAGGGTGAGCAACGCGGCGATGACCGTGAACGCGGAAAAGGTAATCGTCTCGCCGACGGCGCTCACAGCCTTCTTGACCGCCTCTGGCGGAGTGAGTCCATTCCGCAGCTCCTCGCGCTCGCGGTAGATCAGGAAGAGCGCATAGTCGGCGCCGGCGCCCAGCACCAGCACAACCAGCAGCAGCGAAGAGATGCTCGACACGGCCAGGTTGAAATGGTTGACTGCGCCGGTGATGACAGGGCCGGCAAGCAACACGACCAGCCCTGCCGGGATCAGGGTAATCAGCGGGGCGAGCGGCGCGCGGAACACCACCAGCAAGAAGAGCATAATGAACAGGACGGTAAAGGTGGTTGTGTTCCCTATGGAGGTCTGGAGGTTGGCGGTGGTGTCTTCAGAGAGCGCCAGCTGACCGGTGAGGTGTAGCCGCAATCCGCTCGACGCGCTGACGGACCGCAGATGATCGCGGATAGCGCTCACCAATTGGTCCGCCGAGCCACCGCCCGACGGCGGCACATCAGCCTGAATCGCGGCCTGCCGCGCAGCTCCGTCGGGAGAAACGCCGGTATCGAGCACGACCTTCACATGCGGCTGAGCGCGTAGCCAGCTTTCCAGTTGATCAACGGTGGCCAGATCCGCCGCGGTGAGCGGGCCACTATCGCGAGCGGCGACCAGGGTGAGCGAGGCATATTGCGTGTTCTGAAATGGGGCGGCCAGCTGCAACGCCCTGCTGCTCGGCGAGTGGGCGGGCAAAAAGTCAGTGAGACCACCCTGGGTGACGGTGCTGAGTCCAGGGAAGAATCGCACACCCGCGACCGTGATGACGACCCAGGCGACGAGAATCACCCAGCGAAACCGGACGGAGAAGACGCCGATACCGCGAAATAGCCGATGCATTACTCTGTACTCCCAACGGAAGAAATCAGGCGCGCCTGCTACCAGACGCGCTGCCCTGGCTTCTGGCTGACGTTTTGTATCTTGCGCTATGATGGTGAGGTGATCTGAAACTGGATGCTGGATGGTCTCATCAAGGAGCGTAAATTACCACTATGCGATATTACCATAGTGGTACCATTTTCGCGCGGACAAGGCATTCGGCACAAGTCAGCCTCGACGGTATCAATGGCATCAATGGAGCCGGCGGCCTGGCGGCGCCTGTACACTCACCCGGAGGCAGGCCCCTCTTCGAACGGCTCAGCGGCCACCCGACCGCTGGCGTGGATCTTGGCGAAGAGCTCGACCAGCATCAGGCGCTCAGCCGGCGTCAGGGCCGTGAGCATGCTCTGCGCTATCGATTCGAGACCTTGCAGCAATCCACCGATCAGGGCCAGCCCTTGTTCGGTCGGCGTGACCAGGAAACTGCGGCGATCCTGGCGGTTGAGCGTGCGCGTGACGCGCTGCTCGGATTCCAGCTTATCCAGGACGCGGGTGAGCTTGCTGAGGCTGAGGCCAGGGATGGACCGCGCAATCTCCTTGACTACCAGCGGGCCGCGCTGCGCGAGCACACGGAGGACTTCCACCTCGGCGGGAGAGCTTGTGGTTTGGTCCTCGAAGAGCTGCGTGCTGCGGCTCAGCGTTTCGCCCAGAAACATCATGAAATCAAACACCGCCCGCACCTGCCGCGGATCAGGCGCCGATTCTGTGGATGTCGAGGTTCCCATGCTGGCTCCTCCTGCGACTCGCCAAGGCTGAACAGAATACAGGGCTTGTGAATTGTCGGCGCTCTCGGCCTTGAAAAGGCCGGAGCACGCGGACGCGGACTGAAGTCCGATGCGCCGGCGGACGCGGCAGACAGGGCATTGATGCCTCCGTCCCCGCGTGCGCCGGCCATTCATGGCCGCGACGTAGCCGACCGTTCACAAGCCCTGGAACAGGATAGGTTCACCACCGCCGCTATTAATGCGCCAAGCGCGATAATACCGTTGTGATACTATCACCGCGAGATGGTGAATTGTCGCCTGCCCGGCGGCCATAGGCGCAGCTTTAGCCGCCAGCCAGTGTTCATTCACAAGCCCTTGCCTTGACGGTCTGGCGTCTTGAGCGCTCAGACTGTTCGTCCGAAAGAGAGTCTGGCATGACGACCTCCGATTGGGGGAGCTTCTATCGCTTCACCAGAGACAGCCCACCCTGGCCGCTGCTGGTGCGCGCCGCCACACTCGCGCCGAGGAAGGGCCGCGCGCTCGATCTCGGCGCTGGGGCTGGCCGCGACACGCGCTACCTGCTGGAGCAGGGCTTCGAGGTAACGGCGGTGGATGCCGACCCAGGCTCGGCGGCGCTGCTCTCGGCGCTGCCCCAGGCCCGCCTGCGCGTCGTACAGTCCTCGTTCGAGGACTTCGCCTTTGCGACCTCTGAGCCATATGACCTCATCAGCGCGCAGTTCGCGCTCCCCTTCATTCCCAGAGGCCACTTCGTCGGCGTGTTCGCGCGGCTTACAGCCGCCCTGGCTCCCGGCGGCGTCTTCGCTGGCCAATTCTTCGGCGTCCACGACCAGTGGAATACCCCCGACCGCGCCATGACCTTTCTCACGCGCGCCGAGGCGGAAGCGCTGCTGAGCGACCTCGAAACCATCGAGCTCAGCGAGGAAGACACCGACGGCCACGTCGCCGACGGCTCGCCCAAGCACTGGCACGTCTTCCACATCCTCGCGCGCGGGCTCCCGCCGCAACAGGCGTAGGGCCACCGCATCCTGATAGGCGACGCTCGGCATCGCGGCCCTTCAGATTTCATGGGACTTTGCTCGACATCACATGGCGAGGTTGGTATCATGCGCTCGAGTATGGGATGTGGGGGACTCACCTGGAGCCCTCCAACCCAGCGGATTACGGGCGAGGTCAACGTCGCGCTCACTGTCGAGCTCGTCCCGGTCTCATCCGCCGTCTCGTCGTTTTAAGTCGTTTTAAAGGAACACAATGGACTCTAAGCGCACCAGCGAGGTAGTCATTGGTGATCTCGCGCCGGACTTTTACGCTGCCAGCCAGCTCCGGCGGCGAGATTGCGCTGAGCGATTATCGCGGGAGCAAGCGCGTCGTGGTCTTCTTTGTGACCGCCGCTTTGTGAAGGGCGTGCCGCACGCACGTCGCCCAGTTGGGGCGGCTTTACCCCCAGTTCCAGGCCGCTGGCGCTGAAGTACTCGTCATTTTGTGCGATACACCCGAGAACGCTACCCGATATGGCGCCGCGCTCAACGCGCCGTTTCCGATCCTGGCCGACCCCGCGCGCGAGGTGTATCACCGTTTCGATCTCGAGCGGGCGTACCTGATCATTCAGCGCACGGCGTCCGTGGTCGTGGACCAGAACGGCCAGATTCAGTACCTGAAACGCGCCACGAATCCGCGGACGTGGCTGCTGGAGAGTCAAGAGCTGCTGGAAGGCCGTCCAGGGGTTGGAAAACGAATAAAAACCGGCGGGGAACGCTCTTGCGGCTCACCGCTGCCGATCGCGCCGTCGCTGATGAGGTATACCGCTCGGCGACGGCGCGGTATCGGGCCATCTGGCGGCGTCTTTCTGACGCGCAGCGCGCACAGATTCTCGATAGTCTGGCGACCCTTAACGCGGTTCTCAGAGAAAGTAAAGAGGTAGAGCAGTGAAAGCAGACGTCAAACTGGATGGGGAATCTGGGCAATCCACGCGCCTCGCGAAGATCACGGGCATCGGATCGGTCGTGGTGGCTTTGCTCGCCAGCCAGCACCATCTCCTGCACATGCTCATCTTGCTGATAACGCTTGGCGCGGCGGGCATGAATGCACGAATGGCATGAATGGCATGGCCGAGTATCCGCCATTCGTTCGTCAGGGCATGTTGTTGATGTCAGTGGTGATGGTGGGCGTGACGATCTGGCAGATGCGGACCTGGAAAAACAACCGCTCGATGGTTGTTCTTGGGGGCGTCTCCATCGCCCTGACATTTGGCCTGATTGTGTGGTCCATCTCGCAATACGGGCTGTAGCGCGAGGAAGGGACGCCTGGTGACTGAGTTTCACAAGGATCTGAGCCATCTGACCTGGGACGAAGTGTTTGCCCGACAACAGCAACGGGCGTTCCTGGTTCCGGCCTGGATGGAGGCGCTGCATCTGGGCGCTGGCGATCATGTGCTCGATCTGGGGGCCGGGCCTGGCTATGTCAGTCTGCTGATGGCCGCGCACGTTGGTCCAACAGGACTGGTCTACGCGGTTGATCGGGCGCCTGAAGCGATCGCCTCTCTGCGGGAGCGCTTGCGTCGTGATGCCATCACGAACGTGCGGTGTGTGGTTGCTGATGTCCTCCAGTTCAGCCTGGAGGATGGCGAGGCTGACGAAGGTGTCAGCGGTGCTGCTGGCGATGATGCTGCATCACAGTGACGATCCCGCGGCGCTGATTGGACGCCTCACGAGGCTGCTCCCGGCAGGCGCCTGGGCGGTCATCGCCGAGTTTCACCCCGATGGCCCCGCGCAGTCAGGCCCGCCACGCGACGCGCGCTTTTCACCCGAGCAGATCCAGCAGTGGCTCCAGCAGGCTGGCCTGCGTGTGGTGGACTATACGCGCCAGTCTGAGGAGCATTACATGCTGACCGTGCGGCGTTGATCGGACGGCTGACTCTGCGCTCCGCAGCGCCGCCGAAGCCCTGCTGTACAGGCTAAGGGTGAAGGTGGGGATAATTAGAGGGAGTAATCGATGTCTCTAGTGCTTACCATTAACGAATCCACAGCGTCGGGCCATAAGTACAACGACAAACTGGGTATTTCTTATGAATATCCCACCATATACCGCAAAGCCATCCAAACTGGTGAACAGTTTGTCTATTATCGAGGAAGCCGCGGCAGCAATGACGAACGCATTACTCCTGCCTATCTTGGGATAGGCGCTATAGGGAAGATTGCGGCCAGCCAGCTTGTCTCGGACTGCCTCGTCTGCGAGATAGTGGACTATCAGCCGTTCCCAATCGCGCTTCCATTCAAGGACAGTGAGGGCAGCCCATTTGAGCCCGGTGGTGAAGCAGGAGGCCGGTTCTATCAGAAGGGTGTTAGAAGAATTACAGATGAGACATTTGCGCGAATCAAGGCTGAAGCAGAGTGGCTAGCGCGGGCGGCAAAATAACTCATAATAAAGTCGGTACTGATTACTATCCGCAGGGCGCCTCTGGGCTACCACGGCGACCCGACGCGCCCCTGCGCCTGCCCGCCCAGCGCCGTCGCCCGCTACCAGCAGCGCATCAGCAGCCCGCTGCCCGACCGCATCAACATCCCCGCCGAGGTCCCGTCGCTCCGACGCGGTGGACGCCGCTGCCTCCAGCTCTCCGCCCGCGCCTTCCACCGCGTCCGCAAGCTAGCGCGCGCCATCGCCGACCAGATCGCAGCTCAGCGGCATCGCCGAAACCCCTCAAGTACCGCATACGGATGGATGGGGCGCGAGAATAGACCAAAACCACTGGAATTCTATAGAACAACGCATAGTATCCGTCTGCTTGCTATAGAGGGTGGTGGTTGTCCGCGCCAGGGGGTCATGCTATACTCGGCTTGTGCGTCCGCGAGCGGATGAAATGGGGCGTGAGGACGCATGGTGAGACGGCGTGCGGCGCGGTTCGTTCTGTATATCTGATACGCATGACGCGCCCGCGCTGGCGTGTCCTGGCCTATCGCCTCGTATCGCCTCGTATCGCCCTCGCGCCGCCTGGGAATACCCCATGACCGGCGGCGCGCTTGCCGGGCTACATCCGGGACGGCGATTGAAAGGAGCCGCGCGCGAGCGCGTCTATATGGGCACAATTTTCCCTCTGGGGCCATATCATCCAGCGCTGTCCGAGCCGCTGGCGTTGCGGCTGCGGCTGCGCGGCGAGCGGATCACGAGTGTGGGGGCGCCAGCGGCGGGCGCGACGGGCTACAGCCATCGCGGCGTGCTAGAGCTGGCTGAAGGGCTGCCGCTCGATGACGCGCTGGTGATCCTGGAACGGGTCTGCGGGCGGGCGGGGCAGTCCTACCGGCTGGCGCTGTGCCTGGCGGTGGAGCGCATCGCGAAGCCGCAAATGGCGCGGCAGGCGCAGCTGATTCGCACGCTGTTCGCGGAGCTGGAGCGGCTGAATAGCGCGCTGTGGACACTGGGCGAGATAGCCAGGGCGGTGAACCAGCGCAAGCTCTGGGCGGAAGCGCTGGAGCAGCGCGAGCGGGTCTTCGAGGCGGCCAGCGCGGCGACAGGTGAGCGGGTCTTCTGGGGCGTCGCGCAACCGGGCGGTGTGCGCGGCGAGCTCAAGCTCGCTCCGGTGCGCGCGTTCGCGGAGGGGGCGCCGGACATTTACGAGCAGTGGCGCCAGGCCGCCGCGATCGGCGGCGCGCTCCGGCGCGCGACCGAGGGCATTGGCCGCCAGCGCGGAGTCAGCGGAGATCGCGGCGGAGCGCGCGGGACACGGCGCAAGCGCGGATGACGCGCGGCGAGCGGGGCCGTATGACGCCTACCGGATGCTGTCGCTGGACTGGTCGCCGCTGGATGCGCTGGATACCGCGCCGCTGTCGGTCGCGACATCTGTCGCGCGGCTGGTAGCGGGCATGAAGCTGAGCGTGGATATTACGCTCGCATGCCTGGAAGAGCTCGATGGGGAGCCAGGGCTGGCCGCGGCGGCGCTGAAGCTGGTGGCGGGCGAAGGGTCGGCGACGGCGCAATCGCCGCACGGGCGGGCGCGGGTGTCCGTGACGCTGGAGAGCGATGGGACAGTCGCCGCGCTCCAGTTGAAGACATCGTGCGCGGAAACGATCGCGCTGGCGCCGGAGCTTTTGACAGAACGGATGCTGGGCGAAGCGCCAGCGCTGCTGGCGGCGCTCGATCTATGCCCGGCGTGCGCCGAGCTGTGAGCGGTGACCACGACCCCAGTTCCACGGGGAGCGGTCGCGCCAGCGCGAGGCGGCGCACGCCTCAGCGGCTGACGTCGCGGCCAGGGGCTCGCGGCCACGGACGCGCGGCGACAACGCCCGCGCGGACGGGCTGGGGCGGGCTGTTTCCGTAGGCATAACTGGACATACATTAGGGAGAAGGCGCGCGTGTCACTCACGATCTTTTACGGGCTGCTGACGCTGGCCCCGCTGGCGCTGGGTGTGGCGCTGGCCGCGCTCGGACTTGCCCGCCGGGCGACGCCGGTGGTCGGGGTGGCGCTGGCGGTGGCCGGGGTCATCCTGCCAGTGGCGGGGCTAGCCTGGATGGCGGCGGAGGTGAGCGCGGGCTATCCCTTGGAGATTGCGCTCTGGGGCGGGCCGGCGACCTGGCTGGCGATCTACGCGCGGGCGGATGCGCTGAGCGTGTACACGGGGCTGGGAGTCGCCGCGCTCGTGACGCCGCTGCTGCTCTGGGTAGCGTGGAGCGCGGCTCCCCCGGACAGCGCGGAAACCACCGAGCCGGAGACTGGAGAGCCGGAGGCCGCGGAGGCGGATGAGGCGGACGCTGAAAGCGCGACGCCTGCGGGCGCGGGTAGCCGGAGCATGGGGCGCTGGCAGTGGACGGGGGTGGCGCTGACGCTGGCGCTGGAGTCGTTCCTGCTGTCGCTGGTGTTCGCGGAGAATATCGCGTGGCTGCTGCTCACGTGGCTGCTGGTGATTGGGGCGTCTTGGGCGCTCGGCGAGCTGGGCAGTGACCCGCAGTCGCTGGACTGGAAGAGCCTGACGCTGATGGCGGCGCCGCCGCTGGTGTGGTTCATCACGACGATGCTGATCGCGGGGCCAGCGGGCGACTGGCGGCTGATTGACCTGATGGGCGGGACCAAGTTTCCGATCGGGCATCTGTTCGTGATGACGCTGGCGGTCGCGGTGGCGGCGGGGGCATGGCCCGCGCTCGGCTGGATGCGGAAGCGGGCGAGCATTACGGCGCCGGTGGGGCTGGGGGCGGCGGCGCTGGCGGTCATGCCGGCGGCGCTCTTCGTTGGGGCGCGGACGTTCAGTATCGCGCAGACGGTGAGTAGCGAGTGGCCAGCGTTCACCATCGCCAAGCCGCCGATCACGATTGGCGTGTCGCTGGCGCTGCTCGGCGCGGTAACGGTACTCTTCGCGGGGCTGCTGGCGCTAGGGCGGCGCGACGGGCGCGGGCTGCTGGCGTCGAGCGCGCTGGCGGTGGCTGGCTGGGGCCTGCTGGGCCTGGGTGTCGGCGAGCCGCTGGCGGGACTGGGGCTGATACTGCTCCTGACGACTTCGACGCTGGGGCTGGGGGCGATGCTGGCGGCGCTGGTGGCCAGCGGCGCGGTCACGGCGGATATCGAGCCGGATAGCGCGGGGCCGCACATATTTGGCGAGCCGGCGCGTCCGGCGGCGCTCTTCGCCTGGGTGGTAGGCGCGGCGACGGTGGTCGGGCTGCCGCTGTTCGCGGGGTTCGCCCCATTGCAGATCATCAGCGCGGCGGCGCTGCCAGGGCCACGGGTTGTGATTCCGCTGGTGGGGCTGGCATGGGGTGGCGCGACGCTGCTCCTGATCGGCCTGTTGCGGGCGACGGCTCCGGCGTTTACGTCGCCAGTCGTCGCGCTGGTGGATGAAAGCGCGGACGTTACCGATCCGGGCCAGGAAACAGCCACCAGCGAGGACGAGCGAGGACGCGGAGAAGGAAGACGCGCTGGCGACGCCGGTGAGCGGGCCAGACCTGCGCGCGGCTGATTTGCCGGCTGTGGCGCTGGGCACGCTGGCGCTGATCGTCGGGATAGCGCCAGCGGCGCTGCTGACGATAGGGAGTATCCCGGCTGCGGAAGCGTTCCTGCAAGTCGGGGCGCTGGATGGGGCGACGCAGGCGCAAGTGGCGGGCTACACGGCGGGGGCGGCCCAGTGGATGTCCACGACGGTGGTCGTGACGATAGCGCTGGTGGCGCTGGCGCTGGCGGTGATCCGCTGGCGGCTGCCACGCGCGACGCGCCCGGCGGCGATCTATCTGAGCGGGCAATTCGCTGAGGAGCCGCAGGACGGCGAGGGCGAAGTCGAGGAGCTGGCCGGGCTGCCGGAGCCGGTGGACGCCTGGGATGATCTCCGCTCGACGCTGCGCTCGGGCTGGCTGACGCCTGGAACGGGCTGGCTGGGCCTGGAGGACGAAGCGGAGGAGCAGAAGCGGCCCTGGAAGAGGGCGCGGAGGACGAAGCGGACGAAGACCAGGGCGAGCCGGAGCCAGACGTGAAGGCGGAGGCCGTTGAGGAGCCCGCTCCGGGCGCCCACTCCGGCGGCGAGCAAGCCAGGCGCGGACGTTCAGGGAGCGCAGAAGGCGCGTGGCGCGAAGCGAGGAGATCGCTAGATGAACGAGCTCGAAGCGGCTCGACGGGCCGCCGTGCTGGTGGCGAGCGCACATGTCGGCGGCTGTCCGGCGTGCGCGCAGAGTATCGCCGCGCTGGCGGCGCCGCGCTATGCGCAGCGGCTGCGGGCGCAGGGGATCATTCTGATGGCGACGCCTCGCCAGGCGGATGTGTTGCTGCTCTGCGGGACGCTGAACGAGCGCTCGCGCGAGGCGGCGATGGCGCTGGTGGAGGAGACGCCCCGACCGCGGGCGTTAGTGGCGGTGGGCGATTGCGCGCTGAATGGGTGTGTCTTCGCGGGCAGCGCCGCGCTCTCCAATCAGTCGCTGGCGGAGGCGCTGGAGGTGAATGTGGAGATTGGCGGCTGCCCACCAACGCCAGAGGTCATCCTGGAGGCGATCGCCGAGGCGCAGCGCCTGCTGGCCGGCGAGGAGCCGGACGAAAGCGCTCGAGGCTGCCGGAGCAGGCGCGTCAGGCTATGAGCTGATTGAAGAAGAGGACGGCGCGGATGACGCGGACGCCGGGACGAGTACGGTTGGCAAGCAGGAGGGGCAGCGATGAACAGCGCGCTGGAATTTGCGCTGGCGGCGCTGGTATATCCAGGCGCGGTGGCGGCGTTGCTGGCGGCCTGGGCGCTGGGCTGGGCGCGGGACGCGGCGCGTGAGGTGTCGCGCGGAAACCGCACGCCGCGGCTACTCGGCGCGGTGGCGGCGATTCGCGGCATGTTCTCCCGCGAGACGCTCGTACCGGCGGGAGTGAATCCGGTCGCGCTGTCGCTGGGCGTGACGCTGGCGGTGGCGGCGCCGCTCGCGGCGCTGGTCGCGCTGCCGCTGCCAGGGAATCCGTTGACGCAGGCCGTGGGTCTGCGCGGCGACCTGATCGCGGAGGCCGGGCTGCTGCTCGGGTTGCCGCTGGCGCGGCTGCTGCTGGGCTGGGCGACGCCCTCGCCGTATACGCGGCTGGCGGCTGACCGCGGCGCGCGGCTGCTGGCGGGCGCGGCGGCGCCGCTGATCCTGGGGCTGACGGCGATGGCGCAGGTGCGCGGGACGCTGACGCTGTGGGATGCGACGGCGTCGGTGGGGCAGGCGCCGTTCACCACGCTGGCGCTGCTGCTGGCGGGGGTGGCGTTCCTGATCGCGCTGCCAGCGCTGGCGGTGGGGTCAACGGTGCGGCTGGGCGCGGGATCGAGCGAGACGCTGGCGGGTGAGACGACCGAGCTGAGCGGACACGATCTGGCGTTCCTGCTGATTGGCGAGGCGCTGCAACTGGTGGCGTGCGCGGCGCTGTTCGTGATGGTGTTCGTGGCGCCGCTGGTGGCGAACATCCAGCCAGTTACGCGCGGCGTGATCGAGGTTGTGGCGGCGGTGGCGGTCGCGGCGGGCCTGGGCTACTGGGAGGGACGGCATGGCCGGCCGCCGGTAGAAGCGGACCGTCCGCCGCTTTCCTGGTGGGCGGGAATGCAGATGCTGACGGCGCTGGTGGCGCTGGTGCTGGCCGCCTGGGCGACGCGGGGGTAAGCGGGATGGACGCTGGGCGGGATGGACGCCGGGCGCGGTAGCTGGGAGACGGAAACGGCGCGGGGTGAGCATCGCTTACCCCGCGCCGTTCGTTTGCCTGTGGCGTCCACGTCACGCGAAATGAGGAAGGCGATTAAAGGTGCGGAATCAAACGCTAAACCAGACGGTCAGGCGCACTGCGTCGGCGCCGTACCGATCAGCAAGCTTCTCGAGCAGGCTGAAAATCAGCTTCCAGTCTTCACCGAGCAGATCGTAGCGCTGACCCTCTATAACACGATACGCTACGCCATTCACCTCCCACTCCAGGCCTGGTCGTAAATCACCGCCTCGCCCCATGAAGCCTGGAGGGAATGGGCCTTCAAACTCCGCCGCCGCATGCCTGCGTGTCCAAAAGCCAGGCGCAGGGCCGTATTGTTCGGGGTCGATACTTTTCGCGAGTACCAGTTCGCCGACGGGAGTATACCAATCGATTGCAGTGATCTCCGCCCATGTAATCCAGGAAGAGGCGAAGATCTCGTTTGGCCACCGGGCTATAGCTGTGTCGTACTCCGCCCTCGCGCGCTGGGATATGGTGGCGGGGAGTCCACGTCCGGCCGCAAGTGGCTTTCTATCATCAGGCGAGCCGTGGACGCCAAAGAGCATCGCGAAGAGATAGTAGTTACGGGCGCCAAGCTCATGCAGCGGCGCCACACCGATCCAATTCTCCAGCTCTTCAGTCCACGGGCGGCGCGCCTCAATCCATCCATAGAGATCAATTCCCATGCCACACCCTCCTAAACCGACTTCATACCCCAGGTTACAACATCATTTCAGGTCCCACTCATTCGTCGACCTATAGGGAGAAGGGGTCAGGAGGTGAGGTCGCTGCCTCGGTGGAATTTGGCGTCAATTTGGTGAAAAAACTACGGTTAACCGTGGGGCGCAATCGCGCGAGGGTGAGTATACTTCCTCTTGTTACCAAGGAACGCGGATATCGCGTGACGCCAGCAGCGCAGGTCGCTGGCGGACAAGGAAGAACAGACCTGGGGCGTCGCCAGACGGGACAGCTGGCGGCGCTTCAGTGTTTAACTCGGTGTTTTTCATGATGCCGCAAACGCGTATTGTGGACATAGTGATGATGATATGTGGTAGTGCGCTACGGCGCCCATGCGCGATGAGCCGTGGGCCTCAGCGACAGGTTCATCACGAAAGCAGAGGCGTCAGAATGCCTATCCTTCACATTGAACATCCCGTCCCCAACTTCGAGGGCTGGAAGCAGGCTTTCGATAGCGATCCCGCCGGCCGCGAGCGCTCGGGAGTCCGTCGCTATCAAATTTCACGCTCGATGGATGACCCGAACTACGTCATGATTGACCTCGAGTTCGACACGAAGGCCGAAGCCGAGGCGCTCCTCGCCGCGATGCGCGCGGTATGGGGTCGCGTGGAAGGCTCGATCATGATGAATCCTCAGGCGCGAATCGTCGAGGTGGTCGAGCGCAAGGAATACTGAGCGCCGGGCTTACGACCCCGCGATCAGCTTGAATTGGGTCGTGAGATAGTTTTGGGTACCGTGGGGCAGGACTTTGACCGTAACCTGCCAGTGGCCGGCCATGGTGAGGTCGCTGGTCCCGCTGTAGGCGCCTGGCTGCGCGGAGCCGGAGGGCTGGAGCTGGAGTGATTGCTGGCCCATGTCCATATCGAGATTTTCCGTGATGATCAGAACAGAGGCGTCGCTGGCGGGCTTGCCCTGGGGATCAGTGACGGTGACGGTGAAGGTGTTCGTCCCGAAAGTGGCGGGGTTGACGTCGAGCTTGACGTGATAGCCGCTGACGGTGTTGGTCGCGATGTACGCGCCGGAGCTGGCGCGGCGACGCTGGCCTGAGCGGGGCGAGTGAGCCGGCGAAGATGGCGAGCAGCGCGACGCAGAGCAGGACGGCGCCACCAAGGAGGGCCTCGCGCCGCAGCCAGTCCTCCATGCGCCCGGCGAGGTAGCGGGCGCGTGGCGGAGATGGGCGCGCTGGGCGGTGAGAGGCGTCGGCGGAGCGTCCGTCTGCGCGTGGATGTCCGGCGTTGTCGCTGCGGGTGAGCGCCCGGCGCTTTCGCCGCTCGCCGCAACGGCGGCGCCCAGGCGCAGGGGTGGATGCGCCACGCGCGCATCCTCGGTCGCCAGGGCGCGGGCGAGGCGCGGGCGGAGATGGAAGGCGTGCCAGGCGCTGATGATGACCATGACCAGGAAGATCTCGATCTTGACGGTCAGCGTGCGTCCGTAGGCGGTGGTGATGAACTGCTCGGCGGAGGTGAGGTGGACGGTGGTGTTGAGCGAACCGGTGAGCGCGAGCAAGGTGGCGGAGACGATGGCGATGGCGCTGAACGCGGGGACCCCACGCGCGAGCAGCGAGGCGCGCGCGCGGTCAGGAAGGCGCCTTTGAGGCGGGGACGAGAATGACACTGATGTAGAGCAGACCGCCGAGCCACGCGGCGTTGAAGAGCAGGTGCAGCAGATCCACGGTGACCGCGTAGCCGCGCTCAGATGGCGGCGTGGCGGCGGCGTGGCCGGACATCGCGAAGGCGAAGAGCAGCAGCAGCGCCGAGCGCAACCTCGATCTGGCCGGTGATGGGCAGGGCGAGCCAGCCGCGCAGCAGGCGGCAGCGGGCAGGTGGGGGACCTGGCGCAGCGTGGCGAGGAGCTCGCGCGTCCAGGTGAGGGATGGGCCTTCCCCTCCTCCTCTCCGCGGGGAAGGCGGCGGCGAGCGACTGGGGCGCGGCCATGAATGGCCGGCGCACGGTGAGGGTGAGGATGAGAGCGGCGAGGGCGACGGCCTGGCGCATCCACCAGTAGGAGCCGAACTGGCCACTGAAGAGGGTGGCGCGCCAGAACTGGAGGTCAAGGAGGCCACGCAGACTACCGGCGATCTCGACGGTGAGCGAGGCGGCGAGGCCGACGTCAGCGAGAAGGAGGCCGCCAAGGGCATAGGGCGCGAGGCGGCGGAAGCGCTGGGCGGCGAGGCGCGCGCCCTCACCGGCGGCGTCCAGTGGCGGAGCCTGCGGGGGCGACCCAGGTCTCCCAGAAGACGCCGCCAACCCAGAAGGTGAGGAACAGGAACGCCAGCCAGGTGAAGAGCGCCTGCGCAAGGGTGGGGCCGTCAACGGCGCTGGATGAGGCTCCATATCCAGCGCTGCCAGGGATGCGCGCGGTGGGCAGCACGGCGGGAACAGGCGGGACGGAGCCATCGGCGTTGGCGATGCGGAATAGGAAGTTGCCGCCAGTGACGTGGCCATCAATGGCGGACTGGGTGCGCCAGACGACGATGTAGGTTCCGGGGCGCAGGAGCTGGAGGCCGACGATCAGCTCGCTGGGATCGGAGGAGCTGACGTGCGAGTCGCGGGTGTCCACTTCGTGATTGGACGGGTCAATCACCACCAGCTCGGAGGAGAAGGGGTTGACTGGCTCGCTGAACCAGGCCTTGACCTGGGTGGGAGGCGCGGCGAGGATGGCGTCGGCCGCGGGATCGGAGCGAACGAGCAGGGCGTGAAATGGGCGCGCAGGGGTAGCGCCGTGGGCCTGCGCGGTGGGCGCGCTGAGCGCGAGCGTTCCGAGCACGGCCAGGAGCGGCAGCGCGAGCGCGATCAGCCTGAGCCCCCACCCTTTCCGCCATCCTCTCTGTCGCATCTGTTCCTCACTGTAGCCAGTGGCTGTATGGGCGCTGGCCTCTTCCAAGCCGGCGCATGAACGGTTGACGCGAGCGGCGCGTCAGGCCGTCGCTATGAAGGCGAAGGTGGTGACGGAAGGCGACGAGGCGCCTCCCGGCGTGACGCTGACGGTCGCGAGTCCACTCGCCCGGCTTCGAAGCCAGGCCGTTCACGCTGTACGCGCCAAGGTTGACCGGCTGGGCCGACTTGAGCGAGGCGTTGATCGGGCTCACCGCTCCGCTGGGCATGGTGAGGCTCATCGTCACGGTCGCGTCCGAGACGGGTTTGCCTGCGCAGTCTTCCGCCTGCACGGAGTAATCGTACGTGCCGTTTTGGCCTGGCTGCGCCGTCAACATGACACGCAAAGCGCTCGCCGTGTGGGTTATCGAGATCGCGCTGGCCGTCTGCACGGCCTGCTGGCCGCCGAAGGCGTTCGCTCCATCACGCAGGACGCGCTGGACGTCTTTGCTGAGCACGCTGGGATCAAAGCCCTCGTCCATAAAGACCTGCTCATGGGTCTGGCTGTCAAGCAGGTAGACACCGGTGGAATGGATGGCGATGTTGTTGCAATCCAGATTGGACTGTATATGGAGGAGATCCCAGAGCGGTTGGAGCTGGTCCTGTGAGCCCAGCAGGTACGTCATATGGACCTTCACCTGATGGCCGCTGAGAAATGCCTCCGCTGTTTTGGGCGTATCATCCCAGGGATTGACGCTGACAGCGACCCAGTTGACCTTGTTGGCGTCAGCGCCCATATCCTGAGCGGTGATATTGAGGTACTGGGCCATGAGCGAGCACTCGGTGTGCGGGCAAACCGAATCGAAAAAGGTGAGAATGGTTGGCCTGCCCTTGAGGCTAGCGAGCGTGACGGTGGCGCCAGTCAGGTCTTTCAGGGTGAAGTCAGGGGCGGGTACGCCGCCGAGCATCACGCCTTGATACGTGGACTGGGCGGATTGGCCGCTGGGCTGGTTGAAGCGGCTGGTGAGGGCGTTGAAGCCCAGCATGACGCCAGCGGCGATCGCGACGATGACAACTGTGGAGATGATGGCGCGAGCGGGCCGGGTCAGCGTGAATGGCGTCGCCGCTGAGGGCGGTCGCTGGCCCGAGTCTGGCTTTGGCTCTGTCATGGAGGTAGTCCTACTCCTGTTTGGCGCCGCTGGATACGGTGGACGCGGAGCGGCGGGCCAGTGCGAAGCCGCCAGCGAGGCCGGCGAGCAGAGCGACGGCGGCGATGAGGGCGACGAGCCAGGTAGGCGCGCCGGTGGGCGTTTGGGCTGTTGTGGTCGTCGTGGTCTTGGGCGCCAGGTCAGAGGTTCCACTGGCGTTGATGAAGAAGTTGAAGGCGCCGACATCGGGATCACCGTCGGTGGCGGAGACCGTATGCCAGACGACGAGGTAGACCTCAGAATTATCGCCGGTCATCGGGACGCGCATGGTCGTGGCGTCATTTTGCTCGATCTGGGCGGCGGCGCTGACGGCCTGGCCTTTGGCGTCATAGATCGTGACGGCGCTGCCAGCGGGGTTGACCGGTTCGGCGAAGGTGATGGTGACGACCGAGGGGGCGGTCTTGACCACGGAGTTGGCGGCGGGGTCGGAACTGACGTAGGAGGCGTGGGCGAAGGCGGGCGGCGCGACGAGCGCGGTCGCGACGAGCGCGGTGAGCGCGGCGGCGGCCAGCAGACCCAGCGGTGGGAGGTGGCGGGCAGGATGGATCGGGTTAGATGAGCGCATGGGTGATGATGTCCTCCAGGTCATGTGACGCGGCCATGACTGGCCGCCGTACAGCGTGGACCCGTGTCGCGCGGGTTGTGTATGGTTCACGCTATCACGATAGCGCACGGGGGCAAGGGCGCCTATCGGGCGCCCTCCCGATGGGATATCGGGTAAAGTACCGAGGCGAGATATGGCTGTGGTGGAGGGCTAGCGCTCCGGGTTGACGAGGCCGCGGTGGACAGCGTAGCGGACGAGGTGCGTGACGTCGCGCAGGTCGAGCTTGAGCATCACAGCGGCGCGATGGGTCTGCACGGTTTTGACGCTGAGGTTGAGGAGTCGCGCGATTTCGGGATTGGTGTAGCCCTCGGCGACGAGCTGGAGGACCTCGCGCTCGCGGCTGGTGAGCTTGTCGTAGAGGTCATGCGGGGGCGTGGAGGGTGCGTCGCTGTCGCCATCAGCGGGGCGGGTGGCGCGGACGGTGTAGTCTTCGACGAGGGCCCCAGCGACGCTGGGCGAGAGGAACGACTCGCCGCGCGCGACGGCGCGGACGGCGGCGATCAGATCGGCGGCGGCGGAGCGCTTGACGATGTAGCCGCCGGCGCCCGCGCGCAGGGCGCGGAAGAAGTAGTCGCCAGCCTCGTGCATGGTGAGGAAAAGGACGCGGGTCTGGGGGACGCGCTGCCGGATGCGGTGGCAGGCCTCGACGCCATCGAGCTCAGGCATACTGATGTCCATGAGAACGACGCTGGGGCGCAGGCGCTCGGCTTCGGCGACGGCCTCGGTTCCAGTGCGCGCTTCGCCAGTGACCGTTATGTCGCTGGCCATCTCGAGCAGGGCGCGAAGCCCCTCGCGCAGGATGTCGTGGTCGTCGGCGAGAAGGATGCTGATTTGGCCAGTGGAGCCGCGCTCGCCACTCGTGCCATTCATGAATGTACCTCCAGGTTGGTGGGAGCCGGGACACGGGCCAGGATGGCGCAGCCCGCGCCGGGGCGCGCGCGCAGGCGGAGCGCGCCACCGGCCAGATGGGCGCGCTCGCGCATGCCAGCCAGGCCAAGGCCGGGGCGGAGCGCGCGCGCGCGAGGATCGAAGCCCTGGCCGTCATCTACGATGAGCAGGCGGATGGCGCGCTCCGTGCGCTGGAGGCGTATCCAGGCGTGGCGGGCGCGGCCGTGGCGGGCGGCGTTGGTGAGGCTCTCCTGGGCGATGCGGTAGAGGGCGGTCTCCAGCTCGTCGGGCAGGCGCGCGGCGGAAGCGTCGCGCCGCTCGAGGCGAAGGTCGAGGCTCACGTCGAGCGCGAGGCGCTCGCGGGCGTCGGCGGCGAGGGCGCGCAGCGCGGGGGCGAGGCCCGCATCATCGAGCAGGGGCGGGCGGAGTTGGCGCGAGAGCGACTGGACTTCGCCGAGCGCGCCCTGGGCGAGCGCGCCGAGCCGGGCGGCGCGCTCGGCGGCGGTGGGGTCGTCCGCGGCGAGGCGGCGGCTGAGGGCTTCGGCGTGGAGAGCGAGGGCGGTGAGGCTCTGGCCGATCTGGTCATGGAGCTCGAGGGCGACCTGGCGGCGCTCGGCTTCGTGGGCGCGCAAGACCTGGCGGGCGGCCTGGTCGCGAGCGCGCTCGAGCTGGTCAAGCATCCCGTTGAACGCGGTGGCGAGGGCCTGGGCGTCGGCGTCAGTGGGAGATGACGGGACGCGGGCGTCGAGGTTGCCCTCCTCGATGGCGCGGACAACCTCCAGCGCGCGGGTGAGTGGGCGGAAGGAGGAACGCAGGAGGAAGAAGTTGACGGTGACGCCGAGCAGGGCGGCGAGCGCGATAAAGGCCGTGTCTATCAGGTAGTGGTAGGTCTCAGGGTTGTGCTGGGTGATCCAGTAGCCAGCGGCGGTCTCGAGGACGATAACGGCGCTGTTGATCGAGATGGCCTTTTCGAAGGCGGATTCAGGGCGCACGCGGGCCCAGACCGCCTGGAGCGCGGCACGGGCGCGGCGGGCCAGACGGCGGCTGGCTTCGCTGGCGCCGCGCCGTGGCGTGTGGGATGGCATGAGGGGCCGTGAGAGCGCGCGGATGGCGCGGGGCCGTTCGACGGTAGCGATACGAATCACCCGCTTCCCTGAGCGGCGGCCGGGCTGGCGGCGCAGAGGCCGGCGGCTGTGGCGGGCTGGTTGCTGAGAGGAAGAGAGGCCCACGTGTCTGGGCGCGTTTGGACGGTGAAGGTGTCGCGCCAGTCTGGGCGCCCAGGGGTATGAAGGGTGATGGTGGCGAGCCAGTCGCCAGGCATGGTAAGGGTGACGGGAAGCATGAAGACGGCGGCGCCATCGAGGCGCTGAGGCGGGCCGGAGGCCTCGGCGTTCTGGGCGGCCATGGACATACCTGGCATGGTGAGCGTGATCTGGGCGGTGGCCCAGTTTCCGGCCAGGGCGGCGTCATCGGCGTGGTTGGGGACGACGATCAGGGCCTGGGCCTGGGCGCCGGCGCGCGGGGTGGCGGGCCAGACGCAGGCGCGGGCGGTGAGGGCGGCGGTGGAATCGCGCCAGAAGGCGCCGAGCGGCAGGGCGAGGGTGAGGATCAGCGCGATGGCGAGCGTGGCCCAGAAGGTCGCGCGGATGCGTCCGCCGGGCTGGACCGGCGGGATGGTGGGGCCATGCGCTTGCTCGATCGCCATGTGTTCCGGCTGTTCCTCTCGCCATGCTGAGCGGTTGGGGGGGCGCAGCCTCCATTATGCCATAGGGCGCCGCGCGTGGGGGAGATATGACGATGGATGACGGGCGCGGGATTTGTCGCACGCTATTGCGGTACGCTTGATAAATCGTGATAATACGGGGAAGCGGCGATGGGGCGGCCTGACGGGGTGGCGCGCCCGATGTGATCGGAGGCGCGATATGGCTCAGCCTGAGAATGGCGCGGCGACGGCGCGGACGGTGGGCGGCGGCGCGCGCGGGTCGCGATTCCTGGTATTCGCGGGGCTGTCGCTCCTGCTGGTGGTGGCGCTGGTAGTCGTGGATGTGATCGTGCTAGGCCTCAACCCCACCGCGCTGGCGCTGAGTCCGCACTACTATATGGCGCTGGGGAATTCACTGTCGTTCGGGTATCAGCCAAATCTGGATTTTAGCGCGGGCTTCGCGGACGATATCTACAATGATCTGCATAAGGCGAATGTGACGGCGCTCGTGAATTACGCATGCGCGGGCGAGACAACGACGACGATGATCCAGGGCGGGTGCATCGGGCGGTTCGCGCATAAAGGCTCGTACACCGGGCCACAGTTGCAGGCGGCGGTGAACTTTCTCAGTGAGGACAAGCACCAGGGCCGCGTCAGCCCAATCACGCTGGAGATTGGGGCCAACGATGTGCTGCCGGATTGGGACTCGGCGGCATGCGTCGCCGGGCCGAATACTGACGCCGACCTGAAAACGATGGACGCGAATCTTACCGGCGTGATCTTTCCAGCGCTCATCAAGGCGCTGACGACGCCGTCGGGCGTGCAGGCGGGCGATTTGCATCTGCTGAATTACTACAATCCGTTCGCGAAGGCGTGTCCCAACTCGGCGCCATTCATTCATCTGATCAACGATCATCTCTCCGCCGACGCGGCGCGGTTCCGCATCCCCGTGGTGGATGTGTACAACATGGCGTTCGGCGGCGACGCGGGGATGGCGAGCCATGTCTGCTCCTATACCTGGTACTGCTCCTCATACCATGATATTCACCCGACAGACGCGGGATACGCGGCAATCGCGCAGGCGGTGGAGTCGGCGCTGGGCCTGCCGGGATCAGGCCCACTGCCGATGATCGGGATACCGTTGGGCGCGGCGGGGCCGCGCGAGGCGGCGGTATGGCGGCGGCTCACGCCGGGAATGTGAGTGGCTCTGGCGGCTAACATCGCGGCTCAGGGGCGCGCGGTGATCGAAACGCGGGCGATGCGATAAGCGGATGCGATAGCGGATGCGATAGCGATGGCGGGAGGCCACAATGCTCAAGAGCGCCAATTTTGGACGCAGCGACATGATCCGGCTGATTGCGCTGGGAGCGCTGGTGGTGATAGAGGGGCTGGCGGTGGTCAGCACAGTGCTGAATATCGTGTTCCTGCCGTTCGGGTCGCTCTACCCGAATATCGCGTCGGTCTCCATCCTGATCTTGCCGGTGATCATCGGCGCGCTGGCGAAGCGCGTGGAGGTCGCGGTGGTGCTGACGGTGCTGCCGTTCTTCATCCTGGCGCTGGTATATACCTCGGTGTACGCGCCGGTGTGGAATATTGATCTGTTCCAGCTTGGGGTGATGGCCGGGCGCGTGGCGGGCGCCGCGTTCCTGCTGGGCGGCCTGGGGGCGTTCGGCTGGATGCTGCGGCGCATCTTCCGCCGCGCGGCGGGGGTGAAGGCGGCGGGGTAGCCTGGAGCGCGCGGCGGTCGCGGTGGAATCGCGGCCATCGCGGTGGAATCGCGGCCATGAATGGCCGGCGCACGGGACGGAATCGCGGCCATGAATGGCCAGCGCACGGGACGGGAATCGCGGCCATGAATGGCCGGCGCGCGGGACGGAAGGCGCCGGGCCATGAATGGCCATATCCGCGACGCGGCCACTTATGGCCACTTATGGCAGGGAGGCATCAGACCAGCATCAGCTCGCGCTGGGCGGGTGAGATGTATTCGGCGCCGGAGTCAGTCACCAGCACTTCGTCTTCGAGGCCGATGTAGCCGCGCTCGGTGGGGACGCCAAGCTCCAGCGTGTAGACCGAGCTGGGCTGGATGGGCTGCTCGGGGGAGTCGCCGTAGCGCGGCCAGCGGGGGCCGAGCAGCGGGCCGCCATCGTGGGTAGCCAGGCCGACGCTGTGGCCGAGGGCGTGTTTGTATTCGGGGTAGCCAGCTCCGGTGAGGCGCTCGCGGGCGGCGGCGTCCACCGTCCAGCCCTGGACGCCCGCTTTGAGGAGCTTGCGCCCGGCTTCGATGGCGTCTACGCAGGTCTGGAAGGCGCGGCGGACGCTGGTGGGCGGCTCCGGGTCGGCCTCGCTGCGCAGATACCACATGCGCTGGAGGTCGGCGCGGTAGCCCTCGTAGGCGATGCCGAAGTCGAGGTGGATCAGGTCGCCAGGGCGCATGACGAGGCCGGTGGGGCCAGCGTGGCCCGCTTCGGAGGCGGCGCCAGCGTTGACGGCGGGGCAGTGGTCGGCGGGCCAGGAGGTCTCCAGGCCACGGCGGCGCGTCTCGGCATGCAGCATGTCCGCGACCTCGCGCTCGGTGCGCCCGGGCTGGAGGAATGCGGTGACCTGGGCGAAGAGGTCTTCGGTGATCTCGATCGCTTTGCGCATGCGGGCCAGCTCGGCGGGAGTCTTCCGGCTGCGCAGCGGGCCAATGATGGGGGCGGCGGAGATCAGGCGCTGGCGGTACGGCGTGCGGGTGAGAGCCTCGACCAACTGGAGGTACATGCCGTGGGTCAGGCCGTCGGAGGCGACGTCGCCGGTGGCGTAGTTGATAGCGATCTGGCGCGGGTCGAGGTCGCGGATGATGGCGCGGAGGCTGGGGGCGAAGCCCTCGTCATAGGTGCGAACATCCTCGTAAAGGCCGGCCCGGCGGACAGTGGCGCCCTCAGGGCCGCCGACGAGCGCGACGCGGCGCCCCTCGCGCGTGACGATGAAGGCGCTCTGCCAGGTGACGTCATGCCCGGCGATCAGCTTCATCACCGGGTCGGGCGTCTCGGAGGATTCGCGGACGAAAGTGAGCCAGCAATCTATGTCGCGCTCGCGCAGGATCTCGGCGGCCTGGTCGAGCTTCTCCGCCTGGATGTTTCCGGCTGACATGGTAAGACCTCACCCCCTGGCCCCCTCGCCCCTGGGGAGAGGGGGGAATGAACAAGAGAAATTGGCGCGCATTGAGGTGAGGGCAGTATAGCGCATGGAGGCAAGACAGCGTCCTCTCGCCCGGAGCTGTCCACCCACAGACAGACACAACCACACACGCCGCTTACGCCACCACCCCGCTGGACTCGCGCCACGCCTTCATGCCCGCATTTTTCCCGCATATCTACCAATCCTCAACGCCAGAGCGGCAAGCAGCGCCAGTTCGCAACGTGATGGTTTTGCTAAAAGTACTAGCAGGCAGGCGAAGGGGTCTACAATGGTGAGCAACCTCCCTGCGCCACGTGGCTTGCGTGCGCGTGATGGAGGTATCAACGAGCGCTCACCGGAGCGAGGGGCGTCACCGCGCAGGGACGTCTCTGGTGAGCGACATAGCCTCAACCCCCTCCCCGGCGCCGCTCGCCGGGCAAGGCTCCAGAAGCATGCGAGGCATGCCTCGCATGCTTCCCGCGATTCAGAGAGGAGGCAAAGGAAAGCAGGGAGCGTTCCTGATAGGTTATGCGCGCCCAGCCCGCTCAAGCTGGCAGCCTCGCGCGCGGATGAAACCAGAAGCTACTCGCAGAGTGTCCAGCCGATCTGTTGTTTTTCATCACGCCTAACCAAAGGAAAACTATCGTGGCACAGAAACACCACATGGGGATTGTTCGGGTCGCGCTGGCGGGGGGCTTGTGCCTCGCTGTCATGGCGCTCGCGCTGGCGGCCGCCACGCAGGGTGGCCACGCAAGCGCCGCGCCCGCTTCGGCGCGTCCAGTGCTCAAGGCCAAGTTCGATCCGGCCAGCATTCTTCATCCCAGCGCCAGCACAGCGGCTGGCAAGACGCACACCGCCACCACCAACGCCGCCAGGCAGTCGGATCAGAGCGGCATCGTATCCATCCCCTACTGGAGCTCCTCCTTCTCCTACGCGGGCACGACGTATCCCTACCAGATGGTGGGCGCCAACCCCGCGAACGGCTCAAAGACGACCGTCGTGCAGACGGTCATTGTGCCGATCATCGTGAATTTCTCGGACGGCACATCGTTCGACGGAACGACGAAGGTCGCCTCGACCAAGAATTCGCCTATCTGGAAGAACGCCTTCTACAATAGCGGCTATACCCAGTATGGCAACGCGCTGCAGCGCGGCGAGTTCTGGAAGTACACGAGTCACGAGAACTACAACGTGCTGCTGGACGAACCAACCGTGCTGGCGCCCGTGACGTTCAACGTCCCCGCCGCCAGCGGCGTGGTCTACCAGTTCAGTGGCGTCCCGACGTTTGGCGTGGTGGACATCAACTGGTGGTATCCAGAGGTGCTCAACCTGCTCAGCGCCGACCATCTGTCAGCCCGGGTCCTTCCGATCTTCCTGACCGATAACGTGCTGCTCTCCGGTGGTGACCCGACCAACCTCAACAACTGCTGCATCATCGGCTACCACGACGCGGTTTCGTCACAGGTTGGCTCGAAGACCGTGATCAACACCTACGCCTGGGCATCGTGGACCGACGCGGGGATCTTCTCCGTGGCGATTGACGACGTCAACGCGCTGAGCCACGAGGTCGCCGAGTGGCTGAACGATCCGTTCACCGACAACACCGTCCCCAACTGGGGCGTTCCGTCGGAGCCGCAGTATGGCTGCTCGAACTCGCTGGAAGTTGGTGACCCGCTGGTGGGTGTGACCTCATACATCAACGGCTACCACATGCAGGACGAGGCCTACTACTCCTGGTTCGCCCAGCAGTCGCCGTCTATCGGGATCAACGGGCAGTACAGCATGTTCGGCACATTCGACGCGCCCGCCCCAAGCTGCTAACGCACTGAGGTAGCGGACGCTCCCTGTCCGCCGCGTGAGTGACCGCCGGAACCGCCCTCCTCGCGGGTGGTTCCGGCGGTCACTGTTTGCTTCGCTCTGGACGGTGAGTGTGTGGATGGATGCGTGGCGGCTTCCCAGTTAGAGATGCTGGCCGGGGGCGAGCGTGGCCGTCGCCACGGTCGGGGTGACCGGGCCGAGCGCCTGATGCCCCGGCGTGGTATAGCCGGAGACGCTGGCCGGAGTCAGCGGGACAGGCACGGGCGCGGTGTAGCTCTGGGTACACGAGCCAGCGCCGCTGTGGAGCGCGCCAGCGCAGGCGGCGGTATAGCTGAAGTGGTTTGAATTGTCGGTGACGTGGTACTGGAGTGAGAAGGCAGTGTCGCTAGCGGCGGCGCCGGTGACGTGGCAGGTCAGCTGGGCAGTCTCGACATCAATGCCGTGACCGGCGACGACCGTGGCGCATGTGAGCTTGAGATCGCCACCGCCGCCGCCAGACGCCACGCTAGTCTGGCCGCACGCGGCAAGCAGCAGCGCGAGCGCGGCGACGCCCGTAACGATCATGCCCAGGCGGCGGGACGGCGCCCCCACTCCCAAGCGAAGTAGGGCGCGCGGATGGTACCCCATGTGACATCTCCTCCATACTGGCGCCGGCTGGCGGCGCGACGAACTCCACATGACGGGTTGTGTACACTGCGATATAGACGCCGCTGGGGGCGGGGAAGTTCCACAGTAGCGTCCGGCGGGTAAATTAAGCGCCGGCGGGTAAACCACAAAGCCCGCCTGCGCGGGCTGGGACGGGACGGCGGGCGCGCATGACAATGGGCGAGGAGGCGCGCGATGGTCTATGGTACGCTATTTCGGATGCGGCTGCGCGCGGATGTGAGCGAGGAGCGGCTGCGGGCGCATCTCGAACGCTGGCAGGCGGCGCTGGGGCCGCGCTTTCCGGGGACGGCGCTGGATACGCTGCTGCGGGTGGACGGCGCGGAGCGCGAGTATATCGCGCTGCACCTGTTCACCTCGCGCGCGGCGTATGGCGCGATGGATGGCGACGCGGAGCAGGACGGGTGGTACCGTGAGCTGGTCGCGCTGCTGGAGGCTGAGCCACAGTTTACCGATGTGGAAGAGGTGTGGCGGGTGGGGTAAGGTTGGGGCGCGGGGGCTCACGCGCGGCCATGAATGGCCGGCGCACGGCGTGCGGGGATGAATCCCCCGGCCTTTCAAGGCTCCGCCGCGCCCCAGCCTTTCAAGGCCGGGAGCGCCCGCACGCGCGGAATCAGACAGAGTGACAACTCCCCACGGCTAAAGCCGGGGGCTTCTCAGCTCAACCGGCAACCCATCGGTTCCCGTCCCTGAAGGCAGTGCCCCTGCCTGTTTGATGTTCTTGGCGGCATTCACGTCGCGGTCTTCAACCAGTCCGCAGGAGGGACAGATATGGGTGCGAACGCTCAAACTCTTCTGGACATACTCCCCGCACCGGCTGCACTTCTGGGAGGTGAAGCGCGCGGGGACTCGCACCACCACATGACCGGCTCTTTCAGCCTTATCGGTGAGGATGTCGAGAAACGCGCTCCAACTGGCGTCCTGAATGCTCTTGGCGAGCGAACGGTTCTTGAGCATGCCCGCCACGTTCAGGTCTTCCACGCACACGCGCCCATACCGTTCGGTATAGCGCTTGGCGGTCTTGAAATGAAAGTCACGCCGCTGACGGCTGATCTTGAGATACTTCTTCGCGACCTCGCGTTTGGCTTTGCGGCGGCGATGGCTGCCCTTCTTGCGGCGGTCGCTGACGTGTTGCGCCTTCGCCAGCCGTTTCTGGCCGCGCCGATAGTGGCGCGGATTCTCGATCACCGCGCCGTCGGAGTCGGCCAGAAACACCTTCAAGCCCACATCCAACCCCACGTCAGGATGGTCACACACCGGCTGTGGCGCGGGATGTGGCGCGGCCTCCGCACGCTCATGGGCGAAATGGACACGTCCGTACTCGTCTTGTGGCGCGGTCTCGCAGACGATCAGCGCGTACCAATGGCCGTCGGCGCGCACGACGAGTTGCGCCGTCACGGGCGTGCCTTCCACTGGGCGATGGAGCTTGATCTTCACCAGCTTGCCCAGCTTGGCGGGAATATGGAGGTGGGCGCCGTCGTCGTCGAGCCACACATCCCGGCTGGGCGCGTATTGGCGCAACTGAATGGAGCGCCAACGGTTCGGCGTCTTGAAGCGGGGGAAGCCGGCGGGCAAGCCAAGGTCTTTCATCTGGAGATAGCGTTTGAGCGCCTTGCTGAGCCGGTCCGCCAGCGTCTGTACCGTGGTCGCTGGGACGTGGGCGCCACCCCGTCCCTTGAAGCGCGCCGTCAGATCGTACTTCGTGGGGAAGGTGGCGGATTCCTCGTACTGCGCTTTCAGCGCCGCCAGCATCTCATTGTAGATAGCCCGCGACTCCATGAGGCACGCCATCAATTGCTGGCGCTGTGCGCGGTTGGGATACAGGCGATACTCAAACGTTCTCACATCCTAATTGTACCCCATAGGATACGAGAACAGCAAGCAATGGGGACAGTTGTCGCCTGCGGGCGACGCGGCTTTCACCCCCATGCCTGAAGGCAGGGGCCCTCAGCCGCGAGTTTTGGTAGGAGCGTTGATGAGCGTAGAGCTAGGGGAGACGGCGGTCGCGACGCGGGTGGACGCGGGCGCGCAAGGGGGCGTGTGGGCGCGGCGCCGGGCGTGGCTGTGGCCGGTGGAGGGCGGGCGTGGCGCGATTCCGGCGCTGGACGGGCTGCGGGCGCTGGCGGCGCTGAGCGTGCTGGTGTATCACGCGATGGCGACGGCGGGCGCGAAGACCATCATCGGCGGGCATGACCTGACCTGGCTGTATTTCTACAGCGAGTCGGGCGTGGACCTGTTCTTCACGCTGTCGGGCTTCCTGCTGTTCCTGCCCTACGCGCGGGCGATCCTGGACGGGAAGAGCTGGCCCGCGCGCGCGGACGTTCTACCGGCGGCGGGCGCTGCGCATCCTGCCAGCCTACTACGTCTGCCTGGGCGCGCTGGCGCTGGCGGGGACGCTGATGGGGTCGGGGCCAAGCGCGGGCAATATCGCGGCGCACCTCGCGCTGCTGCATGACATCTGGCCGGCCTTCAACCGCACGATCTCCGGCCCGTTCTGGACGCTGGCGGTCGAGTGGCAGTTCTACCTGATCCTGCCGTGGGTGGCGTGGCTGATCGCGCGCGTGAGCGGCGGCTCGGCGCGGCGGCTGGCGCTGGGGCCGGTGGGCGTGATCGCGGTGGCGCTGGGCATCCGCGAGGCGGCGGCGCTGGTGGAGGCGCACTGGGCGGCGCTGCCTCACGGCTGGGCGCCGGGAGTGGACTGGGCGCTGCGCATCCTGATCGGCTCGCAGGGCAAATACCTGGAGGTGTTCGGCGTCGGGATGCTCTGCGCGGTGGTCTATCTCGTGGCGGTGGAGCGCGGCGGGCTGTCGGCGCGGCGGGCATGGTGGGCGGGCGCGGCGCTGCTGGCGCTGGCGCTGGCGGTCTACCTGGCGCTGGCGCCGCTGGTCTACGTCCAGCGCAACGCGATCCTGGCGGCAGTGGTACGGCGCGCTGCGCCCGGGCGACGCGGCGATGATGCTGGGGCCGCTGGCGCTGGGGATTGGCTACGGCGCGCTGCTGCTGGGCATCCTGCTGGGGCCGGGAATGGCGCGGGCGGTCTTCGCCTGGACGCCGCTGCGCTTCGTCGGCCTGATCTCGTACAGCCTCTACCTGTGGCACGAGTCGGTGATCAACGTGGTCTACCCGCTGCTGCCCCACACCGCGCAGCCCAGCCCGCTGAACGGCGCGCTGGCGCTGGCGGTCGGCTTCGGCGTCGCCATCCCGCTCGCGTATCTGTCGTACCAACTGGTGGAGCGGCCATTCCTCAAGATGCGGTGAGAGGGCGCGCTAGCCCCGAAGCCCCTCTCCTCTGCGGAGGCGAGGGGAGTCAGCCGTGCGGGCTACTCGGTGTTGCCCCGGCGGGTCACGTTCGCCTTGCTATCGTCGGCGATATCCCAGGGCTCTGGTATCGCCGCGCAGGTCGTTCTCCTCGAAACGCCGTTGCCCTGGCGTGTCACCTTCGGCTTACTAGTCATCGGTCATATGCCATGGCCCGTTGCCGTTGTCACGCAGGTCGTTCTGTTCGTAGACGCCGCCGCCTGTTTCGGAGACCCAGACGCCGTGCTTTGATTGCCGTTGATGCGGCACTTGCGCACGGTGGGCGCGCCGCCGGTCTTGACCTCGACGCCGGAGAAGGTGTTGGCGACGATCTCGCAGTCCTCGATCAGCCCCTGGCCCTGCTCGTAGACGGAGACGCCGCTCTCCTTGTTGTCGTGGATGCGGCACTTGCGCACGGTGGGCGCGCCGCCGGTCTTGACCTCGACGCCGGCGAGGGTGTTGGCGACAGATGTCGCAGTCCTCGATCAGGCCCTGGCCCTGGTCATAGACGATAGACGCCGCCCGCCTTGCCGTCGTGGATGCGGCAGCGGCGGACGCGCGGGTTGGCGCCGTCATGGATGCCGACGCAGGCGAGACTCTGGCTGGAGATGTCGCAGTCCTCCAGGTCCAGCCGGCCAGCGGTGATATTCACGCCGTAGAAGTCTCCACCGCCGGTCTGGCGGAGGGTGAGGTTGGCGACGCGGCCCTGGGTGGCGGTGAACTTGAGGATCATTCGTGCCGGAGGCGCGGACTTCGACATCGCCGGGCTGGCCGTCGCCGACCATCTCCAGCGGCTTGTCTATCACCAGGCCGCCTTCGTAGATGCCCTTGCGGACGAGGATGCGCTCGCCGGGGCGGGCGGCGGCGATGGCCTCGGTGATGGTGGTGTGGTCGGCCCCGTGGCGCCAGTCCACGACGCGCGTGTAGCCGCTGGGCTGGGCGGGCTGGGCGGGCGCGGCGGTGGCGGCCTGTTCGAGCGCGTGGGTGAGCTGGGAGATGACGTCGTCGCGGCTGAGGGTGGTCGCGTCGAGCCACCAGCGCGACTTGAGGCGCGGGGGCAGGTCGCACGGGGCGACTTTGATCGGGATGATCTTGCGTGAGCGGTCTTCGGCCATCAGCGCGAAGAACATGTCGATCTCTTCGTTGACCCAGAAGGAGGCGAGGGAAGCGGGAGAAACCAGGACGATCAGGACACCAGCAAGCTCGATCTCGCGCTGCAAGGCGAGGGAGAGCGAGTGGCCGACCTGCGGGTTCTCGCGGTCGTAGTAGTGCGGGACGCCGAGGCGAACGAGGGTATTGGCGTAGGGGTCGCAGAGCGCGTTATCGGCGTGGGCGTGGCTGATGAAGCTGTAGCGGTAGCTGGGCATGGCGCGACCTCACCCCCGGCCCCTCTCCCGCGGAGGAGAGGGGAGTTAGCGGCGCGCGGAATTCCATTGGGTGTGCGCCGCGAGTAGCGTTCGGGTAGTGTCAGGATAGCATGCGGGGCGCGCGCGGGGCAAGGGCGAGGCGGGAGTATGCCCAGGGCGGCGCCAACGTTATTGACCAGCGCGCGGGCGGTTGAAACCGCGCCTGAAGGGCCGTGGCCCACAACGTCCGCCTGCGCGGACGCCTGCCCAGGTGGGACGCGGACCCGCGCAGGCGGGTCTTGTGGCGGCTGCGCCGCCTTGTGGCGCGATTTCATTCGCCCGCCTGCTCGTCCGCCTGCGTGGCGCTCGTCCGCGCTGCGTCGCTCGCCCGTGCGCCGGTGCGACGCGCATCCGGCATGGAAGGAATAGCAACTGGCATAACATGTGCGGCCCCGATTCGAGGAAGCGCGCGGAAGCGCGGGGTTCCCGCTCGCCGTCACGCCAGCCGCGATGGGGCGGCGCGAGCGCCTGATGCGCGCAGGGAGCGGGCGCGGAAAGGGAGAGTGAGCGATGGAACACCGGGAAGACGAGCGGGAGCGTGAGGCGCAGTCCGGGCAAGGCCCAACGGAGCAGGCGCGCGACACGGCTGGCGGCGAAAGAGGCGAAGGAGCAGGCGCGCGACAAGGAAGGGGCGCGCCGGGAAGATGCTACCAGGCGTCCATCGAGGCAGGCGCGCCGCAATACGCGGGACACGCTGTCATTGGGGGAGGCCCAGAAAAGGGATCGTGGCATGAGTCCGACGAAGTAGGCGGATGCTTCGGATGCGCCATGCGCTCCCTACGAGCGCCAGGCGCCGGAGCCGCCGGAGCGCCATGCTTCGCGACGTACTAAACATACGCAAAGGCGCCAGACTCTCATCAGAGGGTCCGGCGCCTTTCCGTTATGTCTGCGTGGTGCGAGGCTACGCCAGGTCGCGCAGGCTGATGGACCTGGCGCCGCCGCGCAGATTGGCGAGGGCGACCATCTCCAGCTGGCGGACGCGCTCGCGCGAGATGCCCAGCTCCTTGCCGACTTCGAGCAGCGTGCGACTGCGGCCATCGCCGGCGCCATAACGCAGGATGACGACCGCGCCTCCAAGTATCCACAGAAGAAATCCGGACAACGCGCCACGCCGCGCCACTCCGGCGCCTACGCGGAGTTACTCGATGCTATCCCAGCAACAACCCGTATTTGAACGGTATCGCGCGCAGGCGGGCTTCGCGGCTGATAAGCCCTTAGCCGCCGGCTTTAGCCGCCAGGCGTCTGACACAGCAATCTATACCATGTCTCTACCCACACGGCCAGCTTGGCGCCAGATCGCAATCTTACGAATACATTACCAGCGCTAATTAGCTGGCGCGCGGCGCTACAATAAGACCAACCTCACTGCGCTGAAGCCCCCTGGGCTCGCCCGGAGAGGCTCCTCCTAACGCTTGCGGAGCGATGGAAGTCTCCGCGGGCAGTGTCTGTATTCAGTGTGACGCGGGTTAAGGCTCGCCCCTCTTCGCCTGTCCAGCATACATGGGGAAACACCGCTGGAATCGTGTCACACCTGAAAGGGATCAGCATGAGACACAGGATCTGGTCCTCCCGCCCAATGCGCGTCGCCTACTCGCTGCTGACGATCGCGTCATTGGTCGGAGCTATCACTGTCATGAGCGCCAGCAGCGCGCCAATCGTCTCGGCGGCCGCGTCGGTCACCATGTTCCACGGGTCCGTGAGCCACGCGAGGAAGGTCAAAACCTTTACCCTCGGCGCCATGAAAGCGGCGGCGCTCGCCAAAGCGCCAGCGAAAGCGAAGCCGCGCGTCGCCACGATGCGTGGACGCCCTGGAGGGGGAGGAGTCGCCAGCAAGAGCGTGGTCGCCGGCTCCGGCGTACCGCGTGTGGCAGGCTCGAAGCTAGCGGCGGGAACGCTGCTCAACAACTTTGACGGTGTGGACGCCGTTCAGAACAGCGTCGCGACCGGCGGCTACGACCTGGAGCCCCCAGACGAGAGCATCGCGGTCGGCCCAAACTACGTGCTGAACTTCGTCAACCTGACCGGCGCGATCTACAACAAGCAGGGCGGTGTCGTCTCCGGGCCATTCCCCCTCGGCCTGATCGGTGGCGGCGGCTTCTTCAACACCGACCTCAACAACATCGTCAGCGACCCCCGCGCGTTCTATGACGCCTCCTCGCACACCTGGTTCGCCCTGGTCTGGGAAGATGACTTCGACAGCTCGGGCAACCTGGGGCCAGCCTTCGTGGACCTGGCGGTCAACTCGGGCAACCCAGTCACCAGCGCCTGGACGCTGTATCAAATTGACGTAGCGGACGCCACGGGCGCGGGCTGCCCGTGCCTGCCCGACTTTACCATCCTTGGCGTTGACGCCTACAACGTCTACCTGCTGCCGAATGAGTTCCAGAACTACGGCCCTGGCTTCAACGGCTCACAGATCTACGTGCTCGCGAAGCAGCAGCTGATCTCCGGCGTGGCCTCGCCGAACGTCATCCACTTCGGCAATCTCAACGCTGGCGGCGTCACACCCTATCATCTCCAGCCCGCCAATGAGTACACCGCGGCGCCCGCTGAGTACTTCATGAACTCGCTGGACCCGAACAACACCTACGACAACCGGCTGGCCGTCTGGGCGATGACGAACCGCGACCATGTGGCCGCCGGCGTCATCCCCACGCTGAGCGCGACGGTGATCTCCAGCGAAGCCTACGCGATGCCACCCAACGCGCAGACACCGCCCGGCTTCAACATCGGCTTCAACGTCGCGACGTCAGGTGTGGTCAACACCGACTTCGACGCGCTGCAGGAAGTGCAGTTCGTCAACGGCAAGCTCTACGGCGCGCTGAATACAGCGGTCAACATCCCCGGTGACGCCTCATCCCGCGCCGGCGTCGCCTGGTTCGTGGTGACTCCCTCCATCTCGCACGGCGTGATCAGCGCGAAGACGAAAGTGACCAAGCAGGGCTACATCGCGGCGCAGGGCCTCTACCTGATGTATCCCCACATCGAAGCCGCCAAGAACGGCACGATGGCGATCGTCTTCTCGTTCGGCGGGCCAGACACCTATCTGAGCGCCGCCTACGTGGCCGCGAACGCTGGCCAGAGCTTCGGCGCCATCCAGACCGCGGCGGCGGGCGTGACGGCGGATAACGGCTTCACGATGACGCCGGGCTTCGGCGGCGTTGGCCGCTGGGGCGACTACTCCGCTGGCCAGCTCGATCCCTCCGGCTCCCGCATCTGGTTCGCCACACAGTACATTGGCGGCAATGGCGACCTGTACGCGAACTGGTCTAACCGACTCTTCGCGGTGAAGGCCTAATCGCCCACCCCTACCGTATCGCCGCCAACCTGGGCGGCGATACGCAAATGAGACGCCCCCATCCGCAACCAACGGATGGGGGCGTCTCGTTATCGCGCGCTGAGACGCGGGTGGGCTCCGCTTAGGCCAGGTCGCGCAGGCTGATGGTTCCGGCGGCGCCGCGCAGCTTGGCGAGGGCGACCATCTCTAGCTGGCGGACGCGCTCGCGCGAGATGCCCAGCTCCTTGCCGACTTCGAGCAGCGTGCGGCTGCGGCCATCGCCGATGCCGTAGCGCAGGATGACGACCGAGCGCTCGCGCGGGGTGAGCTGGGAGAGCGCGCGGTGCAGCTCTTCGCCGAGCAGGTGCTGCGAGGCGATCTCGGCGGGGGCCTGGATGCCGGGGTCTTCGAGCGTATCGGCGAGGGCCAGACGGTTCTCCGCGTCGGCTGGGGTGTCGAGCGAGACGGGCTGCTCGGTGATGTGGAGCAGGTCATCCACCTCTTCAATGGCCAGGCCGGAAGCCTGGGCGATCTGCTCGGGCAGCGGGTCGCCACCGTTCTCCTGGGAGAGCTGTGAGGCGACGCGGCGGACCTTGCGCAGACGGGTGGCGACGTGCTCGGGGAGGTGGATCAGGCGCGACTGCTCGCCGGCGGCGCGGCTGATGGCCTGGCGGATCCACCAGGTGGCGTAGGTGCCGAAGTGGGTGCCACGGCGCCAGTCGAACTTCTCGGCGGCGCGCATCAGGCCGAGGTTGCCCTCCTGAATGAGATCGATCAGCGGGACGCCGGAGTTGGTGTAGCGGCGGGCGATAGAGATCACGAGGCGGAGGTTGGCCTCGATCAGGCGGCGGCGGGCGCGTGGGTCGCCGCCCTGGGCGCGCTGGGCCAGAATCCGCTCTTCGTCGTGGGAGAGAAGGGAGAGGCCACGGATGTCGTGGAGATAGCTCTGGAAGGCGTCTTCGGCGCCATCGGCGCCACCATAGAAGCCGGCGCCTTTGCCGAAGAGGGCGTCTTCTTCCTCGGCGGTAAGCTCTTCGAGGGCCGGGGCGTCGAGGGCCGGGGCGTCGAGGCTCTCAGCGGCGCTATCGAGCGCGGCGGCCTCCGGCGTGGTGGGGTCGTCGAGCGGGAAGAGGCCGTCAGGGGCCATCTCCATGATCTCCAGCGTCTCGGGCGCTTCCTGCATCTCTGTCGCCTCCGTCACTTCGCGTCTACCCAGCGCGCCCGCGGCGCGCATGACGTTGATCGTCATCGGGCTGATCGGGTCCAGCGCCGGTCGCGTAGCGGCCATAGCGGTTTATCCTCCTCCAGGTCTCGCAGTGGGCCTGGGCTGGGCGCGCTCGATATACTCGACACGCTCGATACACTCGACATGGCCGGCAGGTCGTATCATACGCACATCACGCGACGTGATGCGATGCATGAGCGAGCGATGCAACTTGCACACTATTTGTTCATACTTGTTCGCAGTGTACGCATGTGACTGATTGTATCGCATCAGGTGAACACCTGACTTTTCTGTCCGGTTCGCCTTACTTCCCTCTTGAAAGTTATACCCTTCGCTTTGGGAAGTCAAGGACGCCTCTAGAAGTACCAACGCGCAAAAATTCGCGAGTAACAACATTCTCACACCGCGCGCGACTTCCAGGCGTCGCTCTCCACTCCTCTCTACGTATCAATACGCTTGGCGTTACGAATTGGGTGGTCCAAATCGACCAGAATTGTACACTATTTGCATAGCGTTGTGCGAGCGCGCCGCGCAACTATGACCCAACTATGAACAGCATCCGGCGCGCCAAAACAATGGAATCCGCGCGGGACACTGTCGCAAACAGGGCCGCGCGGGCTGGAGGCATAAAGAGGCGCCTCAACAATGGCGCATTGTGAGCGGTAGGTGGCGGGCTGTGGTCGTGTTCTGGCGCCTCGCTTGCTCTATCCCATCCAGCGCCGCACGCCTGGGCGACTGGGCGACTGCGGCGCCCGAGAGCATGCTGTAGCAAGCGCGGCGCCGCAATGGCGCCGCAATGGCGCATGATGGCGCATAAAGAGGGGAGGCGGCGATGGACGCGGCGCCAATCATCAAGGACGCTCTGCATGATGGGCGTAGAGTGAACGTATCTCCTGGCGCAAAGAAGGCGAGCGGCGTGGATGCCGCGAGCGGAGACACGCGCGATACGCCCGGGAGCGCTATATGGGGATCCACCCGCGATCCACGCGGGCCGGATGATCCGCCAGACCTGGCGCGGGCCAGTCTGGCGCGCATGGCGGGATGGGTAGTGAACGGGCTGACGCCGCTCGTGGCGCTCGCGATGGCGCTGACCCAGGGTGGAGGGCCACTCGCCGACCTGGCATCACGTATCATGGGCGTACCCGCGGGTTCAGCGCGTGTGGCGGATATCTATGGACTCATTATTCTGGCGCTGACGGCGGTGACGCTGGCTATCTGGGGATTGTGGCCAGCGCTGCTGGCGCTGGGCGAGGGAGCGCTGGGGCTGAGCGTCATCATCTCCACACGGCATATCACGCCGGCCGCGCTGGGCGGCTGGCTGGTGGCGCATACGGCGCTGGCGGCGGCGCTGGCGGCGGCGCTGGCCGTGGCCCTGGCGGCGCTGGCGGCGGTGACAGCGCGCCTGGAGTGGACGAAGCGCGAGGTCGCACGGCTGCGGCAGGGGATGGCGCGCGAGCGGGCGCGGATAGACGCGGCGCTGGACGTAACGCCGGACGCGCTGGCGTTCTATGATTCGTCAGGACGCCTCATGCGGCTGAATCAGGAGGCGCGGCGGCTGCTCGTGGCGCCGTCGCTGGATGGAGCGGGCGTGGAGGATGCGCCGCGCGCGACGTGGATGCGGGACGGGCAGGCGCTGGCGCGGGAGGACTGGCCGGACACGCGGGCGCTGCGCGGGGAAGTGGTCCGGGAGGAGGCGCTGGCGCTGAGCGCGGGGGGCGAAGGATGGCCCGGCGTCGTGGCTGGAGGTGTCGGTGTCGGCGGCGCCGATCCTGGGGCTGGATGGCGTGATCGCGGGGGTGGTGGTGTCGCTACGGGATGTGAGCGAGGAGGGTGAGCGCTCGCGGGGGGGAAGACCGCCGGAACAGTTGAGGCGGATGGACACGTTCATTGGACTGGCGAGCCACGAGCTGCGGACGCCGTTGACAACGATCAAAGCGAGCGTGCAACTGGCGCTGCGGAAGCTCAACCGGACAAACCAGCCAGAGCTGATTGGCGAAGACCTGCGGCAACTCTTGACGCGGGCGGACCAGCAGGTGGGGCGGATGACGCGGCTGATCGAGAACCTGCTGGATACGTCGCGCATCGCCTCGGGCCGGCTGACGCTGCGGTTCGAGCGGTGCGATTTACTGGCCCTGGCGCGCGAGGCGGTCCATGACGCGCAACTGCGAGCGCCGTCGCGGACGATTTGGCTGGAGACGGATGGGGAGCCAGCGCTGGTGTGGGGTGATCCGGGCCGGCTGACGCAGGTGATAGGCGCGTATCTCTCGAATGCGCTGAAATTTTCGGACGCGAGCCAGCCAGTGGAGGTGCGGCTGTGGGGGCGGTGGCGCGCCGATTGGGTGAGTGATGGGGGTGATGGGGGCACAGGTGATGTGGATGATGAGGATGAGGGGTGGCAGGCGCGGGTAGCCGTGCTCGACCACGGGCCGGGGGTGAACGGTGAGGCGCGGGAGCGGGCGTGGGAGCGCTTCTACCAGGATCCGGCGCTGGCGGCGCGGGTAGGCTCGGAGGTGGGGCTGGGGCTGGGGCTGTACCTGTGCCGGGCGATCGTGGAGGCGCACCGCGGAGCGGTGGGGCTGGAGGAGGCGAGTGGGGGCGGCGCGCTGTTCTGGTTTACGACGCCGGCGCTCTCAACATAAGGCCATCAACACGCCTCATCCGCTGGAGGCCATCTAGCGCTGATCGGGGCCGGGATCGGGATCGGAAGCTGACGCGCCAGACCCGCGGCGCCGTCGCTCACAAACGCGTCCGACCCAATCAGCAGGCCATACTGGATGGCGTGCAGCGGGGCCACCTTGGTGTAGAACGCCGCGCGGGCCAGCAGCGTCGCGGCGGTCTCGCCCGCCGCGCGCGGCCCGCTCCACCGCGCGATCACCTGGCGAGTGAAGCGCTCGCCCAGCCCGCCAAGGAAGCCCGCGAAGTCTATCGCCGGGTCGCCAATCGCCGCGTCACCCCAGTCAATCACCCCCGCCAGGCCGCCATCTGGGGCCAGCAGGACGTGCTCGATCCCCAGGTCGTGGTGGATCAGGACCGGCTGGAAGCGGAAATTGTCCGGCTGATCCAGATACGCCGCCCACAGTCGCTCCAGCCCCGCGCGCACGCCCGGCGGGAGCAGCGGCGCGGCGTGCGTGCGCGACCACTCGCGGAAGGCGGCGTACTCCGCGCGCCAGTCTTCCGCGCTGGCGGGGGCCAGCCCGGCGGCGGCCGCACGCGCGACGGGGACGCGATGCAGCGCGGTGAGGAAGTCCGCGACCTGGCGCGCGATGGCCTCCGCGCGGGCCTCCGTCCCCGTCAGATCGCCGGGCGCGAGCGGCTGCCCGCGAATGACCTCGTAGCCCACCACGGCGGGCGGCTCATCCAGCCGGGCGAGAGTGAACTGGGGGACGCGGACCGGCGCGACGGCGGGCGCGATCACCGGCAGCAGCCGCGCCTCCCGCGCCAGCGACGCCCCCACCGCAGCCCGCCGCGCGACGCGCAGCAGCCAGTGGTCATTGACCAGCAGCGCCAGGCTATCCCACCCGCGCGTGACCGTCTCCACCCGCGCGACCGCCTCGCCCGGCTGGCTCGCCCGCAGCGCCGCCAGCGCGGCGGCGGTCAGGGCGTCATCGTTCATGGCTTGCCTTGCGCCTTGCTTCTCTCCCGGCCTTGAAAGGCCGGGGCACGCGTTGACGCCTTGAAAGGCGCGACGGGCAGGGCATGTATGCCCCGCCCACCGTGCGCCGGCTATTTATGGCCGCGAAGCCCCCAGCGCGTCGCTGGTCAGCTTCCTCGGCGGTGCGCGGGCCGATGGCGCCGATCACCAGCGGCGTGGTTGGCGGGTAGCGGCGCATCAGGCCGAGGATTTGCTCGGTCGTCACGCCATCCACCGCCGCCTTCAGCTCCTGGATCGTCGTCAGCTTGCGCTCGAACCACCACGAGCGCGCCAGCGCCCCCATGCGCGCCGCCGAGCTCTCGCCGCGCATCACCAGCTCGCTCTTGAGCTGCGTCTTCGCCCGCGCCAGCTCATCCTCGCTGACGCCCTCATCCTGGAGCAGCCGCAGCTCATCGAGCATCACCTTCACCGTCTCGCTCGCCTTCTCCGGCGTCGTCCCGGCGTAGAGATAGCCCGCGCCGAACTCGCCATTGGGGGCGAACATCGCCGAGACGGAGTAGACCAGCCCGCGCTTCTCGCGCACCTCGCGGAACAGCCGCGACGTCATGCCGCCGCCCAGGATCTCCAGCGCGACGCTGGCGGCGTAGTAGTCAGGGTCGCCGTAGATCGGGAAGGGGAACGCCATCCCGATATGCTCCTGGTTGCCCTCGATCAGCTCGACGCTGACGCCTGGCTCCGGCGCGGGCAGCGTCGTGGACGAGGCGGGCGCCGCGCCCTCCCAGCCGCCGAAGAGCGCGCCGACCCGCTCCACCGCATGGTCCCAATCGAAGGCCCCGGCGATGGCGAACAGCGCGCCGTCGGGCTTGTAGCGCTGGGCGATAGAACCCGCGCAAATCGTCCGCCGTCAGCGCCTCCACCGTCTCACGCAGGCCCAGCGAGCGGCGGCCCAGGTGTGACCCGGCGAAGAAGCGCTCGCGCACGAGGTCGAAGATGCGGCGCATCGGCTCGTCGTCGCGGCGGCGGATGTCCTGCAGCTGCACGGCGCGCATCTGCTGGAACTCATCCTCCGGGATGACGGGATGCAGCATCACGTCCGCGAACAGCTCCAGCGCGGCGTCCATCCGGTTGGCGACGATCTGGGCCGAGTAGCGCGAGAACTCCATCGCGTTCTCGCCGCCCTTGCGCGCGCCAATCGCCTCGAAGGCCTCGGTCAGCTGGCGCACGTTGCGCGACTGGGTCCCCTGGAACATCATGTCCGCCAGCAGGTAGGTCAGGCCGAGGCGGCTCTCCGGCTCGTCGCGGATGCCCGCCGGGACCTGGAAGCCGAACGTGACCGACGCCAGGCTGGGCATATGCTGGCCCACCATCCGCAGGCCGTTGGGGAAGACGTGCATGTAATAGTTGGGCGCGAGTCCAACGCTCTCGGACGCGCCGCCGCTGGTAGGTGTGCTCATCGGGTCGCCGTTCCTCCGTGTGAGAGCCACGGCGCGACCCCCGCGCTCCGGCTCGCTCCATCCATCCACCCGCGCCCCATCGCTACGGGCATGTGGGGATATTGTATCGCGCGGAGGCTGATAGCCGCATGGCGGGCGGGCGGCGCTGGACAAAGCGATGGGGCGTTGATATACTCGCGTACGCACAAGCGTGGATATGAACAAATCCAGGATGAGTTGAGGACAGATTTAGGAGCGCGCGATGAACGCAACGCCCATCAAGCTGATGCTTCTGGGTATCGGGCTGATGCTCTTCGGCCTCACCTTCTACACGACTTTTGTGTCGCTTATTGTGTTCCCAACGCTGGCATCCATGCTGATGGCATCCACGTCAGGTCTGGTTACAAAACACGAGCTCGATGCGCTGTACACCGCGATTGACTCGCTGTTCCCTCTCGCGGGGCTCATTCTCCTGTTTGTGGGCTTCTTCCGCCGGGAGACCGCCAACAAAGCCTAGCGGCGTCCTACACCCCGGCGACCGTGCGCGGCTAGGGCAGCGGCTCGTGATGCTTGCGGGCTGAGGCGATCAGCGCGTCGCGCGCGTCGCGCCCGTTCCTGACGGCTTACTCGTAGGCGCCGCCATGCGGCGCCGGGCCAAGCGCGCGGTCCGCCCATTCAGGGAGAGTGTCAAGAGAAAGACCCAATTCCTCACCCGACCACCGAAGGGGCAAGGCGGAAGACTGGATACGCCCCCGCGATCTTCTCGAATTCTGTCAGCGGCGCATCTTTGTTCACGGGTATGTGGGAGCGCGCTCCCGGCGCTCGCCGCAGATAGGCCTTCAGGATAGGCGCGCGCTGGTCAACAGGCGCCTCTTCCAGGTGGACCTCCTCACGGGCGCCACTGCGGATAATCGCCCTTCCACCGGCTGCCCGTACGTTCTTGACCCACTGCACATTCTCGCCAAGCATGGATACCAGATACCGCTGCCCATCGACGACGACTATGGCCACCGGCAGCGAGATCGTCCGGCCTGACGCGCGTCCGGTCACTTCCAGTGTCGCCATCCCGTAGTTGGAGCCTATGCCCAACGAGCTCAGCGCAACATCCACCCGATTGAGCGCCCGCGCCAACCAGTTGGGGCGCTGCCCACGGTACATCCATCGCCTGAAGGCTCCTTTCTTCATGACGGTGGCGCCTCCTCTCTTTTCCTGATACCTCAAGATACCTCAAGACGTGAGGACACAGGAGACGACACAACGGGAACCGGGCAGGGCTTCGTTGGTCAGAAAAGGTCCATCCAAATCATCGGCATACCCTCGCGCGTCTCCCGCTAGTCGCAGCGGCAAAGCGTTGGGATGGGCGGGACGGGCCATGCGCTATCTGAGTAAGGAGCCTGGAGAGCCGCGCGGCTCTCCAGGCTCCTTCTTCTCCCGCCAGCGCCGGAGCGCTGGCGGGAATGGCCAGTGTTGAACGCGGGCGGCTAGTCGATCGTCTCGGTGGTGGTCATCATCGAGACGCCAGGCAGCACGGGCGTGCGCGCCGCGCCAGACCCCGCGCTCCCGCCGGATGTGGGGTGAGATGGGCCGGATGGCGCCACAGACGGTAGGGCCGCCACGGCAAGCGCATACTCTGGATACGCGGAGGCGCCATGCTCGTGGAGATCCAGTCCCTCGATCTCGCCTGCCTCCGATACCCGCAGAACACCCACGTACTTGAGCGCGTACATCATCACCAGCGAGACGGCCAGTGTCGCGATGGTTGTCGCGCCAGAACCGAGCGCCTGTATCCCGAGCTGACTATAACCGCCGCCGTAGAAGAGGCCGGTCACGACCGTGGTGGTGTCAGCGCCGGTCGGGCCAGGCAGCCCGTACTTCCCAGCCGCGAACAGGCCAAGCGAGAGCGTGCCCCAGATGCCAGCGAACATGTGCACCGGCACGGCGCCAATCGGATCGTCAATGCGCAGGTATTCCAGCAGGTCCAACCCACCGACGACAACGAAGGCCGCGACGATGCCGATGAAGAACGCGCCTACCGGGTCGACCCAGTAGCATGGGGCGGTGATGGCGACCAGGCCACCGAGGAAGCCGTTCACCACCAGGCCAAGGTCCCACTTCTTCGACCGCGCGTACGAGATGAACAGCGCGGCCAGGCCAGCGGAGCAGGCGGCGAGCGTCGTGTTGAACGAGACACGCCCGATGCCCTGAATATCCAGCGCGGAGAGCGTGCTGCCCGGGTTGAAGCCGTACCAGCCAAACCAGAGGATCAGGCCGCCAACCGCGCCAATGACCAGGTCGTGCGCGGGCGGCGGGCCGCCGCCATCGCGCTTGAAGATGCGACCGAGGCGCGGGCCGAGCGCCAGCGCGCCAGCCAGGGAGATCACGCCGCCGATGGTATGCACCACGGTCGACCCGGCGAAGTCCTTGAAGTTCAGCGCGGCAAGCCAGCCATCGGGACCCCACGACCAGTGGCCGATGATGGGATAGATGAAGCCCGTCACACCGATGCTGTAGATAATATCGCCCCAGAAGCCACAGCGCCCGATCATGGCGCCAGAGGTGATGGTGGAGGCGGTGTCGGCGAACGCGAACTGGAACACCCAGAATGCCAGCAGCGGAATGCCCGTTGTTCCGTAGAGCTCGGGGAGGCCCTGCAAGAAGAAGCCGTGCGTTCCAATCAAGGGCGTGCCAGGCTCGAACATGAAGGCGAAGCCCCATGCCCAGAACAGGACGCCGCAAATAGAGGTGTCAACGATGCCCTCGACGAGGATATTGACCGATTCACGCGAGCGCGCGAATCCGGCCTCCAGCATGACAAACCCCACCTGCATGCAGAACACGAGAAAGGCCGCGATGAGGGTCCACACCGTGTTGATGGCGTTCATTTCAGGGGTTGGTCCCGCGGCAGTCTTGAGACCGGCGGCATGCGCTACCTGAGGCAGGAAATACCACACGACGCTGAGAACGAGCGCGAAGCCTAGCAGCTTACCAATCATGAGCGCGCCAACCTGACGGCGAATGAGCGGGTCGCGCAGGTTCGTCAGGAAGCGGGTACGGGCTGTTCGGAACAAGGTCAACGACATGTGAGCGGACCTTTCAGCTGTACGAGGCATGCGCGGGAGAACCACCGCGATGCCAGGGTCAACGGACGAAGGACACTGGATCCCGCAAAGCGCAACAATGCGCCTCCTGGAGGCAGATGGCCCGCACATCATTGACCGAGCCGCTTCTTCTGCTGAATCGCTGAATCGCTGAATCGCTGAATCGCTGAATCGCTGAATCGCTGAATCGCTGAATCACAATCCCTGCGCAATACTCCTCCCACCTCAACAACGTCACGCGGCGCCAGCGTGTCGCGTGTCATCGAACGCCGCCTTCCACTGCTTAGAAACAGGCAAATTGGGCAAGTCGCACATCGAGCGGAATGACGGCGGTTTGGCGGCGAGCGCGCAGCCAGCGCCATATCCTCACCGGCGAGGCTGCGACTCCTACAATGGAGAAATCCAGGAATACCAATGCCTGAAGCGGTGAAATACCTACACGCCCGCTTGCGCTTTCCTGTATACGCGCAAGTGTAACCGGACAGGGTGGAGTTGACATATAGGCAGAGTGACAGGTGATACGTATACGCGATTTATGCTAATTGCACAATCAACGGCGTTAAATGGCGAATAGTTTAGCGTTTCCGCGCACATTCAGGAAATCCAGACAGACGGCGCGCGGGGGCGCGTTCATGGGGTGGCGGGTTGCGCGGCGGGTGGGGAGGTGGCGCCGGGGGTGAATTGCTCAACGTGGTAGATACCGTAGACGCCATCTACGATAGTGACGCTGACGCGCCAGCCATGCTGACGGGCGGCGCGCTCGAAGTTGACGGCCTGACTGGTGCGGAGGGGGAAGACGTAGGCCGGATTAGTGGTAGCCGCCACCAGCGCGTCATACGGCGCGTAGCGGCTGGGGCGGTGCGTGAGGTCGGCATTGAGCACACTGCACACCACGCGCTCGTCACTGAGGAAGATCATGCGGTAGCAGGTCCAGAACTCGGAGTAGACACGGGTATCGCCACCGGCGATGAGGCGCTGGATCAGGTCGTTCTGCACGCGGAAAAAAGCGGGCTGCGCCGCAGTCAATCGCCAGGCGCCCGCTACCCCGGCCAGCAGCGTCGCCAGCAGGCCCGCGTAGACGGTCCCCACGGCGAGACGCGACCAGGGGAGGGCGCGCGGCGCGGTGGCGTGGAATGGTCGCGGCCAGACACGCGCGGCGCTCGACGCGGCGCGCGCCCAGAGCGAGCCGAGCATGACCGGCGTGGCGATCAGGAACGAGATCAGGTAGCGGTCATAGATCGCGGGGGCGGTCGCCGAGGCGGAGCTAAGGGTGAACAGCGCGACCGTACCGGCGGGGGCCAGCAGCGCGGCGAGGCGGCTGGCGCTGATGGCGGCGGCGCGGCGCTGTTCGGGCTTCCATGCCGCGCGGCCCGCGCGCCACAGCCCGCGAAGCGTTTGGGCCTCGATGGCGCAGGCGAGCGCCAGCAGCCCCAGGTAGCTGGCGCCCCAGAGTCCGCGCGCCGCCAGGCAGGGCGCGCTGGCGGCGCTCCACTGACTGGGCGGCCAGAGCGCGTTCTGTGAAATCGAGCAGAGCGCGCTTGCGCCGGTTTCGTTGGGAACGGCGACCACGATCGCGCCTTCGATGTGGAGCGCGACGATCTGGAGCGGCGACGGAGCGGGCGCGCGCGACGCGACGCCGGGCGCCGAGGTCACTTGCGGCACACGCTGGAGAAAGCTGGCCGCCGCTGAGGGAGCGCGGGCGGACACGATATAGACGAACCAGGGGGAGACGCCAATCAGCAACGCCAGCAGCGCGATTCCGCCCGCGCGCCCGCGCGCCTCGCGGCCAGCGAAGACGCCAATCAGCAGCGCCGTCAGTGCGACGAACGGGCTGACCAGCGGGTCGCTCCAGATGCCCAGGCCGGCGGCCAGACCCCAGGCGGCGAATCCGGCCAGCCGGGCGCGGGACGTGTCGAATGGCCGGGAGCCACGCGCAAGCCAGAGCGCCAGCGTGATCATAAGGGCGCCGAAGAAGATCGTCTCCAGATAGCCGCCATACGCGTTGAGTTGCTGAAAGAGCATGGCGTCGGCGCCCAGGCTCAACAGCAGCAGCCCGGCGAGCGCCCAGCGGCGCGTGAAAAGGCCCGCGAGCAGCAGGTACATGACGGCCATGAACGCGGCGTAGAGCAGGACGAGGCCGAGCTTGAGCGCGAAGAGCGAGACGCCGAAAATCGCGAACATCAGCGCGCCCAGGTAGGCCTCGATCGTCCCCATATAGGCCTGGCCGTAGAAGAAGATCGGGCGCTCGCCGTGGGTGAGGATGTGGAGGGCGATCAGGCCCATCGTGGAATCGTCGCTATCGGTTCCGGGCCAGCCCGCGGCGATCAGCCCTACCCGGATGGCGCTCGCCAGCAGGATGATGGCGAGCGCGGGCAAGGCGCGGCGAGCGCGGGCGAGTACCCTATCGGGAACGGCGTGTATGATGCGCATCTTCCTCAACTACCCCGTCATGGTATAATCGCGTCATACAGGCGGCGCCACATCCCCGGCGCATTCTACGCAGCCTGATACGCATCCCCCACTCTCGCACACGCGATACCGCACGCGCGCCGTTGTTTCCGGCGCGCTCAGGGATTGTTATACCTCATCCAAAGCGGCGGCCGGCGTGATAGGGGTGAGGATTCATGTACTCCAAAGGAGTAGCGCATGGCGGTGAAATCCCCTGGCAAGAATGGCAAGACCGCGCCGAAAGCCGAGACGCGCGGCGTCAATCTCGACCTGCTCAAGCGGCTGAGCGAGACGCCGGGCGTCTCGGGCCGCGAGGAACTCGTGCGCGCGCTGGTCATCGAGGAGCTGCGCCCGCTGGTGGACGAGCTTTCGGTGGACGCGCTGGGCAACGTGATCGCCATCAAGCGCGGCTCCGGCGGCGCGAAGGCGCCGCGTGTGATGCTCGCCGCGCACATGGACGAGATCGGCTTCATGGTGCGCTACATCGACGAGCGCGGCTTCATCCGCATCCAGCCGCTGGGCGGCTTTGATCCGCGCGTGCTCGTCGCCCAGCGCGTCATCGTCCACACCCGCTCCGGCGAGCGCTTGCGTGGCGTGCTGACCCCCGCCACCAAGCCCATCCACCTGCTGGGCGACGAAAAGCCCGCCGGCCCCAAGCTGGAAGAGTTCTACATTGACCTCGGCATGCCCGGCGAGCGTGTCAAAGAGCTGGTCTCCCTCGGCGATTCCATCACCCTCGACCGCACGTTCGAGCGCACCGGCGACAACGTGATCGGCAAGGCGATGGACGACCGCACCGGCGTCTTCACGATGATCGAGGCGCTGCGCCAGCTTGGCAAGCACAGCGCGACGGTGATCGCCGTCGCCACCGTCCAGGAGGAGGTCGGCCTGCGCGGCGCGATGACCGCCTCGTTCAGCGTGGACCCCGACGTGGCGATCGCGATTGACACGACGCTGGCGGTGGACACCCCAGGCATGCCCGATCCCGACGCCGTGACACGCCTGGGCGCGGGCGCCGCGATCAAGGTCTTCGACTCCAGCTTCATCCCCAACTTCAAGCTGGTCGCGCATCTGCGCGCGGTAGCCGAGCGCCACGAGATCGCCCACCAGCTCGAAGTGCTGCCGCGTGGCGGGACGGACGCCGGGGCGATGCAGCGGGCGAAGGGCGGCGCGGCGGCGATCACCATCTCGATTCCCTCGCGCTACGTCCACACCGTCAACGAGATGATCAGCGTCGCCGACCTCGACGCCGCCGCGTCTCTGCTGGCGCGCTACCTCGAAGACGCGCACACCGGCGACTACACGCTGTAGGCGTCCGATCACCAGTCTGCCTTCCTATTGTCCATACGCCACTCCGCGCGGAGCATCAGCGTGGGGTGGCGTCATGTTGTCACTGGACTGGCAATCAAAGCGCGTCTTTCGCTATGAATGGTGGAGGGGGCCGCGCACTCCACGCGCTGGGCCATTCGCATGCTCAAGTCAAAGGACGCGCAGGATATGCAGACCTTTCTCCCCTATCCCGACTTCGCGCGGACGGCGGCATGCCTCGATAGCAGGCGGCTTGGCAAGCAGCGGGTTGAAGCGTTCCAGATTCTCAATGTTCTCGCTGACCCCTCGCGGCGGGGCTGGCAGCATCATCCGGCGGTGGAGATGTGGCGCGGCTATGAGGACGCGTTGCGCCTCTACATGAACGCAATGATCATTGAATGGACACAGCGCGGCTACCGCAATACCATGGGTATCGTCGAGGTGGCCGGCGCGCCGGAGACGCCGCCGTGGCTGGGCGACCCGGCGTTCCACGCCGCGCACCGCGCCAATCTGCTGCGCAAGGATGCGGAGTTCTATAGCCGCTATGGCTGGACCGAGTCTCCCGACCTACCCTACATCTGGCCCCGCGCTACAGACTCAGCCGATTCTTAGCCAGCGCCGCCTCCTCCTCAGCCAGCTTTCAGCCGCGACCCGTAGAGTCATAGGCAGAGATGGGCAGAACCGCGATTCCCACCCGATCAAACTTCCTCGATCAGTATAGTAGGAGGCGTCATACCATGCTCGCGTTTTTGGTCAAATACAAGCTGGCTGTCATCGGAGCGGCGCTGCTCGGCGCGGTTGGCCTCGGCGGCGTCGGCGTGGCCGCCGCTAATGGCGCGCTGCCCCTGACCGCGCTCACCACGCTCAACCTCCAGCAGGCGACGCCAGCCGCCAAGACGGGCGCCGCCAAAGCCGCCCATGCCGGTCTCGCGGCCATATCATTCACGGCACGGTCATTCTGAGCGACAACGGCGCGTGGGTGACGTATACGCTGGATGTCGGGACCGTCACCTCGGCCTCATCTTCCGCCATCACCCTCAAGCGCGCCGACGGTAGCAGCGCCACGCTCACCGTCTCACCCAGCACGCTCTGGGGCGCGAAGGGCAAGACGCCGAAAGACTTCTCGAAGCTCGACGGGCGCGCGGTCGCCGTCCTCTCACAGAACGGCGCGGCGGTCCACGTCGGCGGGCGCGGCATGTTCAAGGGCTACGCCTACGCTGACCTGACCATCATCCGCAACGGCAAGACGCGCGAGATACAGCTCGATCGCGGGAGTGGTCCAGTCCATCTCGTCCACCCAGATTCGCCTGACGCGCGCCGATGGCGTCGCCGTCATCGCGACGCTCGCCCCCCACGTCCGCTACCATCAGGCGGGCGTCAAAGGCCCCGCGCAGGCCAGCGCCGTCACCCCCGGCGAAACCGTGACGCTGGTGGTCTACAACAACCGGGTGATCGCCATCCGCATCGCGGCCCAGGGCGCCGCGCCCGCCGCCACAGCGACCAGCGCGCAGTAACCAGGCCCGCGCATTGGGTATCATGGACGTACAACGCCGCCACCGGAGCCGTTCTCAGGGTCCCGGTGGCGCGCTCTTTTTCGGGGGAAGCGCCGCGCTCAGATGCCCAGGTGGTCGTCGCGGATGCGCAGGAGCAGCAGTGCGAACTGGTACATCGCGAACAGCTCGACGCCGAAGGGCAGATAGCCCAGATAGCCCGGCAGCGGCATCGCGAAGAGATGCGGTGTTGGGCCACCGAAGAGATAGGGCGGCGCGTTCAGGTACGGGATGATGTAGCTCCAGCCGGGCAGCGCCCGCGAGTTCCACATCTCCCAGAAGAAGCCGCAGACCAGCGTCGCCAGCGGCAGCGCCACGATGAAGCGCCAGTCACCCGCCAGCAGCCGCCCGAACGCTGAGGGCCGCCGCGCCAGGTTGTTGATCGGGTCCAGCAGGAAGATCAGGCACAGCCAGACCAGCGGGAAAGCGTAGCGCGGCCAGATGAACGGCGCGGCGAACATCGCCGCGCCGAGCGCCATCAGCCCCAGCGCGGCGGGAACTGGCAGCCGCCGCCCCGCGCTCCCCGGCGCCAGGCGCGGCCGCAGCGCAGGAATCGCCGCCACCAGCTCCGCCATCTCCATCACGGCGGGCAGCACGGTGCTAAAGTCCAGCGAAGTCCAGAAGACGTAGCTCAGCGGTGAGTACGTGTGGTCCACGTGGTAGCGCCAGTTGCCCACCGGCGCGTTGAGTCCCTCGAACACCCACCAGAACGGGCTGGAGAACAGGAACAGCGCCGCGAAGCGCCACGGTCCGCGCGCCAGTGGCGAGGTCCCCCGGATCGCCACGTTCAGCCCGTCGAGGACCAGGATGAAGCCGAACCAGAGCGGGAAGAACATATACGGCCACCAGAAGCCGAGCCGCGCCCACATCGAGGCCCAGGAGAAGATGTTCAGCGCCAGCCCGGCCCAGGTATACCACGGCAGACGGCGCGGGAAGGCGCGGCGGGGCGCGGTGGACGCGCCAGCGCGGCCAGCGGAGAATGGGGCGCGGTCATGCGGAAAGCCTGCGCTTGATCTCGTCTGTCGCCTGGCTGGCGTCACCTTCGAGGCAGACGCCGGGGATCAGGCGCGCGATCTCCGGCTCACTGATGAACGCCTGGCCGCCGAAGAAGAAGGCTGGCTTGCCCGCGTCCAGCGCGTCGAGCCGCCGCCCGATCTCCACCAGCGCCTCGGCCTGGGGTCGCATGGCGGCGGAGAGCAGCACGCAGGCGGGCCGCGCTGATTCGGCGGCGCTAATCAGGCTCTCTAGCTCGACGCTCTGGCCCAGGTACACCACCCGCAGCCCGGCGCGTCGCAGGAACAGCGCCAGAGTCAACGCGCCAAGCTCGTGGAGCTCGCCCGGCGCGCAGCCCACCAGAACCAGCGGGCTCGCCTGGCTAGAGGGCGTCGAGCGAAAAAGCGTCTCGAGCTGCCCACGCACGATGGCGGAGGCGAAATGCTCGACGGTGACCGTGACCTCGCCATCGCGCCAAAGCTGGCCAATGCGCGCCAGGGCCGGAACGAAGAGGTACAGGCAGACGTCTTCGACGGGGTAGATGGCGAAGGCTTGCGCGATCACGCCGCTGGCCGGGACTTCATCGAGGTTGATGAAGTGATTGAATCAGCGTCTCGCTGAGGTCGTTGAGGGAGAAGCGCAGCGGCTGCGCGACCGGGGCGACGGCAGCGGCCCGCGGCGTGGGGGGAGCGGGCGCGGTGGGCGTGGCGGCGATGTCGAGCGTGTAGGCGCTCTCGGGCGATTCGTGGGTGATGGGGCCAGTCAGCGTGCGGCCACGGCGGCGCTTGCGCCCTGGGTCGAGCGAGCGCAGCAGCGCGATGGCCTGGCTGATCGTCAGCCCGCTCTCCACCCGCTCGCGCAGCCAGGTGACGATCGCCATGTCGCGCTCGGAGTAGAGGCGGTAGTCGTTCTCGCCGCGCCGGGGCGCCAGGATGCCGTAGCGCCGCTCCCACGCGCGCAGGGTCGGCGCGGGCACGCCCGTCTGCCGTACGACCGCCTTCGTATTGTAGAGCGGCATATCGGAGTAGCTATCCAGCGCGGGCGGCTGGACACGTGATTCACGAGCGAGCATGGCGTTCGATACTCCTCGCGCCAGACACCGCCCGCGACGTCAGCCAAACATGCGGTGCTTCGGGCGTCCCGACGCATCGCAGATTGTAGCATTGGGCGCGCGATCCGTCCATGCTCGTAGTAGTGATCGCATGGCCTCTGTCAACACCTGTGACGTGATTGTGAGGTCGCTTCCCGCCTGAGCGCGCCACAAGCGTGCGGAGTTTCCCGTCCCTGGCCTGAAACAGCGCAAACGCTTGATAATCCCTATGCGAACCAGCAAGGAGCGGGGAGTCGCGGTCGCGTGCTCGCCGCCATTGAAACGGCGGCGCCAAAGCGTGTAAAATGCCGGGCATAGCTGGCGCATGGCGCGAACAGCGGCGCGGCGGGGAGCCTGCGCAGGCAGGCGTGGTGGCGGCAAAGACCGCTCACATGCCTGATTCGTGTGGTATAATTGGTGGTTGCGCCCTATACTTGTCTCTGATATGCTGGGCGCGCGCTACGACGCGTGGCGCACAACGGCATGAAACACCATACAGCGACCATACAGCGAGCCACCAGACGACACCGCCAGGCGGGCTCCGAGGGATGACACACCGGTGAATATTATAATTGTGGGCTGCGGCCGCGTCGGCGCGGAGCTGGCCCGGCTGATGAGCCTCGACGGCAACGCGGTCACCGTCATTGACCAGAACGCCGAGGCCTTCTCACGTCTCGACGACCGCATCAGCGTCCAGACGGTTGTCGGCGACGGCACCGACATGGAGACGCTGAAGCGCGCTGGCATCGAAGAGGCCGACGGATTCGCCGCCGTCACCAACGGTGACAACCGCAATATCATGGCAGCCCAGATCGCCCAGCGCATCTTCAAGATCGAGCACGTCGTCTGCCGCATCTATGACCCGCTGCGCCAGCGCACCTACAACGAGCTCGGCCTCCACAGCATCAGCCCCACCGTCATCGGCGCCAAGCTCCTGCGTGACACCCTCAAGGGGGTGACGGGCCGCGAAAAGTCACCTGCCAGCGCCATCGCCACCGGCGCCGCCGTACCCGTGCGCGATCCCGCGCCCCTGCCCGCGCCCGATTCAGCGAAAAGCGGCGCCCCGCGCGCCTAGCGAGCTCCATTTCCCGATCAACAAAGGAAGCACATGTACATTTTGATTGGCGGCGGCGGTCAGGTTGGCTACTACCTTACACGCGAGCTGCTCAAGCAGGACCACGAGGTCCTGCTGCTCGATAAAGACCCGCGCCGCATTGAACAGCTCCGCCTGGAGCTGGGGGCCGCCGTGGCTCGTGGCGACGCCTGCGAGGCGCGCACACTGGAGGCCGTCGGCTGCTCGCGCGCGGATATGGTGATCGCCGTCACCGGCGACGACGAGGACAATCTGGTAATTTGCCAGGTCGCCAAGGAGCGCTTTCACTGCAAGCACACGATCGCCCGCGTCAACAATCCAGCCAACGAAGAGCTGTTCCAGACGCTGGGCATTGATATTACGGTGAGCCCGACCTCGCACATCCTGCACCTGATCGAAGAGCAGATCCCGCACTACAACCTCGTGCCCTTGCTGACATTGAGCCGCATTGGCCTTGGTCTCGTCGAAGTCACCATTCCGCCAGACTCCCCGGCGGCGGGCCGCGACATCCGCACGCTCGATCTGCCCAGCTCGGTCAACATCGCGCTGATCGTCCGGGGCGAGCGCAATCTCACCCCCAGAGGCGATACGGTGATCCAGAGCGACGACCGCATCTTCGCGCTGACCACCGAAGATGGCGAGCGCATCCTCCGCGAGCGCATCCTCCGCGAGCCACCGCCCGCTGGCGCCCGCGCCTAGCGCCCACCAAAAAAGCCCCCTCTCCTCGCGGGAGAGGGGGTTGGGGGTGAGGTCGCCGCTACGCCGCTACGCTACCACCGCCGCAGTCACCGAATAGATCGCGGGCAGGTAGTCCGCGACCAGCGACCAGGAATCGCCGCGATCGGCGCTGGCGAAGAGCTGTCCGGTGTTCGTGCCGACATACACGCCGCACGGCGCGGAACCATCCACGCACATTCCGTGGCGCAGCACGCCCAGCCGCACTTCCGGACCCGCCGGCAGTCCGTTCGTCAGCGTCTCCCAGCTCTCCCCTCCATCCCGCGTGCGATACACGCGGAAGCCCCCAGCGACGTTGGCGCGGGTCTCCCCCTCGACGACCGTAAAGACCGTATCGGGGTCGCGTGGATCCAGCGCCATCGGGAAGCCGAACTCTGAAGGCAGGCTGCCCTGGATGTCGCGCCACTCGTCGCCGGCGTTGTCGCTGCGATAGATGCCGCAGTGGTTCTGCTGGTAGAGCGTCTCCGGCTGGTCGGGCCGCTGCACGAGGCGGTGGACGCACTGGCCGAACTCGGGGTAGATGTCGGGCATGAAGCTGGCGCGGGTGCCCTTGTTGGCGAAGCGCCAGCTTTGGCCGCCATCATCCGTCCGCAGGACGCCGACCGCTGAGATCGCCACCCACATGCGCTCTGGCCGCGAGCGGTCTACGACGATCGAGTGCAGGCACAGGCCGCCAGCGCCGGGGTTCCATTCGCCACGCGTGGGATGCGCCGCCAGGCCCTCGTTGATCCGCCAGGTGACGCCGCGATCCTCGCTGACCCACAGGCTGGCCGGGTCCACGCCGGCGTAAACCGTGTCTGGCGTATCCTCGCGCCCCGGCTCGATCAGCCAGATGTTCTTGAGCGCCAGCTCGCCGCCCTCCGGGAAGGCGATGCCGCGCTCCGGCTCCTGCCACGTCTGGCCCAGGTCGTCGCTATAGCGCAGGAACGTGCCGAAGAAGTCGCCGTTGTCGGCGGCGAAGAGCCGCTGACCCTTGCGCTGGTCGAGGACCGCGTTGTAGACGCGGCTACCCTCCAGCGCGGTCGGTGTCACCGTCCACGTCTTGCGGTCCGGTGATGTCACCAGGAACAGGCCGCGCTTCGTGCCTACCGACAGCACGACCGACCCCGATGTCAGCGCGAGCGGATACGCCATTGCGATTGCCCTCCTCGATTGAGCGTCTAGGACACTGGGGGCGGACCTCACCCCCTAACCCCCTCTCCCACGGGGAGAGGGGCAAACTGGGCGAATGGGCGTGTAGAGCGCAACCATCGCCTACAGGTGGAGCGCGGGCGCTATCAGCCGCCCGCGACCGATGGGAAGATCATCAGCGTCGCTCCGGCTGGGACGCTGGTCGCGAGGCCGTCGAGATGGCGGATGTTGACGCCATCGAGAAAGACGTTGATGAAGGAGCGTAGCTCGCCCGTCTCCTCGCAGAGGTGGAAGCGCAGGCCGGGCGCGCGCGCCTCCAACGCCGCGATCACCTCGCGCACGGTCCCCGCCGGGGCCGCGATGACCCGCTGCCCGCCCGCGCGCTCGTAGAGCTGCGACGGCAGCCGGACCGTGATGGTTTGTTCAGCCAGCTGGTCAGCCATAGACCTTTTCCCCCTCTGGCCTGGTTCTATTTGTGGGGCGCCGCGACGGAAGCCCGCAAGCGGTCAGCGGCAAGTATAGAACATTTGACCGTGCAATGCAACACCGCGCGGGAGGCACGCGGGGCGGTGTCAAAGTCGTTGACCAGAAGCGAGCGGGCGCAATCATTCGCGCCTCAAGGCGGCTCCCGCCGCCACCAGACCTGCCGCCGCAGGTCCCCGTCCGCTGGGTAGGCGTCCGCGCAGGCGGACGTTGTGGGCCGCGAGGCGAGTGGAGCGAAGCCCCCATGCGGGTTCGGGGTTCCCGCATGGAGCCCTTCAGGCGCGGTTTCAACCGCCCGCGCGCCTCGCCGGGCGACTTTGACACCGCCCTGCGGTTAGCGCAATCCTCCTTGCCCCACCCCCGCCTCGCGTGCTATACTCGTTCGAGACCCACCTTTAATACCAGTCCTGAGAGGCTGGGAAGGAGCGGAGAGATGAGCATGCGCGCGACTTCGCGCCCGCGATCAGCGGTTCCCGACAATTCCGGTATATTCAGCAGCGCGCCTGGCCCCCAGCGGGTCCGGCCCTTCAACCTTCACCTCATCCGGCGAGATGGGCGTGGGGGTCTTTTTTTGCCCTTCGCGCAGCGCACACGGAAAGGACGCGCCTCATGAGCGGCATACCCGCCAGCCCCGGCGATGGCGCCGGCGTCGAGAAGATCATCTTCAATGAAGAAGAGATACGGCGCGCCATCTCGCGCATCGCCCATGAGATCGTCGAGCGCAATAGCGGCGCCCGCGACCTCACCCTGCTTGGCCTGCGCACGCGCGGCGGCCCTATCGCCCGCCGCCTCGCCGACCGCATCCGCGACCTGGAGGGCGTCGAGGTTCCCGTCGCCGAGATTGACGTCAGCGACTACCGCGACGACCTGCCCGACCGCGCGGCGCGCGTCTCCACACGCGGCGCTGACCGCGAGCCGCTGCCGGTCGAGATCGCCGACCGCGTGGTGATCCTGGTGGATGACGTGCTCTTCACCGGGCGCACCACCCGCGCCGCGCTGGAAGCCGTGCTGGACCATGGGCGCCCGCGCCGCATCCAGCTGGCCGTGCTGGTGGACCGCGGCCACCGCGAGCTACCCATCCGCGCTGACTACGTGGGCAAGAACGTGCCGACCGCGATGAGCGAGCGTATCGCCGTGCGCCTGACCGAGTCCGACGGGATGCAGGCCGACGCCGTGGCGCTGATCCGCAAGCCGGAGACGGGCGCCGCGAGTGGGGAGGAGTCCGCGCATGGCCGCTGAGACGCTCCCTGTCACGCTGGTTCCCGCCAGCGCGCCCGACGCGCTGCCGCCCTACCGCGACCTGATTGACCTGGACGGCTGGTCGCCGCGCGATCTGAGCGCGCTGATCGCCCGCGCCGCCTGGTTCCGTGAGGCGCTGGGCGACCAGAAGCGCCGCTTCGACATACTGCGCGGCCAGACGATGGTGCACGCTGTTCTACGAGAACAGCACCCGCACGCGCGTCAGCTTCGAGCGGGCGGGCAGGCTGCTCGGCGCCGACGTGTTCAGCGTCGCCGCCTCCGCCAGCAGCGTCACCAAGGGCGAGTCACTGCGCGACACCATCGAGACGCTCGCAGGCGCTGGGCGCGACGATCATCGCCGTGCGCTCGGCGCAGTCCGGCGCGCCGGATGTCATCGCCCGCCACCTGCGCGGCGCGGTCCTCAACGCGGGCGACGGCTGGCGCGGCCACCCGACACAGGCGCTGCTCGACCTGCTGACCATCACGCGCCACCTCGGCTCGCTGGAGGGCCGCCGCGTCGTCATCCTGGGCGACATGTTGCATAGCCGCGTCGCGCGCTCCAATCTGTGGTCGCTGACGGCGATGGGCGCCGAGGTCGTCCTTTGCGCGCCGCCAACGCTGATGGCGCCGGATGTCGCCGCCGCCTACACGTCGCGCCCCATCCCGCAGACCGGCGCCGCCCGGCGGATCACCGTCGAGCCGCGCATCGAGGCCGCGCTGGCGGGCGCCGATGTGGTGATGGCGCTGCGGCTCCAGAAGGAGCGCCAGCAGGCGGGGCTGCTACCCTCGATCCGCGAGTACAGCCAGCGCTGGGGTCTGACCCCAGAGCGGGTGACGCTGGCCAAGCCTGGCGCGCTCGTCATGCACCCCGGCCCGATGAACGAGGGCGTCGAGATCGCCCCAGAGGTCGCGCACAGCGAAGCCTCGCTAATCGAGGAGCAGGTGACGAACGGCGTCGCCACCCGCATGGCCGCGCTGGAGATGATCGCCCGCGCGCGCTCGTGGGCCTAGGCCGCGCGAGGCTCTCGGCCCTGAAGGGCCGGAGCACGGCACGGGCGCTAAAGCCCCAGGCCTTTAGGCCCTCGTCGCTGCCCCGGCCTTTCAAGGCCGGGAGCGTTCGGGCGTCGCGTGCCCCGGCCTTGAAAGGCCGGGAGCATTCACAGGACAAACACAACGATGACCGATACAACCGAATCCCAGCCAGTCCTGCTGCGCGGCGCTCGCGTGGTGGACCCGGCCCGCGCGATGGACGGCCCCGGCGCCGTCCTCATTGCGGACGGGCGCGTCCTCGCCTGCGGGATGGCCGCTGGCGGCATGCTCGGCCCCGACGTGACCCGCGCGCTGGCACAGCTTGAGGCGGAGGGCCGCCCCGCGCGCGAGGTTGATCTGCCAGCGGGCTGGGTCGTCGCCCCCGGCTTCGTAGACCTGCACGCGCACCTGCGCGAGCCGGGCTTCGAGGCCAAGGAGACCATCCAGACGGGAACGGCGGCGGCGGCGCGCGGCGGCTTCACCACCATCTGCGCCATGCCCAACACCAGCCCCGTCACCGACACCCGCGCGGGCGTCGAATACATCCTGCGCGCGGCGGCGGACACGCCCGCGCGGGTGCGGGTCATCGCCGCCATCTCCAAGGGCGAGCAGGGCCACGAGATCAGCGACATGGGCGAGCTTGCCGGGGCGGGCGCGGTGGCCTTCTCCGACGATGGGCGCCCGGTCAGCAGCGGCAAGGTGATGCGCCACGCGCTGGACTACGCCGCGCCGCTGGGCCTGCCGGTCGTCGAGCACTGCCAGGATGAAGACCTGGTAGGCGATGGCGTGATGAACGAAGGCGCCGCCGCGACGCGCCTGGGCCTCAAGGGCTGGCCTGGCGCCGGGGAGACGGTGATGCTGGCGCGCGACCTGGAGCTGGTCCGCGTGACCGGCGCGCGCTATCACGCCGCGCACCTCAGCGTCGCCGGGGCGGTGGCGCTGGTGCGCGAGGCCAAGCGCGCCGGGTTGCCCGTCACTGCCGAAGTCACGCCGCACCACCTGCTGCTGACCGACGACTGGGTGGCGGGCGAGCGGACTGGCCCGCTGGCGGACGCGCTGCGGGCGCTGACCGGCGCGCCGCTGCCCGACGGCCCGCGCTACGACACCGCCGCCAAGGTCAACCCGCCGCTGCGGACCGCCGCCGACTGCGCGGCCCTGCTGGACGGCCTGCTGGATGGAACGATAGACGCCATCGCCACCGACCACGCGCCGCATACGCAGGTGGACAAGGACTGCGAGTTCAGCGAGGCGGCCTTCGGCATCAGCGGGTTCGAGACGGCGCTGGCGGCGCTGCTGGCGCTGGTCCACACCGGCAAGCTGCCGCTCTCCACGCTGATCGCCGCGCTGACCACGCGCCCCGCCGCCGCCTGGGGGCTGGACGCCGGAACGCTGGAGCCAGGCAAGCCCGCCGACCTGGTGATCTTCGACCCCGATGAGACCTGGACGGTGGACCCCGCCCGCTTCGCCTCGCTCGGCAAGAATACCCCGCTGGCCGGGCTGACGCTGCGCGGGCGCGTGCGGCAGACATGGCTCGGCGGGCGGGTGGTCTACGACGCGGCCACTGTGGAGGCGCGGGTATGACCTCGACGATCAGCCCAACGAGTCATCAGAGCGACCCTTCCGAGAGCCGGGAGGCGCAACAATCAACCCGATCAGGAGGAAGCGACCATGCTGGACGGAGCGAGCGAGCTAACCGCCGCGCTGGTCCTCGAAGACGGCGCCATCTTCTACGGCAAGCCGTTCGGCGCGGTCGAGTCGCTGGCCAGCGGTCGGCGCGGCGAGGTCGTCTTCTGCACTGCGATGACCGGCTACCAGGAGATCTGCACCGATCCTTCCTATCGCGGGCAGATGGTCACCATGACCTACCCGCTGATCGGCAACTACGGTGTCGCCGATGAGGATGTGGAGTCGCGCCGCCCGTGGCTCTCCGCCCTGATCGTGCGCGAGTGGTGCGATGAGTACAGCAACTGGCGGGGTGGGCAGAGCATTGATGAATACCTGCGCCGCTACGGCATCCCCGGCCTCTACGATGTGGACACCCGCGCGCTGACCCGCCATCTGCGCGAGGCGGGCAGCCTGCGCGGCGTCATCCACGTCTTCGCCCCCGGCGAGACGCCCGACATTGCCGCGCTGACCGCCGAAGCGCGCCTGGTCAAGTCGGTCTCCGATCTGGATGTCGTCGCCGAAGTCTCGATTGACGACCTCGCGCCCTGGGAGACGCAGCCCGCGACGCCGGGCGCGCCGCGCGTGCTGCTGGTGGACACCGGCTTCAAGCGCAACATCGCCCGCCAGCTCACCGCGCACGGCATGGAGGTGATCGTCGCGCCGCATGACGTGGACATGAGCGTCATCCGCCAGGTGAACCCCGACGGCGTGCTGCTCTCCAACGGCCCCGGCGACCCGGAGAGCGTCGAGGCGCTGATCGCCCTGACCCGCGCGCTGATCTACGAGGAGCGCATGCCGGTGATGGGCATCTGCCTCGGCCATCAGATCATCGGGCTGGCGGCGGGCGCCAGGACTGGGCGGCTGCTCTTCGGCCACCACGGCGCCAACCATCCCGTGCGCGAGGTCCGCACCGGGCGCGTCACCGTCACCTCGCAGAACCACAACTTCGAGGTGCTGGCGGAGACGCTGCCCGCCGAAAGCGGCTTCTACGTCAGCCACGTCAACCTCTCCGACAACAGCGTCGAGGGGCTGGCGCACGAGTCGCTGCCGGTCTTCTCGGTGCAATACCACCCCGAAGCGGCGCCCGGCCCGGAGGACAACCACTACCTGTTCGACCAGTTCCGCGCGCTGATGACGGGCGGCGAGACGCGGCCATAAATGGCCGGCGCACGGGGGCCTCATCCGGCCTTCGGCGTAGCGTTCTCCTCTGCGGAGGAGAAGGCCCGGCGCTGGCGTTTCGCGCGGGGCAAGACCGTTTGCCCTTCGGCAGTCACGTATGGCAGGATTCCCCCTCGCCTCCGCAGAGGAGAGGGGCAGGGGGTGAGGCCCAATGACCGCTGAACATGAGCCACCGCTCCACGCCAACCGCTACGCCATCGAGCGGCTGGACGCGGCGGACGTGGAGGGCCTAGCGGCGTTCGTCGCGATTCATGAGGAGGCGGCCACGTGGCTCTGGGAGCGCGGGATCAAGCAGTGGCGGCCCGGCGAATTCACGGCGCAGCCGTTGCGGCGCATCCTCGACAGTGGCGGCGAAGTCTACCTGGCGCGGCGCGATGGCGTCCCAGCGGGCGGCTTTACTCTCCAGTGGGAGGACGTGTCGGTCTGGGGCGAGCAGCCGCCCATCGCGGGCTACCTCCACGCGCTGTGTGTGCGTCGCGCCGATGCCGCGACGGGACTGGGCGCGGCGCTGCTGGACTACGCGGGCCAGCGCGTCGCGGCGGCAGGCCACGACTGGCTGCGGCTCGACTGCTGGGACGGCAACGCCGCTCTGCGCGCCTACTACGAGGGGCTGGGGTTTACCTTGCGCGGCCTCGCGGAAAAGCACAACTACTCCGTCGCGCTCTACGAGCGGGCGGCGGGAACGGCGCGGCCCTAAAGGGCCGGCGCACGGTACGAAGGGATACATCCCTGGGCATTATGCCTCTGTCGCGTGTCCCGGCCTTTCAAGGCCGGGACGAGCGGCGGTGGCGCGAATGACCATACGCATACCATCCATTAAGGAGCAAACTCACATGACGCGCGACGAGATACAGAGTGTGCTGGTCATCGGCTCCGGGCCGATCATCATTGGCCAGGCGGCGGAGTTCGACTACGCCGGGGCCCAGGCTTGCCGCGCGCTGCGTGAGGAGGGCAAGCGGGTCATCCTGGTCAACTCCAACCCCGCGACGATCATGACCGATGAGGGCGTCGCCGATGTCACCTACATCGAGCCGCTGACGGTGGCCTCGGTGCGGCGCATCTCGCCCGCGAGCGCCCCGACGGTCTGCTGGCCACGCTCGGCGGCCAGACCGGCCTCAACCTGGCCGTCGCGCTGGCGGAGGATGGCGCGCTGGACGAGTACGGCGTGCGCCTGCTCGGCACGCCGCTGGCGACCATCAAGCAGGCCGAGGACCGCGAGCTGTTCAAGCAGTTGCTCCTCAGCCTGGGGCTGGAGGTGCCGCCGAGCAAGACCGTCACCACCGTTGAAGACGCGCTGGCCTTCAGCGACGCCGAGATCGGCCTGCCCGCCGTCATCCGCCCGGCCTACACGCTCGGCGGCTCCGGCGGTGGCATCGCCCGCACGCGCGCCCAACTGGCGACCATCGCCCAGCGCGGCATCCAGGCCAGCCCGATCGGCCAGATCCTCGTCGAGCAGTATCTCGGCGGCTGGAAAGAGATCGAGTACGAGGTCATCCGCGACAGCGCCGGGGCCTGCGTCACCGTCTGCAACATGGAGAACTTCGACCCGCTGGGCATCCACACCGGCGACAGCATCGTCGTCGCCCCCAGCCAGACGCTCTCCGACCGCGAGTACCAGATGCTGCGCACCGCCTCGGTGCGGATCATCTCCGCGCTGGGCGTCGAGGGTGGCTGCAACATCCAGTTCGCGCTGGACCCGCGCAGCTTCCGCTACTACGTCATCGAAGTCAACCCGCGCGTCAGCCGGAGCTCGGCGCTGGCCTCCAAGGCCACTGGCTACCCCATCGCGCGCGTCGCCACCAAGATCGCCATCGGCAAGCGGCTAGACGAGATCACCAACGAAGTCACCGGCAAGACCGTCGCCGCCTTCGAGCCCGCGCTGGACTACGTCGTCGTCAAGATTCCGCGCTGGCCGTTCGACAAGTTCCCGCTGGCCGATCGCGGCCTGGGCACGCAGATGAAGGCCACCGGCGAGGTGATGGCGATTGACCGCACGTTCGAGGCGGCGCTGCAGAAGGCGATGCGCGCGCTGGAAGTGCGGGCCGACACCCTCAACTCGACCCCCGCCGACGTGGACGACCTGGGCGAGTTCCCGCCCAACGATGTCCGCCTCTGGCGCCTGCTCGATTCGCTGCGCGTGGACACCGCCGACGGCGCGATTGACGCCCTGCATGAGCAGACCGGCATTGACCGCTGGTTCCTGGCCAAGCTGCGCCGCATCATCAAGATGGAGCAGCGGCTAGCCCGCCAGGAGCTGACGCCGGGGCTGCTGCGCGAGGCCAAGCGCATGGGCTTCTCCGACGCGCAGATCGCCGCCGCACAGGCCCAGCGCGAGGGCGCGACCGAAACCTCCGCCCGCGCGGTCTACGAGCGCCGCCGCGCACTGGGCATCTTGCCGACCTTCAAGATGGTGGATACCTGCGCCGCCGAGTTCGCCGCGCGCACGCCCTACTTCTACGCGACCTACGAGCAGGAGAACGAGGCCCCGGCGCTGCCCGGCCAGAAGGCGGTCGTGCTCGGCTCCGGGCCGATCCGCATCGGCCAGGGCATCGAGTTCGACTACTGCTCCGTCCGCGCCTCGATGGCCCTGCGCGACGCGGGCGTGCGCAGCGTGATGATCAACTCCAACCCCGAGACAGTCAGCACCGATTTCGACATGTCCGACCGGCTCTATTTCGAGCCGCTGGACGCCGAGAGCGTGATCGCCATCCTCGATAACGAGGCCGGTCCCGACGGCGTCAAGCCGCCGGTCGTGACGCAGTTCGGCGGGCAGACGGCCATCGGCCTCGCTGCCCCGCTGGCCGCCGCCGGAGCGCCAATCCTCGGCACGTCAGTGGACAGCATTGACCTGGCCGAGGACCGCTACCGCTTCGACGCGCTAATGGAGCGCCTGGGCGTGCCGCGTCCCAAGGGCGCGGCGGTGCGCACGGTCGCGGAGGCCGAGCGCGTCGCGGAGGAGATCGGCTACCCCGTGCTGGTGCGCCCCTCCTACGTGCTGGGCGGGCGGGCGATGGAGATCATCCGCGCGCCGGAGACACTGACGCGCTACGTCACGCGCGTCGTCTCGCAGTTCGGCGAGCATCCCATCCTGATCGACCGCTACCTGACGGGGCGCGAGATCGAGGTGGACGCCATCAGCGACGGCGAGTCCGTGCTGATTCCCGGCGTGATGGAGCATATCGAGCGCGCGGGCGTCCACTCCGGCGACAGCTTCGCCGTCTACCCCACCCGCAGCCTGTCGGAGGACGAGATACGCGCCGTCGCTCGCCATACCACCGCGATCGCCCGCGCGATGAACGTCAAGGGCCTGATCAACGCGCAGTTCGTCGTCACCGAGCCGAACGGCCAGCCGGGAGACAACGTCTGGATCCTGGAGGTCAACCCGCGCGCCTCGCGCACCGTGCCGTTCCTGAGCAAGGTGACGGGCGTGCCGATGGTGACGCTGGCGACGCGCGCGGCGATGGGCGAGCAGCTGGCGGCGATGGACGGCGGCAAGTGGGCGGGGCATCCCGACAACCTCTGGCCCGTCCAGCCGCTCTACGCCGTCAAGGGGCCGGTCTTCTCGATGTCCAAGCTGGTCGGCGCGGAGCTGGCGCTGGGGCCGGAGATGAAGTCCACCGGCGAGGTGATGGGCATCGACAAAACCTACCCCGCCGCGCTGCGCAAGGCGCTGATCGCCGCGGGCGTCACCGCGCCCGACCGCGACGGCGCGGCCTTCGTCAGCGTCGCCGACCGCGACAAGGCCGAGGCGCTGCCCATCCTCCAGGCGCTGGGCGCGGCGGGCTACAGCTTCTACGCCACCGCCGGCACGGCGCGCATGCTCACCGACGCCGGGCTGACCGCCACCGCCGTCAACCGCATCAGCGACGAGGACGAGACGATCATCCGCCTGATCCGCGAGCGCACGGTACAACTGGTCATCAACACGATCACCGGCGGCGGGGCCAAGACGCGTGAGGGCATCGAGATCCTCGACGGCTTCAAGATCCGCCGCGCCGCCGTCGAAGCCAACATCCCCTGCCTCACCTCGCTCGACACCGCCCGCGCGCTGGTCGAAGCGATGCGCGCCGGGGATGAGGCGCTGTGCCTACCATTCGTGGCGTATCGGGAGGGGTGAAGTCGCTTATCGCTTGCAGGGCGCGGTCATCGTTTTGGGCTATGGCCATTGCCCGAGGAGAGTGCGATAGCGTGTGTCATGGGGGAGCGTCAAGGCGTGGGCGTTAGGCCAGCATATGCCAGAGAACACTCCATGAGGTGCCATTCGGGCAATGCCGCATCGTGAAAGTCCCAGCCAACGGCGACTTTGTGATTGGTCCATTGCCAGTAGTCATTTGGCTGCGTTCCACACCCCCCCGCATTGTCAGACGCTGGGTCCCAGCGAACCCAGCCAACTTGCTGAAATCCGGTGTTCAGCGATGAAACAATGGCGGATTGAGTCATGTTGGGGGTGCATTCCAAAGAGAAGCCTGCGCCTGCTGTCCCTCCGCCCAGCATGTATGAGACGGTATTTGGTGGCAAAGGTAATGACAAGTTCATTGGTTGAAGATTGATGGTTGCGCAGTCCACAACGGACGCATGCGTAGCGGTTGGGGAAGGGGATATGGTCGCAGTCAAGGTGGGTGAGGCGGTAGCGGCAGCCCGCGCGCCAGCCGCGCCAGCGCTGCCGCAACCTGCGGAAAACAGCGCGATGAAACAGCACAAGCCTGCGGCGGTAATGAGCCGCGAAGAGACGCCTGGTAAATGCCCTACTCTCGTCATGTATGAATACCTCTTGCTGACGATTCCATCCAGTACCAGCCGGACGCATTGTAGCATGCGATCAAGAGCGGGATGGCGCTTGCCTGGCCATATCCGCCGCGCCGCCGTCGAAGCCAACATCCCCTGCGGCGTCGAGCGAGGCGCCGCCCGCGCGCTGGCCGAGGCGATGCGCGCCGGAGATGAAGCGCTCCGCCTGCCATTCGTGGCGTATCGGGAGGAGTAAAGGGGCAGCCTACAAGAGTGGCATACCCCTTTACTCCTGAATGCTGGCTAGAACAGAGTTCCCCTGCTCTGGGCTTTCGCCCGCCAGGGCGCGGCGCAACTCGTCGCGGAGATACGCCATCACGGCCTCATACTGCTTATCGGCGATCTCGCGGTAGGAACTGGCGCGGAATCGGTGTTTGAGGCGGCCATAGGTGATAGCGTAGGTGAGCGGCGCCGCCAGCCGTTTGGTCTCGCGCGCCATGCGATCTACCATCTCCTGGATGGCGCGGGCGTGCGCGGGCGTCAGGCGCTGTGTCCGTTCATCAATGCGCGCGACCTGGCCTTCTGTTGTGACCTGGCGCTCGCCGAGCGCTTCGAGCAACGTGATAGCGTCATCAAGGCGCAAAGAGAGCGCGCCGATCTGTCCATTTGTGGCCGAAAGCTGTGCGTCCAGGTGCTCGCGCAGGAACATCACCACGCCCATAAGCGTCTCGAGTTGCTCCGCGATTTCCGTGATTTGTGCCGCTATCATTGTGGGCGCGGTAGTCGTAGATAGCTGGACGCCCATCACACGCATGAACACGTGCATCGCGATGGGGGCCAACTCATCCTGATAGGCTTCGATTTTGCCCCGATATTCTGGTTTGATACGCGATGTCTCCACGCCTGCCAGCCACAGCGCCACACGGTCTACTCGCAGACAGTTGATCGGCTGGATTCCGCCGCGAGTCTCCAGCGGAATGACACGCAGCCCTTTGGCAAGCGATGGGCTGCGCTCAATTCGGCGTATTTGGCCGCGCGCGTCCAGCCCCAGCGCGTGACACATACCGGGGATGGTGATATAGATAGCGCCAGCGGCGGTCATAGCGGCGGCCAGGTCATCACCCATGAATGGCACAGGCCGCTGTTCTACCGCTAGTTCTTGAGGAATGGCAATGTCCTGGGCGTCTTGCTCATCACTCATTGGTTTACACCTCAGGCTTTCCGAAGTTCTTAAAGGGGGTGCTATGATAGCACCCCCTTTGTGCAACAACGCCATGCTGCGAATTTGCCGGAGTCGTGGGGTTCCCGACCAGCGCAACGCCTGCCGAGGAGCGAGCGGCGCACTGCATGAGGGGCTTGCAGGGACAAGAGGGCGAACAATCCGCGCGGCTACGCTATCGAGCCGCGTGAGGACACAATGCGTGGGCTACGCCTCCAAATCCTGAGAGGCGCGCCAGGGGGGAGCGGGCGGGGCGCACGATTATAGGGGCTCTCACGCCCGAATCGTGCTAGAATACGAGAAGCCCTGTGCCGCTGCTTTACCCAGCGCGCGGGTTAGGCGCCCGTTCAGTGCTTCCAACACTGGCGGGCGTCGCACATTGCTGAAGCAAGCATACCACACATGGGTCGCCTGCCGCGCCGCCGTCGAAGCCAACATTCCCTGCGGCGCCTCGCTCGGCGCCGCCCGCGCGCTGGTCGAGGCGCTGCGCGCGGGGAAGGAGGCGCTAGCGTCTGCCGTTCGTGGCGTATTGGGAGGGGTGAGGGGTAACGAAAGGGTAGCTGCAATGGCTACCCTCGGTGGAAACACAGGCCCCCCTGTTACACTTGTTCGCCCTCATCCTCTTCGCCCGCACCTTCACCCTCGCCAAAGAGCGACGGCTGTCGCTGAGATTGCGCCTCCCGCTCCAGACGCGCCTGCTCGCGGCGCTCGACCTGCTGGACGCCGTCGGGTGGCGTGGGCAGTTCTTCCGGCGGCGAGCCGCCCAACTCTTCGACGATGAAGCGGCGCACGGCGCGGCGCACCGCGAAATGGGTGGCGTTGGCCGCGTCCTTGCCCTGGACCCCTTCGCGGCGGATCTTGTCTTCGGCCTGCGTGGCGCGGAAGAGGTTGGCGGCTAGCTCCGTGCTGCCCATGTGGTCGAGGATATGCTGGCCGGGCCTCAAGCCCTTGCGGGCGGCGATATCGCGGGCGCGCTCACTGTTGTAGAGCCCCATGTAGCCGTGGTCCTGAAAGATCGCGAAGTCGCGGCTGAGAACGCCAGCGGCGGGCGGCTGTCCCCGCGAGCAGCCTGTTGCGCTCCGCGAGCTGCTGACGGGTGAAGAGGCGCAACTGGTCTTCGCTGGCGCTGGCGAGCGCCTGCTCGTCCGTGAACTCCTGGCGCCGGGTCTGGGCGGCGAAGTAGGTTTGCCCCAGCGCGACCACAGGCTTCTCCGGGTCGGCGTTCTGGATGATGAGATAACAGGCGTAGCGCGAGAGGCGCCAGTCCTCGATCCGACGTTGCGCCCCTTTGCCGCTCGTGATCAATTTACCCTCACGGGTAAAATGGTCTGAAACCGCATGGCCACTGTTCTCGCAGGCCTCCATCGCCCGGTCAATGACGGGACGAAACTTCTGCCATCGCGGGTAGTCCAGGATGGTCGCCAGTTCGCGCGCGCTCCACCACTCATTGCCCTCGGCATCCTCGCGCCGGATCGTGTCAAATGTTGACACCGGCTGCCCTTGTGTCCCCGAACCCTGCTCGTCATGCTCGCTCATGTGTGTGCTCCTTTGCGCTTCCTGTCTCGCAAGGGGTAGCGAAGACGGCTACCCCATTTGTGTAACGACACCCTCGCCATCGGCGCGCTACATCTAACGTGGCAAACCAGTTCAAACCAGTTCATCTCGCGACGCATACGAGACGCTCGCGCTGGCGTCTCACGGTGTTGGAATACGGTGGTCAGCTGGGAGGCGGAATGGGGAGGGTAGTGGGTCGCGTGAGGATGTAGGGCATGGGCTGCGCCTCCAATCGGAAGAGGCGCGCGGGTGTGGGTAGCGGGAGGGAGCGCACGCAGACAAGCAGGCGCTATTCGGCCTGAACCGTGCTAGAATGCGAGTAGCCCTGTGTCGCTGCTTTTCCCAGCGCGCGGGTTAGAAGGCCGTCAGTGTTGCAAGCGCTGGCGGCCTTCGCACGTTGATGGCGCAAGCATACCATACGCGGTCTGCCTGGCGTTAGCGCCGCCGCGAGTTGCAAAACAACCTGTGGGCGACCCGACGCGTACACATGGGCGGGCCGCGCGACGAGGCACGGCGAAAGCGCCATGACGGAGGGTCTGGCGCGCTGTGGCCGCTTCGTGTGTCGCGGCCACAGCCAGGGCGGAAAATACAGCGGACACGCGCGCGTCGTACCATCGGAGGATTCGCATGGGGACAGAGAACGCCATCGTTGTCGAGGACCTGCGCAAGACGTATGGCGCCACCAAGGCGGTGGATGGCGTCAGCTTCGCGGTCGCGCAGGGCGAGGTGTTTGGCATGCTGGGGCCGAACGGCGCCGGCAAGTCCACCACCATCGAGATCGTCGAGGGCCTGCGGACGGCGGACGCGGGCAGCGTGACGGTGCTGGGGTTGAGGCAGCCGCGCGAGGCGCAGGCCATCAAGGCGCGCATCGGCATCCAGCTTCAGACCACCTCGCTCTACCCGCGCCTGACCGTCACCGAGATCCTCGACCTCTTCCACACCTTCTATCCCAACCGCAAGACACTGCCCACCACCGACCTGATCCGCATGGTGGACCTGGGCGAGAAGGCCACCACCCGCAGCAAGCAGCTCTCCGGCGGCCAGAAGCAGCGGCTGAGTGTCGCGCTGGCGATGGTCAACAACCCGGACATCATCTTCCTCGATGAGCCGACGACTGGCATGGACCCACAGGCCCGCCGCCAGCTATGGGAGGTCGTGCTCGACCTCAAGCGCCAGGGCAAGACTATCCTGATGACCACCCACTATATGGAAGAAGCCGAGCAGATTTGCGACCGCGTAGCGATCGTAGACCATGGCCACATGATCGAGATTGGCGCGCCTGACGAGCTGGTGCGGCGCCACTTCAGCGACATCGCCATCTCGTTCCAGGCGCCCGGTGACGCCACCATCTACCAGACCCTCGCTGGCGTCAGCCACGCGGTCAGCGAGGAGGGCAAAGTGACGCGTCTTCACCAGTGACGCGCCGCGCACGATGACCGCCCTACTGGAGCGTGAATCGGCGAACGGCGCCGCGCTGCGCGACCTCAACGTCCACAGCGCCACCCTCGAAGACGTGTTCCTTAAGCTGACGGGCCGCGCGCTGCGCGACTAGCCACCAGTCGTTCGCCCTACGCCACGTCACACCATTCGCTATCAGGGAAGGGGCGCGCTCACGATGTCTACCGTCTTTAGCCTCTACATCGCCAACATGAAGGAGTTCATCCGCGACCGCGCGGCGCTGTTCTGGACCTTTGCGTTCCCGATCTTCTTCATCATCCTCTTCGGCGCGATCTTCTCGGGCAACAGCTCGCCGTCATACACCGTTGGCCTGGTCAATCAGGACACTGGCCCGGTTAGCGCCCAGCTGGCCTACGTCTTCGAGCACGAAGTGACGCCGTTCAAGGTCAAGACCGAGACGTATGACAGCGCGATCAACGACCTCAAGAAGGGGAACCTCGATCTGGTGATCGTGCTGCCCGCTGGCATGAGCCAGACGGTGGCCCAAGGGCACACGGCGCAGGTGCGGATGTACTCTCGACCCGACCAAGGACCCGACCAACGCGCAGATCGAGCAGACGATCGTGGCGCAGGTACTGGAGGGCTTCAACCGCGCCGCCACGAATGCCGTCCCGCCGCTGGCCCTCGCCATGAACAGCATCACCTCGCACACCCTGCGCTCGATCGACTTCCTGATGCCCGGCATCCTGGCGATGTCGCTGATGCAACTGGGGCTGTTCGCCACCGCCACGCCGCTGGTCTCACTGCGCGAGGAGGGCGTGCTGCGCCGCCTCGGCGCGACACCGCTGCCGCGCTGGCAACTCATCTCAGGCCAGTTGCTGATGCGCCTGACGATTGGCATGACGCAGGCGGCCTTGATCGTCGGCATCAGCGTAGCGGCGTTCGATGTGCAGATACAGGGCAATGTCCTGGCGCTGGCCGGGCTGACGCTGCTGGGCGCGCTGACCTTCATCGGCATGGGCTACCTGATCGCGGCGATCGCGAAGTCGGTGGAGAGCGCCAGCGGCATCTCGTCAGCCATCAACTTCCCGATGATGTTCCTCTCCGGCATCTTCTTCCCGCTGGCGCTCCTGCCCGCGTTCCTCGCGCCGGTGGTGCGCGCGATGCCGCTGACCTACCTGGCCGACGCCTTCCGGCAGGTCACGATTGGCGGCGCGCAGACTTTCCCGATGTGGCTCGACATTACCGTGCTCGCGGCCTGGGGCCTAGTCTGCACGGCGCTTGCCGCCCGCTTCTTCAAGTGGGAATAGCCAGCCGCTTCCCTGATTGGCGCCAGCCGTGCGGCATGTGCGATGGTGGAAGCGCAGGCGCCGGTGACTGGCGCGTGGCGCGCGCCCACGCACACGATGGGGAGAGGAGCCGCACCTATGCAGTCTCCAGATTCCCTCCGACACGATGGGGTGGCGTCGCAAACACAGATCGCCACGAATGGCCGCGCGCCGCTGACCCTGTGGGGCCAGATCTCGCTGAGCGCGCTGTGGCTGGGCATTAACGCCGTCTCCGCCGCGCTGGCGCCGATCGTCCTTCCGCTCCAGGTCCTGCTGTTCATCGCGCCGGGCGCGGTGGGAAGCGCGCGGCAAGCGGAGTTCCTGGGCTGGCTCACGGCGTTGGGCGCGGCGGTCGCGCTGCTGGCCCCGCCGTTCGCTGGCGCGCTCTCCGACCGGGCGACGTCGCCGTTTGGCCGGCGGCGGCCCTACATCCTGGTGGGCGTGGTGATCGCCGTCGCGGGCGCGTGGGCGCTGGCCCGTCCCGCTGACCTCAACGCGCTGATCATCGCCGCGCTCGTCCTGCAGCTTGGGCTGAACGTCGCGGTAGGCGCGTACCAGGGCTTGCTGCCCGACATCACGCCGGAGAGCCAGCGCGGCGCCGCCTCAGGTTATCTGGGCCTGATGACCATCCTGGGCAACGTGGGCAGCCTGGCGCTGGCAGGCGTCCTGCTGGCGAACGTCACGCTCACCAACGTCACATCCGCCGCCGCGCGCGCGGAGATCATCACCGGCGCGCACGATCTTCTACGGCGCCACCGCCGCTACGATGGTGGTCACCGCCTTCATCACCCTCGTCTGGACGCGCGAGACGCCGCTGAGCGCGGCGGATGCGGCGGCGCTGCGCCCGGCGGCGGCTCCGCGCGGCGCGAGCCGGATGGAGCGCGGCTTGCAGTCGCTGCGCGCGCTGTGGCTGGAGCCGTGGAAGAGCCACAACTTCACCTGGGTCTTCCTGACGCGCGCCTTCGTGATGATGGGGCTGACGCTGTTCATGACCTTCATCGAATACTACTTCGCTACCGTCATGGGCGTCACCAGCTTTGTCAGCGCGACGGCGGTCGTGGCCGGGCTGGCGCTGCTGGGGGCGGTGGTCAGCGCGCTGGCGCTGGGCATCCTCTCCGACCGCATGAACCGCACGCTGCTGGTGGGCGTCTCCAGCGGGCTGATGGCCGTACCGGCGCTGGTGTTCGTCATCGCGCCGGCTGGCTTTCCGCTCTGGCCGCTGGGCCTCGTCTTTGGGCTGGGCTATGGCGCGTATACCAGCGTGGACTGGGCGCTGGCGGTGGACTCGCTGCCCGTCCCGGCCAGCGCGGGCAAGGACCTGGGCATCTGGAACGCCGCCTCAACGCTGCCCGCCGTTCTCGCGCCCGCGCTGGGTGGCGCGGTGATCGCGCTGGTGGATAGGGTGTGGGGCCAAACGGCGCTAGGCTATCAGGCGGTCTTCGCGCTGGCGGCGGTCTTCCTGGCGCTGGGCGCGGTCTGCGTCGCCTTCATCCGGGGCGAGCCGGGCGCGGCCCCATCGGCCCCAGCGCCCGCAGCGCCACCGGCCAGGTGGCGGCGGCCCGGCCCGGGCTGGCGGCTCGCTGGCGGCTCGCGCGGCGGGCAGGCGCGCGGGTTTCTGCGCTTCTGGCCAGTCTGGGAAAGGGCTGACGCGGACGCTCAAGCCGGTGACGCCAATCCCCAATGCGCCGCACGACCTGCTCGGCGCGCACCTCATGCGCTATCATGGACGGCCCATCACCCTCCCTGACGGGACCCAGGTCACGCGCGGGACATGGATCGCCGCGCTGCACCTCAATAACCAGCGTGTGAGCGACGCGGCGCGCGACGCGTGGCGTCTGGCGGCTCGCCCGCATGATCGCGGAGGACCTGGGCGCGCTGGCGCGCTGGGCGGAGCAGCCGGGCGAGATGGCGCGCGCGGAGGCGTTCATGGGCGTGACGCTCCTCGGGCGGGTCGGCCCCCGGCTGGGCTTCACCTTGCGCGAGCGGCCCGTGACGCTCTACGCGCGGCTGGAACGCTTCTTCATGGAGGGCCTGCTGGCGATGTATAACCCTGAAGGTGTGTCCCGGCTGAAGCAAGGCGCGACCTACACCACCTATCCCGTAGAGATCTGGATGTCGCGCGGGGAGTTGCTGCGCCGCTACGGCTCTGGCCTCACCCCCGGCCCCTCTCCTCTGCGGAGGCGAGGGGAGTAACGAGGGGCAGGAGGACGACTCCCACCAGCGTGAGCAGGTAGCCCAGGAACATCACGCCCGCGCCATATTCCAGTCTGCGCGTCCCGATGCCGGAGTCCCAGACGGGAAAGAAGATGGCGGCGGCGTTGATGAGGGCGTTGAACGCGCCGAGCGCCACGAGCGCCAGGCCGATAACGAGGCTGCGCCGCTCTGGCGTCCAGCGCTTCGCCCAGAGAGTGGCGACGCCGATCGCGGCCAGGCCGGCGGGCGCCCCGAGCAAGAGCAGGCCGCCACAGAGCAAGCCGGGGGCCCTCATTGCGAAGGATCCTGCTGGCGTGAGGAGTGGTTGAATGAGATAATTGGTGACGCCCCCGGCGGGGTCGCCATCAATGGCGGGCCACTCGGTTCGCATGAACGGCAGGAACGCGGCGATCAGGGCCAGCGCGCCGCCCAGCAGCAGCGCGCTCCCCGCCAGCGTACGGCGCGCGCTTCCTCTGGATGCGCTATCCGCGACGGCTGAGGTGGACATAGCGCGCTCCTTCCGGCTAGAGAACGGCCACGGTGGTTTGTGCGATAGCCTACCACGGCGCCTGGTTGTATCACGTCCGCTCGACGATCAGCAGATCGCGGGCCGGGTCGTAGCCGGTGACGGTGGGGACGGCCTGGGAGGCGTCGAGGTCCGCGCACCAGGCGATGTCGGCGCCGAGGTCTACGTCCGAGCACGTCGCGGGCGGGGGCGGAGGCCAGCAGCCGCTCGTAGAGCCAGCGCGCGTCGCCCATGCGGAGCCGCTCCGGCGCGTCGAGTAAGCCGAGCGCGGCGGTCGCGGCGTCATCCAGCGCCACCGCCGTCTCCTCGCGCCCGGCGACATCACGCAGCGTCGCCAGCAGCCACGCGGCGCAGAGCGAGTCATCCTCCGCTGGCAGGCCGTCACGCCCGGAGCAGACGACCAGGACGCCCGCGCCGTCTCCGTCCGCCGCCAGCCGCCGCGCCGCCGCCAGCGCCGCCTGGCTGACCGCTGTGGCGTTGCGCAGCGCCCCGGCGAAGATCGGCCCGCCGCCGCGACTGGCGTGCAGCGCGCGGGCGCCGTTGGTGGTGGAGAAGAGGACCTCGCGCCCGGCGACCTCCAGATGGCCCCACTCCTCCGGCGAGTTGCCGTGGTCGAAGTCCGGCGGCGGCACGGCGGCCACCTCGCCCGCGACCAGCGCCCCTGGCAGCGCGGCCCGCGCGGCCCGCGCCGCCGCCACATCGCGCGCCACATACACCCGCCGGATGTCGCGCTCGAACATCACCGCCAGCGTGGTTGTCGCGCGGATCACGTCCACGACGACGTAGACCGTGCGCGCCCGGCGCCCCGGCTCCTGGGGAATCTCGTCCAGATAGTGGGCGACGCTCAGGGTGATGGCTGGTTCGTTGGCGCTCGACATGCGGCGTATCGCTCCTTTAACTCATAACTCACGAGCGTATGGTACGCCACAGCGCCGCTCGTCTGGCCAGAGCTAGCTAGCGGCTACCCGCGCGGAACGCCGCCGCGCGCCAGATCTCTACCACAATCCCTTCGAGCGCGGCGAGGCCCAGGCCAATGGCCCACAACCCGCTCACCGCGATGGCCGTCAACAGGAGGAGGCCGCCCACGTTGTTGGTGGGGGATGACATTTGGGTCGCCAGCCCCAGGCCGACGCTCCGTAGCCCCAGCCCCAGCCAGGCCGCCATCGCCACGAGGATCGCCTTGCCGCTCTCGGTCTTGCCGCCGGAGCCCGCGACCATCCCCGTCAGCCCGCCCAGCGCCGGAGTCAGCAGGACGAGCGCCGCGAGCATCGCCTCTTGCGGCGCGCCCTGCCCGGTCAGCGCGGAGACGGTAATCGCCGCGACGATCACCGCGAGCAGCAGAATGTCCAGCCCGATCAGCGCCCGCCCGGCGCTCGACCGGCGGTAGGGCGCCTCGGCCAGCAGCGCGACCAGCGCGGGCAGCGTCAGCGCGGCGCCGGAGATGGCGACATCCGCCCATGAGATATGCGACGCGGTGGGCGAGAGCTGCCCGACCAGCGCGCCAATCACCAGCGCGATCGCCGCCTGCGCCCACCAGTGTGGCCGGTATGGCCGGCCTCCACGCGCTCCCGTCATGGCTCACTCCATCCGCCGCGCTCGTGTTCCCGCGCGTGTCATTTCACACGGTGAGCGCTCCCGCGACGCTGGCAGTATGCCATAGCCCGCACAGACGCACAAGCGCGCGGGTGTCCCGTGACCAGGGCTTGTGAATTGTCGGTGCTCTCGGCCTTGAGAAGGCCGGAGCACGCGGACGCGGACTGAAGTCCGATGCGCCGGCGCGCGGTGGCAGACAGGGCATTGATGCCCCCGTTCCCGCGTGCGCCGGCCATTCATGGCCGCGACGTAGCCGGCAATTCACTGGCCCTGGCGCCGCCGCCGCTCCCTTGTGGCGCCAGCCCCGCGCGTCTGGTAAAATGCGGATGGGTGAGCGCCGTGACGCGGACTTCGCGGCGCGCCGCTCGCCCGGTGGACACCCACGGACTCAGGCAGCGTGGCCTGGCTCGCGGGTAAATAACCTCGATGAGGAGGTTCTGCATGAAGCTACGTGGATTGCGTCAAGCGCGGCAGCGCAGTGGGCTCAGCATCGGTCAACTGGCCGAGCTGACAGGTCTCCGCCGGGAGACCATCACCCATCTGGAGCATGGCCGCGAAGAGCCCCAGCCGTACGCGCTGGGCCGGCTCGCGCAGGCGCTGGGCGCCAGCGTGCCGGAGCTGGCGGGTATGGCACAGGGCATGGCGCAAGCCAGCATGAAGGTTTCGGCCTGAGCGCGCGAGCGCTCTTTCTCCGAGACCCCCTGGCGACACTCGCGATACATCTGGGCGGCGGACCGCCCAACCATCGCGCGAGACACACAACGGGCGGACGCCACTGTTTGGCGCCCGCCCGCTCCATTTCCCGCCCTACTATCATGCATCGCGTGTAACGGCTTTCACCCTCCACCCCGGCTGGAGAGCGCCAGCTTGCCAGGAGCGCCCGCGATGGATATACTGTGCGCGCGATCGCTGAAAACCCAAATGCGCGTTCGCGGCGAATCATGAGGAGCGTGAAGACGATGGACGCGAATCCGGCTCCTATTCCAGAAGAACCACTCACCATCTATTCGGTAGGCCACTCCGAATCAACTCGCAAGACCAGTTCATTGCGCTGCTTCAGCGCCACCGCATCCAGTCGCTGGTGGATGTCCGCTCGGCGCCCTACTCGCGCTACGTGCCGCACTTCAACCGCCCAGACCTGGAGGAAGCGGTCGAGCGGCGCGGCGTCCGCTATGTCTACCTTGGCGAGGAGTTGGGCGGGCGCCCGCCTACGGATGACTTCTACGACGCGGAGGACCATGTGCTGTATTCCCGCGTCGCCGTGGCCCCGTTCTTCCTGCGCGGTCTGGAGCGCCTGATTGATGAGGCGGGCGTCTATCGCGCGGCGATCATGTGCAGCGAAGAAGACCCGACCAACTGCCACCGCCATCTGCTGATCGCGCGCGTGCTCGACGGCCAGGGTGTGCGTGTGCTGCATATCCGTGGCGATGGCCGCGAGCAGACTGAGGCCGACCTGCGGCCGCCGCCGTCCTTGTGGGATGGCGCGTTATCGCCCGCTGAAGAGGAAGCGCAGTGGAAGTCTATACGATCGGTTTCACACAAAAATCAGCCGAAGAATTCTTCGAGCGCCTCAGACGGGTGGGAATCAAGCGACTTCTAGACGTGCGGCTGAACAACGTCTCCCAACTGGCGGGTTTTTCCAAGAGAGAGGACCTGCGCTACTTCCTGCGCGAGCTCTGCGCGGCTGATTACCACCATGAGCCGCTGCTGGCCCCGACGCAGGAGATGCTGGACGAATACAAGAAACAGAAAGGAAGCTGGGAATCGTACGAGCGGCGCTTCCTGGCGCTGATGCGCGAGCGCGCGGTGGAGCGGCGGATTGACCGGGGCCTGTTCGACATCCCCACCGTGCTGCTGTGCAGCGAAGCGACCGCCGAGCATTGCCACCGCCGCCTCGCGCTCGAATACCTCCAATCCGCATGGGGCGGCCTGACGATCTCACACCTGTAGGTTGGCATGGTATGGGCCTGGCCAGGCGGCCAGGCGGTTTCCCCATCGAGCGGCGCCCGGCGCGGCTGACCGGGCGGTTGGATGGCTCCCATGCGCATCATCGTCAATCACCTTACGCGCATGTCTTTTCCCTATATCTGCGTCGCGGGGCTGGACCCCGACACCGGCAAGCATGTTCGCCCGACCGTCAAAGGGCGGCTGCCACGCGCCTTGCTGCGCGCCGAGCGGCGGCCCATTCGATATCGCCGGGCTGGTGGACCTTGGCGAGGTCATTCCCGAAGGTGTCGCGCCAGAAGTTGAAGACCATTTCTTTTATCATTGGCAGGCGCGCAATCTGGATACGCTGACGCCCAGCGACTTCTGGGCGCTGCTCCAATCCAGCGCCCACACAACATTCGGCGAAATCTTCGGCTCCGACCTTGAGGCCACCGGTCACACGTGCTCCATCGCGACGGGGAAGGGGATCGCGTCCCTCGGCTGCCTGGCCCCGGCTAGCCAGCCACATCTGAGCCTTGAATATGGCAACTTGCGCATGCGCGTCTCCGATGGCGTCCAGGACGTCTCGCTGCCCGTCACCGACCTGCGGCTGTACGAGGATGACCACAAGACCGTCCGCATGCGTATCGTCGCAGACCTCAACCTGCGGCTGTTGAGCGGCGTCCACGCGCTGCTCTGTGTGGGCCTCTCGCGGCCCTTCCAGAAAGACGACGACAGCGAGCCGCGCCACTGGCTCCAGGTCAACAGCATCCACCTGGAGGACAACCCCATCTGGCAGGCCGCTCCCGCCGCTGAATAGCGAAAAAGGCCCCCTCTCCCAGCGCAGCGTCCGGGAGAGGGGGTTGGGGGCGCCGTCCGCGCTTACACGCGAACCTTGCTGAAGGTCTCGATGATGTCGCCGGCCTCCAGGGTGTTGAAGTCTTCGAGCGTGATGCCGCACTCGAAGCCGGTGGCCACCTCGCGCACGTCGTCTTTGCCGCGCCGCAGTGACTGGACCAGGCCGGTGAAGATCGACCTGACCCTTACGCTGCACGCGCGCCTGGGCCGAGCGGGTGATCTTGCCGTCGGTCACGCGACAGCCGGCGATGACCAGCTGGCGACCCGCCTTGAAGATCTGCACGACCTCGGCGTGGCCGTCCACCTGCTCCTTGTAGACCGGCTCCAGCAGACCCTGGAGGGCGGCCTCGATGTCCTCGACGAGCTTGTAGATGACATCGTAGGAGCGGATGTCCACGCCTTCGATCTGCGCCATCCGCTGGGCGGCGCCGTCCACCTTGACGTTGAAGGCGATGATGATCGCCTTCGACGCCGTCGCCAGGTTGACGTCGGTCTCGCTGACGTTGCCGACCGCGTCGTGAATCAGGCGCACCTTCAGGTTCTCGTCGCCGATGCGCGAGAGTGAGTGCTTGAGCGCCTCGGCGGTGCCTTGCACGTCGGACTTGACCAGCAGATTCAGTTCCTTGACCTTGCCCTCGCGCATCTGCATGTAGAGCGTGTCGAGCGTGATGTTCTGCTGCGCGGCGAGCTGCGCCTGCGCGCGGCGCTCATCCGTTAGCGCGCGGGCGGCCTTCTCGTCGACCACGACCTCCAGATGGTCGCCAGCGGCGGGCACCTCGGAGAGACCCAGGATGCTGACTGGCATCGAGGGGGTCGCCTTGGGGATGCGCTTGCCGGTGTCGTCGAACATCGCGCGCACCTTGCCGTAGAGCGTGCCAGCGATGATGATGTCGCCGACCTTCAGCGTGCCTTCCTTGACCAGCGCCGTCGCCGTGACGCCCGCGCTGGGCGGCCATGAAGGCCTCGACGACGACACCCTGCGCCATGCCCTTGGGGTTGGCGCGCATGTCTTGCAGGTCGGCCACCAGCAGGATCATCTCCAGCAGCTCTTTGATGCCCTGGTTCTTCTTGGCCGAGACGGGGACGCAGATCACGTCACCGCCGTACTCCTCGACCACGACTTCGTGATCGGCGAGCTGCTGCTTGACGTGGTCGGGGTTGGCCCCCGGCTTGTCCATCTTGTTGAGCGCGACGACGATCGGCACCTGAGCGGCGCGCGCGTGGTCAATCGCCTCGATGGTCTGCGGCATGACGCCGTCATCCGCCGCGACGACGATCACGGCGATGTCCGTGACCTGGGCGCCGCGCGCGCGCATGGCGGTGAAGGCCTCGTGGCCTGGGGTGTCGAGGAAGGTGATCTTGCGACCATCGATCTCGACCTGGTAGGCGCCGATGTGCTGGGTGATGCCGCCGGCCTCGCCCGCCGCGACGCGCGTGTTGCGGATGGCGTCGAGCAGCGAGGTCTTGCCGTGGTCTACGTGACCCATGACGGTCACGACCGGCGGGCGCGGCTGGCGCGCCGGGTCGGTCGTCGCCATGCGCGCGGCGGCGGCGGCCATCGCGCGCGGGGCCAGCGCCGTGGGGGCGGTGACCGCCGCCAGCTCTGGAGCAAAGCCGAGCTCCGTGGCGACCTTCGAGGCCACGTCGTAGCTGATGACTTCGTTGATGCTGGCGAAGATGCCGCTGGCGATCAGCGTGCGGATGATCTCATTGACACTCGCGCTCAACAGGTCAGCGAGGTCCTTGACCATGATCTGCGCGGGGATGGTCACCGGGCCGGTCTGGCGGTTCTCGACGCCTCGGGCCGGGCGCATCATCGGGCCGCCAGGGGGAATCGGGCCGCCGCGCTGGCCGCGCCCGCCACGCTGGCCGCGCTGGCCACCGCCGCCAGGACGCCCACCGCCGCCGGGGCGCGCGCCGCCGGGGCCGCCGGGGCGGCCAGGGCCGCCGGGGCCACCAGGGCCGCCGGGTCGCGGCGCGCCGGGTCGCGGCGCGGGCCGGCCACCGTTACCGTTCGGGCCGCCAGCGGGGCGCACGGTGACGCCGCCCGGGCCTGCCGGTCGCGGGGCGGAGCTAGGCGCGGGGCCGGTCGCGGGGCGCACGGGCATAGGGAGTGTTGGGTGGTCGGGGAGTTGTGTCTGGCATTGGGGCCTCCTTTTGAAGCGGGACCTGCGTATGGAATATGCGCGTGTTTGGATGAGCGCGGTGAGCGCGCGCCGGTCATGGCGCGAGCGGGAACGCGGTCAGCGTGTCTGGGCGCTTGAACCGGGACGAGCCGGGACAAACGGGATAAACAGGACAAAACAACTGGGCTGGCCTTCTCCCAATATGGAAGAACACCAGCCCAACGCGGCGCAAGGATATCTAGTCTGGGGCAACGGCGCCAACATCGTCGTGTGGGCGAGCTTCGCGCAGCGGGGGCGTTCATGCGCCCACCCTGCCGCGTCTGACCGCTCGACCACACACGGTCCTGTTTATCGTGCCATAGAGCTACTCTCGCTGTCCGCGCTGGGACTCGTGGTAACAACTCGTGTCCGCGCGATGCTTCGCGCGGTGTGTATGTGGGGAGATAGATTGGCCGCTGAGGGGGTTGTATGCGCGCCTCGTGCGCGCCTGCCCGGAAGTGGCCCCGATATGATCCCCAACTTGAACAGCATACCCCGCATGGGGCGCCCTGTCAACCAGCGTAGCCGCTTCGCATGCGGTATTCCCGCGCTGTTTCACGTGGAACACAGCGCTCTGGCGGGCGCCTCAGCAGCCGGGTGGCTCATGCCGCGGCATAGGGTCTGGCGGCCACGAAGCCCCGCCTGCGCGGACAGTGGAGCGGCGCGGTTAACGTTCTTCCTTTGGCGCGGGGGCCAGCGGGTTGCGCTGCTCCGCCGCCGCCGCGACGATCCGCTCGATGCGCTTCTGGCGCGTCTCGGGGCGCTTGGCGCTGACGACCCACCAGAGCAGCTGCTTGCGCAACCGCTGCTCGGCGAGGCGGCAGACCAGGAGGCGCAACCCCATCACCAGCCTCAGCGCCACGATCCGCACGAATTCGCCACCAGTGTCAGAATTGCTGTCAACTCGCTATGATGACAGGTGATTGTCTGTGTGATTGTCGGCAGGCGCCTCCCCGTCTGAACGAGGAGGTTGGCTCAGTGGCTGGTGCTGAAGCAAGCGTTTCAACTCAGCCATCTCGGCCTGGATTTGGTCCAACTTCGCCATAAGGCCTACTGAAGTTGGTAGCGCAGCTGACGCTTGACTTGACTGCGCGCTCGGCTCTATGGTGGATTCTGATGTCGATACGCCCTCTGACTTCTTGCTCGACGGCGAGAGGAAGGTGTTGGCCAGGTAGCCCGTCAGCACGCCAAACAGCCCGACGCCGACGATCATCGTGATAACACCGACGATGCGCCCCGCGTTCGTCACTGGATACTCGTCGCCGTAGCCAACGGTGGTGATCGTCACGATGACATACCAGACGGCGTCGGAAGCCGTCTTGATATTGGCGTTCGGTGAACTGCGATTCACCGCCAGCTCGAAGATGCTGGCGTACTGGATCACCACCAGACAGAGCACGAGCACGGTATAGAGAGCGCTTCCCGCTCGATCGTGCAGAGCCTTATCGATGAGCGTCTTCATCCCCACGGCCCGCACCAGCCGCACTACACGCACGACGCGGAACACACGCGCGATACGTAGCCCAGGAAACGGCAGGCTGCCCAGCAGGTCCAGCCAGCCGAGCTGGTGGAAGAAGTAGTCGCGTTTGCTGTCGGCGCGCCACAGACGCCCTAGAAAGTCGGCAAAGAAGACAACGCACAGGCCGGTATCGACGATCAGAACGACGTTCTTGACGTTTTGATCCAGGGGCAATAGCTCGAGCACGATGTTGACGATGGAGAAGACGGAGAGCGCAGCGATGAACAACTCATAGCTGTTCACTTCCTGTTGGTCACGCCTAGATACTACCATGGAAGCGCCCTTTCATAGAGGTCGTGGGGATGAGGAGAGGGTGATCTTCTCCCTCTCCTCATCTTCTCCCATCGAATAGTCCGCCGTTGTCCCCGGTTGTCCACGATTGTTCGCCCTCTTGGCTGTCAAGCCGGATGACGCGCTGTGTCAGCGCAGCGGGTGAAAATGGCGTGGGCGTCCACCCCACCCCATATTCCGCACTTCTCTCACTCCAGTTTGAGAGTTTTTCATGCGCCGGCCCTAACAGCGCCAAGGGCGTCACGCAGCTCGACCACGAGCGTCCCAGGCGCGCACGATGCGGGCGGTCTCCTCCGGAATGGCAGGCAGCGGCATGATACTGAGCGAGATGTGGGCCAACGCCTTCGCAGACTGTCTCACGGCATCCTGTCGCTCACCCTACCGCCAATCCCGGTCTTGCTGCCTGCTCCTTTATGAATTCGCCACCAGTATCAGCGCTGGCGCCAAACGCTGGAGTTACCAGACTGGCATCATGGTGGACTCTTCGCCGACGGTAGTGAATGGGATGGTTTATGTCGGCTCGGACGATTGGTTTGTCTACGCGCTGAATGCTTGATGAGGCGTCGCTACGTCCGCGCCAGTGTGGCGCCCAGGGTGCGCACGGCAGCGGCAGATTCGGCTTCCACCACCTCGCGATAACGAAAAGAACCCTCGGGCCCAACCTCTAACATCCATACCGTGAGGCTCCATCGCACGGTGAGGGGCCAGATAGCGAGCGCTAACACGACTCGTTATCTGGCCCCTTACCGTGTGCAGCCGCGAGCCGAGCTGGAGCGCCAGCTCAACGTTTGTCTCTGGGGAAAACGGCGCGCGGGTTGCGCTTCTCCGCCGCCTCCGCCGCGACGATCCGCGCGATGCGGCGCTGGCGCGTCTCGGGGCGCTTGGCGCTGACGACCCACCAGAGCAACTGCTTGCGAGTCGAGGCGCTGTAGGCGGCGAAGCGGGCCTCCGCCGCCGGGTTCGCCGCCAGCGCCGCCGCCAGGTCGTCGGGTACCTGGAGGTCTTCGATGCCGTCGAGCGCCGTCCAGGTTCCGTCGCGCTTCGCCGCTTCGATGGCGGCCAGCCCAGCGGGCGCCATCAGCCCCGCCGCCAGCAGCCGCTCGACCCGCTCCTTGTTGGACTTCGCCCAGGGACTCTTGCGCTTGCGCGGCGTGAAGAGTTGCATAAAGCGCTCGCCATCGAGCCTGTTGGTCACGCTATCTATCCAGCCGAAGCACAGCGCCTCCTCCACCGCCTCCTCATAGGTGACGCCAGGCGTGCCGCTGCCCTTCTTGTAGAGGATGAGCCACACGCCCGGCGCGCTGGCGTGATGCTCCGCCAGCCACGCGCGCCACTCGCCCCGCTCGCGCGCGGTGACCCGCTCGTACTGGCTGCTCGCTGGATGACGGCATGGCGGCCCTCCTCTACGCGGGCAGTGTACCTCAATGCGCCCTCACCCTCTGACGCCCTCTCCCTGCGAGGCGAGGGGGAACCCGCTGCGGGCGTGTCTCGTGAAGGGTGAAAATCGCTTGCCACGCGCGGTATGCCCGCGTCGGACCCTCTCCTCCGCAGAGGAGAGGGTGGCCGAAGGCCGGGTGAGGCCCCGCCCGCTACCCTCGCGCAGACGTAGAGCGAGCTGGCGCCCGCCGCGCTGTCCGTGACCGCCGTGCAGTTGCTCGTCACCCAGCTTTCCACCGCGCTATTGCCAGAGCCGCCGCCGAAGCCGCCGGGCCTCCGCCCAGCAGGAAGTAGCGGATTTGCCCTTCGCGCACGAGCGACTGAAGCTGCGCGACAGTCAGGATGGGATCGGAGCCAAGGAAGCCGCCGAGGGCCATCACCGGCTTGCCGGTCGCCAGGATGATCGGCGCGGCCTGGTTCGCGCTGACGGTCGCGACGAGGTACTTCGCCGTCCCCTGATGCGCTTCGAGGTAGATGATCAGCGCGCTGGAGGCGCTATCGCCGCCCGGCCCACCGCCGAAGCCCGTCGCGCCCGACGGCGCGCCGCCCGTCCCGCCGAAGCTCGCGACAGCCCGCTGGCGGACCGCCAGTAAAGCCCGGAGGTGGGCCGAATTTCCCCGCGCCGCCAGGGAATCCGCCGCCGCCAGGGCCACCGAAGGTGGTGGAGCGGCCGCTGGAGCTGGAGACGGTCGCCGTGGGGCCAGCGTGCGGCAGCGCGCTGGCTGTCGCCCTGGAGAACCGAGTAGCCGCTCCAGACCATCGGGGCCGAGAAGCAGCGCCGCCAGCGCGACGCTCAGTGCGGCGCGGGGCAGCGCCGGGTGACGCAGCCAGCCGGTGTACTGGGCGAGCGCCGGGATGGCGCCGGTCTCCGCGACACGGCGCGCGACGAGCAGCGCCGCCGCCAGCAGCGAGGCGCCGAGGGCGATGGGCGTCAGCCAGGTCGCGTAGGTTGGGAACGAGGTCGAGCATGATCGCCTGGACGGCGCCCGTCGCGACCAGCGCGGCGGGCAGCAGCCAGCCCTGCCAGCCGGGGCGCTGGTAGTCCGCCCACAGCTCGATGGCGCCAATCGCGGCCAGCGCGGCGACGCCAGGGGCCAGCATCGAGAGGTAGTAAGTGTGGTAGAAGCCCGCGACAGAGAAGAAGACGCCCATCGTCAGCGTCCACAGGCCCCAGAGGACCCACGACGCCTGGCGCATGCTCAGGTGGGAGTCGCGGCGGCGCCTCAGGGCTGGCGCGCCACAGCCGGATGCGCTCCGGCAGCGCGCGGGCGAAGGCCAGCGCGTTGAACGCCCAGCCGCTGGCCAGCAGGCCGATCAGGCCGAGCGGCAGCAGCCAGCTCGCCTGTCCGCCAAGCTCCGTGTTGAAGAGGCGGAAGAGGCCAATCGGGCCGTTCTCACTGACGCCGCCCGGGCCGCCCACGCTGGTCGCGCTGAACAGGCTGGAGCCGGAGCCGCTGCCGCTGAACATGCCCAGCAGCCGCTCGATGCCGTTATAGCCCAGCGCCAGGTCGAGCTCGGAGTTCGTGCTGGTCGAGCCAACCCACGGGCGGCTCGCGGCGGGGATCAGGTCCACGACGGTGACCCACGAGAGCGAGACGGCGAGCAGAATCGCCGCGAAACCGAGCAAGTGCAGGATGCGCGTCCGCCAGGCCAGCGGCGCGGCGAAGAGGTAGACCGCTAGCAGCGCGGGGACGATCAGGTAGGCTTCGAGCATCTTGATGTTGAAGCCCAGGCCGACCAGCAGCCCCGCCAGCGCCAGCCAGCGGAAGCTGCCCCGCGCTCCGCCGCGCGCAGAGTGGCCCACGCCGCCGCCAGCGAGCAGAGGACGAGCAGGCTGTCAATCGTGTTGTTGCGGTTGGTGACGACGCTGATCGGCGTCACCGCCAGCGCCAGCGCCGCCAGCAGCCCCGCGATTGGCCCGAAGAAGCGCCTGACGATGACATAGAGCAGCCCGACCGAGAGCACGCCCGCCAGCGCCTCGGGCAGCAGGATGCTGAAGCCGCTGAAGCCGAATATCTTGGCGCTGATCGTCTGAATCCAGAAGCCGAGCGGCGGCTTGTCCACGGTGACGAAGCCGCCGGGGTCGAAGGAGACGAAGAAGAAGTTATGCCAGCTCTGCAACATGCTCTTGACGGCGGCGGCGTAGTAGCTGTTGGCGTAGCCCTCCCGCGAGAGGGCGTAGAAGTCGAGAACGGCGGCCAGCGCCATGATGACGCCCAGCGCCACGCGCCGCGCGGGCGCGCTCAGCCACGCCGGGCCGCCGCTTCCGGGGTCCGCGCTGGCTGGGCCGGGTTTGGTAGGGCGAGGCGATGATCTCCATCTGGCCCGCTGTATCGAGAGCGTTTGCCATGATTCCACCTCATGATCTCAGCTTGATTCTACCGCGAATTAGGAGTGATTTCCGGCGCGCTTCCGAGACCCCAAAGCGGGTCAGCGCGCCACCACACCAGCAAGGATAGCGAGGTGTGATGTGAGCGATATGGGATGAAGATGGGAGTTTTCTGATGTCTGAGCATGGGATAAGAAGGGCGTTTTGAGCGTTGGGTCGATCTGGATGGCGAGTGGAAAAATTCGCGATGAATATCCGTGGCTTTCGAGCGCGCCGGATACATCGGATACAATGGAGGCGGGCAGTAATCGGTTCGTTTGCGTATAGAGCGGCGCTCGCCAGCTGAGCGCGTCCCAGCGCGCATGAGCTCGAGGGCTGGTGAAGCCTGGAAATCGTCCCGGATGGTGCATCTGGGGAGACCGTACGGGCGAAGAGCGACGGCATGGAAGGGGTTGGAAGCATGTGGCGGCTATGGTCCAAGCGGCAGGTTTCGGAGGCGTCGGAGCCTGCGCGGCCAGCGGGAGAGGGACAGCGCCCGGCTCCAGTGGTGACGTTACGCCCGATGACGGAGACCGAGTATGTGGGCATGCGGGCCTACCTGGACGAGGGGTATGCGCAGGATATCGCCCGCGCGATGGACTTGTCGATCGAGGAGGCGCGGGCCAGGGGAGCCAAACAACTCGGCGAGCTGCTCAAGGACGGCCTCGCCACCGAGGGACACTATCTGTGGAAGATCATCGCGGACCAGGATGATGCGGTGGGTGACCTCTGGACGTTCGTCGATCCGGGCAAGCGAAGGGCCTTCATCTACTTCATTGGGATCGACGAACGGGGCCGAGGCAAAGGGTATGGCAAGGCGGCGATGCTGGCGCTCGAAGCCGCGGTGAAACAGAAGGGCGCGGACCACATCGACCTGAACGTCTTCGGCGACAACTCCACGGCGATTCGCCTCTACGAAGGGCTGGGGTACCAGCCAACGGCGATCAACATGCGCAAAGAATTGCGATAGACCGTCTCCCGTCGCGGACCTTACCCCCTGCCCCCTCTCCCGAACGCTTCGCTGGGAGCGGGAGCGCCGCGTTCCTAGCGCCATCACGGCTGGGAGCCATCGTCCGCCGTGTCCGCCCCCAGACGTTCGCGGACGGTGGCGCGCAGGCGCCCGGCCAGCGGCTGGATGACCTCGGGCTCGTTGTCCCAGTAGTTGTGGGCGCGGAGACCACCGGAGCTATGAGTGACGTTGTCCACCTGGCGGTCGTCCACGGCGATGTGGCAGCGTTCGCCGCTGACGGGGTCTACCCACTGGAGCAGCGTTCCCGCGTCGGTGAGCGTCGCGGGCGGCGGCTCCTCGCGCGAGATGGCGCGCAGCGGGTCGGCCACCGGGTCGCGCGGATCCCAGTAGTTCGTCCAGTCCAGAGCGAGCACGTTCTCCCCGGCGGCGTTGGTCCCGACCGCTCCATGCTGGTTGAGCGCGCGCAGGGCGCCGATTTCGCGCTCCCAGTTGAAGAGGTCTATGTATTTGCGGAGCGGGCTGCCCATCGTCACCAGTCCCCAGATTTTCTTCGCCTCGAACGGCGAGAGCTGGCTGAGGACATCGAAGGCGACGACTGTGCCGTGGCTGTGGGCGTTGATGATGACGCCCGCGACATCCTTGCGGTAGATCAGCCGCAACAGCGCCTCGCGCACGAAGCCGCGCACGCGCTGGCGCAGGTCGTCGTGGCAGACGTAGGTGGCCACGTCGTCTTGCAGCTGGAGCAGGATATCGCCGGAGTGATCGCTGGGCGCCGGGCTGGCCGTGGCGTGTGGCGGGGGCGCTCTGCGGTGGGGGCTGGCTTGGCGGCGTGGAGCTTGAGGCGACTTGAGGGGATGCGGGAGGCGGTGGGGCACGTCGCCGCGCACGCGCAGGCTCGGTGGCGGCGCGTCGCTCCGCAAGCGCGTGGGCCGCTCCGGCGGGCGGTGGCTCCAGCGCGGCCACCGCGTCGGCGAAGGCCATCTGGATGGCGTTGAACGGCGCCTCGTAGTTGGGCAGCGCGACGGCGGCCCTGGCCAGCGTCTCCAGCGCCGCGCCCAGACGCTGCCCCTGGTCCTCTAGATGCGAATAGACCAGCGCGACATGCGCGATGGAGCGCCCCGGCTCGACGAGCCGCGCCATGGTTCGTGGCCTTCACCGCTCCCTCGATGCGCGAGGCCGGATTCCGCCAGACGCCCAGCCGCTTGAGGCCCGCCTCAGCCTGGTCCGCATCCAGTCCCTGGCCCGCTCTCGACATAGATCGGCCCGGCCTGGCCGGCTGGAGCGCCCGCGCGTTGCGTCTGGGGGTCGTCGCTGAATAGCGATGGGCCATCACCGCCATTCAGCGCCGCGCTGAGCCGCGCGTGCAGCATGTCCGCGTATCCCGACATCGGGACGCCAGGCGTGGGCCGCTGCTCAAAGCCAATTCCGTGAATTGTCAGCAGACAAACGCAGCGTCCATCGCGCGCAATCGTTGCCATCGCCTATCCCCCTCCGCGCATGCGCACCGTGCGGCCATGCGGCGTCACCGCCAGTATAAACCAGCCGGGCCGGTAGGGTGGGGGAATGTGCAGCGCCTCCCCGCGTCCGCAGGCCGTGCAGACGGCCTTCGCGGCCCGCGGGCGAGCGCAGCGAAGCCCCCATGCGGGTTCAGGGTTCCCGCATGGGGCCCGTAACCGTGGGTTCACCCGCCGGGCTTTTCGCGCACAACTGGCTTCCCAGTTGCGTTGCTGTGGGAAGGAACACCGGCGCGCTGATCACGCTCCGCGGCTCATGGATGCGCCCCTTGCGGTGTCCCAGACGGCTGGCGGCTCAAGCCGCGTCGATGGGGTCTGCCGGCCACGAAGCCTGCCTGCGCGGGCTGAGGCGCGGGCGCCAGCGCGCAAACAGTTCAATCCAAATCAGGACAATGCACAAGTCTCGCCGCTGGCGCCCTGAGGAGATAAGGAGAGTGGAATCATGCTGAATCATCCTGACTTGGGAGAGGGAGCGATTGTATGAAACGGCAATCGCGGCGCTGGCGTGGCGTCGCATGGCGTGCCTCACTGGGCGCGCTGGCCATCGCGGGCGCGCTGGCGCTGGGCCTGACGTGGTCAACGGTAGCGGGAGGCTCCGCCGTCTCAGCCCGCGCGCAGAACGACGCGCTGGCGCCGCTGGTGGACACGCCGACGCCAACGCTGGAGGTCACACCCACGGCGACGCCCGTCCCCACGGCGACGGCGACGCCCGCCGCCACAGTCGACTCCCGCGCCAACAGCGACCCCCGCGCCGACAGCGACCCCCGCGCCGACGGCCGCGCCCGCCCCCACAGCGACACCCACTGGCGGCGCGACCGGCGGCGTGTTTGGCCTCTCGACGCTGGGGACCGTCCTGCTGGGCGTGGGCGCGCTGATCGTGCTGGCGCTGCTGGGCATGGCGATCTACTTCCTGGCGCGTCCCCGCCAGCCTCCGACGCCACCACCCGGCCCGCCTTCCGGGCCACTTCCCGTCAACCTTCCGGCCCACTTCCCGGGTCAGGCGCGACGCCGTATCCACCAACGGGTACCTCACCAGCGGGCTATCCGCCAGCGGGCTATCCACCGTCGGGATACCCCACCCGCCGGGTATCCGCCAGCCGGGTACTCCGCCGTCGGGCGACCCCACCAGGGGGGTACCCCGCCAGCGGGCTATCCGGCCAGTACCCACCGGCTCAGTACCCACCGGCGGGGAACCCGCCACCAACCCGCCATCCATCGAGTCAAATGAATAGCCCGCCGACTAAACGCCTCCGCGTCTCAGACCGCGGAGGCGGCCTTCGTGGCCTGGGATGCGGAGCGAAGCGCCCCAGCGGGTTCGGGGATCCCGCTGGCGGCCCCTAGCCGAGAGTTTACCCGCCGGGTAGCTCCGCCGAGAATCGCCGCGCCACCCGCCAACGGCTACCCTGCGCCCGCTGCGCCGCCCTCGCGCGTTACACTGTGTGGAAGCGTTCCCCCTCTCCGCGCAGGAGAGGGGGCAAGGGGTGAGGCTCTGATGCGGGTACTGATCTCGGGCGGGGGCACGGGCGGGCATATCTATCCGGCGCTGGCGGTCGCGCGCGAGCTGCGCGACCGCCACGGCGCGGAACTGCTATTCATCGGCGATGAGAACGGGCTGGAGACGAGCATCGTGCCAGCCGCCGGCGTGCCGTTCGCCGCCATTAGCGCGGGCAAGCTGCGGCGCTACTTCTCTCCGCGCACGCTCACCGACCTGGCGCGCGTGCCGCTGGGCATGGCGCAGGCGTTGGGGCATGCGCGCCGCTTCCGCCCCGACGCGGCCTTCACCAGCGGTGGCTACGTCTCCGTCCCCGCCGGGCTGGCCGCGCGGCTGACCGGCGCGCCGCTGCTGATGCACCAGCAGGACGTGCCGCCGAACCTCGCCAACCGCCTGCTCACGCCCTTCGCCACGCGCATCTCCGTCTCCTTCGCCGCCTCGCTGCCCTACTTCCCCAAGGCCCGCGTCGCGCTGATGGGCAACCCCGTCCGCGAGGAGGTCCTAGCCGCCGCCGCGCTGGATAGCCCCAGCCTGCGCCCGCGCTTCGGGCTGGACCCCGCCCTGCCGGTCGTGCTGGTGACGGGCGGCAGCCAGGGCGCGCGGCGGCTCAATCAGGTGATCGCGGCGGCGTTGCCCCGGCTGCTGCGCCACTGCCAGGTGTTGCACGTCAGTGGCGAGCTAACCTACGAGGCCACGCGCGCCCAGGCGGATGAGGCGCTGGCAGCCACGCCGGACGGCGCCAGCCTGCGCCCGCGCTACGCCCTTTTCCCCTACCTGAAGACCGAGATGCCCGAAGCGATCGCCGCCAGCGACGTGGTGCTCTGCCGCTCTGGCGCCGCTACGCTGACCGAGCTGGCGGTGATCGGGCGCGCGAGCCTGCTCGTGCCGCTGCCGCCCGGCTTCACTGGCTCACCGCAGGCGGTCAACGCCGAGATGTTCCAAAAGGCGGGCGCGGCGGACGTGATCCTCGACCGCGACCTGGACCCCGACCAAGCGCTTGGCCTGCTCTCCCCGTTGCTGGCTGACCCCGCTCGCCGCGCCGCGATGGGCGCCGCCGCGCGAATGTTCGCTCGACCCAGCGCCGCGCGCGATCTGGCCGCGGCGGTCGCTGAACTGGCGCGGTCGCATAGCGTCAGGGCGGCGCGTTGAGCGGGCTGTGGCGCGTGGTCGCGGTGGCGCTCCTGCTGGCGGCCGGGTCCGCTGGCCTGCTCCAGGCGCGGGCGCTCGACACGGGAAGCGCGCTCAACGCGCCGCACGGCATCCACGTCGTATGGGGCCGGACGGACGCGAGCGCGCCAGCGACGCCCCTCGCCCGGCGCTACGCCGCGCCAGGGGTAGCGGGCGTGGTCGGGCCGAAGAAGCTGTAGGCCAGCAGGACGAGCACGGTGGCGATCGCGCCAATGCCCGTAATCACCAGGCCCAGCCCGATGCCCATCACCCAGAGCCAGCGGGTCTGGCTGAGCCGCGCCAGCTTGACCAGCGCGCCGATGTACGCCGCCAGCATCAGCGCGAGACCACTCAGCTCCCACACCCCGAACAGCAGGAAGACCCAGCCATTTGAGTACATCTGGACACTGAGCTGCTGCACCGCCGGAATGACGGACGGCGCGATCAGTTCGCTGCTGAACAGCAGCATGCCAAGCACCGCCAGGATCGCGGTCGTTGTACGGCTCACGGAGACATTCCTTTCCGGCGCCACACGGCGCCAGCTCCCTTCGCGCCAATCCACCATGTCGCGCGCATCATACCCCCGCCCGCTTGCCGTAGCGCCTGGTATTAATGCGTAACGCAGCGCGTGGGTGAGCGAGCCAGGCCGGGGAATGCCGCGCTATGTGTGAGCGACGGCACAGCGCAAGCATTGTTCGCGAGCGTGCGGACTGTTATGCTGGTGGCGCTCTGAGGGGAGCGAAATTATCCTGAATCATCCTGAATCGGGAGGGGGAGAACTGGTATGGGGCTGCAATCGAGGCGATCGAGGCGCTGGCAAAGCGCGATGTGGCGCGGAGCGCTGGGCGCGCTGGCGATCGTAGGCGCGCTGGCGCTGGGCATGACATGGGCGGTGGCTCCGGCGCACGCGGCGGGTGGCTGCGGAACGACGCAGGCCTGCATCCACTGGTCATCGGACATGATCTACGCTGGGCAGAACAACGGCTTCCCGGAAGGGCCGGTTGGCGAGCACGCGGCGGTGACGGGCGAGGGCTTTACGCCCAGCGAGCAGATCAGCCTGCGGCTGGCGCAGGGCGATGTGAACAACCCATCCGGCGGCGGTAGCGCGTACGAGTTCTGCAAGCTCGCCACGCCGCGCGTAGATGGCGTCGCCACCGGCATTACCGTGGATAGCTCAGGGAACTTCTCGGCGAGCTTCGACTGGCCCGCGGCGGCTGGCTCCGGCTTGTGGAGCGTTTGCGCCATAGATAACGCGAGCGGGTTCCCCGCTCCCCTTGGCGCTGGCAGCATTGACGACGGCCCATTTTCCGTTCTGTCGAGCCATGCGCCATCGCTAGCGCTCTCCAGCGCGACAGTCAACCCCGGCGGCTCGGTGACGGTTACCGGCCATCACTGGCTGCCGGGCCAGGGCCAGATCTTCGTCTACGCTGGCCCCTGCGCCGACTGCGGCGGAACCCCGCTCGCCTTCGCTACTGTCTCATCGAACAGCAGCGGCGTGTTCACCGCGACGCTCAGCTTCGCCGGGACGGCGGCGCCGGGCTCGTATATCGTCTCGGCGCATACGCAGAATGGCGTGCTGGATACGATCACCAGCGGACCGCACATCACCGTCGCGCTGGCTCCCACCGCGACGCCCCTGCCCACCGCGACCGCGACCGCCGCCCCCACGGCGACGACCGCCAGCGGCGGTGGGTCGTCCAGCAGCTCCTCCAGCGGTGGGTCGTCCAGCGGCTCGTCGGGCTGGCTGATACCGATGCTACTGGGCGCGGGCGGCGTGCTGGCGCTGCTGTTGCTGGGCGCGGCGTATCTTCTTCCTGGTTGGCCGCCGCCCACCCACCACGCCGCCCGGCCGACGCGGCGGGCCGCGCTCCGGGCCAGGCGGTGGCCCGGCCTACACGCCCACTCGCCACCAACCTACACGCCGGCTGGCCCGAATGACGCGACGCAGATAGATCTGCCGCCTATCCGCGGCTGACCACGGTGGATGCCGCAGCCGCTGCATCCACGCGAAATAGGCTTTCATTCGCCTTGCCCCCAGGCGGGCGATATGGTACACTATCCGTTAGGGCGGAGCCCTGAGCGCCGGATTGTGGCGCGAAGAGGCGCTCCGCCCAATGCTATGTCAGGGTGGTATCAGACCGCCTGATCCTGACAGCTTCGGGAGACCGCGCTTCTATGGAACTGACCTGGCTGGGTCACTCGTGTTTTCGTTTACGTGGAAAAGACGCCACGGTCATCACTGACCCCCCGGCGCCCTCCACCGGCTACTCCACCGGTCGCCTTACCGCCGACATCGTCACCGTCAGCCACAAGCATCCTGGGCATAGCCATGTCGCGGGTGTGGCGGGCGATCCGAAAGTGGTGGACGGGCCGGGCGAGTACGAGATCAAGCAGATCCTCATCAGCGGTGTGCAGACCTACCACGACAACGAGCGCGGCAAGCGCCTGGGGCGCAACACCGTCTATCTGATCACGATGGACGACATCCACATCTGCCACCTCGGCGACCTGGGCGATACGCTCGATAGCCAGGCCCAGGAAGCGTTGGATGGCTGCGATGTGCTGCTCGTCCCAGTGGGCGGCGGCAACGCGCTCAACGCCGAGCACGCCGCGCAGGTGATCGCTCAGCTCGAGCCGAAGATCATCATTCCGATGCACTACGCCACACCGGCCTACAAAGGCGGCGGGCCGAACGAGCCGCCGCTAGAGGGCGTCGAGCGGTTCTGCCGCGAGATGGGCGTCGAGCCGCCGGAGCCGGTAGCCAAGCTTTCCGTCACCACGTCGTCGCTGCCAGCGGCGACACAAATCGTCTTGCTCACCTACCGAGGATAAAGCAGGGGATAGCGCGATGCGAACGAGGGGCCAGGGCCGCCAGCGGGTGACCTGGCCCCTCCTTCTATTGTCGCCGCCATCCCGTTCGCGCGCCATTCACCGTAGCCGTTCGCCATTCGCGGACCGCCCATCCGCCGCGTCTGAGGGCGCTGTTGGAGTTTTTCCAGTAGACCTGTGAGGGGAAAAGGACACATGCCAAAATTTCTGTTCATGACCGGCGGCGTCGTCTCGTCAGTTGGCAAGGGAATCACCGTCGCCTCGATCGGGCGGCTGCTCAAGAGCCGCGGCCTCTCGGTCGCGCTGATGAAGCTCGATCCCTACATCAACGTGGACCCTGGCACGATGTCCCCCTATCAGCATGGCGAGGTGTTCGTCACCGACGACGGCGCCGAGACCGATCTGGACCTGGGCCACTACGAGCGCTTCACCGATGAGGCCGCCAGCCAGGCCAGCAACATCACCACCGGCCAGGTCTACAACGCCGTCATCAGCAAAGAGCGGCGCGGTGGCTACCTCGGCGGCACGATCCAGGTCATCCCGCACATCACCAACGAGATCAAGGCGCACATGCGGACGCTGGCCGAGCAGACCGGCGCCGATGTGGTGATCGTCGAGGTCGGCGGCACGGTCGGCGACATCGAGGGCGAGCCGTTCCTCGAAGCGATCCGCCAGATGCGCAACGAGGTCGGGCGCGACAACGCGCTGTACCTGCACGTCACGCTGCTGCCCTACATCGGCGCCACCAAGGAGCTGAAGACCAAGCCCACGCAGCACAGCGTCAAGGAGCTGCTGCGCTCTGGCATCCAGCCCGACGTGATCCTCGCCCGCTCCGACTATCCCGTCGCCGACGAGATTCGCGACAAGATCGCCCTGTTCTGCAACATCGAGCGCCGGGCCGTGGTGCCGCTGGTGACGGCCAGCAGCATCTACGAGGTGCCGCTGATGCTGGAGGACGCCGGGCTGGGCGACTTCCTGGTGGAGAAGCTGGGCCTGGGCGCGCGCGCGGGAACGCCGGAGCTTTCCGAGTGGCGCGCGCTGGTGGAGCGCATCCACGCCGAGAAGCCGTTCGTGCGCATCGCGCTGGTCGGCAAGTATGTCGAGCTACACGACGCCTACCTCTCGGTGGTCGAGTCGCTCTCGCACGCGGGCTGGTCGGTCGGTGTGGATACGCAGATTGACTGGATTGATTCGCAGAAGCTGGAGACCGACTGGGAGGAGTACGAGCCGCGCCTGGCGGCGGCTGACGGCATCATCGTGCCGGGCGGCTTCGGGCATCGCGGCATCGAAGGCAAGATTCGCGCCGCTGGCTACGCCCGCACGCACAACATTCCCTACCTGGGCCTCTGCCTGGGCTTGCAGGTGGCGGTGATCGAGTTCGCGCGCGGCGCGCTGGGCCTGACGCAGGCCAACAGCGGCGAGTTCGACGAGAACTCACCCGACAAGGTGATTGACCTGATGCCCAATCAGCGGCAGGTCTCCGACATGGGCGGCACGATGCGGCTGGGCCAGTGGGTCTGCTGCCTGACGCCGGAGAGCAAGACCGAGCAGGCGTATGGCACGGCGATTGTCTTCGAGCGCCACCGCCACCGCTACGAGGTCAACATCGCCTACCACAAGCGCCTCCAGGAGGCCGGGCTACGCTTCAGCGGCAAGTCGGCGGACAACAAGCTGGTGGAGATCATCGAGCTACCCGACCATCCATGGTTCGTGGCGACGCAGTTCCACCCGGAATTCAAGAGCCGCCCGACGCGCCCGCATCCGCTGTTCCGTGGCTTCGTCGCCGCCAGCGTCGAGCGCGCCCACGAGCAGGCCGCCGAGCGGCTGGCCAGTGAGACCGGCGCCTCGCACAGCCGCAACGGCCACAACGGTCACGCCCGCGCGCGCCTCGCGGAGGGCGAGACGGCGGGGGAGTAAGAGGTTCGGTGAGGTCGCGGCCATGAATGGCCGGCGCACGGACGGTTGGGCTTGAAAGCCCGTTGAAGCGCGCCCGCTCTGTTTGCTCAGGGCGGGCGCGCTTTCTCGTCTTCGGGCGCGTGGTCGGGCCGCCACGCCATACCCGCCCAATTCCTTCGCCCGCGCCCCCTTCGCGCCACCGCTTGCTACACTGCCTGGCGCTATTCTATCATGCGTGTGTGCGGGCGCAGGCGCGGCGGCCGTTGCCGCGCGCCGCTTTCGCGGGTGGTCGCGGTTCGCTTGCGCCCTGCGCTGGTTTCACCTTCCGCATCGCTTCTCTCTTTTTTATGAGCGGTTCCTCAAGGATTGGAAAGATGACAGATAGTGAGCTGCTTGCCAGCGTCTTCGGCGACGAAACGCACCTGCTGGGCGAGGCGTGCGCGCGATGGATCGTGGCTTCGCGTCCGTTTCGCGCGTTCTTTGAGGCCAACGCTGGCAAGATTCGCAAGAAGGCCCGGATGGCGGGCGACGCGGAGGGTCTGCGCGACCTGCGACTCGAGCTGGATGCCGCGTATCATCTGCTCGCTGACCGGCGGGTGACGCTCGTCTATGAGCGGTATCTGGCGGAGAAGGCGCGCGGCCCCGACCTGACTGCGACCTTCAAGGGACATGTCATGTTCAATGTCGAGGTGCGGCGGCTGCGTGCGGCGGCGACAGACGCCAAGCTGGCGGACACCGTCTGCGAGAAGCTGCGCCAGATGCCGCCTAGCGCCGTGAACGTCCTGCTGATCGGATTGAAGACTGGCGGCGCGCCGCTCGATTCCCCGCTCGATCCCGCCGCGTCACTGAAGGGGCTGATTCAGCGCGCCGAGGCCATGCATGATGATTTCTTCGCCCAGCGCGGATGGCGCGACGCCCGCGAGTTTCTGCGCGCTCATCTGCGGCTCGGCGGCGTGCTGCTGCGCTTCAATTGGGACGAGGAAGCCGCCCCGCGCTCTGTCCTCTGGCTCAATCCGCAGGCCAGGCATCCGATTTCGCCCGACATCCAGAAGCTGCTGCGGTGGTGAGTGGCGCCTCATGGGTTGGCGGCGCTCGCCGGAGGGCCTGCCGTGTACGAGGCGATTGGATCGTGTGTCGCGCCGCGCCCGGGCATGCATGCCCCCTCGCGCCGTGCGCCGGTCATTGATGGCCGCGTCCCCGTCTCGACAGCCACCATGCGGCGGGGGTATGCTGCGGTGGCGCGACGGGCGCGGTTGGGGCGCGTGGCGGGTGGCGCGCCGGATGGAGGCTTCGCGGTGAACGTAGTACGGGTTGACCCGCTGCTGATCGCGGCGTTGGTTCCACTGATCCTTATTGACCTGGCGATGGTCATCTTTAGTATCATTGATCTCTACAAGCCGGAGCGGCGCGTGCGCGGTGGCAACAAGCTCGTGTGGCTGCTGGTGATCTTGCTAGTGAGCACGTTTGGATGGATCGTGTACCTGCTCGCCGGGCGCGAGGAGTAGAGGAGCGGGGCCATATGTCCGCCGCGATCGCGTGCCAGGGCCTGACCAAACGCTATGGGGACGTGCTGGCCCTCGATCATCTCACGCTCGATGTCCCCACCGGCTCTATCTTCGGCTTCCTCGGCCCCAACGGCGCGGGCAAAACCACGGCGCTGCGGCTGCTCACCGGCCTGGCCTTCCCCACAGAGGGCGCCGCGACCGTCGCGGGGATGGATATCGCCACTGGCGGCGTGGCCCTGCGCGCACGCATTGGCTACCTCGATCAGGCGCCCCAGTTCTACGGCTGGATGCGCGGGCGGGAGCTGCTGACGTTCGTCGGCGAGCTGTTTGGCCTGCGCGGCGCGGCCCTGCGCAGCCGCGTGGATGACGCGCTGGCGCTGACCGGGCTGACGGACGCCGCCAGCCGGAGCGTCCACGGCTACTCCGGCGGCATGCGCCAGCGGCTGGGCCTTGCGCAGGCGCTCGTCAACCGGCCTAATGTGCTGCTGCTCGACGAGCCGGTCAGCGCGCTCGATCCGGAGGGGCGGCATGCGATGCTGGACGTGATCGCGGGCCTGCGGGGCCAGGCCACGGTCCTGATGTCCTCCCACATCCTGGCCGACATCGAGCGCGTCTGCGACACCGTGGCGATCCTCAATCACGGCAAGCTGGTGGTGTCGTCGCCGGTGGCCGGGCTTCAGGAGCGCTACGCGCAGCCGGTCTTCCTGCTGGAGATCGAGCCGGGGCCGGAGGAGCGGGTGGCGGGCCTGGTCGCCGCGCTGCGGGCGGCGCCGTGGGCGGATGAGGTCGCCTGGGAGCGGCCCAGTTTGCGGGTGGTGGCGCGCGATCCGGCGGTGGCGGGCCGCGAAATCCTGGCGGCGCTGGTCGCGCAGAGCGTGGAGATTCAGCGCTTTGAGCGCGCCCGGCCCACCCTGGAGGATATCTTCCTGCGGCTCACCAGCGGCGGCCAGTCGGAGAAAGAGGAGGCGCGCTGATGGCGGGATTTGGGGTCTTTCTGCGCAAGGAGCTGCGTGAGGCGTGGCGCGGCAACCGGCTGCTGGTCGTCGGCGTCGTGTTCCTGCTGCTCGGCATCATCTCGCCGGTGACCGCCAAATACACGTCGGAGCTGCTCAAGCTGATCGGCACGGGCCAGGCCGGGGTCACGATCACCTTCCCGACGCCAACCGTCGCCGACGCCATCGCGCAGTATCTCAAGAACGTCGCGGGAACTGGCGTCCTGGTGGCGATCCTACTACCGATGGGCATGGTCGCGCGCGAGAAGGAGCGCGGCACGGCGGCGTTCGCGCTGACGAAGCCGCTCTCGCGCGAGGCGTTTCTGGCGGCGAAGCTGGTCGCGCTGCTCGTCACGCTCGCCGCTGGCGTCGCGCTGGCGGCCATCGCGACCTACTTCTACACCGCGCTGCTGTTCGAGCCCATCGCGCTGGGCGGCTTCATCGCCTGCACGCTGCTGATCCTGCTCTCGCTGGTGGTCTACGCGCTGCTGACCTTCCTGGGCAGCGTAGTCGCCAATTCGCAGCTGCCAGCGGTGGGGATTGGGCTGGCCGCCTGGGTCGTCATCTCGCTGGTCAGCGTCATCCCCAGCGCCGCCAAATTCACGCCCGCCGGGCTGATCGAGGCCGCGAGCGCGCTGGCGCTGGGAACCACCCCGGCGCATCTGGGAACGTCGCTCGCGGCCAATCTCGTGATCGCGGCGGTGGTCGTGGCGCTCGCCTGGCTCTCCTTCCGCCGCCAGGAACTGGCGGGCGCGGCGGAGTAGCTTCGGGGCCGCGCGCCTGTGAGGGAGTGAGGTGTACGCATGTGGCGCGAATTGATCTATGACTGTCACCCGGTCCTGGAACCGCTCGGCGGCGAAGACCCTGGCCCCGAATTCTTCCTCGGCGCGACTGCCGAGGCGCTAGCGAGCGTCGAGCAGCGCCTCGGTGTACGCCTTCCTGAGAGCCTCAGAAGCCTACTCACCGAGACCAACGGCGCGCTCGTCATCTTTGGCACGCATCTGGCCTGGTCGATGGACGAGATCATGCGCCGTAATCTGCAGATGCGCACGGATCCCGCGTACCAGGAGCGCTACATGCCCTTCGACCACCTGCTCTTCTTCGCAGACGCCGGGGTGGATGGCATCCAGTTCGCATTCGGCCTCATCCAAGGCGCTATTGAGCGCGACGATGTGTATCTGTGGAATCCCTACGAAGACGGACGGCCATGGGTGGCTCCCTCACTGAAGACGTACATAGAATGGTGGCTCAGTGGGAAGTTGAAGGTCTGATCCGGCGCCATCCTCCTACCGGATCCTTCCCACGTTCAGACGAGGGTCAAATCAGCCAGGACGAGTCTCGGCCGAGGCATGCAAATTACAACGATAGGCGGTGACTCCTTAGACGTATGGATGCTGAGGAACGCGCGGCCCGCGCGGCGGAGCGACGGATGAAACCGCTGGCGCACGGGCTAGGCGGACGAGGCGTCCACTGGAGAGCGCTGGTGGTTTCGCTGCGGCCGCACAGGCCACCACCGCTACCCAGTAGCGCCGGCAGCGGGATATGCCGGCGGGTGATGTAGACGAAAGCGACGGACGCCTGCACCCCATGCGGCAAGGCCCGGCGGACCAGGACACGAACACTGCGGCGGGGCTGGCGGGACGCGGGGGGATGCGGCCTGGGCGGGAGCGCTGGCTCGCCCGCGACGCGGACCTCGGCCCCCTCTCGGAGCTCTTCTTCGTGTCTGGAGTGATCTCGCTCCTGGTGACGCGATTCTACCTGGCGCTGACGGGCTTCCCCCAACTGGGCGGGGCGGGCCTGCACATCGCGCACCTGCTCTGGGGTGGCCTGCTCATGCTCGTCGCGCTAGCGCTGCTGCTGGCCTTCGTGGGCAGGAGCATGCAGCGGGTGGCGGCGCTCCTCGGAGGCGCCGGCTTCGGCCTCCTCATCGACGAGGTGGGCAAGTTTATCACCAGCAGCAACGATTACTTCTTCCAGCCGGCCGTCGCCATCATCTATGTAGTCTTCGTCGTCATCTTCCTCAGCTTCCGCACGATCGAGCGAGCGGGGCGGTTCACCGAGCGCGAGCTGCTGGCGAACGCGTACGACGAGGCGGTGGAGGTCGCACTCCATCCGACCAATGCGGAGCGCCAGGCGCGGGCGCTCCGCCTGCTCCATGAGAGCGGCGCCACCGGGCCGCTGGCGCGGGGGCTCGAGCGGGCGCTGGTGGAGCAGCGGGCGCTCATCCCGCCATCACCCAGCGTGCGCGCCTCGCGGTGGAGGCGCGCCAGGTGGGCAGGAATCCGCGCCTTCGAGCGGGCGATGGCGTCGCGCTGGTTCCCTCGGGCGCTCGTGCTCCTCGTCGTCGCGTACGCGTTCGTGTTCCTCCTGCTCTTCGGGCTCGCGCTGGCGACGGCCACGGTAGCGACGGAGGGGCCAGCGTTCGCGCTTGACCTCTTCGCGTTGCGCGGTCACCGTTTCGTTCAGGCCGGGCTGCTCGCGTCCTCGCTGGCCGCCGCGGCGCTCATCGTGGCTGGGTTGGTGGCGCTGCCGCGCGATCGCGCGAGCGCGTATCGCTGGTTCAAGCGGAGCACGCTCGTGTCGCTGCTCGTCGGGCAGGTCTTCCTCTTCTACACCCAACAGTTCGGCGCGCTGGTGGAGCTGGTCCTCTGCCTCCTCGCGCTGGGCGGCCTCAACGCCTTGCTGGCGGCCGAGCGACGCGCCCGGCGTCGAGTTGAGCAGCGAGAGGGCGGCGCCTCACGGGCGTAGGCTGTGCTCAGGACATTGAAACTCTTGCAGGACGAGGTTGCCTCTGTAACGTCTTCACTCCGTCTCCGCCTCGGCTCGCCTATGGAGCGAAAATCACGAACAGCATCGGGGCATCAGCGACGAAGTGGGGTGAGCTGTATCTGCTGCGCCAGCCCGTAGGCGGTCGGGACATCACGGCCCCTCTCCTGCGAGGAGAGGGGAGCGACGCGCAGCTTGGGTGGGGAAAGGCGAACAACGCTTGCCCTTCGCCGCCCAAGTAGGCGGCCCAGGCGAGGATGGCCAGGATAACGAACGTGATGGGATAGGCGTATTTCAGGATCAACCGGTTTACATCAGCCATATCATGCCACTCTCTTCACTGGCGGCACGTGGTACGCGCCGTCGAGGATCGCACGGCCGGGCAGATACGCGCGGAGCATCAGCTTGAAGTTACCGCTCGGCGCCGGCAGCCAGTTGGACTCATGCCCGGCGGGAGCGGTGCGCTGCAGATAGATGTCAATGGAGCCATCGGCGTTGGGCGCGAGGCCGGAGCGGCTGCCGACGCTGTAACGGTTGATGGGGTTCGGCTCCATGTACCCGACAACATCGGTCATGGTCAGGGACCAGAAGGCATCGTTCGGCGGGAGTTGTCCAGCCGGGAAATGCAGGACGTAGTCGCGCTGGCCGGTCAGCCTTTGCCCCGCGCTGTCGCGGGTCGTCGTCCAGTAGGCCGCCTCTTCCACAACATTGACGCCGGGCAGGATCCTGGCGCAGGCGGCGCGGGAACGGGGACCCCGCGAGCGAGCGGGGCAGGGCCGGAGGCCGGATGAGGTCGGTGAAGCAATCGAAAGGGAGGGCGCGCATGGCGCGGAAACCGGCGGGGGGATCGAGCGCGGAGCGGCTGCGGCGGCGCAACCGCGAGCTGTCCATCCTGATCGCCATCGCCCGCGCGCTCAACCAGTCGGTTGACCTCGACCAGGCGTTGCGCGCGACGCTGGCGCAGGTCGCGGAATTGCTCGACCTGCGCACGGGCTGGATCTGGCTGCTGGATGAGGAGACGGGCGAGTCGTATCTGGCCGCCGCGCAGAACCTGCCCCGCGCGCTGGCCGATCACCCGCGCCACATGGAGGGCCGCTGCTACTGCCTGGACACCTTCCGCGCGGGCGACCTCGCCGGGGCGGCCAACGTCAACGTCGTGACGTGCAGCCGGCTGAAGGGGCTGGTGGATGGGACAGACGGCCTGCGCTACCACGCCAGCATCCCGCTCTACGCCCACGGCAAGCAACTGGGCGTGCTGAACGTCGCCAGCCCCGACTGGCGCGAGCTTTCGCCCGATGACCTGGACGTGCTGCACGCTACCGGTGACCTGCTGGGCATCGCTGTCGAGCGCGCGCGGCTCTTCACGCGCGGCGCGCAACTGGGCGCGCTGGAAGAGCGCAACCGGCTGGCGCGCGAGATTCACGACACGCTGGCGCAGGGGCTGGCCGCCATCGCCTTGCGGCTCGAATCGGTGGACGCGCTGCTGGAGGTGGAGACGGCGGATACCGCGCGCATGCGCTCCGGTGTGGGGCAGGCGCTGGCGCTGACGCGGGCCAACCTGGAGGAGGCGCGGCGGTCGGTGTTGGACCTGCGCGCGGTGTCGCTGGAAGGGCAGACGCTGGTTCAGGCGCTGCAATCGCTGGCCAGCGAGGTCGAGCTCGACGGTGGCGTGCGGGTCGTGTGCGAGATCACCGGCGGCGGGCGTCCGCTGCCCGCGCGCATCGAGGTGGGTCTGTATCGCATCGCGCGGGAAGCGCTGACCAACGTCGCGCGCCACGCCCACGCCACGCGCGCCCATCTGGGGCTGGTGATGACGCCCGAAGAGGCGCGGCTGACGGTCGAGGATGACGGGCGCGGCTTCGACCCAGCGAATATTCCCCAGGACCGATACGGACTGCGTGGGATGAGCGAGCGGGCGCGGCTGCTGGGCGGCGCGCTGCGCATCGCCACCTCGCCGGACGAGGGAACACGCATCGAGGCCGTCATTCCGCTGGGGGCGCGCGTATGAGCGCGGTGATTCGCATCGTGGTGGCCGACGATCACCCCATCGTGCGCGACGGACTGGTCGCGGTGCTGACAACGCAGCCGGACTTCGCCGTCGCGGGCGAGGCCGGAACGGGAGCCGAAGCGGTGCGGCTCACGCTGGAGCAGCGCCCGATGTGCTGCTGCTCGATCTGGAGATGCCGGAGGGCGACGGCGTCGAGGCGCTGTGCCAACTGCGGGAGCGTGGCGCGGTGGCGCGCGTGATCGTCTTCACCGCGTTCGACACCGACGAGCGCATCCTGGCCGCGCTGCGGGCGGGCGCGCAGGGCTACCTGCTCAAAGGCGCGCCGCGCGAGGAGCTTTTTCGCGCGGTGCGCACGGTCGCGGCGGGCGGGTCGCTGCTGACGCCAGTCGTGGCGTCGCGGCTGCTGCGCCACGTCGCGACGCCTGAGGCGGCGCCCATCCCCGCGCTGACTGAGCGCGAGCGCGAGACGCTGCGGCTGCTGGGGCGTGGCCTGCAGAACAAAGAAATCGCCGCGCGCCTGGGCGTGCGCGAGCGGACGGCGAAGTTCCACGTCGCCGCGCTGATGCGCAAGCTGGGCGCGGGCAACCGTACCGAAGTGGTGACGCTGGCGACCCAGCGCGGACTGCTCAGCCTGACGTCAGAAAACCAGACCTCCTGACTACGCTGCGGTTCTTTCAGCCCTGGCGTTGCGACGTGATCGGCCAGCAATTGAGCGTATTTTCTTAATTTCTCGCCCATGCTATGATCTGATCGATCACAGGACATCGCCAGTCATATGCGCAATCCACTGATTTCATACGACCACAAGAGCGGATCGAACTCACCTCGCGCTGGCATCTCTGTTCACGTCACACTCATGCTTGGCGCCAGCGGCGCTCGCTGGGCGACCCCAACAGTCAGGAGGCGACGCGATGGTGGCGCACTCGCATTCTGGTCAGCGAATTCCGGGCTACTGCGCAATGTGCGTCTCGCGGTGTGGCTCAATCGCTGTTGTCGAAAATGGCCGCTTTGTCGCCCTGGAGCCAAATCCATCACATCCTACTGGCAAGGCGCTCTGCGCGAAGGGACGGGCGGCGCCGGAACTCGTCTATCACCCGGACCGGTTGCTCTATCCACTGAAACGAACGCGGCCAAAGGGCGATCCTGACCCTGGGTGGCAGCGTATTAGTTGGAACGAAGCGCTTGATCTGACCGCCTCCAGGTTGCGCGCGATCGCCGAAGAGCAGGGTCCGGAGAGCGTCGCATTCAGCGTGGCCTCCCCGTCTACATCGGCATCGGACGATTCGCTGGTCTGGATTCAGCGCTTGATGAATGCGTTCGGAAGTCCGAACCTGTGCTGGTCAATGGAACTGTGCGGATGGGGAAGGCATCTTGCCACGCAGTATACCTTCGGCGCCTCGGTTCCCGGCGCCTACATGCCTGACTTGGAGCAAGCCGGTTGCATCCTGTTTTGGGGCTACAACCCCAATGTCGCTCGACTTTCCCATGCGGTAGCCACCACGGCGGCGCTCAAACGAGGAGCGCGTTTGATTGTTGTCGACCCTCGCCGCGTGGGGCCCGCGAATCGGGCGGATTACTGGCTGCGCGTGCGACCGGGTACCGATGGCGCGCTGGCGCTCGGCATCGCCCATGTCATGATCGAGCGCGGCTGGTATGATCGCGACTTCATCCGCGACTGGACGAACGGCCCATTGTTGGTGCGCACGGACAATGGCCATTTGCTGACCCAGCGTGATCTTGATGCGCAGGGTAGCGCCGACCAGTATGCGGCGTGGAGCGAGACAGTGGGCCGCCCGATCGCCTATGACCCGGTCACGGGCGGCTATGCGGGAGACCCTTCTGCGCTCGCCTTGAACGGCGCGTTCACGGTGGAGACGTTACAGGGCAAGGTGGTTTGTCGCCCCGTCTTCGACCTCATGGCCAGCCAGTGCCGGCGTTACACGCCAGAGCGCGTGGAGACGATCTGTGGCGTCGACCGCAACCAGATAGAAGGCGCCGCCAGGATGCTCTGGGAAGCGCGGCCTGTCGCCTACTACGCCTGGAGTGGCGTTGAGATGCAGACAGGTTCCACCCAGATCGCCCGGGCGATCGCCCAGCTCTACACGCTGACTGGCAGTCTGGACGGCCCGGGAGGCAATGTGCTCTTCGCAGCCGCGCCAAGTGAGAATGTCGCCGGCGGAGCGCTGCTGTCGCCGGAGCAGCGCGCGCGTGCGCTTGGTCTGCTGGAGCGGCCGTTGGGGCCAGCCCGGTGGCAGTCCGCCACGTCGGAGGAGGTCTACCGGGCAATACTGGAGCAGCGGCCTTATCCCGTGCGAGGACTCGTCGGATTCGGCGCTAACCTCCTCGTCGCCCACGCCAACGGCCAGCGCGGGCGTGAGGCCCTGGCGGCTCTCGACTTCTATGTCCATGCCGATCTCTTCATGAACCCCACAGCCGAGCTGGCCGACATCGTGCTCCCAGTCACCAGCTGCTTTGAGAGCGAGGCGCTCAAGATTGGCTTCGAGGGGAATGCGGAGGCCCACACGCTGGCGCAATTGCGACCACGGGTCGCTGAGCCGCGTGGTGAGGCGCGTTCCGATACCGAGATCGTCTTCGACCTGGCGCGCCGCCTGGGTCTCGGCGCCCACTTCTGGGACGGCGACATCGAGGCCGCCAATCGCTATCGCTTGCGCCCATCCGGCGTGTCGCTTGAGCAGTTGCGCGAGAGCCCGAGCGGGGTGCGGGTACCGGTCCAGACACACTACCGCAAGTACGCCGAGCAGCAGGACGGCGTACTCTCGAGGTTTCGCCACGCCGACACGCAAGATCGAATTGTATTCCGAGACATTGATGCGGCATGGCTATCCACCTCTCCCGGAGTATGAAGAGCCCCTGATCGGTCCATCCTCGCGCCCGGATTTGGTCGAGCGTTTTCCGCTGATCCTCACCTGCGCCAAGCATACCCTTTTCTGCGAGAGCCAGCATCGGGCGCTGCCGAGCTTACGGCGGCTCGCGCTCGATCCGGAGGTCGAGCTGCACTCCTCGGCTGCTGGCGAGCGCGGTATCTCCCTGGCGACTGGGTACACATTGAGACCCCCAAAGGGAGTGTGCGCGCGCGCGCCAAGATAAATGACACTCTTGAGCCGCATGTCGTCTGCGGTCAACATGGCTGGTGGCAGGCATGCGCGGACATTGGCGCGCCCGGCTATGACCCATTCAGTCCGGATGGAGCGAACTTCAACCTCATCATCGGCAATGAGGCTATCGACCCGATCAGCGGCTCAGTCCCGCACCGCGCCTACCTCTGTCAGATTCGCCGCGCAGATTGAGGAACGCTGCGATGGTGGCGCCTGGCGCGCTGCGGCGACTGGGGCGCGGCCTGCAAAACAAGGAAATCGCCCGCGGCTGGGCGTGCGCGACCGCACGGCGAAGTTTCACGCTCGCACGCGCCGATGCGCAGAGCTGGCGCGCGTGCCTCCTACTCTCTCAATGCCATCACGCGCCCGACCGTCGCAGATATTGGTCTTACGTACGTGCGCTCGATTGGTACGATACGTGCGCTGAAGGGGGATGCCCGATACGCTGGCGGCGCGGATGCGAGCGTTGTGGAATCAAGCTGCCGTCACCGCGCTGATTCAGGAGTGGTCAGACTTCACGGGCTGAAAGAGGACAGCATGCGGCTTCAGGGAAAAGTAGCGGTTCATCACGGGCGCCGCCTCGGGGATGGGGCTGGCGATGGCGACACGCTTTGCGGCTGAGGGCGCAAGCGTCGTCGCTGGTGACTGGAACGCGCAGCGGCTCGAGGAAGCCGTCGCCAAGATTAACGGCGGTGGGGAACGATTGTTGGCTCGCAAGGCAACATCGCGGACCAGGCGACAGCGGAAGGTCTGGTCGCGCTGGCGATCAGTACGCTATGGAAAGCTCGACGTGCTCTGCAACAACGCCGGGGTGATGGACTACATGCAGGGCGTGGGCGAGCTGTCAGACGACATCTGGCGCCGCGTCATGGGCATCAATCTGGATGGGCCAATGTTCGCGACCCAGGAAGCCGTTCAGTATATGCTGGCGCACGGTGGCGGCTCCATCGTCAACACCGCCTCGACCGCCGGACTCCACGGCGGGGCCGCGGGCGTCGCCTATACCGCCGCCAAGCACGCGCTCGTGGGGCTCACGCGCAATACCGCCTGGATGTATGCCACGAAAGGCATTCGCTGCAACGCCATCTGTCCGCGCCACCAAGACCAACATCCAGGAGACGATGCCAGCCGACCGGATGGATCCTACCGGCGCGCAACGCGCAGGGGTGTTCGCGGCGCTGGTCCCAGCCTATCTGGATCCAGAGGATATCGCCTCGCTCGCGCTCTTCCTCGCCTCGGATGAGTCGCGCCACATTAACGGCACGATCATTCCCGCCGATGGCGGTCTGGGACGCCGTCTGCCACGACTCGCCACGCGCTGACAGGTTGACAGGGTACGCTCCACGGAAAAGCGTGGAGCGTACCCTTTTCGTGGTATGCGCTCGTTCCTCCCAGCGAAGGGCATGGTCCTTGCGCTATGCGCTCCGAATGGCTAGCCTGTACCAATGGACAGGCGTCTACCCGACCGCAAGGACAGCGCGGCGGGTGATGTCGCGGGCCTATGCTCATGGATGTGAACGGAGGCGCGCAGGGTGGGGGGCGCGGCCATGAACGGCCGCGCACGGCGCGGCGGGGGCGCGGCCATGAATGGCCGGCGCACGGCGCGCGGGGATAATCCCCCTTGGCCTTTCAAGGCCTCGTCCCGTGCCCCGGCCTTTCAAGGCCGGGAGTGGACGCATTCCGTGCCCCGGCCTTTCAAGGCCGGGAGCGAACGACACGTTAGCCAACGGAGGCGGGACATATGGCAACGACACAAACAGCTCTAATTACTGGCGCGTCGCGTGGGCTGGGGTTGGCCCTGGCGCGCGAGCTGGCGCGGCGCGGGTGGATGCTGCTGATAGACGCGCGCGGCGCGGAGGCGCTGGCGGCGGCGCGCGCCGAGCTGTCCGGCGCGACGCGCATCATCGCGCTGGCTGGCGATGTGACGGACGCGGCGCACCGCGACGGGCTGGCTGCGGCGGCGCGCGAACTGGGAGGCCTGGATGCCGTGATCAACAACGCCAGCACGCTTGGCGTCAGCCCGCTGCCGCCGCTGCTCGACTATCCCATCGCGGCGCTCGAAGCGGTCTTCCGCGCGAATGTGATCGCGCCGCTGGCGCTCTTGCAGGCCGTGTGCGACCAGCTCAAGCCAGGCGCGCGGATTCTCAACATCACCAGCGACGCAGGCGTGGAGGCCTATCCCGGCTGGGGCGGCTATGGCGCCAGCAAGGCCGCGCTCGAACAGCTTTCCAACGTGCTCGCCGCCGAGCGCCCCGATCTGCGCGTCTACTGGGTGGACCCAGGCGATATGCGCACCCTGATGCACCAGGAGGCGTTCCCCGGCGAGGACATCAGCGACCGCCCTCTGCCGGAGGAGAGCGTACCGGGGCTGGTCACGTTGCTCACCGGGTCGCTGCCCAGCGGGCGCTACCAGGCGCGCGCGCTGCCATCGCCCGCCACGCCGGTCGAGGCCAGCGGCGGCGTGAAGGAGACGCGGGTCGCGCTGACGGTCGCGGACTTCGATGGGGCGCTGGCCTTCTATCGCGACGGGCTGGGCCTGTCCACCGTCACCGACTGGACCAGCGGCGAGACGGGGCGCAGTGTCGTGCTGGCGGCTGGCCGCGCGACCATCGAGCTACTCGACGAAGGCGACGCCGCCTATACCGACGCGGTGGAGGCGGGCGCGCGTGTCGCTGGCCCGGTCCGGCTGGCGCTGGAGGTGGAGAGCGTCGCGCGCGCGGCGGCGAATCTCCAGGCGCGTGGGGCGGAGGCGTCGCGCGGGCCGGTCCACACCTCCTGGGGCCATCTCACCCAGCGGTTGCGCGCGCCGGATGGCATGCAGCTATCGCTCTACCACCCGACCCGGAAGCGCGGGGAACAATAATGACAACCACCGCTACCCGCATGGCGCGGGCGCTCGATGTCGCGCTCGATTTCACGCTGCCGCCCGGCCTGGAGGCGTCCGCGCCGCCGGAGGCGCGCGGCCTGGCGCGCGACGACGTGCGGCTGATGGTGTCGCATCGCGGCGCATGCGAGGAGATCGCGCACGTCCAGTTCCGCGAGATCGGCGCGTTCCTGCGCGCGGGCGACGCGCTGGTGATCAACACCAGCGGCACGCTCAACGCCGCGCTGGCCGTGACGCGCGCGGACGGTTCGCCGCTAGAATTGCACCTCTCCACACACCTGCCCGGCGACTTCTGGACGGTGGAGGCGCGGACGATCCGGCCCGATGGCTCGCAACCTTTCCGCGAGGATTTGACGGGTGAGGCGCTGGCGCTGCCGGGCGGGGCGAGCGCGCTGCTGCATGCGCCCTATCCCGCGAGCGCCCACCCGCCGCGCCTGTGGCTGGCGACGCTGCGGACGCCGCTGCCCATCCACGACTATCTGGCGCGCTTCGGCTTCCCGATCCGCTACTCCTACGTCCCCGACCTGTGGCCCAGCCGCTTCTATCAGACGGCCTACGTCACGGAGATGGGCAGCGCCGAGGCGCCATCGGCGGGGCTGGCGTTCACGCCGGAGGTGATGGCGGGGCTGGCCGCGCGGGGCGTGCTGTTCGCGCCGCTGCTGCTGCATACCGGCGTCGCCAGCCTGGAAGACCACGAGCCGCCGTATGAGGAATACTACCGGGTCCCGGAGACGACGGCGCGGCTGCTGACGATGACGCGGGCGGCGGGCGGGCGCGTCATCGCCGTCGGCACGACCGCCGTGCGCGCGCTGGAGACGGTCACGGACGGGCACGGCGCGGTCCATCCCGGCGAGGGCTGGACGGATGTGATCATCACGCCGGAGCGCGGGCTGCGCGCGGTGGATGGCCTGCTGACGGGGCTGCACGAGCCGCGCTCCAGCCACCTCGCGATGCTGGAGGCGCTGACGGGCCGCGAGCGGCTGCGCGCGACCTACGCGGAGGCGCTGCGCGAGGGCTACCTCTGGCACGAGTTCGGCGACCTGCACCTGATGCTGCCGTGACGAGCAGCGGGGAGCCTCACCCCCCGCGACTACGGGGACCCCCTGCCCCCTCTCCTCTGCGGAGGCGAGGGGGTGCGTTTGGCGGTAGGCGACGCTCCGCCGCCGACGGACGCCGTAGATCACCAGCGCGACGCCAATCAGCGCGACGATTGGCCCGATGATCGCCCAGGTCAGGCTGCCGCTCATGAAGCTGCCGGGGAGGACGCCGAACCCTTGCAGCGCCCACACGCCGCCCGCGACGATGAGCAATGCGCCGCTAACCACCCAACGCCACCGCATGGACCGCTCCTTTATTCGCGCGCCTTGCTCATGGCGGCGACGGAATCAGCCAGGTATATGAGTACCTACGCGCAAGCGTAACACCTCTGTTATTCCTCCGCCCACTCCGGATGCTCGCGCTCCCACGCCGCCAGCTGCGCCTGCCACCCCGTCGACCGCGACCCAGGTGGGCGCGCGCCGCGAGGCGCCCGTCATCCTGGCGGTGGACGCCGCGGCCATGCACGCGGTCGGCCACGCCTTCCACCAGGCCGCCAATGGCGTCTGGCTGACCGACCACGCGCCGCCCGGCTACCTGTCGGGCTGGCCCGCTAGGGCAGGATCTCGACGTACCCGTCCGTTCCATGCACGCGGATCCGCTGCCCATCCCGGATCAGCCGGGTGGCATGCTCCACCCCCACGACGGCCGCCAAGCCGTACTCCCGTGCGATCACCGCGCCATGGGTCATCAGGCCCCCCACCTCCGTCACCAGGCCCTTGATCGCGACGAACAGCGGCGTCCAGCTGGGGTCCGTGTAGGCGGTGACCAGGATGTCGCCCGGTTCGAGATCGGCCTCCGCCATGTCCAGGATGACGCGGGCCCGCCCCTCGACGGTCCCAGCGGAAACCGGTAAGCCGACCAGCGCGCCAGCCGGCAACATCCTCGCGTCGGTACGTCCCGGCCACGACCTCGCCCTCCGACGTGAGCACACGGGGCGGCGTGAGCGCTTGATACGACCTGAACGCGTCCTTGCGCTGGCTGATGAGCTGGTCATCCACCCGATGCGTGCGCACGACCTCGTGGAGCTCCTGGAACGTGAGGTAGAAGATGTCTTCCTGCTCGCGCAGCACGTGGGCCTGCACGAGGCGCTCGGCTTCTTCCAGCAAGGCCTGCTTGTAGACGAAGTAGCGGCTGATCATGCCGTACTTCGGGTACTCGCGATACCCGATGAAGGTTCGGACCCGGTCGATCATCCGCTTGACCTCCTCGGACTTCCGCTCCCCGTCCGGCAAGGCCCGCAAGCGCTCCAGCAGCTCCTGTTCCTTCTTCCAGGCCTCCTGCCGCCCCTGCTCGAAACGCCGCTTGCCGGCGCCCGGCTCGAAGTTCTTGATGTTGCCGAGGATCATGGGCACGAGTGTGGTGGGGCGTTCGCTCCAACGCGGCCTCGTGATGTCGATCTCGCCGACGCAGCGCATGCCGTACGTGTCGAGCCAGGCCAGGATGGCGTCTCGCGCTTCCCGCCCGCCCGCGAGCCTGGGCAGCTCGTCCAGGAAACCCTCGTCCTCGACGCGCCGCAGAAAAGCCACCACATCCGGATGCGGGCGGATCACGTCCGCGACGTCCAGCAGCGCCAGCCCCATCTCCGACGTGACGTTGTGGGGGACGGACTGCGTGAGCGTGTCCGCCGCGTTCTTCTCGCCCAGCCACGCCTCGCAGCTGCTCGTTGAGCCACCAGGAGGCCTCCATCGCCGTCATGAACACCTGATGACTTTGCGGATCGAATAAGATTCGCCGCAGCTCCTGGATGTCCGCCAGGATGAAGTCGAGCAGCGCCGGTCCGGACTTCGTCTGGATGTCGCGCTTCAAGGCGGCGATGGAGGCCTGGCTCCGCTCGATCAGCTCGGTGACGATGGCTGGATCGGTCTCGATCGGGGCGGGCGGGGCGCCGCCTGCTGGCGCCGCACGGGGCCCTTCGTCCGGGAGCGACGGGATGAAGTCGCCGCGTTCGAGGATGGTCTGCAGCGCGTCCCGATCAGCGGATCGCCTTTCCCCATGACCGCCAGGAGGCCAGCGCGGCTCGCCGGCGAAGCCAGATCCTCGGGCGACGTCGACGAACAGCCGCCCGCCAGCCTCGTACATGGGCCGGCCTGCCGTCAGCTGCCACAGGGAGATCCCCAGGGGCTTCATGGCGTCGGTCATCATCTGCTGATGACCGACGGAGACGTAGACATGGTTCTCTCGGTCGCCGGCCGCGGGGATGGGGAACAGCGTGGTGATCGTCCGGCTCTGGACGATCTGGAAGTCATCGTCGACCAGACACCATTCGATGTCCTGGGGGCGGCCGAAGTGCGCTTCGATCCGCCGGCCCAGCTGCGCGAGCCGCACGACCTGCGCATCCGTCAGCGCTGGCTGCTGCCTGCCGCTCCGGCTCGATCGCCTGTTCCTGCGTCCCGCCTGCCGGCGAGGCGTGGATGGCAAGCCGCTTGGCGCCGATCGTCTTGGCGACGACCTCGCCGTCCCGCACCTTGTAGACGTCCGCGTTCACCAAGCCAGAGACCAGCGCCTCGCCGAGGCCGAAGCTGGCCTCCACGGAGGCGACCTTCCGGTTGCCCGTGACGGGGTCAGCCGTGAACAGGATGCCGGCCGCCTGCGGGAAGACCATCCGCTGCACAACCACGGCCATGTAGACCTTCCGGTGGTCCAAGCCGTTCCGCAGGCGGTAGGTCACGGCCCGCTCGGTGAAGAGCGAGGCCCAGCACCGGCTGACGCGCTGGAGGATCGCCGCCTGCCCCACGATGTTCAGGTACGTGTCCTGCTGGCCCGCGAAGGAGGCCGTCGGCAAGTCCTCCGCCGTCGCGCTGGATCGGACGGCGTAGGCGGCTTGCTCGCCGAGCCGGGCGAGTGGGCGGGTAATCGCCGCCGCCAGATCGTCGGGAATGGCGATCCCTTCGAAGGTCCGGCGGATCTCCGCGCTGAGCGCGCGGATCGCCTCCCGGTCGTCCGGCTTCAGGCGCGACAGCCGATCGAGCCGATCGGCGATCGACGGCGCTTCCGCCAGCATCCGCTGGAAGGCGTCCGTCGTTACGCAAAAGCCAGCCGGTACGCGGATGCCTTCGATCCGCGAAAGCTCCCCCAGGTGCGCGCCCTTGCCGCCAACGACCGCGACCTGCGTCTGGTCGATCTCCTGGAAACCCAACACGTAGCTGCCCATCCGCTCCCTCCCTTGTGCGTTCTCTAGAGAATGTCGCAGCGTCTCACCGGACCCCCAGCCCCATCCTGCTCAAGAAATGGATCCCGAGCGCGTCGATGGCGCGTGCATGCAGAGCGCCTGCGCGCGAGCCGATGAGGTCCTGGCTGGCGCGCCGCTCGATAACGGCAACGTCCACGCCTGCCAACGCCAACTCGCCCGCCAACATCAGCCCTGTAGGTTTCCGGCCTCGGCTGGCGATTGTACGACGCGACCCAGGGCTTGCCGCAAGCCCCCCTGTGCGCTATATAGTGAAAGTGGGAGGGGGTGAGTAGCCGCCTTTCCTTATCGTCCGCTTCCTTATCGTCCGCTGTGGACGGACAACCTCCTGGCGAAGCGGCGGCGCGCCGCGTACGGCGGTCCCGTCGGCCCAGGAGGATCTCTCATGGTCCCATGGCGCCCTCGGCTAGCTCTGCCGCGCCTACCCAGCCGTCGCGGTTCGCGTGCGCGAGGATGACGTCACGAACCTGCTCGCCGCCGTGCGCCGCTGCGAGCTCGACGCCGCCATCACCCCCCCCGAAACCCGCAAGCCACCACTCGACCTGCGCATCCTCGACCTGCGCATCACCGAACTCGCCACCGACCCGATGGCGCTCGCCACCAGCCCCGATTACTCCCTCGCCAGCCGCGACCAGATCCCGCTCTCCCAACGACGCGACGAACTGATGGCCGCTCTGGTCGGGTCTGTGGGGGCTTCTCCAGCGCATGTTCATGCCAATTCGCTCGCAGACAATCATGGCCCGCGCATCATCGCCGCCCATGAATGGCTCCCGCGCCTGCGATGTGGCCTTGCATAGCCCGATTCCCAGGTTCATACCAGACTATTGGTGTCAAGTTCGGTCTGGACTGAGCAGTAGTCCGGAATGCCGGGGTGTGGCCGCATCATAACCGATCGAGGGGCGATGTGGGAGTGGGATGCGGACGTATGGAGTCTGCCTCACCTCCCGCCTCCCCGCCTGCTCCCGCTCCCACGCCGCGAACTGCGCGCGCTGCTCGGCGAGCATGCGCTGGCCGTGCGCCTCGGCCTCGTCCGCGCCGCCCTCGTCGCCCGCCGCGCGCAAGATCTGAGCCTTGAGCGACCACACGCGGGCGTCGAATGGGCTGAGCGTGAGGGAGCGCTCGATCATGCTGGCGGCCTTCTCGTTCTCGCCCAGCGCCAGCAGCAGCTCCGCGAAGCCCCAGCACGCTTCGCTGTTGTCCTGGTCGGCGGCCAGCGCTTCCTTGAACGCCGCCATCGCCTCGTCGTAGTGACCCTGACGCGTATGAAGAATGCCCAACCAGGCCGGGAAGATCGTGGCGGGACTTATGGACAGTCCAGGGGTGTTTCTCAATTCCTTTGCCCGCATGAGCGCCTCATGCGCTTCATCATAGCGGCCGAGACTTATCAGTGTCTCGGCCGCGCTCATCCATGCATAGAATACGCGTTCATCAAGCGCGCAAGCCCGCTCAAAAATACTCAGCGCCCGCTCGTCATATTGAAGGCACGCATAAACACATCCGAGATTGTTCAAATACTAAAGAGTTGTCAGGCTCGATGGCGAGCGCATGCGTGAGCGCGCGCGCCGCATCAGTGTAGCGGCCAACGCGAAGCAGCACAACCCCTTTGTTCACATACTCAACAGCCGGGGCGTTTGGCAGCGTGAGGACATGGTCGCACGCGGCAATAGCTTCCTCGTAGCGCCGTTCACCGAGCAGGCACAAGGCTTTTACTCGCCAGGCGCTCAAATTCTGTGGTTTCATGGCAAAGACGCGCTCACAGACTTCGAGCGCCTCAGCGTAGCGTTTGAGATGATAGAGCGTAAACGCGCGTCCCTCCCATCCGCCGACAAACCGCGGATTCAGTTTGATTGACCTGGCATATGCGGAAAGGGCTTCGTCATAGCGCTTGAGGCCGTTCAAAGCGACTGCCGAGCCAGTGCCAGTTCACGGGAGCGTTCGGGTTGTATTTGATCAGCCGCTCAGCTTCGTCTCAGGAGCGCGCTTGAATTGATCCAATCTCCGGAGCGCATACGCGCGCTGCTGGCTTGCCTGAAGCGCAAATTGACTGTGTTCAGGCACATGCGCGAATGCGGCCAGCGCCTCATCATAGCGCTTGAGCTGGTTGAGAGCGTGACCCTTCATCCCCCATGCCCAGTCGCTTTTGGACTTCATGCTGAGGACGTGGTCGCAAGCGTCTCAAAGCATCAGAAGGGCGGTTGAGCCGTGTATAAGCCCAACCAAGATAGAGCCAAGCGCGCGCTGATCGTGGCGTTAGCGCCACAGCCTTTTGGCAAAGTGGCTCGACGTCTTTCGGCCGCCGTAAATCAATTAGCAACCGGCTGAGGAAGAGGAGCCAGCCAATGCGAAAGGATGTGCGCAGCCCCGTCATGTGGCGCTCCTATCAAGGTGTTGAGTTTATCCTAGCCGCTAATATGTCCGCATCATAACCGATCGAGGGGCGAGATGGAAGTGGAACGCAAGCGAGCGCCAGCCGGTGTATCGCCGGCTGGCGCTCTAGCATGTCGCGGGAGTGGATGGATACGTCGCATACACGCCTGGGACGTGGCCGCGTCTCGCGTCCCAGGCGTGGGGCCTATCTGGAGAAGTAGGCCAGCAGATCGCCGCGCGTGCGGGCGCGCAGCTCGGCGGTCTGGTCGATCTGCTCCAGCGCGCGGGCGATGACCCGGCGTACTCGCCCTTCAAATGCTCATCCCAGAAGGCGACCACTTCGGCGCGTATGGACTCAGCGGCAGCACGCCCGTGAAGCCTCCACCAGACGCGGCGTCAGGAACGGCGCGCGGGTCTGGACGAAGTCCCAGTGCGCCCGGATGAAGTCCCACCCCTTCCGCTGTGTGCGTGGCTGCCTGAGCAGCATGATCATCAGCTGGAGCTGCGTCTGGAAGGGGAAGATGTCCTCGCCCTGGCGCATCAGCGCGAGGGTGCGCGTCGGTCAGGTCATCCGGCTCGAAGAGCGCGAAGGTCCCCGCGTAGCGCTCGACCTGATCGGGCGTGAACGTCGCCGCTCTTGCGCGCCTGATACAGCGCGAGGAACGCGCTCGTAGGTCGCCGCGTCGCCCGCGTAGCGCCGTCGCCGCTGACGGCCACCGGGGCGAGATTCGGGTCTACCGCCGCCGGATCCGCCGCCTCGCGCTCCTGCCATCTGCGCGCCTGGGCGATGGCCTCCGGTGTCGCGCGCGTAGATCGCCAGCGCGCTCAGGGTGGACGCCCGCAGCCGCGAGGTCTCCACCGGACTCGCCCGCGCGCGGCTCATAGCCTAGCGCCGCCATCTTCCCCGCGAACAGCCGCGCCACCCAGGCGCGGAACCCCGTCAGCGCCTGCTCGTCGCCCGCGACCTCCAGCAGCGTGCGCGTCCGCGCCCAGATGCTCGCCAACGATCTGGCCGATCACGCATGCTCATCGTCGCTCCCGCTGAGCGCCGCCACTGTATCGAGGTACGCGGTGATCGGCTGCGAGCCATTCGAGACGAGCGCCCACTGGTCGCGCAGCAGCCCCCGCTGCTCGGCGGCGCGTCAGACGCGTCGAGATTCGCGCGCAGCTCTCGCGAGCAGCGTCGCGTCGAGTCGCTGGCGATAGAAGCCGATCTCGCCCGCGTTGGCGTAGAGCCAGCGCAGCTCGCCGCTCACCGGGATCGGAGAACGACGCGGCGCGCTCCGTCAGCAGGTAGCGTGTGGTATGGACGCCCGTGCCATCCTCGTAGCGGATCAGCATCGGGACCCGCCAGAGCTCATCAGCTGGCCGTGGCGTTGGCGGCGGAGTAGAAGCGGCGCTGGCTCACGTGTACCCGCGCCTCGCCCGGCGCCCCATCCGCGTCAAGCGACACATCAATCAGCGGATGCCCCGCCTGGAGAATCCAGCTCTCCATCATGTCGCTGACCGGCAGGCTCGACGCCTGCTGCAGGTGGCGCCAGAGATCGGCGCCCGCCGCGTTGCCCTCCGCGAACTCCGTCATGTAGGTGCGCAGCCCGGCGCGGAACGCCTCATCTCCCAGGAAGTCATGCGTCATCCGCAAGACCGCCGCGCCCTTCTGATAGGTGATGGTGTCGAAGTTCTCCAGCACGGCGCGCGGCGTGGAGACTCGGATTGTAGATCGGATGTGAGCTGGCCAGCGAATCGGCGGCGAGTGCCGCCGTCAGACCCCGCCTGCGCCTCGTCCCACGCGCGATACTGCGGGCGCAGCGCGTCAATGGCGTGGTTAGACATCCAGGTTGCGAAGGCCTCATTCAGCCAGAGGTCATCCCACCAGCGCATCGTCACCAGATCGCCGAACCACATATGCGCGAACTCGTGCGCGGTCACCTCCGCGACGACCAGCTCCTGCCGCCGCGAGGCCGCCCGCTCGTCGAGCAGCAACACCACCGCCTGCGAGACGATCAGCCCGGCGTTCTCCATCGCCCCCGCGCCAAAGTTCGGCACGCCGACGTTGTCGAGCTTGTCGAAGTGATAGGGCGTCGCGAAATAGTCTTCATAGAAGGTCAGCAGCTCCGCCGTGATGTCGAGCGCGAAGGCTCCCAGCGATTCTTTGCCCTTCAGCGCCCAGACGCGCAACGGCATGCCGTTGACCACGCGCTCTGGCGTGCTGGCGAAATCGCCGATGGCGATGGCGATCAGGTAGCTGGCCATCGGCTTCGTCGTGGCGAAGCGCCACGTCACGCTCGCCCCATCCGCGCTTGGCTCCGCGCCGAGCGGCTTGCCATTCGTCAGCACGGTCTGGCCTGGCGCGGTCGTCACGGTCCAGGCGAAGCGCGCCTTGAAGGTTGGCTCATCCCAGCAGGGGATGATCGCCCGCGCGCCCGTCGCCTCGCACTGGCTGCACAGCAACTCGTCAGGGCCATCTTTCGAGAGGAACAGACCCTCCAGGCTGGGGCTGAGATGCCCGCCGAAGTCGAGCGACGAGCGTCGCCTCACCCGCGGGCGCCTGCCCGTCCAGCGTGATCACGGCGATCTCGCGCTCGGCGTCAACCGCCACCGAGGCTACCGTCATCGCGCCGCTGGCGCTGGTCAGCCGCGCGTTCGTGATGTCGAGGTCGCGGGCGTGTAGCTCGATGACGCTGGTCGGCGCCTCGATCGCCAGGCGAATGCTGACCGATCCGTGGAATGTCTCACGGCCAGGCCGCGCGTCGAGCGTGATCTCATACTGGCGCGGCCGCACGGTTATCGGCAGCCGGTAGGCCTTGGGGTCATTGATCGGAGTGGCGCTGGATGACATAGCTGCGCTCCTTGTAGTCGGCGCGATCTCAGTGACGCGCCCTCATGGACGCGGTTCGGCATCGCACATCGCGTTGCGCTGAGTGGCGCCATCAGATTGTGGCTCCCACATCAAGATACGCCGGAGGGTCTCATGGCAAGCGGTCTTCACGATCACGCGCCTCGCGCGGCCATCGTCGCATGGGTGGCGCCACTGGCCTCCCCTATCAGGACGCCCATACTCCGCCGTGTTTACCAGAAGACCGCTATTCGCGCGCCTGCCAGCCGAAGCCCGCCTGGTGATACAATATTGGGCGCGTGCGGGCGCTGGCGCCGGACATGCGGCGTCGCTGGCTTACGAGCGGCCGGCGACGGTGCGACGCGCGGGCGCTGGCGAGTAGGCGCGGCGATGGGGCCGCGCCGCTGGAGATGCTTTCCAGGCCGGCTCAGGTGGATCCCACCAGCCGCACAGGAGGAAATTCCTTACATGGCTACACGGGTCGCGATCAACGGTTTCGGGCGCATTGGCCGCCAGAGCTTGAAGGCGATGCTCGAGCGCTATCCCGACGACATCGAGGTTGTTGCCGTCAACGACCTCACCGATACCGAGTCCAACGCGCACCTCTTCCGCTACGACTCCACCTATGGCCGCTTCGGCGGGACCGTGGAAGTCGCGGGCAAGGACATCGTCATCAACGGCAAGCGCATCCGCGTCTTCTCCGACCGCGACCCCGGCTCGATTCCCTGGGGTGAGGTCGGCGCCGAAATCGTGATCGAGTCCACCGGCTTCTTCACCGACGCCGCCAAGGCCGCCGCGCACCGCCGCGACACCGTGAAGAAGGTCATCATCTCGGCCCCGGCCAAGGGTGAGGACATCACGCTGGTGCTGGGCGTCAACGAGGACAAGTACGACCCGGCCACGCACCACGTCGTCTCCAACGCCTCCTGCACGACGAACTGCCTGGCCCCGGCGGCCAAGGTCATCAACGACGCCTTCGGCATCGAGCGGGCCTGATGACCACCGTCCACTCCTACACCAACGACCAGCGCATCCTCGACGTGGTGCATAGCGACCTGCGCCGCGCGCGCGCCGCCGCCGCCAACATCATCCCCACCAGCACGGGCGCCGCCCGCGCGCTGGCGCTGGTGATCCCGGAGCTCAAGGGCAAGTTCGACGGCTTCTCGCTGCGCGTGCCGACCGTCACCGTCTCGGTGGTGGACTTCGTCGCCACCATCAACAAGAGCGCCAGCGTCGAGGAGATCAACGCGCAGTTCAAGGCCGCCGCCGCCGGCAAGCTCAACGGCATCCTCGATTACACCGAGGAGCCGCTGGTCTCGACCGACTTCCGCGGCGACTCCCACTCCTCGATCATTGACGGCCTTTCGACGATGTCGCTGGGCGGCAACTTCATCAAGGTCATCGCCTGGTACGACAACGAGTGGGGCTACTCCTCGCGCGTGGCCGACCTGACGCATTTCATCGCCGGGCGGCTGTAGCGGGCGCGGGGGACACGACCGCCGCTACGCCGGGCGAATGAATTCGCGCCTCAAGGCGGCAAGCCGCCACAAGACCCGCCTGCGCGGGTCCGGTTGCCGCTGGGTCCGCGCAGGCGGACCTCGTGGCCGATAGGCCCTTGAGGCGCGGTTTCAACCGCCCGGCGTCCCCGCGCGCATTCCCGCTAACCCGACAATGTAAGAAAACGGTGAACCCGATGGACAAAGCCACCGTACGCGACATCGCGACGCGCGGCAGGCGCGTGCTGGAGCGCGTGGACTTCAACGTCCCGCAGGATAAAGACTCCGGCGCGATCACCGATGACACGCGTATTCGCGCCTCGCTGCCCACGATCCAGTATCTGCTCGATCAGGGCGCCGCGTTGATCCTGATGAGCCACCTGGGCCGCCCCAAGGGCCAGGTGAACCCCAAATACAGCCTGCGTCCGGTGGCGGAACGGCTGAGCGAATTGCTGGGCCGCCCGGTGGCGCTGGCGCCGGACTGCGTCGGGCCGGAGGTGGAGGCGATGGCGCGCGCGCTCCAGCCGGGGCAGGTCCTGCTGCTGGAGAACCTGCGCTTCCACGCGGAGGAGGAGGCCAACGACCCGGCCTTCGCCCGCCAGCTTGCCGCGCTGGGCGAGATCTACGTCAACGACGCCTTTGGCACCGCGCACCGCGCGCACGCCAGCACGGAGGGCGTCGCGCACGACCTGCCCGCCGTGGCCGGATTTCTGATGGAGAAGGAGCTGACCTTCCTCGGCTCCGCGCTGGAGACGCCCAAGCGGCCGCTGGTGGCCATCTCTGGCGGCGCGAAGGTCTCCGACAAGATCGCCACGCTCGACCGCCTGATTGACCTGGCCGACGCCATCCTGATCGGCGGCGGCATGGCCAACACCTTCTTCAAGGCGCGCGGCCTGTTCATGGGCGACTCGCTGGTGGAAGACGACAAGCTCGACGAGGCGCGCCGCCTGATGGCCAAGGCCGAGGCGGCGGGCAAGCGCTTCGTGCTGCCGGTGGATGTCGCCGTGGGCGAGAAGTTCTCCGCCGACGCCGAGCGCGTGCTGACGACGCCCGACGCCGTGCATGAGGGCTGGCGCATCCTGGACGCCGGGCCGCAGACCATCCTGGCCTTCGGCGAGGTTCTGGCGGACGCGCAGACCATCGTCTGGAACGGCACGCTGGGCGTCGCCGAGTTCCCGAACTTCGCGCTGGGGACCGATGCGCTGGTCGGCCTGCTGATCGAGCGCACCGAGGCGGGTGCGATCACCATCGTCGGCGGCGGCGACTCGGCGGCGGCGGTGGAGAAGGCGGGCGCGGCGGACAAGCTGACGCACGTCTCGACTGGCGGCGGCGCTTCGATGGAGTTCCTTGAGGGGCGCGCGCTGCCCGGCGTGATCGCCCTGCTCGACCGCGCGGCGGTTCCGGCGGCGCTGCGGCCTGGCGCCGCGGGGGAGGCGTAGAGATGACGACACCGAACCGCCGGCCCATCGTGGCTGGCAACTGGAAGATGAACTACGGCCCGACGGACGCGCACGACTTCACAATCAGCATCCTGGATGCCCTGGACGCCATCAGCGGCGCGGACTGCGTGCTCTGCCCGCCTGCCATCTCGATTGCCGCCGTCCACGCGGTGACGCAGCGCAGCGGGATTCTGCTGGGCGCGCAGAACATGTATTTCGCCGAGAAGGGCGCGTTCACCGGCGAGATTTCGCCGCTGATGCTGCAGGGCCTCTGCGAGTACGTGATCCTGGGCCACTCGGAGCGGCGCGCGCTCTTCGGCGAGACGGATGAGCTGGTGAATCGCAAGGCGCTCTCGGCCTTCGCGCATGACCTCAAGCCGATCGTCTGCGTCGGCGAGCGGCTGGAGGACCGCGACGCGAACATGACTGAGCGCGTCATTACGACGCAGGTGCGCGGCAGCCTGGCGGGCCTCCCGGCGGAGCGGCTGGGCGAGCTGGTGGTGGCGTATGAGCCGGTGTGGGCCATTGGCACGGGCCGCGCCGCCACGCCCCAGGACGCGGCGGACGTGATCGCCATCATCCGCGCGCTGCTGATCGAGATGTACGGCGCGGAGGCCTCGGCCCCCGTGCGCGTGCAGTACGGCGGCAGCGTCACCGCCGCCAACGCGCGCGACCTGGCCGCCATCCCCGACGTGGATGGCGCGCTGGTCGGCGGCGCCAGCCTCACCGCTGACTTCGTCGCCATCGTGCGCGCCTTCGCCGGGTCCGTCGCCTAGCGGCGAACTCCGTACGGCCACACCGCCCCGGCTCTTCCGTCCAATGGTGACAGCAGAGGCCGGGGCGCGCTGTCTTCGCCATAGTATGATGGCTGGGTAATGGTATACTGCCTGCGCAAAAAGGCTGCCGTCAAGCGAATCGAGCAACTCCCGCCCGAGGAGCAAGAACGCCTGCTGCAGCAAATCGAGGATGCGCTGGATGATGCGCAGTGGCATGCGCTACGGGCCGATCTCCGCTCTGGCCCGGCGCTCGATGCGTTGATCGCGCGCGAAGCAGTTCCCCAAACGCCCGTGGCCGCCAGATGAAGATCAGGTCTCAAAGGGTGATGCGGCGGGCAATAGCTGATACCAATTTCGTCTCGGTCGTTGTAATTTGGCCATAGGCCGAGCCTGGCGAATCCAGGGCTTGAGTCAGCCCAAGTACAACATCCCATGCGAAAGAGGTATCATCTAGCAATGGGTATGAGAAACTATCTGATTGAAGGCGTTTCCGGCGCCGGCAAAACGGCGGTCTGCACAGAATTGCAGCGGCGCGGCTACCAGGCCATTCATGGTGACCGTGAATTGGCGTATCAAGGCGATCCGGAAACTGGTAAACCAACGGATACCTTCACGCACGAGCACCCGGAAATCTTCACGTCCGCGCACCACATTTGGGATGTCGAGAAAGTAAAAGCCTTCGTCGCCAACCAGGAGGAGGCGGTCACATTTTTCTGCGGTGGTTCGAGGAATTTTTCAAAATTCATCGAGTTATTTGACGGTGTGTTTGTCCTGGATGTCGATCTGGACACCATGAACCGGCGGATTGATGAGCGAGTGGCGCTAGACCCAACTGATTTTGGCGGAAAACCAGCGGAACGGGAACTCGCTGTGCGATTGCATCACACGAAAGAAGACATTCCGAAAATCGGTATCATCATCGACGCCACCCCACCGCTCGCGCGCGTCGTCGACGAGATCCTTCGTCAATGCGAAGCAAATAGAGCACTGTAATTTAGGCGAACAAAATCTCGTTTTGACCCCGGAAAAGCTATGATGCGCTCGTTCACGACTGACGACTTCCTGGAGGCGCTCGATAGTCGCTCCCGCGCTTGCCGTCGGACTCCCGACGGTAAGCGCGCGAAGCACTATGAGCGCTTCAGCCAGGACCCCTTTCACCCGGGCCTCAATTTTGAGGAAGTGGACAAGAAACGAGGGCTTTGGTCAGCGCGGGTAACGAGAGGCTATCGAGTGCTGGGTATCCGGGAAGATGGTGAGATTATCTGGTTCTGGATTGGCTCCCATCAGGAGTATGATCGGCTCATCGAGGGGCGCTGAGCGACTGGTTTCTCGCTATGCAAACCTGCGAAAAAGCTGGTCGGCGCATGTGTAGGGAAACCTTCCACAGCGCCCGTGCGCGTGCGATACAGCGCCAGCCTCACCGCTGACTTCGTCGCCATTGTGCGCGCCTTCGCCGGGCCCGTCGCCTAGCGGCGGCGTCACAAATCAGTATGATTCGGGATGTTTCGAGTCGCGCCGCGCCTTGAATCGCTCCACATTCTCGCGTACAGTTAGGCGCAGCGCAGCCAGGCTGAGTTTCTGATCGCTTGCGCCTGCGCCTTGACTGGGCTACGGCTGAGAGGGGAGACCTTGCCATGGCGAAGCTTGAGAAGCGAACGTTCGACGCGCCTGACGAGCGGCGCACTCCACCGCGCACGGAAATGGCCACGGTCACGTTTGGCGATCGGGCCTTTGCGCGCGTGACCTATGCCCCCGGATGGCGCTGGACAACGGACATCAAGCCCGTCGCGGGAACCGATATGTGCCAGGTCAACCACTTCGCGTATGTGGTCTCCGGGCGCTGCCATGTGGTGATGGCGGACGGGACGGCGCTCGATCTCGGCCCTGGCGACCTCGGCCCGATCCCCGCTGGACACGACGGCTGGGTGCTGGGCGACGAGCCGTTCGTCATGCTGGACCTTGCGGGCGCCCTCAAGCCAGAATAAGCGCCAGTACACCACAGCGATCAGCCGCCCCGGCCCCGCCGCGCCCCTGATGGGCAGGCGGGTGGGCCGGGGCGCGTTGTAAGCGAGCGGGCGAATAAATTCGCGCCTCAAGGGCCATGCGGCCACAACGTCCGCCTACGCGGACGCACGCGCGGACGCACGCGCGGCGAACCCGGACCCGCGTAGGCGGGTCTTGTGGCGGCGTGCCGCCTTGAGGCGCGAATTTATTCGCCCGCTCGCTCCCGCTCCCCGCCACCACCCTCGCCTCCACCCATCCTCGCCTCCTCGCGCATCGCGGTCAGCATCGCCCGCGTCCGCTCCAGGCTGGCGCGCCAGGGGGCGAGCGAGGCGCTCCAGGCGCCCAGTTGATCGCCCCAGTCGCGGGCGGCGGCGTCCCATGCGGCCAGCGTGGCGAGCAGGGCGTCGAGGAGCTCGGCGGTGCGCGTCGTCCAGGCCGGAGGCTTCGAAGACCTGCTCCAGCAGCGCCGCGCGGTCGGTGCGGCCCGGCGCGGAGCCGAGCGCGCGTGAGAGGGCGCGCAGGCTGCCCGGCGTGAGATACCAGCCGCTCCAGAGCGGCGTGCAGAGCCAGCGCGCCAGCGTGCGCAGGCGGTCATCCTCCGGCGGCGGGATCTCCGGTGGCGCGGCGCCCGCTGGCTCCGCGGGCGGCGTCGCATGCCGCGCGCACTCGCCCAGCGCGTAGGCGGCAAGCTGGGCGACGCGGCCATAGAAGCCGTTGGGGTCGTCGCGCTCCAGCGCGGTGAGGTATTGCGGCAGCCAGCGCAGCGCCTCGGCGAGGATCGGGCCGGGCGCGCCGCCGCGCTCGGCGTAGGCCAGCGCGCGCAGGTACAGCCCGGCGTGGTCGGGCGACGACGCGCGCTCCAGCGGGAGGGAGGGTATGCCGCTGACGGTTAGCGCCTCCTCCCAGTGGCGCGCCGTCTCCCCGCCGATGACCGGCGGCGCCTCCAGGAAGAGCGAGGCGTAGGGCGGCGCCTCCAGCAGGAGCAGGCGGGCGTACTCGGCCCGCAGCGCGCCCACGCCGTCCGCGCCGTCCGGCGGCTGCAACGCCTCCGCCAGCGCCGGGTCTGCGGCGAGCGTGAGCGCCAGCGGGAGATCGAGCTCGCGCAGGAACAGGTCCGCCAGCAGGTCGAGCAGCGCGGCGCGACCCGCCCGCGCGTCATCGCCGCCGCTGCCGCGCCTAGCCATCCGCGCGCCCAGCCTCGACGAGGCGGTAGGTCTTCGGGTCAGGGCGGTAGGGGCGCAGGAACCAATGCGGTCGGCGCATGCCGTCCGGCCCCGGCGCGGGCCGCGTCTGCTTCATCCACTCCTGGTAGACTTCGTGGGATTTGGCGGTGTCCACCGAGATGTCGCCGTAGCGGTCGCCCGGCTTGGCCACCTCGACGCGCACCTTCTGGTGCCAGCAGTGGCTGCCGCTGATCGGGTCGGGATGCACCGGGAACGTCAGGTTCTGGTGGACGCCCGCGTCGGTCCACCAGATGCGGCCCGTGTCCGGGTCATCGCTAGCGTAGGGCTGCGTCCCGTGGATTTGCCGCAGCCCCCACTGGTTGTCCTGGTGATCTAGCGAGGCCAGCGCCGATGACCAGCCGCCCTGCGACTGATACTGCGGCAGCGTCCAGCGGCCCATGTGGTGCGAGCAGGCGACCACGCCGGGCCGGATGCCCTCCGTCACCCAGACGCGCGGCACGAAGAAGCCAATCTCGGTATTCACCCGCGCCAGCGCGCCCGTCTCCAGGCCGAAGCGCCGCGCGTCCACCGGATTCATCCACAGCGGATTGCTGTGCGCGATCTCGGTCAGCCACTTGGCGTTGTTGGAGCGCGTGTGGATCAGCACCGGCAGGCGGAACGTGGGGACGAGCGCGAAATCGCCCGCCTCCGCGTCCAGTCGCTCAGGATGCACATGGCTCTTGATGTAGGTGGGCAGCGCGTATTCGGGCCACTTCCAGTCGCGCAGCGTCCGGCTGTAGAACTCCAGCTTGCCACTCGGCGTCGGGAAGCCCGCGCGCGCGGCGCCGTCCACCATCACGCCGACCTGCGTGCCGCGCTCGCCTGTCGCCGGGGCGGGCTTGGGCACCACGTTGGAGGTGTGCGGGCGCGGGCGCTTGGTCCAGACGATGTTCGTCGCCTCATCCACCGAGCCAGCCGCCAGGTCTTCCGCCGCCACCGGGTCCTCGTAGGACTTCGCGACGCCCGCGCGAATCTCGAACGCGCCGTACTTGCGCATGTAGCCCAGCGGGGTCAGGCCCTCCTTCGCGGCGGCTTCGGGCAGGCCAGGGACGCTGTTCTCGAAGATCCAGGCGTAATACTCGTCTACCGTCAGCTTCTCGCCGGGACGGTAGGGCGACTCGAAATACTTGCGGATGCCCAGCGAGCCGTCGGGGTCAATGCGCCACGACAGCTCGATCCACCACTCGTTCTCTTCCCAGACCTCGCCGGGGTTGGCCTCGTAGGTGTAGCGCACGGGCTTGCCGAGCCGCTCCATCGCCACGCGCACGACCGGCTGGCGGAAGCCGATCCACTGCCCGGCGTAGGTCTCGTAGCTGTGCAGGTCGTGGCGCTCGGCGCCCACGCCCATCGGCAGCACGTAGTCGGCGAACCAGGCGGTCTCGTTCCAGGTCGGCGTCATCGTCGCGTGCAGCCCGATCTTCGATTCATCGGACAGCACATCCATCCAGGTGAAGCCGTCGGGGTTGGTCCAGACCGGGTTGTAGACGCGGGTGAAGTAGGTGTCCACCTTGCCGCGCCCCTCCTTGAGGAAGTGCGGCAGCAGGAAGCTCAGCTCGTGGTGCGTCAGCGGGAATTCTTTCGGCCAGGTCAGCTCGTTCCAGACCTGCTGCTTTGCTGGCTCGACGAACGGGCGCGGCACGTACTTGTCGTAGACATTGGGCGAGACGCCGCCCGCCGCGCCGACGCTGCCGGTCAGCACGTTGAGGAAGAACAGGCAGCGCGCGACCATCCAGCCGCCGAGGTTGCCCGCCGCCGCCGCGCGCCAGTTGTGGGCGGAGAAGGCTGACCCCGCGCGGCCAATCTCGCGCGCGACCTCGAGAATCTGCTCCGCTGGCACACCGCTCTCGCGCTCGGCGAATTCGGGCGTGTACTCCGTGTAGAGCGTCTTCAGGATGCCCTCGAACGCCTCGAACGTCTGCGGCGCGTCGGGGTGTTCGTCGCGCATGAACTGGTCCCAGTTGGTCCAGCGGCGCACGAACTCGCGGTTGTAGGTCCCCTCCTGAATCAGGATGTTGGCCATCGCCAGCAGCGCCGCCGCCTCCGAGCCGGGATAGGTCGGCAGCCAGTAGTCGGCCATCGAGGCGGTGTTGGAGAGGCGCGGGTCCATGACGGCGATCTTGGCGCCGCGCTTCTTCGCCTCCATGATGCGCTGGGCGTGCGGGTTGAAGTAGTGGCCCGCTTCGAGGTGGCTGCTGATGAGCAGCGTGAAGCGCGCGTTGGCGTAGTCGGGCGAGGGGCGGTCAATGCCCATCCAGGCGGCGTAGCCGAAGCGGCCGCCAGCGGAGCAGATGTTGGTGTGGCTGTTGTGCGCGTCCACGCCCCAGCTTTGCAGCACGCGCTCCATGTAGCCGTCCTCGCCGGGGCGGCCCACATGGTAGATGACCTCGGTCTTGCGGTCCTCGACCAGCGCCTTGCGGATGCGCGCGGCGATGGTGTCGAGCGCCTCATCCCAGGTCGTGCGCTCCCACTTGCCCTCGCCGCGCTTGCCCGCGCGCTTCATCGGGTAGAGGATGCGCTCCGGGTCGTAGACCTGGTTGAGCGTCGCCGGCCCTTTGGCGCAGGTGCGGCCACGGCTGCCGGGGTGCGCCGGGTTGCCCTCGAATTTGCGCACGCGCAGCGTCTCGACATCGATGTAGGCCAGCAGCCCGCAAGCCGACTCGCAGTTGAAGCAGGTCGTCGGCGTCAGGGTGTAGGTATGCTCGACGCGCTCCGGCCAGGCCTTGGGGTCCAGCTCCGTCCAGCGGTCCCACTTGTCCGTGGGCGGATACGCGGACAGCTCGCCGACGTTCGTGCGCACGGGCGCGAGTGGCGTGGCGGCCGTGGCAGGTTTGGCGGGCGCGGTAGCGGGCCGCGCGGGCGCGGCGACCTCCGCGCCCGTCAGCGTGGCCGCGAACCGGCGGAAGTCATCCACAGTGAAGCGCATGGCGGCGCCCCCTTCTCTCTTAGCTGAGCGGCGCGGCCTGCCCGGCCCGCACGAACGCGTCTTCGTAGCCCGCCAGACCAGCCAGCGCGGCCAGACCAGCCAGCGTCATCAGCGCGCCCAGCGCCGCTGATCCTGTCAGCGCCAGCGCCAGCAGCGCCAGTGGCAAAGCGATTCCCAGCGCGACACCCACGCCCCAGAAGCGGCCCGCCACCGCGCCGCGTGTCAGCTCGCGCCGCCCCCACGCGGCGTTCGCCGTGGCGTGGGGCATGCTGAGCGCCAGCGCGATCAGCCCGGCGTGCGTCAGCAGCGCGACCACGCCGATCGCGGCGAGGGTGGTCACGAGCGCGGCGGGCTGCCCGGTGAGCGCGGCGCCCGCGCCCAGCGCAGTCGCCCCGGCGATCACCGCCTGGGTGAGCAGCGACGCGGGCAGCAGCGGCTCCTGCCAGAGGTCGCGCCCCTCCGCCTGGCCGAACAGGAACGCGGTGTAGATCGCCGTCAGAATGGCGAACAGCGCCACCAGCCAGGTGAACGCGAGCGGCGGCGCTGGCGCGATAGTACTCGACCAGCCCCCAGAGGGTGAGCAGGCCGCCATAGCCCATCAGGACATACGTGCCGCGCGTCAGCCACGAGCGCCACTGCGGCTTGAAGACGATGTAGAGGAAGCGGTCAGGCCGCTTGAGGTCTACGACCAGCAGCAGCGCGGTCAGGCCGAGGAAGACCAGCGCCGCCAGCGTGCCGCGGGCAGCGCGAGCGGCGCCGCGGCCTTCACGCCCGGCGGTGAAGAGGCCCGGCCACCGCGAGGAACAGCCCGGCGGAGAGCGACTTCGTCAGCAGGTAGGCCGAGACGCGCCAGCCCCAGGGGCGCTCGTGCCGCACGTTGTAGGCGACCTGCGCGTGCTCGGCGTGCGCCAGCCAGTTCTCGCCGGTCTGCGCGGCGCTGGGCGCGGGGGGCGGCTCGTTCCACATCGCGCCCAGCGGCTGCGGCAGCGCCTCCGGCATCAGCGCCGTCGCGTCGGCGCCGAGATAGAACAGCTTCGGCTCCGTGCCCTGCTCGGGCCGCCGCACGGCGACCGATTCGCGCCCGACGAGCTGCGCGATGCGCGTCGAGGGGTCGTCCAGGTCGCCGAAGATGATCGCCTCTTCCGGGCAGACCAGCACGCAGGCCGGCTGGAGCCCCTGGTCGATGCGGTGCGCGCAGAAGTTGCACTTGGCGGCGGTGTGCGAGTCGTCGTCAATGTAGAGCGCGTCATACGGGCAGGCCTGCATGCACGACTTGCAGCCGATGCAGCGCGACTTGTCGAAGTCTACGATGCCGTCGGGCCGCTGGAAGAGCGCCATCGTCGGGCAGATCGCGACGCAGGGCGCGTTGTCGCAGTGGTTGCAGCGCTCGACGAGGAAGTGCCGCCGCGTGTTGGGGAACTCGCCCTTCTCGACATACTTGACCCAGGTGCGGAACGAGCCGAGGGGAACGTCATGCTCTGACTTGCAGGCCACCGTACAGGCGTGGCAGCCGATGCACGAGCGCTGGTCGATGACGAAGCCATAGCGCATGTGAGGATGATTCCTCTCTGATCGTTGCGCTGAGGACGCGGGCGCGCCCGGCGATGGAGCGAAGTGGGCGCGCCGCGCTTCGCGTCGCGCGCTCTCCGTAGACAGGTGAGAGCAATCATACTGACAGCAATCTATCATGTCAAGATATGATCAATTCGCATCGTGATGATAAGGAATCGCTTATCATGGCGCGCGGCCTTGCGCGACTGGCCTCATCCTGACAGACATGGACGCCATACGCGCGCATCGATCAGCGCGTATGGCGTCCACGTTGTTCGCGGGGTGAATTTGTTCGTGGTGAGCGGGGCCGTATCAGGCCGCCGCGCGCCGCTGGCGCTTGAGCAGGGCCATCATCACCAGGTGGTCACGCGTGTGGAGGAGGGCTGGCGACAGGCAGCGCCAGACCTGTGGCCGCTGGAACATCCAGGGTACTTCCTCACGCATGGCTGGCGCGAGGTACACTGGATAGCGCTCGAGCTGCGCTGGCACGTCCGGCTCCCGCGCAAGCTCCTCGTCCGGGATCGAGCGAAGCCACGCGAGGATAGCCTGGTGGACGGCGTCCGCATATTCCAGCACGTCAGCTAACACGAGGCCGCGCGCCAGCTCGTCGGCCTGCTCCTCGCTCAATCCAACGCCGATTCCATGCATGACCAGACGCCCGCGTCCCTGCCAGCGCGGCTCGTCAATCGCCTCCGGCGCGCCGCGCACGAGCGTTTGCAGCGCCCAGTCCTGGGTGCGGGCGACGTGCCAGAGGTCAAAGGCGAGCAGGTTCGTATGGGGAAGGACGCGCGTGATTAGCTCAGCGGGGGTCAGGTCGCTGGCGAGGTCATGCAGGATCTGGTTGACGCTGGTGAATTGGAGCGCGAGCAGATTGGTGGCGCGCATGGTCGCTTCCTCCGATGGCCTGGCCAGTGGGCGCGCGCGGTGACCGTCATGGCATGGGCGGCGCGTGAGAGCGCCACCCATGCCGGATGACCGGCGAGGCGCCCGGCTACGAGAGACTATTGACGACTACTCCATCGTGCCACTCCGGCGGCCCCTCGAGCAGGGTCAGCAGCTTGCGATAGCGCGCGTCCTGCTCTGGCGACTCGGCGTTTGCGCCGTACGCCTCCTGGCTCTCGAAGACCACCGCCTGATAATACACGTTGGGATCCTCATCCATACGGAAGAGGAACTCGGTAACAAGACCCGGCAACCTGGCTTCCCGTATCTCGCGCTCGAAGGCGAGGAGCTGCTCCTCCATTCCGGGCTTGAGCCGGTAGCGCGCGACTGTGCCGTACATACTTCGCTTGCCTCCTCGTGTCGTTGTCAGGAATGACGTGGCCTCGATCCAGTCGCTGGGTACATGGCGGGCGCGGCGACCTGGATCAAGGCCAGCGCATCAGAAGTCCATCGAGGCCGCGCCGCTCACGAGGCGCTCCACCACTTGCGCGGCGGTGACGATCTTGGCGCCCTCGATCAGATGTGTCTCGTTGATGCCGCGCGGGATGGCGCATGTGCCGCACACCCAAATTTGCCCGCCATTGCCGACGAACGTCTGGATGATGTCCCGCAGTGGCTGAAAGCCCTCTTTGTGAATCGAGTCTGGCATAGCCCTTCGTGGCGAGCCATACGCCGTCAATAGTCAGCAAGACGACGGCATCCTGGTCCGCCGAAGCGGCCACGTTGCCGACGACAAAGGCCAGCGAAGCGCGTTCCGGGTCTTCGGCGCCGCGCGTGCAGTTCACGATCAGTTTCGCCATGGGTGGTGTCTCCCCTCCCAACGCGCGGCGGGCGCGTTCGCGCCAGCGCCGCGCGACAATTCATCGGTCTCGCTGGAACGACGTTAGTCCTGCTTCTTGCGCAGATACGCGCGCAACAGGTGTGGGGGTTCCTCAGTCATCGCGAGCAGCTCATGGCCGGATAGGCGGCTCCACGCCGCGATGTCCTCCCGCGCGGTCATGTCACTCACGCGCACTTCGAGCACCTGCCCAGGCTCCATCTCGCGCAGCTTCGCCCTGATAGCCGGTGTCAGCAGCGCGCAGACCGTCCCATCTGTCGGGGCCGCGAGACGCCCACTCCAACACCGCGTTCGGCTCTGGCGCCGTGTCTGCTTCCGTCTCTCGCTCACTGCTCATACATGCGCCCTCCTCTCCTGGGACAGCGACTGCGCGACCGCTCCACGGGTCATCGCCCGCCCATGCGGCGCCGCCAGATGCGTCAATGGCTTTCAGCGCAGCGCTTGTCTTGCTCAGCATAGGGTGCGTACAGGTAATTGTCCCCATGCGAAAGAATGGAAATGCGCCCTTCAGACAACGTAGAATGAGTCACTCACGGCCATGCGTTCATAGGCAGTCTCCCTGATTCCTTGAGGGGAACGCGCTCATGAAACCGAAAGCGGCGGCGGATACCCTGAACCCACGCGAACAAGAGATTTTGAAGCGGCTCTCAACCGGGCTATCGGACCAACAAATCGCCGGTGAGCTCTTTCTGAGCTTGAATACCGTCAAATGGTATAACCGTCAGATATACAGCAAGCTGGGGGTTAGCAGCCGGACGCAAGCCATCGCATGCGCGACGGGCCTTCGCTTGCCAGCCAGCGGCGGCTCGATCGCGACGCTGCCGCTCTCCGGGCGCACGCTCCCCGCGCAACCCGCGCTCTTTGTTGGGCGCAGCCATGAAATCGCTGAGATACAGCGTCTGCTGCGCGCATCCCGCTTGCTCACGCTTACCGGCGTCGGTGGAACAGGGAAAACCCAGCTGGCGCTGCGGGTAGCGGCGGACGCCGCCGGGGCGTTTGCCGATGGCGTCTGCTTTGTTGATCTTGCCCCGCTGTCAGATCACATGTTGGTAGCGAAAGCCATCGCCGGGGCGCTCGGTGTGCTGGAACATCCAGAGGAACCGCTGCTGGATACGCTGAAACGGGCGCTGGCCCAGCGCGAGCTGCTGTTGCTGATCGATAACTACGAGCATCTGATCAAGGCCGCCTCAGTGGTATCCGAGCTGCTGGCGGCGGCTCCACGACTGAAAGCGCTCGTCACCAGCCGGGAGTCACTGCGCCTTGCGGGAGAGCAGGAATATCTCGTTCCGCCGCTCTCCTTGCCAGCCGCCGGGGACGTCTCCGTTCAGCGCCTCCTGGCATCCGAAGCCGGACTGCTCTTTGTCCGACGCGCGCAGATGGCGTCGCCTCGCTTCAAGGCGGATGACATGACAGCTCCGGTGATTGGGCAAATTTGTAGGCGGCTGGACGGGATACCGCTTGCCATTGAGCTGGCGGCGGCGCGCTGCAAACTCTTCACGCCGCGGGCGCTGCTGGAGCAGCTGGCGGGAACACGGGATGGATCGCCGTTACGCGCGCTGGCCGGTGGCTCACGCGACAATCCACCGCGTCTGCGGACCCTACGCGACTCCATTGAATGGAGCTATAACCTGCTGGATGTGGATGAGAAAACGCTGTTTGCGCGGCTGGCGGTGTTTCGCGGGGGCCGCTCGCTGGAGGCCATCGAGGGCATTTGTCGTGACGGCCTATCTGTGGACCCACTGGATGCTCTGGCCTCTCTGGTGGATAAGAGCCTGATTCAGCAGAAGGAGAATTCAGCCGGTGAGCTCCGTTTTGTCATGCTGGAAATGATCCATGAGTACGCGCGTGAGCGGCTGAGAACAAGCGGCGAAGAAGAAACCATGCGGCGGCGGCACGCTGAGTACTTTGTCGAGTGGGCGGAAGGCGCCGAGCCGGAGTTCCGTCTGGCAGGCTACGAGCATTGGTCGCGCTTGTTTGAGATGGATCTGGAAAATCTCCGCGCGGCGCTGGAATGGTCGCTGAACGGTGGAGATGTGGCGTTGGGCGTGCGGTTGGCGGGCGCGCTCAGCATGTTCTGGTACGGCAATGGCTATCACGTCGAAGGCCGGCGATGGACCCAACTGCTGCTGGAGCGGCTGGATGACGCGCCGCCCGCCTACCATCCGAAGTTCCTGCTCAGCGCCGGACACATGGCCTTTCTGTATGATCTCGACGCCGGAAAGCCCCTGTTTATGAGAGCGCTCACTCTGTCGCGTGACGTGGGGGATCGGCTTCAGATGGCTTGGGCGCTCGCTTTGCTGGGCTATACGATGGCGCCAGAGCCTGAGGCGGCTCTGCCGATCGTTGAAGAGAGCCTGGCGCTGTTCCGCGACCTGAAGCATCAGCCAGGAATGGCGCAGGCGCTCAACATTATCGGCGAAATAGCCCGGTTCAATGGCGATGATGACCGCGCCAAGCGCGCGTATGAAGAATGCCTCGCTGTTTGCCAGCAAACGGGAGAGAGACGCAGAATCGTCTTTATGTTCGAGAACCTCGCCTTCATTGCCGTGCATGAAAGCGAGGTAGAGCGCGCCAAAGCGCTGGGACGCCAGGGGCTTTGGTTAGCGCGCGACATGGATAATCGATTGGAAATGGCGAAAGCGCTGCCGATACTCGCCTGGGTTATGGGTATGTTGGGCCAGCCACAACGCGCTATCCGCTTGCTCGGCGCGTCAGAACGCGCCTTGGAGGGCATGGGCGCGTTCAACCAGTTGAATGACAAGCGGGAGGTGGATGGTATGGGAGCCGCTGTGCGCGCTCAACTCGATGAGGCGACCTTCCAGGCGGCATGGGCTGAAGGGCGCGCGCTGACGCTGGAGCAAGCGGTGGCGGTGGCGCTCGCTGAGCATGACGCCGCATCCTCAAGCGGCGATGGTGGTGAGGCGTCTTGAAATCGATTTGTGGGGTTTGCGAGACATCCGAACCCTACCAGTAGTCTAGGGACGCCGCCCCCACGTTCCCCCCTCTCCTCGTGGGAGAGGGGCCGGGGTGAGGCCGCGCCTTCCGGGGAAGTCAGGCGCGGCCAGGGGATAGGGCTAGGGGCGGACGGCGGGGCTGGCGGCGAGCAGCGCCGCGATGTCTTCGAGCAGCATCGCTGTTCCAGCCGGCGGCGCGCTGGTCGCGCAGCGCGCGCAGCATCTGGAAGCGCAGCTTCTTCGAGCTATCGCTCATCGTGTCGAACGAGCCGCCGAGGTCGGAGATCTCGGGATGCGCCGCCACCAGCTTCGCCGTGGCCTCCATCATCTCCGCCGTCACGCGCGCGGGCCGCTCGATGAAGTGGCCTAGCTCGCGCATCTCCTGGTCGAAGAAGATGAAGACCGGCACGGAGCGGTACTTGCCTTCCTTCATGTACTGGTCAGCGAGGTCGAGGTTCTGATCGCGCAGGAACACGCCGCAGGTTCAGCTTGCCAGTCTCGCTGGCCACCTTCGCCAGGACGGGGACGTTCGCCAGCGCGTCGCCGCACCAGTCCTCGGTGATGATCAGCGCGTTGACCGGCTCAGGCAGGCCCTGGAAGAACGCTACATCCTCTGGACGCAGCGTGGCCTTCGCGATATTCTCCGTTAAGGCCGCCTGATTCTGGGTCATCTGGGCCAGATACTGCTCGATGGTCATGCCCTGCTCGAATCGCTCGCGTGTGATCGCCATGACGCTCTCTTTCTGTCACTGATGCTGAATGCTGAATGCTGAATGCCGCGAGGGGTTGCCACTTCCCGATGGGAAGCGATACCCCTATGTACGTAGCGCGCCGCCCGCTACTCTGTCAACCCTCGCCGCCGCTCGCCGGGGACGCCGCGCGCTCTTCGGGTGGCGGCAGATTGCGGAAGAAGAGGTAGAAGAGGACGGCGTTGACCCCTTGCAGCGCCGCGCCAACCTCGAATGGCAGCGCGAGCGAGACCTCATCGAACAGGTAGCCCGCCGCGATTGGACTGACCGCTGAGGTGATCTGCGTCGGCAAGTTGGAGAGCGCGCCTGCCGTCCCGCGCTCGCTGGAGGGAATGACGCCCATCACGTAGGACTGGCGCAGCGGCAGCGCCATGCGCTGGGCCATCATCCGCACGAGGTAGACGGCGCCCGCCAGCCAGAAGGTGGGCGCCAGCACCATTGGCACGATCAGCAGCGCCTGGATCAGCCGTCCCCAGAAGATGGCGTTGACCAGCCCCATCCGCGCGGCGAAGCGCGCCGCCATCAGGTTCGCCACCAGCGCCGCCAGATTGACGATTGTGAACAGCACGCCTACCATACCCGGCGTCGCGCCGTAGCGGCGGTAGAGCCAGTAGGTGATGAACGGGCCGAAGAAGCCAATCGCCAGCCCGTTGACGCTATTCGTCGCCAACAGCCGCCACAGGGTGCGCCATGTCCCAGCGGAGAGGCTGGGCCGGAGGAGCGACGCGCGCTTGCCATCCGCCCGCGCGGGGACCGGAGCGCGGCGCGGCTCGCTGATGGGCAGCACGATCAGCCCGGCCAGCGCCGCCGTCAGCGCCGCCGCCAGGAACGCCAGGCGGTAATCCGCCATCACTTGCGCGCCCGCCGCCCCTGCCGCGGGCGTGACCGCCAGCGCCGCCAGCGGCCCGCCGATCAGCGCGCCCAGCGATGAGGCGAACGCCACGCGCCCGAAGAGGTCCGTGCGCCGCCGCGCCGGGACGGCGTCCGCCAGCAAGGCCTGCTCCGCTGGCTGGTAGGGGCCAACCATTCCCGCGCCCGCGCCCGCGCCGCGCCCGAAGGAGCCGATCGCCGCGGCGATCATCAGCACGGCGGTGGTGGAGGAGAAGGCGAAGACCACCGCGGCCAGCGCCGCCAGCAGCGGGATCAGCACCAGGAACACCTTGCGTCCCACGCGGTCGGAGAGCGAGCCGATCAGCGCCGAGAGCACGGCGGAGGTCAGCGCGACGATGGTGAAGGCGATTCCCAGCGCCACGCCGCTAAAGCCGAGCAGCGACAGATAGATCGGCGTGATGATGCCCGCCAGCGCGCGCGACGCGCTCATCGAGGCGCGCGCGGCGATGATCAGGTTCATGTCGCGCGTGATCCACTCCGGCGCGACTCGCCGCCCGAACCGCTCCCAGGCGCTGCCGCGCGCAGAGGATGGCTCGCGCTCACCGTCAGACCCGCTGGGCGCGGCGGACGGCGTTTGTGGCGGCGCTTCTCGTGACATCGTGTGGAAGTCTCCTTCGCGGGCGGCGCGTGGCGTATGGGGAAAGCGCCCGCGCCAGGTCGTGACGGAATTGGTGTGACATGATAGAGTGTAAAAGTAGTTGACTATGTTAGTCAATAGCGGTCGCCGGGGAGGTGTCTTATGGATAGCGAGCTAGCCGGGGAATCGCGCGGGGACGTGGAACAGGATGCGCCGGACGCCAGCGCGCGCATCGCGCATGCGCTGGACCGGCTGTATACCCAGCTTGGCCGGCAGTACGGCCCGCTCTCGCGTCCCCTGCGGCGCGCGCTGCGGCTGCTGGCGGAGCGCGCGGACGGCGGCGAGCTGACGCGCGTGGGGGATCTGGCGGCAGGGCTGGAGCTCACGACCGCCGGGGCCACACGCCTGCTCGACCGGCTGGAGGAGCTGGGATACGCCGAGCGCTACCGCACGCCGGGTCAGGACCAGCGCCAGGTGGGCGTGCGCCTGATGGTGGCGGGCCGCGAAGCGCTGGCGCAGGCCGACGTCGCCTTCGCCGCGCGCGCCCGCGCCACCCTCGCGCCGCTCACCGCCGCCGAGCGGTCGCGGCTGGCCGCCCTGCTGGAGCGGCTGACGGCGGGCGCGTAAGCCCGCGCCGCGTTTCCCCCTCTCCTCGCGGGAGAGGGAGCCAGGGGGGTCCCCGTAGTCAGACGGGGCTTGGTGAGGTCGCGCGCCGCTAGACGATATTCACGAAGCGGGCCAGCAACAGGATGATAACGATCATCGAGATGACCGCCTCGACCATCATCAGCAGCTTGGCGCGGCGGGAGAGCGGCACGGTGTCGGCGGGGCTGAGCGCGGTCGCGGTGCAGAAGGCGAGGAAGAGGTAATCGACGAAGCCCGCGCGCCAGCCGCGTGTGTTGCCGCCCTGTTGCTGAGGGAACTGGAAGTCGGCGGCCTCGTGTCCGGCGTGGTGGCGCGAGACGGGGCCGTCGCCGTCGGTCTCCCAGTACCACGACGCGAAGATCAGCACGTTGGCGCCCCAGAGCAGGATGCCGGGGATCAGCAGCAGGCGCGGCGAGAGGCTGGAGAGGTTTGTCACCAGCTTCGCCAGCGAGAGAATCAGCTCCAGCGTCAGCGCGGCCAGCAGCGCATAGGCGAACCCGCGCGCCACCCGCCGTGGCAGGTGGCTATTGGACAGGCGCGCTAGCACGGGCGGCAGCAGCAGCGCGACCTCGATCACCAGCAGCAGCCAGCGCGGCCCGACCAGCAGCGCATCCGGCAGGAGCAGATACAGCGCGCCGATCAACAGCGCGGCGGCGGTGGCGAGGCTGAACTGCCATGCGCTCACGATCTGCGCGCCCGGCTCCCGTTTTGGGGTTTTTTCCGGCTTTTCCGCTGGCTGTGTCTGCTCCGCCGGCTTTCCCGCCGGCTTTCCCGCCGCTTTCGCCATTGCTCGCCATCCTTCACTCGCGCCTGACTCCCGCTAGGCTCCCGCCGCGCCCGCGCTCATCGCTCAGGCGTGGCGGCGCGGAGTTTGCGGTGGTCCCAGGAGCTGATTTCCTCTGGTATGACGAAGATCGCCACCCGCTTGGGCGCCTGGCGGGCCACCGTGGCGGGGTCGCGCTCGTTGGGCGAGGTGTTATACCGCGCGCGCAGGCGGTAACCGAGGTCCAGCACGACGGCGGGGTCATCGTTGAGTGTGGCGCGTCCCCTAATCTGAACGCCGCGCAGCTCGTCATAGCGCGTCCCCTCCTCCACCAGGCAGGACAGGCGCGGATCGCGGCGCAGGTTCAGGACTTTCTGCGATTGGGTATAGGTCCAGAAGGCGATCTGGCCCTCGAGCAGCACATACCACATTGGGACGATGTGCGGCGCGCCGTCGGGGTTGATCGTCGCCACCTGGAGGGTGTGCCACTCCGCGAGAAACGCCTGAATCTCGTCGCCGCTCATGCGGATGGCGTCGCGCTGGTTCATGCTCGCGTCTCCTTGTCGGGATGCGATCTGACTTGTACCCGCTATGGTATCATACGGCCCACGAGCTGGCGCGCCCTCAACGCCCGCCATAGCCACCCGCGCACGGACGCGGCAGACGAGAGGAGTCCGCGCTGTGGCCACGACGACGTGGACGCGCGCCATCGCCGTCGGCAACCGTATCCGCGCGCACGCCACTGAGGCGGCGTATGTCGCCGAGCTGGAGCGCATCGTCGGACTGGCGGCGCCGCATCTCGCGCCCGACCGGCCCAACCTGATCTGCCTGACGGAGGCGTTGGGCCTGCCCGCCGCGCTCACCGGGACGCGCGCCGCCATCGCCCGCCGCGCCCGCACCTCGCGGGCGGCGCTCACGCTGCTGGCGCTGGCCCACCAGCGTGAGCTGGTCGCCGCGCGCCGCCGCTGGCCGGGAATCTCGCTGGCGCGGGCGCTGCTGCTGGCGCGGGCGGACGCGCTCTACCGCCCCTTCGCGCGGACGCTCTCGCGGCTGGCGCGGCAATACCGCGCGCACATCGCCGCCACGACCTTCGCGCCACGCCTGGCGGAGCCGCTGCCGCTGGCGGAGGGCGCGCCGGGGCGGGTCGAGCCAGCCGGGCCGGAGGTCTACAACGCCGCGCTGGTCTTCGGGCCGGATGGCGCGTTGCTGGGCCGGGTGGACAAGGTGTATCTCACCCACGGCGAGATCGAGAGCCTCGACCTGTCGCCCGCGCCGCTGGAGGATGTAACGGTGATCGCGACGGAGGCCGGGCGCCTGGGCGTCGCCATCAGCCTCGACGCCTTCACGCCCGCCTATCTGCGGCGGCTGAATGACCTTGGCGCGCGCATCGTCGTCCAGCCGGACGCCAACGACCAGCCGTGGGCCGCGCCCTCCGCGCTCTGCGCATGGCAGCCGCGCGAGTGGATGGACTCCACCCTCGGCTCGATCCAGCCAGCCTATCCCAATCTGGCATACAATATCTGCGCCATGCAGACCGGCGCGCTGTTCGATATCGTGTTCGACGGCCAGTCGAGCATTACCGCGCGCGACGCGGCTGCGCCCAGCGGGCCGGGCGGACGCTACGTCGGGGTGGACGAGTGGCGCCACAGCCGGACGGGCGAGCGGTTTAGCGGCGGCTTCCTGGCGCTGGCGCCGTGGGTCGCGCCCGATCCGGTGGAGGCCGAGCCGTGGCTGACGCTGGCCCAGCGCCGCGCCCGGCTGGCGACCATCGCCCGCGGCCTGCGCCCGGAGGACTACCGCGAATCGGTCATCTGGGCCGATCTCGCGATTGAAGACTGATAACCCACCAGACTGATAACCCACCAGAGGAAGGGGTTCTGCCATGTCCAGGGAATCTAGCCAGCCCGAAGGCGCTGTCTACCTCAGCGCGGTCTACGCCGGATGGGGAGCGTATCAACGGATGCTCGTGGAGGCGGTGGCGCCGCTGACGCCCGACCACCTCAGCCTGCGCGCCGCGCCTACCCTGCGCAGTATCGGCGAGATCGCGGCGCACGTCGTCTCCGCGCGGGTCGTGTGGTTCCACGAGGTGATGGGCGAAGGCTCCGACAGCCTGGCGCCGATGGGCGCCTGGGGGCGCGAGGGTGACGCGTCCAAGCGCAACGCCGCCGAGTTGGAGCGCGGCCTGGAGCGCAGCTGGGACATGATCGCGAACGCGCTCGACCGCTGGACCACCGACGACCTCAGCGCGGCGTTCGAGCGGCGTGGCGAGCCCCTCACCCGCCAGGAGATCATCTGGCACGTCATCGAGCACGACCTGCACCACGGCGGCGAGATCAGCATCACCCTGGGCCAGCACGGCCTGCGCGCGCTGGACCTGTAGCGTGGGCGGCGTGAGGCGCCTTTAGGCGTACTTCAAGATGTAGCGGCCTGTATCATCTCGCAGGGTTATCCCGGACGAATCGAGTTGGTAGGTTGTGACCTTCCCGAGCGCTGTCAGATAGTTTGCTTCCTGCTCCGTTACGTCTACCCCATTTTTGATACAGCGGACCTGGGTTTGCCAGGCGCCGTGAGCGATGAGACGCGAGCGGTCCTGGGACCAGGTATACATCTCCCCATAGGCGTTGCACGCATGTCCAGTCACAGTGAGTCCCTGCGAATCGAAGCTGAACGCAGCCCAAATATCCATCGCCAGGGCCTGCTGGCTCCCGTCGAATGTGAACGACACCAACTGCCAGCGACGATGGGGGGCGCCAGGCGCCTGCGGCGTTCCGCTGAGCTTGAGCCATCCTGGCTTGGTTTGCTGGGTTCCCGTGGAGGCGCTACTTTGGCTGACAGAGTGAGCCTGGGCCTGGCGCATGTGGGCAAGCGCCAATCCGCCGCTCACCGCGACGAGCAGCGCGGCGAGCAGCGCGGCAATGGCAAACGTTCGGCTCCTGAGCATCACTGTCCTCCATTCGCTGCGGCCCGCTAATGCGTTGTGACGTGCGGCGGAGAGCATTCCTGTTGGGCTAAAGACGCCACATGCGCCAGGATCGTTCCATGTGGTCTCAGTAGTCTCAAAACCTCGCCGTCGCCGCCAAAGCAGACTGGCTAACGCCAGAGAGGGCGCTACCATCAGCCAGACGGTCAGGAAGGGCGCTTGGCGCGAATACGCGCGTTGATGAATGGGGCGAAATGCCCTTGATAGCGCCGCCGCACATCGGGCAGCCGCCAGTCGTTCCCGGTGATGACATGGCGGCAGAGAGGGCTGCCGCAGTGGCATGGCTGATCGAGCGTCCATGCTGGCTCGACGGTTGTGAGCGCGTAATCCAGGCTCAATTCCTCGCCAGGCGCGATGTCGCGCCTGGCGACCAGCGTCACCTCGTCAGCCAGCCAGAGGTTGGAGTCACATGAATGATTGATCGAGCCACTGCTCGCGTCAGGCGCCTGGACGAGGTCAACGAGGTGCAGCGCCTCGCCAATCTGCATCGCGTTCCAGCGTGAGACGGTGGCGCACCATAGTGTTGTAGTTTGCCGCCGCCAAGCTGTGGCCTTGCACGCCAACGAAGGGGCGTTCTCCGACGGATTGGCGCGCCGACGTCGTATCATCGAAGTGAAGCCAGCACGACAGCCGCTTGGACCCAGGGCGCGCATACATTCCATAGCTTTCCGCTGGTCGAGCGTCTGCCTATGACGACGGAGATACGCGCGCAGCAGAAACCGCTGTGATCATGAAGGGATGGGTGTGATGCGACGCGCGCCGAGTCGAGTGACCCGCCAATCGAAGAGAACATGCCACTACATGCTCCTGCTGAGCGTGGTCAGCTCGCTCCTGTTGCTTGCCGGGTGTGGGACGTCGCTGGTGGGTGGCGTCTCCCTGCCCAGCCCAAGTGGCACTGCGGCGAGCCACCGCTTGTCGTCTGTGACCTGCCCCGCCGCTCGTGCGGCGATACCGACTCCCAGCGCCCGGCCGCCCACGACCCCTCCCGGCGCCCATCTCTCGTATGCGCGCCTGGCGCTCGGTCCCCTCCCACTTCAACACGTCTACCACCCCGGCGCCACGGTGCGCTTTACGTGGTGTGCCCTGCCAGACTCTTCCCAGGTTAGCGCACAGCCGGTACCCGAGACGCTGATCGCCGGCTTTATCGGTCCGTTCGCCACGCGCGCCGCCGCCACAGCCGACGAGCTTCCACCGTCACCGCCGCCCGCGAGCGGCCCGCCCCACAGCTTTCCTCCTCCCGGCCCCGTCGTCGCCAGTACCGTCCCCATCCATACCACCACCTGGAGCGGCATGGACGACTCCGCGCCACTCACCCTGCCCGCAACACTGGCTCCTGGATACTACCTCTTCTTCGCGCAAGATGACATCTCGGTGCAAGCCTGCCTCGCCGTCACCATGGGCGGATGCCGAGGCGCCGGCGGCAGCGGTGGCATTGTCCAGATCACCCTCACCTGATGTGTGCGCCTGTCCAGCAGGTGCGCTCCTGCCCGGTAAGGCGGCTGACGTGTCACATCGTGGTACGACTAATTTCACTGTTGTCTGGGACCTTGGCGTTTCTTAATTCGCTGCGGCCACCAATGGAAGAGCGTCGTGGAGCGGATGAGGTCAGGCCGGGCTTGCAGCGCCACGCAGCGCGAAGAGGGCGATGCGCCACGCGCCGTCACGCCGGACCGCCGCCAGCGTCTGGCGAGCGTTCAGGTCGGGGTTCAGGTCAGTCTGGCCGCGTGGGAGCAGGCCTGTATCCGCGCGCAGGATGGCGGCGTCGGGGGTGAGAAAGCGCACGCCGCGCACGATGGCGATGTATTCCGGGGTGAGGTGATCGGCAAAGATCGCGGACATCGCGATTGCTATCTCCGCGCGTCCAACTACCAGGCTGCCGTCGAAGCCGATCACCTCGGCATCCTCCGCGAAAGGCGCGGCCATCGCTTCGCCGTCGCGCGCGTTCCAGCCTTCCAGCAGACGCTGGTAGAGCGCGCGGACCGCCCGCTCATCAACGGATCGCGTCTCCGCTGGGCGTGTCGCTTCACCGCTCATGTTCCGCTCCTTGCTCAGACATGGCTAGCCGCGCGGGAGCTTTGCGCTGTCTTGTACGTCCTTGCGGGTGACGGTCAAGTAGCCCACAACGGCGATGGCCAGCAAGGCGAGGACCAGACTTACCGGCCCGTCACCCAGCCCCAGCCCGGTTGCGCTGTGCGGCTTCCCCAGCCAGTCGGCGACCGACGCCCCCAGCGGACGGGTCACGATGTAGGCCAGCCAGAAGGCGGCGATCTCGTTCAGGCCCAGCAGCCAGTAGCCCAGCGCCGGCAGCGCGAACAGCGCGGCGAAGAGCAGCGCGGAATCGAGATACCCCAGGCCGAGCGTCGAAGCCGTCATGTCACCGGCGGCGGTGCCGAGCGCGAACGTCGTCATCACGGTGGCCCAATAAAACAGCTCGCGGCGTCGGGTGGAGATACTGTGGATGGACAGTGTATGCTCGACGAGATACCAGGTCACGAAGACGGCCACCAGCGCGCCTGAAAAGAACACCGTTGAGGTCAGATAGGGAATCCCCAGCACGATGTGGACGACATCCGCCGCCATCGTGCCGAAGATCGCGACCATCACGACCGCCAGCCAGTAGACCCAGGCGATATAGCGGCGCGCGGTGAGCTGTAGGGCCAGCGCCACGGCGAGGCCGATTCCACCGAGCGCGACCGCCAGATAGGGGTCGATGTGATAGACCAGATAGTCCGAGGTGGACTCGCCCAGCGCGGTCGTCAGCAGTTTCGCGACCCAGAACGCAAGGACGATCTCTGGAACCTTGAGCGCGGCGCGCTCCACACGGCGCATGCGCACTGTGGGAACGCTGAGCGGATCAACGTCCATGTCGAGCTGGCGTCGTGGAATGGGCTGGCCCATCTGCTCCTTACTCCCATCTAGAGCGCATGGCGCTTCACACGTTCATCCGGCGCCGCTGCCCCCGCGTCCATATGCCTGTATGCTCACTCTATGGGAACGGCCTGGCATGTCGAAATCGCGTAGTACTTTGCAGCGGTGTCCGCGAGGTTGGCGGCGCCGCTCAGGCCCGCCACGTATCCCAGTAGACCACGCTGTCGAGCGGCTCGCGCTTGGCGGGCTTGAAGTCCGCGCCGATGGTATAGGCGACGGGCAGCAGCGCCGCCTGTGTCACCTTTTTATAGGGGATGCCCAGAATCTCGGCGGCGTCGCGCTCGTACCGCAGGTGAAGCGTCGTCCAGGCGGAGCCCAGCCCGCGCGCCCGCAACGCCAGCATGAAACTCCACGCCGCGGGCAGGATGGACCCCCAGAAGCCCGCCTGGTCGTCTGTCGAGAAGCCTTCCGGCCTGCCCAAGGAACAGGGGATGACCAGCGCGGGCGCCTCGTGGATGTGCTCGGCGAGGTAGTCGGATGAATTCTTGACCCGCTGCTGGGTCTCCGCCCGCTCCGGGTCGCGCGCCCGCAGCTTTTCCAGTGTCTCCGGTTGATTGATGGGCAGCGTCATGTAGTCCGCGAAGCCGCGCCGGTAGCAGTCGCCGAGCGCGCGCCGCTTGTCGGGATCGGTGACGACCATCCAGCGCCAGCGCTGGCCGTTGCCGCCGGTTGGCGCCTGCATCGCCAGTTCCAGGCACTCGCGAATGGTCTCAGGTTCGACAGGCCGTGTAAAGTCGAGCCGCTTGCGGACGGAGCGGGTGGTCGAGAGCAGTTGATCGGGGGTGAGATCGAGCGACATACGGCAGTTTCTCCCCATTGTGTGAGCGCACGCATGCGCGCTGGCGTCCCACATTATACTCTGCGCTGGATAACACTGCTGGCCTCTTTCCGTAGCGTCCATGCCTTGGTCGCGTTTTCTCAAGTTTGGTCAACGTGGTCGAGAAAAAACGCCCCCTCTCACGTCGCAAGAGGGGGCGTGCGGAGGTGAGAGTTAGATCTTTCCCTCCTGCAGCTTGGTGATGGTGGTGGAGATGCGGCGGATCCGCGTATCAGGCGTTTTCGCGTCTTCAATCGGAGTCACCAGCCGGCGTTTCTCGCTGTAAGAAAGATTCTCAAAGAATCGCTTGGCGTCTGGGGCGGCGGCCAAAGCGTCCGCGAAATCCTCAGGCACGCTCACCTCGCGCGGCTGGGTATCAAGCTCGATATCCACATCGAGCTCGGCGCCCGCGGCGACGCCTGCGCGCTGGCGGACTTCCGCGCTAACCGGGATCATGGGGACGCCGCCCATAGATCCTACGCTGGTTCGGTAGGTGTACCCATTGATCGTGACACTGATCGGTGGCCGTTTACCGGCGCCCAACGCGCTGAGAACATCCTCTGGAACTTGGATGCCCGTGGCGGACTTGCCATTGAGTTGGATGGTGGCGCGAAATCTCATTGTGTTTCCTCACTCCACATCGTGTCCGACATACGAGCGAACTACACTGAGGCGCCACCAGCGCGCTAGCCGGAGATGCCCATCGGGCCGAGCGGCTCGACGACGCCCGCCAGTGGCCAGCGCGGCTGGCCGACGCGGTAGACGATGCGCGCGATCTCCCATTCGGGGCGCTCGATGGCGCCCGCGCGGCGGCGGACCTTGGTGATTGGCCAGGTGAGCCAGCGGCTGAGGCTGCTCTTGCCCAGCGGCGTGAGCTCGTAGACGCTGCCCTGGCGGAAGCACGGCACGCCCAGCGCCCAGACGACTTCATCCGCGCCGAGCAGCTCGAAGCAGGCGCGGTGCAGCCCCTGGCCGGAGAGGTCGGGGTCAATCGCGATCAGGCGGCCCAGGCGGCCCTTGGGATGCAGCGGGCCGCGCTCCCACGGGCCGCGCAACTTATGCGCCCAGCCCCAGTATGAGTCACGCTCCGGGTGTTCCTCGTCTTCCGGCGTGGGCAGCAGGGTTAGCAGCAGCGCAAGCTGGCGGCGCGGCAGGCCAACGACGCTATCCGGCTCACCTTGCTCCATGTGCGCCAGCGCCCAGGCCATGTCGCTGTTATCCAGCACCGAATCGGGCCGCTCGACGCGGAAGACGCCGGTGTCGGTCTCGACTTCGACGGCAGAGATGATCTGTGGGGCGGGGCGTTGCGCGGGCAGCGCGGAGGACGCCTTCGCTTTGGCGGTCTTGCGCGGCGGCTTGTTTGCGGCGACCCAGCGGCCCCGCTTGCCCGCTGGGCGGTCGTCGCTGGCCGGGCCGAGGCCGTCGGTCACAACGCGCGCGCCGAGCGGGCCGCTGGGGTCTGGCGCGGGCGCTTCGCCCCGGGCCTCCAGCACGCTCAGCGGTGTGATGGGGCGGATCGAGCGCAGGTGGCCGTAGGGGCGGCTGACGCGAATCGCGCCGGGCCGGCCCATGCCCTCCAGCGAGCGCATGCCGCCCGCGCCGTTGGGCAGCGCGATCAGCCACACGTCGGGGTCGAGCGCGGGCGCGGCGCCCGGCGCGGTGTAGGGCATGTAGGGCCGCGCGGGCATCGCCGTGGCGGAGCCCATGCCAATGGGCATGCCCGGCGCGGTATCCGGGCGCGACGGCTGGATGGGATAGACGGCGGTCGTCGCGCTCAGCAGCGACCGGGCCGCCGCATAGCCGCCATACACGCCAGTATCGCTCGTATCGTTATCAGCCTCGTCCGCGCGCTCGGAGCGCCAGCCAGCCGGCCCCATATCGCTCCGGCGCGCGTGCCGCTGTGGATCGTCGCTCGCATCACCGTACCCGGTGGATCTGAAGGGAGCCCGCATGTCCTGACCCTCCCGCCCTCAATTGGCGCCGCCGCCGTGTCCGCCCTATCGCATTCAATCCGCCCCGAGGTCTTCGCGTCTGTGCCTTTGCGTGTAAGTCTTCGCCCGCTGGTCTATGTCTCGCGTATCGCTCTCGCGATGCCGCCACGCGCCGCGCATCACCATCACTGGCGTGCGGGCGCGAGTGGCCGCTGGCTGTCCGCCTCTGGGGGCGATTGTCCGCGTGCGCGCTCTGGGGAGAAGTGTACCGTAGAACAACCGTTCGTGTCAACGGCGCGCGCGAATGAGGTGACGTAGAGGAGGTGTCCCGGAATCAAGCGGACGGACAGCGCTGGTCATCGCGTAGGTTGTGCGCTTGTACAGACGGGCGAAAGACAAGACGCGCCACGTTGGTACACCTTTCATCGCGACGAATACCCCAGGCGGCGCCGGTACATGACCCCGAACGCCCGCGCATGTCCCCCACTGTCTGGCGTGACCGCCCGATTGGGGCGCCCCAAATGGCTGAGCGCTGTGTCGTGTGATGGGAGCCGGGTGTAAAATGCCGGACGTGATGCGCGGATTCAGGAACGATCCGGTCTACGCGACAGGGAGGCTGAGCATGGCGGGACGCGGCGGCAAAGGCGCGAAACAGGACGCCAAGCCGCGCGCCAGACGGGGCGCGGCGGCTGACTTCGAGCCAGACTTCGAGCCAGACTTCGAGCCAGACTTCGAGCTGGACAGCGCGCCGGATAGCGAGCCTCTGGAGTGGCCAGGCGCGCCGGATAGCGAGCCTCTGGAGTGGCCAGGCGCGCCGGATAGCGAGCCCCTGGAGTGGCCAGGCGTTCCTCAGGATGTGACGCCCGACGTGAAATTCGGTATGAAGCCCCGGGCGCGCCGGAGCGCATTCCCACTGGTCGCGGCGGCGCTGGCGGTGGCGCTCGTGAGTATAGGTTTCGCCAGCTATTTCGCCGCGAGCCTGTTGGGTGAGGAGGTGCGCGCGTCGGCGCGGCGCGGCGCGGAAACCCCTACTGCGCTGGCCGCCACCGTCTGCTCCGACCTGATCCACCAGAATTACAGTGATCTGATGGCGCGGGTGGATTCCGCCGCCGCGCCGCCCGCCGTCACGGCCCCCTTCGACGCCAGCGCGCTCACCCAGCGGCTCCACACGCTCGATCAGGAAGGTGGGCCCGTCATCTCCTGCTCCGCCGCGCCACTGGCCGCCAGTGACGTGGCGCCGGCCTCCGGGCCGGATGGCGCCACGCGGCTGCTGCTGACGATCGGGCGCGCGGGGACGCCGCGACCAATCGCCGCCGTGCTCATCACCCGGATCTCGCCGGAAGGCGCGTGGGTCGTCGAGCGCGACAGCTCCTTCCTCCTCGCCACCTGAGCGCCCGTCGGGCTCCAGAACGGGCTGGCGCATCACGCGGGCGTCACACACACACAACATTCCAGCGCTCTCCGCGTAAACACGCATGCGACGCTCTTGTTATAGCGCCGCCACTCTCCTATACTGCCAATTAGGGGGCGAGTCGCGTAGCGCGCCAGCGATGATGATGGCGACAGGATGGAGGGATGCGCGATGGCGAAACCGGTGAACCCAGACGGGCAGCGGGCGGAAGAGGCGGAGGACGCCTACCTCAATCCCGCTGGTGGTGTCGTCGGTCGCGCGTTCAACGCTGTGCCGCCGGAAGTCCAGCAGATGCTGAACGTCAAGCCCGGCAAGACCAGCGCCCGCATCCAGCAGGTGATCGCGTGGGCGGCGTCCGCTGACCCGGAAGTGCTGCGCCAGCACCAGCGGCATGACAAGAGCATCCACACAGCGGCGGACATCCGCGCGGCGTCGCTGCGCGAGAAGGACCGCGTGGCCCAGAGCTTCGCCCGGCAATACCGTCATCGCGCGGCGCTGACCGGGGCGATTACCGCGCTGCCTGGCGGGATGTGGGCGCTGGTCGGCATGGGAGCCGATGTGCAACTGACGGCGATCTACGCCGTGCGCATGGCGGCCAAGGTCGCGCAGTCCTACGGCTACGACACCTCGCTCATCGAGGAGCAGGCGGGGCTGGCAGATGTGCTGGCGCTGGCCGCAGGGGTGGATAGCCTGCGCGGTATGGGCAACTGGCTGGCGCGCGAGGGGCTGGTGCAGTTCCTGCCAGAGGTGCTCCCGCGTGTGCTGGCGCGCCTGAGCGTGGAGCTGACCGCCGAGCAGGCCGCCAAGTGGGTTGGCCGCCTCGTCCCCGGCGTCAGCGCGGCCATCGGCGCCTCGGTGGACTACGCCTTCCTGCGCGCCGCTGGCGAGCGCGCCATCGCCTACTACCACAACCGCGCGCTGACCGATGGGAAAGCCCTGCCGGGCGTCGCCGCGCCGCTCGCGCTGCCCGCCGCCACAGGCGCGACGGCCAGCGGCGCGGCGCTGCCGCCGCGTTGGGGCTCATCCACCGCTGTCGCGACGGCCACCCTGGCCGCGCCGCCACCAGAGAGCACGGTCGTGGAGGCCGAACCCGCTGAACCCGCCACGCCCGCCGCAAGCATGGCCACGCCCGCCGCGCAGGCCGCTCAGGCGCCCGCGCCCATCGCGCCCGCGTCGCTGTCAGAGGCCCCCGCGCCGGTCGCGGAGCCGGTGAAGCCGGTGAAGCGGCGCAGCCGCCGGTGGGGCCTCTACTTCGCCATCTTCCTCGTCATCGCGACGCTGGCCACGATCATCGCCTGCGCGGCGTTGGGGACGATCATCTCCAGCGGCCTGCAACACCTCATCCCCTGAGCGCCAGTGAGAGGAGACCCGCCACCCCGATGCTGACACCACCCGCGCTCGCCACCGAGACGATCAGCGCCTGTTTGCGTGAGAGCTACGGGCTGCGCGTCCGCCAGGTGACCTTTCTGCCGCTTGGGGCGGATGTCAACGCCGCCGTCTACCGTGTCGAGGCGCAGGATGGCGCCGCCTATTTTCTCAAGTTGAGGCGCGGAAACTTCGATGAAATAGCGGTCGCTGTACCCGCTTTTCTGCGCGCGCACGGCGCCCAGCGGGTGATGGCTCCCCTGCCGGCCACGGAGGGCCGCCTCTGGGTGAGCGGGCATGGCTTCGTCTGGATCCTGTACCCCTTCATGGAAGGCAAGAACGGCTATGAGGTCGCGCTCTCAGACGCGCAGTGGGTCGCGCTGGGCGAGAGTCTGCGCGCGATTCACAGCGCCGTCCTGCCTGCGGAGATCAGCCAGCGCGTGCCACGCGAAGCCTACTCGCCGCGCTGGCGGGATATCGTGACCCAGTTCGATCAGCAGGTCGAGACGCGCGTCTACGACGACCCAGTCGCGGAGCGGCTGGCGGCGTTCTGGCGCGCCAACCGCTCCGAGATACGCCTGATCGTAGAGCGGGCCAGCGCGCTCGGCGAGACGTTGCGGCGTCAGGCGGCCCCGTTCGTGATCTGTCACAGTGACCTGCACGCCGGGAATCTGCTGCTGGGCGCTGATGGCGCTATGGCCATTGTGGACTGGGACGACCCCATCTTTGCGCCGAAAGAGCGCGACCTGATGTTCGTGGGCAGCAACCTCAGTGGGGTCTGGGACGACGCCCGCGAGGTGGCGCTGTTCTACCAGGGCTACGGCGCGACCACGCTCGACCCGGTCGCCCTCAGTTACTATCGCTATGAGCGCATCGTGGCCGATCTCGCGGCGTACGGCGAGCAGATTTTCGGCGCGCAGGGCAGCCTGGAAGACCGCGAAGTGGGGCTGCGACAGATGACGGGGCAATTTCTGCCGCACGAGGACATCGCCATCGCCCACCGCGCGTACCAGCGGCTCTCCTAATCGCCCCGCGCCGTTCAGGTTGCGCCGGGGTTTTCCCTCCCAGGGAGATCGCGAGGTGGGAGGACGGATGCGCTCCGCGTCCTGGCGCCTCTCGCGCCCATCTTCTGCTTGATGTGGTGAAGCATCCATGAAACATTTGTAATGAACTGCTGTTTGAGAAATTAAATTCAATGTAGCGCGTTTGTTAATGGACTGAGTGGTTTTTAGATGGATTATATTTGTGATATAGTGAGTGCGCTTTTGCGCCATCAGAGGCGCTAGCTGGTGTTCTGTGGATGAGACGCCGCGCTTGGAAGCGACGAGAGCATTGGAGGTGCGATTGCGTATGATGGATTTGCCGGATTTTCCGCGGTTTCGCCGTCTATCGTTCGAGCAAAAGAGTGTGATTGATGGCTTTGTGGAGCGCTACTCGCCTTACTCTGAATTCACTTTTGGAAACATGTGGTGCTGGGATCTCGATGATAGCGCAGCGTTATCTCTGCTCAACGGGAACCTGGTTCTCAGATATCGAGAATATGAGAGCGGGCTGCCGTATCTGACCTTCCTCGGCGAGAACGAGCGCCACAAGACCGCGCTCACGCTCTTGAAATACGCTGGAAGCGAGTTTGGAAGGCCGCTGCTGGGCCTGGTCCCGGAGCATAGCGTCTCGCACAGGCGCGCTGAGCGCGTCGTGCCGCTACGCGTTCAGGAAGATCGCGACAACTTCGACTATGTGCTCGATCTTGAGTCGCTCGCTTCGTTCGCCGGGCCATCCTTGCGCCGGAAACGCCAGGCGTCCGCGCACTTTGGGCGCACGTATGCGCCGGTGACGCGGGACCTCGATCTGGCGACCAGCCAGGATCAGACGCTTGCGCTCTCAACATTCGCCGGATGGTCTGAAAGCCGCGGAATCGGTCATGAGCAGTCGCGCGATGAACTGGCCGCTCTGCGGCGGATCTTCGACGTCTGGCACACCGGCGCGTTTGTCGCTACTGGGATCATTGTTGACGCGACGCTGGTCGCGTTTTCCATCTGTGAGACGCTCCCGAACCATTTCGCGGGGGGCCTGTTCTTCAAGGCGGATGCGAGCATGCGCGGCTCGTTCGAGTACCTCCGCCAGACACAGGCGCGCCATCTCCTCCAGCGTGGGCGCAGGTGGATCAGCATCCAGCAGGACATGGGGTTGCCCGGACTCCGCCAGGCCAAATTGTCGTACAGGCCCGCCGGCTTCCTCCAGAAATACACACTCCGCTGGCCAGAATGCGGCGAGCTGGGCCTGGAAGCAGCCGCGGGGTGAAACCTGTCCGCACGATTTCCCGGCGCCTGATAGTGGCTTGTGCGAGGAGGAGCGTCCATGCGTGGAGACCCGCGAGTCGAGCCCATTGATCCGCGCGAGATTCCCCAGATCCTTGACTTGAAGTGGAGCGTCTTTGGCCCGTTCTATGAGAGTAGAGCGGTCTGCGATGACTACACAATCGCTTGCGTCGACTGGACGCTCTCGGTCAAGTTGACCTATGAGGACGAAATCGTTGGCATGTACCTGTTGCAGAGCCAGCCCATCTCTGACGCGATCGCGCAGGAAGGTATCACGACGCTCCACGAAGGCCTCGAGCGCTACAGCGCGTTACGGGGACTGCATGGCGTAACCCTGGCGATTCATCCGGCGTTCCGCGGGCGCGGCTGGGGAAACATGCTCAAGGAGCATGCCACGACGCTTGGGTATGACTATTGGTGGGCGGTCGCGTTCAAGACGCTGGGAAATCTGGAGGATTGGGAGAAACGCGCGCGACTGGTGGGTGAGAGCCAGGAGGTGTATCTGCTGCTGGAAGACTTCACCTAGCGCGTGAGCGGCGCCCAGGGAATGCGCACCCCGTACACCCCTTTCCCAAAGGAAGAGCGTGTACGGGGTGCGATTCACGTCAGGCGCCCCGGTTCAGCGGCCTGCGCAGGGCGCGGGCGAGCCGGATGGCGGACATCGCGGCGCCTGGCCGCTGGCTCCGTGAGCCGGAGCGCGCCACGATCATTTGGCCCACCATGAACGCGATAATGCCCGTTGTGGTTATCGTCGCGAGCATGAACCGCGTCACATCCACCACAGGCAGCACACGCGTCTTCCCATGGGACATGACGATCACCGCGACGGGCCGCCCGCGCACGCCACCGCCGCCGCCCACGCCTGAGCCAGTTGACATGATGGGCTGCTCGCCCGCCGGCTCGCCGCTTGTCGCCGCCGCTGGCTGCTTGGGCTTGTTCGTGGTCGCCGGGCCAATGCCCGATCCGCCGCCCATGCCGAAGTTCGCTGTCACCTCTGCGCACGGGATGAGCGTGACGCCTTCGCGCTCGACCACCGCCCCAAAAATGCCATCGGGGCGGATACTATCCATCATCCGCCGCAGCGACTCATTCAGCGTGCGCTCCAGCGTCTCGGCGCGCGGCGCCTCGGCGCGCGGCGTCTCCGCGACCAGCCCGCGCGCCTGCTCACTACCCGCGAGTCGCTCACTCGTCGTTGCCATGTTGTGTCGCTCCTCTCCTGTCACCGGTGTCTTTCTGTAGTTTCATCCGCTGATTGAGCCACCATTGCGTGACGGCGCCCGCCAGCGCGGCCAGGGTGATTCCCGCCAGCGTGGCCAGCGCGACGCGCCGGAATGGCATGATGCGTACCCGCCGCACCCCGCGCTCCGTCTGGATTTCGACCGCTGAGGGCCGGGCGGAGACCCGGCCACCACCCGGCCACCGCAGCGTCAGGCGGCGCGCGATAGGCGTCACCGTGGCGCCGCCCGCCTGCCGTGGTTCGCCGCGCAGCGTCTCCATCCGTACACCGACGGGCAGCGCGCCATCGAGCTGGCCCGGTATGTTCGTTTGCATGTCTCCATGCGCTCCTTCGATATCCGCTCGCACCTCCGCGTTACGCGAGCGCGCGCGGGTATGAAGGCATGGCGCAAGGCGGGCGCCACACCACGTCCCGGCTGCGGTATACTGGCTTCCGCGCTGATCGTGCTGACGGCTTGCAGAGCATGGTTTCGCGTCGGGGAATATCACGATTCAGCGGCAGCGTTCTGGCTGTTCACTGGCTGTTAACAGAGGCGGATACAGGGATATGGCGTGGGTTGTGCGCGCGGGTGTGTCCACTCCTGGCTCATTGATAGCGGGTTATCGCCTCCACCTAGCCGTTCCCGGTTTGTACGGTTTTTCAGTGCAATATGCGAATGACAAGACAGTAGAGGACTTGGCGCGGGCGGGGCGGTTTCCACACGGGCGCATCAGCTACGCGACCGATGACACGCTAGCCGCCGTGTTGCTTCCTCTTGGCTACACGATGAGGCTGGTCAGGAGTCCAGGACAGGGATATCACCACACATTCGCTGTGTTGTACGATAAAACCGGAATGCCGCTTCAATCCTTGCCTGAGGATGCGGCTATCGCTCTGAGCGCAGTATTTCAGCATCAACGAAACCCGTACCAGACGCGATAGCGGCGGCCAAAGATTGAGATGTGACGGTATGTTGAGACGCATCGAGGTGGATTTCAATACGCTGACAAGCGATCCAGTAGGCCTGGTCAAACTGGGCCCCATGGAAGCGCTGGAGGACGCCGCGCAGCAGCCACTTCGCGAGGGGGAGCGTGTCATCTTGTGGGAGCCTGGACTGGAAGTGGAGGCGTATCTGACCTACGACGCCGCTACAGACTTCTGGCTGGCGCGTCCCGACGGCGCGACCTGGCGCGATGTCCCAGATGTTCCACTGGAATCTGGCCAGTTAAGCGGCGAAGAGAAATAGGGCCACGCCTGAGTGGCGGCGCTGTATACTGGGCGCATGCTGATTGACGCTCTCTTGAGCGGTTGTGTCAGACAAGAACAAGGGAGCGAACATGGATCAGGCATCGCGCCGCCCGGTGGCGCTGATTACCGGCGGGTCGCGCGGCATTGGCGCGGCTACCGCGCTGGCGCTGGCGGCGCGCGGCTACGATGTCGCGCTGACCTACCGCAACAAGGCGGCGCGCGCGGAGGCCGTCGCGGAGCGCATACGCGCGCTGGGCGGGGACGCGCTGGCGATTGGCGGCGATATGACCCGCGCGGACGACCTCCAGTGGCTGATCACCGGGCTATCCGCCTGGCGCCCCCAACTGAACGCCCTCATCCTCAACGCCTCCGGTGGCCTGGAGCGCGAGGCCGTGGCGGCGGACCCTGGCTATCCCATGCGCATCAACCGCGACGCGCAGGTGGCGCTGGTCGAGGCCGCGCTGCCGCTGATGCCGCCCGGCGGCGTCATCACGCTGGTGACGAGCCACTGGGCGGTGCTCTACGGGCGCGTGCCGCAGCTTCCGGCCTATGAGGAGGTCGCGCGGTCGAAGCGCGCGGGCGAGGACGCGCTGCGCGAGCGGCAGGCATGACTTCGCTGCGCGCGGCTTGCGGCTGCTCTTCGTCACTGGCGATGTGATCGAGGGGACCGTGACCCCGCGTTTGCTGGAGCGCGTGACGCCTGGCCTGGCCGCCGCCCGCCGCGAGGAGGCTGGCGCGCTGCCGACCGTCGCCGAGATGGCGGGGGCCATCGCCGCCGCGACCACTGACCTGTCGCTGCCCAGCGGCCATATGGTCGTGGTGGGCGGCTCGCTGGAAGGGATGCTCGCGGCGGCGGGCGGCTCCGGCGCGGGCGGCGCGGGATGAGCGGCGGCGAGCGCCCCGAGCCGCCCGAACGCCCAACCCGCGGCCCCGACGAGGTTTCGGCGATCATGCGGCGGGTGCGCGGGCGCGACACAGCGCCGGAGCTCCGGCTGCGGCGGGCGCTGTGGGCGCGCGGCCTGCGCTACCGTGTGGCGCCGGCTGACTTGCCCGGCAAGCCTGATCTGGTCTTTCCCGGCGCGCGGCTTGCGGTCTTCGTAGATGGCGACTTCTGGCATGGCAACCAGTGGCGGCGGCGGCGCAAAGCCGCGCTGGAGCAGCAGTTCGAGCGCGCGCGGCCCGAATCGCGCGCCTACTGGCTGGCCAAGATCCGCCGCAACATGCGCCGCGACGCCGCGACCACCGCCGCGCTGCTGGCGGACGGCTGGACGGTGCTGCGGGTGTGGGAGAGCCAGCTGGCGAAGGATATGGAGGGAATCGTGGCGACCATCGCCCGCGCCGCCAGCCAGGATGGGGCCGGAGAGCCTGATGAGACGGCGGCGCTGCGCGCCCGCTTGCCCGCCCGCGACTGCGCCGAGTTCTTCGCCGGCATCGGCCTGATGCGGCTGGGCCTGGAGCGGCAAGGCTGGCGAACGGTCTTCGCCAACGACATTGACGAGCGCAAGCGAGACATGTACCACGCCCACTTCGGCGACGCGCTGGGGCCGGAGAGCCACTTCGCGCTGGGAGATGTGCACGCGCTGCCAGCCGAGCGCATCCCGTCGGTGACGCTGGCCACTGCGTCCTTCCCCTGCAACGATCTCTCGCTGGCGGGCGCGCGCGAGGGCCTGGCGGGCAAGCAGTCCTCCGCCTTCTGGGGCTTTACCGCCGCGCTGGAGGCGCTCGGCCCGCGCCGCCCGCCGCTGGTCCTGCTGGAGAACGTCCCCGGCTTCCTTACCTCGCGCGGCGGCGCCGACTTCACCGACGCCCTCCAGGCACTCAACCAACTCGGCTACGCGGTGGACGCCTTTATCCTCGACGCCGCCAGCTTCACGCCGCAGAGCCGCCGCCGCCTGTTCGTCGTCGGGACGCTGGAGGCGCTGCTGCCCCCGTCCGCTGGCGATGAGGCTGCGGAAGTCACGGTCAGCGGGGCGCGCCCGGCGGCGCTGGTGGAGGCGATGCGCGCCAATACGGCGGTGCGCTGGCGCGTGCGCCCGCTGCCGGAGCCGCCAGAGCGCGACGGGACGCTGGAGAGCGTCCTGGAAGACCTGCCCGACGACGCGCCGGAGTGGTGGTCAGACGACGCGCGCGGCGTACCTGCTGGGCCAGATGAGCCCGCGCCACCGCGCGCTGGCGGACGCGATGATCGCAAGTGATGAGCCGCGCTACGGCACGGTCTTCCGCCGCATGCGGCGCGGCGTCTCGACGGCAGAGTTGCGCGCGGACGGGACGGCGGGCTGCCTGCGCACGCCGCGCGGCGGCAGCGGGCGGCAGATCGTCTTCAAGGCCGGGCGCGGGCGCTACCAGGTCCGCCTGCTGACCCCGCGCGAGGCGGCCCGCCTGATGGGCGCGGGCGACTTCCGAATCTCCGGCTCGCTCAACGACGCGCTCTTCGGCTTCGGCGACGCTGTCTGCGCCCCCGTCATCGAGTGGATCGCCTCCTACTACCTCGACCCGCTGGTGAACGAGTTGCTGCGCGGCGGGGTGATGGCCCCCGCGCAGTAACTGGATTGAGGCGCGCCGCTCTGGCCTACCGCATTGAGAGGCGGCTGTAGACCGCGCGCGCCCAGAGGTAGCCGGCCAGCGCGAGGATGGCGCACCAGGTGATGGCGAGCGGCGCGCTATTGCCGACCGGCGTCCCGAGCAGCAACGCTCGCAGCGTGTTGGTGACGGGCGTGAAGGGCTGGTACTCGGCGTACCAGCGCACCCCGGCGGGCATCGTGTCCGTGCGGACAAACGCGCTGCTGGTGAACGCCAGCAGGAGAAAGATGAGGGACAGGCTATTCGCCCCCGCGGGGGTTTTGCCCACCAGGCCGAATACCATCCCCATCCATGTGACCCCGAAGGTGAAGAGCGCGATCAAGCCAAGCGCCGCGATCCACGCGACCGGATTCGTCGTCGGCCGGAAGCCCATGAGGAGCGCGACCCCGATGACCAGGATGACGCTGATCATCGTCCGCAGCAGGCTGCCGAGCACCTGTCCCGTCAGCACCGAAGCCTGAAAGATCGGCATCGTACGGAAGCGAGCAATGATGCCCTCGTTCATGTCCGTGACCAGGCTCACCGCAGTCGTCGCGCAGCCGCTGCCCACGGTCATAATGAGGATCCCAGGCGCGAGGTAGTTGATGTAGGAGCCGTGCGCAACGCTCCCAAGTCCGGCGCCGAGCGCGCCACCAAAGAAATAGTCAAACAGCGCCAGCATGATGACCGGCGTCATTATGCCGCTGAGCGTCATCGGGATATAGCGTAGCGAGTGCCGCACGTCGCGCCGCAGCATGGTCGCTGAATCGCGCAGGGCATAGGAGAAGCTGCTCATCGCTATCCAACTTTCTGTGGACTCTTAGTGGTCTGGGCCGTCTGGACGCTGGGATGGCCGGTGAGGGCGAAGAACACGTCGTCGAGGTCGGGCATGTGGACCGACACACCCTCAGCCACAATCGCTTCATGGTCGAGCCGGTCGAGTACGGCCCGCAGCGATCCGACACCGCCGTCGCTTGGGACCTGGAGGCTGAGCGCGTCGTTGTCGCGCGTCGCCGCGCCCAGAACGCTGGCGGCGCGCTCGAAGGCGCTGGCGGTGGCGAACTGCAGGCGGATGTGGCCACCAGGGATGCGGCGCTTCAACTCGTCGGCCGTCCCCTCGGCGACCAGCTTCCCCTGGTCGAGCACCGCGATCCGCCCGGCCAGCTGGTCGGCCTCATCGAGTTGCTGCGTGGTGAGCAAGATTGTGACCCCGCCGGTGACGAGGTCGCGGATGATCTGCCACATCGTGTGGCGGCTGCGTGGGTCGAGGCCGGTGGTTGGCTCGTCGAGGAAGATGACGCGCGGGTCGCCGATCAGGGTCATCGCCAGGTCGAGCCGCCGTCGCATGCCGCCGGAGTAGGTGGAGGTCAGCCGCCGGGCCGCCTCCACCAGATCGAAGCGCTCGAGCAGCTCCGCCACGCGCCGCCGCCCCTCGCGCCTTGGCAGGTGGCCCAGGTCCGCCATCAACAGCAGATTCTCCTCGCCGGTGAGCAGGCTATCCACCGCCGAGAACTGCCCGGTAACGCCGAGCGCGGCGCGCACCTGATCGGGCTCCCGCGTCACGTCGTGGCCAGCGACGCGCGCCTGACCGCCGTCGGCGGCGATCAGCGTCGAGAGTATCCTCACGGCGGTCGTCTTGCCGGCGCCATTGGGGCCAAGCAGCGCGAAGATCGTCCCCGCGGCCACGTTCAGGTCAACGTCGTCGAGCACGACGTGGTCGCCGAAGGCTTTGCGCAGCCCGCGCGTCTCGATCATCATCCCAACACCTCTCTATGCTACAATGAATATTACTGAGCAGCTAAGAGATGCACTTCAACAATCATCTTAGCTGCTAAGTTAATCGGATGATACCCGGAGGGACAGTCATTGTCAAGTGGATCACGAGAAACGCCGGAAACTCCGGGAAATTCTGGGGGTCAGGGATCACGCGCGCAGACGCTCAGGGAGCTGACGCGGGAGTTGCGGCAGCTCAACGGGCTCGGCGCGTCGTTCTTCCGCGCGGTGGCCGCGCGGGTTGGAATGAACGCCACCGACGCGCAGGCGCTCGATATCCTGAGCGCCACCGGACCAGCGACGGCCGGGCAGATCGCCGAGTTGATGGGGATTACCACTGGGGCAGTCACCCAGATGCTCGACCGGCTTGAGCAGGCCGGACGGGTGCGCCGCGAGCGTGACCCCGAGGATGGTCGCCGGGTCATCGTCGCGCTCGTCCCAGGCGAAGAGGCGATGCGAGAGCTCGGTCCAATCTTCGCGGACGTCAGTGGTCGCTGGGACGAGATCGCGGCGCGCTATGACGACGCGCAGCTCGCCCTGCTCATCGAGTTCCTCAGGCGCGCTGGCGTGGTCGCGCGCGAGGAGATTCTGCGGCTGCGCGAGACGCCCGCAGAGGGCGCGGGGAGCCCGTTCGCCACTCCCCTCGGCGACCTGACGAGCGCCCAGCTCGCCGTCTCCTCTGGCAGCGCCCGGCTGACGCTGCGCGCGAACGCCGCTATGGCCAGTCTCTACGAGGCGCGCTTCGAGGGTTCACAGCCCGAGGTGAAAGCCAAAGATGGGGTGGTCACGATCCGCTATCCCAGACAACTCCTGGGGATGGGAGGATGGCAGAGCGCGGCGGATGTCACACTCAACGCCTCCATCCCCTGGCGAATCGCGCTCCAGAGCAAAGCGGCGGAGATCACCGCCGAGCTCGGAAAGCTCACCATCGCCAGCCTGGACATCAAGGGGGGATACAGCTTGATCCGTCTGGATCTCCCCGCGCCCTCCGGCATAGTCCCGATACGGATCAGCGGCGGCGCGTCCATCGCTCAGTGTGCGCCGCCCCGCCGGCGTCGCCGCGCGCGTCCACCTCAAGGGCTGGGTCTCCCAACTGAACTTCGACGAGCAATCCATCAGCAACGCCGGCGACAATGTGCGCTTGCAGAGCGCTGGCTACGAGACCGCTGCGGATCGCTATGACATCGAAGTCTCAGGCGCCGCCAGCGTCATCACCGTCACCACCGTGTGATGGCGAGTCCGGGCCGCGATCTCGGGCGCAGGGGTCTGTGAAGCTCCATGAAACAGTGTGAGAACGGACTGGCGCGCGGCGTATATCATAGCAAGCTTTCTCATGATTGATCGCCGCGCTACCAGAAATGATCGAAGCGCACATGACAGGTGAACCCTCGCAGGCCCCCGTCGAAGCCAGCGCCCCATCAGCGACGGCAAGCGATGCCTTGCCGTTTTCCGTTTGGCTGCTGTTCGGCCTGGGCGCGCTCTCCTGCGCCACATGGATCGGCGCCGTGATGCTCGATCTCTGGGCGCCTACATCCAACCTCGCGCCCATCTGGCTGTGGCGCGGTCTGCATGCCGCGCTCATCCTCGCCGTTCCCGCGCTGATCCTGCTCTTTGGCCGCTCTCCCGCACATGCCTGCCAGACGTCATCCGCGCGCATTTTTCGCGGTAATGGCGCTCCTCGCGCTGATCATTGCGCTCCCCGCCCTGCTCCCCATTTCAGCGCCTCCTTCTCCCGATCTCGTCAGCCTGCCACTGCGTGTACCTACGCTCAGCCTCGGCGTGGCCCTCGCGGCGGTCGACCCGCTGGTGATCGAGCGGTGGCGGCGGAGCGATTCGCACGACTCCTCGACAGCGCTAGCCGCTGGTCTGGGCTTCGGCGTCACCGCGATCATCGCCGTCTGTCATCGCCGTCTTCATCGAGTCTCGCACGGCGCACCCACACATGTGCGGACGGAGGCGGGTTGGGGTGCGGTAGCCTGATAGGCAGGATGATGATTACCGGCTGCGGCGGCGGGTTTCTGTTCGCGCTCCCGGGCCTGTTTGGCGCCCTGCTGGGTTATGCGATCGGGGCCTGGGTCGCGCGCGCTGACTCCTGGTGATAAGCCATGCTGGTTGGGTGGCGTGGGCGTGGCTGGTATAATGTAGCGGGAACGCCCAGGGGCGAATGGCGGTATACTGGCGCGCTCACGTGGCGAAGAGAAGGCGGCGATGGCGGACGAGTTTGGCGACCCGGCGGACCCGAACGGGCTGCGCGGGCGGCGGGTGCTGGTGATGGGTTTGGGGCTGTTGGGCGGCGGTGTGGCTTCGGCGCGCTACGCGGTGGCGCAGGGCGCGGCGGAGGTCGTCGTGACCGACCTGCGCTCGGCGGAGATGCTGGCGCCGAGCGTCGCCAGGCTGGAGGGGCTGCCGATCCGCTACGTGCTGGGGCGCCACGACGAGGAGGACTTCCGCGCCGCCGATGTGATCGTCCGCAACCCCAACGTGCGCCGCAACTCGCCGTATCTGGCCATCGCGCGCGAGGCGGGCAAGCGCATCGAGATGGAGATTGCCTGGTTCTTCCGCGCCTGCCCCGGCAAGATCGCGGGCGTCACCGGCACGCGCGGCAAGTCCACCATCACGCTGCTGCTGCATCACCTGCTGACCGAGGCCGGTTGGGCGCCGCTGCTGGGCGGCAACCTCGGCGGCATCGAGACGCTCTCGCTGCTGCCAGACATCACCCCCGACCGCTGGGTCGTGCTGGAACTGGGCAACTGGATGCTGGAGGGGCTGCACACCGTCCAGCGCAGCCCGCAGCTTGCCATCTTCACCAACCTGATGCCCGACCACCTCGACGCCTACGACTCGATGGAGGACTACGGCGAGGCCAAGACCAGCGTCTACCGCTACCAGCGCCCCGGCGACCGCGCGCTCTTCAACGCCGACAACGACTACACCCGCCGTTACGCCGCCGAAGAGCAGGCGGGCGAGGTGTGGATGTATGACCCAGAGCGCGGCGTCAGCTACCCGCGCGAGCGCCCCGACGAGACGCGCCCCTTCCGCTACGCCGACGCTATCCGCCTGCGCGGCGCGCACAACGTCGCCAACGTCCAGGCGGCGACGCTGGCGGCGGAGTTGCTGGGCCTGCCGGAGGAGACGATCCGCGCGGGCGTGGCCTCGTTCGGCGGCGTGCCGCACCGGCTGGAGATCGTGCGCGAGCTGGACGGCGTGACGTGGGTCAACGACAGCGCCAGCACCGCGCCAGTGGCGGGGATCGCCGCGCTGGCCAGCTTTACTGAGCCGATCGTGCTGATCGCGGGCGGCAACACCAAGAAGATTGACCACAGCGCCTACGCCGAGGCCGCCGCTACCCGCGCCAAACGCATCATCCTGCTCAAGGGCAGCGCTACCAAGGCCTTCGCCACGGACATCCGCGCCGTCGCCGCGCGCCAGGGAATCCCCGACCCTATCGAGGGCGTCTTCGACAACTTCGCCGCCGCCATCCAGCGCGCCCGCGAGCTTGCCGCAGCCGGGCGATGTCGTCCTGCTCTCCCCCGGCTTCACCAGCTTCGGCATGTTCCTGCACGAGTTCGACCGCGGCGACCAGTTCCGCGCGCTGGTCGCAGGCGCTGCCGGAGGGGTAGCGCCAGGCGCCAGTGTCGCTAGGGCGCGGCCTCGAAGACGCTGAACGTACGCGCTGCGCCGGTTGGCAAGACTATAGCGAAATGTTCAGCGTCGAGAAACGTGGGTGGCTCAACCAGGAGTCCCGCCCCACCATCCTCTCGCGGCTGTGGACGCCATCCCGCCGGGACGTGTTCGATGAGTGGAATAGCCCATGGGCGCGCTCCTGCCAGTCGAGAACACTGATCATCCCGACTGTATATTCCCCGCCTTCGTCGTTCCACCAGATCACCTTCTCCTGCCAGGGAACAAGCAGGTAGCGCCCATCAGGGCTGAAACACAGGCCGGAACATGAACGGGCTATTGAGCGGGAAGCCGCCGCCGTTGGGAAACCCACGCAGCGGGCCAAGTTGTGGGAGACCGGTCTCGGCGAGTTGGCGCGGTCCGTCGCTGGTGATCGTGACGAACTCAAGCCCGGACTCACTTTGATCCTGCCACTGCACGACGGCAAGATCACCACGCGGCGAGAGAACGAGATCAACTGGCCAGCCAGTGGGGAATTTGAGCGGACACCTTGCCTGGGGAATATGGTCCGGCCAGGAGGCGAGGGCGAAGGTGTAGGCGAATTCGCGTTGCAATGGTGAGCCGATGATAGCAGGATGATCGGGCGCGCGCTTGTACTCCTCGTGGACGAGCGCGACGTGGTCGCCGCTATCAGGAAGCCAGGCGAGCGCGCTCACCCCGTCGGGCGCCCAGGCGATACGACCCGTCCCCAGATCCCATACAGCGGCGCGATCAACCGTTGTGTGGAGTACCGCAATGACCTGCAGCGCAATATGCCGACCGTCGGGATGACGATCCAAGACCCGCCAAGGGCGCTGGCCATGCAGGCGCTCGAAGCTCGATGTGTCAAGCGGTTGGGGCGTGCGCATGGAGATGCTCCTGGTGGCTTGGTGATGAATGACTGGGGCTTTGGGATTCAGGGTTTCGAAACTGATTCCCGTGCGCGGGTTATTCTACGGCATTCCCCACGAGTCCAAACCAGAGTCTCGCTCAGTCGCGCCGCTTGGGGATCACAATCCAGAGGATAATGTAGGGAAGAACGCCCGGCGCCCCGCCAGGCAAGGCGAGAATGACGAAGAGCAGGCGAAACCAGAATGGGCTGATACCGAAATAGGCCCCTAAACCGCCGCAGACTCCCCCGATGATGCCGTTCTGCCGGCGGAGCTGACGCGATGCGCCTTGCATGAAAACACCTCTTGTCTGACAACTCGCTCACCGGTGTTACAGCTCCAGACGCGCCGCGATGAAGCCGTTCATCAAGGAATACGCTGGAAACCGCGCGCGAGTTTAGGAAGCGAATACCGCCATCTGAGATCTGCATTGCTTGCAATGCGGCTAGACGCTTGTATCCAGAGCGTGTAATGCACCGATCTACAATGGCTAAATGCGAAACCACGATCATGGATTCCAGTGGTCCCGGCGGCCAAAGCGATAGTGAGACTACTGGGCGCCTATCAAGGAGCTGACCATTCTACGGCATATGGGACGAGTTCATTACACGCTCCAGGTCCAACCGCATGCCGATGACGTGCTCTTGCTCGCCGGTCTCGACAAAGCCTGTTCGGCGATAGAGCGCGATCGCGGGGGCATTGGTCGGGTCTACCAGCAGGTAGAGGTAGGGCGCATGCGTCGCGCGGGCGTGGGTGATCGCCTGCTCGATGAGGAGTCGACCAATCCCCTGGTTGCGCGCGCTGGCTTCGACCGCGATCCCGATCTGCCATCCCGGCCCTTCCGCTGAGGGGTGTGGACGCATCCGAATGGCCCCGACGCTACGCCCGGCGGCATCCACGGCGATGAATACGGGATCTGGGTGTTCCCGCCATTTCAGCCACTCCTGCTCTTCAGCCTCCTGAAGCGCCTCCATATCCAGATGCGCTAAAAATGTGGGGGAGGCGAGCAGGGCTTCCTGCATCATCGCGCGCGCGAAGGGAATATCATCAACGGTAGCTGGTCTTACCACGATAGGCTCATGAGTCATCGCTGAATCTTCCTTTCGTCACGTCATGGAAACGCGCCACCAGCGGTAGTCAGTGAGATACCCCGCTCATTATTCGCTGCTTAGGAGCCAATATCCAGATAGGGGGCGTGCTTGCGGAAGCGCGCTTGCGCCGCCCGCGCCTCACACACTCGCCTGATGTGGCATAATCGCGGGCAACGGGGCGAGATGACAGCCTGTTCGCAACATAGGCCTCGCAGAGAGGAGTGGCCCTATGACGCCGCAAGTCACGCTGAAGCCGGTGGATGTCGCTGATGTCACGATCATCATGGACAACAGCATTGACGCCCTGATGGCAAGCACGCCCGTCGCCCAGCGCGCGCCGATGACGTGGGACCATTTCGATCACGAGCAGCTGCGCGCCGAGCATGGGCTTTCGCTGCTGCTCACCATCACCCGCGACGGCCAGCGGGAGACGATCCTGTACGACTGCGGGCTCTCGCGCGATGGCGTGGCGCACAACCTCGATGTCCTGGGCGTGCGCATGGATGATGTGCGCACGGTCGTGCTTTCGCATGGCCACGCCGACCATCATGGCGGGCTAGAGGGGCTGTTCGCGCGTGTCGACCGCCGCCGCATGCCGCTGGTTTTGCACCCTGACGCCTGGAAGCAGCGCAAGGTCGTGTTTCCCACCGGCGCCGAGACGCGGCTGCCACCGCCCAGCCACAACGACCTCGACCGCGAGGGCTGGGAGATTCTCGAAGAGCGCGGCCCGTCGCTGCTGCTGGAAGACTCCGTGCTCGTCACCGGGCAGGTGGACCGCGTCACCGACTTCGAGAAAGGCTTTCCCCTGCAATACGAGCTGACCGACCACGGCTACGAGCCGGACCCGTGGATTTGGGAAGATCAGGCGGTTGTGCTCCACCTGCGGGGCAAGGGGCTGGTCATCCTGTCGGGCTGCGGACACGCCGGCGTCGTCAACATTCTGCGCTACGCGCAGGCGCTGACGGGCGTGGACCACGTCCATGCCTTCATCGGCGGCATGCACCTGACCGGCGGCCTCTTCGAGGCGATCATTCCGCGCACGATTGACGAAGTCGCGGCGATTGGCCCTGACCTGCTCGTGCCGGGCCACTGCACCGGCTGGAAGGCGGCGCACCTGCTCGCGGCGCGGCTGCCCGACGCCTATCTGCCCGCCAACGTCGGCACGCGCTACCACTTCGCGGCGCCCGATGCGCCTCCTTTACCCAGCGCTGGCGCCTAGCTCATCGCGTACCTGCTCCAGCAGCGCGCCGAGGCGGTTCTTGCCGTGGCCGTCGCCACCATCGCCCCAATAGGCGTCGTTCGCCGTATGCTCCACCAGTCGCGCCGAGCCGGTCGCCAGCAGCGCGGCGCGCAGGTTGGGGTGCTGAGTGAACTTGGCCCGCAGCGCCTCCAGCATCACCCGCTCCTTGACCGCTTCCCAGTCCGCGCGCAGCGGTCGCCGCCGGTCGCGGCCAAGCGTCGCGGCGACACGCGGCGTGGACGCGCGGCGGACGGCCTCCTCATCGGGCGTCCCGGCGAACTTCTGCCCCTGGAAGTAATGCTCGCTGGTGGGCCAGACGCGATCGCCCAGCGTGATTCGGGCGGGGCAGAAGTTGGCGAGGAAGCCATACTCGGCCGCGCGTGCTGTAGAACTCGATCACGGCGGGCTGCTCGGGTTCGCCTTCCATCGTCACGCGCTACCCCGCCTGCGCCGTCTGCCGCTTCATCACCACGCGGTACTGCATGACGCCCCACTGCGTTGGCGTCATCCCCCCGATGCCGACGGACTGGCTGTCCTCGTAGCGGTAGGTCGTCGCGGTGACCGAGACGGCCTCCCATCCTTGCTTCCCGGCGGTGTTCAGCGCCTCTTCCAGGCCTGGTCCATTGGTCATGAATGACTGATATTCCCACGTCGTCATCGCGCATGCCTCCTGTCACGCTACCTGGCGCCCTCGCGCGGCGCCCACTCCTACAGTAAGCGCCCTGCGTGGCGAAATGGCAAGCGCTGGTAGCGGCGCCGCGCGTACAAAGTATACTGCCTGTGAATCAACGACACACCCGATGGCTGGCGGCTCAGCATTGCGTCCCTGGCCCTTGAGGAAGACCACCCTATGGCTACCCAGGATCCCAACGCTTCCACACCGCCTTACCAGCGCGCGAGCGTCGTGGCGCGCTGGTGGGCAGGACTCGTGGCTGGCGCCTCTTTCCTGCTGATCGCCTCCTATTTCATGCCCTGGGGCCATGTGCCTTCAGAATACGGTCACTCAGACCCAACCATCCCAATCCAGAGTCTCTTCTATGGCCCTCATGACAGCTTTCAATTCGTCGCCGTCTTCTGGCTGTTCACTGGGCCGGTAATGGCGACGCTCAGCGCGTCCCTTGCGCTCATCGGGCCGCGCTGGAGCTGGCGGGTGTTGTCGCTGCTGTGCCTGCTGGCAGGCTTGTTGAGCCTGCTGGTGTCTACCTTTCTCCACATGGCGCAAGCGTTATTTATAGGAAGCGCCTATGTCACCGACGCCGGCGCCTATCTTGGGCTGGGGACGAGCGTGCTTATGATCATCGCGGCGCGCGGCCTCCTTTCCTCGCTGTCTGAGATTGCCAGCCTCCGCCGCCAGGCGTATCGGTAGACGCCCTTATTCTGTAAGGAGAACCGCCCTATGGCGACTCAGGCTCCAGACGCGGGCCAACCCGTCGGCCTCAGCGCGCGGACGTTGTAGCCCGCTGGCTCGCGGCGGGAGCGGCCACGGGCGGCGCGCTGCTGATCGCCTCCTATTTCATACCATGGAACCACTACGTCACGCCGGCGGACGCTGTGGGTGGCTACACGCCGCCCCCGGTGGTCCCCATCGCGCAGCTCAACAGATTGCACGGTAGTTTCTTATGGACCGTCGCGCTGTGGCTGCTCGCGCCGCCGCTGATCATGGCGCTGTTCGCGCCGCTCGCGCTCGTTGGCCCGCGCTGGAGCCGGATAACGCTGTCGCTGTTGAGCGCGCTGGCGGGAGCCTATCTCCTGCTGTCGAGCCTCGGCTTCGTGTCGTCGAGCCTATCTCAGCCCTGGGGGAACGTACGCCATTGACGCTGGGGCCTATATTGGTGTGGGCGCCAGCCTGCTCGGCTTTTGCGCGGCGTCGGGCCTCTTCTTCATCGCGCTGGCTGGCGCATGGCGGACGCTTCTGGCGAACGTTCCCCGCGCCCGCGCCGTGACGCGAAGGTGGGCATGGCTCGTGGCCGGCGGCAGCGCGCTGCTGATCGCCTCCTGCTTCATGCCCTGGCGCCACTTCTACCTGCCCGCTGGACTGACTGACGCCGACCCCGCGGCGTCGAACAGCGCCCCCTGGCCGCTCAATCCGGCGCCAGAATGCCCACGCATGCCGATAGATCTCTGCGGGCTTGCCAGCGTCTCAGAGCCGACCCGAACACAGGATCTCATCAATCTTGGGCTGATTTTCATCGTCCCGCCGCTGCTTGTGGCGCTCTTCGCGCTGCTGGCGCTCATCGGGCCGCGCTGGAGCCGCTCGGCGCTGTCGCTGCTGAGCGCGCTGGCGGGAGCGATCATTCTGCTCGTCTCGGGTGGGGTACCTGATACTGAGCGGCTTACCGATTCCGCCGCGTCAAGCGTTATTGATCTGGGCGCCTATATCGGGATAAGCGCGAGCCTCCTGATCTTCGTCGCGGCGGTCGGCCTGGTCTTCGCGACGCTGACCGGCGTGTGGAGCGCGCCTGTCGCTGGTTCGGGGCGCGCGGGCCGCGTTATGGGGCGGCTATGGGTCACGCTGGTCATCGTAGGGAGCGCGCTGCTGATCGCTTCCTATTTTGTGATATGGGGACACTGGCTGACACCAGGGATTTCCGAGGTACTGTCTGGCCCCAACGATCACCATCAATTCATCCCGATCACATTGCTCTTTGACGCGCAACCAGGCGTTCCGTTTCTGGCGTTCCCGCTGCTGCTCGCGCCACCAGTTATCGCAGCCACCTGCGCGTTCCTGACGCTGGGCGCGCCTCGCCAGCGGCGGCTGTCGCTGTCGCAGCTGTGCCTGCTGGGAGGCGGCGTCAGTCTGGCGGTGGCGCTCTATCTCGCGTGGTCCATCCTCTCCCGGTCATCGGGAATGGGAACCTTCGACTCCGGCGCCGTGATCGGGGTGGTGGCGGCGGCGCTGACGTTAGGGGCGGCGTTCGGCCTGCTCAGCACGCCGTCAGCGCCAGCCGCGCCCGCGCCGCCAGCGGCAGGCGAGAACGCCGCCTAGCCGCGCGTCAGCGCGGCCGCCCGTTGTGGTACGCTGCGAGCGTTGGACACGGGGCGTCTATCGCATAGCAGATAACGAAAAAGGAGAGCGCGCATGGCCGAAGATATGCTGCTTGCGCCGGGTATCTCCTCCAATCCGCTGCGGCAGGGTGGCCGGCCAACAATTAGTGGCACACGGATCACGGTCGAACTGATTCTTGATAAGCTCGCCGCTGGCCAGACAATTGAGAATATCCTCGCCGACTATCCCCACCTCACACGCGAGCACATTCTGAACGCCATCGCATATGCGGCGCGGCTGGTTCATTCGCAATCACCAGTTGACGCCAACATCAGCGCTATCGGCGAAATCACTGAATAGCGCGACGATGGAGATCATCGCTGACGAAGATCTGGAAGCGCCGATTATCACGCGGCTGCGGGCGGAGGGTTATGATGTTCTTGCGGTTGTCGAGCGAATTCCAGGAGTGGATGATCTCACCGTATTAACCCTGGCGACGACTACACGCCGCTTACTTCTAACCGCGGATCGTGATTTTGGCGATTACATCTTTCGTGATCATCTAGCGGCGCCAGCGGAAGGGATCGTATTGCACCGCCTCCCCAATCAGAGCCATCGCGCCTGAAAGCGGATGTCATCTCTGATGCGTTCAGGCGCTACGGGGCTCCATTTTGCTGGCGCGTTCACCGTTATTGATGAGCGCGGCGTCCGTTTCCGTCCATTCCCCAGTCGGTAGCTCCCCTGGCTCCCGCTCGTTCCTTTTCGGCTCCATTCCCACTTCTCCCCACCTATCCACCATCCCCCATTTCTCCTTGTCCACGGGTTATCCACCGGCTTATCCACGGCATGCACAGGAAAGTCGTGGATAAAGGGGTTTCCGGCCTCTGGTGGGGAGGGCTATACTTACCGGCGTGGGGAGAAGTGGGGCAAAGTGGGGAGCTAGAGATGTTCCTGGGTGAGTATCAGCATAGCGTGGATGGCAAGGGGCGCCTCGCGGTCCCGGCGCGCTTCCGCTCGAAGATCGAGCGCGGCGCCGTGTTGACCCGCGGGGTGGACCCCTGCCTCTACGTCTATCCGCTGGAGGCGTGGGAGGAGAAGGCGCGCGAGCTAAGCGCGACGATCACCGACCCGCGCCTGCTGCGCCTCGTCGAGCGCCGTTTCTTCGGCCTCGCCCACGAGGTGGAGCTGGACGCCCAGGGCCGTATCGTGCTTCCCGCCAAGTTCCGCCAGTACGCCTCGCTGAATGGCGAGGCGATGGTCATCGGCGCCCGCGACCGCTTCGAGATCTGGAGCGTCGCTGGCTGGGAGGCGTGCGTCAACGAGATGCAGGACGAAGACCTGACCCGGCTGCCGCTGCCATTCTAGCCCAATCCCCGCGCCTTCGAGAGGAAGCGATCCCAACGACAGAGCCTATCAGCCTTCCCGATACCCCAGCGATTCCCGCCGCCCCCGGCGAAACCGCTCACATCTCCGTCATGCCGGCGGAGGTGATCGAGGCGCTGCGCCCAGCGCCTGGCGGCGTCTTCGTGGATGGCACGCTCGGCGGCGCGGGGCATACGTCGCTGCTGCTGGAGCGCGTGGGGCCATCGGGGCGCGTGCTGGCGATTGACGCCGACCCGGTGGCGCTGGAGCGGGCGCGGGTCGCGGCTGGCGGAGGCCGTGGCGGCGGGGCGGCTGTTGCTGCGCCACGCCAACTTCGCGCGGCTGGGCGCGCTGGCCCGCGAGGCGGGAATTGTCCCGGTGGATGGCGTGCTGCTCGATCTGGGGCTGTCATCCGACCAGCTGGCGGCGCGCGAGCGGGGCTTCAGCTTCGCCGCCGAGGGCGCGCTCGATATGCGCTTCGACCCGACGGCGGGCGAGTCCGCCGCCGATCTGGTGAACACGCTGGAGGCGGACGCGCTGGCGGATATCTTCTGGCGCTACGGCGAGGAGCGGCTCTCGCGGCCCATCGCCCGGCGCATCGTGGAGGCCCGCAAGCGCGCGCCGATCACCCGCGCGGATGAGCTGGCGCGGCGTGGTGGCGGGCGTGGTCCACGGGCGGCCCGGCGGCGTCCATCCGGCGACGCGCGTCTTCCAGGCGCTGCGCATCGCGGTGAACGACGAGCTGGGCAGCCTGGAGGCGGCGCTGCCGCAGGCGGTGGCGATCACGCGGCCGGGCGGGCGCATCGTGGTCATCAGCTTCCACTCGCTGGAGGACCGCATCGTCAAGCGCTACTTCCAGCAAGAGGAGCGCGGCTGTATCTGCCCGCCCGATGCGCCGGCCTGTGTCTGCGGGCGGAAACCCATGTTGCGGATCATCACCAAACGCCCGCTGACGGCGGGTGAGGCGGAGCTGGCGGCCAACCCGCGCGCGCGCAGCGCGAAGCTGCGCGTCGCCGAGCGTCTCGCTGAGACGCTTCCCATACCCGAATAGTGGAGCGACATTGAGCGACAGAGACAGACGTTGAGCGCGTCCACGCGAACCGCCCCGGCGGCGCGCGATGGAACGGAGGCGATCCCGATGGCGACCAAAACGAAGCGCGCGAGCGCCGAGCGCGAAACCCGCGAGGAACCGCGCGATATGGCCCGCACGACCCCAGTCAGCGCGCCGCCGAAGCGCGGCGCCGTGGTCGCGCTGCGTGTCGCCGCCACTGGTGGCCACGACGCTCCGCCCGTCCATCCTGAGCCGCGCGCGCACGCGCGAGACGCCGCCCGCGCCGCCCGCGCCCCGGCGCCCCAACAGCGCGCGCAAGCAGTTCACCGAGCTCCGCGACGCGCTGGCGGGCGGCTGGGAGATCGTGCAGCCGGTCTTCGCGCGCCCGCTGTGGTCCTCCGCCGACGACTCTCTGACCGCCTTCAGCTTCGTCCTGCGCCGCGACTCCGCCACGCGCCTCGTCACCGTCCCCGGTGGCCGTCTGGTCGAGAAGTTCATCGCCGCACGCCAGCTCAAAGTGGACGAGCGGCGCTAGCGCTCGCGCACGTACAGCGGCGCCTACGGCTCGACGCCGTGGCCGCCAGCCGCCAAGGCGCTCGTTCTCTCCACCTTATGGAGATGTTAGCGGGAGCGGAAGCTAACGCCGTCCTTCCCACAGCGCCCGCTCCGCGGATCGCGGATCGTCGACGACCGCTGACGTGGTGTTGAAGCGCATGGTCGCCCTCCGCTTCAGATCGTACTGTCGGCCAGCCAGGGTCTCCACTGGTCGCGAAGGCCACCCAGGCGGCGTGCATCGTGTCAGCGAGCTGCTGCGGAGGGTGCGGTCCCAGAAGCGGCTCAGTCTGGGCGCCCAGCGTGTCGAAGACGAAGGGAATCTCAAGCGCATGGCACGCGCCGAGACGCCCGTCGAACTGCGGCGAGCGCCAGGCGAACTCGTACATGTAGGTGGCTGCGGGGCTCTTCGCATGGGTTGCATGGGCGTCAGCCAGGCGGATGGCGGGGATACGGCACCACCAGTCGGTCTGGATGGCTGCGAGCAGGTCGCCGGGGCTCGCGCCCGGATATGCGGCGCGATAGGCGGTCAGCGCCGCCTCGACCGGGAGCCCGTAGACCGCCGCCGCTCCGGCCAGCGCCTCGTCGGTGATCTGGTCGATCGCGCCACCGACGACCAGGAACAACTTCCAATCGTCGGTGTTCGTGCCGACCAGGACGTCAATATCCGCTCCGGCTCCGGCGGCGATGCGATCAATCGGACGCGCGGGGATGACGTCCCCGTCCACCACCGGCTGCCAGGGCATCGTGCTGGCCACCACCTCCCCCCAGCGCTCGGGGTCGGGATGCGCGAAGAGATCGGCGCTCACCTCCGCCTGGGCCGCCAGCGCACGGTCGACGGGAACCGCCGCGATCGCCTCTCGCGTTGCCGCGACGCCCAGTTTCTCGGCAAGTATCTCTCCGACCCGCCGCGCGGTCGCGGCTGAGATCACATGATGGGCCGCCCCGCTCTGGGCAATGGCGCGGTGAAACAGCCCCTGGGCGCGAGGCATGGACAGCAGCGCGCCGATGCTCATGGCGCCAGCCGACTCGCCGAAGACGGTGACATTGCCAGGATCACCGCCAAATGCGGCAATGTTCTCTTGCACCCACGTGAGGGCGGCGACCTGGTCAAGCAGACCGAGGTTGGCGATTCCGTCACCCAGGTAGAGGAAGCCATCGACACCGACACGGTAATTGAACGTCACGCAGACGACGCCGTCTAGGGCGAAGTGGGAGCCGTCATAAAAGGCCGTCGCCGCCGTTCCGAACTGAAAGGCGCTGCCAGGAACCCAGACCATCACTGGACGCCCTGTCGACCCAAGGCCGGGGGACCAGATATTGAGGGTCAAGCAGTCCTCACCGGAGCCGACAAGCTCTGGGAGGATCGCGCTGACATACGGGGGATACGGCGGCTGGGGTGTTTTCGGGCCATAGGCGAGGGCGTCGCGCACGCCGCTCCAGGGCGCCACCGGCTGTGGAGGCAGCAGCCGGTTAGCGCCAAACGGCGGCGCGGCGTACGGAATGCCTTTGAAGGCATGCACGCTATCGGCGGCGCTGCCGCGCACCGCGCCAGACCGCGTTTTGACCACTGGATTCATCGGTACACCTCCTTCAAAGCGTGTGGCTCGTCGTAGAGCCATAGCGGCGGGCAAAGGGGCTTCAGGGGAAGGCATGGGAAGAACCGAGAAGGCCCCTCGTTCCGCTCTTATGGCAGCGCGGGATGGAAGGCCTCGGTCTTCTGCTGTGACGTCCTTGGGGATACGGCCTGCTCCGACTCGACCGCGGAGTCATCGAGACCGTAGCTGCTCTCGATCAGTTCTTTCAGCCGTCGGGTGAAGCGCGCGGCGGGCGCGCCATCGACAAGGTCGTGATCCACGCTGATCGTCAGACTCAGATACTCCAGGATGACGGTGCGCCCGTCCACGGCCACCTGCTTCTCGCCAATGCCGCCCACCGTCACCATGAGCGCGGTCGGAGAAGTCGCGGGAACGCCCCAGCCGGCCCCTGTCGCGAACATGCCGACGGGCGTGATGCCCACCGTCCCCACGGTCTTCTTCCACAGCCGCGGGCGCCTCCTCGCGATCCCGGTGAAGGCCCAGAAGAAGGGCCTATAGAGCACGGCCGGCAAGAACCGGAACCGCGTCAGAACATGTCGCGCGTCCGCCACCTGGGCCGCCCGGATCTCGTCGTGCATCTCGCGGAAGGTCTTGCGATTCGCCGCACGGATGATATGGGGCATGACGAATTTCTGGTCGGCCACGTCGCGCTCGATCCGAGTAGAGATGTCCACGTCCTCGAACAGGACGAGACGCTTCCCGCCCTGGCGAAACGCCTGCACGGCTTTGTCCTCGTCAACGGCTTTCGCCAGGCAGGTGGCGAGGAACGCCGTGAACGACAGGGACTCACCGGTCTTTGCCTTGTGCTCGCGCAGGGTCGCGCGCGCCCTGGTCACGTCGACTTCGAACAAGCCGTGGATCATGGGCTTGTGGCGGACGGGCCGAGAGGCGGCCGCCGACAACCGCTGGTACATCGGGTACGGGACCACCTGATAATCGGCGCGCTGTTGTCTCATGGCCTGCCTCCTTCCCTCCGATGCGGCGCGCGATGTGGGCTGGGCTCGGCGCCTCGCCGTGGCCAATCCGCAGCGGTGGCTGTCCGTTCACGTAGCGCCTCTCCACGAGGGGCAGCGGGACAGCAGCCCAGGAGCGCGCCACGATCATGGCGCGTCATCCCAACGGCTCTTCCGCTCCTGGCGTGCCAAACGCCCTCGGCGGACCGGCGGCGCGCTTCGGGGCAGGGTTTTTTCGCGCACCCGGTCGATCAGATCGCCACGTCACGCGGCTCGTTACCATCCTTGGCGTCCGCCTGGCCGAGCGCTTCATCGCCGCGCGGCGGCTCAACGTGGAAGAGCTGCGCAACACGCACGCGCCCCGGCCATGCGACCGGGGCGCTGGCGGCCCATCAACCGCCGGGGCATCTTCTCGCGGCGCGCGGCGGCCATTCAGGGCAGCGTCTGCCCACCCCTACCGCCGGGCGATCTCCGCGTCGCGCTGGCGTGGAAGGTCGTACCAGGCCTGGTCGCAGAGGGCCAGGTCCTCTTCATCCAGCGTCAGGGATGCGCCGGCCAGCGTGTCGCGGAGCTGTTCGGGGCGGCTGGCGCCGACGATCGCGGCGGTGATGCCCGGCTGCGCCAGCGTCCACGCCAGCGCCACATGGTTCAGCGGCTTCTCGCGCGCGGCGAAGGCGTCGCCCAGTCCCGTCACGACGTCGAAGATCGTGTCGGTCCAGTAGCGGCGCTGGTAGAGTTGCCCGCTGAAGTTCAGGCTGAATCGCGTGCCGGCCTCTACCTCCTGCCCTTTGCGGTAGCGCCCGGTGAGCATCCCGCCCGCCAGCGGGTTGTAGACGAGCACACCCAGCCCCTGCGAGCGGCTGAACGGGACCAGCTCATCCTCGATCATGCGGAAGAGCAGGTTGTAGCGCGGCTGGACGCTGTCGTAGCGGACGTAGCCGCGGCGCTCGCTGGCCATCAGCGCCTCCGCCAGCTGCCACGTCTGGTAGTTGGAGCAGCCAGCGTAGCGGACTTTGCCAGCGTGGACGAGGTCATCCAGCGCGCTCATCGTCTCCTCGATGGGGGTGTTCGGGTCGGGCGAGTGCGTCTGGTAGAGGTCGAGGTAGTCGGTTCCCAGGCGGCGCAGGCTGGCATCGCAGGCGGCGATGATGTGCTTGCGGCTCAGCCCACCTTCGTTGGGGCCTGGCCCCATCGGGTTGCGGACCTTGGTGGCCAGCACGATGCGCTCACGGGCGCCGCGCGCCGCCAGCCAGCGCCCGATGATCTCCTCCGTGCGCCCGCGCGTCTCCATGCCGCCGCCCAGGGGGTAGGCGTCGGCGGTATCGAAGCAGGTAACGCCCGCCTCATCGGCGGCGTCCATGATAGCGAACGCCGTCTCCTCATCCGCCTGATTGCCGAAGGTCATCGTGCCGAGACACACCCGGCTAATCGTCAGGCCCGTCCGGCCCAGCCGCGTCATCGCTATCGCCATCGTCGCGCCCTCCATGAAATAGGTGTGTGTCGCGTCCGCCGCGCCGTCCGGGTCAGCCCCGGCTTACTTGGTGGACATGATGAAGAATCTGAGCGTCCAGAGCGCCAGGAGCGCCAGTGTGGCCGCGACAGTGATGATCTGCGCCAGCAGCGCCGTCGAGTTGGAGAGCGCGGGCGGGCGCGGGAGCATCGCCGCGTTGGCCTGGCGGAGCAGCGCCGCCACCGTCCTCAGAGGATGTGGCGCGCTCCGCCTGCGCGCGCAGGCCGTCCGCGAGATAGGCCGTCATCGTGGTGGGTGGGGCGTCGGGCTGGGATAGGCGCCAGAGCGCGTAGCCCGGCGCGAGCGCCCGCGCCTGCCGGCCAGCCGCTCGACCTCATCCGCTGCGTCAGCCTTCGCGTCGCCGCCAGCCGCGAGCAGCGCCGCTTCTTCGAGCAGCGCCACCGCGCGCGCCGCCGGGTCGGAGCCCGCCACGCGCCGCAGCCGCGCCAGCGCCGCGCGGGCGCCGTCGGGGCCATCCAGCCGCTCCTGCGCCAGCCGCGCCCGGACCAGCGCGCTGAGGCAAGCGGCGTGGCTCTCGAGCCGCACGTAGGGGCTGAGCGCTTCGATATCCACCAGGCTCGCGCTGGCCAGCGCCTCGGCCTCGGCTGGCTGGCCGCGCGTCAGCATACAGGCCGCTAGCGTCGCGTTCGCCCGTACTGAGCGCTCGTGCGTCGCGCCGCTCACCAGTCGCGCCGCCGCGACCGCGTCCTCGTAGCGGTTGAGCCGCAGCAGCGCCAGCGCGCAGGTCGCGATGGTCTCCGGGTTCGGCGACTGCTCCATCGCCCGCAGCGCGGCCCGCAGCGCCTCATCGTAGCGCCCCAGCGCCAGCAGCGCCGCGGTCCGCCGGTTCAGCCAGATCAGCCGTCGCTGGCCCGTCCAGGCGCCCCCTCCCGTCACCGCCAGTGACGCGTCGCACATCGCCAGCGCTTCGGTGTAGCGGCCCCGGGACAATACCTGGTCAGCGCGGGCGGGTGGCGAGAGCCAGCGCGCCACCCGCAAGAAGATCAGCCACGCGACCACGCCCAGCAGCGGCAGCCCGTTCGCTGACTGGCCGAGCGCCATCGAGAGCATGAGCGGCAGGGCTACCAGCCCCAGCCATGCCAGCGTCACCACAGTGGAGAAGGACGCGCCGCGGTCCGAGACGACCAGTGGCGCGCTCAACAGCCTGGACTGGGAGCCGGCGGGCTTTTCCTGCGCAGGCGGCGAAGCGTCATGCGGCGCGGCGGGCTCAGGCGAGGAATCGCGCGCAGGCGTCAGGGGCAGTTCCACCAGGCTGACGCCTGGCGACTCGTCTTCGCCCACGCGCGAATCAGGTTCGGCGCTCACTCATTGCTCCAATGCGATGCCTGGCGGCGGGGCATTCCACCGGCTCGTCCGGCGTCATACGCCGCTCCATACGCTGTTTGGATGTCGCTGTTAACGACGGCTGGCCCCGTCCGCGCGGAACTCGCCCGGTGGGCCGCAGGACCGCCCGCAGCGTCGCGACGAGCATCAGGCCGTCGCGGATGGTCACCGCTGGCAGGAACGCGCGGACGTAGGGTACCAGCCAGATCGGGTTTCCCAGCGCGTAGAGATAGGGGAAGATCAGCGTCGTCAGCCCGCAAATCAGCAGCCAGAGCAGATCGAAGCCGTAGACCTCCGCCACGAACGGCGCGAGCCAGATCATATACTGCGGGCTGAATATCTTGTTCGTGACGGTCACGACGCCCAGCAGGGCGAGGAACGCCTGCGCCAGCGGCAGCCGTCCGCGCGCGAGCCGCGCGTAGACCCACACGCAGCCCGCCACCAGCGCCAGCGACGAGAGCGGCTTCAGCACGACATCCAGCGGCCCGACGTAGTTCAGGGAGACGAACGAGAAGTCAGGATGCGCCGGGATGCCCACGAAGGTGGCCAGCCAGAGCAGCGCCGCCGGGGTGGACTCGATTTGCAGCGGTCGCGCGCCGGCGTACTGGAACTCCGACAGCGCGCCCGACGGGTTCAGCAGCAGCGCGACGCCGAAGCCCAGCGCCACGACGCCCGCGAAGAGCGTCGCGCCCTTGGCCGCGCCACGCGTCGCCCGCGCCCGCGCCACGCGCGCCCAGCGGTCGCGATCCAGCCAGCCGCGCCAGTCGCGCGGCGCGGGCCACATGCCCGCCTCGCCATGCCGCGCCGCCAGCGTCCGCCACTGCTCGATCACCACCAGCGGCGCCAGGAACACCGGATAGAGCTTGAGCAGCACGCCCACCGCCAGCAGCAGATAGGCCAGTGTGAAGCGCCGCCGCTGCGCCGCCCAGAGCGCGAAGATGGTGGCCAGCGCGGGGAAGATGTCGAACCGCGCGACCAGCGTGCCCGCGCCGCCAATCAGCAGGTAGACGAGATACGCTAGCGCGCGCCGCCGGCCGGAGATGTTGCGGAAGGCGAGGTAGCCCACCAGGACCGCCGCGCCCGCCCACCACGCGAAGACCGACTGGAAATCGGCCAGCGGCGGCAGCAGCGTCAGCGAGAAGGGCAGGATCGCCAGCGGCGGATACTCGACCGGCAGCGAGGTGAAGAGCGGCTGATGCGTCCAGAACGCCAGCGCGTACTTGTGGTATTCGATCACATCGCCGTTGGGCAGCCGCGTCGTCGCCACCATCAGCGCGCGCACGCCAGCCACCGCGCCCACCACCAGCGCCATCTCCAGCGCCAGCGCCAGCCAGCGCGCCCAGCGCGGCCACACGCGCCGCCGCGTCTCCTCCGGCTGGGCGATGGTGGGCTGGCTGTGCTGGCATGGCGTGTTCTCTCCCCTGGCTGGCGCACGGCGTACACGCCGCGTCCAGCGACGCGGCCCCGCCGCCAGTGTATCACGGCGGCGCCGCCCGGTCGCGCTACCGCTCAATGCCCTGTCCGCTCAGGCGGTGTGTCGCTGCCCAGCAAATCACGCATCCGCTTCGCCGTCGCCTCTTTTCCATCTGGCGCGGCCCCCGCCGGGCTGGCGCCGCGTTCCTGCGTGATGGCGCGGACCAGTACTTCCCATACATCCATCTTCTGTTTGGGCGCCTTCTCATCATCGGGCCGTTCGCGTCGTTCGGTGTTCACCGTTCGCTCCATCTCTGTACTCATGACTGTCGCGGCAGCCGTCCATGTCACCTGACATGAACCGGCCCGCAAGAGTCACGGTACCTGGGAGCGAGCGGCCCGACCAGCCACACTGGTGTGACCCCTGTGGACGGCGCGCGACGCCTTCATACGCTAGCCGCCAGGATCACGTACCTGCCCAGCCGCTCCAGCGTGTCAGCGAATGCCTCGCGGCTCGCGTGTGGGGGGTGACCTCATCCGGCCTTCGGCCACCTTCTCCTTGCGAGGAGAAGGCCCCGCCCAGCAGTGTGATGGGGGGCAAGCGGTCTTGCCATCCACACGGCGCGTCGCGCGGCGACCCCCTCGCCCCGCAGGGAGAGGGGGCAGGGGGTGAGGCCCACCACCCTTCGCCCCCCGTTCCCTGCGCGCGTGCGCTATCATGTCGCTGACGACTACCCGCGCCGCTGGGCGCCACGAGAGAAGGAGCGCATCACCGCATGTCTGATGAATCCACCGACTGGCTCGCGGCCACCCTCGCCTCGGACGCGGCGGAGGGCGCGGGCGCGCTGCCGCTGACCATCCGCCCGCTGGAGCGGGCGTACCGCGTGGCGGGGCGCGTCAGCGTCGTCACCATCGCCCGCGACGACAACCTCGACCTGCGCGAGGCGATGGCGCGCGGCCCGCAGCCGGGGACAATCCTCGTCGTGGCGGGCGGCGCGGAGTCCACACGCGCCTGCATGGGCGGGCTGATGGCGCGCGAGATGCGGCTGCTCGGCTTCACCGCCGTCATCACCGACGCGCCGGTGCGCGACGCCGCCGAGATTCGCGCGTCGGGGCTGCTGGTCTGGTCGCGCGGGCAGACGCCCGTGGCGCCGTTCAAGCGCGGCGGCGGGCAGGTCGGCGGCGAGGCGCGCTTCGGCGAGGTCACGGCGCGCGCGGGTGACTTTGTGGTGGCCGATGAGGATGGGGTCGTCGTCTGGCCGTGGGAGCGCTACGACGACCTGCTGGCCCGCGCCCGCGCCCGCATGGAGAGCGACGAGCAGCGCGCCCGCGCCCTCGATGCGCGGAAGGCGGCGCGCGAGTGAACGGGAAGGCGGCCCGCTTCCTACAGGACCGCTCGCTCGCCCGCTTGACGCCCGTTCGCGCGCGGGCCTATACTGGTAGGGAATAGCGGCGCGTCGACGCATGGTGTGGATTGCCCCATCTACTTGCCCGGCGCCGCCGCTGACGGGGTGTAGCGCAGTTGGTTAGCGCGCATGGTTTGGGACCATGAGGTCGCCGGTTCGAATCCGGCCACCCCGACCGTTGAGCGACCGCTCTTGTCGCGGCGCTCACAGCCCGCATCGCTTCGCCAGTCCCTTGTGGGGTGGCGCGCGCCAGACGGTATTCACCGTCACGGCGTCGTGGCGAGACGGGCATGGAGGACATCACACACCAATGGACGCTGGCTCAAGTAGTCACTCGCGACCGCATCCCGCGCCGTCTGAGCCTTTCCCGCCCGCCGGGCTGTACCCGAAGGCCGCTCAGGACTGGCGCCAACTCGCGCCATTCAACCGACACACACAATCCGACAGACCCGGCTCGCGGAAGATCAAGCCCGCGCGTTCCGGCGTCGCTCCCCTGAGCTAGCCCTTCCCCCTCTCCAGGAGCGGGTGAGGCGCTCCCACAGGCCCGGCGCCCACTGCGCGCGCCGCCTGTATCTCCCTCCAGCCTGAGCGCATCGTGGCCACTTTGCGCCACGGCGCCGCACAGGGAGACTGCCTCATGAAGCCGCTTACCCTCCGGGAGCCGCGCGCTCAGGGCGTCAACGACGTCCAGCGCGCCGGGCCGCCCGGCCATTTCCGCGCGCTCGCCCCCGCGCTCGCCCCGCTGGTCACCCCCATGCTGCGCGGAATGGACAGCGTCAAGCGCGCCAGCCAGGAGGGCCGCCAGAAGGCCGGCCCCACACTGGAGCGGCGGTGGCGCAAACTGCGCCAGAGCCCGCTGTTCCGTCCTCTCGCCGCGCTCAGCTTCCTCGGCCCCGGCCTGATTGCCGCCAACGCGGGCAATGACGCCGGCGGCATCACCACCTACGCCGCCGTTGGCGCGCAGTACGGCTACGCCATGCTGTGGATGCTCATCCCCACCACCATCGCCATGGCCGTCGTGCAGGAGATGGTCGCGCGCATGGGCGCCGCCACCAACCAGGGCCTCTCCGACATGATCCGCGAGCGCTTCGGCGTGCGCGGCGCGGCCTTCGCCATGCTCACCCTCTTCATCGCCAACGCCGTCATCACCATCTCCGAATTCGCTGGCATCGCCGCCGCCTCCGAGCTGCTGGGAATCCCCAAGCTGCTCACTGTCCCCCTGGCCGTGATCGCCCTGTGGCTGCTGATCTCGCGCGGCACCTATAGCCGGGTCGAGAAGGTCTTCCTGGTGATGACGCTGGCCTTCTTCGCCTATCCCATCGCCGCATTCCTCGCCAAGCCCGACTGGGGACAGGTCATCACCCAGACCATCCGCCCCAGCTTCCAGCTCACTAGCGCCTATCTCGTGCTCTTCGTCGGCACGGTCGGCACGACCATCACGCCCTACATGCAGCTCTATCTCCAGTCCAGCGTCGCTGAGAAGCGCATCCCGCTGGAGGATTACCCGCACGAGCGCAACGAGACGTACCTGGGCGCGGTCTTCGGCGATGTCATCTCAGCCTTCATCATCATCGCCACCGGCGCCACCGTCTTCGTCGCCAGCAACGGCGTAGGCGTGCAGCTCCAGACCGCCAGCCAGGCGGCGGAGGCGCTGGTCCCCATCGCTGGCCAGTACGCCGGCCTGATCTTCGCCGTTGGCCTGATCGGCGCCTCACTGCTGGCCGCCGCCGTCGTGCCGCTCTCCACCTCCTACGCGATCTGCGAGTCGTTCGGCTTCGAGCGCGGGGTGTCGCAGAGCTTCAAGGAGGCGCCGATCTTCCACGGCATCTTCGTTGGGCTGCTGGTCGTCGGCGCGCTGGTGGCGCTCATCATCCCCAATGCGCTGCTGGTGACGCTGATCATCGTCGCGCAGGTCATCAACGGCATGCTGATGCCCGTGCTGCTGGTCTTCATCTACCTGCTCGCCAGAGATCGCCGGATCATGGGCTCACTGGTGAACAGCCGCGCCCAGAACATCATCGCCATCGCTACGGTCGTCATCCTGAGCGCGCTGTCGCTGGTCATGATCGCCAGTGTCGATCCTGCCCGCGCTGGGCGTCCCGTTCCTCCAATGACGTGAGCCTCACCCCTGTCCCCTCTCCTGTCAGGAGAGGGGGCAGGGGGTGAGGTCCGCGAGGCCGAAAGTGAGGCTGTCCCATGCCTGCTCTGACAGAATTGCTCCGCAAGCCGATTCGTGTGCCGACTGGTGAAGAAGTGGCCACGCTGCAGGACCTGGTGGCGCGCGCCACCGACGCGCCGCCAGACAGCCCGGACGCCTACCCGCCGGTGGTTGGGCTGATCGCCAAGGTCAAGGGGCCGCGCGGCTCGCGCCCGGTCTTCATCCCGTGGGATCAGGTGGCGAGCATGACCACCGAGGGCGTGACGCTCAAGACGAATGCGCTGAACCTGCGCCACTTCGAGCGCCGCGAGGGCGAGATTGTGCTCGAAGAGTCGCTGCTCGATCATCAGGTGGTAGATGTAGAGGGGCGGCGCGTCATCCGCATCAACGACCTCGACATCCAGCCCTTCGGCGATACCTACCGCCTGGCCAGCGTGGATGTCGGGCCGAGCGCGATGCTGCGGCGGCTGGTCGGCACGCGACTGGGCGGGCGCGTCTCGCAGCTTGTCCAGCGCGAGACCACGACGCGCCCGGGACTGATTGACTGGGCGCAGATCGCGCCAATCAACGAGAACGGCGCCGGGGGCGAGCTCCGGCTGCGCGTGCCGCGGGAGCGGCTGGCGCTGATGCAGCCGTCCGATATCGCGCGCGTGGTCGAGCAGTTGACACCGAAGCAGGGCGCCGCGCTGCTCAACGATCTGGACGACGCCCGAGCGGCGGACACGCTCGAAGAGCTGGAGGATGAGCGGCAGGGGCAGGTGCTGCGCGAGATGGACCCCGAGCGCGCCGCCGATGTGCTGGAGGAGATGGAGCCGGACGAGGCCGCCGACGCGCTGCAGAATATCGCCATCGAGAAGGCCACCGATATCCTGGAGCGCATGGAGCGCGAGGAGGCCGAGGACGTGCGGGAGCTGCTGGGCTATCCCGAAGATAGCGCTGGCGGCATCATGACGACGGAATACGTCGCCGTGCCCGACTGGGCGACCGCCGGGGCGGTGGTGGCGGCGCTGCGCGCGCAGGTCCAGGCGGCCGCCGCGGGCAAGGACGACCCGCTGCCCGACGCGCTGCCGGAGTTGTACGTCGTCGTCGAGGACGAGCCGCCACGTCGCGCGCCTACCGTCCGCCGTCGCACGCCGAGCCGGCCCGCCAGCCGCGCCCGCGCGTCGGGGAATGGCGCCTCCGGTGGCGTCGCGGTGGCCGGGTCGCGCCCGTTCACGCTCTGGACCGAGGGACGGCTGGCGGGCGTGGTCAGCCTGCGCGACCTGCTGCTGGCCAGCCCGGAGGCGCCGATCACGGAGGTCATGCGCCCGCCCGCCTCCGTCGCCAATCCACTGGACGACGAGCGCGACGCCGCGCGGCTGATCGCCGACGAAGACCTCGTCGCCCTGCCGATCGTGGATGAGGCAGGCAAGATGCTGGGCATCGTGACGGTGGACGATGCGATAGACGTGATCCTGCCCACCGCCTGGAAGAAGCGCATCCCCCGCCGCTTCCACTGAAGGCGGAGATGGGCGGCGCGCGTCTCCGCGTGGGTCCGTCATCGGCGTCAGGTCGAAGACGGTGCGCCGCGAATGCGTCGTGCAACATCGCGGCGACCTGGACGGCCAGACGCGGCTTGCCCACTTTCGCCGGGCCAGTGAGAGTGCGCCGCCGCATGTGGTCCCGCGTGAGCGCGTGCGCCGCCAGCGCGTCTGCGTCACTCGCGCCCGATGTCGTGGCCAGCGGCGTAGGGTGGAACGGCGCGCCGGGCCGCGAAACCGCCGGGGTGGGCTGCCGCCGCTCACGCGACCCGTCAGCCAGCGCGAGCAGCGCGGCGAGCTGCTCGTCTGTCGCCTGGAGGGCGGCGGCGATGGCGCGAACCGTCTCGGGAGGCGCCACCCGCACGCCCCGCTCGAGCATACCGATGTAGCCCACACTGTAGCCCGCGCCCGCGGCCAGCGCCTCTTGCGAGAGGCCGCGCTGGCCGCGCAGCCGCTTCAGCAGCTTCCCCATCCCCATGCTGTTCGAGCCTGGCATAGCTCTCTCCGTCGCTCTGGCCCCCATATCGCGCCGTGACGCCGCTGTGCGGATTTTGTGCGGATTAATGCGCGCCGTTTACACAACTTGCACCTTACACTCAGCATACATGCTCGGCTGTGTCGCGCATCACATCTGAGGTCAGGAGAAGTACCTAACATGCGTGCGCATTTTCCACAAGTTCCGCGTCATCGGTCTGTTTGTGTTCAGCCTGGCGCTGAGTGTGGCCATCACGGCCTGTGGCGCGGGGTCGAGCGGCGGCTCCGGCGCGAGCGGCGCGAGCCCAACGCAGACGGCGGCGCCGAAGGTCAAGCCTACCAAGGTTCCCACCATTGACGCGGCGTTTTGCACGCACATCATGACGCTCGCCGAGGCGAGCCAGATGACGGGCTTTAGCGCCACGAACATTCGCGTACAGAAAACGAGCGGCGGCGGCGACGGCGGCTCGTGCAACTATGAGGCGAAGCCATACTACGCCACGGTTTTCCTGGCGTTCTTCCCCAGCGGTGGCGGTGCGACCACCTTGCAGAGCATCGGGGCGAAGATCACGCAGGAGAACCCGCAGGCCAAAGTGACCACGATTTCCGGTCTGGGCGATCAGGCTATCGCGATTGTCAACCCGATCCAGGGCGTTTTGATACAGTATCATGTCATGGTTATCTATGGCGCGGTGATGATTGATGTCGTCAATCCTGGCCAATATATTCCGTCCGGCGGTGACAGCGCCGCGATCGCCACGCTGACGACGATCGCGCAACAAACCGTCAGCCGCGTGTAGGCCAACGCCACCCCGCGCCGTGTACTCGACACGTGTGGCTGCCCGCCTTCAGCGCGACGCGCCACCAGAGTAGCTCACACTACGCGGAGATGGCTGATGTCCACACGCTTTCAGGATGATGGTCGCACGATCTGGGACTTCACTGACGATATCCTGGTGGCGTGTCCCGGCTGTGGCGGCTGCGCGCATGTGCTGCCGAAAGACCCGCACGCTGTGGGCCTGTTCGGCGCGCGGCGGGTAAGCTGCCTGCATTGTGGCTACGCGCGCGACGCATCCACCGGGCGCGCGAAGAAGGCCCGCCCGCGCTGGGAGAAGGAGCGATGGACGGGCAAAGATCGGCGGCAGGTCTCGACCTCGATGTTCGAGCCAGCGGCGCGGCGGATAGCCCGGCGCGGGCCGGTGGATACCTTCCTCGGCCTGCCACTCTACCTCCAGACATCCATGCGCGGGCGAGACACTCTGGGCGCTCAACGCGCGGCATCTGGCCTGGCTGGAGGCATTCCTCTCCGCGTCGCTGCGCGAAGACGCGGCGCCCGCGCGGCGCAAGACGGCGGTGAGCGCGCTGCCACAGTGGCTGATCGTGGCGCGCCATCAGGACGAGGCGCTGCGCGGTGTCGCGCGGCTGCGCGCGAAGCTGCTCGCCTGACCTCACCCCCTGACCCCCTCTCCCACGAGGGAGAGGGGGAAAACGTCGCTCCCCTCTCCCTATGGGAGAGGGGCTGGGGGTGAGGTCGCGCCTCAGGCGCCCGGCGGCGGCATGATGTCGGGCGCGGGCTGGGTCGCGGCTTCGTGGCCCTGGGGCGAGAGGTCCTGCGCGATGTTTCCCGCCCAGGCGTCAATGGCGACCCAGTCGCGGTAATCACCCTCCGGCGCGCGCACCGCCTTGATCACCATGCGTTCCGGGAACGACAGCTTCGCGTGATCGAGCGCGCCAAAGAACAACTGATGGCCGCGCGGGTGGATGGTATCCTGGAACTCGGCAAGCTCTCTGGGCTGCTCCTCGGCGCCCTTGGCCTCGACGCCAAGCGGGCCGCTGCTGAACAGCCACACGGGGCGCGCGGCCAGCATGGACTGATGGCGCAGCAGGAACTCCGTCGCTTCCTTCATCCACGAGCCATAGTAGATGGCGCTGCCGATCACGACCGCGTCATAGGCGTTGAGGTCGCTGACGGTGTCAACTGGCAGCGCTTCCGCCTCGTATCCCAGAGCTTGCAGCCGCTCCGCGATACGCTCGGCGACGCCGCGTGTCGCGCCATGCTTGCTGGCGTAGGCGACAAGGATGGTCATGTCAGGCTTCCTTTCGGATGGCGCGCGCGCGATGGCCCAGGTCTGGAGGGCCAGCCCGGCCAGGATCGCGACGTTGATGATGATGCCAATCGTGGCGTCATTCCACCAGGCGACGCACAGCAGCAGCGACAGCGCCGCCGCGCCCGCGGCCACCACCCGCCACCAGGCCGCGTGGATGATGAGACCAGCGGCGGCGGCGAGGAAGGCGGCCATCGCTATCAGCCACAGCACGCCCAGGGCCAGAACCACGGGCGACCCTGCCGTCAGTCCCGCCGGGATCGCCGGAACACGCGCCACCGCGCCGCGCTGTCCCAAGCCCCAGACGGCGGCGAATCCCACCATATGAACCAGGCCGTGCAGCGCGAAGAGCGCCACGACGAGCCAATGCCAGATACCTCCGCCCACGAGCAAGCCACCGCTGGCCTTGCTGGCCGCTTTCCGCCCAGCCGCCTCCCGCTCAGGTTGCGCACGCATGGGTGAATCTCCTTTCCATGCCTGTCTCGCAGGTCCTCCAGCGTGAACTATCGCCGCGCAAACTCCCATCCGCGTCACGAAATCGCGGGCGATGCTCACGGGTGCGGCGCGGAGCCTGGCCACGGCCGGCGGGCAGGCGATTGACACAGCGCCGCTTCCCCGGTAGACTGACGGGCGGCGGGGCCGCGAGCGCGCTGGAAGCGCCAGGACATGCGCGGCTCCGGGAGCGCTGGGACGTGGCAAGCGCCGCGATGGGGCGGCGGTTGGAAGGAGTACGCCAGTGAATCGGGTTGCGACATGGATTTTGGGAAGCATTTCAGGGGTGCTGCTGGCCTTTGGCTCGCTGGCTTTCACGCTCGCGGGAGGGGGTGGCTATGGCATGTCGGAAAGCTGCACTGGTCAGTCGTGTACGCCAGTCCTCCAGCAGGCGACAGTGTCACTGCCATCGCTTTCTGGCCCCGCGCCATTTGCCCTCACACTGCTCGCGCTGGCGTTCTTGATTGGCCTGCCCGCGTGGATCGCTACGCCCCTCCTGGCCGTGCGGCGCGGGTCATCGGCGCGCACGGCGATTTTGATTGTCTCGGTGATTGCGACGGCGTTGCTGATCGTCGACGCTGTCATTGTTCCACTCATCTCCCCGGTGTTCAGCGCGCCGGAGGTCTGCCTCAACGGCGCTGGGCCAGGCAGCCAGAACTGCTTCACAGGGACACAGGCGTTCTGGGTGGCGTTGGTGGGTATCAGTTGGGGACCTCTCGCGATGGCCCTGCTAGTTGGCGTGCCAGCCTGGGTGATGACGCTGACACAGACGGCGCGCTGGCGGCAGTGGGGCTGGTTCGTGGCGGCGCTGCTCTTCTCGCCGGTCGCCGCGCTGCTCTATGCCTTCTTCGGCGCGGGACGCCCGCCCACCACCGCCGCGCCCGCCAGCCCGGCGGCGCCTCAGGAGCCCGCGCCCGCCATGTAGGCGCCGCCGGGAATACACCGGATCGTGGCGCAAGGAGAGGCGTCGCCGTAGCGGACGCCGCGTACTCCGTGATAGGCTCGCGGGCGCGTCATCGGTTGAGGGCGCGACGGCCAGGCTGCGCGTCATGCCCGCCCATACTCCTGGCGAGTCAGCGCGACAGCCTCGTCCAGGGAGAGCGCGCGCCCTTCAGCGAGGCGATCCGCCAGCGCGCTCTCGCCCAGCGTCGCGCGCAACTGCTCCAGATCGCGTGCGCGCAGGTCGAGCTCGGCCGGGTCCACTGGCCCAGGGGCTGCCTCGTAGTGGGCCAGCGCGGCGGCGTACAGGCGCGCGGCGCGCTCCGGCTCGCCGCGCCGGAGCGCGAGTGTTCCCGCGCGCTCGATCAGCCCCCAGATATACTCGCTCTCGCGCGCCTGCCCGGTGAGATTGTCGAGCGCCTGCGCCAGGTCCCGACGCGCTGCCTCATCCTCTCCCTGATTGAGCGCGAGGCTGGCGCGGAAATAGCGGATACGCGCCACGATGGCGAGGTTACCTAGCTCGCGGAAGAGCCGCTCGGCTTCATCGAAATAGGCGCGCGCAGCCTCCGCGTGGCCCAACCGCCACTCCGCGCGCCCCAGGGTGAAGGCGCATGTGGCGGCGCCGTAGTTATCATGCGCGTGTTTGAACCGCTGGTAGCTCGGCTCAGTGACCTCGATCGCGCGGGAGGGTTCGTCGAGGACGATGTACACTTCGCCCACATTATTCCAGGTGAGCGCGCGGGCCCAATCGCTTTCACCGACCTCACGACTGAGCGCGAGACTCTCCTCATAGTAGGCCAGCGCCTCTCGCGGCTGTTCCATGTCATAGCGCAGCCCGCCGAGGTTCATGAGTGGAATGACCATTTCGCGGCGATTATTCGCCTCACGATGGAGAGCAAGGCACGCTTCGAAGAGCGTCGCCGCCCGCTCGTACTCGCGCAACTGCTTGAGCGGGTTGGCCAGGTTCATCATGGCGTTGGCGATGCGTGTCTTGTCGCCAAGCGCGCGCCGCAGCGCCAGCGCCATCTCGCCCGCCTCGCAAGCCTGCTCGAAGCGGTCTTGCCGGTGGGAGATCACCAGCACGCCTGTCCATGCGTCGGCCAGCGCGGCCTGTTCCTCGCGGGTTGTGGGCGCGCTGGCTCGCTCGATGAAGCGCTCGAGCCAGTCCAGGCCTTCGACATACTGGGAATGGCTTGCCCAGAAGCGCCACAGCGCTCCCACCATGCGCAGGCCGTGCGCCGTCGCGCCGGTCTCCAGCGCCCAGGCGAGCGCCGCACGGATGTTCTCGTACTCCGTCTCCACCCGCGCTATCACGCCTTCGCGCTGGTCTACGGCCCCGGGAACGATCGACTCCACCAGCACGAGGAAATAGTCAGCGTGCCGCCGCCGCGCATCATCCCACTCGCCCGCGTCGCGCAGGCGCTCCCGCGCGAACGCCCGCAGCGTAACCAATTGCGTGTAGCGCCGCGATCCCCCGCTTTCGACACACTGGATCAAACTGGCGTCTACTAACGCGGCAAGACCGTCCATCAGCGCATCGTCCGGCGCCCCGGAAACAGTCGCAAGCGCGTCCACGGTGGCCCCACCGGTGAAGACACCCAGCCAGCGGAACAGCCGCCGCTCCTCCTCACTGAGCAGGTCATAGCTCCAGGCGATGGTGGAGCGCATCGTCGCGCTGATGGTCGGGCAGGTCGTGCGGCCCCTGCGCCAGCGCGCCGAGGAATTCGGGCTGCGCCAGCCGGTCATGGAGTTGCCGCAACCCGACCAGCCCGACGCGCGCCGCCGCTAGCTCGATCGCCAGCGGCAGGCCATCCAGGCGCGCGCAGACGGCGGCTACCAGGCGCGCCTCCTCCAGCGTCGTGACGGTGAAGCCGGGCGCTGCGGCGCTGGCCCGCTCCAGAAACAGGGCAATGGTAGGGACAGCGAGGAGCGTGTCGAGCGAGTCCATCTGCTCAGGCGTGGCCAGCGCGAGCGTCGGGACGGCGAAGCGGCGCTCGCCGCGCACGTTGAGGGCCGCGCGGCTCGTGACGATCATCTGGACCTGGGGACAGGCGACCAGCAGCTCCAATACGCCGCGTGCGGCGGGAAGCACCTGCTCGAAATTGTCCAGCGCCAGCGTGAGCCGCCGCGCGCGCAGCGCCTGAATCAGGGTGTCGCGTAGCGGAGCGGCGCCGCTTTCCTGGATGCCCACCGTCTGCGCGATAGCCGCCAGCACGCGCTCCGGCTCACGCACGGGGATCAGCTCGACGAAGATGGCCTCCCTGCCCCGCTCGCGTCGCAGTGTCTGCGCCAGCTGGAGCGCCAGCCGCGTTTTGCCCACGCCCGCCGGGCCGGTCAGCGTGAGCAGGCGCGTTTCGGGGCGCTCCAGGAGATCGAGCAGCGCGGCCTCCTCGCGCTCGCGCCCGATCAACGGCGTCAGTGGGACTGGCAGATCCTCCCCATGCCCATCCCCGGCGGGCGCCGCCTGAGTGAGGACCTCCGCGCCGTCTTCCTCATCATCCAGCCAGAGCGGCCCGCGAGCCGCCGCGGCGAAGCGCTCCGCCTCGCCGGGCGTGAGCGCGAGCGCGTCGCTGAGCAGCCGCACGGTGGCGCGCTGCGGCGCCTGCGTTAGCCCGCGCTCGAGCAGACTGATCGCGGCGGGGCTGACACCCGCGCACGCGGCTAATTCCTCCTGCGTGAGTCGGCTCCGGCGGCGATAGCGCCTGAGCAGGTCCGCGAAGTTGGGTCCGTCCATCGTTGGCATGGTGTTCTCCGTGAGGATATGCCCAGGTCTAGGCGCGCCACCATTCTAACACCGCTGGGCAAGCGACTCCGAACTCCTAGGAGCGGTTTTACGAGCGGTTTTACGGATTCTCTGTGGCGCCTGGCGCTCGCTTCAGGCACACTGCTTCTTGCCCAGGCGAGGGAGCGATACGCCGGGCGCTGGCGGGCGCCGCTAGCCGGCATGAATGGAGCCTGGTTCCGTGACGATCGAGCCGGAAGTCCCGCTGACCTGGGGCGCGCAGCTCGCTCACGCCGAGCGGGTCCTCGCCGGGGCTGGGTCGCCCGCGCCACGGGATGAGGCCGTCGAGCTGCTTGCGTCGTTGCTCGGCGCGCCTGGCGCGCTCCTGCTGGCGCGTCCCGCCAGCCCGGTGAGCCTGGTGGATGCGGCGACTTACGCCGCCTGGGTGGCGCGGCGGGCCGCGGGAGAGGCGACGCCGCATATCACCGGGCGCCTGACGTTCATGGGGCTAGAGTTCGCGGTTGGGCGAGATAGTCCGTTGCCAGATCCGGGAGCGTGGCGGCTGGTCGAGATGGCGCTTCAGGTCGCGCGCCATTGCCAGCCAGAGGCGCTGTCAGCGGCCCAGATTGGCGCTGGCTGTGGCGCCGTGGCGCTGGCCCTGGCGGCGTTCGAGCCACGCTTCACCCGGATCTACGCGGTGGACGCCTCCACGGCGGCGCTGGAAACGGCGGCGGCCAATGGAGCGCGCTATCTGCTGAATCTGGTCATTAGCTGGCTGGAGGGCGATGGGATCGAAAGCGCGCCCGAGCCGGTGGACTTGATCATCTGGGGGCAGGCGGGACAGGCGGGACATGGTGGACCCGCCGTGCGCGCCGCGAGCGCCACGAGCGCCACGAGCGCCAGGCGTCCGTCAGATGCTCCAGCGGAGACGGAGGGGACGGAGGAGATGAATAAGACAGAGGAGACGGGACTGCCGCCAGCATTCACGCGGCTCGTCGCGCAAACCCGGACGAAGCTGCGGCCAGGCGGCGCGCTGATCAGCGCGCTCCCGAGCGGGCTGGAGCCAGCGGCGATGGAGGCGCTCACACTGGCGCTGCCTACCGCGTCCGTCTGGGTGGCGCCGCCAGCGAGCGGCGTGTTCATCGCCGTTGCGCTGAAGTCACCCTGACGGGTGGCGGGCGCCGGGATAGTCGCTGGCGCTGAGCTAGGCGCTGATGGGGTGAATAGCGCCTGGTCGAGTTGTAGCGGCGTCACGCCGCTGGAAGGTGGAGAGGAGAACAGCACATGGCACACGCGCATCGAGCGCTCACAGGTTTTCTTCTGGTCGGTCTGCTTGCGCTGTCCGCTTGTGGCTCCAGCGCGAGCGCGGGCGGTGGTGGAGGGGGTGGTGGTGGGGGTGGTTCGACAGCGGCGCCCACCACGCCGCCGAAGCTCAAGCCTACCGCGTTGCCGAAGATCACGATGGCGTTCTGTCAGGGCATTCTGACGCTGGCTGAAGCCAACCAGATCATGCAGCCCGCGACGCCCGCGACAACGATCCGCATTGACGCGAATGCGTCGGGTGGCGGCTCGTGCAACTACGAATACGCCCCGTACAAAGCTGTGGTCTCAGTCATCTTTGTCACCCTCGCGCCACCCTCCGCGTCGATCGCGGATCTTGCCGGCCAGGCGGCGAGCAAAACGGGAGGCAAGCTCACCATGACGCCGGTAAGTGGTCTCGGCGACCAGGCGGAGTATGGTGTGGTCAACGTGCCGATCCAAGGACAGACCTATAACGTTGACGCCATGGACGTCATCTATGGCACGCTTTTCTTCAACTGCGAGCTCGCTTATCTCGGGACCCCTCAAACCGCCGCGGAGCAGGGAAAGCTCACTCAGGCGTGCCAGTTGGTCCTCAGCCGGCTCTGAGCGAACGAGCCATCGCTCGCGCGCCTGTCGCGCGAGCGATGGAATCTCCGGCGCTTTCCGCCCTTACATGAAACTGGGAGCCAGCCTATCACGGACTGGCTCCCAGTTTCATGTAAGGGCGTCTCGTTGTCCTGCGCCTACTCTGCGCCTCCCACCGGCTCGGCGCCTCCACCGGCTTCAGGGCGTCCGTTTGCTTTGGGCGTCCGTTTGCTTTGGGGCGTCCGCTTGCTTCGGACTATCGGCTTGCTTCGGGCCATCCACCTGCTTGGGTGGGATGGGGCGGCCCGGCAGCCACCAGTTCCAGCGGCCCAAGAGCCGCATGGTGGCCGGCACGAGCAGCGAGCGGATGATCGTCGCGTCCACCAGCACGGCGATGGTCATGCCAAGGCCGATCTCCTTCGTCACGATCGTGCGGGTGAAGGTGAACGCGCCGGTGACGATGATGAAGAGCAGCGCGGCGCTGGTGATGACGCCGCCCGTGCGCTCCAGCCCGCGCGCCACCGCCAGCCGGTTGTTCTTCGACCGCTCCCACTCCTCGCGGATGCGCGAGAGCAGGAACACCTCGTAGTCCATCGAGAGCCCGAACAGGATGCAGAACATCAGGATCGGGATCAGCGAGTCTATGAAGCCCGTCGAGGTGAAGTCGAGCAGGTTCTGGCCGTAGCCCCACTGGAAGACGATGACCAGCGCGCCATACGCGGCGCTGATCGAGAGCGCGTTGACGATCACCGCCTTGATCGGCAGCAGCAGCGAGCGGAACATGATCAGCAGCAGCACGAACGTCGCCGCCAGCACGAACAGAATCGCGCGCGGGAAGTTGTCGTACAGGTAGCGGGTGAAGTCGAGCGAGACCGCCTGGAATCCACCGACGTAGACATTCAGCCCGCCCGCGTTGGCGCTAGCGCCCGCGCGCAGCCGGTCAATCAGCGCCTTGCTCGCTTCGCTATCCAGCGGCGCGTCGGTTTTGACCGTGATGACCGTCGTGTCGCCGTTGGTCGTGGCCGAGACCAGTTTCTCCATGCCGGGTATCTGCTTATAGGCGCCGGTGGAGTAGAGCTGCTGGAGCTGGGCCGTGGTGGGCGTCGTCGCCTGTGGGTCGCCAGGGAACTGGGTGATGCTGGTGACCGACGTGACGCCTTCCTGGGCATTGAGCCACTGCGTGAGCTGGTCAACCTTCGCGACATTGTCGCTGGCGAGGATGCTGGAGCCGTCCGGCGTCTGCGCGACGACCAGGATCGGATTGGCGGCCGTGTCAGGGAACTGCGCGTTGAGGATATCGTTGCCCTGGCGCGCTTCGATGGTGGCGGGCAGCGCGTTGATCGAGATCGAGCCGATGTTGATCTGGAGCAGTGGCCAGCCCATCGCCAGCAGCAGCGTCACCACCAGCAGGATGGTCAGGACCGGGCGGCGCATCACGCCCTCCGCCAGCCCCGCCCAGAAGCCGCTGGTGGTCTCGCTGGCTTCCTCCTCGTCTTCCTCCAGCGTGCGCGCGGAGCCGACGCCCACCCACCGCCAGAGATACGGGATGCGCAGCGCGTTGACGCGCGGACCGAGGATCGCCAGCAGCGCGGGCAGCAGCGTCAGCGCGGCCAGCACCGAGGCGGCCACGGTCAGCGCGCCGCCGATGCCGAACGACGACATGAACTGGATGCCGATCAGCAGCAGACCGGCGAAGCCGATGATCACGGTCAGGCCGCTGAAGAGGATCGCCTCGCCCGACGTAGCGACCGTCCAGCCAATGGCTTCGGGCACGGTGCGGCCGCGCGTCAGCTCCTCGCGGAAGCGGCGGACCATGAACAGGCTGTAGTCAATCGAGATGCCCAGGCCGACGATCGTGGCGATGTTGAGCACGAAGATGTTGGTGTCATAGTGGCTGGCGATAACGTAGACCGCCGCCAGCGCCACCGGCACGGCCACCAGCGCCAGCGTCAGCGGCAGGAGCGCCGCCACCACGGAGCCGAAGATAATCAGCAGCGCGATCAGCGCGATAGGCAGGCCGTAGAGCTCGGCGCGCTCGGTGTCCTGCTGTGTGACCTGGTTGAAGGCCGCTTCGATCGCCGGACCGCCGGTGATGTACGTCTTGGCGGGCGACGCGTCCGCGCCCTGCGGGACGATGTCGCGGACGCTCTTGACCAGCTCCTGCGCGCCGGGGGCGTTCTTGTCGAAGTTGATGGTGACGTAGGTGGTGGCGTTATCCTGCCCGACGCCGCCCTGCTGGACGCTGGTGACATGGGGGAGCGCCTCGGCGCGGAGCATGAAGGCCCCGACCTCGGCCTGATAGTCAGCGTCGGTCGGGCTCGAGCCATCACTGGACTGGAAGACGACGGTTATCGAGCTGGCGGGGGTCTTCAGCTTGCCGGCGATGATATTGTCCGCCTTGACCGATTCACTGCCGCTGTAGCTGTAGCCGCCGCCGGAGAGCACCGACGTCACCTGCGCGGCGAATGGGACGGCGGCGGCCAGCCCCACAGCCCAGAGCACGACGATCAGCCAGCGCAGCTTGTGGACGAACCGCCCATAGGCCAGGCCGAAGCGGTAGATGCCGTGGACCTCGGCGTCGGTGTGTATATGCGCGAGCGCCTCAGGCCGTGAGACTGGCGCTGACGGTTCAGGCGTTTCCTGGATATCCCCCGTGCCAGGCGGGCGGTTGTCGAGTGACATACTTTATCCCCTGTGGCCGCCGGAGAACAGCCCGGCGAGCGAATCCGATAAGCGTACGTCGGGCGCGAGCGCGCACGATGATCGTGTCTGCCGTGCGCGCCCTGCGCTCCGGCGGCAAGCGTGTTCGTCCGCTTGCGCCGGTCAGGTGGTCAGGTCGTTGATTCCTTTGTACTGGTCGCACTGGCGCGGGACCGGCCAGCGCGAACCTGGCCGGTGCGGCCGTGTGGGGGCCATGCCGCGCCAGAGCGTTTCGATATGCGCCAGCAGCGTAGGCGTCAGCTCGTAGTCGTTGGCGCGCTCGGCCCAGTCGAGCGTCAGCGCGATATAGGCCGCGATGATGAGATGCGCCGCCGCCTCCACATCGCAATCCGCGGCCACCTCGCCGCGAACCTGGCCCGCGCGTAGCACGCCCGCCAGCAGTTCTGTCAGCGCCAGAAAGCGCGCGCGCTCGCCGTGGAAGATCTCCGGCGCCGTCATCGCCGCGCGGATGACCGCCCGCGCCAGGTCTGGCTCCTCCTCCATGCTCTCCACCAGCGCCCGCAGGACGTCCGCCACACGCTCGCGCGTGGGGGCCTCCGCCCGCGCGGGATCATCCAGGCGCGCCTCGACGCGCTCCTGGCGGATGCGGCCAATCTCGGCCAGCACCGCTTCCTTCCCGGCGAAGTAGTTGAAGAACGTGCCAAGCCCGACATGCGACGCGAGCGCGATCTGGCGAATGGTGGTCGCCGCGACTCCCTGCCGCCGGAAGAGCTCCAGCGCGGCCTCGAAGATGCGCTGGCGCAGCTCCGCGCGTTTGGCGTCACGCTTCGAGTGGATCCGCGTTACGGGCGGGGTCACGGGCGGATATGGCGCAGTGTTCGGGTTTCTGGCAGTGGACATGATGGGTAGGCTTTCGTGCGTCGATGTTCCCGCTGGTGCGAAACGTGAACATGTTCACGTTTCGCACCAGCCAGATTGTATTGCACAGCGCCCAACTCGCGCTAATGGTATCGCCAGAATGGCCACCTGCCTGACTGCGCGGCGTTAGCTGCCAACCACCCTTAGCCTGCTGACGTGAGCGGCGGCAGCTCGGACGTGGGCATCTCAGGTGGTCGCGCCGGAGCAGCGGGCATTTCGGCGGTCGCGCCGCCATAGCGGGCATCTCAGGTGGTCGCGCCGCCATAGCGGCGCCTCAGGTGGCCGCTCCGCCCTGGGGGCCATGCCGTCAGGCCCGGCGATCACATAGGCGATCATCGCGGCGAGTCCGACCAGAGAGAACCCCAGCCCGATGAGACCGCCCGCCAGCATGACGGCGAACCATGTCTTGTCCCGAAGCTGGTACGTATTGAGCAGCGATCCAATCCAGGCGGTGATCTGCACGATGCCACCAATCGCGGCGATCAAGAAGCCCACGGACGTGAAGGTGACGGTTGTCCAGAATGTGCTGTCCAGGCTGGGGTTGAACTCATAGCCCTGGCCGGTGGGTGATAGCGTGTACGTGCCACCATAGGCGAACATCAGGCCCAGGCTGACGCCGCCGATGATGAGCCCAACGACGAAAATGAGCAGCCCGGTAAGCCAGGTCTTGGTGATTGTGGATTTTCGCATGGTTCCAACCTCTCTGCGCCGCCGGGCAGCGTCTGCCCGACATTCTTCCCTCCTGTTTTATTGGCATAGCGCGCTGGCGTCACGATCCAGTCTCGCCCGCGCCCGCGCGCCGCACGTGGGTATCACGCGCGCGCGGCGCCAAAACGGGGCGCGGATGGGGGAAACCGGCGAGGTGGGGAGGGTAGCGTGGGGATGGTTGGGCGCGCGCAATCGCATAATCTGGCGCTCTCCGGCGTCGCGATGCGTGATATTGAACTACACGCTTGCTATGGGTGCGCTATGTGTTCAGCTTGCATACTTCTTCGTGATAGAGAAGCGTTGTGGGAATCGGCTACTTGCCATGATGGAGAAGCGCATGCTATTCTGTCGCTACACTGTAATACCAATAAAAGTCGCACGCCAAAAGAAACGCGCAGGCGCTTATCTGGCGCCCCAATTTGCAAGGCCTGACGGCGAGCGCGTGGTGAATCCCTTCGCATGACTCCTACCGGCGGTTGGACACAAGAGTTGGTACAGGTTGGTACAGGGGGGAACCCATGGGTGATGAGGCGGAAAATGGCTCTGGTGACGGCGCAACTCAGCAAGGCGCTGGAGAGACCGCTGGCGAACTGGGGCAAACGGTGGACCAAGCTGCGCGCGTGGCGACTGCGCTAGCCGATGGAGCGGCTCCCGCTGCGGAAGCGGCGGCTCCATCCCTGGACGGCGGCTCCGAGATGGTGGTTCGACCTTGCAGGACGGATAAAGGAGCTCGAAGAGGATCTCAAGCTGAAGTCGAGTTATGTCGAGAAAAGGGATGCAGCAGTTCAATCAGCTCCTCGCCGAGCTCGAGCGCTCCAAAAAAGGTGAGTCAGAGAACAAGCTGCGAGCAGTGTTGATAGAGCTCGATCGCGCTGCACGATGACACGCAAGATATCATTGCGAAGAACGCGCTGCCGGATGACTCCCCAATGAAGAGAAGCCTGATGGCGTTTGAGGCGGGAATCATCGAGACGCTTCAGCGCGCTGGGGTCGAGACGTACCGGGTAGATGGCGATGCCTTCGATCGGGAGCGACAGCGGCCGCTGCAAGCCGTAGCGACGACGGATCCCGCTTCGGATATGACCATCGCGCGCCGCGTCCGTATCGGGTTCCGCTTAGGCGACCGCACCATCCGGCAAGAGGTGGTGGACGTCTACCGTCTCACGCCGCAGTAGCGCCGCAATAGATCACGCGTTTCAGCTTTGTTTCTACGTTCATCGGGTTTGAAATCCTGAAAGGCGAGCGCATGTCGAACGATCAGACCGTCTTTGGCATTGACCTTGGCACGACGTATTCCTGTATCGCGTATGTGGATGATTACGGGCGCCCAACGGTCGTCAAGAACATTGACGGCCAGCTGACGACCCCCTCGGTTGTTGAGTTGGGCAGCACCGTCATCGTCGGCGAGGAGGCCAAGAAGAACGCGGTGCTCTCGCCCGACGCGGTGGTGAGCATGGTCAAGCGCCACATGGGCGAAGATGGCTGGCGCTTCTCCTACCAGGGGCAGGACTATACCCCAGAGCAGATTTCGTCGTTCATTCTCAAGAAGCTGGTTGGCGACGCGAAGAACGATGTGGGCCACGACATCACGCGCGTCGTCATCACCTGCCCGGCCTACTTCGGCGTCAACGAGCGCGAGGCGACGGCCATCGCCGGGCGCATCGCCGGGCTGGAGGTGCTGGAGATCATCAACGAGCCGACCGCCGCGGCGATCGCGTACTCGATGGAGAAGGCCGACCAGCAGATGGCCGACCAGGTCGCGCTGGTCTACGACCTGGGCGGCGGCACGTTCGACGTGACGGTGATCGAGATCAAGCAGGGCGCGATTACGGTCATCGCCACAGGCGGCGACCACCACCTCGGCGGACGCGACTGGGACTCGATCATTGTCCAGTACCTGGCCCAGCAGTGGATGCAAGAGACGGGGATGTACGACGACCCCATCACGTCGCCCGAGACGCTGCAGGACCTGTGGATGCGCGCTGAGGATGCCGAAGAAGGCGCTGACGCAGCGCACGGAGACCGTCGTTCGCGTCACCTACCAGGGCCAGGCGGCGGCGATCACGCTAACGCGCGACAAGTTCAACGAGCTGACGGCCAACCTGCTCGACCGGACGATCGAGCTGACCAACCTGACGCTCCAGGACGCGGCGGCGAAGGGCTATTCGAGCTTCGGCCAGCTCCTCCTCGTCGGCGGTTCGACCAAGATGCCGCAGGTCAAGGAGCGCCTGACGCACGAGTTCAGCATGGAGCCGCGCTCGTTCGATCCCGATGAGGCGGTCGGCCAAGGGCGCGGCGCTCTACGGGCTGAAGCTGAGCCTCGGCCAGAGGATCGAGTCGCTGGAGAAACAGGGTATGAGCCCTGCCCAGGCGAAGCAGACGGTCGCGAGTGAGATGGGTGTGCGGCTGACGCTGGTGGATCAGATGCAGGGCACGACCATCATCAATGTCATCAGCCATAGCTTTGGCATTCGGGCGTTGAATGCGATGGACCGCGAGGTGATCTCCAACCTCGTCATCCGCCAGCATCCAGTGCCCGCCACCGAAGACGCAGACCTTCTACACCGTCCAGGCCAATCAGTCTCAGGTGAAGCTCCATATCATGGAGAATGATGAGGACGGGGAGGAAGTGGCGGATCTGAGCCGGGGTCGCGAGCTGAGCTCCGCGGACCTCGACCTGCCGCCGGGCCTGCCCAAAGGCGCGCCGATCGAGGTGACATTCGAGATCAACGAGCAGGGCCGCCTGGAGATGACGGCGCGGAACTCTCAACAGGGCGCAGGTCAACGCGGTCATCGAGACCAATGCCGTGATGTCCAAGGAGGATGAAGCGAAGGCGACGTGATCTCGCCCGGATGACAACGGTGCGGTAGTCCAGCCGAGCGCGGTGATCAGTGGAAATCATGAGCGATAAGGGGAGCATCCATGGCAGAGCGATTGGTATTGACCTGGGCACGACGTATTCGGTTGTGGCCTACGTTGATGCGGATGGCCAGCCTGTGGTGATCCCCAGCGCGAATGGCAAGACGACCACTCCCTCGGTCGTCTATGCCGGGGAGCGCGAGACGCTCGTCGGCGACGAGGCCAAGGAGCGCCAGCCGGCGGCGCGCAGGATGTGGCGTCTTTCTTCAAGCGCCACATGGGCGAGGCCGATTACATCCTGGCGTTTCATGGCCGGGGCTCATACGCCGGTGAATCTGTCGGCGCTGGCGCTGAAGGATCTGAAGCAGGCGGCCGAGCGCTTCCTTGGTAAGCCAGTCACGGACGCGTACTTTACACATGTGCGGCCCATGTGCGGCGCGTGCTGGTCTACAACCTCGACAGCGGCATGTTCGCGGTGAGTGAAGACCGCATGCTACCTCAAAAGGATCACCATCAACACGTTCCTGGGTCAGTTCCTGCCGCATTGATCACTGGTCGCCTGTAACGCGCGATTCTCTGAGCGCCTGATTGCCGCGAGACGTGATTGACGACCGCTGGGTTGCGTGATACCCTGCCGTTAATCACTAATCGTCGTGTGTCACGTATTGTGTAACGACAGATGCGCGCCCGCGCAGAGACATCAGGGATACTCTTATAGCATCCGACCGCCCCAACTTCTTCGACCTGCTCGAGCTTGATCCTGATATGCCCTGGGAGCCACAGGGCAGGCTGGCGTATGAGCGCCAGCTTCAGAAAATGCGCGCCAAGTGGGTCAATCTGCACGACGCGCCAGGCAACGCGGGTGAGGATGCTAAGCGTTATCTGGCGCTCTTCGACGCCCATACCATTCAGGATGTGATGGAGAGCAGAGTTCATCGGGAAGCTGAGGCGCAGGAATGCCGCGTAGCGCGCGCCAACAAGCGCAACCAACTCCAACAGATTCTCGAGGATTGGAAGAAGAACGCGGATACCGTCACCAAGCGACAGATCAACCGCTGGAGCGGCGTAGTTGGAATGCCGGCTGCCGAGGTGGAGGCGGCCGCCTTGAAGATTGGCCTAACGGTCACGAAAGAAGGTGCGCCCAGCGGTTCTGCTAAACCCCGGATTGATCCGGTGACGATAGCTAATATGCGCGTGAAGCTCATGACGCTCAAGCGGCTCAATCCATCACGGACGGCGGATTATGAAACGCTCTATACCTTTCTACTAGCTTCTGCATCTATAAAAGACGGCGTACTCTATACGCTCCCAAAAGATCCGTCCACGAGTAGCGCGGAAGACCTGTTGAATGCGGCGGTAGAGTTAAATCGCTATCTGTTACGGGACTCTAATAAAAATGAAGAGCTGACGGCCAGAATTGAGCTTGCCGGTCATGCGATGATTCTTTTCAAGACAGATGAGTCGAAGAAGCTTTACGACGAGGCGTTGCGTGTCGAACCACTGGGCCTTCTGCTCGATGAGATGGAGCGTAAGACCGGAGGAGAACGGCCGCGAGTTCCCTATATTTTGACGTATTACGAAGGCGCGTTACGGGCCGGATTTTCTCAGGATGATGCGCAGGGGGAGCTGACGGCGCGGGCGAATCAACGCAATTGGGGAACAATTGACGCGCCGAAAGAGCATAAGCGCTGCCCGTATCTGCGATGAGTTGATCCCGGCTGACTCGAATAGCTGCCCGGAATGTACCCGAGCTGCTGACGCTGATCTGCCCGAACGTGCGGCCGAGCTGGAATAGACGTTGCGGTGATGGCGTGCCCCACTGGTGCGGGTTTCTTACCGGGCAGCGGGGAGTGGTTGAGGATCTTATCTGACGACGCGCTCGATGCGCTGGGGAAGCGAGACTATTCTACAGCCCGCCGGTATGCTACGGAAGCGCGCGCGGATGTGGAATCCGGGGAACCCCGACGACATCGTGAAGCAGATTGACAGCCTAAGATCTGGATGAGCAACTCGCGCGACATGACCAGGAACTTAACGCTCCAGCAGGCGCGCGAGTTGCTCAAGAAGGCGGAAGACGCCAGTCAGAGAGGCGATGGACACCGAGGCCCAGGGATACATTGATCAGGTCAAGGGCCTGGGCGTCGCTGGCGTGCAAGAGATCGCGGATCGTCTTCAGGAATTGACGCTCCTGCGGGCGCGCCTGCTGCTCAAGAAGGCGGACAGACGCCACCAAAGATGGGAAAGACACCGAGGCCCAGGAGTACATTGATCGGATCAAAGCGTTGGGCGTCGCTGGCGTGCCGGATATCGCGGACCGCATTCAGGGCATCACGCTCCTACGGGCGCGCTTGCTGCTCACCACGGCGGAGCGCGCCACCAAAGTGAGCAGGCATGCCAGACGCGCAGAAGCTCATTGACCAGATCAAAGCGTGGGGTGTCGCTGGCGTGCCGGATATCGCGGACCGCATCCAGGGCATGATGATCGATCGGTCGCGACAACTGCTCACCAAGGCGGACGAGGCGTTCGATGCGAAGCGGTATTCTACGGCCCGCAACCTCGTTGATCAGGTGAAGACATCTGGGCGCCGCTGGCGTGCAAGAGATCGCGGAGCGCGTCCAGGCTCTCGAGACGAAGCTCGCGCCGCATGAAGAATCGATCAAGGAAAAGAAGCGGAAGGAACTTGAGGCGGCGACAGAGCGCACGCGGGAAGGAAGCGCAAGCGCCAGAAAGCGATCGACGCGGTATTGAGTCCTCGATCCATGCAGGTACAAAAACCTGGAAACCGCCAGGATACGCCTGGAGACACTACCGGAGAACTGCAAGCGGGCGCGCAGCAGCCGGCAGATGTGATTTCCTTGAAGCGGCAGGTCGACGAAGGCCTGGGCCAGGCGAATGCGCTAGTCGCGCAAGCGCGAGAACGCCAGCGCCAAGCGGCGCGCGTCGAACTGTGCTTTCAAGCGCTGACGATTTGCCGCGGACTATCCGAGGCGCTCAGAGATGCTCGAAGAGTACGCGCGCCGCCGCTCATCGAGGGTGTCCTCGCGACCGCGACGGCGAACGCGAGCCTGAACACGGTCACAGATCTCCTGGGAAGCGTCAGACGAGAAGGGCGTCACCTACTACGTGGTGCGGAAGGAAGACGGGCAGCCAGTGACCCGACAGACGGCGAGATGATCGCGCGGGACATCACTGGCGCGCATTACATGAAGACCGCTATCCACCTGTCGGGGTCGAGCTCTTCTATGCCGTCTTCGCCACGCACAGGCGGTTGGACTTCTCCGCTCCCGCGCTGGCGCGGGATTCAATCGTGCTGGCGGAAGATGTCCTCCGATGCGAGCGCTGAGCCGGGCGATCGCGTGGTCGCGCTTACCTGGCAGTCGCACAGAACGCGACTGGTCATGCTCCGGCGCCAGGATCGGCTCGGCTCCGGCATTCGCGACCGATGGCGAGAAAGTGGACCTTACCAGCCCCAATTCCGCGATTGATACGGGACTCACGAATGGGACTACCTATTTTTACCGCATCTCCTGCTCCTTCAAGAGCCGGGTGGTTCATCTGGCGGCAGTGGTCGAAGCGCCACGCCAGGCGTGCGCCCAGCGTCGCCGCCGCCGCTGAAGATTTCGGGCCAGATGAATGCCGTGAACTGGTGCGAGGTGGAACTGCTCTGGGGTGAAGAGCCGACAGGAGAGCGTGAGAACAACGCTGACGGGCCGCAAGATGGTGTACCGCGTGGATCACGCGGCGCCATTCAATGCGGGTAAACGGTTCAACGCCGCTGATGTGCGGCGCTATATCTGGCGCGAAGTGTCCGTTGAGAATGGCCGCGCGAGCGATCAGTTACCCCAGCCGGGCGTCGTAACCTATGTACCAGCGATTACCGTGCAAGATCAGATCTACAGTGGTGATCCACAGGGGTTCCGTTTCATTCCTGCCCTCGATCAGGTTGAAGCGCAGAGCGCCGTCGGCGAATATCCGCGTGACGTGGATGTGGCCGCCACATATTCACCAAGCGGTTATCGCCGTTCGGCGATCGTCGCTTGCTGAGAACCCTCTCGATTCCAAGGGCGCGACCGTCGTGACCCGCAAAGAACGGTGAGGCGCGTGGCGCGCATTACGTTCCTGTCGGGATACTGGGGAACGGATCACGCTGGTCGTCGCCTCGATCACCGACCTGGATGGGCGCATGATCGCGGGCGCGCAGCATGACGTCGAGGGCAGAGCAGCGGAGCGTGGGCGAGATCGAGTACGAGTTCATCAAGGTGGGCGGTCGCGTGTTTTCGCGCAACAAGTTCCAAAGTCACACCCTGCGCTTGCGCGTGCGCAACCCCGGACCGCTCCAGCGACCTTCCGCCGCCTGCTAGGTGTGCTTCAAGGAAGGGGACGTCCCTGCCGACGCGCGGCGACGGGGTGGGGTGGACAGGCTTCGAGACGTTGCCGCTCTCCAGTGACGAAGTTCGTCCTGACCCTTCCCGACCTTGGCCGCAAGCGTGGCGGCACTCTACGGCGCCGTCTTCTTCGAGCATGAGTCGGACAAGCACAGCTGTCGTCTAGTCTCGAGCGTTTCAAAAGAGCGGACCATGCTCTGCTAATCTCATCGACGTGGCGTCCGCTCCGCGTCCTTACTCGTGGGAGCGAGGACGCCGCGCCCTGTCACGGCGAACCGGTTGACGTCCGCAGCTGTGGAGGCGGACGGCGCTGGCGGTTCTGTCGGGAGCGCGCATCCGCCCGTGGACTTATCGCGTACGTGGCGGTGAAGAGATAGACGTCTACTTCCATTAGGTGAACGGCTCGCCGAAGACAGCCAGTGGTTTCCCATGTACGACCTTTCCACGTGATAGAACGAAATGAATCGTTTTCGTTGCCCAGTCCCAGCAGCACGTTCTTTAAAAACGTCGCGTCGTTTGAGGTGGCGGTGGTGTAATCTGACCCACTTGGCGCTCCGCCAAATAGAATCACCAGTCCGGCGCGGCTATTCGTATAACTTGTGGTCGATGAGATAGCTCGTGAGATGGTTGCGACATCTTGGCTTTGGCGTTCGTCACCGCACCGCGGATTGTTATGGCTCGATGCCAGCCGGGTCAAACGTGACCGTGAAAGCGGGAACGTCATGTCGGGTCGAGCGCGGGGATGGGGCTTGGGATGGCTGTGCAGACAGGGATTGGGGTGGCTAGCGAGGTGACAATCTCGCCGCTGGGCGCAGCCACCAGAAATACCATGGCGAGCGCCAGCAGGAGGTCCGCGAAGAGCCACCCAGTCGCGCCGAAGAGCATCGCACTGGCGCTTACTTTCTTTCCGCGATTGCGCATGTTCCCGATCCCCCAGCGGAGGTGATACCTGCCGCGTTATCCCAAAATTCCAGTGACAGACCCGACACAGCGCCACTCAATTAGGGGCCTGCCGCCCGCCTGGACGTCTGAACCGCCCAGGAATCTATCAATGATGGTTCGACGATCCTCTTCGTCTGGAAATCTGCGTTGCTGTCTGTTGCTGCTGCTGCTGCTTTGCCGCTGTTGCTCTGCTGCTGTTGCTGCTTGCTGCTGTTGTTGCTGCTGTTGTTGTCGTCTCTGGGGCAGCCAACTGGTCGCGCGAGCTGTTCGGTGCGCGTACGCGCAGCGCCTGCGGCAGGCGTCGAGAAACTCCTGCGGCGTCACCTGCTGGGCGTTCAGCGCGTCCTGGAGATGCTGGGCGGAGTCGCGGACCTGCCCGGCCAGATTGCCAAGAGTTTCGGTGTTGAAGGTCTTCGCGACGCCGCTGATCGAGTCCGCCGCAACCGTCATCTGGCCGACGAGGGCGCCTGCGAGGTTTGCAGGCTGGCGATATGTTTGTCAATCGAATCCGCCAGGTTGGTGTACTGGCCGACGTTCTGTTGCAGGGTCTCGGAAGCGTCCTTGACCTTGTCCACCGACTCAAGCAACTTGTTGGTCTGGTCGGTGTACTTGCCGAGTTCGCCCCGCAGATCGCGCACGGTCGTTGAGAGCGTGTCTCCTGTGTCTTTCACCACCGTGCCAATGCCTGCTTCAATGCGGTTGAAGAAGCCGTTGGTGCGCTGCTCGAACCCACCGATCACGCTCGCCGCCGACTTGATAGTGTTCGCGGCTTCCGTGATGGTGTCATTGACTCGGTTCATCGCCGCGTCAATGACATCCGCCCACTGCTCGGGGGAGGCGCTGACGTCTTCCTCCCGCTTTGTCGCACGCAGCGCGTCAATGAACTCGCCGACGACTCGGGTGACCTTCTGGTAGCTGAGATTGGCTTTCCTCAGTCCCTGCCCTTCGGCATGGTGGGTGAAGAAGGTCAGGATGACGACGAGCGAGAGCAGGGCAAAGTCCGTAAAGGCCACCGACGAAAAGAGGTATCGGGGTCCAGTTGGCATGGCCAAATCCCGACTCCCACGCGACAAGGAACGATTCGACGAAGCCTACTCCCTGGGTGGGCCGGTGGCTCTGGTAATACGTGTAGTATTCTGTCGCCGCGAACCCCAGCGCCAGCCAGGTCAACACCAGCGGCGCGAGCGCGGCGATGTTGCGCGCCCACGCCCAGCCGCGGGCGCCTCTGCCCGCGACATCGTCTAGCTCGCTGCGTACTTCATCGAGGTTTGTGCGCAGCAGAACCTCGGTGGGATCGTAGCTTTTCTGTGTCACCTGTAGGTCGAGTTGCGCCAGCCGGTACGCGGATCCGTACGCGCCCTGCGCCCTGAGGTCCTCATAGACATACTGGAGATGCGAGGCGAGATACCCTGTGTCGCTCATCGCCGTGTACTTGTCGTGGGTGTTATCGAATGCGTACCCGTTCGTTCCGGGGAGCGTTTTCGGGGGTTTGTACCATTCTTTGCCAGGTAGCGGCGCCGATGAGTTGCTCATGTGGCTTCTTCTCCAAACATCGCATCAAAGAGACTCTGGATGTGGACGCGGTTCAGACATGGTGGGCGCCCTATTTAGCTTGCCTCCAACGCCGCCGTTTCGCCCCAGATCATTTCAGGATGGCGTATGTGACTTCGCCCGTCTCCACACTTTCATCACCAGTGTAATGCGCGGTTCGCCTTCACATGGGCGCTACAACAACACCTTCCAGACAGCTTTGTCCGAAGAAGGCGTCTATTGCTGTTTGCTTTGTTGAGTCCCAATTATACAGTGTCATGCTGTTGAGCACAATACATGTATGCTCCAGATTTGTTTTGTGGATGGAGCGCAGCGAGCGTCCACTCCCCGCATGTCTGTCGCCTCAGACACTCTCCGTCGCATGCGGCGGTGCACCCCAGGCGCGAACGGCGTTCGCCTGAAGCCTGGCCACAGCCACGATGTGACACGCTAGGAGGTAGGGGCGGTATTAGCTCGCGGGCGCCCGCTCCGGGGTGGGGGCGAATGGCGCGCGGGTGAATGGCGCTTCCTGGCCGCCGCCGCGCCGTCCGAGGAGGTAGACCGCGACGCCAGCGAGGACGCAGACCAGTCAGGCTGAAGCCTTCCAGCACGGGTGGCTTGTGGCCGAGCGAATGGTCTACCCCTAGCTGGAGGTACGCCGTGAGGCTGGCGCCGCTGATGAGGCCGGTCAGCGCGTAGAATCCCACCGCTACGACCACGCCCGCTAGCCCCAGGCCCAACGCCCGCCCCAACAGCGCGCCGCGCCCCAGCGCCAGCAGCGCCCGCCGTGAGCGCCAGCAGCGCTCCCAGCGCGTAGAGCGCCACGCCCGCGCCGCCAGCCGTCGAGTTCACCGAGAGCGCGCCGTAGATCGGGACAATCCCGGCGATCCCCGCCAGCGCCAGCGACGGCCACGAGCCACTTCGCCAGCCCGGCGTCCGCCAGGCCCACGCTCAACAGCCACACGCCAGCGAACAGCAGGAACAGCCCGACATAGGCGTTGCCCAGGTAGGCGTTGTCCTGTTTGGCGTAGGAGGACGCGGCCATGCCGTAGAGATAAAAGCCGCCGGTCAGCAGGCTGTAGACGCCGGACGCCAGCAGCGCCAGCGTGTTGCGCCGCGCGCCGCCGAAGGCGACTCCGCTCACCAGCGCCAGGATGACCAGCGTCACTATGACCAGTGGCAGCAGGTAGAACAGCGCGATCGAGATGACGCCAACGATATTTCCAACATGGCTTCGCGCCTCCTTGACGCTCCCTGACTCGCCCGCGAGGATTTGCTCTGTTTCGCCCCGATAGGACCCATTGAGCGCAGTGAGGGTGGGCGGCGTCAATCCGCAAAATCGCCGGGCCGCGCTGGCCTTGAAGTCCGTTCGCGACGCCACACTCCGGAATGATCTTCCGCATGCTGTATACTTCCCGAGGGATGATCGCCTTGCCCTGTACACCGTTGATTCCGCGCTGGCGTCCGCCCCAGGCCGCGCGTCCGGCGTTTTCCCGCGCCACGCGCTGGCCGTCGCGCTGGCGCCACGGGCGTTACGAGCGCATGCTCTCATCTGTCCCACCTAGTGACCCATGAGGCCCGAATGAGCGTCCAGAACAAGCTCGCGATCTTCACCGGAAACGCCCATCCCCAGCTCGCCGCTGATATCTGCCAGCATCTCGGCATCCCGCTTGGCAAGGCCGAGGTCTTTCAATTCCCCAACGAGAACATCTTCGTCAAGATCCGCGAGAACGTGCGCGGGCGGGATGTCTTCGTCGTGCAGCCGCTGACCCACCCGGTGAACACCTCCATCATGGAGCTGCTCATCATGCTCGACGCCTTCAAGCGCGCCTCCGCCCAGCGCGTCACCGCCGTCATTCCGTACTATGGCTACGGCCGCACCGACAAGAAGGACCAGCCGCGCGTGCCGATCACCGCGCGCCTGATCGCTGACTGTATCTCCGTCGCCGGGGCGCAGCGCGTGCTGACGATGGACCTGCACGCGGGCCAGATCCAGGGCTTCTTCAATATCCCGGTGGATGAGCTGACCGCCAAGCTAATCCTGACCGATTATATGCGCAAGAAGCGCATCCCCGATCTCACGGTGGTCGCCACTGACGCCGGCTTCGCCAAGAAGGCGCGCAACATCGCCGAATCGCTCGACGCGCCGCTGGCGATCGTCGAGAAGCGGCGGCTGGGCAATAACAGCCAGACCGAGGCGATGAGCCTGATTGGCTCGGTGGTCGGGCGCGCCGCGCTGGTGGTGGATGACGAGATTGATACCGCTGGCACACTCGTTCAAGCGGTGCGCGTGGCGCGCGAGCATGGCGCGCAGGAGGTCTACGTCTGCGCCTCGCATGGCGTGCTGAGCGGCCCGGCCATCGAGCGGCTGGCGGCGGCGGACATCAAGGAGTTGATCCTGACCGATAGCGTTCCGCTGCCGGAGGAGAAGCGCCAGCCTTTCATCACGACGCTCTCGGTCGCCGGGCTGTTCGCGCGCGCCATCCAGCGCATCCACCAGGGCCGCTCGGTCTCGCGCCTGTTCGGCGAGCATGCTGGCGATGGAGATGAGGATGAGGATGATGACGTTCGGGGCGGAGGACGCCGAGAACTAGCGCGACCACGCGGGCTACCCGCGCGGGCCAGGGGTAGCTGGCGGTGGATGAGGACAGGGAAGACTGGGAAGCGCTAGCGCGCCGGGATGAGCCAGAGCGTCCGGCCAGTGAGGACTGGCCGGATGTGAGCGCGCCCCCTGACGCCGCGCCTCGACGCGGCGTTCGCGGCGCTGCTGCGCGCGCTGCGGACCATCCCCGGCCCCTGCGCGCCGCCGGTCGGCGCGGGCGCCTTCGATATCCTCTACGCGAGCGAGCGTGAGGTGGTGGTCTGGTACGCGCCCGCCCGCGACGGTGTGGAGCAGCGCGAGGTGGCGATCCCCAGCGCGCTGCTCCGCGCGGCGTGGGCGCTGGCGCTGCGGGGCGCGCCGGTGGAGGAGGCGGCGCTGCGGACGCTGGCCACCGGCGCCGCGGGCGGGCGCTGGCTGCTGGCGCTGCTGGCGCAGGTCCCCGGTGTGGAGACGCGGCGCGAGGCGCGGATGGATACGGACGTCGAAGCCGGCGTCAACGACGCGGCCACTGACGCGGCCACTGACGCCGCTATCTCCCTCATTTGGCGTGGCCCCGCTGGGGGCTGATGCCACGCCTGCCGCGTTGGTCTCTCTCCTCAATCTTGACACACGCCCTCGTCAGTCGCTATTAATTATCAGGACAGTTAATTCCGCGCTGGCCGTTGCGGCGGCCTGTCATATCCTGAGGAGACGATTTTTTATGGCGCGCAAGCCCGCTCCGCCTGGCGCTGACCGCCGCCAGCTGATTCTGGAGGCGGCGCTCGATGTCTTCGCGGAGCAGGGATTCGAGGGCGCGACGACCAAAGAAATCGCCGCGCGGGCTGGGGTCACGCACGGCCTGATCTACTTTTACTTCGCCTCGAAAGAAGACCTGTTTCAGGCGACCTTCGAGCACACCCTGCGCGGAGCGCTCGACCAAATCTACCTGCCCCGCGCGGAAGACGCGGGCGACGAGCCAGCGGTGGTCATCGAGCGCGGCGTCTCCAGCCTGCTGGAGACAGTCAGCTCGCCGCACGTCTCCAGCCTGATGCGCATCATGCTGCGTCTGTCCGCGCGTGACGATCAGCGGACAGGGCCACTGGGCGAGTGCAAGTTGCGCATGACCAGCGCCCTCCAGACTTTCACGGATGCCGTCGCCGCCTATCTGGACGGCCAGATCGCGCGCGGGCGGCTGCGCCCAATCAATACCCACGCGACCGTTACGTTGCTGCTTGGCGGCATCATCGCCGCGCTCCGCACGGGCGCGGTCAGCCCGTCGGGCGATGAGGAAGCGCGCCTGCGCGACGCGCGGGAATGGGCGCACGCGTTCAGCGACGTTATCCTGCGCGGCATGGAGCCGCGCTCTGGTCCGGGGGAGGCGCCCGCCGTCGCGGTCGCCAGCGCGCTCGCCGCGACGCCGGACCCGTAGCGCGCTCGTCTGCCGCTCGCTTGCCGCCGGTCGCGCGTGGCCGCCGTGCCGCGCGAACTCAGCAGGTATTCTGGCGCCGTTCGCGCGCGTGACCGACATTCGTTATCCAAGAAGAACGTCCAACACAGACATCATCTGGCCTCATCTGAGCGCGTTTGGCGCCCGGTCGCCAGTTCATCTTGTCCCTGGAAAGGATCATGCGCTCGTGGAATCCACTCCACCCACTCCCGCCGCTGCTCCAGCGGCCACCGTTCATGGTGGCCAGCGGCTCACGGGCTTCGCGCTGGGGAGCGTGCTCGCCGCCCTGATGGTGACACTGCTGCTCTCCGCGCTCGACCAGACAATTGTCGGCACCGCGCTGCCGACGATCATCGACGAGCTCAACGGCGTTGACCGCTACACCTGGGTCGTGACGGCCTACCTGCTCACCTCGACCACCGTCATCCCGATCGTCAGCAAGCTCTCCGACCAGTTTGGCCGCAAGTGGTTCCTGCTGATCGGCGCGGTGGTCATCTTCCTGATCGGCTCGGCGCTCTCCGGCGCCTCGCAGACGATGAACCAGCTGATCGCCTTCCGCGCGCTGCAAGGCGTCGGCGGCGGCATGCTGGCGACCGCTGGTCTTCACGCTGGTCGGTGACATCTTCACGCCCGCCGAGCGCGCGCGCTGGCAGGGCCTCTTCTCCGGCGTCTTCGGCCTGGCCAGTGTGATTGGCCCGGCGCTTGGCGGCTGGATCACCGAAAACAGCTCCTGGCGCTGGATCTTCTACGTCAACATCCCGCTGGGGATTATCGCGCTGTTCCTGCTGTTCTTCCTTCCTGCCATCGAACATCTCGGTCCGCACAGCGTGGCACGGACGCAGCGCCTGGGGGCGCATTGACTGGTGGGCGCCTTTACCGCGGCGAGCGCGACGATCCTGCTGCTGCTCGGCCTGACCTGGGGTGGCGCGTCGTATCCGTGGGACTCGTGGCAGGTGATCGGCGTCGCTGGCCTTGGCGGGTGTCCTGTTCATCGCCTTCATCATTCGCTGAGATGAACGTCCGCGAGCCGATTCTGCCGCTCGACCTGTTCAAGAACCAGGTCTTCGCCGCTGGCGCGGCGCTCTCGCTGATGGTCGGCATGGCGCTCTTCGCGGTCGTGCTCTACCTGCCGATCTACTTGCAGGGCGTGCTGGGCGTGAAGGCCACCAACTCCGGCCTGATTGTCACGCCGCTGGTTGTCTCGCTGGCGATCGCCGCCGCGCTGATTGGCTTCCTGATCGCGCGCGTGGGCCGCTACCAGTTCATCTCGATCATCGGCGCGGTGATGATCGTCGCGGGCTTCTACCTGCTCTCGACGATGGGCATCAACACCTCGTCAGCAGACGGTCGTGCTATTACATGATCGTCGCTGGGCGTTGGTCTGGGCATGCTGCAGCCGGTGATGACGCTGGCCGTGCAGAACGCCATTCCGCGCAACGCCTGGGGGCTGGCACGGGCGCGGTGACCTACCTGCGCACGCTCGGCTCGGCGCTGGGCGTCGCGATCATCGGCGCGGTCGTCACCAACGCCTCGGAGACCAATCTGGCTCCGCGCCTAGCCTCGATCAAGAATAGCTCGGAGCTGATGAGCGGGCTGCGCAGCGCGTTTAACTCGCTGACCAACTCGCAGGCCCTCCAGCCACTGCTGACCGATCAGAACCTGCACGATGAGGCGATCAACGGGGCGCTGAAGGCCGCCAATAGCGCGCCGAGCACGCAGGTGGCGATTGATCAGGCTATTAGCCAGGCCCAGAACTCGCCACAGACGCAGCAGGCGATCCAGGACGCGGTGGCCAAGGCGACGGCGAATATCCCGCCCGCGGCGCCCAACCACGACCAGCTCGTCGCCGCCGCGACGCAGCAGGTGACGCAGTCGGTCTATCAGCAGATCGCGACGACGGTGACCGAGAAGGTCCACCAGGCAATCACCGCGTCGGTGACGGACACCTTCAACGCGGTGGTCGAGGCGGGGCGGCAAGCGCTGGGGGTTGGCATCCACGAGGCGTTTCTGGTCGCGGTAGGCTTCGGGGTGATCATCCTGATCATCACGTTCTTCCTGAAGGATGTGCCGCTGCGCGGCGCGACGCGCGTCAGCATGGTGGAGGGCGCCGAGGCCGCGCTGGGCGCCGCCGCGCCGGGCGCCGAGGCCGCGCTGGGCGCCGAAGGCGAGGGCGAAGTTCCCGCCAGCGGCGCGACGGGCGACCGCCCAGGCGTCGATGCTCCCGGCAGCGGCGCGACGAGCGACCGCCCGGATGTCGCTCCCGCGCCGGTCTTCGGCGTCGAGGGCGCGCCAGGGGTCTAGGCCGCCGCGCTCCCCACCGCGCGCGCTCCGGCCCGGCGCGGTGGGGGTCCGGCCGCCAGACGGCCACCTGGCCGGATGACGTATACTTGGAATGCGACAGTCGCGGCGACCATGGACGCTCGCCGCGCCACGCGCTACGGGAACACAATGACGCCCGCCTGACCATGTGGTCGAGCGGGCGTTTGCGCGTCTTATGGGCTTCATCTCTCCAGCCCATCGCGAGCCATCATAACAGAAACGAGCGATCCTGATGACCAACATTACCAACATAACCGAATATATCAGCGCCAGCCGCCAGCGCGCCGGAGCTTCCGGACGAGGCGCTGCTTGAGCGCTACGCCGCCGGACAGCGCGACTTCTCCGGCGCTGACCTGCGCGGCGCGCGGCTGGCGGGCGCGAACCTGACCGGAGCCGATCTCACCGGCGCTGATCTCACCGGCGCTGACCTGGCGGGCGCCAACCTGTGGGGCGTCAGCTTCCGCCGCGCCCGGCTGGAGGGCGCGACGCTCGCCCGCGCCGACGCCCGCCGCGCCTCCTTCGCCGGGGCCGCGCTGCGTGGCGCGCGGCTGACGGATGCGCTGCTGGTCGGCGCCGATCTCAGCGATACGGACCTGCGCGGTGTGGACCTCTCCGGCGCCAACCTGTACTGCGTCTGGTTCGGCGAGACGACCCTGCGCGGCGCGACGCTCACCGGCGCCCGGGTCTACGATCCGGCCCTCGGCGCGTCCCGCCGCTTCGCCGCGCTGGCCTAGCGTCCTGGCCCGCCGCGCTTGCCGCGTCCCGGGCGGGCGGGGCCGTAGCCGTAGGCGGTGAAGGCGGTGGGCGGCGCGGCCTCCAGCGCGTCGCGGGCGCGCTCGACGGCCCGCTGCGCCCGCGCGCGGGTGGTTCCCGCCGCGTTGGGGTTGAGCCGCTGCAGGAGCCACGCCAGCGTTACCAGCGGCCACCCCAGCGGGCCAGGCCGCTGCTCGATGCGCAGCCGCAGCCGCGTTGCGGGCGCGCGCCCGCCGTCTTCCGCAGCCGCCGCGAGGGTGAAGACCCAGCGCAGATTGTCGCGCCAGGTAGGATAGTCTGTCTCCCATGTGAAGCGTTCGGAGGGGCTGTACTCCGCCAGACGCATGGGCATGGGGCGGTCGCGCTGGCGGGTGAGCAGGAAGCGCCAGGCGCTTCCGGCGCGCAGTGGTGGCGCGGGCGGGCGCTCCAGCCGCACCGAGGCGAACCACGCGCCCGCGTTGCGTGGGTCGGCCAGCCAGGCGAAGGCTGGCTCCGGCGCCATCGCCACCAGCGTCTCCGCGTCCTCGCCCGTTTCACCCCTGGCCATGCCCGCCTGTCTCCTTGTCTCACTGGGCTGGTATGCTCCAGCCCAGTGAGACTATATCACCGCTCCGCGCGGGCTTAGCTGGGCAGGCGCGCCTGCTCCCAGATGGTGATAGCGCCCGTCGCCGAATCGAAGAAGGCCAGCGACTGTCCGTCAGGCGACCAGCGCAGCAGGGTGGTCTGGGCCTGGTTGAGGTCTCCACCGGAGAGCGGCGGCGGCGTCAGGTTCGCCAGCGTCTTGCCCGTCGCGCAACTGAGGATGGTGACTTGCGAGTAGGCGGCGCCGTTAGGGCTTGAGGCGCCGGTCTCCATCGCCATCTCGCGTCCATTGGGCCGCCACGCGACGGCGACTGTCCCTATGAGCAGACTGCCCGGCAATCCGCTGTTAGACGGGGTTGCGGTCGTGGCGGCGGCGTTGAGCGCGGCGTCGCGCAGGGGCAGATGCGGCGCCGCGCCCCAGCCATAGGCGGCGAGCGTCTTCGCGGCGGGCGCTGGCGTGACGCTGGAGACGAGGACCGTCGAGAGGCCGAGGCCAGCCGCGAGCAGGCTGCCATCGGGCGAGAGCGCCGCGAAATCCGTCGTGAAGGTGGGAACACTACTCAGACTCGGCTGCCCTCCGGCCTGGCCGATGAGCGAATCGGTGACGACGCCAGGCTGCCAGACGCTAAACACGCTGTCTCCCGCCTGGGGCGCGCCGACTGGCCCCAGTGCGGGCGCGGTGGGAGTGGCGTCCGGCGTGGCGGGATTCTGGACAGTCAGCATGCCGCCACTCCAGGCGTAGCCCTGGCCAGCGGGCGAGAGCGCGAAGGGTGACGCGGCGGAGATTGTCGCGTGGACGGCCCCCGATGCGACATCCCATACCGTTACGCCGCCCACGTTGGAGGAGGCCCGATGTACGTAGACGGTGGGGCTTCCGCCCTGGAATGTGGTCACGAGCAGGCCGTCTATAAGATAGCCGGGGAGCGAAGGCTCTTGCCGCAGCTTCTGCAATGGGCCATCGGGCACGTAGATATCGAAGGTGACGTACAGCCGCTGACCATCGGGCGACCAGAGGACGTGGGTATAGTTGATCGCCGCCATCATTTCTGGCCCCTGGCCGACCGTCTTTTGCAGCCAGTCCGTGTAGGTCTTGGGGAACTGGATATGCGCGTAAACTGCGTCATCCAGCTTCGCTTGCGTGATGAGCGCGCCCTTCCCGGCGCTGTAGATCGCCAGCGCGCCTTGCAAGACATCTCCAGCTTGCGCGCCATGTATCAGCGGCCCGCGATACATCCCCTGTGTCAGGAGGGTAAAACCGTTGTCAAAGGGAGGCGCCGTGTTTGGGCAAAGGCCCGTATAGCCCAGCACGGCGATGAACCGCTGGTTGCGCGACCACGCCATATCGGTTGGGCATTCGATGAGGTCATGGCTGACGAGAAACTGGACGGGCGGCGCGACATGCGCTGGCCCCGCGCCGACGCGCTGGCGTGGGGCCAGCGCCACGGCCAGCCCCGCCGCCAGCGCGACCAGGACGAGCGCCGCTCCCCATACCTGCCAGCGCCGCCAGAGCTGCGGACGCCGCCGCCCGGTGGAAATCGCGGGAATCGCGGGCGTGGGCGGAATCGCGGGCTTGCGCTTCACCGCGTCTGCATCGGGCGCGTTCCCGCCAAGCTGGCGGATGCTCTCCCAGCGCCGCGTCGCGCCGTCCATCTCCCGCGCTGGTTCGACTGGCTTGATTGGCGCGCGCCCGTCTGGCGTCTCCGGCTCCATGACCACTCCTTCGCATTCAGGCTGCTTGGCGTGAGGAGCGTTTCACTGGCGCGCGGCGAGTGTTGGCCCGCGCCGCCGTCGCTCGACCAGCCACACGCCCAGCGCGATCAGCGCCACCAGCAGCGCCGCGATGGCGTAGGGCAACGCGCGCAGAGCAAGCTCCAGGCGGGGGTGGGCCTGCGCGAAGGGATACAGTACGGAAAATGGGAACGCCTGGGTATAGACCACGTAGGCAAACGGCGAGGAGACTGGGGCCGCCTGGATGGTGATCGGACCGGGGCGCGCGTCAGTGGGAATCTGGATGGTCACGTGGAGGTGGCCCGCGCTGTCTGTGGGCGCCGACGCCAGCGATGCGCTTACCCTGGGGTCGCAGGTAGTCTGCCCCGCGCCACGGCAGTATGATATTTGAATGGTCTGGTTGACTGGCCAGTTCGTCCCGGTGAGTGTCACGGAGCCGCCGGCTAGCGCCGCGCTACGGCTGAGCGTGAGAGTCGAAGGCGCCATCGGAACGACGCTGAAGAAATTGTTCAACATGATCGAGAAGTCGCCATCGCGAGGCCCGTTGGCGCTGGCGAAGAAGGTGATCTGTGTCTCAGGTGGCTCAGCCGGAGTCTGCGCAGTAACCGAGAAAGTCCCATCACGCTGCGCGGTCACGGTCATCGCCGCGCCAGGCAGCAGCTGAAAGGCGCTAGAGGAATAGGAGGGATAGCCATCGCTGGGCCAGGGCTGGAACGCCGGAGTGATGGTGACCGTCTGTCCCGGCTCCCAGCCTGATCCAGTCATCATGACGGGCGCGCCGCTCGCGATGACTGGCGACGCCTGGGTCGCAAAGACCGGCGCTGGGATAAATGGTGTACAGCAGCGAGACGCGCGCCTTGCCATCAGGTGTCTGGGCGACGAACAGCGTCTGATTGTTTCCAGGATTCTGCCCATCCTTGGTCGTGCAGCTCTCGCCCTGTGGCGTCTGGAACGCGGCGATGGTCAGGCGCCCGCTGGCGTCCGCGACGCCCTGGGCGAACGGGGTGGGGTTCACCCAGATGCCCCCGCCACTTTGGTGTGAGCCGAGGAAGATCTCGACGGTCGCGCCCGCTGGCCAGCCTGAGCCGGTCAGCGTGTCTGTGGAGCCACCGACGCCGCTGGTCCGGCTCAGGCTGGCGCGTGCGCCGCCGCGCGGCTTCGTCGCTAGCGTGGCATAGTCCGCCGGGGTGACGGGCGCGCAGATCGTTGGCCCCCCGCAGCCCGATGTCGCCATTCCGCATAAGGTGGGTGAAGCGTCTGTCGCGCTCGCCGCGTTCGCTGTGGGGGCCGTCCCGATCGCCACGCCGAGCGCCAGCGGCGCCGCCAGCGCCAGCGTCAGCAGCGCTAGCGCCACGAACCGTCCCGGGATTCCAGGGATTCCTCGCCAGTAGGTATATCGCGACATCATCCTGTCGCCTCCTTCCATATATGATAACGGACGGAGACGGCGGGTGTTTGGTTCCCGAAGACGCGCGGGTGTCCTACTCGCCCTGGGCGCGCCAGGCCTGCCACGCCTGAGTGAGGGCGCGCAGCTTGGGGCCGCGCGTGGCGTAGCGCAGCTGGGGCGGCGACCAGCCCTCGCGCGCGTTGGTGAGCTGGCGGAGCGAGGTGAGGGCGCGGCCATAGACGCCCATCTCCGGCGGGAAGATCGCGGCCTGGGGAGCCGCGCCGTTCGCCGGGTCGCCGGGGGTCTCCAGGGTGAAGTAGTGGCCGCGCGTCGCGTACCACGCGCGCAGCTCCGCCAGTGAGCGCAGCGGCTGCCCGCCCGACGCCACAGCCATCGCCTCCAGCCCCAGGCTGGCCGGGCCGAAGGGCATCGCGTGCAGGTGCGCGTGATAGACCGTCTGGCGGAAGACGCCATGCTCGAAGAAGGTCGGCGCGCGGTAGACCTCGGTGAGGAAGCGGCGGATGGTCTCCTTCAGCGCCAGGAACTCCTCCTCCAGCGCGGCGGGCAGCGCGCCGTAGCAGGCGTAGTGCGCTTTGGGGATGATCAGGATGTGGCCGGCGACCAGCGGCGCGTGGTCGCCAGCGGCATAGAAGGACGGCGTCTCCGTTAGCGGTGTCTCCATCTCGCCCAGCGCGCAGAAGGGACACCCCACGACGGGGCCGGGCGCGAGCGTATCGCGCGGCTCAAGCGTATCAGGCATGCTAGCGCGCCGCTCCTTCTCTTTCATGTCACCGCGGGGTGACGGGGCCGTTGGCGAGCGTGAGCGTCATTCACCCGCCTGGTCGCTCGCAGCGGCGTCACTGACCGGATTCCGCCGGCGCGCTCCCGGCTGGCGTGGCCTTCGGCGCGGGAGGCGGCGCGGCGGCGAAGGTGTTGCGCAGCGCGCCAAAGCGTGAGTCGCCTGGGGTCCATGGCGGCAGGTCCTCCGGCGCGACGGCTGGGGCTGGGATGATGCGCGCCGCCCGCACGGCTTTTCCGGCGTCCAGCGCGGTCACCGGCGTGGGCGCGGCGGCCAGCGCCTTGGCCAGGCCGCCCTCTGGTAGCGGGTACGGCTCCGGGTTGCGCGCCGTGAACGGCCAGACGATGCCGTAGCGCCGCGCGAGGAAGTAGACCCCGCCCGCCAGGAGCAGAGTAAAGATCGCGGTCCACTGCGCCTGCTTCAGCGCATTGATGCCCAGGAAGGGCGTGATTGGCTCGCTGCCGCGGAAGAAGAAGACGATGAACTGGCTGAGAGAGTAGAGCGCCAGATAGAGCGCGAAGAACACGCCCGTCTTGACGCGCGGCAGCACCAGCCGCAGCGGCCAGAGGATCGCCAGCGCCACCAGATTGAGCATCATCTCGTAGACCGGCGCGGGCTGGAAGGGGATGCCCTGCGGCGCGAAGCTGGCGGGATTGAGATAGACGAACGCCCAGCTCAGCACATGCGGATCACTGACGTAGGTAATGCACGGCGCGTTGAGGCAGATGCCCTGCGGCGGCGTGACGGGCGGGCCAGCCTGATAGCCGAGGATGTCGCCGTTGATGATGTTGCCGAAGCGCCCGAAGATCTGCCCCACCGCCGCGAACAGCGCGCCGCCGTCCAGGATCAGCCAGCGGTCAATGCCGTAGCGCGGGGCGAAGTAGAACAACGCGGCGGAGCCGAGGAAGATCGCGCCGAAGAACGCCATGCCGCCATTCCAGACGGCGATGATGTTGATCGGGTTCATCAGGTAGTTCTTCACCAGGTCCGGCTGCTGGATGACGAAGTACAGCCGCCCACCGACCAGGGCGCCGATGGCCGCCCAGATGAAGATGCTCCACACCTGGTCTTCGTGCAGGCCCATGTGGCGCGCCCAGCGCAGCACGACGGCCAGCCCGATGGAGATCGCTACGACATACATCAGGCCGTACCAGCGGACGGCCAGCGCTCCGATGCGCAGCAGCACCGGATCAATGTTGAGAATGACGTACGCTAGAGAGGTGGGAAGATGAAACAATGCGGATATAGACGGCATGGCGGAGAATCTTCCTTTCATGGCCTGACCACGGCGCGCGCATGCGGAGACCTCCGTGGCTCGTGGCCCGCTCCCGCCATTATCGCCGCCGCGCGCCGTGCGCGCAACCACCCCGCGACCGCCAGCGCACGGGAGGCGCCGGCGATTGATGGTCGGGGCTCCATGCGCCGGGGTACTATCAAGGGGCGACGGTTTCGGCGCGGCGCTGTACAATGGCGGTACACTGGCGGTGATACGCTGTCGCCGCCGCGCGCCGCGCGCATTATGACCGATCCGCCGCGCCGCGCCCGGATACAGCGTCCGTCACCATCCATTCCACATCAGGACGCGCGCTACCCACAGAATACATGGGCGTACGGCAGCGAGAGCAGATGGCGATTGAGGAGCGAGATGAAGAAGATTTGCGTGGTCGGCACGGGCTACGTCGGACTTGTCACCGGCGCATGCCTGGCTGAACTGGGAAATACGGTCGTCTGCCTGGACGTGGTGGAGGCGAAGATCACCCGCCTGCGCGCCGGTGAGATGCCGATCTACGAGCCGGGCCTGGAGCCGCTGGTGCGCCGCAACGTCAGCCGGGAGCGCCTGAGCTTCACCACCAGTTATCCCGACGCCGTGAGCGACGCGGACTTCTGCTTCATCGCCGTCAACACACCCCCCATCGCTGGTGGCGACGCCGCCGACATGACCTACGTCAAGAGCGCCGCCGCTGGCATCGCCAAGCATTTGACGCGCCCGACGGTGATCGTCAACAAGAGCACGATGCCGGTTGGCAGTGGCGATGTGGTCTACAACGTGGCGATGGAGAACCTGAGCGACCCCAGCCTGAGCGTCGCGGTGGTCTCCAACCCGGAGTTCCTGCGCGAAGGCTCCGCCGTCCAGGATTTCCTCCAGCCCGACCGCGTCGTGCTCGGCTCGTATGACCGCGCCGCCGCGCGCACCGTCGGTGAGCTCTACATGCCGCTGCGCGCGCCGATCATCATCACCGACCTCTACACGGCGGAGATGATCAAGTACGCCTCCAACGCCTTCCTCGCCACCAAGATTTCGTTCATCAATGAGATCGCGCGCATCTGCGACCTGCTGGGCGCGGATGTGAAGGAAGTCGCCGCCGGCATGGGCTACGACAAGCGCATCGGTCGCGCGTTCCTCGACGCTGGCCTCGGGATACGGTGGCTCCTGCTTCCCGAAGGACGTGAAGGCGCTGGCCTATATGGCCGGTGAGGCGGGGCTGCACCCGCAACTGCTCGACGCGGTGATGAAGATCAACGATGACCAGCGACAGGTCGTCATCCAGAAGCTGGAGGTCGCGCTGGGCGGCGCTGGCAGCCTGGACGGCAAGACCGTCGCGGTGCTGGGCCTGGCCTTCAAGGACAATACCGACGACATGCGCGAGGCCCCCTCGATTGATATCATCACCTGGCTGCTGGAGCGCGGCGCGAATGTCCGCTCCTACGACCCGGAGGCGGTCGAAACGGCGCGTGGCATCCTGCCTGATTACGGCATCACCTATTGCGCGGACGAGTACGACGCCGCGACCGGCGCTGACGCCATCGCGATCGTGACCGAGTGGACGCGCTTCCGCGGACTGGACATGGAGCGCCTGCGCTCGGTGATGCGCGACCCGGCGAACGCGCCGCTGATTGATGGCAAAAACCTGTACGATCCTGAAGAGATGGCGCGGCTGGGCTACAACTATCAGGGGATCGGGCGCGGCGTCGAGCGGCGCAACGGCAACGGCCACAACGGCGCATCACAGCCACAACAGGCGCCACAGCCAGAACGGCGCGAAGTCGTAGGGCGCGACCTCACCCCTGCCCCCTCTCCCACGAGGAGAGGGGGTGTGTTGTGGCCGCTCGCGCTGGATGAAAGAAAGGCCGGTAAGGCATGACAGACATCTGGCGCGGGCGGCTCGTGCGTTTGCGCGGGCTGGAGCCCGACGACTGGGAGACGCATTTCGCCTGGGACCAGGACAGCGATACCGCGCGCATGCTCGACCACGCCTGGTTCCCGAATTCGGCGGCGCGCGCCCGCCGCTGGGCGGAGGAGACGGCGCTCCGGTCTATCGCGGATGACGAGTTCCATTTCGCCATCGAGGAGTTGGAGGGCGGGACACTGGCGGGAGCCATCGCCACCCACCATTGCGACCGCCGCATGGGCAGCTTCTTCTACGGCTTGGGGATCATCCCGGAACGGCGGCGGCGCGGCTACGCCTCCGAGGCGATCCTGCTGGTGGCGCGCTACTACTTCCAGGAGCTGCGCTACCAGAAGATGAACGCCGAAGTCTACACCGACAACCCCGCCTCGATGGCGCTGCATGAGCGGCTGGGCTTTACCCGCGAAGGAACGCTGCGGCGCATGGCCTTTACTGGCGGCGTGTACCACGACCTGGCGCATTTCGGCATGACCGCCGAGGAGTTCGCCGCGCGCTACCCGGAGTTGACGGGCGGGGGGTGAACAGCCGCGGGCGCCCGCAACTCAGCGCGCGGTGTCGCGTATACTAGCAGGCGGCAGGGCATGGGGCAAGCGGTGTTCGCGTCGCGTCTCGGTTGGAGGAGACCGATTTTCAGACATGGACCAGCCGCTTGATGAGACACTCGCTCGCTACACCCTCTAGTGAAACCTCATGTCGTGGAAGGAATGCGTCATGCTTCCGTTGTTTTTGTTGCCACCGAACGGCGCTCGCGAGCCCAGGCCTCCGCGCCGGAAGGGATCTATTCGGGATATCATCATCGGCTTTGTAGTCGCATGCCTGTGCGTCGTAGGGGTCACGGGCGCCCTCGTGGCGAGTGGCTTGGTGACTGGCCTGGTCAAGGCGCCAGCTGAGCAGTTGCAAACAAAAATTGCGCCAATCGGGAAGCCGCTAACCATCGACAACGTGACGGTCACACTTACCTCCGCCACGCTATCGACCAATACACAGCTCGCTCCTGGAACTACACCGTCTGGGACACCAACGCAAGTGATACGCGGCTTCACGCTCTCACTCCACTTTTTGAATCAAACCACGGACTACCAAAACGTTTCTACGGCAAGCTGGCAAGTGCTTGATAAAGCGGGCAACTCCTACCCGCTTATCTCAGAGAGCGACCCCCCAAATACTGAAACAGTCTACGGCCTTGGGCCCAACGAGACGCTCGATCTGCAATTCAACGTTCCAATGAACAATGGCGCCCAAGGTCCTTATACACTGCAAACGGGCGTTATTCTCTCAGACGGGGCAGTATACGAATGGCAGTTCACTGGCTAGGGCGTTCCCTATCGCAAGCGTCAGGGAGCGTGCACAACGCCCACCAACCCGCGATCTATGGGGTGGTGGGCGTTGTATTGCGGTTAGCGGCCAGGCGACACCGGCGACGCCAGAACGAACTGGTGAGCGTCGTCACCAGTTCTACCAGTCCACTTTGCCCCGATGGTTGGGGTCGGCCAATGCTGAGGTCCACGACGACAACCCCGCCAGCATCGCGCTGCGTGAACAGCCGGGCTTAACGCGCGAGGGCGCGCTGCGGCGGATAGTCTACAAAGGCGGCCAGTCACGACCTGGCGCATTTCGGCATGACCGCCGAGGAGTTCGCCGCGCGCTACTCCGGCTGTGCGCGCGGGGGGGAAGGATGGCTAAACGCGCCGAAGAAATATATCGGCGGGTAGTCCAAAATATGCTGCTAGCTTGGTAATATGGCTGAGGGCTAACTGCCGTTTCCCTGATAGAACCTCTGATATGACCGAAGGCGCACCGAATAATGGAGCGAGGTCAGCCTGGGTCAACTGATTCTCCTCCATCAGATAGCGCAACGCCTCGACACCACTCACCGGAGGAATCTCTACGTGCGCGTTTTCGTAGGTCTCCACCAGATCAGTGAGCGCGTATAAATAGGCGTCCTCCGCTGCTGAGCGGTGGAGTTTGTCCGTCAGTCGGTCAATGACCGCCAGCGCTTCCGTCAGATGCTCTTCGTCGCGAATCGAGAGTAGCGGGAACACGCGCACGAGCGCTAGGTACTCCTCCTCGACCGTATGATTCATGATTATGGGCATGACGTTTTCCTCGCTTTGAGTTTCACTCGCTACGCTTTCCAAGCGCCTTTGTCGTATTCAGCGTGGGTGAGGAGGCCCTTGATAAAGATAATGCCAACCTCATAGTTGATATATGTGATAAGCCGATAATTGTTGCCCTTGATGTTGAAGACTGTTTTGTCTCCAACAATATCTGCATGGCGAAACGTTCGGCGCACATCGCTTAATGAGCGCCATTTGGCGCCGCTAGCAGCAGCGTACCAGGCCTTTGTTTGGTCTACGCAATCGCCATGCGCGACCGCCATTTCCATCAGATGACGTTTTGCGATAATGCGCACAGGTATTTGGCCTACCCTTGTCATCATTTTCGCATTCTGCGAAGCGTGCGTCAACGAATCGCGCGCATCATAATACGCCATCACGATACGAGCCGTCAGGTTGGCGTCAGAAATGCGGACTGTGACATCTGAGAAGGATGGCGAGGAATCTGTGATGGAGCCGTGATAGCGGCTTGGTAGACTGTAGCCATCGCCGCCATCCACACTCACGGCGGTTGAAGAGGGACTGATACGATGGGCGAAATAATGACCGCTACCGCGCATCTGCAAGGTGGCATGCGTTTCCTGGGTGAATCCGGCTCAGGCCATAGCTCTGACGATGGACGCCGCCGAGCATGGGGGCGGCGAGGACGCCGGCTTCCGCCCGATGGAGCTGCTGCTCGTCGGCCTGGCTGGCTGCACGGCGATGGATGTGATCTCGATCCTGCGCAAGAAGCGCGAAGATGTCACTGATTATGAGGTGCGGGTAACGGGTGAGCGGGCGGAAGATCACCCGATGGTGTATACCAACGTCACCGTCACCCATATCATCACCGGACGCCATGTGAAGCCCGAATCGGTCGCGCGGGCGATCGAGCTATCGGAGACCAAGTATTGTGGAGCGGGCGCGACCCTGAGCAAGACCGCGCGGCTCGAGCACACGTTCGAGATTCGCGAGGTCGAAGGAGGCTGAGCATGACAACATGGACCTTCTCCTTTGAAGCGCTGCTATTTCCGGCTGCGGTGGTCGCTATCTGGGCTGTCCATCTTTCTGCTGATGCTCTTCATCACCCGCTACGCCGCGCACGAGCACGACAGCGAGGCGCAGGCGGAGGCCAAGCGGGAGGAGCAGGCCCAGGCCGCGAGCGCCGCCTGGCTCAGCCATGCCACCGCTGCCCGCCTGATATGAGGTTTGTCTGGGACCTTATTGTGGGTGGTGGAGCGCCTACACAGATCGCGACCACGCATTGGGAACGTCAATATTGATGTGAGCGACCAGTATCTGGTGTGGGATGAGCTCAGCGGCTCGTCTGGCGTGATCAAAGGTCTGTCGCTCAGTGACGGGGCCAGTTTGCCGCTCTCAGGCGTGAATTGCGCGCGCCCGCTGCTGGCGGGGAATTACATGCTCTGCCAGCAAATGGGCCTCGATCTGGAACTGTATGATGCGTGCACGGGCGTGTCCTTCTCGTTCGCGGTGGGCGAATCTATCCCATCCGCGGCGGTGGGCGGTGGGCGCGTTGTGTGGTGGAACAGCACGAAGTCCCAGGCCGAGTACATCACACTGCCCACTTCCTGAGCGTTTCGCCAGGCCCGAAGAAATTCCCTATAATGCGACGCCCGCGCTTCTTCTGAGTAAGGAGACGCGGGCGTCAATGATATTTGGGTGGGCGGCGCGGGACTCGAACCCGCACGGCTTGCGCCACTAGATCCTAAGTCTAGCCTGTCTGCCAGTTTCAGCAGCCGCCCCGATGCGCCGGGCGCCATGCGTGGCCCGCGCGCTGTGGAAAGTATATCACCGCCGCCGGGCGCCCGCTACGGCGCCAGCGCGCCTGATCACCACCAATTTCGCCCGCCCGCGGCGCTGTATATGCTTCGTGACCTCGCGCCCTGCCACCGTGACGGCGCTGTGCGCGTGGGAGGCCATGATACAAGGGCCGGAGAGGGTGATTGAGGCGCCGGCCATCGCGCAGACGATGTGACGCTTCTCCCTCCACCGCACACCACGCGACAACGCACGCGGAAAGGAGCGTGATCGATATGACACCGCAGACTCCTCTGATGGATCGCCCAGCGGTCGAGCAGCCGCCGGTAGGCGCCCCAACGGGCGCGCCGGTAAGCGCTCCGCCGATGCCGCCAGCGACCGCACCCATCGTGGGGCAGACTGGCCCCACATTTGGCCCGATGGCTGGCCCTGTGCCTGGCTGGTATCCCGTACCAGTTCCCGCGCCACAGCCAGCCTCGCAGACGGTTCCAAGCGCGGCGATGCGGCTTGGGCTAGCTATCGCCTCGATTGCGCTGTTCATCCCGCTGCTGGCGCTGGGAATTGGCGCAATGACTTCCCTCGCGGAACTGGTAGCGCCCGGTGTCGCGGTTGTCGTTGGGTTGATCATCGTGGCGCTCATCGCACTGACGATCGTCGCGGTCAACCTGATGTTCAACTTCGACATGCTGAGGCCTCGCCGCTGAGGTGGGTCGTATGCGAAGGAACGCGAAGACAGCCGCAGGATGCGGCATGGTGGTGGAAGCGCGCCGGAGGGAGGGAGCCACCGGCGCGCTTCTGTTGCGCGAGCGGAGGGGCGAGGCACGCCGCCTCGCCCCTCCGCTCGCGTCTGGTTGCCCTACGGGCAGCGCTCGATCAGCGTCTGGGCGGAACCAGGCGTGGAAAACGAGCCAACCGCCCAGTACCCGCCCACGCTATCAACGGCCATCGCGCTAATACCCACATCAGCGCCTTCCAGTGAAGTCGGAACGGTGGTTATCTCCCAAGAGACGCCATTCCAACGCATGACGACTGGCTTCAATTGCGTCCCAGTTCCTCGGCTTCCACTGACCCGCACATCCTGTGATCCAGCCGCCGCGATGCTTGTAAGCCTGATCTGCTCAGCGGCAGTGATGTTGGGAATGATCGTCCACCTGGCGCCATCCCAGTGGGCGATGAGGGGATAACTGCTATGATCGCTCGTTTCGTAGCTTCCCACCGTCCAGGCATCCGTCGCGGAGAGCGCCACGACGCTGTGCAACTCGCTCCCAATGGCGCCGCTCGGTAGGGTGGGACCTGTGATGACCTTCCAGACGGAGCCATCCCACTGCTCGATCAACGCTTGCCAGTGACTGGTTGCGCCGGATCCAATCACCGAGTAGCCCACCGCCCACAGGTGGTTCGTTCCAGGGATGCGCGCGATGGCGGTCAGCGCGCCCGTCAGGTTGGGCGTCGTGACCACATGCCACGCCGACCCATCCCAGCGCTCGATCAGCGGCCAGCTAGCGCCAGGGTCGCCATAGGAGCCCACCGCCCACGCGTCGTTGGCGGCCAGCGCTACCACGCTGTTGAGGCCGCTGGTGAAGTGAACGCTCATGTCCGGGCTGGGAATGACGCTCCATGATGTCCCGTTCCAGTGTTCAATCAGCGTTGAGGATCCCCCCATTTCCACTGACTGGCCGCCCACCGCCCAGACGTCCTGAGACGACACCGCCGCCACACCGGAGAGTGATCCAGCGCTGGGGCTTGAGACAATGCGCCAGGCGGAGCCATCCCACTGTTCAATCAGCGCTTCACCTGTGCCTGACGCTGCATAGCTGTCATAGTTCGATCCCACCGCCCATGCCTGGGTCGGCGACAGCGCGCTCACCGCTGCCAGGGTGTTCTGCTGGTAGCGTGTCGCGTTCGGGCTGGGAATAATCCGCCAGGCCGTGCAGGGCGCTGGCGTCGGAGTCTTCGTCGGCGCTACGGTCGGCGTCGGTGATGATCCGCCGCCGCCCGTTGGCCCACAGGCCGCTACCAGCAACGCCAGCCCCAGAGCTAGCCCTGCCGCGCCACGTCGCCACAGCAGCGCCGCGAGCATGCGTTGTGACATGCCGTTGATTCCTTCCGCTGGTCAACCACGCTGGTTGGCTGGGCATTCCCCGCGACTGCCGCGCTGGTGATTCAGGCCGGTCTATCAGCGCTATCTCGGATTCGCGCGCCGCCTGGTCGCCCATCAGTGGCGAAGCCTAGGAGCAGCGCGCGATGAGCGCCTGAAGGATACCGTCCGCATTGGGATACCAGCCCACCGCCCAGTAGCCGCCCGCGCCGTCCGCCGCGATCTCGACGAGGCTGGAATGCGTTACGCCTTGCGGCGTGGGGCTTTCGGCGACACTCCACTCAGCGCCGTTCCATCGCTCGACGATCCCGATCTGGGCGCTGCCCTCGGAGCCGGTCATGTGATACCCCACCGCGCGCACATCCCGCGATCCTACCGCCGCGACGCCCGAGAGCGCGCCCCATTCGTCCGGGCTGGGGGTGACTTGTCCAGGAGGTCCCATCCCAGTGGGCGATCAGGGTCCGAATAGTGTGGTTGCTGGCGGTATAGTTCCCGACTGCCCAGGCGTCCGTCGCGGAGAGCGCCACCACGCTGTTCAATTCGCCCGCGAGGGCGCCGCTGGGAAGGGTTGGGCTGGCGACGATCTGCCAGGCGCTCCCGCTCCCAGCGCTCGATTAGCGGCTGAAAGTAGCCGGTACCCCCGCTGGGGGGAGCGCCATAGCGGACGGAGCCGGTGGCCCAGAGTTGGCTTGAGCCGGGAACCGCGTTGAGAGCGCTGAAGCTGCCAGCAGTCGCGCCATTTGGGAGTGGGCTGGTTACGACGCGCCACGCTGAGCCGTCCCAGCGCTCGATCAGCGGCTGCGGGCTGAAGCCCAGGCCGTTGGAGTAGCCGGCTGCCCACGCGGAATTCGCGGTCAGCGCCACCACACTGTTGAGACCGCTGTTTGTTGGTCCTGGGCTTGGACTGGGGACAACGCTCCACTGCGTCCCGTTCCAGTGCTCGATCAGCGTCGTGACTTGCGTGCTTTGCGCGCTTGTTTCCGCGCCAACCGCCCAGACATCCTGAGACGACACCGCCGCGACGCTGTACAGGGGGCCAGCGCCAGGATTGGTGGCGATGCGCCACGCCGAGCCGTCCCAGCGCTCGATCAGCGCCGCCGCGTAAACGCCGCCTTCGCCATCGGCGCCCATGCCGACCACCCACGCGTCAGTAGGCGAGAGCGCGCTCACCCCAGACAACCGGCTGTATTTCGTCGTGGTTGGGCTTGGGATGATTCGCCAGGTCGTACAGGCGGGGATGGGGGTCGCTGTCGGTGTTGGGGCCACCGTCGGCGTCGGCGTGGGGCCAGCGGTGGGCCCGCAGGCCGCCACGGCGAGCGCCAGCGTCGCCAGCGTCAGTCCTGCCGCTCCGCGCCGCCCGCTGGCGCATGAACATTCGTCGCCACATACCGTTGATTCCTCCCTTTGATTCCTTTCGCCATCGCGTGCGGTGAGCGCCCGGTTTCCTTTGGGCCATTCGGGCTACGTCCCGACCTGGAGCCGTTCATCACGCGGGAGCGGTGGGCGGCGGCAAACACTGCCCCAACCAGGGAGGCTACCCAACCGCGCTCACAATGCGCTCTCCGTTCGGTTCCAGAGCGTCACAGGAACCTATCGGAGCGGGAGGCTGCGGCTCTCAAAGACACACGGTAAGCGCAGCGCTTCATACCCTTGCGCCAGGGGTGAGAAATGTCATCGCACACTATCTTCATCTTCAGACTCAGCCGTCACACGCGGGTTGTCATCATCAGGTGGCCAGCGTCTCGCTTCGACCCAAAACTGCCGGGCGACGATGATGAACTCATTATTGAGGCGCAGCGCGTCAACCGTAGCGCGCCCTGTAGGTGTACGTCCCTGAATCCACGCCCCGTCTAATGTCCAGTGAAAGTGATCGGTCCAGCGTTGCGTTCGTGGATTGAACAACGGCTGACGCTGGCCTGTCTCAGGATCGGGTGCGGCTATTCGGTCGCCTTTAAAGTCGTTGCATCGAGAACAGGCTAACCATAAATTTTCTCTGCTTGTTGAGCCATCGAGCGCCTCGGGAATAATGTGCTCGATATCTAGCGGCATGCCAAGAAACGCTTCCGGTGAGTGGCAGTATCCACATCGCGCGCTCGCGTCTTTGCGAATCTGGCGCCTCAGAGAGGCTGGTATGCGCGCTCGCGACATACGTTTGCGCTACTTTGGCGTGTTCGCGGCGGAGAGTGATGAGGGCGGAGGAAGGCGGTGGCCGCGCCATGTGAGCAGGACGGCGGCGTACGCTTTTTTGAGGGTGATGAGATCGGCGGCGCGCATTAACTGGTCAAGTTCCACGCGCTCGCTCCCTGTGAGCGTTCCTTCGCGTTTCCGCTCACGCAGCGCATTGACACGGGCATAGTCGTGTCGCGGCATCGTGGCGCCTGTGATGGCCCAGAGCGCATCGTCATCCAGGCCTTCCAGCGCGCGCAGCGCCTCCTGGCCGTCGAG
>CAWEJL010000015.1:0-66001 GCA_963809385.1 uncultured Chloroflexia bacterium | reverse complement strand
GTCACGGACGCAATAAACCCAGCGACGATAAGCATGCCATAGGCGGCGCTCGGCTCATTACCGATGGTGTTCCGCGCATGACGATAGGCATACCAGAACACGGAGGTCAAGAGCGTCGCGCCCAACGTGAGCAGAGTGACGCCAATTGGGATGAGCGTATTGAGCGCAAGTGGTCCCGTCCCCCAGAGTGTTAACTGAACAGGCAGTCATCGCACAGGCGAACGTCAAGATGATTAGGCTGATAAGCCCTGCTGTGCGTTGTCGAGGCGTCCAATCGGTGGGCTTCCACTCCGAGTACTCCGCATCGATTTGCGTCTGCTCGCCGTTGATCATGCTGACTCGCCTTCCCTCGTAGCTGTCGCCGGTATCTCCGTGGTATCTCCTACGATACAAGTCTGCGCAGTGAGGCCCTCCTGATTAATTCGGCTCGGGATAGTCGAACACTCGATCCTCATTATCAAAGTATTTCGACATCTGCGCCCAAACCTCCACTATCCCATAGGCGAGGCCGGCCACTACGCCAACCAACATCAGTGAGAGAGGTGATGCGGGTCCCCAAATAAAAACAAATGCAGTGGCTACACTGGCGAGGACAGCGACGATCGTTCCAATAATAATTAGCGACCAAGCTCGGAAGGAATTCATATCCTGCGCGCTCAGCCAGAATGCGTCGTCTTTGGTCAACTCGATCTGAAACGCCCACTCAGCGAGGAGTGCGACGAATTTGTACGCTAAGACTCCTGCGCCCACTGCCCCGAACACCGATGCGCCAGCTGCGACAACCGCAGCGATAAATGCTGCGATTCCCGCAAATAAGAAAGAGTATTCACTCATCGAAACGCCAAACGCTGCTAAGGAAGCGGCGCCCCCATCCAACAGCTGCTGAATAATGTCCTCCCCAGGCCCGACTGGATTCGTTAGCCCCGACCACGCTACTTCGCTAGAGAAATACGCGGCCGCGGCACGCGCGATCGCACGGGCGCGCGACAACCGCGCTTGCTGCGCCTCCTTTTGGCGTCGCGCCTGGCACGCCTTGCCGCACCCGCGTTTCTTCGCGATCCGCGCCATCATCCGGTTTGTTCGCTTCGCCGACTCCCGCTGCGTGGACCCATCGCCCGCTGCCCGGTACTGCCCGCTGGGGTCGACATTGCTCACCGGGTTATTGCCCGCGTAGGCGTAGGGCTGGTCGGCGAAGAACAGCGGCGTCCGGCCCAGCGGGTCATGCGAGATGAAGCGGCCAAGGGTCGGATCATACGCCCGCACGCTCATCCAGTACAGGCCATCCGAGGCGTCGTAGCGCACCCCGTCGCGCCCATCGTAGCGGTAGGGGTTGGTCCAGCCGTTGGCGAAGCTCTCCGTGACGCTGGTCAGCGCCCCCCAGGTGTCGTAGGCGTAGCTGGCCACCGAATTGCCGCTGGCGTCCACCAGGTTCACCACGTCGCCATGCGCGTTGTAGATGTAGTAGTAGCGCGGCGTGGTCGCTGGATTGGAGGGATCGGGACCCACCTGTGACGCTGACCGGGACGCCGTTGGAGTCGTACGTGTAGGTCGCCAGCAGCGTGTCAGCGCCGTCGGTCTGGTAGGCCAGGTGGCCGAGCTGGTAGTAGTCCTTGACCGTCGAGGCGCTGCCGCCGGACGGCGTCACCGTTGTGCTGACACGCTGGCCGTTGGCGTCGTAGCCGAAGGTGACCTGCGTCCCATCCGGCTTGATCACGCTGCTGAGGCGGTTGTTCGGGTCGTAGGCGTACTGCGTGACCTGATGCGCGCCGTTCGGGATCATACACCGCCTGAACGAGGTTCCCGCTGGTGTCGTAGGTGTAATCAGTCTCCTTGTTGGACGGGTCGATCTTCTTGGTCAGCTCGGTGTGGCAGCCACATTGGGCGACGGCGGGGTCGTAGGTGTAGCTCGTCGTCCCGGCGCTGGTCGGTCGTCATCGTCAGGCGCCAGGGGAGGAGCCAAAGGCCCAGGCGGCGAAGCGGGCCACCAGCTCCACACACTGGAAGGTGAGCCCGTAGCCATCCGAGGTGGCGGAGCCGGGCGCGCAGCCGGTTGCGGCGAAGTTGGCGGGTGTACGGTCGCAGCTGACGTTGGCGCCGCCGGGAGCGACCTGGTTCACGCTATTGGCGCAGACCGGGACGCCGAACCAACCACCGCGCGCGCCAAGTCCTGGCAGAATCGTGACGCCCCAATCCGCGCCATTGGTAGCGGTGGGGTCGGCCTGCGCCAGCCGGGCGCACGAGGCGTCAGCGGGGATGGTGGGCGCGAGTGAGGCGGCCGAGGCGGTGGCAAGCGGAACGATGAGCCAGGCGCCTATGGAGATGAGGAGGAGAACGAGCGCGGGGAGACTTCGGTACAGCAGACGATGCTTGAGATGACAGCTTTTCCAGCGCATGTACATTCTCCTCGACCTCATCCCACAGTCCTACGAGATGAATTGGCTTAGCGGCGATTATACTCCGGTCCTGTCATCTCGTACAGTCTGTTCGCCGCAAAATTACTCAATAGGTATGAAATGCCGAGTACCCCTGGGTAATGAGTGGTGTGGCGCAGGCGCTTAGTGGACAATGGGACGGCGCATATCCGTTACGCCTGCATCGGGTGTCACGAGACTCGCTTGCTAATTCGATTTGCAATTGCGCTTGCCATTGCGGGGACGCTTGAGGAAACTGCAACTGGTCGTCATGCGAGTTCGTATCACTAGCTGTAGGTTATGTTAACTTAACTTCGACTTGACGTTGAGCTGGCAGTGACCTGACACCCGATCGGGGGCACTCCCATGCGATTCCTGCAGTCCTTGCGGTCCCTGCCATTTTGGCCTCGGATTCGACCAGATTACTTCACTCACGGCGTAGAGGATGGCAAGGAGGCGGCATTCCATAGCCCCACGGCCCTGCTAGCTGATAACACGCAAATAGGTGAGCAGGCGATCTTCGCCGCGGCCGCACTGCCGGGACCTGTCGCTCCTGATGACGCGCGAATCTATAAACTTGGGTGGATCGAAGGCTACCACACCAAGGGCGCACGGACGGCGCTGGTTACCGGGCAGTAGCCGCTAGCGGGACGCGCAAGCGCGTCCGCCCTATACAAACTTTACAACCGCGGGCCAGCCTGCTCAGAGCGGCTGGCCCGCGGTCTGTCCTATCAATGCACGTGTCCACGGCGTAACTCCAGCGTAGCCATTATAAATGGTTCATGCTTTTCTTCGCTCGCGTAGCTAAAGTTCGCGTCATCGAACATCCCCTCCTCAACGGCTGAACCGCGGCGCCGAAGAAGCCAGCACAGATCGTCGTGGCGCAGCACAGACACGAGTCCATCGCAACACTGTGATGGACTCATGCTTTGTACGGAATGCGGTGCGCCATGCCCGAGGCAACCTCTGTCTATCGCATATCCCGATACGGCGCATCGCCCCAGCGGATGGCTGGCTGGTTATACTGTGGGCAAGGCGCATGGGCGCCGCCGCGAATGGCCCGCGTGGTGGGCTATACTACGCGGGAAGGCGAGCGGTTCCGCACGGGAGCGGACGCCAACGATGGCGAGAGGAGCGGCGACATGGCTGCGCGCGACAGCTCGCACGGTTCGCATGACGCGCTAGTCGAGGAGCAGATCACCTACTATCGCGCTCGCGCGAACGAGTACGACGAGTGGTTCCTGCGGCAGGGGCGCTACGATCATGGCGCTGAGGCGAACGCACGCTGGCATGCGGAGGTCGCAGAGGTCGCGGGCGCGCTGGATGGCTTCCTGCGCGAGCGGCCCATCGCCAGCGCGCTGGAGATCGCGGCGGGCACCGGACTGTGGACGCAGCGCCTCGCCCCCGCCGTCCAGCGGCTGACCGCGCTCGACGCCGCGCCCGAGACGCTGGCGATCAACCGCGAGCGGCTGGGCGCCCTGGCGGAGCGCGTCACCTACGTCACCGCCGACATCTTCTCCTGGGCGCCAACTGAGCGCTACGACGCCATCTTCTTTGGTTTCTGGCTCTCGCACGTCCCGCCGGAGCGGTTCGATGGCTTCTGGGCGAGCGTCCGCGAGTGGCTGGCGCCGGGCGGGCGCGTCTTTCTGGTGGACTCCAGCTACGATCCCACCTCGACCGCGCGCGACCACCAGCTCGAAGGGGCTGAGGCGACGACCGTTGAGCGCAGCCTGAACGATGGCCAGCGGTTCCGCATCGTCAAGGTATTCCATACGCCGGAGCGGCTGGGCGGCGAGCTGGCGCGGCTGGGCTGGGAGTCCAGCCTGCGCGCTACGTCGAGCTACTTTCTCTATGGGAGCGCGGCGCCGCGCTCACCTGGCGCGTGACATCACGCAGCCGGGCGTCCATCTCGACAACCGCATAGCGAGTATGCCCTGGCAAGCCGTCATCAACGGGGATGACACGCCACTCCGGCGCGCTCCCCCTGAGGATAGCCGTTCCGTTCATTCGATCACGCAGAGGAGCGCAGACCATGTCCGCATCGCAACCCACCCGCGATACCTTCGGCGCGCGGGCCACACTGGAGGCGCAGGGCGGCCCCGTCGCCATCTACCGGCTGGAGGCCCTCGCCAGCGCGCTCGGTGTCAACTTCGAGCGCCTGCCTTTCACCCTGCGCGTGCTCGTTGAGAACGCGCTGCGCCAGCACGACCTCAACCCCGACCTGGTCAGCCGGGCGGACGTGGAGGCGCTGGCGAAGTGGCGGCCCGGCGCGAAGCCCGCGCCCGGCGATCCGGAGGAGCTGCCGTTCCTGCCCGCGCGCGTCGTCATGCAGGACTTCACCGGCGTTCCGGCGGTCGTGGACCTCGCGGCGATGCGCGACGCGGTGAAGGAGATGGGCGGCGACCCCAACGGCGTCAACCCGCTCGTGCCCGCCGATCTGGTGATTGACCACTCCGTCCAGGTGGACGCCTTCGGCTCGACGACCGCCTACGGCATCAACGTCGCTCGCGAATACGAGCGCAACGGCGAGCGCTACGCGCTGCTGCGCTGGGCGCAGCAGGCGTTCAAGGACTTCAGCGTCGTGCCGCCTGGCGCGGGCATCGTCCACCAGGTCAACCTGGAATATCTGGCGAAGGTCGTGCAGACTCGCGATGGCGTCGCCTTCCCCGATACGCTGGTCGGCACCGACTCGCACACGACGATGATCAACGGCCTGGGCGTGCTCGGCTGGGGCGTCGGCGGCATCGAGGCCGAGGCCGTGATGCTGGGCCAGCCGCTCTACCTGCTGACACCGGAAGTGGTCGGCGTGCATCTCTCCGGCGCGCTGCCCGAGGGCGCCACCGCGACCGACCTGGTGCTGACGGTGACGCAGATGCTGCGCAAGCACGGCGTGGTGGGCCGCTTCGTTGAGTTCGCCGGGACAGGCCTGAGCTCGCTGAGCCTGGCCGACCGCGCGACGATCTCCAACATGTCGCCGGAGTTCGGCGCGACGGCGACCTTCTTCCCGGTGGACGCCGAGACGCTGCGCTACCTGCGGCTGACAGGCCGCGACGAGACGCTGGTGGACCTCGTGGAGCGCTACAGCAAGGCGCAGGGCATGTTCCGCACCGACGAGACGCCGGCGCCAGAGTTCAGCGAGCTGCTAGAGCTGGACCTGAGCACGGTCGAGCCGAGCATGGCCGGGCCGCGCCGTCCGCAGGACCGCGTGGCGCTGGGCGGCGTGAAGCAGAACTTCCGCACAGCCTACAAGGAGCGCTTCGAGAGCGGCGATGGTGGCGCGGCGGTGGCCGTGAAGCCGCCGGTGGTCAAGGTCGCGCTGGATGGCGGCGAGGCGCCGCTGACCCACGGCTCAGTGGCCATCGCCGCGATCACCAGCTGCACCAACACCTCCAACCCTTCGGTGATGATCGGCGCGGGCCTGCTGGCCAAGCGCGCCGTCGAGCGTGGGCTGCACGTCTCGCCAACGGTCAAGACCAGCCTCGCTCCCGGTTCCCGCGCCGTCTCCGACTACCTGGACGCCGCCGGGCTGACTCCCTTCCTGGAGGCGCTGGGTTTCCAGGTCGTCGGCTACGGGTGTACGACCTGTATCGGCAACAGCGGCCCCTTGCCGGAAGAGGTGGGCAAAGCGGTCACAGAGAATGACCTGGTGGTCGCGGCGGTGCTGAGCGGCAACCGCAACTTCGAGGGGCGCATCCACGCGCAGGTGCGCGCCAGTTATCTGGCCTCGCCGCCGCTGGTGGTGGCCTACGCGCTGGCTGGCACGGTGGATATTGACCTGACCAACGATCCGATTGGCGAAGACCCCAACGGCCAGCCGGTCTACCTGCGCGACATCTGGCCCACCCCACAGGAGGTCAGTGAGACGATGACGCGGGTGGTCAAGCCGGAAATCTTCACCTCCGAGTACGGCCACATCTTCGAGGGCGACGAGCGCTGGCAGGCGCTGCCGCTGCCGGAGGCGGGCAGCCCGCTCTTCGTCTGGGATGAGAACTCGACCTACGTGCGCAAGCCGCCGTTTTTCGAGGGCGTAGCGCCTGAGCCCGCGCCGCGCGGGAACATCACTGGCGCGCGCGCGCTGGTCTCGGTGGCTGACTCGATCACCACCGACCACATCTCACCCGCTGGCTCGTTCCCGGCCACCAGCCCCGCCGGGCAGTATCTCACCGAGCATGGCGTCGGCGTGCGTGACTTCAACAGCTATGGCTCGCGGCGCGGCAACCATGAGGTGATGATGCGCGGCACGTTCGCCAACATCCGCCTGCGCAACCTGCTCGTCCCCGGCAAGGAGGGCTACTGGACCGCCTACCTGCCCAGCGGCGAGGAGATGACGATCTACGACGCCTCGATGCGCTACCAGCGCGAGGGCACGCCGCTGATCGCGCTGGCGGGCAAGGAGTACGGCTCAGGCAGCTCGCGCGACTGGGCGGCGAAGGGGCCGATGCTGCTCGGCATCCGCGCCACCATCGCCGAAAGCTACGAGCGCATCCATCGCTCCAACCTGGTCGGCATGGGCATCCTGCCGCTGCAGTTCAAGCCGGGCGAGAGCCGCGAGAGCCTGGGCCTGACGGGCCGTGAGACGTTCGACATCCTGGGGATTGACGGCGAGCTGAAGCCACGCCAGGAAGTTACTGTCCGCGCTACCGCTAACGATGGCTCGGTCATGACCTTCCAGGTCATCGCGCGGCTCGACAGCCCGATTGACATCACCTACTACCGCAACGGCGGCATCTTGCAGGCCGTGCTGCGCAGGCTGGCGCGCGAGGGCCAGCAGGCGTAGTGGTAGCGGGTGGCGCTTCACGGTTGAACACAGCGCGCCCATGTTCCCTTGGCTGGGAGCATGGGCGCGTCGCGTGAATGCGGTCCTGTCAGCGCAAGCTTTCTTCGTCTGTCGCGTCAAGAAGATGCGACAAGCCGTTAGGCGCGCATGAGCGGCAGCGTCAGCCAGAACGTCGCCCCGGCTCCTGGCGCGCTTGTCACTCCCACCTGCCCACCGAGGCGTTCGATGATGGTCCGGGTGATGTAGAGTCCCAGCCCCAGACCGACACTCGAGCCGCTCTGCACGGCGACATCCGAAACCCGGTAAAAACGGTCCCAAAGGCGCTCTTGCGCATCAGTCGGGATCCCTGGGCCCGCATTTTGCACGCGCACGCAGGACATGCGCTCATTGGCGTCGAGGTAGACCCGTACAGCCGAGTGTTCCTGCGAATACTTGAGCGCATTCGACAGATAGTTTGTGACTGCCTGCCCAATCCGATCAGTATCCCCTTCGACAATCACAGGCTCATCGCCTGTTCTCACATCCAGTGTGATCACGCGCCCAGGGTGCAACAGACGTTGCTCATCAACGGCTTCCCGCACCACAGCGACCACGTCGCAGGGAACCATGCGCAATTCGAGGTTCCCAGTCCGTATGCGCGAAACCTCCAGCAGGTCGCTCACCAATCGCTCCTGCCGGGCCATCTGGCGATTGATCTGGGCGATGAGCGCCTGTAACTTGACTATCTGCTCTGGTTGGATCACAGCAGTCGAGCCAGCTTCTGGTGATGCGAACCACTTGTGTAGCCACCGCTCCGCCATCTGCGCGCTCAGCTTAGCGCTCGTGAGCGGCGTGCGGAGCTCGTGGCTCGCGATGCCCAGAAACTCATCCATACGCCGGTTGCTTTCTTCCAACGCAAGGACCATCGCGTGCGCCTCCTCGCGCTCGCGCCGGAGGCGCTCCTGTTCCACCAGACTCCCCACCAGTCGCGCCGTCGCCATCGCTAGCTCGAGGTCTTGGGGAGTCAGTTCCTCGCGCTCCGCGACCTCTATGATGACCAGACAAATGCGTCCAGCCTCTAATCGCAGCGACGTCAGCAGGGTCCCATGGACCCCAAAGGTGTCCTGGCCTGTGATGGAGAACGGCTGGCTTTCGCTGTGGACGACGGATAGCTCTTCAGCATACAGCCGCGCTTTGTCGAGTGACGGCGCGAAGTCGCCGAGATGCGCCTGGCTCATCTCCGTCCACCAGCGTTGTTCCTCCGCTGGAGCGAGACCTATCACGGCGATCGGTTCAATCGCCTCGCTGTCCTCCGCGATCAGCATGACACTGGCGTACTGTCCTCCGAAGAGGTGCTGCGTCAGTGTCAGGACCTGCTGTATCGCCAGGCGCTCTCGCGTGCGCTCCCAAGGCTCCGCAGGCGCCAGGGCTGTTGTCTCTTGTTGCGGAGGCGGCGCGACCAGGGCCTCGGCCATCGCCAGGAGCGCCGTCAAGGCGGCATGTGTCCGGCGTTCGAGCTTCCGGCGTTCGGTAATATCCAGCATGACGACGACACCACCGTCAATCACGCCCTGAGCGTTCTGAATGGAGGCGGCCGAGTAGAGGACGCTTCTGCGCTCACCGGTAATGGTGGCGATCTCGATCTCTTCGTTGAGGACACTCACGCCGTTCCGCATGGCGCGAACCAGACCCCACTCCTGCGCGGCTATGGGGGAGCCATCCAGGCGCCATCCCTGACAGGCGCGGCTCTGCATCGCCAGGAGATGTGGAGGGATGTGACACGCCCCACACAGCCTGGAACGCGCGATTCATGAGCGCGAGCTTGCCGCTGGCCTCAGCGATGCCAACGCCAACGGGGAGGACATCCAGCGTCGTCTGTAGGCGAGCGTTCAACTGGCGCGCAACTGTACGCTCATCGGACGCCTGCTGACGCGCCTGTTCGACCCGGCTGGCGAGGACGGCGACGCTCACGCCCACAATCATATGCACCGCCAGACCGATCAGCGCTTCAGGTCGCTTGGTGCCAAAGGACCAGTAATCAGGGATTACAATATACCAGAGGAGCGTTATTCCCACGAATGTGCCGAACAAGCTGGGTCCAGCCCCAAAGGTGAAGGCGAGAAACACCACAGCCAGGAACGACAAGGAACCTACGAACATGTAATCCGGGAATGTTTGGGACAAAAGCCAGCTGGCAATGACCGCGAGGAACGCGAGCGCGCCCGCGATCAGGTAACCGGTGACAGGGTGGCGCCACTGGGCGGGGAGCCATGCGGGCTGGAAGGTATGGATTCGCAGCCACTGCCACCCCATGCCCCACACGCGAAGGATGCGCTGCCCGATTCCGGTCAGCATCTCTTTGAAAAGCGCGCGGCGAGCGCGACCTTTGATGGCGCCATGTGACGTGACTTTCTCTCCTCCGCCCATTTGTCTGGGATACCCGGGACACTACAGGCGTGTTTTCCGCATCGAATCCCCTTGGCCCCAGGGACGCGAGAATGCTCGCGCGCCGCGGGCATCCTGGTCTTCTCCAGACAAGGATGCCCGGCGTGGAGCAAGCTCTAACCAGGGATCAGTAGTGAGCGGACGTTGGCGAATCCCGCTGACAAACGAATGGTGGGTCAGCAACCTACATCACCACATCTCATGCAACATTATGTTTTATGTTACCCCTAACGGCTCGCGATACGCGAGGTCTTGGAGTACGCCAAAACACACAAAGCGTATATTTTCGCCCCGCTCTGGGGGCAGCGCGATCACGTCCACATTCGCCGGGCGCAGTTTGCCGCCACCACACCCGCGCGCGCTGTTGCGGCGGGCGGTGGGCTATGCTATGATACGTTCGCTGAACTAGATGATTGACATCCGAAACGGAAGACGCCGCCTCACCCCATCGCAGGACCCATCGGGGCTGGAGGTGCGCGGAGAGACGCCGGGCCGCCCATGACATTGCCTGAGCATGGGCGCCTCCGCATCAGGCCCGGCGAGACGAGACGGACGGAGATCACGTCCAGCGCGCTGACGAGCGCGACGCCACCCGCCACCGTGGAGCGCCAGACCGCGCCCGCGACTGTGGCCGCGCACGCCAGCGACCGCACCTTGATTCGCGCTTTAAATCACCGCGCACGTGGACGCCGGGCGTCGCCCGGCCCCGCCACAAACGCGCATACTGGCCCTTCGCCCGCTTTACGCATGCCGACACCGCGCACGCCGGAATGGACATGCGATCGAGGCGCCAGCGGAGAGCCAACCGAACACGTTTCACCAATCGTGAGTGAGCGCTTCACGCCATATGAGATGGCGGGCGCTGCGCTCACCTATCCACCATCCTAAAAGGAGGAAAGCGTTCCCGGCTCCGGCGCGTGACGCGCGCACAGACGCGCTATCTGGCCGGAGCGGTGGGAACGCGGCAACGCATGGCATTGGAGAAAGACGCCAAGACCGAAATCATCACTGAGCATCAGACGCACGAGGGCGATACTGGTTCGCCCGAAGTGCAGGTCGCGCTGCTCACCAAGCGCATTCTGGATCTAACCGAGCACCTGATCGCCAACAAGCACGACTTCCACTCGCGCCGTGGCCTCATGAAGATGGTTGGCCAGCGGCGCCGCATGCTCAAGTATCTCAACCGCAAGGACCCGGAGCGCTACAAGGCGCTGATCGCGAAGCTGGGCCTGCGCCGGTAAGCTGGCGCGGACCCGGTTATCCCCGCGTGGCGATGTGGCGTCGCCCGCGGGGAGCGTTCCCGACGCCTCAACGCGCGGCTATGCGCGCGTCCGGCCTCTAGAGGATATGCTGGGCGGCAGGCGTCGGGAATACGGAACAACAGCGCTCGCGGAGGCGGGCGATCTGGACAAGGCTGTGGCGTATGGACGTCACGGCGCGCGCCCGGTGAGGCGCGAAGCTCAGGCATACACGCATGGACGCCCCCCTGACCCGGCGATACCGCCATCAGGGGACGTTCGGAGGTAGTCATGACCATTGAGACTAGTGAAACGACCATCGGCGGTCGTGTCTTCAGTATCGAGACCGGGCGCGTGGCCGGGCAGGCTGGCGGCGCCGTGCTCGTACGCTACGGCGACACCGTCGTGCTGGGCACGGCCACCGGTTCCGCGTCGCCCCGCGAGGGCATAGACTTTTTCCCGCTCACGGTGGATGTCGAGGAGCGGATGTATTCCGTCGGCAAGATTCCCGGCGGCTTCATCAAGCGCGAGGGGCGCCCGACCGAGCACTCGATCCTCGCCGCCCGCCTCACCGACCGCCCGCTCCGCCCACTCTTCCCCAAGGGCTATCGCAACGACGTGCACGTCGTGCTGACCGTCCTTTCCTCTGACCGTGAGAACGACTCAGATGTGCTCGGCATCACTGCCGCCTCCGCCGCGCTCACCCTCTCTGATATTCCCTTCGCCGGGCCGATCGCCGCTGTGCGTGTGGGCTATATCAACGACCAGATCGTCATCAACCCCACGGAGACTGAGCTGGTCGGCAGCCTGCTCGACCTGGTGGTTGCGGGTACTGCCGACGCCGTGATGATGGTCGAGGCGGGCGCGAAAGAGCTGCCCGAAGTGACCGTCATCGAGGCCATTCGCATGGGGCACGAGGCGATCAAGCTCCTCATCAAGGCGCAGACGGAGCTCCAGCAGAAGGCTGGCAAGCCCAAGCGGTCCTTCACGGCAGCCGAGCCTGACGCCGCACTGCTGAAGGCCGTACACGATTACGCGACACCGCGCTTTGCCGCCGCCGTCAACAAGACGATCAAGGCTGAGCGCGACGCTGCTCTGGCTGAGGTGCAGGTTGGGCTGATGGCGGAGCTGGGCGAAAAATTCCCCGACCGTCAGAAAGAAATCAGCTCCCTCTACGACAAAGAGCTGAAGAAGTTCATTCGCGGGCAGATTCTCGACAAAGGCGTGCGCCCCGACGGTCGTGGCCCGACGGACATCCGTCCGATCACCTGCGAGGTGGGCCTGCTGCCGCGCCCGCATGGCTCCGCGCTCTTCACCCGCGGCCAGACGCAGGCGCTGAGCCTGGTGACGCTCGGTTCGCCGGGCGAGAGCCAGTCCATTGACGGCATTGGCTCGGAAGAGAGCAAGCGCTACATCCACCACTACAACTTCCCGTCCTTCAGCACCGGCGAGACGCGCTCCTCGCGCGGGCCAGGTCGCCGCGAGATCGGCCACGGCGCGCTGGCTGAGCGGGCGCTGCTGGCGGTCATCCCTGACCAGACCATCTTCCCCTACACCATCCGTGTGGTCTCCGAGATTCTTAGCTCGAATGGCTCGACCTCGATGGCGTCGGTCTGCGGCAGCACGCTGTCGCTGATGGACGCGGGCGTGCCGATCGCGGCGCCGGTCGCTGGTGTGGCGATGGGCCTCATCACCGAGTCTGGCGACGCCATCACGGGCAAGTATCAGGTGCTGACCGACATCCAGGGTCTCGAAGACGCCATGGGCGACATGGACTTCAAGGTCGCCGGGACCGCCGACGGCGTCACCGCCCTGCAGATGGACATCAAGGTGAAGGGCCTGACGACCGAAGTGCTCGTTCAGGCGTTGGAGCAGGCGCGCGAGGCGCGCATGTTCATCATGGACAAGATGCTCCAGGCGCTGCCGGAGCCGCGCGAGGAACTCTCACCCTACGCGCCGCGCATCCAGAGCATCAAGATCAATCCTGAGAAGATCGGTATCGTCATTGGCCCAGGCGGCAAGACCATCCGCCGTATCCAGGACGAGACTGGCGCGAAGATTGATATTGAGGAGGATGGCATCGTCCATATCGCCTCGTCGAGCCCCGAGGGCATGGAGCGCGCGATGAACGCTGTGCGCGCCCTGACTGAGGAAGTCGAGCTTGGCAAGATCTATACCGGCACCGTCCGCCGCCTGGTGGACTTCGGCGCCTTCGTCGAGATCCTGCCTGGCAAGGAAGGGCTCGTCCGCACCCCCAACCTCTCCGACCACTTTGTGAGCCGGCCCGAGGAAGAGGTGCAGGTGGGTGACGAGATCAACGTCATGGTGATCGAAGTAGACCCACAGGGCCGTGTCAACCTCTCCCGCAAAGCGGCGCTCAGCGGTGAGATGCCGTCGGCTGAGGAGCTTGAGGCCGAGCGGGCGCAGCGCGGCCCGAGCCGTGGCGGCCCTGGTGGGCGCGGTGGCCCCGGCGGCGGGCGCGGCGGCTACTCCGGTGGCTACCCCGACCGCGGGCGTGGCCCCTCTGGCCCCGGCGGCGGTCGCCCCCCACAGGGTGGCGGCGGCCCGCGCAGCTACGACCGCGCGTAAGCCAGACCTGCTAGCACACGAAATGCGACGGGCGTTGGGAATCACTTTCCAGCGCCCGTCGCGTTTTTGACGCTAGCAGAGCGGCGGCCTGTTATCACGCGCGCTCATGCGCTATCATGAAGCGGGCGCGCCGCTTCCGCCGGGAACGTTGGCGCGCGGAATGACACAGCGGTTGGCGGATTCAGCGTGGCGGAGCGACAGGAGAAAGCGCGATGGCGGCGACGGCGCAAGAGATACTCGATCAAGTCGCGGAGGAAGTGCGGAGCTGCACGAAGTGCGATCTCTGCAAAGGCACGAAGAACGGCGTACCGGGCGAGGGCAGCGCGACGGCGGAGGTTCTCTTCATCGGCGAGGGGCCGGGATTTCATGAGGACCGGCAAGGCCGCCCGTTCGTCGGGCCGGCAGGACAACTGCTCAACAAGCTGCTCGCCAGTGTTGGGCTGGATCGCTCCACCGCCTTCATCACCAACGTCGTCAAGCACCGCCCGCCGGAGAATCGCGACCCGCTCCCTGAAGAGATTGCCGCCTGCTCTGACTACCTCACGCGGCAGATTGCGGCGATCAATCCCAGGGTGATCGTCACGTTGGGTCGTTTCTCGATGGCGCGCTTCTTCCCTGGGGCCAAGATCAGCGTCATTCACGGGCAGGCCAAGCTCATCGATGGGCGTATCGTCGTCGCGATGTATCACCCAGCGGCAGCCTTGCGTACCGATGTCGTGATGAAGGCTATTGAGCAAGACTTCCAGCGGGCCATTCCCGCCGCGCTGGCGGAGGCGCGGCGCCTCGCAGCCGAAGGCAAAATCTCCGCCAATCCGTCCGCATCATCCAGCGAGGATGAGGACAGCGACGCGCCCCCGCTTCAGCAACTCTCGCTCTTCTAGCGCACGAGCGCGGGCTGTCAGCCCATCGCGCGTGTTGTGGTCGTGGCGTTGCCGCGGTCGAGGAACGCCAGCGCCGCGCCGGTGAAGAAGAACACCGACGCGAAGATCGCCCACCAGCCAACAATCCAGAAGAGTGCGACGCTTGCCGCCAGCATCAGAATCGCCGCCAGCACCGGCGATGAGACCGCGAGTACCGACCCCGCAAAGCCAATCAGTGTCACGAGCAGGCCCCACCAGAAGTGCGAGGCGTCATCGGTGATACCGCTCACCCGTCCCAGCACATGGAAGAACGAGTAGAGTGAGTCCACGAGAATCGCGACAATGCTGGCGAAGATGCCTATGAGCATCCCAATCATTCTCAGAGTGAGCCGCATAGTCTGGCCATTCCTTCTCATCTTACGGTCCGAGTGGGGCGCGCGGGCGCCAAGAGCCCGCGCGCAGCCATCCGTGGCCGTGGTGAAGAGCGCAGCAATCAGGGCGCCGAATCGGCTGCTTCTCACGGCTCTGAGACGAAATGGAAAGGGTGGATGTCGCGGCTCACTTGTTCTTGATGGCGTGATTGAGGGACGTAATTCCCAGCACCGCATGCACCAGGGATGGTAGCGTCAACAGGCTCAGCCCCAACAAGGCTTCCTTGCTGATGAGCCCGTTCGCGACTGAGCCGCTGATGAGGTTGACCTGGAATCCAGCGGCGATGCCAATTGCGGCGGCGATGGAGAAGATCACGCCAATGAAGAGATCATACCAACGCGAGAGCCTGCCCCCGGCGATCCACTTCATACCCAGCAGCATACCCAGCAGACCGCTGACCGTTAGCCAGGTGGATTCGGGATCGAAGCTCTTGTTATTGACATAGTGGATGATGCCCGAAAGGACGCCAAAGAAGATAAACCACAGGAAATAGTGCGTATCGCGATGTCGCATCGGTTGTCGTCTCCCCTCGGATGTAGGCTGTGAATGCCGCTTGCCACTACACAGTATATACGAAGCGAGGGATGGGTGTACTCACTGCGTGGAGCGGCGCAAGAGGGCGAGTCGCTCGGAATAGGGAGCGCCTCGCCCTCACGCATTGGAGAATGGCTCGGTTATGCCTTGGGCGCGACGCCCGGCGTATACCAGGACAGCGTGACCGTCGCCGTGCAGCCGTCTGGCACGAAGATGTAGCCGGCGTACATGGCGCGACTGGCCAGATCGCTGGTGGTGCTCGTTGGGCCGCCGGGGGCGTCCACCGGCCACTGGTTGTAGCCGTCTGAACCGAACACATCAGGCGCGCGCGGCCCTGGCGCGTAGTTGCCGGATGGGCAGACCATCTCGCCGTTCGGATAGGGATTTCCGTAGCATGTGGCGAGGGTCGCGTACTTGGTAGGGGGCTTGCCCGCCGAGGACGGCCAGCACATCGGGACGCCCGAATCGAAGCCATCACCGCCGAGCAGTTTGGATTGCGGCGGGACGTAGATGCGTAGGTAGTCCCGATAGGTCATGTAGCCCCATACCTGGCTGTAGGTGTAGTTCCCGTGGAAGGTCAGCGTCAGGTGGTGGGTCGCGCCGCCCTTCGCGTCGAGCGTCACATTGTCGCGCTGCGTCACATTGATGAAGCTCGTCGCTTTGGAGACGCTGACGTTGGATTGCACGAGCATATAACCATCCACGCCCGGCGCCGTGTTCACCGCGCCGTTGAGGCTGTATTTGGTGAGCAGCGCCTGGGTGGCAGGATTGGTGAAGTACACCTGTAGGTTCTTCGAGCGCAGATCGGCGAACATCTGTTTCGCCAGCGGCAGCATCATACTGAGCGGCAGTGTCTTGACGCGCTCCTGCAGGAGCTGGCCCACGAGTTGTGTGAATGACTTGCGACCGCCGCCGGAGAGTGTTTTTTCCAGCGCGATCGCCGCTGGATCTTGCTGGTAATAATGCAGCTTGGTTTCCAGATTATTCGCCGTGATCGTTTCGTGGTAGAGCGGCACCTGGATCGGGCCGGTCACGCGCAGCACGTCTTCGATCACCAGCGGCGAGATGTCAATCAGCCCGTCCATCTTCTGGCCGCTCTCGTGCTGGTAGACACTGAGCACCAATCGCGCGTTGGTCGGGAAGTCGGCGGAGAGGCTGGAGTCACGTAGGCCCCAGTTGGCGAATGGCCACCAGGAGTTGTACGGCGCGGGGGGACGGCGGCCAAAGATCCAGCCGTTCGAGAGGCAGCCGGTCAAGTAGTCCAGGCAGTTCACATCTTCGAGACTCAGTGGCCCTATCTTGCCGCCGTTCAGCGTCAGCACGGCGTACTGGCCAGTGAAGCCGCCAGCGGCGCGTATCTCGCCCCGGTCCAGCGTCTGTACCAGGAAGTGGCGCGTCGCATCGGCGCCGATGACCCAGCCGAAGATGGTGAGCAGCGGACCCGCCTGGTCAACCAAGCCCTTCACCTGCGGCAGGAGTGGCATAATCTGGGCGAAAAGCGCCTTTTGATGTGCGCTCAGCGGCAGCGCATCCACGTTGACCGTCTTGAGTTGCGCGAAGATGTCATTTACCTTCGCGCTGACGACTGTGAGGCCTTGCTCCAGAGCGGTGATGTCGGCCTGGGTGATGAGCCGCTGCGTCCCGGAAAGCAGCGAGGTTGTCCCGTGCAGCCGCAGCATCAGCGGAGTGGCGGCGTCGAGCATCGCCAGCCCTGCGACGGTGGCGTCCACGCCCACCTGTGAGAGCGCGCGTACGGCGGCCAGGTCTGAGGAGCCGGATGGGAGCACGGCGGCCAGCGAGAGCACCCAGTCGGGATGCGCCAGCCGCGCGCCCAGCGTGATGAAGTCACGCTGCGCCGCCAGCAGGTCTTGCCGGGCGAGCGTAATGTGCGCCTGATCGGGTATCTTGCTGCTCAAGCCGCCGGCGCTGGCGGAGCCACTGCCACTCGTAGTGGTCGCGGTGGGCGTGACGGTCGCGGCGGTGGTCGTAGCGGCAGGCGTAGCGGTGGGCGCTGGTAGCGGCTTTCCACCAAGCGCGAAGAAGGTGTTGTCGCTGACCGTCGTTTTCCAGGTGGTGGGCTTTGTCCCTTCAGCGGCGACGCCCTTCGCGGGGCTGACCGTTACCTGAAGCGGATAATAGGTGCCACCCTGGCGCTGCGCGAGGTAGGTATAGGCGGGGTTGATGACGTCCGGGCCAGGCGTGGCCAGCAGCGCCTGAATCTCCGCCAGTGTGCTCGATCCGAGCGCAGAGCTTCCCGATCCAGAGAGCGAGCTGCTGGAGCTGCCGCCGCCGCTCGCGCTGGACTGCCCCAGCAGGTCGGTCTTGACAGCAGTCAGGTGGGCCAGGCCATCCTCGCCGAGCGCTTTCAGGCTATGATACTCGTTGAGTGCGGAACTAACGGCGTAGGTCCCCGGCAATGTGAGCGTCAGCAGCAGCGCGAGCGAGACGAGCAGCGCGATGCGGCGGCGGCCCTGCCGCTTCTGGCCCCACGACTTCTGGCCCTGCCGCTTCTGGCCTACCCATCCCTTGAGATGCGCCCATGTGTCCATGACGGGCGCAGGTAATCGCAGCGTTGGCGCGTCATTCAGATTCCCGCCAGGAGTAGTTATATCTTCGGACACTTCGGGCTCCTGCCGCGCCGGATCCATACCCAACGGGGTCGTGTCGCGGTTCATACCTGGTTTCGCGAAAGTGCCAGAGTCCTCGAGTCCCAGCCCGCCACGCCCTTCATCCATGATGATTCCTCACTCATCCCGTCGCGCCAGACGTGCGCGTCGCTGCCACATTCCCACCCAATGAGGAGGCGTGGCAAATACACCCCCTAACACTTGTAGACGCGCAACAGGTAGCCATTGTTCACGGCTACCCCAACCGGGTATGCCCCGTCATGCTCACCGATTGGCGAAACATGACGGGTGGCGGTGTGAGTCGCACAGGATCACTTCACGCTTATTTGAGGCAAAGATTCTGCCCGCTCAGGTCGTCGAAGCAGCCGCCCTGCGCGTTCAGGATCACCACGTTCTTGATGTTGGAGAACTGCTTCAAGGTCGCGTTGATCTCGGACGTAATGTACGCGCCGGAGAGATCACCGGGAAGGCTGGTTGTACGGCAGAATTGCAGTGTCGCATAGCCGGGGGCTGGCGTCGTTCCCTTGTGGTCGAGCGTGATCTTGAAGTCGGCGCCACCGCAATTTGAGGAGCCAGTAAACTTCCCGTGTATCTCGCTGAAGTAGCCAGCCGCCGCTTCAGAGGGGGTCGGCCCGGCGATCAACTGCTGAATGGCGTAGGTCGCCACGCCCAGCGTCGGCGAGTAGCGCGTCACTGGGAAGACCTTCGACGGATCGTTATAGGAGTCGGGATTCTTCGAGAAGTACACGCGCACCTTATATGGTCCGCCGCTCGTCGCGGTCGGCGCGACCGTCGTCGTCGTCGCCGCCGCGGTTGTCGCGGTGGCGACGGCCGTCGTTGTGGCACTCGCCACCGGGCCAGCCGTTGGCGATCCACAGGCTGCCAGCGCCAAGAGCGCTACCGCCAGGCCGACGCCTAGCATGGCGAGTGTGAGATGGTGGCTCCGGCGCAGCCATGCGCGCCCCGTTATCGCGGCTACATGCCGCCAGTGGGTCCACATACTTATCCCCCTGCTTTTGTCCCGCGCGCTATCGCGTGGCGCACGGACTCCCATATCGCAAACATATCCAGTGGCGCGCCATGAGGATATCGCGCGCGTCACAATTTGCGCAGGTGACCTCACAGCCAGGTATGCTCGCTGAGTGTGCGCCACGTTCGCTGGCGAGCGCAACGCCCGTTGTACCGGCTGCTTCCCGCTGGCGAATGGGCCGCGACGCCAGGAGGCGTCCCACGCGCATCACTACTTGGCCTTTCGCGCATAACGCATACGGCGCGCCATGCTCGCGAAGGAACCGATGATGGGGGGATGAGGCGGTTGAGCAGGTGTAGGCTTAGCCGGCGTAGTAGTAGATCAGGTAGCCGCTGACCGTCGCGGAGGTATAGCCGGCGCAGCGCGGCTCGCCTGCGCGCACGCAGGCGGCGATTTGCTGGGGAACGCTGGCGTCCACGTCCAGCGATTGCATGTTGAAGACCCAGGCGGGATGCTGGGCCGCCGCCACGGCTCTTACGGCGGGCGGATACCGGTTGAAGCCCGGCGCGAAGGCGTCATGCTGGTTTACAACCGCGCAGCTGAGTTGCTCGCGCGTGGCCAGAATTAGCCGTCCACATGTCCAGTAGCCAGTATTGAACTCTGTCGCGTGATGCGCTTCGAGGAACGCGACCAACTGCGCGTCGCGTGTGTTGACTGGGTCGCCGTAGGTCGAGGCGTCGCTCGCGACCACGATGCTGTGGGCCGCTCCCGCCACGCCCAGGCCCAGGATTATCGCCAGCAGCGCGACTCCCGCTAGCGAGCGCCACCCCGGCGCCGTCCGCGCGCGCGCCGCGCGCCACACCGAACGTAGCGCGGCGACCAGTGGCGCGGCGATCAGTGGCGCGGCGATGTAGAGGCCGATGAGATAGCGGTTGGTGTAGGTTGGGAAGCTGTATGACGCCTGGCTTACCATATATTGCAGTAACGTCAGCGCGGCGCCCGTGACCAGCATGAACCGCCCCCACCAGCGGGCGTCGGGCGCGGGGAGCGCGAGCAGCCGCCCAGCCCAGCGGAGAGGCGGAGCGCCCGTCACGCTTGACAGCGCCCGCCACGCGTCGCGAGCCAGCGGCAGCGCCGACACCAGCCAAAGGCCTACCGCGACTAGCGTAAAAGGCGCTGAGATGACGATTGCCCGCACCACAGGCGCACCCGTCGCCATGCTGCCCTGCGCGGGCCAGATGGCGCAGCCGCCACAGACTAGCTCCGCGCCCAGCGCGTTCGGCAGCCCCACGAGCAGTGTCGCGCCGATCTGCCCGGCGAATTGCGCGAGCCGAGCGCCGAGCGCGCCCATCGCCGAGCCGGAGCCAGGTGTCCCCGCGATAGCTGTGACATGGCGGAATGTCCCGCCGCCGCTGGCGATGTTCGCGGCCAGCAGTGGCGCGGCGCCGAGCAGCGCCGCGACGGTCACGATGGCCCCGTCCGTCATGAGCCGGAACATCGCGGGGCGCGGATTGCCGTCCCGCCGGGCGGCGGCCAGCGCATGGAGCGCGGTGTAGCCCAGGGCAAGCACGGCGACGGCGACGTAGGGCAGGAATAGAAAATCGCCCCAAAGCCCCAGCCCGATAGCCAGCCCTATGCCGGTGTCGAGCGCCAGCCGCGCGCCGAGATTCCAGCCGCCGCGTAGCCGGATGGTGGCCAGCCAGACGACCAGCGCGCCGAATAGCAGCGTATCCTGCGCGCCGACGCCCGCCTGGAGCTCATGTTTCAGCGCGTACTCAGGGCCGAGGGCGAGCAACGCGAGCGTCAGCAACGCGACGCCCGGCGCGTAGAGCCGCCGCGCGAGGGCATACATCACCACCAGGAAGAGCATCGTTTGGACGAGTGTCGCCAGGCGCAGCGCCAGCGGGTCGCCGTTGAGCAGCGCAAACAGCGGGGCCGAGAGATAGGCCTGGAGCGAGCCGATGTAGTCCTGGCTGTAGGTGAAGATGGGCCGCGCGCCATGCCGCCAGATATCTACGCCCATCAGCCCCATGACGGCTTCGTCGCTGTTGAGGTACGGCCAGCCGTGCGCGGCCAGTCCCAGTCGCAGCGCGGCGGCGATGAGAAACAATGCCCCCGCCGCCAACGCCTCGCGTCCGCGCGCGAACCAGGCTGGCAGACGCGCCCATCGCGCGGTGTGGCTCCCATTGGGCATAGTGGCGGGCGAGTCAACGGGAGGGTGGGCCGTCATGGTGAACATGCTCCAACGTGTCGGCGGTTATGGGCTACTCGCTCACCTTGGTGTCGCGGGCGCTGCGCTGGGCTGGCGCGGTCGCGACGGGCAGTGGTGGCGGGGGCGCCAGCTTTCGCCCGGCATGGAAGCGTGTCAAGCTGGTTCGTGTCAGCGGCAGATGGTTTTCGGTGGCCCATTCCCAGAACGGCACATACTGAGTGCGCGCGGTGCGATGCTCCAGCATCATCAGCTCTGAGGCGAGGCTGTCATCATCCAAATAGCCGCTCTCGCGCCAGGCGGCGTAGAGCGGCGCATGGTCGTAGGGCACGGAACAATGCGCGAAATTCCACGCGCCGTTCTCCCAGGTAAAGAGGCCGTACTGCGCGTTGATGTCGCCGTTGAACGGGCAGCCAGTCGCGCCGATCACCACCACATGCTGGTCGCCAAGCCAGCGCTCCCAGGGATAGTGAATGTGCGCGCCGACAATCGTGCGCTCTTCCACGCCTGACAGCGCCTCCGCCAGTTGCTCGTCGGGAATCAATCGCCCCATGCCCTCGCGTGAGTGGCGCGGGCTGCCGTGGACCACCAGCAGCGGCTCCGCGCCGGGCAAGGCAACGCTCAGGCTGAAGGGCAGCGCGTCGAGCCAGGCCAGATCGGCGGGCGTAAGCTCCTCAACCGCACGGCGAACGGGCGTCCACCAGGATGTTTCCCAGCCATTGGGCAGCCCTTCGCCGCACGCTATCTTGGCTAGCCAGGTGTCATGGTTGCCGCTGATAACATCGAACCCCAGCGACGCGACCCGTTCGACAGCCAGGTGGCTCTGCGGCCCGCGGTTGACGATATCGCCCGCGACCACGACGCGGTCGGGCTGGATGCGCTCCAGATCGGCCAGCGTCGCGTCGAGCGCGGGGATATTGCCATGAATGTCGGCGATAATCGCCAAGGTTGGGATGTGTCGCTCAGGCAAAGTAGTTACTCACTCCTCGCGCGCAGTGAGTGGCTACTGCTCGCTGATGTCAATGCTGAGGATGCGGTCGCCGGGGTTGCGGTCGCGACCTGGGTCGCGCTCGCGGAGGCTATTGACCACATCCATGCCGCTCGTGACACGGCCAAAGACGGCATGCTTGCCATTCAAGTGCGGGGTTGGGGCGAAGGTGATGAAGAACTGCGAGCCGTTGGTGTTCGGTCCCGCGTTGGCCATGCTCAGCGTGCCGGGGGCGTCGTGCTTCAACTGGAGCGCGCTCCGCTCGTCAGCCCACTGGTAGCCCGGGCCGCCTGTGCCTGTGCCAGTCGGGTCGCCGCCCTGGGCCATGAAGCCCTTGATGACGCGGTGGAACGTCCCGCCGTTGTAGAAGCCCTCACGCGCCAGGAAGACGAAGTTGTTGACGGTGATGGGCGCATCCTTCGCGAAGAGCTCGACCTGAAAATCGCCGCGCTCCGTGTGGAATGTAGCGACGTAGCGTTTGTTGGGGTCTATCGCCATCGCCGGCGCCTGCCGGTACTGCTGAGCCATGTTGTTGTACCTCCTCAATGAGTGTTCGCGGTTCCTCACAGAGTCTACCCCACAGGCCCCCAACGCCGCCAGCGCGCCATGCGGCCGCAGTCCTCACCCGAAGAACTGACGCACATCCTCGATGCGTTCGGTACGGCGGGCGGGGGGTAGCGCCAGCATCACCTGCCGCCCATAGGCCTTGGTGTAGATGCGCTTGTCGAGAATCGCCATCACCCCACGGTCGTCGCGCGTGCGGATCAGACGGCCTACGCCTTGCTTCAGCCGCAAGATCGCGTTGGGCAGCACGTAGCCGCCGAACCAGTTCTCACCCGCCGCCTTCATCTTGCTGACGCGCGCCTCCTGCACAGGATCATCGGGCGGATCGAACGGCAGCTTGTCAATCACCACCAGCGAGAGCGCCTCGCCCGCCACATCCACGCCTTCCCAGAAGCTCTTCAGGCCGAAGAGCACCGCCCGGTCGCGTTCGCGGAACTGGCGGAGCAACTCCTGCCGCGAGAAGTCGCGGCCCTGAGTCAGCGTCGCGTAGCCCTCTGACTCCAGATCGCGGCCGATGCGGTTGTAGACCCCATCCAGCGCGCGCTGACTGCTGAACAGCAGGAACGCCCGTCCGCGCGAGGCCTCCACGAGCATGCGCATCTGCTCCGCGATTTCCTTCAGATACAGCTCGGCGGCGGCGCCAAAGGCTGGGTCTAATCGCATCCGTGGCAGGTAGAGCAGCGCATGCGTGGCGTAGTCGAAGGCGTAGGGGAGCGTCAACTCGGTCGCCGCCTCAAGCCCAACGCGCGCGCGGAAGAAGCTGAAGTCGCCATCAATCGCCAGCGTCGCCGAGGTCGCGATAGTCTTCACGCGGTCGAAGAGCTTCTCGCGCAGCAGGCTGGTCACTCCCAGCGGCGCGGCGGAGACCGACGGCTGTTGGATGTCGCGCCGCCCGGAGCGAATCATCTCGACGTAGTAGACGCGCTCGTCCGGTTTGTCCACGGCGAAAACCGTGCGGATGTCCGAAGCCAAGGCGCGCGTCCGCTTGACCAGCCTCTCGAAGAGTTGTTCATCCTTATCGGTCATGTTGAGCGGGCGCTGCCGCTGGAGACTGTCTGCCAGATCGCCGACCTTGCTGGCCAGTCGCGCGCCCTCCTCCAGCGGTCTGTCGAGGCGCAGGCGTCCGCGTGGCGCGTCACCAATCACCTGGCGCAGCGCTTCCCAGGCGGCGGCGTTGGCGGCGCTGACCTCGCGCTGGACGCGCTCCTCCGCGATCTCGCGCAGTTTGCGCAGTGAGAGCAGGCTGTTCACCCGGCCCGGCGTGACGGTCGCGGTGAAGGCGCGCGTCGCCTCTTCTTCGAGGTGGTGCGCCTCGTCAATCACCACCACGTCGCGCTCCGGCAGCAGGAAGCCGCCCATCGCCGCGTCGAGCAGCAGCAGCGTGTGGTTGACGACGATCACCTGCGCCTCGCGCGCGCGGTCACGCATCTTGCGCACGTAACAGTCGTTGAAGAGCGGGCAGGCGCGCCACGCGCACTGGTCGCTATCGGCGGCCACGCGCGCCCGCACATCGCCGGGAAGCGCGCTGGGCAGCAGATCGAGGTCACCATCCCACTCGCCGTCATCAATCGCTGTCTCGATGATGTTGAAGCCGCGCATGGGCGCTAGCGCCTGGAATGCGCGCTCCTCGCCGAGACGGTCCAGGCAGAGGTAGTTGCCCATGCCCTTTACCAGCGCGGCCTCGAAGGGCTGGATATACGTCTGGACGAACGGGATATCTTTGTAGAAGAGCTGTTCCTGGAGCGCCTTGTTGGCAGTGCTGAGCAGCGCGACCTTGCCGGAGCGCACGATGGGCAGCAAGTAGGCCAGGGATTTCCCCGTCCCCGTCCCCGCCTCAACTACGATATGCTCATCGCGCTCCAGCGAGCGGGCAATCCGGCGCGCCATTTTGATCTGGGCCGGGCGGTCTTCGTAGCCCGGCAGCGCGCGCGAGAGCGCGCCGCCCACCCGCAGGTCGGCTTCGACCCGCTCGATGAGCGGGAGGTCATCCTCCAGGGCCAGGGTTTCCGTCTCGACGAGATCAACCGTCTCGATCGTCTCGATCGTCTCGACCGGTTCGGCAAGCTCAACCGGCTCGGTCGTCTCGATTGGCTCGACGAGATCAACACGCCGCCGTGCGCGGCGCGTATGACCCGGTTCCGCTTCAGATTCTTCGTGTGTCTTCGCGCGCTTCGCCATGCTCTCCATCCCAACTCCGCCGCGCTCGCGCGCGACCAGCAGCCGCCCGGCCAGTGTATCACGCGCTTGCGCGTTCTCCCATGTGACCAGGATGGCGCCCCCAGATAGGCTGTTTCGCCGCGCCGTCGTTTGACACCGCCTTGCCGCGCGTATAGACTGAAAGATACGCTGGAGGAGAGAGACAGCGGAAGCGCCGCTACGTAGAAAAAGAGAGACAGGCGGCGCGTAACACGAGCGGTGAGTGACTCGTATTCTTTGGTGAACCGCATCGGTATATGCGAGCGAGAGAGGCGCGCATGCTCGCGATGGGGACATAAGCGGCGAGCGGTGGCGCCGGAACACTGAGGGACATGACCGTGGCGGACTTGCAAGCGATCGGCCAGAAGGCGGGCGATTACCTGGCCATGAAGCATCTCGCGCGCGAGCGCGCCCTCCCCAAGTCGCGCGCGTCTATCCGTCTGTGCGCCAACGCGATTCGCGCCGCGCACCGCGATGAATTCGACCTGGTCAACCGTCATCTGACGGAGGCGGGGGGCATGCTCCGTGACATGGCCCAGGACCTGCGCGACCATCTCGATATCTTTTATGCGGGCTTTGTCGCCGATGCTCAGAAGGAATACGCTGAGGCCGCGCTGACCGCCGCGCTGATCCAGCGCCGTCCGCTGCCGACCCCTGAAGAGCTGGGTGTCGAGTGGGCGCCCTATCTCAATGGCCTGGGCGAGGCCACCGGCGAGCTGCGGCGGTACCTCCTCGACCGCATGCGACAGGGCAAGCTCGAAGGCTGTGAAGACATTCTGCGCGACATGGACGAGATTTACAGCCTGCTCATCACGCTCGATTTCCCCGACGCGATCACCGGCAACTTGCGTCGCACCACTGACGCGACCCGTGGTATCCTTGAGAAGACCCGTGGCGATTTCACCCTGGGCGTCACACAGGAGCGCTTCACCGAGGCGCTCGCGCATGTTGAGGAAGACCTGCGCCGCTGGTCACGCCTCAGCGACCGCTAGTCTCCCGCCACGCGTCCGCGCTCTCCCCTCACAATGGAGAGCGCGTCGCGGTCGTTTGCGCCCCTCGCCTGTCCCCCCGATACCTGCGCGCGTTTTCCTCAACCATCCTTGTTTCCTCAACCATTTATGAAGAAAGTCTGCGTTCAAGCATGGATAAGCAAGCGTGGCTGGGCGCGGTTAGCCCAGCCCGGCGCCTCGTCGCGTCCCGTCTCCGGACGCTCGTGTCCACTCTTCCCGCGCGGATCATCCCCGCGCTCCGGATGGGCCGTCGCCTGCTCGCGCTCAGCCAGCCGTGGAGGTGGCGCTTTGCGCTGTTGCCCATCGCGGTCGCGGTCTCCATCCTGATCGCCGAAGGCCGGCCGATCTCCTGGGGGCTGGTCGTCGCCGAATCGTTCGCCGCGATATGCGGGATCTCTGGTTGGGCGGTGCTGCGAGCGTACAAGCCCCTACCTCAGGGAGACTTCCCCTACCTCGGCGCGGGGGCTAGCCTGATTACCGCCGCGACGCTTGCTGGGGTATCGCTGTACGCGACCGCCAGCGCGCCTACTGTGACGCTTGGCGTGGTCGCGCTGGCAGTGATCGCGCTCGACGTGGCGCCCGCCGCTCTCCGCGACCGGCTGCCACGCGCCGCCATGACCATCGCGCGCCGGGTCGTGGCGCCTGTCCTGCTCGGCGTTGGGCTGGTCATGGTAACGGCGCTGGCGCAGCGGGCGCGCCCCGACACGACGCTCTGGTTGCTGGGGGCCGCATTGAGCTTGCTGGCCTTCGCCGCCATTCAGGCGCGCGCGATCGTCGTGGATGGCGCCATTCGCGACGAGAAAGCGCCGTGGCGGCGTCCACTGATCCCGCTGGCGGGTGCGCTGGCGCTGGCGGGAGCGCTGGTGATAGTGGCTGCCCTGCCTGGCGGCGCGCCGCACGGGCTGTTGCTGGCGCTGGGGTGCCTCCCGATGGCGATGGTGGCTGTTACGGGCTTCTGGCGCTCGACGTTCCTTCCCGCCCGCGCGTGGGCCGCCCGCCGCATGGGGGCCGTCTTTACGCTCGTTGCGCTCGCCCTGATCGCTGGCGCGCTGGCCAGCGCGATCGTCGCCGCCGCTGGCTCCGCGCTTGCCCAGGCGCTGGGCGGCTGAACCGCTGTTCTCAACGCGCCTGCCTGATCGCTCATAAGGCCGTACGTGGCAAGGAAGCAAGCCCGCTCGGCTAACCGCAACTGGTCGTGTAGGTCACGACCGCTGTGTCGCCAGCGTTGGCGGCATTATCTCCGCTGGGGCTAAAGTTCAGTTGCCCCGAGTTGCCAAGTAGCCATGTTTTCGAATTGGTGACCGCGATCTTCACCGTCTGCCCTGGCGTCGATCGTTCCATCCTTGGGATTCACTGTAACGCCCACAATGAATGTGCTCCCTTGGGTGCTCTCGGTCCACGCCAGCTTTTTGTCGCCAAGATTGGTCAGGCTAACGTACTGTGTCCGCTTGGAGCCGTTGCAGCCCAGGCTGATCGCGGATGGCTCCACGCTCAGCCAGTTGGCCGGTGGTGTGGGGGTTGGCGAGGGCGTTGGCGAGGGCGTCGCGGTCGGCAGCGGTGTGATGGTTGCCGTCGCTTGCGGACCGGCGACCGGCCCGACGAACGCGCCAAATGGATTGTTGCCACCGATCAGCCCGCCCAGTGTGACCGCCATCGCCAGCAGGACGACCAGCGCCACACCAATGGCTGCCACCAGCGCGGGCGAGAGCCTGGCGCCTTGTCCGTCTGCCCGCGCCGTCCCGCGCGCCGGACCGGGCCACGCCTGAGCCGCTACTGACGTTCCGCGCGCCGGATTAGCCGCGCTGAAACGCGGGTCCCAGACGGTCACGGCGTCGGGCGCGCTCGGCCCCATGAGCGTTCCCTCGAATGGGGTGGGCGTAACGCCCGCTGGCCCAGCGTTGGGCGCGTCGCGTCCGGCGAAATTGGCGAGTGACGCTCCAGGAAGCGCCGCTCGCCGCCACAGCGCGGCGCCCCCTGCGAACGGCCCGCTGCGCAGGCCGCCGCGTAGGGCCTGCGCCAGCGCCCCGGCGGAGGGCGGCCTCTGGGAGGGGTCTTTCGCCAGCGCCCAGAAGACAGACTCTTCCACCCGCGCGGGGATATCGGGCCGGTCCAGGCGCAGCGGCTGTGGTGGCTCGCGAAGCTGGCGCGCGAGCGTTTGCTGGGTATCGCTGCCGCCGAATGGCGTATGGCCCGCCAGCAGCGTATAGGCCAGGGAGCCGAGTGCGTAGACATCAGCGGCTGGCCCGACAGGCTGGCCGAGTATTTGTTCGGGCGCCATGAAATCCGGCGTGCCTAGCGCGGATCCCGCCATCGTCAGCCCGCCGTCGTTGCCCATGCCAGCCTGGCTGGCTCCCGGCAGATCGCGCTGGTCCAGCGGGCGGGCGATGCCGAAGTCTGAGAGCAGCAGACGGCCATCGGGGTGGAGCAGGACGTTCGAGGGTTTCACGTCACGATGGATGATGCCATGTTGATGGGCGTAGTCTAGCGCGGCGGCCACCTGCTCGACATACGCCACCACTCGCTCGACCGGCAGCGGGCCCTCGCGCGCGAGCAGGTCAGCCAGCGAGCCATCGGGCATGTAGGGCATCACGAGGTAGGCCAGGTTGTCCTGTTCGCCAAACTCGTAGATCGGAGTGATGTTGGCGTGATCCAGCGCGGCCATCGCGTCCGCCTCGCGGCGGAAACGCGCCAGGAAGAGCGGCCACTGCGCGGAGCCCAGCGCCAGTTGTGGGCGTAGCGCTTTGAGCGCCACCAGACGGCGTGGGCGCTCCTGACGCGCGAGGAAGACCGCGCTCATGCCACCCGCGCCGATGGGGCGCTCAATCTGGCATGAGCCGAGCCGGGCGCCGAGCAGCGAGTCTTGCGGGGAATGGTCACTCACGAGTGTCGTTCAGTCCTCTCCTGGCAAGCCGCATCACAATCTGATCTCAATGCTGGCGTGCGGCGGCGCTCGCTTCGACGCTCGCTTCGATCAGCCGCAGCGTCTCGAGCGTCAGCGCGGCTAGTCCAGCCGCCCAGCCCACAGCCATGCCGAGCGCTAGCGCCACCAGCAGCGTAGGCGTCGAGAGTGGCGTTCCCGCGCCACCAGCGAGCCAAGCGACGATCGCCACGAGTAGCGCGCTCGCTCCGAACGCGCCAATAAACCACAGCGCAACGCGCCGCAGCGCCTCGCCTGAGATGCGCCGCACATGCGCGAGCGCGCCGCGTGGGCTAGTATTCATCACGCGCCTCCAGTGGTCGTTCCGTCGTCGCGGCTTCTGTCCGCGCCTTCGCGGACGCTGTCGCCGTCTGTTGCGATGGGGCGAGCCTTCCGCCCCGGACTGCGGGCAGTGTAGCATGCGCGTGGGGCGCACGCCACTCGCATAGGACATCTTCTCGGCGCGCTTCGCCGGTCAGGTCAGGTAACGCCGCGCCGCCGCCAGCCGTTGTAACACAGTGGAAGCCGCGAGGCCGTGTGGACGCTCTGGCGCGCGTACCACCAATCGGACAGATGAAGACAGCAGACGGACGCGCGCGGCGATTGACGCCAGTGATACAATCACAGATGGCGCTCTAGCCCGACGTTCCGCGCCCCACCGCCTCCCACGGACCAACCGAGGACAGCGCGGAACCTGGATGCGGCCCGGTTGCCTCGAGAGACGCCGCATGAGCGAAATCCCGCAGGTGGAGGACACTCAACATGCCCCTCGATATCGGTACCGTAGCGTTCTACGTCATCGCGATTTTGCTGGTTGGCTCATCGCTCGCCGTGGTTCTGCTGCGCAACATCGTACATGCCGCGCTATTTCTGGCGCTGGTCTTCGGCGCCGCCGCTGGCGTCTACGTGCTGCTAAACGCTGAGTTCATCGCTATCGTCCAGATTCTCATCTACGCAGGCGCCGTGACGATTCTGGTGCTTTTTGCGATCATGCTCACCCAGAACGCCATGTCGCACGGCTCCAGTCCCTTCGGTGGCCAGACCTGGCTCGCCGCGCTGATCGCCGCCGTGCTCTGCGCGGGATTGATCTTCACGGTGGGCGCGGGTCAGATGGTCACCGGCTCGCCCAGTTCCCCGGTCAACCTCGCGAGCGGGGTTGGCGGCACGGTCGCCCGCATCGGGCAATTGCTCTATAGCCCCTTCAGCTATAGTTATGTGCTGCCCTTCGAAATCGCCTCGGTGGTTCTCCTTGCCGCCATCATCGGGGCGATTGTTATTGGCCGCGAAGACTAGCGCCTGGAAAGACGAAGGAAAGACGCCTCCATGGTCACCCTCAACTCGTTTCTGGTTCTGGGCGCGGTCGTCTTCTGCATCGGGCTCTTCGGCGCCCTGAGCAAGCGGAACGCGGTCGCGATCCTGATGAGCATCGAGATTATGCTCAACGCCGTCAACATCACCCTTGCTGGCTACGCCGCGACTTTCAACGCCATCGCGGGCGCGCCGCATGGCGACCGGCTGACGGGCCAGGTTTTCGCCATCTTCATCATCACCGTCGCCGCCGCCGAAGCGGCTGTGGCCCTTGCCATGATTATCGCCATCTACCGGCGCCGGTCTACCATTGACGTCGGCCAGATCAACCTGATGCGCTGGTAAACTCCCGTGTTCAGTGATCTGAGGCCAGCGCACAGTAACGGAGCTGATGCATGAGTCCCGTAGCATATGCCTGGGTGATTCCGGCGCTGCCATTGTTGGCGCTGGTCATCATCTTTTGCGTGACGCGCCCGCTGGATGTGGCCGCGCAACGCCGCGCAGGGTTGCGCCCTCCCGGTGGGGGAGGCGGCGCTCACGGCGGACATGACGCCCACGACGCGGCGCCCGCCGCTGACGCCCACGGCGGCGCTTCTGGCGCCCACGGCGGCGCGGATGACCACGGCGGCCATGGCGGCCATGGCGGCGGCCAGACGACCACCTGGGGCATGATCGGCAGCGTCATCGGCGTCGTCGCGATGTTCCTGGCGTTCGTCCTGTCAATCCTGATCCTCATCCAGTTCGTCGGTGACCCGGCCTTGCAGAAGCAGGGCCAAGACATTCACCTCTGGAACTGGTTCACCTTCGGCAACCTGCAGTACTCGATTGACTTCCGCATAGACCCGCTGACGGTGGTGATGCTAGTCGTCGTAACCAGCGTCTCGACGCTGGTGCATCTCTACTCCATCGGCTATCTGGCTGGCGATCTGGGCTACTCCCGCTTCTTCATCGAGCTATCACTCTTTACGCTCTCGATGCTGATCCTGGTACTAGGCGCTAACATCCTGGTGCTCTTCATCGGCTGGGAGTTGGTGGGCCTGTCATCCTACTTGCTGATCGGCTTCTGGTTCGACGCCAAGCCGACGCCGGAGAACCCCGACCTGCCGTACCCGCCTTCCGCGTCGCTCAAGGCCTTCGTGACTACTCGCTTTGGCGACTTCGGCATGCTGATCGGCATCCTGATGCTCTTCTTCGCCACCGGCAACTTCAGCTTCGTCGTCCTCAACAACCCGGCCACCTTCCAGCATGTGAATCAGTTCACCGTCACCGTGGCGATGATCCTAATTTTCTGCGGCGCGGTCGGCAAGTCGGCGCAGTTCCCGCTGCACGTCTGGCTTCCGGACGCGATGGCTGGCCCAACCCCGGTGAGCGCGCTGATCCACGCCGCGACGATGGTCGCCGCCGGTGTCTATCTGGTGGCGCGCTTCTTCCCGCTCTACTATCAGGTGGCAGGCCCGCAGTCGCTGGAGGTGGTCGGCTACGTCGGCGGCTTCACAGCGCTCTTCGCCGCCACGATCGCGCTAACCCAGAACGACATCAAGAAGGGGCTGGCCTACTCGACCGTCAGCCAGCTTGGCTATATGTTCGTCGGCCTCGCGGTCGCTCCGAACAACTCTGTCGGCATTTTCCACCTCTTCACACACGCCTTCTTCAAAGCGCTGCTCTTCCTGGGCTCCGGCGCGGTGATTCACGCCGTCGGCCAGCAGGACATGCGCAAGATGGGCGGTCTGGCGAGGATCATGCCGATCACCGCGTTCACGTTCCTGCTTGCGACACTCTCCATCTCTGGCTTCCCGCTCTTCTCGGGCTTCTGGAGCAAAGACCCAATCATTGGAGCGGCGTTCGAGTACGGCGCCGAGCATGGCTACTGGCTCTATGGCATGACCGTCTTTACCGCTTTCCTGACCGCGTTCTACATGTTCCGCATGTTCTTCATGACCTTTGGCGGCAAGGGCGGCGCGGTGGGCGGTCTTTGGGGCGGTTCAGCGCAGTTCCGCGGCGAAGGCCATCCGCACGAGGCGCCATGGGTGATGACCATCCCGCTGATGATCCTCGCGGTTCCGGCGGTGTTCGCGGGCTTTTGGGGTGTCAACAATGGCTTCGCGAGCTTCCTGACGGCAGGCGCGGTCACCTCTTCTACATGGGTCAACGCGCTGACTGATCCGCTGACCTGGTTCGGCGTCGGACTGGCGGTTGTGGGCATCGCGCTGGCCTGGCTGATGTACGGCCTGGAAGTGATACCAGCCAAGGTGTTCACCGGGAATCCGCTGGGCAAAGCGATCTACACCCTGCTGCTCAACAAGTACTATCTTGATGAGCTCTATGGCTGGCTCATCAAGGTCGTCGTCCTTGGCCTCTCCAACGGCGCGGCGCTCTTCGACAAGTATGTGGTGGACGGCATCGTCAACGGTTCCGCCACAACGGTAAAGCGCATCGGCGACGCGACCCGTCGCACAGAGACAGGCGCGCTGCAAAACTACGGCGCGGCGATCTTTGGCGGCGCGCTGATCATCATGCTGGTGTTGTTTATCGCCACCGGCGCGTTCGGCAAATAAGCGAGAGGGAAGCGAGAGACCATTATGTTGCTTACCGCAATTGTCTTCCTGCCCCTGCTCGCGGGAATCGTCGTCCTGCTGGCGCCACAGCGTCTTTCACGCTGGATCGCGGGCGGATTCACACTGGCTGTCTTCGCGCTGTCGATGTGGCTCTACCTCGGGCTGCTCGGTTCAGGCGCGCCAAACTTTGGCTCGGTCACGGACCCGCAATGGTACATCAGCCTCCCCTGGATTGATGTCGCTGTGGGCTCGCTCCACTTCAAGGTGAACTATGCCCTCGGCGCTGATGGTCTGAGCATCCCGATGCTGATCCTCAACGGCCTGCTCTCGTTCCTGGCCGTGATCGGCTCCTGGAAGATCGAGAAGCGCCCGAAGCTCTACTTCGCGCTGCTGCTCTTCCTGGAGACCGGCGTGATGGGCGTCTTCGCCTCGTTCGATCTCTTCCTGTTCATCCTGATGTGGGAGATCGAGCTGATCCCGATGTTCCTGCTGATCGGCATCTGGGGCGGCCAGCGGCGCGAGTACGCCGCGTGGAAGTTCCTGATCTATACCCTGGTCGGCTCCGCCTTCACGCTGGCGGGCATCTTCCTGATCTACTTCCAGACGGGGGGCGCCGACGCCAGTTTTCAGCACTTCGCGCAGATGGCGCCTTCTCTGGCTGGCTCGCTGCCGCTCTTCGGCGGGACGGTGTCGCTGGCGCTGGTGATCTTCCTGCTGCTCTTCACCGGCTTCGCGATCAAGATTCCGATGTGGCCGCTGCACACCTGGCTGCCTGACGCCCACACCGAGGCGCCTACGGCGGTCAGCGTGCTGCTGGCGGGCGTGCTGCTGAAGATGGGCGCCTACGGCCTGATTCGCATCTGCCTGGGCTTCGCGCCGCATGGCGCGACGGAGTTCGCGCCGGTCCTTGGCATCATCGCGGCGATCAACGTCCTCTGGGGCGCGGGCGCTTCGATGGTCCAGAAGGACATGAAGAAGATGATCGCCTACTCCAGCGTCAGCCACATGGGCTACGTGCTACTGGGAGTGGCGGCGGCGGCGGCGGCGGGCTCGCTCAGCATGGACTACCGGCAGGCGGCGCTCACCGGCGCCACATTGCAGATGTTCACCCATGGCACCATCACTGGCATGCTCTTCTTCGCTGTCGGCGTGCTCTACGACAAGGCGCACACACGCGAGATTGACGTGTTCGGCGGTATTGGCAAGCGCATGCCGGCGCTGCTGCTGCTCTTCTCGATCGCTTGTTTCGCTTCGCTGGGCCTGCCCGGTCTGAGCGGTTTCATCGCCGAGTACATGGTCTTCACCGGCTCCTTCGCCACGCTGCCCCTCGCGACGATCCTGGCCGCGTTTGGCGTCGTGCTGACGGCTGGTTATCTGCTCTGGATGCTACGCCGCGCGTTCATGGGGCCACTGAACCTGAAGTGGGACTGGTTGACCGACGCCAGCGTGAGGGAGGCCTTCCCGCTGGTGGCGCTGGCGGTGGTGATCTTCTTCGTCGGCATCTATCCCCAGCCAATGGTTGACCTGCTCACGCCGAGCCTGCAACAAATGTTGCACAGCATGAGCGCGATTGTGGCTCGCTAGAGCTGAGAGATCCTGGGAGCGTATACCGTGAACTCAACGATTGGCGCGACGCAAATCTGGATGCTCTCGCCCCAACTGAGCGTCGTGCTGCTCAGCTTCGTCGTGTTGGGCCTCGACCTCATCACGCGCCGCAAGAACGTCGTCTGGGTGACGGCGCTGGTGGGGCTGCTGATCCCACTCGCGCTCGTCTTCACCCTGGCCTTCAATACGTTCGGCTCGTATCCAGCCAGCGCCTTCTACGGCATGCTGGTAGCGGATAACTATGCCATCTTCTTCGAGTTGCTGTTCCTGCTGATTGGCTTCTCGGTCATTCTGGTTTCGTATCAGTACGTCGAGAAGTATCTGCGGGCCTCACCGGGTGAATACTACAGCATCATCCTGATGTCCCTGGCCGGCATGATGCTGATGGCCAGTACAACCGAGCTGATCACGATCTACATCTCGTTGGAGCTGACCAGCATCCCGCTCTACATCCTCGCCGGTCTCTCGCGCAGCGACGCGCGCTCCGCCGAGGCCGCCGTCAAGTATGTGCTGCTGGGCGCGATGTCGTCGGCGATCCTGCTCTACGGCTTGGCGCTGCTCTACGGCGCCACCGGCACGACCGACCTGCTGGAGATCGCCAAGGTCACCGCGACTTCGCTCCAGAGCGGCAACGTGTTGCTGATGGTCGGTGAGGTGTTCGTCTTCGCCGGATTCGGCTTCAAGGTGTCCGCCGTCCCGTTCCACATGTGGGCTCCGGACATCTATGAAGGCGCGCCGACGCCCTCGACGCTCTTCTTCTCGGTTGGCTCGAAGGCCGCCGGGTTCGCGGCGCTGCTGCGGATCTTCGTCTTCGGTGGGCTGGTCTCGCTCAACAGCGGCTACCTGTGGATAATGGTGGCGGTAGTCGCCGCGCTGACAGTCATTGTCGGCAACGTCGGCGCGCTGCTCCAGACGAACATCAAGCGGATGATGGCCTACAGCAGCATTGGCCAGGCGGGCTACCTGCTGGTGGGCCTGGCCGCGCTGATCATCCACAACACGCAGGCGGGCAACCAGGCGATGCTGGCCTTCCTGCTGGTTTACGTCGTCACCAACATCGGCGCGTTCACTGGCATCATCGCGCTAGCTGACGCCACCGGACGCGAGAATATCCGCGACTTCGACGGCTTTGGCCGCCGCAGCCCGTGGATCGCGACCGGCATGGCGGTGTGCGTGCTGGCGCTGGCGGGGATGCCGCCGATGGCGGGCTTCCTGAGCAAGCTGGTGATCTTCTGGTCCGCGTGGGGCCAGGGCGGCGGCATGGAGGCGCTGGTGATCCTTGGCTTGCTGATGAGCGCCGTCTCGATCGTCTACTACGCCAACATCGTCTGGCGCATGTTCGTGATCGAGCCCGCCAAGCGCGAGGACATCCAGACGCCGGTGTCGGTGAGCGTGACGATGGCCGTCGCGGTGGCCGGTGTGCTGGCGATGACGGTCGTCTTCGGCCAGTTGCTGGCGGCGGCTGGGGTGAGCGCGAGCAGCCTGTTCAACACCTTCGTGCGGTAGCCGCACGCCTGTGGGAAGCGGCCAGGATAGGCCGCTCCCACAGGCGTAGGCCCTCGCGAGCGCTCAAGGAGGTTGGGCATGGCTGAGCATGGCGCAACCAGCCCGGCGCGCGAGCCGCGCCTCCCGCTGGCCCGGAATCGCCGTCTTCTCCTGGCGCTGGCGGTCGTCGCGGTCATCGTGGCCATCGCCGCGCCAGTCACCAGCATGACGCTGGCGCAAACAGGTCGCGACCCGCGCAACCTCTGGTAGTCTGGCAGCGGGTGGATACCGTGCGTGTGGTTCGTATCAGCGAGCCATGGAATAGCTACAATGCGCATGGCGCCATCGCGGCTGTATACACCGCCCCGCCATTCGCGCGCGTTGGGTCCAACGCGCATACCGTGCAGGCGCTCTACGACGCGGCCTTCGCTCAGAGAATCGTGCCGCCCGGCGCCACCTTCAGTTGCCCGTACGCGCCTGAAACATCGTATCATCTCATCTTCCAGCGTCAGGGCCAGACCGTTTTGACAATAGACGCCTCCACTGGAGGGTGTCAGTTTATGAACATCGGCGACTTCAGCGCGCGCTTCACAACGGACGGTTTCTGGATGCGACTGGCTCAGGCGCTCGGCGTCCCCGAAGCGGCCCATCTATCCTGATGAGAGCCTGAATGCCGAGATCAGACGCTTTGTCTTGTGGGCTGCGGCGCGCGGTGGCCGCGCGCGGACGCCGCCAGACGCGCGACCCTGAACAAACACTGGGGATGCGCGATGTGCTATACTAAGAGGACAGCGCGCCAGCGGGACTTCATGAACAAGCGCCACCCTTACGCGCGTATCCAGTTACCATCCCACATCACAGCTACACAGGAGAATCACATCATGGCGAAAAAGGGCGAGCTTTCCAAGACGGCGCGCGCCTCGCTGGGGCAGCGCGACGACACCAACTTCCTCACTGACCGCGTCTGCGCGCAGTGCGGTGAGCGCATCATGCTCAAGGAGCTACAGCCAGTGAAGGTTGTTGGCCATGGCATGAACTATTTCCACAAGAACCACTTCGCCGTCGCCTAGATCGCGCGATCACGGGAGCCATAGGCTCCGCCCAAGCCCCCGCAGTCGCGCCCCGGCGCGCTGGCGGGGGCTTCGTTTTTCGTGTGAAGGCAGATAGCGGTCATACATCGGGCAATGATGCTCTTACCTGGCTGGCCCGCGCGGGCGTACAATCTGTCAAAGAGAGACATGAAACCATTCGTTGGGGACAGTAATGGCATCATCGACACCAATATCATCATCGGAGGCGCCGCGTCAGCCCGGCCGCGGCGCGAGCAAGCCGAGCCAACCGCGACTGAGCGCGTTCGCGTCGCTCTCGATCCGCAACTTCCGGCTGTTCTGGCTGGGGCAGTTGATCTCGGTCTCTGGCACGTTCATGCAGACCACCGCGCAGCAGTGGCTCGTCCTCACGCTCGCGCCGACCAATCCTCTGGCGCTCGGTATCACAGGCGCCTTGCAGTTCGGCCCGATCCTCGTGCTTGGCCCCGCCGTTGGTACGCTGATTGACCGCTTCCCCCGCCGCCGCATTCTTTTCATCACCCAGACGATCTCCGGCCTTCAGGCCCTCGTCATGTGGGGACTGACCGCGACAGGAGTCATCCAGCTTTGGCACGTCTACGCGCTGGCGCTGCTGCTTGGCATTGTTACCGCTGTTGATAACCCCACCCGGCAGGCTTTCATCAGCGAGATGACTCCACCGAGCCATCTGCTGAACGCGATTTCGCTCAACTCAGTGCAGTTCAACGTCGCCCGCATACTTGGCCCGGCGATCGCGGGCGGCCTGATCGCGCTGCTCGGCATCCCGCTGCTCTTCCTGCTCAACGCGCTCAGCTTCATCGCTGTCATCGTCAGCCTGTTGATGATGCGGGTCGCTGACCTTTACCCCGTTCCCCGGCTCAAGAGTGGACGTGGCGGAGGCCTGCGCGGCATGAGCGAAGGCATGCGCTTCATCTGGGCCAACCGTGATGTGCGGATTACCTTCTTTCTTCTCGCGATCGTTGGCCTACTGGGCTTCAATTTCAATGTCCTACTGCCGCTCCAGGCGAAAATGACCCTCCACGCTGGACCGCAGGAGTTCGGCTTGCTGACCTCGGCGCTCGGCGCTGGGGCGCTGCTCGGCGCGCTGCTCTTGGCGCGGCGCGGTGGCAAGCCCACTCACGCGCTCCTCATCGGCACAGCGGCGGTCTTTGGTGTGATGGAGACACTGGCAGGGCTGATGGGAACACTGATCCCTTCGATGATCTTCATCGCCGCCACCGGAGCGATGATGAGCTCCTTCTCCGCCAGCGCCAACACGACCGTGCAGCTTTCCACCGCGCCGGAGATGCGCGGACGCGTGATGAGCATCTACATGATGATCTTCATGGGCACCACTCCCTTTGGCAATCTGGCTGTAAGCAGCATCGCCGCCGCGTTCGGCACGCCCGCCAGCTTTATCTTCAGCGGGCTGCCATGCATCGCCGCCGCTGTGGTCGCTGCCGCGCTCTGGCGGCGTGAGCGCAATCGGCCCACAGAGACCGCTCGCGCCGCCGCGCCCCTGACGATGGATTCGACACTGCGGGCGGCGGCGGAAACGCGCCTCAGTACGGGCGTCGTCCCGGAGATGACGGAAGGTGAGCAGGCGATCAGCGCCGATAAGTAAGCTGAGACCCGTTTTCTTCCGCATGCTATACTCCTGTGGGACGTTTGTTCGCGGAATAGAGGCGCCGCCGTATGGCGTAAGCGTCGAGGGGGGGCGCGCGCGATGGAAGATGAGCAGGTCCAGCCGTCGCTCTTTGGCGGCGAGCCGGCCCAGCGGCCCACCCGGGCCGCGCGACCCGGAGCGTCCCGTGCGTTGGGAGCGGAAGGCGCGCCGGAGGGCGACGCGACTCCGGCAGCGGCGCAGCCGCTCGCCCAGCGCATGCGCCCCGCCTCACTCGACGAGATCGTCGGGCAGCCGCACCTGCTCGCCCCGGGCCGGGCGCTGCGGCGCAGCATCGAGAGCGATCATGTTCCCTCGATGATCCTCTGGGGGCCACCAGGCAGCGGCAAGACGACGCTGGCCAGCGTCATCGCCCAGACGACCCAGGCGCGCTTTGTCCCGTTGAGCGCCGTCACCGCTGGTGTCGCCGACCTGCGCCGCGTGGTGGATGACGCCGCGAAGCTGCTGCGCGCCACTGGACGCCGCACGATCCTCTTCATTGACGAGATCCACCGCTTCTCCAAATCGCAGCAGGACGCGATTCTACCGCACGTTGAGCGCGGGACTGTTACGCTGATCGGCGCAACCACCGAGAACCCCTCCTTTGAGGTCAACGCCGCGCTGCTCTCGCGCTCTCGTGTCTACACGCTGCGCGCGTTGACCGACGATGACATCCTGGTCTTGCTGCGTCGCGCGCTGACCGACGAGACACGCGGCCTGGGCGCACGCCAGCTCACCGTCACGGATGACGCGCTGGCCTACCTCGCTGGCCTGGCTAATGGCGACGCGCGCTCCGCCCTCAACGCGCTGGAGCTTGCCGCCAGTGTGGCGCAAGCCCAGCCGGATGGTGTGACAACGCTCGACCTGCCCACCGTCGAGGACGCCGTGCAGCGGCGCGCGCTGCTCTACGACAAGGGCGGCGAGGAGCATTACAACCTGATTTCCGCGCTGCACAAGTCCCTGCGCGGCTCGGACCCCGACGGCTCCGTCTACTGGCTGGCGCGCATGCTGGAGGCGGGCGAGGACCCGCTCTACGTCGCGCGCCGCCTGGTGCGTTTCGCCAGCGAGGATATCGGGCTGGCCGACCCGCAGGCGCTGACGATCTGCATGGCGGCGCAGCAGGCGGTGCATTTCATCGGCATGCCGGAGGGGGCGCTGGCGCTGGCTCAGGCTGTGCTCTACATGGCCGCCGCGCCCAAGAGCAACGCGGTCTATACCGCCTATAGCGCCGCGCGTGAGGATGTGCTGGCCACGCGCAATGATCCCGTCCCGCTGCATCTGCGCAACGCCCCCACGCGAATGATGGCCGAGCAGGACTATGGCAAGGGCTACATCTACGCCCACGACCGCTACCAGGGCGAGCCCGACCCCACCGACCCGCTGCGCCCGCCGCCGGAGCGCCCGCAGGACTACCTTCCTGAGGCGTTGCGCGAGCGCGCCTACTACCGCCCCGGCGGGCAGGGCGCCGAGGCCTCCATCCGCGCGTGGCTGCGCCGTCGCCGTGGCGAGTGAGCGGCGCAGCGTGCGCTTGCGTCACCCCCGGCTGGCGTGCGATACTGACAGCGTCATTCATGCGCCCGTAGCTCAACGGACAGAGCATCGCACTTCGGATGCGAGGGTTGGGGGTTCGAGTCCCTCCGGGCGCGCCACAAACCATCACTGATAACCCGCGTGTTAGCGACATCCCGCGAACGCGCGATTACTTCTTCCTAACCAGCGCTATAGACCTTGCTAACACAATTCGTCTGCCGCCGCTCGTCTCATTTCCTCACGGCTCTATCAGCGCCAAACGAACGATCACTGGCTATTGGTGACGACCGCTAGCCGAAGGCGCAGCGCTGCTCCGTCAGCCCAGGTTATTTCGGCCCTAAGCGTACTTTATCGCCGCCTGTTTTTGCTTGTGTATTAGGGCCAAAAGTGCGATAATGACACTGTGATTATCAGGCCAATTTGCGCCGCTTCAACTCGTTGATTCCGTCCCAGCGCGTGCGGTCGTCAGCCAGTGACGACAGATAGATACCGGGTTTCCATGTTCCAGTTTACCCAGTCGGTGCGGTTCGTCTCCGAGCCAGGCGAGCCAGCGTCAGGCGCCGAAACGCTGCCCATGCGGGTCAGCAACCACAAGATCGCCGAAGTGCTCTTCAACATCGCCACACTGCTCGAAATGCAGCAGGCCAATCCCTATCGCATCGCCGCGTATCGCAGGGCGGCGCGCGGCGCGCTTTCCATGCAGGAGTCAGCTTCTGACATGATCGCGCGAGGCGAGTCGCTGCGCATACCCGGCGTAGGCGAGCGTCTGCGGCGCAAGATCACCGAGCTCATCATCACTGGACGCATGACCTTCTATGATGACCTCTGTGAAGTGTCGCTGCCCAGTGATGTTCGCGACCTGATGAGCGTGGCGTATGTTGGCCCGCGTACCGCGTTGCGCCTGAGCGGCCAGTTTGACATTCATAGTGTCGCCCAGTTGCTCGACGCGACAACCAATCACCAGCTCCGTGACGCCTACGGGTTCGGCGCGCGTAGCGAGAAGCGGCTCGCTGAGGGCGCACGCGCGTTGCTCACACATCAGCCAGACGCCGCATAGCCAGGCGCAATAGCGCCCCCACGAGAAAGCCCTCGCTCCTGGTTGGGGAGCGAGGGCTTGGGGAGCGAGGGCTTTCGTTGATGGTCTGGTTCAGCCAGTCTTACGCCGGCGGCTGGTCGTCGGGCACTTCCTCGAAGGTGTACTCGTCCTGCGCGATGACCGTGCGCTTGCCCGTGCGCGGGTCAACCGCCTCGATGTTGCGCTGCACGGTACCGGCGCCGCCCGCTCGCGCCCGCCTCGCCACTGGATTGCACAGTGACGTTGTCGCGCTCCTGGATCGTCACTGGCTCATCCCTGCGGCGGTTGCGCGCGAAGAGCAGCAGCAGGAGCAGCAGGAGCAGCAGGAGCAGCAGGCCAACCAGGCAGTACACCACGCTCCATGCGCCGCTTGGCGGCCAGGTTGGCGGCCAGGTCAGGCCCGCTGTGCCTGGTGAGGCGGTGGTGGTACCGCCGCCTGACGCCGTGGTCGCCGTCGCGGCAGGAACGGTTGTCGCGGTCGCGGCGGCGGTCGCCGTTGCAGCCGCGCCATTCACGGTCAACGTCGCCTGTGCGGAAAGGATCGGTGTGGCGCCGCAGCTACCCTCCGGCGTGACCGCCGTCACGGTGTACTGCGTCGTCGTGGTGACGAATGGCGCGTTGAAGGTGATCGTGAACCCGCCGTTGCTGATCGCCGCCGAGCCAGCGCTCGTGGCGCAGCCGTTCGAGCCTTGCGGACCGTACGTCACCTGGGCCGTCTGCGAGCCGTTGAGCAGGAAGTTCGCGCCCGTCACGGTGACTTGAGCGCCAGCCGCAACCGGTGTGCTCACGGTGATGGTGGGGGAGTTGGGAGAGGTCGCGGTGAAGGTGTTGTCAGAGGGATAGGTCGTCCCACCAACGGTCACACACACCGTATACGCGCCCGCTGGCGTGGAAGGCCAGCCGAACGAGACGTTCAGATTGCCGCTGCCATCCGTCGTCCCTGTTGCGCCAGAGACCGTCGTAACACCAGACGCGCAGCCACCGGAGCCATAGCCCACGGTCACGTCCGAGTTCGCCGGGAAGTTGCTGCCGGTCACCGTCACATGTGTTCCGGCGGGGCCGTTATTGGGCGCAACCGTAATGCCATGTCCGCGACCGCTCGCCTGAACCGCCGCGCCGGGAGCGGCGATGATAACAAATAGCGCCAGCAGCGGGGCGATTATCAGCGCCGCGGTCAATACGCGGAACAGCCCAGCGACTGTCGCCCGCGCCTGAGCCGGCGGCCGCAGGGAAGCGTCGTCCTTCTCGGTGGGTGTGCGCATGAGTCGCGGAGCCTCCTCAATGTCTAATGGATCGTCACTCGCCTCTACCTGCCTACCAGACCCCGGACGCGGCTGCGGGAGGACGGGGCCGACAAGCCCCTGATCGAGTACGCCGCGCGATGGGACGCAAGAGACTGGATGATGCGATACGCGCATGCATAGGCGCGCATGACTGTTTTCAGTGGTCTGGTTCACGAGGGATAAATCCGGGAGAATACCAGCGGAGTCTAGCATTGACCAGGCGGGCTGTCAATCAGCGCCAGCCAACGGGCTAGTACCCCTCACTTCCTCTAAACGAAGCAACGGCGCGATTAGTATTAGCCCATGCCGCGAACGGGCTGGTTGAATGGCCGCTCGCCGCCAGAATCAGTCAAATTGCCGAGCGCGGACAAAATGTCGCCAGCATCACGAGTGAGCGACGAGTGAGTGACGTCGCTCACTCGTGACGCTCCTCTCCGATTACCCGTCGCTTGCACACTTTTCCCCCAATTTCGCGCTTACCCCGTCTGTTTACACCCCACGGGAAACGGATGCCTATCGTGAGCCGTACTATCTAGATGGTGGGGCGCGCGGCGCGGGTAGGCCGTAGCTGGCGGGCGTCCCACCATCCGCCGCGAATGGATGGGACGGAGCCGTGGGTACCTTCACTGAATGGCGGCGGCGCAACAGCCTGTGGCGTGGCTATCGGGTCTCGACGCTGCTGTTTCGCACGCTGATTGTGATGAATCGTGAGCGTCAGCGTGTGATGCGTGCGCGCGAGCATGGAGATTACGAGGTGCGCCCCGACATCGAGGCGCTGAAGCGCGTGCTGCGCGACTTCCGCGTGACGGCGATCGAGATGGGTGGCCTGCTCATCAAACTGGGGCAGTTCCTCGGCGCGCGCGCTGACCTGCTGCCACCAGAGGCGCTGGCCGAGCTGGCTGCCTTGCAGGATGAAGTGCGCCCCGAGCCATTTCCGCTGATTGTCGAGGCGCTGGAGCGCGAATATAAGGTCCCACTGAGCGAGGTCTTCGTCAGCGTGGAACCTGAGCCTGCTGGCTCCGCGTCACTTGGCCAGGTCCACCGCGCCATCCTGCTTGACGGGCGCGTGGCTGCCTTGAAGATCCAGCGCCCCGGCATCGAGCGCATCGTCCAGATAGACCTCCAGGCGCTGCGGCTGACGCTGACGGTGGTGCGCTGGCTTGCTCCCGCCGCCGACCGCGTCACCGACCTGCGCGCGCTCTATCGCGAGTTTAGCCGTACTGTCTTCGAAGAGTTAGATTACCAGCGCGAGGGGCGCAACGCCGAGCAGTTCGCCCGCCTCTTCACCAACGACGCGCGTATCGTCGTGCCGAAAATTTACTGGGAGCAAACGACCCACCGCGCGCTGGCGCTGGAGTGGATTGACGGCATCAAGATCACTGACTTTGTTGGCCTCGACGCCGCAGGGCTCGACCGTGCGGAACTGGCGCGCAAACTGACCGACAGCTACTTTACCCAGGCGCTTGACGCGGGCTTTTTCCACGCCGACCCGCATCCAGGCAACATCATGGCCCAGCCAATTCCTGACGAGCCTGGCCAGGCGAAACTTGTCTTTATTGACTTTGGCATGATGGGCACGATTACGCCACGCGCCCGTCGCGGGCTACGCGCCTGCTTCGCTGGGGCTGTGCAGGCTGACGCCGCGCTCTTACTAGATGGTCTCGACCAACTGGGTTTTATCACCGAGGACGCCAACCGCGACGCGTTGGAGCAGGCACTCGCCGCACTGCTGTCGCGCTTCAGCGGCGTGCCGCTTTCGCAGTTGGGCCAAGTCGCTCCCGACCAGGCGCTGGAGGATGTCGGCGATGTGCTCTACGACCAGCCGTTCCGCCTGCCCGCTCAGTTCGCCTTCTTCGGGCGCGCGGTGGGTATGCTCGCCGGCCTGACCGCCGCGCTAACCCCCAAGTTCAACTTCATGGAGGTCGCGGCCCCACACGCCAAGAAACTGATCTCGGAGTTCGGCGGTGGCGGCATCCTGGGAATGCTCGGCGCGACCAGCCTGGAGGGCTTGGCACAGAACACACTGCGTGAGGGCCTGGCGCTGGCCCGTAGCCTTGCCCGTGTGCCCCGCCAGCTTGATCGTATCCTCGAGAAAGCCGACCGGGGGGAGATGCGCGTCATTATCGAGCCACAGGTCGCGCGCGACAACCGCCGCCGTGGCCGTGGCCGTGGCTCCTCATCCACGATGGATACGCTCAACCAGCCCATTCCGCTCTGGGCGCCGCTGGGCATGGCGGGCATCGCGGGCGTCTGGGCGTTCGTCTCCTACATTCGCAGGCGCCGTCGCCCCGCTGGCTAGCGCGCCGAGCGCTCGCGTAGCCAGCGCTCGGCATAGTCTACCGCCGCGCGCTGGGAGAACAGCCGCGCCTCGCCCGCGCCAACTGGCCCGACCCGCACGACGCCCGTCCGCTCAAACTCGTCGCCGATTTCTGGGAACGTCTCGTCGTTCCAATCGACCTCTCGGAAGACCTTCCACACCCTCTGGCCGTTCTCCAGCATGGCCGCGCCCGTCTCGCTCCACGGGCTGGTTTCAGCGCGATATTCGCCCAGGTGGAACGAGGTGTTGTTGCCAAAGCCTACGCCCAGCAGGAGGACCCAGCCGTCGCGCTCGTAGATGCGCGCCAGCGGCGAGCCGGCGCCCAGGCTGAATTCCAACGCATGGCCTGTAGTGATCGCCTCCGCTTCGCGTCCCCACGCGGCAAAGGATGTCTGCGGGTGGTCGCTGCGGACGGCGCCTGGCCAGGTGCGGAAGGTCTCAGCGATGCGGCCCATCATGCGTGTAGGGGTGATCGCCGGATCGAAGGCGGGAGTCTGTGCGCGAATCACTGGCCACCATGCTTCTGGGACTGGCGGGTGCGCCCACATTGCGGGGTCGGAGTTGTCGCCGCTAAAGGTGGGCATGACCAGCGTTCCCTCCGGCGTCACCACATCCATCAGCGCCTGGATGACCGCCACCGGCCCGCCCGCGACCCAGCCCAGCGCGCTCAGCGACGAGTGGATAAGCAGTGTCATCCCCGGCGCCACGCCCAGCGCCCGCAGATCCGCCGCCAGCGATTCGCGCGTGCCCGGTATATCCACCCGCGCGATTACCCCCGCCTCACGTTGCACTTGTATCGGTTCGCTCATCCTGAAACTCCTTGCCATCGCCCCGCGCTCTCGTTCCGGCTCACCTCTCGCGCGGGATGACAGGCAGGATCAGCGCGGAGGGACGTGCGGCGTCGTGGTGGATGGTCTGCTCAGCCACCGCCATCTCGCTCGTCAGCCCCAGCGGCGCGCCGGTGTTCAGGTTACGGTCGTACTTCGGGAAGGCGGCGGAGCTGATTTGCAGCGCGACGCGATGCCCGGTGCGGAAGACGTGCGCCGTGTTCCAGCAGTCTATCTCATAGCGGTAGACTTCGCCCGGCTGGATCAGCGACGGGCGATCCATCCCCTCCCGGAAGCGCGCGCGAACCATACCGTCGCAGAGCCGCTGAGCAAAGCCACTTGGCCAGACATCGAGCAGCATCGCCATGAAGTCGGTATCCGGCGCGCTCGATGTGGCGTACAGCTCAACTTTCACCGGCCCCGTCACCTCCAGGTCGGCCACCAGCGGCTCCGTCTGGTAGACCAGCACGTCGTCGCGGCGCTGCACGGCGGCGTAGTCGTCCGGCCCGCCGATTTGCGACGAGGTCGCTTCGGTGATGAACGGCGTCGGGCGGGCTGGGTCATAGCGGTAGTGGTCGGCTGGCTCCTCCGCTGGCAGCTCGTCGGTAGTGAGCGCGCCGTCGCCGAAGCGGCTGTTGGCTCGCCCGTCGCTGCGAAGGTGATAGCGTGTCCAGACGGTGCGCGCCAGCGGCCACTCCTGCTCGTCGCGCCAGACGTTCTCGCCCATGATGAAGATGCGCGCGGGCGTGACCGGCTCCTCCGTCCCGATGCCCTTCAGCCAGCGGTTGAACCACGCCATCTGCTCGCCGCGCAGGTCAATGATCGCCCCGGCGCCGAAGTCCACCTCACCCAGCTTTGAGTCGCGGTTGGTAGCGTGGCCCCACGGCCCCATCAGCAGGCGCTGCGCGGCACGCGCCTCAGCGGTCGGCGCCTGGGTGGTCATACCGGCGAAGTTGAGCGGCGTGCCGATCTGCTCGTCGTCATACCAGCCGGAGATGTGCAGCGTCGGGACGGTCAACTGGTCGAATTTGTCCTGGTAGCAGATGGCCCGCCAGTAGTCATCCAGCGCGGCGTGGGCGATCTCCTCGCGCCACTTGGACATCGCGCGCCCGGCGGCCTCATCCATTGTCAGCAACGGCAGGTGGTCGTAGACGCGCTCCCAGTCCACTGCCTCCATCAATTGCACCTGCCGCCCGCTGGTGTAGTGCAGCCAGCAGAGGTGCATCGGGCTGGGCAGCCCGGTGGGCGTCTCCACGAACGGGTCGGACGGCGGCACGAGCACGATCATCACTTTCAGGCTGGGCGGCTGCTCGACCGCCGCCTGCCACTGCACGCGCCCCAGGTACGAGCCGCCAATCGTGCCGACCGCGCCGTCGCACCACGGCTGCGCGGCGGTCCACTCGATGCTGTCGTAGCCGTCGCGTCCCTCATTCATGTAGGGGATGAACTCGCCATCCGAGTCGCCGCGCCCGCGCACATCGATCGCCACGAAGGCGTAGCCCCGCTCGGCGAACCACCGCGCCTGGCTCAGCACGTTCGAGTTGGCTTTCTGGTATGGCGTGCGTGTCAGGATCGCTGGCCAGCGCCGCCCATCCCCGCCGCCCACCGGATCAGGCAGATACACATCGGCGGAGAGCGTCACCCCATCGCGCATCTCCACTCGCTGGTCGAACAGGATGCGGGTCGGGTAGAGCGACTGTGGCGGCGTCATATGCAAGTACCTCATCTGAACGGAGGGAAAGGAGGGGTGGCGGAAAATAGCGAGGCGCGCCGGTCCGGATCGGCAGACCCCAGACCGGCGCGCCTCGTTGCTGGCAAAGCGAAAGCGGCTGTCTCTAGGCGACCGGGCCGCCCGCGAGACCCTCGGCGAATCCGCCGATGACTGGTAGCTTAGTCGCCTTGCCGGTGAAGGCGGCGACCATCCCCCAGATCCAGAAGCCGAAGATCGCGAGGCCAAGAATGCCAAACACACAGGACAAAAGCGCCGAGATTCCCAGGCTTCCGAGAGCGGCGCCCGAGGAACTGGCTGCACTAGCCGCGCTAGCACCTGCGGCGATGACAAAACTCAGGATAAAGTTCACAAAGAACAACACATAGGCCACGACACTCAGGATCATAGCCTGCGCGGCGTGAAACTTGGAGAAGCGGTTTTTCTCGATCGCGAACAGCACGATCTGCCCGATGAAGCCGACAAAGGGAACGACAACAATCAGATACGCCAGACCCGCCATGACGTCCGCAGTCAGGCTGTTTACAAGTGTTGACGCGCCCCATTTGCTGCCGGATGTAGGCATAGGCTGGTACGGCTGCTGAAACTGCGGCGGCTGTTCCATGACAGTATCCCTTTCTCCCGCAAGGCGGTTGCCCTGGCGGTGAGGCTTTCATCGAGCGTCGAGCGTTCGCCGTCCTCACGATGAAAGCGCGTTGCGCCGGTCGGTGGCGCGTACAACAATGACAGGATGGATAGTGGAGGAGGGGAGTGCGCTCCGCCCTTCGGCCTTAGGGTACTCAGTAGCGGGCCGCTTGTCTACTGGTATTACTCCACAATTTTGCGTAACTGAGCCTGCCAGCGCCACATTCATGTGTTTGGGCAGCCTGAATGTCGCGTATGGCGAAGACACGCCAGCCTGGATCATGTGATCCAGGCTGGCGTGGGTGTTTTCTCTGGCTTGTTTCTGGCTGACGCGTCGCATCTACGGCCCCAGAGGCCCGCCTGAGAGGTTTTCGGCGAAGTCGCCAATGACTGGTAGCTTGGTTGGCTTGCCCGTGAAGCCGGAGACCATCCCCCAGATCCAGAGGGCGAAGAGTCCCAGGAAGAGGAGGCCAAACACGCAACTGAAGAGTAGCCCGACGCCCCCGCTCAGGAACGAGATAAACGTTGAATCCACCCTCGATCCAGCGGTGAAGATGGAGGAAACGATAAAGCTGATGAAGCCGAGCACATACCACACGATGCTCAGGATCATCGCTTGCGCGGCGTGGAACTTCGTGAAGCGGTTCTTTTCGACCGCGAACAGCACGATCTGCAAGACGAACCCTGCGACGGGTATGAGCACTATCAGATATGCCAGGCCCGCCATAATATCAGCGCCCAGGCTGGTAAGGACCGACGACGATCCGCGCCCCGCGCCGCCTGGCGAGGCAGGCTGATATGGCGGCTGATACTGCGGTTGCTGATACTGCGGTTGCTGGTATGGCGGCTCTTGAGATGGCTGTTGAGGTTCCATTATTGTGTTCCTTTTCTTCCGTCGCGGCGCTCGCCGCCACGTAGTGAGGCCCGCATCGCGCGCTGCTCCTGAGTCATGCCGTATAATGCCGGAAGCGCCTCCCCAAAGCCAGGCGACTGGGCGCGCGACGTGGCGCGCTCGCGCATAGTCTCTCGATGCCGCCTGAGACAGGCGCCCTACACGCCACAAAAGGAGCCCACGATGGCCTCACATCATCCTGTAATCGTCGCGGCGACGCGCACCCCAACCGGCCGTTTCCTCGGCGGACTCTCCTCCTTCACCGCTGCCCAGCTTGGCGCGCTCGTCATCCGCGAGGCGCTGCGCCGCTCTGGCGCTCCCGTCGAGCGCCTCGACGAAGTCATCATGGGCAACGTCGTCTCGGCGGGCGAAGGACAAGCGCCCGCGCGACAGGCGGCGCTCGGCGCGGGCGTCCCCGCTGACATCCCCGCGTTCACCGTCAACAAAGTCTGCGGCTCCGGCCTGAAAGCGGTCATGCTGGCGGCGCAGGCCATCAAGGCAGGCGACGGCTCCCTCTACGTCGCGGGCGGGATGGAGAGCATGAGCAACACCCCCTACCTGCTCTCCAAGGCTCGCACCGGCTACCGCATGGGCAACGCCGAGATGATTGATTCCGTCGTTCACGACGGCCTGTGGTGCGCCTTCGAGCATGTGCACATGGGCGAGGAGGCCGAGATCGTCGCCGAAGCGTACGGCGTCACCCGCGAAGAGCAGGACGAGCTCGCCTATTCCAGCCATATGAAGGCGCAGGCCGCGACCGATGCGGGCCTTTTCCGCGACGAGATCATTCCCGTTGAGATTCCCGGCAAGAACGGCGCCACTCTTGTCGAGCGCGACGAACCCATACGGTCTGACACCACCCTCGCGACGCTAGCCGCGCTCCGGCCCGCCTTCCGCAAGAAGGACGGCACGGTGACCGCCGGCAACGCCCCCGGCCTGAGCGACGGCGCCTCCGCCACGGTGGTCGCTAGCGACGCCCTGGCGAGCGAGCTGGGCCTGCCCGTGCTGGCGCGCATCACCGGCTACGCCGCCGCCGCCATCGAGCCGCGCATGATCTTCGCCTGCCCGCCGCGTGCGGTGCGCAAGCTGCTGGAGCGTACTGGCCAGAAGATGAGCGACTTCGACGTGATCGAGGTCAACGAGGCCTTCGCCGCGCAGACAGTCGCCAACGGCAAAGAGCTAGGTTGGGACTGGGACAAGGTGAATCCCAACGGCGGCGCGGTCGCGCTGGGCCACCCCATCGGCTCCAGCGGCTCGCGCGTGCTGACGACGTTGATCTACGAACTGCGGCGGCGTGGTGGTGGGCGTGGCCTGGCCACGCTCTGCCTGGGCGGTGGCGGCGCGGTCGCGATGTCGGTTGAGGTGCTGGGCTAGCCACGCCAGCGCACAAGCGCGATCCCTATGCAGGAGGACCATGATGCTGGAGCAGAAGCCCCGCGCAACCAAGAAATCAGCCGCCAGCGGCAAGCCTGACAGCGAGGCGGCGAGCGCCGCCGCGACCCCGACAACCGGCCCGCTCTTCACGCCGGAAGCGGTCGAGCGCGTCGCGGAGGAGCGCGCGCGCTGGGAGCGCGAGACGGTCGCGCCCGCCACCCAGCGTATGCCGGAGCGCCGCGAAGACACCACCACGCAGTCCGGCATGCCCATCAAGCGCATCTACACGCCCGAAGACACCGCTAACCTCGACTACGGGCGCGACCTGGGCATGCCGGGCGAGTATCCCTACACGCGCGGGGCGCAGCCGACGATGTACCGCGCCAAGCCGTGGACGATGCGCATGTTCGCCGGCTTCGGCACGGCGGAGGAGACCAACACCCGCTTCAAGTACCTGCTGGAGCAAGGGCAGACGGGCCTCTCGATCGCCTTCGACATGGCGACGCTGTACGGCTACGACCACGACCACGAGATGGCGCTGGGCGAATTCGGCAAGTGCGGCGTGGCGGTCTCCTCGCTGGCGGATATGGAGATCCTGCTCGACGGCATCCCGCTGGACAAGATCACCACCTCGATGACCATCAACAGCCCGGCGCCCGCTATCTGGGCAATGTACATCGCGGCGGCGGAGAAGCGCGGCGTGCCGATGGCCGCGCTCGGCGGCACGCTGCAGAACGACATTCTCAAGGAATACATCGCGCAGAAGGAGTTCCTCTTCCCGCCAGAGCCGTCGCTGCGGCTGGTGGTGGATACTATCGAGTTCGGCGCGGCGAACATGCCCCGCTGGAACACGATCAGCATCAGCGGCTACCACATCCGCGAGGCGGGCGCGACCGCGGTGCAGGAGCTGGCCTTCACGCTGGCCGATGGTTTCGCCTATGTCGAGGCGGCAATCGAGCGCGGGATGGATGTGGACGACTTCGCGCCCCGGCTCTCGTTCTTCTTCGATGTCCACAACGACTTCTTCGAGGAGATCGCCAAGTTCCGCGCCGCCCGACGCATCTGGGCGCGTGAGATGCGCGAGCGTTACGGCGCCAAGGACCCGCGCTCGTGGACGCTGCGCACGCACGCCCAGACCGCGGGCGTCTCGCTGACGGCGCAGCAGCCGGAGAACAACGTCGCGCGCGTCGCCATCCAGGCGCTGGCGGCGGCGCTGGGCGGCACGAACTCGCTGCACACCAACTCGCAGGACGAGGCGCTGGCGCTGCCGACCGAGAAGGCGGCGCTGATCGCTTTGCGCACGCAGCAGATCATCGCCCACGAGAGCGGCGTCACCAACACCATTGACCCGCTGGCTGGCTCCTACTTCATCGAGGCGCTGACCGATGAGACCGAGCGCCAGGCGATGGACTACATCACCCAGATCCGTGAGCTTGGTGGTGTGCTGGAGTGCATCCGCAACGGGTTCTTCCAAAAGGAGATCGCCGAGGCGTCCTACACCTTCCAGCGCGAGGTCGATGATAAAGAGCGGGTAATCGTCGGCGTCAACGACTACGTGATGGACGGCGCGCTCTCGATCCCCACGCTCTACATTGACCCAGCCAAGGAGCGCGTGCACCTCGAGCGCCTGGAGCGTGTCCGCCGCGAGCGCGACAGCGAGGCCGCCAGCGTGGCCCTCGCCGCGCTCACCCAGGCCGCGCGCGGGACGGAGAACACGATGCCCTACATCCTCGACTGCGCGCGCGCCTACTGCACGCTCGGCGAGATCATGGGCGTCTTCCGCACCGTTTTTGGCGAATACACTGAAGCGGTGGTGTACTAGTCCCATGCAATAGGCAAAGCCGGAGCGTCAGACAGCGCTCCGGCTTTGCCGTAACCATGCTTAAGGTCAGTGATAGAGGAGATACCCCATGCCTGATACCCCCACAGTCCCCCAGCCCGGCAGCGCGGCGCCCGACTTTACCCTACCCGCTGGCGATGGGGCAACCGTCAGCCTCGCCGGGCTGCGCGGCAAGACCGTGTTGCTGTACTTCTATCCGAAGGACGACACCCCTGGATGCACGACCGAGGCTTGCGCCTTCCGCGACGCCTGGGGCGATCTAGAGACGCGGGGCGTGGTCGTGCTGGGCGTCAGCCGCGACGACGTGAAATCCCACCAGAAGTTCGCCGCGAAGTACAGCCTGCCTTTCCCGCTGCTGGCCGACGAGGGCGGCGTGGTGGCGCAGCGCTACGGCGTCTGGGTGGAGAAGTCTATGTATGGCAAGACGTACATGACGATGGCGCGGACCAGCTTCCTCATCCTGCCCGACGGAGACATCGGCCACGTCTGGGAGAAAGTGAACCCCGACGGCCACGCCGCCGAGGTCCTCGCCTGGCTCGATGCCCACCCGCAGGGCTAGAGCGCCATACTCCAGCGCATGGGCGCGGATGTCACGGCGTATCGTAGCGGTAGAGATTGAGCGTCTGCATCGCATGCAGGAGACTGTCTCCCGGTGAGTTGTCCACGGTGTAATGCCCGGCATCCCAGGGTGACGCTCCCAGCGCGCGGGCGGCGGCGTTCGGCCCGCCCTGCCGCGCGGCGACCGCAATACCCGAATAGTAGTGGAGCTGGGCGCCATGGATATAAATCGCGAGACCCGCCCCCGGCGTCTTTGGCGAGCAGAATCCCCGCACAACGGACGCGCCATAGCAAACGCCAGATGGCGAATTGAACGCTTTGGTGTTTCCCACATTCCATCCATCGAAATCGGGGAGGGTCCATCCATGCTCCACTCCCCACTGCGCCAGAATCACACTGACGGGCCAGCCCAGGGTCTGGCTGGCATGCCGCGCATAGGGGAGCATGGTCGTGATGAACGCGGCTGATGTATTTACTGGGCGCGGGGTAGGTCCGTCGGTGTTGATTGTATACGGTTGCGCCCCGGTGAACGCCTCGAAGAGTGGGGTGACCGCCTGCGTGATCGCGGACGAGTTCGCTGCGCTCAGGATACAGGCTTGCGCGACCAGGAGGATGGCCAGCGTATTCAGTGTCACCCACATCCACGCCGACATGATGCGCTTCCGAGGCCCCTGTCTGGCTGAGGTCTTCCCCCGGCCCAGCGCGCGCGCGAGGCGCATGGTGACGGCCCTGACTCGTGCGCGACGCCCGGCGATGACCGTTGGGGCGCTGGGAAGGTCCGCGCGACCGCGAGGCGCGGCTAACGCGACGGCGCCTGGCCTGGATTCCACCGCTTCTTCCATTTCGGCATGCGCCGCGCGTAGACGCCTTGACTGCGCCACCCGCGCACGCATCAGTCTTGACGGCTTTGATCGCCTTGACCGCGATACGCGCCTGGGCAGGTCAACGCTACGCTGACGCGACGCCCGTCTCCGTGTCGTCTGCGCGCCTCAGAGGAACCGCGTGTGTGCGCTCGCGCGATCGTGCTTCCGCCAGCTCGGGTGAGTTGTGGAGAACGGGAGCATCTGGCTCAGTCGCGTCGTATCCCAGATCAGGGATGCTTTCTGACCGCCCTCCGCTTCCTCGCGCACGCGACGTGGGCTCCATAGCGCATCCCTTCCACAAACTCTGCGGCGCCAATGCGATCGTTCACCGAGTGAGCGGTTGATGGCAGCGATGAGCAAGCGGAAGCGCCCACTCACTATGTTGCCCCACTCGCTCCGTAATGTCCCCCAGTGGGTCACAAACGTACGCGAGCGTGATCTCACTATCAATCCGACCGTAGGCGCGCTGATATACCTCCATGATACCAATCGCGGAATTGGACATGGCCCTGATGGGTTGTGCATGCGCCTTTCCCGACGGAACTATCGGCTGTGTCTGGGAAAAAGAGGACCTCGACGGCCATGCCGCCGAGGTCCTCGCTTGGCTCGATGCTCATCCGCGCGGGTAGGCTCCTGCGCTACGGATTCCGAGCCACCACCCACAGAAACGTGACTGGCCGGCCGTCCTCCTCCTGCGTCTCCTCGTTCGCGCTGAGGAGTCGCAGGCTGGACTGATCGATCAGGCGGCGGTTGGTGGCGGCGTCGTAGCTGCTGAAGTACATCGGCGCGCCCAGCCAGTCCTTCTCGACATCCCCGGCCTCGTCGCGCACGCCCATCGTGGCGACGAACAGCCCGCCAGGGCGCAGCCACGACGCGATGCGCGCCAGCAGCGGCGGCTGCTCTTCGCGCGGGACGTGGATCAGCGAGAAGAAGGCCGCCACGCCGTCAAAGGATTGCGGCGGGAAGTCCAGCGCGGTCATGTCGGACTGTAGGAACGTCGCGCCGGGGACCGCCTGCTGGGCAAGCTCGATCTGGCGCGCTGAGATGTCTACGCCAGTCACGGCGAAGCGCGCCGTCAGCTCCTGGGTCGTAGGGACGCCCGCGCCACAGCCCAACTCCAGCACGTGGGCTCCTTCCGGCAGTCCATCGAGTAGCGCCTGTGTATAGCGTGTGCGCGAGGCGTCGGAGATGCCCGCCGACCAGGTGAGGTAGCGCTCGGCGACGGCGTCGTAGCCCTCGGCGACGATGCGTTTGGGTAGTTTGTCGCCCTTCGCGCTGGCGTCTACTTCGCCCATTTGAGCTGCGGGGCTACGCGCTTGCCGATCGCCTCGATGAACGCTTCCTGGTTGCGCCCGACGTTGTGCAGGTAGACCTCATCGAAACCGAGATTGAGGTAATGCTGGATGTGCGCCGCAAGCTCGTCCAGGTCGGGCGAGATGAAGACGCGTCCGTCGTAATGCTCCGGGCGCACGAGCTTCGCCATCGCCTCGAAGTCTTCTGGGTTGCGGATGTCGCCCTTAGGGAAGTTCATCCCGCCGTTGGGCCACTCGCGCACCGCCTGCTCGGTCGCATCCTCCCATCGCTCGGCCCAGGAGACGTGCAGTTGCAGCATGCGCGGCATCGTCGCCGGGTCTTTGCCAGCCTCACGCGCGCCCTTCTCGAAGCGCGCCATCAGGTTGTGGATTTTCTCGTCCGACGCGCCGACGGTGATGATGCCGTCCGCCGTGCGCCCCGTGCGCTCGCTCATGATCGGGCCGGAGGTGGCGATGTAGATCGGCGGCGGCGCGTCGGGCAGGGTGTAGAGCTTCGCGCTCTCCAGCGTCACATGCTCGCCGCGATACTTGACTACCTTGCCACTGAAGAGCTGGCGGATGACCTCCACCGACTCGCCCAGCAGCGCCAGCCGTGTGGGCGCCTCTGGCCAGTATTTGCCGACGACATGTTCGTTCAGCGCCTCGCCGGAGCCAATGCCCAGCCAGAAGCGGCCTGGAAACATGGCGGCAAGTGTCGCCGAGGCTTGCGCCAGAATCGCGGGGTGGTAGCGGAAGCCCGGCGCGGTGACGCCCGGCCCGAAGCGCACATTGCGTGTGCTGGCGCCCAGCGCGCCCATCCACGCCCAGACGAAGCCCGATTGCCCCTGCGACGGCGTCCACGGATGGAAGTGGTCCGAGGCCATGATCGAGCCGAAGCCCGCGTCCTCCGCCTGGCGCGACCAGCGCAGCAGGTCCGTCGGGTGGAACTGCTCGAACATCGCCGCGTAGCCTAGTGTCCCCACCAGTTGTGTCTCCTTGAAAGCGCCTACGCGCGTCTACTTCTTCTTCGTGATGCGCGCCAGACGCGCGCGCAGCTCGCTCGTTTGCGGGAGGCCGGGCGCGACTTTGTCCAGCACATCCAGCTCGCGCGTGGCTTCGCGCACCCGCTCCAGTGCGACGTAGCATGCGGCGACCGCCACGCGATACTGGAGCGAAGCGGGCTCCATCTGCGACGCCATCTCCAGATAGCGCAGCGCCCGCTCCGGTTCATTGCGCGCCATATAGAGCGTGCCGAGGGTGTACTGCGCCACATCATCGTCACGGTCGCGGTTGATCGCCTCTTCCATGCTGATGATCGCGTCTTCGTGCTGGTGGAGCGCCTCCTGCACAGCGCCGATGCGCGTGAAGAGCCGTGGCAACGTGGCGTCAATCTTCGCCGCCGCGCGCAGCGCGTCGAGCGCGCCTTGCATCGCAGCTTGCCGCCCCGCCTCATCCAGCTTTTCTGGTGCGTCCAGGTTCTCGTCGCTCACCTGGCCCATCAGCGTCTCGGAGAGATCGAGATAGAGCGTCGCGTTGCCCGGCTCGACGGCGATCGCCTGCCGCAGCCGTTCCGCCGCCTGGGTGAAGTGGCCCTGGCGTGAGAGCAGTTCGCCGAGTCCTTGCAAGTGCCGCGCGGTCGGGGCCACCGTCGCCACGTCGGTCATCGTGGCGGTGGCGCGGCCCAGCCAGGCGCTAGCCGGCTCCAGCATCTCTTGCTGCGCGTATTGCTCACCGACGAGGTACTGCTCCACGCCCAGTTCGAAGCGCACTTCCACATCATCCTCGAACCGCCCCACCATCCGCTCCAGCAGGGCGGCGGCGCGCTCGTGTGAGCTGAGTGCGCGCGCGTCGTTGATCGCGTCGCGGCAGATACCCTCATCCAGGGGCAGGCGCGCCATCAGCGCGTCGCCATAGTGCAGCGCCGAGGTCAGATCACCGGTCACGGAGCGCAGCGCCTCGGAAGTCGCTGGCCCCTCTGGCTGGCGCTGGGCCTCAGTCGCTATGCGCTCGGCCTTCTCGCGTTGCTCTTTGACGCGCTTCGTCAGCTCGTCTACCGGCAGGCCCTGCGCCTGCGCGCCTTCATCGCGACTTGCGGCTACCAGCCACAGGTTCGTGGCGGGATCGCGCCGCAGGGTGTGACCAGTCCAGAACCAGTGGCGGCCTGTAGACTTGCTGACCAGCGTGCCCATCGGCAGCTCTGGCAGTTGACCGCCAATCGGGCTCTCACGCATCGTCAGCGACCAGAACGCTTCGAGATCGCGCCCGCCAGTTCCCAGCCGTCCCGGCGAGGCGCCCGGCGTCCACAGCACGCTTGCGCGCTGCTCCTGCTCGCGAATCATCGATAGTCGCAGCGCTGCGGGTTGCGCCTCGTCCACCCATTGCCGGCGCAGCGCCGCGAACTCCGCGCGGCTCACTCCGCGACGTGCGGGATGCTCCGCGCCGAGAAAGTCGTAGGCCAGCCCGTAGTCACCCAGACTCCAGGAGCCCAGCCAGTTAGCCAGCGCCTCCTCAGCCTCCATGTTGATGTCGCAAAGCGGGCGGTCGCCCTCGCGCTCCAGGCGGGCTTGCTCGGCGGCGATCTCGTCGCGCCGCGCCGCGCCCTCTGGCTCGGCCAGCAGCCGCTCGTCCACATGCGCGCGGTAGCGCGTCAGTTCCGCCGCCGGCTCGACCTTGCGCCAGGCGTTGATCTCCAGCGCCTGCAAGACCAGCCCGCGCGCCTGCGCCCAGCCGATCTTGACCACGCCTGGCCCTTCGCGTTGCGTCATTCCGGCGATAAGCTGACGCTGGATCTGCGCGCGCGACATGGTATCCGTGATCTCGAAGTCTTTGACGCCCTCGCGCCAGAAGTCGAGCAGAAACATATACCCGCGCTGCGTATCGGCGTCGGCGCCCTCTTGCCAGATGACGACCAGGGTCAACTCGCCAGCCTCGCGGCTACGCGTGACGTGCGCCTCGATGAACTTTGGCGCGCGCTGCGCCAGCGGAATTGGCGCGGGCATGACAGCATGCGCCGGTGTGATGGGCTGCGCGGTTGGGATGGTGATCGTGTGCGCCACGCCAGCGGAGCGCAGACGCACCCGCGCCCGTCGCGCCTCACGCGCGACTTCGTGGCGCGTATCTAGCTCGCTGATTGCCGTAGCGACGTCAGCGGCGGCCTGCGCGCCCGTCCCACGCGCGCCGCCTAGGGCGGCGGTGTAGGCGGCGGCTACCGTCTCTTCGGCGCTAGTGACGGGCTGGAGCGCCACTACCAGCGCCTCGCGATCCGCGTCCGCCGCCCGCAGCGCCAGCGCCAGCGCCTCTGTTCCGCTCAGCAACGCCGCCACCTGCTCGCGTCGCTCCTCCGAAAGCTCGCCGCCGGGCGCGTGTCCACGCCGCCCCTGCTGGTCTCCCCGCGCCATATCACGCCGCTCCTTACGCCCAGGTGATGCGCCGCCCGCATGCCGCCAGCGCCCACGCGCGGCGATCAGGCTAGCCTTTCGAGATTGTAGCACGCGCGGCCTCTGGCTGTTCCTGGACGGCGGAGACCAGCCAGACAGAAAGATTTAACTTCTACATAATCCGGAATTAACACGCGCGCGGTAAGAATAATCGCGTAGCGACCTAAGGGCGCAAGGGTCGGAATCTCCCATGCGCTATCTCCTGGGTCTGTCTCGATTAATGAGGAGCACATACGATGCGCGTTCACCAGATGCGCCGAACAGCGGTCGGCGGTCTGCTGTCCCTCACCCTGCTCTTGTCCGCGTGCGGCGTGGCGACCACTAGCGCGACGGCGACCACCAGCGGCCCCGCCGCGCAGCTTCCCGCAAGTCAGTGTGACAAGTCCACGGGCCTGACCCTCTACTCTGCCCAGGGCTACGATTCAGACGCTGCGAAGGCCTTCCAGCAGCAGACGGGTATCACCACCAATCTCGTGGATGATAGCACCGGCAACCTTCTCGCCAAAATCGCGGCGGAAGGCGCGAACCCGCAGTGGGATGTCGTGTGGTTCGATGGCAACGTCACGATGCAGGACCTCGACAACAAGGGGTTCCTGCTGAAGTGGAAGACAGCGAGCGCCAGGAACTACAACAGCCAGGGAACGGGCCTGGTTCCGTCAGACGACGCCTACTACCCCACAGGTGTGACCGCCGCCGGCGCGATTGTCTACAACAAGACGAAGGCTCCCGCCACTCTGCCGCAGACCTGGCAAGACCTGCTCAAGCCCGAATACAAGGGCATGACGGCGGAAAATGATCCCGCCTTCTCTGGGCCCGCCTTCCCCTTTATCGCCGGGGTGTCGCAGGTTCTGGGCGGAGAAGACCAGGGCAAGCAATTCTTCACACAGCTGAAGGCCAACGGCGACACGATCTTCCAGACCAACGATCCGACACTGACCAGCGTGAAGACCGGCGCCAAGATCTTCGGCATCGTCCAGGATAGCGCGTACTACGGCGCAATCGCCGGCGGCGCGACCAACCTAGGCATTATCTACCCATCCGATGGCGTGGCCGCGCTGCCCAGCGAAATTGCCGTTAGCCAGAATTCACAGCACAAGGCTTGCGCCGAAGCGTTCGTGAACTGGATCATCTCCAGCGCTGGGCAGTCAGTGATGACGCACCACGACCCGACGGACGGTGATACCTACTTCGTTGAGCTCATCAACGGTGTAACCCCTGTCGTCCAGCGGCAGACAACCGGCATCAACTTTATTTCGCTCGATGTCCAGAAGTGGGCCAGCGTCGAGGATGAGTACAAGCAATGGTTCCACGACAATATCGTCGCCGCCTAGGCGCGGGATTTGTCGAAACCAGCGCGGGTGAGACGGGTAGCGCCGTCTCACCTCTTCGCGCATGGTCGACTATCCGCGGGCCACTCGCGGGCTTGTTGCGTCCGCTTGCTGGTAGCCTCGTCACTGGTCTGCCTGTGGCGCTGCTCCTGCTGCTGGTGATCTATCCGCTTGGGGCGATCATCATTCAAAGTGTGCTGCCGCAGCTCTTCGCGCTCAATCCAAGCCTTACCCCCAGCCTCATCGCGTTCCAGCAGGTATTCGCGCATAAAGCCAGTTACAAGGCGATCACCGCTTCGACCAGCATCGCCCTGGCAACCATGCTCCTCGCGTCAGCGCTGGGTATTACGCTCGCCATTTTCGTCCAGCGCACGACGATGCCAGGCCGCCGTTTGATAGAGCCGCTGATCTGGATCGTGTTCTTCACCCCCTCATTCCTGCTGGGTGAAGCATGGTCCATCTTCATGACTCGTGGTGGGACGCTCGATCAGTTTATCCACCTGCCTGACAGCGTCATCAAAACGTTTTTCTCGCCGCTCGGCGTGATTCTCTTGCTCTCGCTCAAGTCTTTCCCGTTCGTTTACTTCGCTGTTTCCGCCGGTCTCACCTGGCTTGGCTCTGAATACGAAGATGCCGCGCGCATGGGAGGCGCGCCGCCCTGGCAGTGCTGGCTACGCATCAACATCCCGTTGTTGCTGCCAGCGATCGCGTCCGGCGCGCTGATCGTCTTCGCTGAGGCGCTCTCTGATTTTGGCACGGCGGCGACCATCGCGCAGAACGCGCAGGTTACCCTTGTTACCTATCAAATCTATGAAGCGATCAACACCTTTCCGGTTGATTTCCCACAGGCGGCGGCCCTGTCGCTGCTGCTCTTCGCGGCCATCGCGCTCGCGCTCATTGGGCAGGGCCAATTATCCCGCCAGCGCTCATATCAGATCATCAGCGGGCGAACACACGCGCCACATCGTCTGGACCTTGGCCCCTGGCGCTGGGCCGCGCTGGCCTTCACCTGCGCCATCATGGTTCTGGCGCTTCTTATCCCGCTGGGTGAATGTGTTTTGCTGTCATTCCAGCATGCGTTTGGCAATGGCGTCACGAGAGCGAATCTGACCCTGGTGAATTACCAGCTCGCGGTGGCCAGCGGCTCCGACGACCGGACCTCGCTCATGCTCTCGCTGTGGCTCTCGCTAGCGGCGGCGACCATCGTGATGACGCTGGGCTTGCCAATCTCCTACCTCATCACCCGCTCGCACATCCCTGGTCGACGCGCGCTCAGCTTCATAACACTCGTCACCATTTCTGTCCCGGGTATCATCCTGGCGTGCGGCTACATCTTCGCCTGGAATTCACCGTATCTCTGGAACATCGGCATCGGCGGACCAGGGCAGATCCGCTTCTACGGCACGGTGTGGATTCTGCTGGCGGCGTACGTTGGTGGCGCGCTTCCCTACGCGATTCGACTGAGCGGCGGGGCGCTACAGCAAGTCAGCGACTCGCTGCTCGACGCGGGGCGCGCTCACGGCGCGGGCCTGGGGCGGACGTTGCGCGGGATCATCGCGCCGTTGCTACGGTCGAGCCTTACCTCGATCTGGATTTTGGTGTTCACGGGCGCGATGTTTGAGCTATCCGCGTCAGAGCTGCTCTATCCACCGGGCCATCCCACGATGCCTGTCCGCATCGAGTCATACTTCGGAAATTTCCGTATCGAACAAGGCATGGCGGTCGCTATGCTCAATGTTTCCCTGGTAGCCGCCGCGATCGGCGCGGTCTATCTCATTCCCTGGATATGGGGAGCGTGGGGTCGTGTATCCCAGGCCGTCCAGACCGCGCGAGAGGAGTCCCAGTGACACAGGCAGAGACGATAGCCATGACCAGCGTCAGCGAGGCGCCCTCATACGAGGCGTATGTCACGGTGCGAAACCTCCGCAAGCGGTTCGGCGACCACACGGTGATCGGCGACCTGAGCTTTGACATGCGCCGGGGCGAGTTCCTCTCGCTGCTTGGCCCATCAGGCAGCGGCAAGACCACCGCGCTGCGCCTGATCGCCGGACTGACGCGCCCTGACGGCGGCTCGATCCACATCGCTGGCGATGAGGTATTTGGCCCGCGCGGCTACACGCCCGCTGAGCGGCGGCAAATCGGCATGGTTTTCCAGGATTACGCGCTATGGCCGCACATGACGGTCGCGGAGAACATCGCCTTCCCGCTGCGCCTGCGCGGCGCGCCGCGAGACGTCATTGTCCGGCGTGTCGCGGAATTGCTGGAACTGGTCGCGCTGGGCGGGTACGAGCGCCGCTACCCCAATCAAATCTCCGGCGGGCAGCAGCAGCGCGTCGCCCTGGCGCGCGCCCTGGCGCGAGAGCCGCACCTCCTGTTGCTGGATGAGCCGCTGGCCAGCCTCGACACGGGACTCCGCGAGGCGATGCGTGAGGAGATCGCGCGTATCGTGCGGCAGGCCGGGATGACAGTCATCAACGTTACCCACGATCAGGACGAGGCGATGGTAATGTCCGATCGCGTGATGCTTCTGCGTGATGGCGACATCCAGCAACTCGGCGCTCCGGCGGAGCTCTACTGGCGGCCTCGTGGCGCGTTCGTGGCGCGCTTCATGGGGCCCGCGAACATCTTCACCGGAGTCATCGTCGAGCGCGACAGCGCTCGCTGCGTACTGCGCGCGGGTGACACGATGCTGCGGGGGATGGCGCCAGGCGAGCAGTCTCAGCCCACGGGCGAGCAGGCTGCGCTCTTCTGCCGCCCTGAGGATGTCACGCTGCATGACGCACCCCTAACGGAGGGCGAGAACCTGCTGGAGGGATGCATTGTCCATGCCTCATTCAGCGCGGGCCGGTGGCGCGCGCGGTTCCGCTCCAATTCGGGGCTTGAGCTGGTTATCAGCGCCGTCCGCGAGTCGCTGCCCGACAGCGCGGTGTGGGTGACGATCGCGGAAGAAAAGCTCCGGCTGATCGAAGGAGAAGGCGAGGCTGCCTCCACTGTATCACCAACTCCAGCCAACCTTGCGGAGCCACTTTTCTTTACCTAGCGTTCGGCGTGGTTGTGACGCGCCCGGCTCGCGCTCATGTGTTGCGCCTCCTTCTGCCGCCAGCGCCCACGCGCGGCGATCAGGCTAGCCTTTCGCGATTGTAGAACGCGAGAGTAGGGTGGCGTGGCAGCGGGGCGGCGTTCATATCAACACGCAGACACGATTCTCCCCACTATTCGTGAGAGCGTATCAACCATTTGACGTATCTCCTGAAGTGAGCGCCCTGTTTTACCGCATTGGAGGCGCGCCATGGATCGATCTCCAACGCTCGCAAGGCTGTTCTACCTGCTCTTGCCCTGCCTGTGCGTCGCGTTGCTGCTCGCTGGGTGTGGGAGCACGACGTCCTTTACCGTCCACTATCCCAGAGCCACATGGGCGGGGTGTGTCGAAGGTACCCGGTCTGGAAAATCTCCTGAAGGGGTATTCCGTGATCTCAGGGCTCTGGAAACCTACACGCCGCTATCCTTCCAACCAGCGAGCCAGCCATCGGGCGAGGCGCCGCTGCGAGCGTCAGCGGCTCAGGCTCGGATGGTGGTTGCGCTGGGCTATGGGGCATCACACTATTACGATATTCGGCTTGATGGCAGTAATCCTCATGTACTTCCTCTGCCCATCCCCTGTGAAGATCTTCCTTTCAATTACTCTGGATGGGCGGTGGGGCGCTTGTCGAGACGATCCAAGGGGTGGCCACCTTTCGCCTGCCGGCAAGCTCATCCGGCTACCAAACCCCTGGAAGAGCATCTCATTTTTCCTATCGATCCGCAATACGCCTACAGCAGCCTGTCGTGGGACCCAACAGGGCGCTATCTTGCGATCGGGCGCATCAGCCGGTCCGGCGCGCCCTCCGCGTCACTCGACATCCTTGCCGTCTCTTCGCAACATGATCGGGCGCATCTTGCAGTCCGATTCTCCAACGTAACAGAGATGGGCACGCTACACTGGTCGCCAGATGCGAGATGGATAGCAGTGACGATCGGCGGAGCTGGGCGCCCCTGTCTTGTGCCGCTCTGGAAGCTGATTTCGCCGCTACCCGCCTTTGACCAGGCCCCCGTATATCCGACCCTCGCATGCGTGCCGCTGCCAGATAAGCTCGATCAGAGCATCTGGCGATCAGGATATCCAGAGTCCCTAACCGATTTCGCCCCTTCCGGACTGGTCAGCGAGTATGACGTCGCCACCGGCACAACGCAGGTGATCGGCAAGCTCGTGTTTCCTCCTGAGACATTCGAGAGTGCCGACACCTGCGGAGCCACCTGGACGGCGAACGGCCAATACCTGATCTTCGCGCTGTGCGTTCCAGAGGGTGGCGATTACTTGGGATTGCCGCCCAAGCTCTTTGTCTACGATACCTTGAGCGCCTGAGGATTTTATAGTTCCATGGATTTGCCTCCGCAGGCGCGCGGGCCGATGCGACGCGCTGGGTGGCTTGGCAGTGGGAGCGTTGACGCCACCTCCCGCGCGGCTGCATACTGAGGGGCGGCGCGGCGCGTGGGTGCGCCGGCGAGTAGAGCAGCGCGCAGGAACGGATACATGACCGCAGAACACGAGAATGACCCTATAGACCCCTCGAACGGCCTCGACCAGCGCTATGATGTGATCGTCGTTGGCGCTGGGCATGCGGGCTGTGAGGCGGCGCTGGCGTCGGCGCGCATGGGCCGCCGCACACTGCTGCTGACCATGAACCTGGATAGCGTCGCGCTGATGCCCTGCAACCCCTCGATCGGCGGGCCAGCGAAAGGGCATCTCGTGCGCGAGATTGACGCGCTCGGCGGCGAGATGGCGCGCAACACCGACCGCTCGTTTATCCAGATTCGCATGCTCAACACTGGCAAAGGCCCCGCCGTGCAGGCGCTGCGCGCGCAGTGCGACAAGCAGGCCTACCGCCTCTCGATGAAGGACGCGCTGGAGCGCCAGCCCAACCTGACGCTACGCCAGGCGACCGTCACCGACCTGCTCTCCACCCGCGACGCTGGCGATGGCCGCCCGCGCGTCACTGGCGTCATTACCACCACCGCGCGCTACGAGGCCGCCGCCGTCATCCTGACCACCGGTACGTTTATCAACGGGCGGCTGGTGACCGGCTCGCAGACCCGCCCTGGCGGGCGCGCGGGCGAAGGCCCCGCCCTGGGCATCTCGGAGGCGCTCCTGCGGCTCGGCCTGACCGTGCGCCGCTTCAAGACGGGCACACCGCCGCGCGTGGACGCCCGTACGATTGACTTCTCCAAGACCACCCCGCAGCCGGGTAGCCCGACGCCGCTCTACTTCTCGCACGATTTCGCCCGCGACCGCGACGCCCACGACGGTCTGGCGCTGCCGTCTGGTCGCCCTAGCCCGGTCTATCCCATCCCGCCGGAGGCCGAGACGGGCTGGCGCGCGCAGCTTCCCTGCTACCTTGTCCACACTACTGAGCGCACGCACGAAGTCATCCGCGCCAACCTCGACCGCTCGCCGCTCTACAACGGAGTCATCGAGGGGACCGGGCCCCGGTACTGCCCCTCCATCGAGGACAAGGTCGTGCGCTTTGCTGACAAGGAGCGGCATCAGGTTTTCCTGGAGCCGGAGGGCTGGCGCACCAGCGAGGTCTACGTCCAGGGGATGAACACCAGCCTGCCCGAGGATGTGCAACTGGCGATGCTGCGTGCGATCCCCGGCATGGAGCGCGTCGAGGTCATGCGCTGGGGCTATGCCGTTGAATATGACTACGTTCCCTCTGATCAGTTAAGCCTGGCGCTGGAGACGCGCGCCGCGCGCGGTCTCTTCCTCGCGGGCCAGATCAACGGCACGTCGGGCTATGAGGAGGCCGCCGCGCAGGGGATCATGGCGGGCATCAACGCCGCGCTGAGTGTTACGGGCGATGAGCCGCTGATTCTGCGCCGCGACGAGGCCTACATCGGCGTGCTGATTGACGATCTCGTGACCCAGCCGCCGACCGAGCCATACCGCCTGCACACCTCGCGCGCCGAGCGCCGCCTGCTACTGCGCCAGGACAACGCCGACCTGCGCCTCGCCCACCACGCCCACCGCCTGGGCCTGATCTCGGATGCGCGCTACGAGGCGGTCGAGCGCCGCCGCGCGCTGGCGGAGGAGGCGTCAGCCACCCTGGCGCGCATCTCCATTACCCCATCCCGCGCCACCGCCGAGCGCGCCAGCGCCGCCGGGATGGAGCCAGTCACCCGCCAGATGAGCGGCGTCGAGTTGCTACGCCGCCCGGAGAGCCGCTACGAACAGGTGGCCACGCTGCACGTCGACCTGCCCGCGCTGGACGCCGACACCATTATTGAGGTGGAGCTGCGCGCCAAGTACGCGGGGTACGTGGCGAAGGAGGAGCAGGCCGCCAGCCGTGCCGCACGTCTCGAAGCCAACCGCATCCCCGACGCGCTGGACTATCAGACGCTGCGCGGCCTGCGTGTTGAGGCCCGCCAGCAACTGGAGCGCGTCCGCCCGCTGACCATCGGCCAGGCGTCGCGCATCCCTGGCGTCACGCCCGCCGACCTCGCGCTGCTGCTCGTCCAGGTCGAGCGCCTGCGCCGCGGTCGCCTCCGCGCGTAGCGTCAGACTCCCCC